>NZ_BAGL01000128.1 GCF_000308875.1 Nocardia transvalensis NBRC 15921
GCGCGAGCTGGCCGCCGATGTTCGCACCGATCATTCGAACACGTCCGGTGGCGGTGAATCCTTCAGTAAGGAAGACACCCCCGGTGGTGATCGCGTTGTCGAGGCTGAGGGCGTCGCCGCCGGGGTTGGCGAGGGTGGCACCGTCGAGTGAGATCTCGACGCCGAAATTCGCACCTAGGGCACTGATTTGGCCGGCAGCGGTGAATCCCTCTCTGGCAACCATGCCGCCGGTGATCGTCGCTCCGTCGAGGAACAGGGCGGTGCCGTCAGGATTGTTGAGGGTGGCACCGTTCAGTGAGAGCTGGCCGCCGATGTTCGCCCCGACGCCGCGGATCTGTCCGGTAGCGGTGAATCCGTCTCTGGCGAACACGTCGCCGGTGATAGTCGCCCGGTCGAGGAACAGGCAGATGCCGTTAGGGTTGGTCAAGTGGGCACCGTTTAGGACAAGTGGGCCGTTGATATTCACGCCGGGGCCGATCACCTCTCCGGCGGTGAAGCCGTCGACGGCGAACAGCCCGCCGGTGATGGTGGCCCTCCCTAACGCGAGTGATTCGACGCGGGAACCACTGAGGTTGAGTCCTCTCAACGTCGAACCCGACAGGACGATGCGGTGGTCGACGTAGCATGCCGTGAGGTGTAGGGGATACTGAAACTCTAGGTTCTCCAGATCGACCGGACCCGTGATCCGGGCACCGTTGATCCGGATCCCGTGGGGATCGACAACAAGGTTGCGGTTGACCAAGACTGCGCGTAACGCGGCAGCCGGTATCTGCCGCTCGGTCCCCCATCCGCCGCCACCGGCCGGATTCCGAGCGGCGAAGTCGACAGCAGGCCCTTTGGCGAGATCGAGTGTTTTCCCCTGCTCGGCTGCCACGCTGAGTCGTGCGACCCACGACGTAATGTCGTAGCCCTCATCCGAAATCGTCACATCGACGATCGTGCCGTACGAACCAGATCGGCGTCACGATGTTCGCGACTGGAGGCGCGACAAGCGCTGAGTGGCACCGGCAGCATCAAAGGGGGCGCATCCTACGACTCCGCAGACGCTTATCGAGTCAACGAAGCAACAGATCTAATCGGGCAACGCGCCTGTCTCGGGCGGACGCGCAGCGGTTCAGACTCGAACGCTCCAAGGTCGGCAATCTTGGTCGGTACTCCGGTAATTGCTGTCTCGGTCCCGTAACCTGGCTGGCGCTCCCCCCTTCCGGGAGCGGCTGGCCGAATGGCTGGCTGCGAGAAGAAATTTCATCGGAGCTGTCTCCGCGACAGCCGATCCTGGAAGGTGGTGGCCGTTGCCGAAGAACAAGCGGCATCGTAGGACGAAACGGGCGAAGACCTTGGCGGTGTTGTTTACCGCCAAGGTCTCCGTGTGTGTCCCGGGCCCGCTGCTGGTGTTCCCCGTGGTGTGGTGGTTCCTCCAGCGCTAGCCCCAAGGAGGCCGGTCATCGGTTGCTGCCGTTGGCCGGCCCTTCCTCACTCGGCGAGGGATGCCGAGCGAAGTCGTTCGATGTGCAGTTGTGGGCCGGTAGGGAGTCGAGGCCGAAGGTCAATCGCTCCTCCTGGCATTGACTCAGCTGGCCGTTGACCCTGTGCTCCAGGCGACCTGCCGGATACGGTCCAGTCATCACCTGGGGCATTGTCAAGTTGTGTCAGTTGCGTAATATGCGTAAGACGCGTGCGCGGCAACAATACCCCCGTTACGGGGGGTAGGTGTTGCAAACTAGTGCTTCACCGCGGGCGGGGATCGAGTGTGACAGGTCAGTGGGGTTTGTTGCGCAGGTAGGCGATTTTCGGTTTGCCGGGGCCGGGGCTGCGTTTGCAGACGTCGAACAGGCCGCAGGCGAGGACGAACTTGCCGAACTTCGCGTGCCCGTAATGTTTGGTGTCGAATCCGGGGATGCGGGTGGTGGCTTTCGCGGCGACCGTGGACTGGTTGGCCCAGCCGTCGGCGTCGGCGGCCGCGGCGACGATCTTCCGGATCCGGTTGCACAGTTCGGTGTCCAGGCCGAGGGGGTTCTTCTTCGTCGCCTTCGGCTGCTGGACGGGTGGTGGGCTGGGCTGGCTTTTGGCTGGTGCGGGTGATGCTGGTGCAGCGCGGGCCGATGGGGTGTCGAGGTTGTCGAGGTAGGTGAAGCGGGTGCAGGCTGCGGTGAACGGTTTCGCGGCGGTGGTTTGCCCGAATCCGTGGACGTGGCAGCCGGATTCGCGCAGCCGCAGCGCCAGGCCGGTGAAGTCGGAGTCGCTGGACACGAGTACGAAGGTGCGAATCATGTTGACGTGCAGGAGATCTAGTGCGTCGATGGCCAGGGCGATGTCGGCGGCATTCTTGCCGGTGACGTAGCTCGGCGTGTGGATCGGGCGAATGGCGTAGGCGAGCATCGGGTTTCGCCACGGTCCCAGGCTTGGGCGGCTCCAGTCGCCGTAGGCCCGCCGGAACCGCACCTCTCCCAATTCCGAGGCGGCGGTCAGGACGGGGCCGATGCGGTGGGCGGGGACGTTCTCCGCGTCGATCAGCACCGCCACCGTATGGTGCCGTTGCGGTGCGTGCCCGTCGCCGCCGGGCACGGTCGCGGAGCCGTGGGAGTGGTGGCCGGCGCTGTAGCCGGGTAGCCACCGCCGCCACCATGAGATGTGTTTGTCGTTCGTGACGCCTGTCGGGCTCGATGCTGGGTCGAGGGTGGTGTGGGGATCGCCGGTGGTGCGTGGGTGCTGTGCTGGCATCGGAGGTCTCCATGCTTGGCGGTTGGGTGAGGTGCGTCGGGAGTACCTGGCGGCGCCCGTGGTGGTTGGTCAGTCGGTGACTCCCGTCGTCTGAGTTCGGCGTGGCGCTATCGGCGGGCCCGTTGCGCGATCCATTCTTGCCAGGATGCCGCTGGCGCCTGGTGCGTGCGCAGCAATCGATCAGGGGTTTCGTCGTCTTCGCAGACCGTCCGCGGCCGACCGGCCGGCATCTACACTCACCTGTATGGACGACGATCTCGGCATCGACGCAGCCGCTCAGGATGATCCGGCGTGGAGAGAGTGGTCCCGCCCCGAGCGTATTGCCCACCAGGTCGACAGGTTGTTCAGCGAGACACTGCCCGCGGTACCGACCGGTCCCGGCGGCTGGACGACACCCGCGGGAGACCCGTTGCCGCCGATGCCGGCCGTGGCCCGGTACGACGACGCCATGAAATTGCATTGGCTGGCCGACGTTTTCGGTGGCTTCTTCCCCGACGAGGACAGCCTGCTCGTCGCCGACAACGCCGATCTCGCGGACCAATTCGTGTGCTACATCGGCCAGTACTTCGTCGAGCGGTGCGGCGGCCGGTGGATCAACGACCCGAGCCTCGGCGGGATGCTCTACGAGTTCGGTCCGGCGGTCGCATTCGACTACCTTCCGCCGTCGGAGACCGCGGTCAGCCCCGGCGTGCACCCCGTTCACCTACTGTTCGAAGCGGCCGCGGACGGTGACTTCGCGGTGGTGACCGACGCGATGTACTCCGCGAGTGCGAGTTACGCCGAGGCCCACGGCCTAGCGCACGAGGCTCTGCAGCTTCGAGGGCAGCACGACCTGAACGCCTGACCGGGCGCCGCGGTGAACGAGGAGGGGCGTCGGCGGGAGGCCGACGAGGAGCGAAGACGGCGGCGCGAGGAGACCGAACGGGGGCGCAAGCACAACGAACGCTCGCGTCACTTCCATGAGGGCATGGCCCAGCTGCGTGGGGAGACCCGGGAGGCCGGCTGGAAGCACGAGCAGACCATCAAGACGCCGCTGTCGGAGCGACGGCACGATACCGCCCTCGACTCGAAGAAGGGCCGGGAGTTCACGGAATACAATGGGGGAAACAATCTTTCGGGCCCGAGGAAGCTGCTGCAGATCGCGAAGGATCGGAGCCTTCTCGAGCGTGATCCGACGGCGTCCGGTTCGTGGGTCGCGATCCAGGGGGCCGCTGACGCGCAGATCCGCGAGCAGTTGGAGGCGATGGAGCGCGACTTCGGTGAGCGATTCCGCTTCGTCGAAGTCACTCGCGAGCAGGCCAGGGCCGCCCGAGAACTCGGGAAACGCCTTGAGCGAGAACGTAACCCGATGGAGTTGTTCAACTCCGAGAATCTGCGTGCACGGGAGCGGATGCGCGAGCGGGCCGAGAGAGTCAGAGAGAAGGCCCGCACGCAGGCCGCGGCCGAACGCGCCATCCAGGCCGCGAGAGAGGCCAGGGCGCGGGAGGAGCGGATCAGGGTCCAGCGGGAGGCGCACGAGCGCGTACTGGCGATGCTGCCTCGCGACGTGGCGAAACTTCTCCAGGTGAGTACTCCCGATCCGGGGGAACGGCTACCGGGCGCACCGGAACCGCACGACGGGAGCACCCGGGCCGGCCGGGAGGCCCGTGCGCGGGCATTGGAGCGGGGCGGCAGGAGCCGCGACACCCGGTGATGGGTAGATGTCCCAGATTCCTTCGCAGCCTCCAGGTTTCGGGCGCCCTGGGCGTCGGCGTGGGGTATGAAGGTGCACAGTGGGCGCTGGAGCAGTGCAGGGCGTGTGCCCTGCCGCAGCCGCAGAGGAACTCATGTCACTACACAAATCGCTCGCCCGGTGGGTCCTTCGGGACGAGCTTGTCGAGGAACGAGCCGCAAGGCTAGCGGCCGAAAGAACCGTTGCAGAATTGCGTGATTTGACGGCAGCCCCCGACCCTGCACCGCGGCCTCAGCCAGCCATGTCGGCGACGATAGCCGGGAATCTTGGATTGCTCACCTTCGCGGCGACGCTCGTGTTCGGTCTCATCTGGATGTCCTACCGTCGCGCGTACGGCACACTGGGGCTGACCCCGGACGAAGTCGGTTTGGACTACAGCGGAATATTGTCGCGAGCGTCCACCGGTTTCGGAGTGCTGGGGTTGTCTGTAGTAATCGGTTGGGGAATCTGGCATCTTTTCGGACGACTGGCCGACAGTGACGAAATTTCGGTCGACGGGACCAGGAAGATCCTCGGTCTAGCCATGTGCGGTTCCCTTCTGATCGTGGTCTACTTCCTGTTGTCGGGACAGGGATTACCAATCCGATATGTTGGATACCTCTTCGCGCTTACGGTAATCGAACTGGCGTGCTTCTTCGTGCTGGTAACGGGCGTAGGATCCCGTGCATGGTTTCAAAAGGTCGACCGAAGTATCAGTCGAGTCGCTGCTTGGTGGCAGGTTCCGGTGGCTATCGTAATGCTTCTGTTGCTACTTAACATGCCGAATATGGCCGGAGCGACAATGTCGAAATCCATAGAATCCGGAGGGTTCATACCCTCGCGACTCTTCCCTGCGTTGGTTGATGCGAAAGTCGTTTCCGTGGACGTGCATTGGCTGGCAGATTCGAAGCCGGACTTTATCGACCAGTCCATGTTTCCGCATGGATTTTACTACCTGGGTCAGCGTGGCGATCTTGTCGTTCTATATCATGATCAAAGCCATAGGGTCCTGCGAGTATCGAGCCAGAATATCGTCATGGAATCGTATGGGTTCAAATAGGTTCGCCTAGGTTATTCTGAGCCTCGAGATAAGGGAACCACCTGCTGGTGAGGAAGACGGCGACCCGCCCGAGGCCTTCACCGCGACCAGTTCTCGAGCCACAGGCTGTAGCAACGCAGGAAGTCACTGACGCGACGCTGCGTGACCCACTCCTCCGGGTCGTCGGGATCGAGGCCGGCGGCGAGCAGTGCTTCGCGGTCAATCGAGTCGGTCATGTCGGGTTGGACGCCGGCGATGCGCCCACGGTGCCGTGCGGCGGGGCACCTGTCCGGGATTGACCGGTCGAGAGACCCGCGAGCGGCAGACGGTGACGGTGTGCTCGCGAACCAGTTCGGGTCGCGCCCTCTATCGCAGGCGTTGCGCTTCCTCAGCGGTGGGCAACCGGATAGCATCGCCGGGCACCCACTGTTTCAGAGTAGCCTCTTCGCGCTGGTTGCGGGCTTGTAGGGTGATCGCGACTTCCCCGAACCAGATGGCTCCGGTGGTGTAGAGCAACATCCAGGAGTACAGCAATGCGGGATGCCACTGGCCGCCAGCGAGCTGGGTGTCGAAGGCGCGGGCCCGAAGTCCGATCGACTGGCCCTTGGCCGCTTTGAGCGGAAGTACGAACACTCGGGAAGGGTCCACCAAGACGGCTTTCGGGTGTTTGAGCCTCCGCACTGCCGGCCGCTCCGGGGGCCCGTTCATCCTGCCCTACTCCATCGCGCGGCCGCAGCCGATTCCGCGGCTGGGGCCCATGCTGTCCTGCCGTTGCCGTTGGCCGTGAGGCGCAGTTCACCGCGGCGGGGGCGGGTGTTGCGGCCGGAGACCTCCAGGGTGAGGTGCAGCTCGCGCAGGCGCCCGTATCCGGGGCCGAGGCCGTGGATTGCGGTTGGGCGCGCGGTGAGGGTCAGGTCGGGCCGGATGCCGCGCACGCGGTCGGTGATCACGAGGATTCCCTGCTGGTTGCGAATTTTCGCGGTCAGGGTCTGGGCGCGTTTCGGTGGGACGGCGGCCGGGGTGTCGCAGACGATCAGCGGGACGCCGTCGGCGAGGACGGACACGGTTTCGAGGGGGTCGCCGCCGCTGGCGTCGATGACGGCCAGGCGGTCGAGGCGGCCGCCCATCTCGGTGACCGCGAGCAGTCCGATGCGCTGCCGCCGGCCGCCGACGATGGCGGCCCACGCTCCGCTGCCGGTGGCGGCGGCGAGCAGCCCGGTCAGTATCCCGGTGCTGCCCCGGCAGCCCACCACGCTCCCGTAGGCCAGTCCGCCACCGGGTAGCAATGCCCCGATCCCGCCCGGCACCACGATCCCGTCGACAAGCGGACCGTCGGCCTCGCCCACGTCGGCCTGCTGCTCGCTGGGCGGCGCGCTCCGGTCGGCGCCGTCCCATGGGTTCCGCTTCCGTCCGGTGGGCGGCTCGGCGGGCATGGCGGTGGCCGCGCCGACCTTGCCGCCGACCGTGGCGATGGAGTCGCGCAAGGCGGCTAGGCGGTCATGTTTCGAGAGCGCCGCCAACTCCGCGGGATCGAGTCGTCGGGACTTGCTCACAGACGAGAGTGTATCGAACGTCAGTTCGATTGATGATGTGTCCAGTGGGTTTAACGTGCAACTTTGTCCCGAACGACCATCCTGGTGATGCCGTCAGGGACACCGGAGCCACCGACTTGCAAGGGCTCCCTGTCGTCGTTCCGCCGCCCTGTTGTGTGCCCGGACCGAGCAGCCTGGCTACATCGGTGATCTGTGACGTCGTATGTCGGTTGATCTTGACGGTGGTTGTGCTGGCGGGATGTTCGTCTCGGTGATTCTGACGCGGTTCTCGCCGATCCGGACATGATCACGTGTCTGACCGACATCGGCGACTCCATCCGCGAGCTGGATTGGGCGCTGGCCGGACTTCGATAGCGGCAGGTCGGCGTCAGACACTGCTGTCCCTGCGTCAGTGACGTGGTGCAGCCGGTATCCGGTCGGGGGTGTAGGTCGTCATGATAGGCAGGTGGTCGCTGGCCGAAAGGGCGAGGTCGGTGCGGATGACCTGGAAGTCGGTGACGGCCGGCGCGAAAGCGGGGGTGACGCGCAGGGTGTCGAAACGCCTGTCCGGGTAGGGGTCTGAGGGCCAGTGGCCTGCCGTCTGCTGCCAGGGCGTCCCGGTGAGGACGGCGGCATCGGCTAGTCCTGCTGCCAGGACGTCGCCGGTGCGGCGGTCGGCCCGCCACGGCCGTTTTTCACCGGGTAGGTAAGTGTTGGGCGACTCGCCGCGGTCGCACTGGTACACGAATTCCGGGGACCACTCGGTCGCGTGGGCGAACGGGTCGCTGTCGTAGCGGATGTAGCGGGTCTTCTCGTCCTGGGGGTACGGGGTCGGGTCGCCGTGTTCGACGCGCAGCAGGACATGGTCGGCGAGCACGCAGTTGGCGTCCATGCCGAGCAGGCCGCCCACGGCGGGCGGGCGGGTCATCGTGGCGACGACCTTCTCGGCTTCGTCGACGCGCTGGCCGCGGCCGAACGGGGTCAAATGGGCGGTGGCGTGCGCGACCGGGGTACCGCCGATATCGAGAACCAGGGTGCCCATGGCATGGTGCAGGGTCGCCGACCACGGCTGCCAGTTCAGGGGGGTGAGGCCGGGCCGCCATAGGACCGCGACGTGGTAGCCCATGTTGCCGACCGCGACGGTGATCTGCCCGCCGGTCGTCTCGCAGCACAGGCCGGTCGCGGCCGCCAGCTCGCGCACCAGCTGCGCGGCGCGCGGGCGCGGATTGTCGCCCGGGGCGTGGATCTCCTGCACGGCAAGCACATCCGGGTCTGCGGCACGGATGACCTCGTGGACCGATTCCCGGCGCGGTGAAGCCGCCCCGTAGTTGTAGAGGTTGTAGCTCATCATCCGCACCCGCACGGGTTGTCCCCTCGTCACCTCCGGCAAGGTATCACTCCCGGCCACACCGACGGCTTGCGCTCTGTCAGCTGGCCGGTAGCCGCCGCTGACAGCCCGATCGCGCCGCAGGGATTCGGCCAGCTGACAGCCCTTTGGACCGATCTCCTCGGACGGTGACGCAATGCGCGCCAACGTAATTCACCGGTCCGGGCTCGCCGACTGGTAGGGCGGTCCGGCCTCGGGTAAGCAGCCCATGACCCCGGTGTGCCCCCTTACCGGGTGAGGTGTCGCTGCGCATTGCTCCCGCCCCGGTGCACTCGGATCTCGTTCCGTGGCGCTAGTGCCAGCGGCCCGATGCGAGGTTCCGGAACCCACCGACTATCCATGAACGGCTTATCGCCTGCCGCGTCGTGGCCGAGCACGGCGTGAAATATGCCGCGGCTGCCCCGGTTTCACCGCTACCGACCTCAACGGCTTCCGCGGCCACCGCACCCCCGAACAGGGCGCGGCAATCGCGATTCGCCTCGCGACCCTTCCCGATAACGGCCCGACCGGTGGATTCTTCGGCGACGCCGGAACAGTGCCCTGGTAACACTATTCATTGCGGTACGGCTGGTAGCGCTCGGCGGCGGCGACCGGCTGACCGCGGGTGGCGGAGGAGAGCACCAGGAGGACGAGGACCAGGAACGGCAGTTCCGTGATAGCGACGAACTGGCTGTCGGTGAAGTTGAAAAGCTGGGTGAAGCACAGATTCACGACCAAGGCCGCCTTCAGCAGCCGGATCGCGGCGTTGTTGCCATGCGGTTCGGCGGGGTTACACCGCGTTGGGGATCGGCCCGGACTCCCGGCCGGAAACTATCCGGGCCGTCGTCCGGCAAGCCGAGCCGGAAGCCCGCGTACTGCCCCCGCCCAAAACCCGCCGCCGAGCTGCTGGTCACGCGGGAGCGCCGTGACCGCACCCCGCTCACCATCATCGAACGTAGGTTCGATGATGGCATATACTGCGCGGTATGTTTGTGGTTGGTGACGAAGTGCGTATCCGGCCCGCGGGTGTGTCGGTGTTCCGGGTGGTCGAGATCGAGGACGACGAGCATGTGGTCATCGTGTCGGTCGATCCCGCACCCGGCGCCTACCCGCATTCGCGGCGGGTGGCCGATCTGGTCCTCGCCACCGAGGTGTGACCAGAGCGGCCCGTTACCACCGTGGGCGTGTTGCGGAGTCTATGCGGTGAGGTCGGCGATAGTGGCGGTCGCGGCGTTGGTCTTGACCGACTGGATGCCTTTCTCGGCCGCGGCCTTGGATTCGTAGGCTTGGCTCTGGGCGATGATCTCGCCGTTGCCGGCCTTGAGCCGCCAGCGAACCTTCTGTGACGCATCAGGGAATATTTCGAACTTCGCCGCCATCATGACCTCCTCGAATCGGAAGGGATAACGCCCGTTCAACCGCAGCTTAACCGGCATCCGCAGTGAAGGAAACCGCCACGTAGTCAGCGCCGGTGCCTCGATGCGCTGGCTGTCGGGTCCGCTGCTGTGACGGCTGGCGCGGAAAGCCGGTTGATGAGGCGCTCGGGCACCCCGGGCGGGGTAGCGTGACGGTTGCCGACAGTGGTGAGGTGCCGTGGCCGGGCGCTATGGTCCCGGTTGCTGCTGCTGCGGTTGCCTGCGGCCTTGGTGGAGGTGAGCCCCGGTGATGGCCGAGAAAAGTAGGGTGGTTCGATTACCGACCCGGTCCGACACCGCCGCCCGCCGGGCCGCCGAGCAGGTGCAGTCGGCGGCGCGGGACTACCGGCACGCCCGCCGGCACCTGGACACACTGCTGGCGCGGATCGACACCGCGGCCCGAGATTCTGCGGTCGACGCTATCGACCGCGACGCCGCCGCGGCGCTGGGTGAGCTGGCGGCTGGCGTTCACGGCGGGTTCGTGCGGTTGGTGACCAGCGTCGAGATCGGCCGCGACCTTGTCGACGAACAGGCGCTCGCCGCGTCGATCGCCCAGGCCGCCGAACTCCCCGAAACACCGCCGGAACCGGAACCCGGCCGGTGATCCTCGCCGCCGATTCCGCGCCACGCGTGTCCGGCCTCGCTGATCTGGCCGCGTTGGGTGCGGGTTCGATCGTGGTGCAGGGCCTGGCGGACGTGCCGGATCGGGTGCGTCCGTTCCAGCGAGGTGATGACGGTTACTGGTACAGCCACGGGATCGGCGGCGGCGTGTCGTCGGAGAGGCTGTGGAGAACTGGGGATGATCTGGTCGTCGTCTCCCGCAGCGACCGGCCCGTCACCGCGGGTGCGACGCAGATCGACAGGGTCCGCGCATTCCCTGTCAAGTCTGCGTGTTGAAGAGCTGCAGACTCCAGTACTCGGTGAACGTCAGCGGCCCCGGCGATGCAGCCGACAGGGGTCCCGGGTTCGGCCCGTGACGTTCAGAGTCAATGACTGCATTGCTCGGCGCCGGGCGCGCTGCCGCGTGGATGACCAGAGCCCATGCTGCTGGGGCTGGAGCACTCGGCACAGCTGGGTCTGCGCGTCGTCGTCGACTGCTCGGGATGTGGTTGAGCGGGCGACACGACCAGGGCCTCGGGCGCCACGATGGGGGGCGAACCGGACACGCTGGCCCGGTTGGGTCGACGGTGGGTGCCGGGTTGTTTCTACTGTTCGGATATGACGACGACCCACGATGTGCGCCGGGTGCATGCCTTCGGTGACGACGCGCTGGCTGACCACGACGCCGTCGAGGTGGCTGCCCTGATCCGCCGGGGTGAGATCTCGGTGGAGGAGGCCGAGTGTGCGGCTGTCGCTCGCGTCCGCACGGTGGAGCCCACCCTGAACGCGGTCGCGTTCGCCGCGTACGAGTCGCCGCGCCGCGGCACCGATCCGTGCGCGCCGTTGTATGGGGTACCGACGCTGGTCAAGGACAACACCGAAGTGGCCGGTATGCCCACCAATCACGGCACGGACGCCTTCCGTGCCAGGCCCGCGCGCACGGACGGGCGGTATGCCCGGCAGTTGCTGAGTACGGGTGTCACAGTGCTCGGCAAGACGCGGATGCCGGAGTTCGGTTTCAACGCGACGTCGGAGTTCCGGCTCGCCGAGCCGGTGCGGAACCCGTGGAACCTCGATTACTCGAGCGGTGCCTCCTCGGGCGGGGCCGCCGCCCTGGTGGCGGCGGGCGCGCTGCCTCTCGCGCACGGCAACGACGGGGGTGGGTCGATCCGCATCCCTGCGGCCGCGGCCGGGCTCATCGGACTCAAGCCGAGCCGCGGACGTCACGTCGATGGTGAGGCGGCGCGCGCGATGCCGATCAACATCGTCAGCGAAGGAGTACTCAGCCGTTCGGTGCGCGATACCGCTGCCTATGTCGCTGCCACGGAAGCCTGCTGGCGTAACCGGAGGTTGCCTCCCATCGGGCTGGTGGAGGGGCCCGCCCGGCGCCGGCTGCGCGTCGGGGTGTTGACCGAGCACATCCTCGGCGGTGAGGTGGACACGCAGACGCTCGCCGCCGTCGACAAGACCGTCGCCCTGCTCGAGGCGCAGGGCCATGTCGCCGAACCGATCTCGCTGCCTGTCGACTCGCGGTTCGCCGAGGACTTCACTCTCTACTGGGGGTTGCTGGCGAGCCTGGCCACCGGTTTCGGCCGTGTCGCGTTCGATCGGTCGTTCGACAGTGGGCAGATCGATGGGCTGACCCGGGGCCTGCGCCGCTACTATGCCCGCAACATCGCCCGGACGCCCGGTGCGTTTCGTCGCCTGCGCCGTACCGGTGCGCAGTACGCGCGGCTGTTCGACCGTCACGAACTGATCGTGTCGCCGGTGGTTTCCCACGTCACGCCGCGGCTCGGCGTCCTCAGCCCGTGCGTGCCGTTCGACGAGTTGATCCAGCGGCTGCGGAATTTCGTCGCCTTCACACCGCTGCAGAACGTCACCGGCACGCCGGCGATCTCACTGCCGATGGCCATGGCCGACGAGGGCGTTCCGGTCGGTGTGCAGGTGGCATCGGCCTTCGGCGACGAGCGGACGCTACTCGAAGTCGCCTTCGCGCTCGAGGAAGCGACCGTGTGGCCCCGCATCCACAACCACGAGGGCTGCTGACATGTACGACGCGGATGTCATAGTCGTCGGCGCCGGACTCGCCGGCCTCGTTGCTGCGCGTGAGCTCGAGCGCACCGGTCTCGACGTGCTCGTCGTCGAAGCCGCCGACCGCGTGGGCGGCAAGACGCTGACAGCTCACATCGGCGACGACCACGTCGATCTCGGCGCGCATTGGATCGGCCCCCGCCAGGCGCGGATCATCGCCCTGGCCGCCGAGCTCGAGGTGCCGACGCGGCCGCAGCCGGTCACCGGAAAGAACGTCCTACGGGTCAACGGTCGCCGGCATGTGTTCCGCGGATCGGTGCCCGCCCTCAACCCTGTGACCTTGTCCGATCTGAGTGTCGGCGCCTTCCGGCTGTGGCGCGCGCACCGCCGCGCCGGGTTCCGCGCCGCGGCCGCCGGGCCCGTGGACAGCCAGACGGCAGCCGAACTCGCTCGGCAGGTGTTCCACACCCGCGACGCGCGTGCGCTTGTGAACATGTTCACCGGGCTGCTGCTCGGCGCGGACCTCGAGGACGTGTCGGCCGCGTATCTGCTCGCCTACCTGCGCTCGGGCGGCGGAGTGCGGTTCCTGTCGGAGTTCAAGGGAGGCGCGCAACAGGACTTCTTCGTCGGTGGCGCCCAGCAACTGTGCGAGCGGATCGCCGCCCGGTTACGGTGCCCGGTCGCGACCGGCACCCGAGTGACCGGTGTGGTGCAGGACGACGACGGCGTCACGGTGCACGCGGGCGAGTCGGCGTGGCGGGCGCGCAGATGTGTCATGGCAATGGCACCACCACTGCTCACCCGAATCGGTTTCACCCCGGCACTGACGCAGGCGCTGGACCGACTCTCCAGACAGACCCGGCTCGGCTCGTACTCGAAGTACGTCGCGGTCTACGAGCGGCCGTGGTGGCGCGAGCAGGGCTACTCCGGCATCGGCTTCGCCACCGACGGTCCGCTGCAGATGGTCGTCGACGGCTGCGCCGACTCCGGTCGCGGCATCCTCGTCGGGTTCAGCACCGGTGCCAGCGCCCGCCGGATGGCGGCCCTCGACGCCGCGGACCGGCGCGCTGCCGCGGTGGACGCGATGGCCGAACTCCTCGGGCCCGAAGCCGCGGCCGCGACCGACTTCTTCGAGATCGAGTGGGCAGATGTTCCGCTGATCGAGGGCGGCCCGGTCGCGTTCGTCCCGAGCGGCGCCGGTCTGCCGGAGCATTTTCCGCCTCCACCCCACCAGCACGTGCATTGGGCCGGTACCGACTACGCCGTCCGGAACAACGGTTACCTCGACGGCGCGATCGAATCCGGCGAGCGCGCCGCTCGCGCCATCGTCGGCACGGGTGCTGTCACGACCTGAGGCATCATGAGTCTCGGCACCGCTCGGGACGACATGATGCAGGGGGTCGGTTGATCGACGACAACGGCCTGCATACGCCGATCATCCCGCCGAACGTCGTGCTGGGCCTGCTCGATCTGGCCGACCGGCGCGGCCTGCACGTCGATCCCTGGTTCGCAGGCAGTGGCCTGTCTCGCGCCGATCTCACTGTCCCCGAGGCACGACTGTCCTACCGTCAGGCCGCCGCGATCGTGCACCGAGCGCTCGCGGCGCTGCCGGCCGGGCCGGTCGGGCTGCAACTCGGGACCACGGACCTGCTGCGCTCGTTCGGCATTCTCGGCTTCGCCGTCCGCGCCTGCGACACGATCGGGGACGCGATAGCGGTCGGTGTGCAGTTCCACCAGGCATCCGGCAGCCTCGCCGATTTCGAGTTCCACGCGGACAGTGACCAATTCGCGATCGAACTGACCGAGCGTCACCCCGACCGGACGCTGCTGCCCTTCATCGCCGAGGAAGCGTTCGGCAGCATCCTGGTGCTCGCGCGCGCCATCATCGGCAACGAGTTCACTCCGACCGGCCTCGAGCTGGCCTACCCACCGCCGCCGTACCTGCCCGCATACACCCGCCTTTTTCGCTGCCCGATCGAGTTCGAGGCCACCGGGAACCGCCTGCACGGCCCGACAGCGCTGCTGACCCGGCCGATCGCCACGAGCAGCGCAGCGCACCTGGCCGTCGCGCTGGACGCGACACGCCGCATGGTCGACCCGTCCGACCGCCGACCGGGCATCGTGGCCGCGGTCGAGGGAGTTTTGCGCCGCAACCTCAGGCAGCCGCTGACCATGGCCGAAGTGGCCAGGCAGCTGCACATCACCGAACGAACGCTGCACCGGCAGTTGGCGGCAGCCGGTCACCAGTTCAGCGCCATCCGCGACCGGGTACGCCACCAGCGCGCGAAGATCCTGCTGCGTGAGTCGAACCAGCCGATCGCCGCGATCGCCCGCGAAGTGGGCTACAGCGACGGACGAGAATTCCGCCGCGCCTACCACCGCTGGACAGGACACCCACCCAGCACCGAGCGGCCGTGAAGCCGGCAACACCGGCCGTGCACCGATCGAGAACGCCGCAGCCGAGCAGTAGCGACATTCCGGTATCGGTGCCATCCACGAGACCCGCCGGTGAATCCGCGCGTGCCACGCCAGGGCGGGCATCGGCAATGCCCGGTGATCAGGCGCTGTCGTGTGGGGGTCGAGGCAGGAGATTCTCGAGCAGCCAGCTGAGCGCAGCCCGATTCCGGACAGCGCCGGCTTCGGTGGCCGGGGTGGTCAGCGCCGTGAGGCGAAGCCCGTCGATCACCGCGACCAGCAGGCGCGCCGTCTCGGCCGGCCGGGGAACCTCGAGACGTTCGAGGACCTCGCCGAACATGGCTTCGATGGCGTCGATCCACGTCTGAACCTCTGCCTGAAGGTGCGGATGATCGGCAGCGTAGAGCTGGAGTTCGTACTGCGCCCGCAATGCCGTCCGATCCTCCGGCACAAGTTCTTCGGTGATGAGGTTCAGCAGGTCATCGTGTGTGAGACCGGATTGCCTCACCCTGGCCGGTAATGCCTCGACAGCGGCGTGAGCCTTGGCCCGCTCCTGTTCCGCGAGCCATCGCAATGCCGCGGCGACGATGTCGTCGCGCGACGCGAAGTGGTACGTCGTGGACGACAGCGACACCTCGGCCGCCTCCGCGACCGCCCGGTGTGTCAATCCGTCGACACCACGTTGCCCGGCGACACGAACGGCGGAGCGCACGATCGCACCGCGAATCTCCTCGGCAGATCGCCGACGGTTCGGCATCGGTCACATCCTCCCACCAACCTAGTTGCAGTACATTTGTACTCACAGTACGTTTGTACTCATGATGGGTAGGGTATCGGCTGACGACGGTGACGGCGTGTCCGGAACGATCGACGCCGGTCACGACCAGTAGCGCCGAATCGACTGGAGCGCTCACGAGGCCACGGTCACCCTCGACGCCACAGTGCTCAACATCGCCGATATCGGCGACAGCAGCGATGCCTGCCTGCTGATCCACGGCCACGGCGGCAACTGGCAGTACTGGCTGCCGACCATGTCCCGTCTCGCGTCGCGGCGTCGCGTGATCGCTGTCGACCTCCCCGGGTTCGGCCGGTCAGCACCCGTGCCGTGGCGGTCGGCGGCGTTCGCCACGACAGCGGCAACGCTCGCCCGGCTCTGCACGCACCTCGGTCTGGATCGCGTTCACCTGATCGGCCACTCCCTGGGGACGCTGATCGCCTGCGAACTCGCCGCCGCCCAGCCCGACCTCGTCACCGGCGTGACACTGGTCAACGGCCCGCCTCTCTCGGCCATCGAGTTCGCCCGCCACCCCATCCGCATCGCGCGCCGTCATCCCCAGCTGGCGAGGGTGGCGCTCACCGACCTGGCGACCGCCGGACTGCCCATACCCACCCTGATCCGGCAGCAGGTCGCCGCCCGCCCACGTCTTCGCGACGCCGCGTTCGCCACCTACATGGGCCGCCCCCCGACCCGCCTGCCAGCCGACCTTGCCCTCAAACTGCTCGACGGCGTCGGCGCACCCGGCTACTACCAAGTGCCCCTCCTCGCGCGGCACTACGACCCGCACCCGGCCCACACCCGAATCCGCTGCCCCGTGCAGCTGATCAACGGCGCCCAAGACCCCCTCGTCCCCGACACCGACATCGCCCGCTTCTGCGCATCCGGCGCCCCGATTCACGACAACATCCGCATCGAAGCCGCCGGGCACCTCGTCAACCTGGAAAAACCCACACAGTTTCACCACCACCTCGAGCGATTCCTCACCGTGACGGAGACCCGCACACGATGACACCCCCAGCAAAACCCAACCCACGCAGCACCCTGCTCATCGCCGGACGCCTCAGCCTCGGCGCAGCCCTGATGATCGCGCCGCGAACCATCGCACGACCATGGGTCACCGACACCGACCACCCCACCGTCCGTTACCTGCTCCGCATCATCGGAGGACGCGAAGTCGCCATGGCCGTCAGCTTGCTCGCGGTAGAGCCCGCACAGCACACAAACCGCAAAAGGCTTCTCACACTGGACGCCGCGTTCGACCTCTGGGACGCCCTCATCGCCATCTCGGCCCGCCCCGCGCTGCCCGGACCCCGTCGGCCCCTCGCCATCGCCGCCGCACTGAGCTGGGCCACCCTCGGCATCCTCACCGCCACCCGGATCGACAACGACTCCGAACGGCGCAGACCCGCCACCGCGGGAGCGCAGAGCCGCAGCCGCAGTGACCGTTGAACAGCGTGTCCGCGGGCGCAGATCACCTGCCGACGAGATCGACCGCCCAGCCCGGCATCCACCCAGGGCCCACTCGACACCACGCCCGATCAGAAACGACACGTCGCTCAGACGACGAGCGGCCGACCACGGCGCCCATCCGGCGAGTAACTGATCAACCAGTCCATCGGCGACAAGGTCGATCGAGAACGCGCAGCTGGTGTGGCAGGGCGTGCGAGAACCAAACCACCGCGGCTGGGCTTGGATCGGTGCCGGTGTCCTCACCCTGGGTGTCTACGGCTTCGTCGCCACCGGGCAACCCGACGCGAACTTCGGGCGCATCCCCGCCGCCTACGGCGGGGCGTCGCCGGATCGCTGCTGTGGGGCATGACTTTTGGACGGATTCCGGCCCGACCGCTGGGACATCACCGGCGCGGTGATCTGCCTGATCGGCGTCGCGGTCATCATGTACACACCACGTCCGAGCTGACCGGAGACCCGGTGTCGGCCACGCATATGGGCCGTCGTCTCTACGGCAGTCGCGTTGACCGTCTGGACACACAGGTTCGCTGCGGACTTGCGAATCTCGATTCGTTTCGCCGGCACGTGCCGAGCACCGCGTGCAGGTAACGGGCACGACGTCCGGTTGCGTGGCTAGTCCGTCTCGCCGAGGCGCTGCCGGGACATGGGCACGATGTTGCGGCGGCCGGTGAGCGCGTCGCGGAGTTGCCGATTTTCCAGGGTGAGTTGATTCAGTGCGGTGACGAGCGCGGGCACGTCGGCCCGGAGTCGCGCGAGTTCGGCGTTCTTGTTGGTGATCGTCTGTTCGAGTTCCGTGATTCGTGCTCGGAGTCGAGTTTCGGCCTCCGGTAGGGTGCCGCAGGCTGCGACTCGGGAGTAGAACTCGTTGCGCAGGTCCGGATGTCGTTGTGTCAGCGCGTTTCTCGGGACATCGGCCTCCAGAGCCAACGCGACGATGGTGAGTGCGCCGTTGCAGCGGTGGGGAGTGCCGTCGAGGATGCGGTGCATCGCGGCCCGGATCCGGTCGCGTTCGTCGGGAGCGGGACTCATCGAGAGTGTCCTTCGGTGATCGAATCGCGGGTGATGCGGGTGCGGTCGTGATTCTCGGCGTGGCCGCGCAGTTTTTCGGCGTTGGCATGGAGCCGGTCGGCGAGCGGTCCCGGAATGTGTGCGGCTTGCTGGTCGAGAATATTTGCGCGACGCCGTAGTTGATGCGCGTGGTCGTCGGTGCGGGCGATGTTGCCGCATCCAGGAACGCAATGGTCGAGGGTGGGTGTGTCGGCGACCTCGTCGCGGTGGCACAGGGCGCGTTCGCGGGTGTAGTGACACAGCAGCAGGGCGTGGGGGTTGTCGTAGAGCCTCGCGTCTTTGTTGGCCAGCAGTCGCCGGGCGGTGGTGGCGGTGATTGTGGTGCCGGTGAAGCGGGGCGCGGTGGTAGCGGCGGTGATCGCCCGGCGGGCGGCCGGGCCCGACACTCCACCGCCGGCCTGGAGGTCGTCGTGGAGCGTGGTGACGGTGTCGGCGACCGCGCGGGCGGTTTCGATGTCGAGGAGTTCGTGGATGCCGCCGCGTCCGCGGGCGGCGTAGCCGGCCGAGACGGTGGTGCGCAGGTGCCCGTATTGGATGGCGAGCGCGGCCGTTCCGTTGGGGCGGCGGGCGATGTGCCAGGCCAGGCTGCGGCGGAATCTGCTGACGCCGATCGGTCCGTGCGGGTCGGGCGGGATCGTCTCGGACGTCCGGTGGTGGCGGTCTGCCTGAGTGTTGGCCCAGGCGATGAAGTCACGGATCCGCTTGTGCAGTGTCACCGGTTTGAGGGAGCCGGTGCCCGGCCGTTTCATCCGGTCGTGCGTGGCGTGGTCGAACAGCAGGTGCCCGGCGGGGACCATGCGCTCTAGCACGCGAACGGCGTTGACGACCGGCGCGATCGCCACCCACCCGACGTCACGTTCGATGCCGGTGGACAGGTGGTTGCCGTCCTCGTCGAAGGCCGACTTGAATTCGTTGCCGCGCACCACGTGCCGCCCGGACGTCCCGTCGGCGCCGGGAACCGGATCGGGACAGCATCCCGCCCGCAGCCCGAGGACTTCACCGGGTCGCATGCCGGTCAGGTAGGCGCAGACGATGAATGCGGCCGTCCCGAGGTGCCGGACCAACGTGTTCACCTCGTCGATATCGATGGCGTCGCGCCACGGTGCCCCGGCGATGCGGCCGGTGATCGGAGTGTCCAGAGGACACGGCCCGGGACGCTGCGCCGCGGCGGCTCGGGCTCGGTGTCGGCTGGCGTAGTTCTTGACCTGTTTCAGCGAGGCGCCGGTGCGACCGGCGAGGTAGGTGGCGGCGAGCCCACGCCCACCACGCATAGCGATGGCAGGCACGGGCCGCTCGGCAGCCAGCACCGGATCCAGGAAGGCGCGCAGCTCGGCCTCACCGGCAGGAGTGCAGCGGTTGGTGGTCGCGGCGGTAAGCAGACGCTGGTGTTCGGTCCGGGCGGCCAGGATGTCGTCGGCGAAGTCGTCGACCATCCGCATCGCCCAGACCAGCAGCGGGCCCAGGGTCTGCTCGGCCACCGGCTCGGTGCTGTTCTCACCTCCGGCGTGACGTGCGGCAGTCAAGTAGTCGTCCGTGCCGTGAATATCCCAGGGCGGGCGCGCGATTCCGGTGGGCCGGGCGCAGAGCTGGTCGAAGGCCCACAACCGAGTAAGTGCGGTGAGAACATGCTGCACGCGGTGACTCCGCAGGTCGGCCGCCGGTGCCAGCAGTCGCTGGGCGTAGGCGTCGAACACGTTGCCGCGGCACTCGGCGAGGCTGGTGATGCCGTGACTGTTGAGCCATTCGGCCAGTTGAATCCATTGCTGCACTGTGCTTTTCACAGTTTGGACGCTGATTCGCGCTCGTATCCGGTGGCTGCGTTCGGCGACGAAGCTGGGACGCAGCCGGCCGTTGATCATCGTCCAGGCCACCAGGCGCAACTGTTCCCGTAAGCCCTCGTGGCGGCAGTGGTGCCATCGAATGGCGGGCCTGCCGGAGCTGGGGTTGCCGGTCAGCGCACCCAGCGACCAGACCGGGTCCCGGTAGCGGGAGTTGAGGTGGCCGTTGATGGTCGACACGTAACGATCGGTGACGACGAGGCTGTCGGGGGTGGGCAGCGGCAGCACATAGGAGTCGAGTTCGGGTGCGGGGGTGTTCACGTATCGAGGTCTCCGGTCAGCAGCTGATGGATGAGCGTGCGGTCGTCATCGCCGACCAGGGTCAACGCTTGTGTCCAAAGGCCCTCTCCGAGTGTGTGTTTCAAGTCTTCCAGTCGTGCGTGGGAGTCCGCCCACCGGCTGCCCCACACTGTGGGCGGCAGGACCGACCGGAGATTGGTCAGGGCCTGATGCAGGTGGGCCAGGCGCGGGTGGTGGCCCGGGTGGATGCGGGCGTTGGGGCAGGCCAGGCACAGCAGGAACGAGGCGCCGCACCCTCCGTCAGCGGTCGGCCGAGGACTGTGCTCCACGCCGCTGCAGTCGGCGGTCGCGGTGGGCAGGTCCCCGGGTGTCGGTGCGGCCCGCAGATCCGCGACCAGCACACCGGCGCGCGCCCGGCGAGCCGCGTCCTCGGCGCCGGCGGCGATGATCTCCACCGATTCGGCCCGAACCCGGCGATCGACCAGCAGGTAGCGGCGATCATGGGTGTCCTGGCTGTGCTGGGTGGGTTCGCGCCGGTCGAGCGCGACAATAGTGCGGCGGCCACGCCGAAACGGTGACCCGCCCGCTCCCGCTTGTTGGCCCCACTCGGTGGCCATGGCCTGGTGGACACCGAAGTCGAACGGCCCGACCGGAAGACGGCAATCCGGGTCACAGCGGCGCCGCCCGCATTGAGAACCACGCCAGATGATCAACCGATCCGTGCCGGGTTCCAGGCTTTCCACGACCGCCCGGGCGAAACGAGTGGCGCGCAGCGCATCGGTGATCAACCGCCCGCGCGAGCCCGCTCCGTCGTCGGTGACGTTGCGGGTCTCGAAATGCGCGCCGGCGCCACGGCGGCGCTTCTCCAGCGGGATCCGGTAGGTCGGATGCCCGTCGGTGCCCTGGTCCGGAAGCGCCCGGGGCACCGCGGCCTCCGAGATCACCGACAGGTTCCAGCCGTACTCGGCCATCAACAGCACCCCCAGCGCCGCGGCCTCCATCCGCGACAGGAACAACAGCAGGTAACACTGCTGCTGAGTGCCGAACATGCTGACCAGCGCCCTGCGATGTCTCCACACCAGCGACGTCTGGCCGTCCTTACCGGTGTAACGAGGCAGCGAGCCGGTGCGCGCGAGAGCGTCGAGCGCCTCGCCGACGGTCCATTCCACGCTGCCCACGGCCAGGGAACCGTCACGCCACCGCTGCAGATGCCCTGCGTGGCGGTCGATTCGGCGCAGCGCAGCCCGGAACATCCTGCGTGCCTGGCGGATGATCTGGTCGAACTCGGCAGCGCAGTAGGACTGCACCGTGCTGTCGGGCTGCTTCATCCGCCGGCACAATTCGTCGGCGACCGATCCCGACCGTAGTCGCGGGTCGTCGCGCAGCAAACTGATCACCATCGACGCCGAGCTGTGCCCGCTGGTCCGCAGCGCATGGTCACGCCATTGCCGGACGAGTGCGGCGGTCAGACCGGTCAGGTCCCGGGGAGGATGCTGCTGCCCGGACACGAACCGCGCGAACGCCACCAGACACAACCAGTGGTCCTTCGATGTCTTGTGTACCGCCCACCTGTGCGGAACACATCGTGCCGCGAACAACGCTGCCAGCGAACGCTGCATCGGCTCCGCGACCGGCAACATCCCGAAGTCGTAGTCCCGGGCCCGCCCCTGCCGGTTGTAGTGGTGCACCACGACTCCGCCGCCGGTCACATACTCCGGGCGGGCATGACCACCCGGAGGAAGCGCCGCACGGCGGCCACGCGGGCTCACCAAGCACCACCGGTTTCCGGATGCATCCGGGCGTCGAGGTCCTGGATGCCGACCGATTCCCGTGCGATCCGTGCGAACACCGAATCCAGTTCCGGCATCGGCGCGGTCACCGGCTCGGCGGCACCGGCCAGCATCGCCCGCAACTGCAGATCGGCCACCGGCGCGAGATACCGGTCGACGGTCGTCTCCCGAGACGCGTGCCCCAGCAGGTTCTGCACCATGAACCACGGATCACCGTAGAGCTGCCGGAAATCCCGCCGCTCCTCGCACGTCAACCCGAACCGCCGATCCATCAACGTATCGAGCACCACCAGCATGTAGAGCGCGAAACTGTTACGCGCCGAATGCGGCGTCGCGTACGGCGCGAACACCCGATACGGATCCAACCCCACCCGATCCGGCGGCGTCAGCACCCGCGCACAACGTGCATTCGCCGCAGCGAACACCCCTTCCCACGAATGCGGCCGCAAGGGCAGCCCCCTCTCGTTGAGCCACAACCACAACGGCTCCAGCCCACCCGGACCCTCGGTGAACAACAGCATCCGCTCGTCCACCGTCAGATCGGCCAACGCCCGCGCACCGACCACGCCCTCACGATCACGCCAGCGAACCACAGGACGCACCCCACGCGTCACCTCCACCACGATCCGAACCTGCCGTAGCCGCTCGTATACCTCCTTGCCCTGCGCCCGGCGCACGGCCCACGCCCGCGAGGAATGCAGGTAGGCCTCGATCTCACCGACCGCTTCGGCGCCCACGTAGAAGGTGCGGGTCCTCTTCGACCGGGTGACGCCCGCCGCGATGATGCCGCGGTAGTACCGCCCGCCGTCCAGCCGCCGCATCGGCACTTCGAAGGTCAGCAGCGAACCGCCCTCCGCCCGGCGCAAACCCGACGAGGTCAGCAACCGCACGAACGCCACGTTCCGGTCCTCCAACCGGCCCACCCAGCCCGCCTCGGGAACACCGGCACGGGTGTGACCGCGCAGCCCGACATCGATCCACCGCCGCCACGTCCGCGGAGTCAGCCAATGCACGTTACTGCGACGCGCGTCCTTCGCCCGCGCCACCGGAATCACGCACGCACCACCGTCACGGCCGACAACCTGCCTGAGCGCCAGCGGATTTCGCTCCACATGCCCCTCCCGCACCGCCCACCCGTACAAGCTGGCGAACGCGGCCAGTTCGCGATTCCACTTCGTGCCGCCGATCCGGGCCGGGTTCTCCGCAGCGAACCGCCGCCAATGCTCGTAATCCTCCAAGTCCCTGGCCGTGGCATCCGTCCACGACCTCCTTCTGCCCGACAGAAAAGTCAGCATCAGACAGATGTCCGTCGCGTAGTTCCGCCGCGTCTCCGCGGTGTACCTCCGAAACCTCCCGGACTGCCCAAACAGGCTCAACACCGGATCGACCCGGTACTCCGGTGAAAGGAAGATCGGGTCACCAGCCCTGACCCCGACATCGACCCGCGGCGCCGACCAATCAGACCACCCCCCAACCAGTTCCGCCATCCGCCGACCTGACACCGGGCTCTGCACGACCCAGAACACACGCCAACTTCCCACTCGTTCCCCGCTCATCGACCGGTATCAACATGCCGATTCAATAGGGAACGCGCCCAAGCGCAGTACCTCAGGTGGCGCGCCCGTGATGGCGAAGGCCCCCAGCTGGTCCTGGAACGGCAGGGTGTGGTGATCGAACTGCGGTACTCGACGGTGCGTGGCACCGTCACCAAGGCTGTCCGGATCTCCGCCGACGGCCACCGCGAGGAGTCCGTGGCGGTCGGCAAATTCGGCACGGTACTGCGGTGGCTGGCCGAGACCCGGTGACCTCAGCGCTGGGTGACCACCATCCACCACCCCGCCCCGGCTCCGCGCGGCGTGTGTGGCCACGATGGCGTATTCGCCGCGCACGGCCTGGTGTCCCCGAGGTCAGAGCCGGAGAAGGATTCCCGGTTCGGCAGGGGCCGATCGGGCCTTCTTCGCAAGCGAATACTGCTGAGGGACTGAGCAACTGATTGCCGAATCACGAAACTCGGGGCAGATCCACCGTTGGGCCGGAGCTGACACTGTTCTTCGGCTTCGCCAATCGGTAGATCGACCTAAAGCTCGGGGCGTGTCGTGGGTGACGCGCCGGTCGGGCTCAATGTGTCGGGCGGGGTGAGCGATTACTTGGCATGACGATGTGGTGGATCATCGATAGCTGTGTGCGGGATGTTGTCCGGAGCGCGTGGTATCCGGTCCTCGTGCCGGTCGTGGCGACGGTGCTGTATTCGTGCCTGGTATCGGTGCGGGAATGGCAGTGGCACAAGACGACTCGCATGATTCTGGCGGTGGCTCCGCCGGGCAGCCGAGTCTTGCGGGTATCGGCGCGCCGGGGCGATGTGCTGTCGGGTTGCGTTGTCGAGATCGGCGAGCGGGTGACCGAGCGCGCGGTGCCGTGCGGGCCGATGGTGTCCGGGGGCAACGCGCGGCATGGCTGACGGTACGGGGAGCGGGGGGATCGGTATGGGTCCGCATACGGGCTTCGACAATCTGTTCAAAATGCATGCGGGCCCGGTGTATCGGTACGCGTTCAAGGCCCTGCGAGACGAGCACCTGGCGAAAGATGTCGTGCAGCAGGTGTTTCTGGCGGTGTGGAACCAGTTCGACGCTGATTTCGCCCGCGCGAGTAGCGCTGTCGCGCGCCGGCTGATCCAGACCATCGCTGCGCGGCGGGTGATCGATGTGTGGCGGGGCCTGTCTCGGGATCCGGTGCCGGTGTCGCGGTATATCGACAGCGATGTGCCCCTGTTCGGCGGCGGCACGGAGACCGGCGATCCGCTGACGCGGCTGCTGGGTGATCAGGAGTTGAAGAACTTCCTGTACGTGCTGGTGATGTCGTTGTCGGATACCGAGTACCAAATCGTTTTGATGGCATGGCTTCTCGGCCTGCCGGATACGGAGATCGCGGAGATCATGAACAAGACGGTGGGCACGGTCCGCTCCCACAAGAGCAGGGCGCGGAAGAAGATCGACACCATGGTGCGCACCAGCCGCCACCGCTTCGACTACGACATCGACTACGACGTCGCCGGTTTCGTCGGGGGAGGTGAGTTGTGGGCATGACCGCCTCCACCCACGATGACGGCCCCTACCGCACCCCGATCGGGATCGGGACGGTGTTCGCCGAACTGGACTACTACCTGCACGAGCGGGTCGCGGAGTTCCGCTACGACCGGGACGAGGGATTGGCGCAGCTGAAACACACGATCGCCGCATCCTCGCCGGGCACGCCGAACGGCGCCGCACACGACAGCGGCAGGCCTGCGCCCGTCCCGGCGAGCGCGCCCCGACCCTACGCCGACGAGGCCCGGGAATGGATCGATGCGCACCGCGGACCCGCCGCCGCCTACCTCGATGCGCTCACCGTGTCACCGTTGCGGATCACCAGCCGTAACACGCACACCTTCGCGGCCAGGATCAGTGGCGGAATCGACGGGGAGCGGTGGCTTCTGAGCTGGCTGCCGGAACTGACACTGACCCGCAAACAGGTCTTCAGCGGCATGGTCCTCGACGAAATCCTCATCGCCCACGACCACGACAGCGCCACCATGCTCGACCTGATGCACGACCTGGCCGCAGACCTGTATCTCCCACTCATCCACATATTGCAACGGCTCGCGATAGTCAAATACCCGCCCCCGCCACCCGCCTGGCTGCTGCGAGCCTGGTCCGACGAAGCCCCCACCGCACCGTCCTCCAGCGGAGGCGCTAGGGACAGCTTTGGTCGTCGCGCCATCGCGATGTACGCGCCATCGCGATGTAATGGCAATGCGGCTGGCGAGCTGCGCAGACCCATCTGATCGGCCTCGGCCCCGAGGGGCGGACAACGGTTCAACGAAACGCCACAAGCGTCGAGTCCTACTGCATGACCACCGGTTTCGGCTCACGAGTACCCGGAGAATCCGCCTGCCAGCACATCTTCCCCCGGGAGTCGGTCCACCGCGTACCAGCGCGGCTCCATTCAACGCGCAGTCCCAGCTACCCGGCACCGGGCATCGGCGCGGCGGGGATGGGATCGATGGGCCCGGAGCCGATGCCCGGTGCCGCCCGCAACATCGATGTGGCGGTGCCGCGGAGCGCGCTGAGCGCACGTCGAGCAAGGCCAAGCGATCAGTCGTCCGGTTCAATTACGACCCCGATGTGGCGCCACGTTCAACTGGATGTTCCCTCGCGGAGGGCGGGACTACCTTGCCCGCTGCCCGACACCGAGTTCCTCGCACTCAATCGGGCTGTCCCGACCCGATGACCGGCAAAGGTGCGGCAACGACGTGCCGGGCGCGGACGGTACTGGCTGCGTGTTGTGGACCCGGCTGTGATCAGCGAGCGCGTCGTGGCGCGGTCGGGTCTCACCTACCGCCCGTCCTGGTGACGGGGTGGTGGCGGTGGTGGGTTCAGTTGCTGTGGTGGCTGGGTTCGTAGTCGGGGTCGGTGGTGCGGTGTGCGGTGGAGATGTGGCCGCGGGTGCGGTAGAAGAAGCTGGTGTCGGTGCCGCGGGTGATCGCGAGTTCGACGGTGTAGACGGTCGGATCGGCGAGGTTTTCGGCACGGTGGCGTTCGACGTCGGCGCGTAGCTCGGGATCGTGGATGTCGGGGTCGGGGGCGTGGCTGAGGGTGAGGGCGCGGTGGGTGAGGGCGGGGATGCTCCAGGTGATGAGGGTCGGTTTGCCGAGGACGGTGGTGTAGGGGGAGATGTATTCGGGCTCGATGCCGAGTTGTTGGGTGACGGCACGGATCACCGCGACGGTGCCGGCGCGGGCCGTGGCGGTGCTGAGGTAGGTGCGGGACCCGATCACGGAGGAGAAGAAGTAGTGGCTGTAGCCGGGGATACCGGCGATGACGCACAGGGTGTTCCAGACGGTGGCGTCGGGTAGTTGCCCGGCGAGCAGCCGCGCGATCCGCCGCTGGGCGACGTCGGCGAGCATCCGGTGGTTGAGCGCGGTGAGCTGCGCGTCGAAATCGGGGATGTCGGCGGGGCGAGCCGGTCCGGGCAACGTCGTCT
Organism: Nocardia transvalensis NBRC 15921; assembly: GCF_000308875.1. GTDB lineage: Bacteria > Actinomycetota > Actinomycetes > Mycobacteriales > Mycobacteriaceae > Nocardia > Nocardia transvalensis. The sequence continues at coordinate 27,034 of NZ_BAGL01000128.1, forward strand.
CCCTTCGTCGCCTCCTATTCTCCGGGGTCGCCCACGACCACCGCTATCGGTGGTGCAGGGCCGCGCCCTGGCGGCGGTGCCGGCGGCACTGCCGGACCGTGGTTGCGGGTGCCGGGCTCCCGTTGTGGGCTGACGCCGCCGCCGTCCGCCCCGGATGCCAGGGAACCAGTGCGTATGACGAGTTCGATGTGCGCGTGATGGTTCCGGCGCAGTTCACAACTCGGGACCGGGGTCGTTGCGCGGCGTGTTTTCGGGTGCGCGGTCGGCGGGGGTGTCGGTGTCGTGGTGGTGGCGGGCGCGGAGGGTGTGTTCGGTGTGTGCTTGGTCGGGGGTGAGGCGGGTGCGGCGGTCGTGTTCGGCGTGCAGGTCGGCGAGTTCGTTGCGCAGCCAGCCGCGGTGGGCCGTGGGCTGGGGCTCGTCGTCGGTGCGGGCGGGTGTGGGTGCGGGCCCGAACAGGGTGTCTTCGTTGGCGTGCAGGGCGATTCGCCGGTGGGTGTCGTCGATGTATTGGGCGAGTTGGTGGTCGGTGAGGGCTTGTATCGGGTCGCGGGGGTCGAAAGTGGCTGCACTGGTGTCGGTGTCGGTGTGGGGGAAGGGGTGGGTGCGGACCCAGTCGGTGAGGGTGTGGCGTGCGCGGCGGGTGGGTGCGTCGCGCCAGTCGCGGCGTAGTTTTGCGCGGGCCTGGTCGGGTGGGTAGGTGGTGGTGATGTGGGTGGCGCGGGCGGTGATGTGGTCGGCGGGGTCGTGGTCGGGGATGGCGGGCTGGCCGTCGTCGCGGCAGTCTCCGCAGAGGCCGTCGTCGCTGCGGTGGCCGGGGCGTGGCTGGGTGTCGAGGGTGGCGCGTTCGATTCCGCAGTGGGTGCACGCGAATCCGTGGTGGTTCGGGACGGCGGCGCGGTCGTAGTCGGTCGCGTATCCGTCGCTGGTGCCGGCGGGGCTGGCGGTGTGGTAGTGGTGGTCGACGCCGTCGGGGATGGGTAGGTGGTGTGGGTCGGCGTCGATGCCGGCGCGGTCGGTGAGGTAGGTGTCGGCGAAATCGCCGCCGACGTCGGGGGTGTGGCGGGTGCCGCGCAGAGCGGGGTCGATGCGTATTTCGTGGTCTCGCGCGGCTTGGCGGCGGCGGTCGCGCCGGTCGGCAGGCACCCGCGCGCCGACGAAGTCGGGCTGGTACACGCCCGGATCCTCGGTGGGGGTGCAGGCGTCAATGAGCGCCCGGTGGTGCGGGTATCGGTGTGCGGCCCACTGGAGTCGGGCTTTCGCGACGGGCCAGGCGTGGTGGTAGAGGGTGGCGGCGACGCGTTCGAGGATGTCGCGTTCGTCGGCGTCGAGTTCTCGGTCGAGGCGCCGCAGTGCGGCGGCCGCGTCGCGCAGACGGCCGTGTTGCAGCAGATCACCGATCGCGCGGAACCGTTCCGGTACAGCCGGTTCGATATCGCGGTCGGCCTCGTCGGGGAATTCGGTGTGGTGCGTTGTGGGTTCTGTGGTGTCCATGGTTGTTGTGGGGGTTGGGGTTTCGCTGTCGGTGGTGGGGTGCAGGAGTGCTTCGATGCGCCAGGCGAGTGCGGTGGCGTATTGGTCCGGTCGGGGCGGGGTGGTGGGGTCGGGGTGTGCGGCGGTGAGTAGTTCGTGGGCGGTGGAGATCGCGTCGTCGGTGGTCCAGCCGCTGCGTGTGGCGTGGTCGACGGCGGCGACCAGCCGCGGCCACGCGGGGCTGGCCGTCACGTGGTCGGTGATGTCGTCGCCGAGCAGCTGGCGGAGGTGGGTGCTCCAGTCCGGCTGGAGGGTGCGGGCGTCGGTGGCGAGGGCGGAGGGGTCGAGGCCGAGCCGGAACCACAGGGCTGCGGCGGGCATGTCGTCGGGCAACGGTCGGAGCGCGGCAGCGCGGGTGAGCAGGGTGTCGATGTCGAGGCCGGCGGTCGCGGCGGTGTCGAGCCGGTCGGCGAGGACCGGCCACCACGGGTCGGTGAGCAGACGGGCCTCGACGCGTTTGGCGAGTGGGGACCAGGTGTGCACGGCGGTGTGGAGGTCGCCGACGGTGTCGGTGACGCGGGCGTCGAGTAGCTGCTGGTGCTCGCGGTCGCGGACGGGGTAGCGGGCGGGCCCGGTGGGCCGGGTGTCGGTGTCGGGGACGTGGTGGGCGGCCCGCCACACCGCGAGATCGGCGACCAGGTGTGGGGCGCCGAGCAGCGGGCGCGCCCACACCGGCGCGGACGACATGGTCCAGGTGCCGGTGTCGGTGGCGATCTTCGCGGCCAGGTCCGCGACGAGGCGGGCGCGGGCCCGCAGATGTTCGGTGACCGGATCGTCGGGCAGCTGGCGCGGCAGTCCCGGGATCCACGGCAGGGGCCCGGTGCTGGTGGAGTGGGCGCCGGAGGGGTCCAGGCGCCAGTCGAGGACGGCGGCGGGGTCGTCGGCGGTGTCGAGTTCGCGCGCGGTGGCCGCGGTCCGCAGGCGGGTGATCGGGTCGTGGCCGGTGAGGGCGAGGGTGGCGAGGTGCTGCCGCAGTACTGGGTAGGCGGGGGCGTCGGTGAGGCCGGGTCGCAGTTGTTCGGCGGCGTCGTCGAGGGACGCGAGCGCATCGGTACCGAGGGTGTGTTCGGTGGCGAGGCCGGTGGCGTCGAGGTAGATGTCGAGGGCGCGGCCGAGGCGGCGGTGCGGGTCGAGGGCGTCGCGTAGCTCGGTGTGCGCGGAGATCTGGGCGGCGTCGCGCGCGAGGATGTGGTGCAGGACTTCGACGGCGGTCTTGGGCAGGACGGCGGGTTCGGTCCAGTAGGAGGCTTCGCTGCCGTCGAGCGCGGTCGGCAGATACAGGTGGTTGGCGTCGGCGCCGCGGGTGAGGGCGACGTAGAGCTGGTTGCGGGACTCGTGGCCGGTGAGCACGATGTGGCAGGTGTCGGCGGTGACGCCTTGCGCGGAGTTGATGGTCGCGGCGTAGCCGAGCCGCACATGCGCGCCCACGTAGGCGGCGGGCAGGCGGGTCGTGCGGCCGAGCCGGCGTCCGGGTCGGAGGTGGGTGGCGGTGAGGCTGCCGTCGGGGTGGACGGCCTCGACGATCCACCGGTACCCGTTGCGCACCCAATCGTCGTCGCCCAGGCGCAGTTTCGGGTCGTTGTGGCGGGTGGTGACGATATCGCCCGGTGACGCCTCCAACCCGTCCGCGAGCGGTGTCTGCGGCCCGGGATCGTGGTCGGAGGCGGTTCGCGACAGCCGGTCGAGCCGGGCACGGTCGTTCAGTTCCCGCACCAGATCGTGGGTGGCGGCGAGCATGATCGCGTCGCGGCCGTCGGTGTAGTCGGCGATCCAGGCGGTGTAGGCGTCGTCGTGGACCGCGCCGTGCGCGCCGGCGCGGATGCGCTGGTGGTCGAGGTAGTAGCCGAGCCCGGCCGGATCTCCGTCGCGGATGAGCAGCGACGCGGCGGCCTCGGCGCGGTCGGTGAACCGCACCACCTGCGTCAGCGTGGACGCCCGCTGCGCGTCGGCGGTCTCGGCGGCCGTGCCGCCGGCTTCGATCGAGGACAGCTGCTGGGTGTCGCCGACGCACCGGATCGTGGCATCGCGGCCGGCGAGGAAGTCGAACAGCCGCAGCCGTTTGTCGTCGCCGAGCTGTACATGCTCGTCGACAATGGCGAGGGTGTCGGCGTCGAGTTGCAGCATCCACTGCGGCAGTGACGGTCCTGCTCCGGTGCCGGGATCGTGGGAGTGACGTGCGGTGCCGGGGGTGTGGGCGTCGAGGACGGACAGGAGTTTGTCGACGGTTTCGACGCGGGCGCCGGTGGCGTCGTGCAGGACTTTCGCGGCCGCGGCGGTCGGGGTGAACCCGACGACGGTGCCGCCGGAGGCGTGCCAGGCGTCGACGAGCACCCGCATCGCGGTGGTCTTGCCCGACCCGGCCGGGGCGTTGGCGGTCTCGATCCGCCACGGTGAGGACGCGAAACTCGTCACCACCGCGGCCTGTCCGGCGTTCAACTGCCGGTCGGCGTTCGCGGGATCGGCGTTGTAGGCGCGAATCGCCTCGGCCACATACCGGTCCGGGATCGTGCGCGCGCCCTGCTGCAGCGACAGGTCGATCAGCCGGGTCGCGACCTGTAACCGGTGCGGGGAGGTGTAGGTCTGTGCGCCCGCGACCGTGTGCACGCTCGTGCCCGACGTGCGCCGGAACACCGGCGGCACCTCCCGCAGAACCGGCTCGGCCGCGATATCGGGATCCCCGCGAGCGATCGATTGGGCGGGGGCGAGGGCTTCGGTGACAACGGCGTCGGCGACCTGCTCCCACCGGTCACGGGGCACCGCGCCGCGCAGGTGGCGTTCGGTTTCCGACCGGATGTGGTGGCGCTGCCAGGTCGCCCGCTGCGCGGACACCGTGGCCAGCACCGCCCGCGCGGTGCGCGCGATCCATGCCGCATCGATCACCGGCCGCGCCCGCGGTGGTGGCCGCAGTGCGCGAGCCACGGCGTCGGCGAGAGCTTTCCGGCCCCCGAGCACGGCGGTGGCTTGGGCGCGCCATTCGCTGCGCTGCTGGGCCCACGACCGCGACGAGTGTTTGGCGGGCCGGGTTGCCAGGGTGGCGTGGTCGGCGAGGCCGAACATTTCCTTCGGTGTCGGCTCGCGCCCGATCCGTTTCTGGAATGCGGCGGCGAGGTCGGTGAGGCGGGCGCGGATCGCGGCGTCGCGGCGCGACCAGAACTCGATCAACGCCACCGGCACCCCGACGATCTCGCGGATCGGGCGTTTCGCCGGGTCGGTGCCGGGCCGTTCGGCGAACTCGAGGCCGACGTCGGCTTCGAGGTGCTGCTCCAGGCGGGTGTTGTAGATCTCGCTGACGGTGACCAGCAGCCGGTAGATCATCGACGCGTCCAGGGTCCGCCACCGGCCATCCAGCGTCCGGCAAATATTGGCTAATAGCGCATGCGTGTGCAGATCCGGATCCCCGCAACGACTTTCACGGTGGGTGAACCGGGCCGCGACGACGCCCTCCACCTCCACTTGCCGCACGCCGTTGCGGCCCAGCCGGGTGTAGGTGCCGTGGCGTTCCAGCCAGGCGAGCGCGTCGTCGACGGCGGCGTCGTGGGCGGCGGCGATGCGGTCGGCGACGTGCTTGGGCGCGATCGCCCACAACGCCGACACGCTCTTGACGGGGCTGAAGGTGATGTCGATCCCGGCGACCGCGGCCGATCGCGGCCGTGAGATACGGGCCACCCACCCGGACAATTCCCGCGTGTCCAGTGGTGCCCGCTTGTACTGTTCGCGGAACATTCCGGTCGCGACATCGGTGCGGATACGCGCGCGAATGTCGTCGGAAATGGCGGCGGACTTGTCGTATCCGTGCGCGATATTGTGCCGCGCGAACGCGTCGGCGCACCGGTTCCGGAATTCGTTCTCACCGGAATAGACGCGGTACGGATTCCCCAGCCGTGTCGCTTTGTCCGCTGCCCGCTGCGCGTCTTTGCGTTTGGCGCCCGCCGCGATCTCTGCATCGATCACTGCGGCCTCGATGTGGTCGGCGTTCGGGTGCCGGCCCTCTCCGAACAGGGCCCGCATCTGCGCCTCGGTGACCTCCTCACCGGGCTCGATGCCCAGCGCCGCCAGCCCGGATCCGTGCCAGCGGCCCGGTGATTCCCCGTGCGCGGAGTAGTAGTCCGCCAGCGGATCGGCACCCAGGTCCGAGGAATCGCCCACGGCGACCTGCCGCAGGTAATACAGATAGCCGGTTCCGGCGAACACTTTGTGCAGCGTCGCTGTCACATATTCAGACAACGCCCCGAATCAACCCGGGAAGAAGGGGAAAATGTGCTACTAAAAAATACACATTTCCCATTCCCCCTGGTCGTTACCGAATCGTTATCCTGGATGCAAGAGGTCTGCCTGTGGTGAATAGGTGAAAAGGGGGTAGAGGAGGTGTGTGTAGAGGAGAGAAGAGGGAGAGAAGGGTGTGGAGGTGATGTGGTGCGAGTGATGGGTGGGGTGCGTGTGGTGCGGTGGGAGGGTGAGCGAGTGGTGGAGGGGAGTGAGGGGTGCGTGATGTGTGGCTGTGGGCGGGGTGGTGGCCGGTCCGCCGCGGGAGTGGGCACCGCGGCGGACCGGGGACCAGCGGGTGGAGCGGGTGTTACGCGGCGGCTGCGTAGAGGGGGCGGCAGTCGTCGCAGAGGTCCTCGGGGTCGATGAGCTGGTCGGTGAAGCACGAGCAGCAGCGGCCGCGCCGCCACCGCACCGGCCGCAGCGGCGTGACCGTCGCTTCCGGCCCGGCCTGGTCGAGGGCGTCGAGGTAGGCGGTGATCAACCCGCGCACCAGCGGCGCGGAACGACGTTGCAGCTGGCGCAGCAGCCGGGGCGCGATCGCCGGGTACCGACTGGTGAGGTGGCGGCAGTAGGCGGCGACTTCGTCGGCGAGGGTGAAGCCGCGGGGTAAGGCGGCGATGCTGGGGCGGTCGAGGTCGCGGCACGGCTGGCACAGGCCGTCGTCGCTGACGCGGTGGCCGTCGGGGCCGGTGACGAACCGGTCGGCGCAGGCGCGTTCGGCGAAGCAGTAGACACACACCCAGCCCTGCACCGGCGGCAGCGTGGTGTCGTCGTAGTCGAGGCCGTTGCCGTTGGCCAGATACGCCGGGCGCTCGTCGTCGCTGACCGCGAGCCCGGTCCGCGTCCGTGCGACGCCGAAGGTGTCGAAGTTCTCCGGGGTCCGCGCTCCGGCCCGGTCACGCTCGGCACGGACTTGGTCGGCGACGTGGCGCACGTAGGTGCGGTCCCAGTCGGTGGGCGGGTAGGCGGTGTCGGCGTCGACGAGGAACCGGCTGCGGATGTAGTCGGTGACCACGCGCGGCTCGCGCACCGGTCGCCGCTTGGCCCGCAGCGCCGCGATGTGCTCGGGACGTTTGCGGGCGCGCTTGGCGCGGATCTCGGTCGCCGTCGATGGGGTGGCCTCGCGGCGGATGCGGGTGTAGTCCGACGCCGACAACCTGCGTGCTGCGGAACCGATCGCGGTGAGCGGCACGGTCTTGAACGGGCGCGGCCGCTGGTCGGTGGGGCGGTGCAGGCCGGGGTCGGTGCGGGCGACGAAGGTGTCGAGCCACGCGCGCAGCTCGGCGGGCGAGCGCCGCCACAACGCCGTCAGGTGGGCGCGGGCGGTGAGGTAGGGCTCGTGGTGGAAGGTGTCGGCGAGCAGCAGCAGCCGCTGCATGTCGAGACTGGTGGCCAGGGTGGTGAGGGCGTGCTCGAACACCTCGCGGGCTTCGGCGTGACGGTTCTCGCCGAGCAGGTAGTCGACCTGGAGCAGGGCGTCGGACAGCGACCGGAATTCGGTGGAGGTCATCGTGATTCCCTTCGTGACAGCGAGCGGACAGACCAACGCCGCGTGGGACCTTGCACACCGCACGGGATGGTCGGCCGGCCGGGCGGCCAGCCTGGGGGCGTCTCGACCGGGACGGCGGACGGTGCGGCAGGGAACGCGCCGGGGCGTGCACCACCGAATTTCGGCACCCCACCGCCACATCCGGACGGCGCGGGAGCGAAATTCGGTGGTGCCGGGCGCGGGCCCTGCCGCACCGGCCGACGGCCTGGTAGCCCTTGTCGGGCTGGTCGCCCGGCCGGACGGGCATCCACCCCGCACCGACCGCGGTTACCGGCTGAGGTCAGAAGTTCGGCTCGTCGGCGAACCCGTCCGACCCCGCCCCGGCGGCCGCGAGCGCGGGCTCGGGCGTGGCATCGACCTTCCAGGGGTCGTCGGTGACCGGAACCCGGTTCGGGGTGCTGGTGGTGCCGTTGCGGGGCACGCGGGTCACCTTGGTGGTGGCGAACCGATTCGACGGGCCCATCTCATCGACCTCCAGCTCGACCACGTGGCGGTTCTCGCCTTCGCGGGTCTGGAAGGTCCGCTGCTTCAACCGGCCTGACACGATCACCCGCGCGCCGCGGGGCAGATCGCTGTGGGCCAGATTCTCCGCGGCGTCGCGCCACAGGTTGCAGCGCAGGAACAACGCCTGCCCGTCCTTCCACTCCGCGGTCCCGCGATCGAACGTGCGGGGTGTCGAGGCGACGGTGAACGACGCGACCGGCACACCCTGAGTCGTATACCGAAGCACTGGCGCGTCGGTGAGATTGCCGATGACGGTCAGAACTGTGTCTCCAGCCATGAGCGAGCACTCCTTTTCTCGGGGAACGGAATTCCGCTGATCGCGCGACGGCGCGCGCTGCGGCGGTTCGATGTGGGATCGAGGTGTCGGCCACCGCGACTGCGGTGACTCGCCGCCTGCCGGCGACGGTGATGAGCGGCCGGTCGGCGCGGGAGCGGCGTCGCGCGGAGACGGAGCTGCCGCGAGTAACACGCGTGTCGCGCACGGCGACGATTGCGCTGGCATCACCCGGAAGCGATCGCCGTGGAAGCGGTTGCGGGTGTGGCCACCGATCAGGGGCGGGCGCTGAAGTTCGACGGGAACCCGTACTCGCCGTGGGATTCTTCGATCACGTCCGGCTGTGGACCCCTGTGCATAACGGTGCCGCGCTCCCGGGCCGGGTCGATGTCGCCTTCTCCGCCGCAGGCGGAACGGTCACCGGCGACCAGCGGCCCTGCGCTGGGATTACGGCGGGGTCATCGCGGCGGCTGTTTCATCAGGGCACCGAACCTGTCGACCGCGACGATGGTCGGCGGTGCGGTGGCGTAGATGCTGATCCCGAACTGGCCGGGTTCGGCGGTGATGACGAGCCACCCGTCGCTGGCGGCGCTGTCGCGGATTGCGTCGATCAGCGTGGTGTCGCCGAACGTCGGCTCGGTCAGCACCAAGTGCTCGGCGAAGTCGTCGCCGCCGACCGGCGTATCCCCGAGTCGTGGGCCGGTGCCGCGGCCCCAGCCGACCGCGAAGGCGACTTTCGCCCACCCGTCCGGGCTGGGCGGCTCGGTGAGCTGGCGCGGCAGGCCGCTACTGGTGAGATAGGTGCCGTCGTCCTTCACCCACACCAGCGCCGGCCGGTCCGCGTGTTCGGCGATCAGCGAGGGCCGGTGCTTCGTGGCGGCCATCGCGTGCTCGGCGATCTCGAGCACCTCGGACGCGCGGAACCACAAATCGATCGACGACACAGGAAGACCTCCTTGTTCTCGGCAGGGAGCGACCGCACGCCCCGTCATGCGCGGGCGGCGAACGGAATCGGGGAAGCGAACAGCCGCACTGGTGCGGGGCGGGGGATCTAGCGCAGGTGGCGGATCGCCGCGGTGGTGGCGGCGAGCGGATCTGGGAATGCGGCGGCGTGCGCGCTGTCGGCCGCGAAGACGGCGGCCCCGGCTCCGCGGGTGCGGTCATGAACGAAGACCCGCCACCCGTGCGTGCCCGGACGCGGCGGGCAGAGATACGCGGCGACATCGACCGGCCCGGCCGGCAGCACCCGCACCGCGGGGGCCGGGTTGTCGGCGACGTCCACCGACCAGCCGGGCGGGACGACCCGGCGCAGGACCGGCAGGGCGGCGGCGACGGCGGCGCGGTCGCGGGCGTACTGGGCGGCGGCGTGGCGCGCGGTGTCGCGTGCGAGACGCTCGGCGTGGGACACCCAGTGGCCGGTCGGCTCGTCGAGCACCAGCCAGATCCCACAGCGGGCACACCACCGCCGATCCTGGCGGAGTTCGGTCGTGGCGATCCGGCAACACCGGCACACCACCGATGCCGGTCGCTGTGGGCTGGTCGCCGCGGATGTTCGCGCCGCCGGTGTGGGCGGGCGAGCTGGGAGACCGGTCACAGGGCCGCGTCGTCGGCGCGGCGGCGCAGGAGGTCGTCGATGTAGCCGTCGAGCAGGTCGACGTCGTGGTCGCCGCGTTCGGGCACGGCGTCGAAGACCGGCATGGTGTCGACGTAGACGCGGCACCGGCGACCCGCGCCGAGGGCTTGGGTGTGGATCGCGATGACCGCGGTGCCGTCGGAGTCGGTGCTTTCGGACACCGCGGGCCAGAGCGCGGGAAGGGTGTGGCGGAGGGCGGGCAGGATGGCGTGTGCCTGGTCGGCGAGCGCCCCGATGATCTTCTGCCAGCTCGAGCGTTTCATCTCGAGGTTGGAATTGAACGGGCTGGCGATGAACGGCGAGTGCGGGTCGACCACCCGGACCGGGTCGTCGGGCCCGTCCTCGACATACCGGTAGGTGCCCGGGGCGATCGCCCACACCGTCTGCCAGGCGAGGCGATCGGGGGAGAACACTTCGACGACGTAGGTGGACTGCGACAGGTAGTCGTCGATGCGCAGGTGGTAGCGCAGCGTCACCTGGTGCCGCTGGTCGAGCAGGGTCACCTCGTTGACCTGGCCGATACCGCCGGTGATGTCGGCGGCGGTGATGAGCGGTCCGGATTCGGGCATCGGAAGTCCTTCCTCGGCAATCGATCTGGCGGTGGCGCGGGTGAGTGCCGCGTGCGCTAGTGGTCGGGTAGTTCGTGGATGTCGGCGGTGTCGGACACGATCGGCCACCGCAGGGGCGGGCTGTCGGCGAGCGCCTGGCGGGCGAGTGCGTCGGCCCGGTCGGGGTCGGTGGTGTCGACGATCTGGGTGACGGTGTGGGTGACCGCGTAGCGGGGCGTGGCGGGGTCCCGGGGTGGTGGGGTGTGGCGCTGCGGGTAGCGCTCGGGCCACAGCAGGATGGGAGCTGCCGAACTGGACAGCCGCATCCTGGATTGCGCGGCCGCGAACGTGAGGGTCGGGAAACCACCTGCCGCGACCGGCGAGTACGACACCCCGCGGCGGTCGCGGGTCTCGATCACGAACCCGTACCCGTCCTCGTCGCGGGTGAGGGTGACCTCGTAGGTGACGAACCCGTTGATATCGGAGACGACGAAACCCGTCATCGATGACCTCCGTTTCTCGTGCGGGGGGAGCCAGTGCGGGGGAAAGTGAGAACCGCGACGGCGGCAGCCGCCGGCGGACGCGTTTGTCACACGGTGTGAATGCGGCGACGTTCAGGTACGGCCGGTGGGGTGGAGGTGGCGGGGACGCCGTGTGCCGTACCGCAATCCGTTGCCGACGGTGCGGTTGAGTTCGGTGGCGGTGAATCCGTCGACACCGAGATGCCGGTGGGCGGCGTCGGCGAGGACGGCGCGGGCGTGGTGTTCGTCGAGTTCGTCCGCGGCGACCAGGCGGCCGAGGACCAGCGCGGCCCGGAACAGGGTGAGGTTGCGAGTACCGGGCCGGGCGTCCGCGACCCGGTCGGCCTCACCGCGCACGATCGCCGCCAGATACGCGTCCGGATGACCGGCAGACACCGGGACCACGGGCCGCGCGGGCGGCGGGGGTGGGGTGAGCAGGGCGATGGTGTCGGTCGGCAGGTCGGCGACCGGGCGGGGATCGAGGATGCGGTAGTCGCCTGCGGGGGTGTGGGATCCGGCGGCGACGACGTATCCGCGGTGGCCGCGGGTGTCGATCCCGGGGCCGAGCCGGGCGACGGTGCACGGCAGCGGTGGGTGGTCGGGGGCCCGGTAGTACAGGTGCCAGCCGCCGGGGGTGGCGACGGTGAACGTGGGCGGTGCGGGCCGGTGCAGGCGGGCGGTCAGTTCGTGGAGCGCGTCGTCGAATTCCGGTGCGGTGGACACGAGATGGGCGGCGTCGAGGTCGATCACGTGCAGCCGGGCCGGGCCGGTCGCGATCGCGATGTTGAACCGGCGGTTGTAGGACCACCAGCGGCGGATACGGTCGGGATCGGTGCTGGCGTAGTCCGGCCAGCCACGGATCGCGGGCCGCTTGCCGCCGGCCCGTAGCGGGAACACCGGCCACCCGCGCCCGGCAGCAGCGAGCGCCGCTGTCAGCAGGTCGGGATCGGTCACGGCAATCACCTCCTCGGCGCGGGTCAGTCCCACCAGAGGCTGAGCAGGACGTAGTCTCTGCCGCCTGTGCCGAGCGCGGCGTTGGTTTCCTCGCGGTCGTGGAAGATGATCGTGTCGGCGTCCCAGCTCTCAGCGCCGGCGATATGAAACAGTTCCTGCGCCTGATGATCGTTTTCGGTGAGCAGGAACAGGGTGTCGGCGTTCCAGTGGTTGTCGCCGAGGTCGCGGAGTGTGATCAGCGATCCGGCGGGCAGCTGATCGATAGCGCCGGGCAGGCCGGGACGGTCGATGCAGGCGGCGAGCCACAGGTCGGCGTGGGCGGCAAGACTGTCCGCGACCCGCGGGCCGTCGAAGGAATTGAAGCTGGCCCGGCGGATCAGCTCGAGCTGGATCTGCTGGATCGTCGCGTCGCGCAGAAGAAGGTCGGTCATCGGAGCCTCCGGTGTCGTCTACGCCGTGGACGAGTCCGCCCACGACGGGCAGGAAGAATGCAGGTGCGGGCCCCACCAGCACGCGGGGCCCGCAGCTGCAAGGCATGGCGAATCGCCCACGGCGCCACAGGAACGGCGGGCGATGTGCTCGGAACGGGTCAGGCTGCCTGCGGGGTGTCGTCCTCGGTGACGGGGGTGTCGATGTCGATGGTGTCGGGTTCGAGTTCGCCGGCGGCGGCGAGATCGACCGGCACCAGCGGGTAGCCGGCGTCGCGCAGGAAGTTCAGCAACCGGCGCACTCCGGCGTCGGCGTAGCGCCAATGCTCCTTGGTCGCGCGCTTCTCCAACGCGCCGATGACCAGCGCGAGCACGATCACCCGGCAGCGGGCCGGGGTCGCGGCCTCGACCGCGCTGAGCAGTGCGGGCCGCCAGCCGGTGACCCCGAGCAGCTCGAGTGTGGTGTTGAAGGCGTTGTACTCGGCCAGCATTCCGGAATCGGCCGCCAAGGATTCGGCGATGAACTTGTCAGCGCCCTGCGGCAGGGTCTTGCGCGCGAGCAGCTGCCGCTCGAACTGCATGCGGACCTCCTTCGCGGCCACGCCCTGCTTGTTGAGTTCGCGCACCCGTCGCGCCGCCTGCCGCTTGGCCTCGGCCGCCTCCGCCACGGCGGCCTGGGCGGCAGCGCGCCGCGCCGCGAGTTCGTCCTCGTCCTCGTCGTGGGTGTCGTCGGCGGGACCGGCCGTGTCGGCCGCCGGGTCGGTGTCGGAGGCGTGACGCAGTCTGGCGTTCTCGATCTGGTCGAGCGGCAGGAAGTATTCGGGGGTCCAATGGTCGCGCTTCTCGATGTCGCGGACGTGCCGCATACCCTCGCGAGGCTCGCGGTCGGGATCGCGTTCGGTGGACCAGTCCACTGAGCCGTGCTCGACGATCGCGCCGGTCTCGCGGTCGATGCACAGCGGGCGGTGGTCGAGTTCGATGTGCACCAGCCAGCGGCCCGGGTCGGTGTGAACGAGGGTGTCGGACACGGGGTTGCCGTCGGCGTCGGCGAGTTCGCTGGAGAGGACCACCTCCGCGAGAGGTCCGTGGAGGTTGGGGTAGAGGGTGAGGACCCCGAATCCGGCCTCGGCGTAGGGCAGCGCGGCGGCGAAGTACTCGCGGCCTTCGGCGCGGTGGTTCGCGATCCGCCGCGCCTCGAAGGGGAATTCGGTCCGGCCGACTTTCGACAGGCGGGACACGGCGGCGGTGTCGCCGACGGCTTCGTAGTCGGCGATGACCGCGGCCTGTTCGAGATCGAACTGCCCGTCGTCGACCAGCGTGCGGGCGGTCTCGGAACCGCCGACCTTGCGGGCGACCTTCACCTGGTCGCGTTTGGTCTGCAACGCCTTGCTCACCCGGGTGACCGACGCCCCGAGTTCCAGCGCGAGCGCGATCCCGCCGGCGCGGTCGCCGTCGGTGAGCGGGACGCGGCGATCGTTGAGCGTGATCTGCTCGAAGATCCGCTCGATCTCGGCCTCTTTCTCGTCCAGCGAGGTGTCGGCGTCGACGATCCACACCGGCACCCGGGGCTGCTCGTAGGCCAGCGCGGTCAAGGTGCGAACTTGCCCGTCGCGCACCACGATCCGCCCATCGGGCATCCGGATCGCCAGGATCGGGTCCTTCACGCCGTGCACGCGGATGGACTCGGTGTCGACCGGGTAGTCCTCGAGCCGGAAATTCTTGCGCACGTTCTCACCGATCTCCAGCTCCGCCGGATCCATGCGCTTGGCTTCGATCCTCGGCAGCAGCGACTCATCGGCCGCGCCGCCAGCGTGCTGCTCGGCCTCGGTGCTCATCTGTTCGGCAGTGACGGCGGTCGAGGGTTGCGTGGCGGTGTCGTCGACGGCCTCGGCGTCGGAGAGGGTGGTTTCGGTGGGCAGGGACATCGGGGGCTCCTGTCATGAAACAGGCAGGCACCCCGGCAGCCTGATGCTGCGAGGTGCCTGCCTGGCGGGGGATGAGGGAAGCGCTGCGGGGCCGCGGGGCGGCCCGCCGGTCAGTCCTTGTTTTTCGGGCGGGGCGTGATGTTGATCGGTGTCAGGAACCGGGCTCCGAGGTTGTCGGGGTCGGTGTAGGTCCAGTGCTTGCCCTGCCAGTCCGGGTGCTCGGCGCGCCAGCGTTCGATCGTGGCCTCGCCCAGCGCGGTGGCCGGTCCGGCGGAGCCGAGATGCTCGCCGAGCACATAGTCGTCACGGGAGATGGTGTCGGCCATCGGGATACAACCTCCTAATCAACGGGCACGCGGGGCTGCGTGCGGTCCGGTATCGAGCGGGAGTCAGATGAGAGTCATGGCGCGCAGGGCCAGGTCGTCGAGGTCGTCGGCGCGGTCGGCGTCGGGGATGGTCTGGCTGTAGCTGGTGACCGCGTTGGCGATCCCGGCCGCGGTGAGCTGGCCGCCGGCGATGAAGTGCGACAGGATCCCGGCGCGTTCGTCCTCGCTGAAACCGAGCCGCTTGGACACGACCTCGATCGTCTTGTCCGGCTGCGTCACCGGCGTCGCCGCCGCCTGTTCCAGCTCCCCGACCCGCGCGGTCAGGAATTCCGGCGAGAGCCATTCGGTGACCTTGTCGCGGGTCTCGGCGGTGATCACCGACAGCCGTTTGCGGTAGGTGTCCTGCGACCAGGCCCCGGTGGTACCGAGATCGAGCTTGTCGCCCAGATGCCGCTTGGTGTAGGCGAACAGCGGCAGCGTGAGCCCGTTGCCGCAGATCTGCACCATCAGCTCCGGCTTCAACGTGACCGCGTGATGGCCGATCTCGGAATTGGCGAACCGGAACCCGGCGAACACCACCGGCTCGCTGCCCGGGGTGTAGCCGCGGCCCTCGCGCGCGGCGACCGGCCGCCACCGCTCCAGCTGACCGGCGACCCGGCGGCGCTCGGCCTCGAGGTCCGGGTTCGCGAACGGCGTGCGGTAGTTCTCCAGAAACCGCGGCGCCAGCGCGGACACGCTCGGGGAGTACACCTTGCAGCGCATCGTGGACTCGCTCAGATCACACGCGCGGACCTGCACGTCGGCGTCGGCGAGCTTGATCCCGTCCAGCACCGCGGTCAGCACATCGAGGTTGTCGATGATCCCGTACCGATCCGACAACAACGCCCGCAACACCCCCGGCTCACCCGCACGCCCAGAAGCGAACAGCCGCAACAGAAACGACCGATCATCACCCGCCGCCGACCCATCGGGGCCGGGGGTGCCGTGCAGCAGGCCGTTGACGTTGGCGTCGTACAGATCGGCACGACCCTGCTCGCGCAGCCACCTCAGGTAGCCGACCGGGATCTTCAACTTGCTGCCGATCTGGGAATCGGCCGCCCCGGTGGGCCGGTAACTCCCGTCGACGGAGGTGACGCCACGCTCATCCAGCACCGGCGCCACACCGTCCAACTCCACGAACCCGTCGCGGGCCCGCAGCGCCGACGCGGGAGCGACGACATCGACCTTCGCGGCCTGCTGCCGATTCAGCAGCGCCACCAGGTCACCCAGTTCGGCATGACGCACCGAGGTAGCAAGCGACACAGCAAAACTCCTTTCAGACACGGGACACCCCGCCGCCCCTGCACGAACAGGGGCGACGAGGTACGGGGGCGTGAGGCCACGGCTCCAACCGCTCGACGTGGTCCCGGAAGGCCGGGGACGGTGTCGACGTCGGCCGGGAAAGCCGATTCCGGAGAGAGGAAGCCGGGCCTCGCATGCGGCTATTTCGCTGGGCGACAGGGGGTTCAGGTCTGCTGTCGCGTCGGGCGGTCAGGCCGTGGCGGTGAGGGTGGCGTTGGCCTCGGCGAGGATCGCGCGGAACGTGAAGAGGGCGTCGGCTGCCAGGCCGTCGAGCGTGCCCGCAGTGATCTCGCGCCCGGGACGCGGGACGATCGGCCGCAGATGGATACCGACGGCCAGGAACATCCCGGTGTCACCGTCGTGGAATTCGATCGCCCGCGCGCCACCGGCGTCGTCCCGGACCTGAAGGCTCACGGCCGCGCCGGTGTCGGAGCGGGTGACCAGCTCGTAGGTGTCCGCGGTCTCCACGGCGATGCCGACCACGAACGGCCACGCGTCGGACCAAGCCACCAACTCCGCCGGGTCGAACAGGGCCACGAGTTCATCGACACCCAACTTCTCGATGATCCGGGCGCGAGCACGATCGAAGTCCGCCACGAGACTCAACACAGGTGCAGTCACAGTTCCTCCCTCGGCTCGCCGAAAGGCATCAGGTGAATCGGGGCACGCGGATGCGCTACTCAGGAGCGAGACGGCGGCATCGCCCTATACGGCCAGCCGGACAGGCGTCGAGCGATTCGCCACGCGCGGGTCGCGATCGAGCGCAGCCCGGTCGCGGGCTCCGGGACCGGGAGGCGGGTGAGGTCGACGACGCCGTAGGTGATCCAGTGGTGCCAGCAGCGGTCGAGTGGCTGGACCGACCGCGGCCGCTGGGGTAGGGCTCCGGCGTAGTGGATCGCGAACGCTTCGGCGAAATGCTCCGCCGCCTCGGAGTCGGCCGCCTCGGGTCCGGCCTCGTCCTGGCGTCCCCAGGCGTAGCTCTGCGCCCGGGCGTACGCCTCGTCGATCGGCGCACCCCGTTGCCGCTGGGCCTGGGAAAACTCTTCCCACGTGTCATCGTCATGGGTGCCGGGGGAATGGCTGGCAGGTGTGAACACGACAAGGACCTCCTTCTGGGAGCCGGACAAAGGGGAATCCGATCGAATACTGGTGCGGTAGAGCTACTTGCAACGCGAGACGTAGTTGCGGGCTACCGACCTGTGGGCAGATCAGTGAATGTGGTGGCGTCTCGTTTCTGGACAGGTGCCGGTCTCACTGCCCCCGACGTGACCTGATGACATCGAGCCCAGGGCTCAGAGCTGGGAACTCAGTGGTCGTGAGGCCGGCGCATCTCAGAAACTTTGAACTGAGCATGCAGACATGCATGAATTGATGACAAGCATCCGATGCATTGGAGCATCGACTGCAATTGCCGCCCAATAGCGTTGACGCTCAGTCCGACCCTGCCGATGCGCCTGGACGGGCGGAGTATTCTGGAGGACGCGAGGGGCCTGGCCGGTCAGTCACATACCAGTCAGGAGAGTTGCTATGGCAGAAAACGCTCGTTCTCGCCGGGGGTATCGCGCGGCGCGCTCACCGGAAGTCGTTGCACGCCTCGACCGATTGCGCCGTGCCACGCTCGACAGACGAGCGGCGCAGAGGGAACGCGAGAAGATCGTCACCCAGGCCGTGCGCGACTACATCACCGCGTGGCACGCGATCATCGTCGTCGAACAGCACCGCGACGCGGAGATCGCCGCACTGCGCCAGCAGATCGACACCGCCACCGCCCGCGCCGCCACTGACATCGCCGCACAGCAGCACACACAAGCGAGGAGCGCCGCCACGATCCGCGACGAGGGACACAACGAGAGCCAGATCGCCCAACTGCTGGAGATCACTCCGAAACAGGCCCGGAAACTGCTTACCGCAGCACCGAAGACCACACCCATCGGCGCAGACACCAACCGCCCCCGCCGACCCGCTCGCAGAATTCCCGCGCAAAGGCGGACCAGCCCCGGGGATTCCGCCACGAGAGCCGATACCTCACAGCATGCGGTGCGCGAAACTCTGAACCCAGAACCCGGTCGAGACACCTGATTCGGTGATTGCTCACCGAGGCGGGTCATCCGGGGCCGAAGCAGTCTCCATAGCCTCCGATGTTCCACACAACCCACCGGAACTCCTCCGGAGAGAACACGTAACGCGCAACTACCCCCGGTGCCGGCGACACCGGCCAGAAGCAGACCCCGCAGCGATGGCAATAACAGCCACCGCTCCACGCCGCATAAGCCGCACCGCGGCCACGCAGGACCCGATCGTTGCGACGGGAACGCCGCACGACGATCGTGAACGCGACCACCGCAGGCGCAGCCAGCGACACCACGAACCAGGCACCGATCACGATGGCCACCACCGTTTCCAGAACCGACGGGCTGGAGGCACGAGGATGCTGCACCACGCCGATCACCATCGCCACAACGCAGATGACGGCCGGCATCAGTAGCACGAGCCCGAGCATGAGCGGCCAACGAATCCGAACCCGCGGCGGTCCCGGCGATGTGACACGGGCCAGCATGGACGTCGTGGTCCGCTCGACCACCGCGGTGCCCATCACCGGCACCAGACCGGTCGAGGTCAGGCCAACACCGGAATAGTGGTCGACCCCGGAGACGGTCGACACGCCGGTAGCGCGCAGTGCCGGAACGCTCTGGACCCAATCGATGCGTGTGCAGCTCGGGCACGACATGTCGGCCATACGGATACCCCCTCTGAGTGGAACCTCGCTGCGACGCCATCCCCTGCTGCCGGCCAGCGCCGGTCCGGCCGGACGTTGCGTGGGCGAAAGTTTCCCCAATAGAACCGGACAGTCCTTCGAATGTCGAGAATTTTCGTGGCTTTGCGAGTCTCGCTCATCTGCGTGTACCATCACGGTCTCCTCTCGCGGACAACGCATATCGGACGAAATGGACGAAGCCCGAGGCCGGTACTTGGTCGACGATTGAGGACTGCGTAGTCGTCCAGCACATCAGCGACGTGAGTCGCCCGGTTGGCCGTTTGTCTATTTTGTCTATTTTCCGCATGGTTGAGGTGTCCCTACTCTGGGCTGTGCCGTACTTGCAGTATTATCTCGGCTTGTGGATATTGAACTGGAACTTCCCGGTGGAGAAACCGTTCCGGGGAGCGTTCCTGTGGTCGTTATTGGGCCGAACGGAAGTGGGAAAACTCGACAAACCCGGAACCTCAAGACTTCGGACGGTCGGCCATTGGAATTCATCAATGCGCTCCGGAACACTCGTGTAGCAATTGATCTACCGGCCATAGGGTACGATGCGGCACGTAACCAGTATGAACAGCAGAAGAATCAGGCGCGCGCGTCTCACTGGGAGCTGACCAGTGAGTTCGACGCCATGCTGGCACAGTTGCTTGCGACCGATGCCTCGGCGTCCTTGTCTTTCACTCGGCGGTATCGACAAGATCCCGCGAGTGTGGGCATTCCCGAAGATACCGATCTGTCGCGTGTCGAAGAGGTCTGGAAACGTGTATTCCCGGGTCGGTACCTGGATTGGAAAGGATGGAAACCGAACGTCATAAGCACCACGTCGGGCGGCAATGCTGCGTACAGTGGAAATCAGATGAGTGACGGCGAGAAGGCGGCCCTGTTCCTGGCGGGGCGTATTTTCACTGCACAGTCCGGTGTGGCATTGGTAGTCGATGAGCCAGAAACTCATTTCCACCCAATGCTTGCTATCCGGTTGTGGGACGAGCTCGAAGATGCTCGACCCGATATCCGATTTGTGTATATTACTCACGATGTTACGTTTGCAACGTCGCGGCGCGATGCTCGGTTTATTCTTGCCAGTCCCACTCAGGGGCTGAAGGTTGTTGATCTAGGTGAGGGGTTGCCTGACGAAGTAAGCACAGCGTTACTGGGGTCGGCATCCCTGTCCTTCTATGCGTCCCGGATCGTATTCTGCGAAGGCGATTCCGCGAGCTACGACGCCAGGCTTTACGATGCATGGTTTAACGGTGTGGATACGGTGGTTCGGCCGGTATCCACCTCGCAGCACGTGCTGCGTTGCGTCGATGCTCTGAAACAGGCCAAGCTTGCATTGGCTCTGGAAGCCGTCGGGATAATTGATCGAGACCACTACAGCAAGCAGTATCTTGAATCCTTCAGCCCTGAGAACCATGTGCTTCCAGTCCACGAGGTGGAGAGTATTTTCTGCCTTCCGGATGTTGTTTCCGCAGTTGCGAACCATATGGATATAGCGTTCGACGCCGACGGTTACCGAGCCAAGATTGTGGAGCGCACCGACAGTAAGCAAATGCACCAGCTTGCCATCCAGCGGTGGAAGGCAAGAGTGGAGCCGCATCTGCAGGGGCTCGTCTCTCAAACTAGCAAAAGAAATAAAACGACCGAAGATTTGGCTGAAGAGCTACCGTCTATTTTTAACATGGAAAATTGGTCCTTTTCGCCGAAGGAAATACTCCTTGAGGAAGCGAGCCGCCTGACTGCCGCCTTGAAATCGGCATCGCTGCTGGACATGTTGGCCCTGCTTCCAGGGAAGCCTTTGCTGCCATTGGCGGCTCAATCAGTCGGAATGACACCTGAATCTTACACAAACTTAATTATCGGCTCGCTACGGAAGGACACGAAGAACGTCAAATTGGGAGCCGCAGTCGAGCGAGCGTTGAGACCACATTTGCCACCAAGGGCGACGGCGGTTTCAGGGATCGAAATGCCTTTAATCCAATGACTAATGTGGTTGATGGAAGGTAGGTCTTCCGTACTCAACGGCAGAGCGACCCGGCCGACCCGAAGATGCTGACACTGGGAAGAACGGTGTAACTCCGAATCAAGCAGTGGCACATGGACTGTGATGTGAAGGCCGTCGAAGTAGCCGATACTGACGCGGTGGCCAGACCCAGGAGATCGAAGACGACAGCGGTCGATACCGAGTTGGTGGGTCGGCTGGTGGCCCACTCCAAGCGATGGCTCTCAATTTTCACCATCGGTCCCATGTCCGTCCGGCTAGGTTGCACTCCCAACGGCACGTTGGCCGGCCGGGTCCTGCTCATGGAAGACCGGGCCGCCGCCGTGGTCTGGGTGCTCATCATCGACGGAGCCCGCGACGCCAAGGAAGTCGACCGGCAAGTGGTACTCGGTGGCGGCTTCCCACGGCACATCTCGGTCCATATCGATTACGACGACACCGACCTCGCCCTCAACCATCTGGTCCTGGACCATGTCGACGCCGGTGGCGACGTCGATGAACTGACCGCTCACATCGCCGAACGAACCGTCGGTGACCTCGATACCGGAGCCGACCGTGTGGTCGCCGCACCGGCGGTCCCGATCGACGATCTCCCGCCCTTCTGCACGCCGCCAGCGACGATTCCCGACCCGGATGACACCGAGCGTGCCGGACGGTCCAGCGGCCCCAACCGCGGTCACAGACTGCGGCGGCTGCTGCGGATCCGGTAAAAGCCATCAGACCAGGTTGGCGCTGAACCAGCACGTTAGGACGGCAGCCTGTCGAGCGCAGCGCGCAGCCCATCGGCCGCGAGGTCGCATGATCGGGGCCGGTCCCGGCCCACCTCACGGCAACTCGATGGCGACTCGCTCCCGGCGGTCGTAGGCTTGCGCAAATGATCACGGGGATGGCCAGCGCACGTCTTAAGCTGGAGCATGCATCGAGGCATCTGGAGGCGCTCACCAAAACCGTGGATGAGTTCGCCAGCGGAGGCCACTTCCAGGTGGCCGTTGTTTGGAGCTGCAATCATCCGGACTACGAATGCCGCGGCATCGTCAAGAACTCCGCCCCGACTCCCGATCTCATCGCGCTGCAGGCTGCCGACGTGGTTGGGAACCTGCGCGCCGCACTCGATCATGCCGTGTTCACTCATGTGCAGGAGCATTGCAGTAACGAAGGCCGGCCCCTGGTCTCGGACGAGCTGAGACGTATCCAGTTTCCGATCCTTAGTGGGTCCGGCAGGATCCGGAGTCGCGACCAGTTTGGGCCGACTGTTCTGGATGTTTTGAATAACCACCAACCAAGGAAGAGCACTGTCCATCCGTTGTTTCGGCTGAACAAGCTGGTTAACCAAGACAAGCACCGGGTCATGTTGATCACCGCCAGCGCGAAACTCGAAACCGATGTCCATTACCAGTATCCGCTTGAGTACGTGGACGACATCACCGAGCTTGGTGCGGACCTTCGTCCCGGGTCCGAGATCTTGCGGCTCAAGTTCCGTGCAGTCGCGCCCTTGGAGAAGCACCCGTGGGAGTATGTCGATATTGGCGGCGGCTATCCCGTAGCAATAGACATACCGGACACTGACGACACTCCGCCGATTCTGCCGACGATGAACGAGATCCGCGACTTGGTCGGTGTAGTGCTGGACGAATTGGAAGGAGCGGGAGTCTCTTAATCGTGAGTGGATGCCTCCCGGAGTGATTATGCCGTCTCGGCAGGCTTGGACGTTGATGGTGCGGCGGGTAGTCGGCGTTGGACGATTCGCGGTTGCCTGTACGGGTATGAGTGCGGCTGTTCGTCCGCTGGCCTGGTGGTGGTTGGAGTGTTTTGGTGGACGAGCCTCCAGCGTGGTGACGGTCCAGCCGGACGAGGCTGTTCTGGCGATCTCGGGGAGTGGGGTAGTTGTGAGGGATCGGCTGGCGTCGCCGCAGCAACGCGCTGACCTCGGCGGTGTTGGGCGCTGGTCGCGTTAGATCTGTATTGTCGTACTGGAGGTCAGGGCGTGGGCGTAGTGGTCCATTCCCCTCCGGACACGACCACTACGCACACGGACGGTTCGGGCCAGGTATCTGCCCGGACCGTCCGTTTTTTGTGGTCATAGGTCAGCGTGAGCCCGAGTTCGCGGTAGACCTCCAGCTTGTCCTCTGGGTCGGCGTGGTTGAGGACCGTCACCGGTCAACCATTGGCGCCGCAACTGCGTCGACGTAGTCGGGCGCCGTTTGGCCTTGTAGTAGTTCTGCCGGGCCACCCCAGCACTCGACAGCATCGGTCTACCGGTGCGCCGGCGGCGACGAGGCTGTTGATCACCAGGTAGAACCGCCTTTTGGGCCAGAAACGTCCTCCCCGAGGAACTTCGCGGCGTCGCGGATGATCGCGAGCTCGGTTTCCAGCTCGCGTATCCGGCGGCGATCGCGGGAATCGGTAGCCGGGGCCAGGTTCATTCAGGGAACCATCGACCTGACCAAGCGCCTCCCGACGAAATACGTTGAATGCGAACGTCTTCCGGCGATCGAGGATCAAAGCGAAGATGATTGGTGCCCGCGTTGGGCAACGCGACCGCAGTGCTGGTAGTCGTTTCGGGTTCGAGGACTGTCAGCCGGCGGGGAGTTCGACGATCATGGTGAGTCCGCCGCCGGGGGTGGGTTCGGCGTGGACGGTGCCGGTCATGGCTTCGACGAATCCGCGGACGACCGACAGTCCCAGTCCGACGCCGGTGGAGTTGTCGCGGTCGCCGAGGCGTTGGAACGGTTCGAATATCTGGTCTTCCGTGCCGGGCGGCACGCCGGGGCCGTGGTCCTGCACGGTGATCGACACTCGGTTGCCGAGGTGTTCGGCGGTGACGCGGATGGGTGTGTCGTGGGGGAGTAGCGCAGTGCGTTGTCGATGAGGTTGGCCAGCACGCGTTCCAGTAGTCCGTTGTCGGCGTGGGCGGAGACGTCGCCGACCTCGATCTTGATCCGGTCGACGGCGGCGGGGAGCAGTGCCCGGGTGCCCATGGTGAGTCCGACGATGGCCTGGCTGACGGCTTCTTCCAGGTAGATGCGTTCGGACTGCGGCCGTATCACGCCAGCGGCCAGTCGGGAGGAATCGAGCAGGTTGTCGACCAGTGTGGTGAGCTGGTCGACGGATTCCTCGACGGTTTCCAGCAGTTCGGCGGTGTCCTCGGGGGAGAATTCGACGTCGTCGCTGCGCAGGCTGGAGGCTGCGGCCTTGGCGGCGGCCAGTGGGGTGCGGAGGTCGTGGCTGACCGCGGACAACAAGGCGCGGCGCAGCTGGTCGGCCTCGCGCATGGCCGCGGCGGCCTGTGCTTCGCCGGCGAGTTGGTGACGGTGCTGCATTCCGGCGGCCTGGTTGGCGACCGCGCCGAGCACCAGCCGGTCGCCCGGGGTCAGCCGGCGGCCGGTGAGCAGCAGCCAGTGCATATCGTCGCCGGCCTCGATCGCGACGTCGGCGTCGGCGACGCGGCGGGGTGGATCCTCGCCGACACAGGCGATCACCTCGTCGTCGGTGGCGAAGCTGACCGCGTGCTGCCCGAAGGTCTCACGCGCGCGTTCCAGCAGATCGTGCAGGTCGGCGCCGTGCAGGACGGCGCCGGCGAACAGGGTCAGCAGTTCGGCTTGTCGTGCGGCGCGGCGCGCTTCACGAGCACGTTTGGTCGATATGTCGACGAGGGCGGCGACGGCGACCGCGACCATCGCCATGACCACGATGGTGAGGACGTTGTCGGGTTCGGCGATGGTGACGCTGTAGCGCGGTGCGACGAAGAACCAGTTCAACAGCATGCCGCCCAGCAGCGCGGACAGGGTGGCGGGGGCGATTCCGCCGAGCAGCGATACCGCGACGACGCCGACGAAATACAGTGCGCTCTTCCCGGACAGGTCCAGGTGGTCGTCCAGCCAGTAGTGACATGCCGGGGTGATCAGGGCCGGCACGAGGAGCGACGCCGTCCAGGACAAGGTTCTGCGCTGCCGGGGCGTCACCGACGACCACCGGAATCCGCGCTTGGACTCCGCGTGGGTGACCATGTGCACGTCGATCTTTCCCGACGCCTGCACGACCGCGGAGCCGATGCCCTCGTCGAGAATGCGGGCCCACCGCGAGCGCCGCGAGGTGCCCAGCACCAGCTGGGTGGCGTTGACCTGACGGGCGAAGCCCAGCAGCGCCTCGGGCACGTCCTCGCCGGTGACCGTGTGCAGGCTCGCGCCCAGGCCGCCGGCCAGGTCCCGCAGCCGGGCCAGCCGCTGCGTGGAGACCCCGGCCAGGCCGTCGCCGCGGACCACGTGCACCGCGATCAGATCCGCGCTGGACTTGGTGGCGATGCGGCTGGCGCGCCGCACGATGGTCTCGGACTCCGGGCCGCCGGTCACCGCCACGACCACGCGTTCGCGGGCCTCCCAGGTGTCGGTGATCTTGTGGTCGTCGCGGTACTTGGCCAGCGCCGCGTCGACCTGGTCGGCCAGCCACAGCAGCGCCAATTCCCGCAGGGCCGTGAGGTTTCCGGGCCGGAAGTAGTTGCGCAGCGCGGCGTCCACCTTCTCCGCGGCGTAGACGTTGCCGTGCGACAGGCGCCGCCGCAGGGCCTCGGGCGTGATGTCCACGAGTTCGATCTGCTCGGCCCCGCGCACCACCCAGTCCGGGACGGTCTCGCGCTGCACGACGCCGGTGATCTGCTGTACGACGTCGTTGAGGCTCTCCAGGTGCTGCACGTTGACCGTGGACACCACATCGATCCCGGCGTCGAGCAGTTCGTGCACGTCCTGCCAGCGCTTCTCGTTCCGGGATCCGGGCACGTTGGTGTGCGCGAGTTCGTCGATCAGGACCACCGCGGGACGGCGGCGCAGCACCGCCTCGACATCCAGTTCGGGCAGGGTGGCGCCGCGGTACTCGATGTTCTTCTGGGGGATCCGTTCGATGCCCTCGAGCAGTTCGGCGGTCTTCGTGCGTCCGTGCGTCTCCACCACCGCCGCGACCAGGTCGCGGCCGCGCTCCAGACGCCGATGCGCCTCGCCGAGCATCGCGAACGTCTTGCCCACGCCGGGGGCCGCGCCTAGGTAGATCCGCAGTTGGCCGCGCTTCACTCGTCCATCATCGCGCGCGACCGTGCGCGAATGACGAGCTATCCGGGACCGCGCCGCTCCCACGGCCGTCAGTGTCCACATGCCCACTGTTCGGGCGAAGCCGCTGACCGGGGCGGTGACCATGGGAATAGGTGCCGTCCTGTCCGTGGATACTTCTCGCTACGACCATGCTGGGGCCGGTTCGGCCCCAGCAACGAACCTAAGTGCTCGTCGAGGACTGCGGTTCGCCGTAGGAGCTGTATTTGCGGATTCTTGACGGCTCGCCCGGTCTCCGCCCACGCGGAGGGCGGGCCGTCGCGTGTAGGTGAAGCATTCTTCTCCGGACGAGGTCGAGTCCGGGTGAAAGCTTCTGTCCCTCAATGATTGTCGGCTGGGTCGGCGCATCCGGTCAGTCGAATCCGGCCCGTCGCGGCCAGGGTTCGGTGCGGCGGGCCGGATGGCTCGGGGTCAGGCGAGATCGCGGTGGGTGAATCGGTAGGCGCCGGCGGCGACCAGGACGATCGAGGTGGCGGCGAGGACGAGCAGGCCGGTCCAGCCGATGCCGTTTCGCAGGGGTTCGCTGTCGATGTAGTAGTGGAACGGTGAGAGGTAGGCGGCCCAGTCCAGGCCGATCAGGGTAGCGAACGCGTGTGCGGCGTAGGCGGCGACGCCGACGACCGCGGTGCCGGCGAAGACCATGCCGCGGCGTCCGAACGCCGCGCCGATACCGGTCGCCAGGGCGCCGAAGGTGACCGTCAGCAGCACCAGGTGCACGCACTGCGCGGCGAACTGTCCGGGGCTCACCGCGGACAGGTCGGCGCCGCTACGGATGGCGAGCATGGCCAGCCACAGCACGACGCCGATGCCGGTGGCCGCCAGCACCAGTGCCGCGAAGCGCTGCAGGATCAGCGAGGTGCGGGTGAGGGGGTGGGCCAGCAGCAGGTCGAGGGTGCCGGTTTCCTCGTCGGCGGCGGTGACGCGGGCGCCGACGGCGGCGCCGAAGAACATCGCCAGCAGTGGCACGATCAGCCCGAACACCGTGGAGCCGAGATAGCCGGGCGCGGAGGCGATGTCGTTCATGTTCAGCGCGTCGCGCAGGCCCTCGGGCAGGTTCTCGGTCTGGGATGCGCCGTTCTTCGCCATCTGCGGGTAGAAGCTCGCGTACAGCACGGCGGCCAGGGTGATGCCGGCGGTCCAGCCCAGCAGGCTGCGGCGATTGACCCGCAGTGTCTTGGTGAGCACGACGGTGCGCGCGGTGGCCATGGCGGGTTCGACCAGGGGAGCGACGGCGGTGGAGAGGGAGGTCATTGCTGTTCCTTCGGATGTGCGAGTATCCGGTCCGTGTTCTTGCGGGTGGGTCAGGCGGCCGGTTGCGGTGCGGCGTCGGCGCCCGCGTAGTGGCTGTGGAAGATCTCGTCGAGGTGGGGTTCGGTGGTCTGTAATGCGGTGACGGTGTGGCGGGCGGCGGCCTTGACTATCGCGTCGGGTGCGCCGGTCAGTCCCGCGCGCAGCGTGGTGCCGGTGTCGTCGAGCACCGCGTCCACGACGCCCGGCAGATCGCGGAACTCGCCGGCCGGGACCGGTGCGGCGAAACGGATCTCGATCCGGCGGGTGGCCCCGGCCCGCAGGTCGGCGACGGTGTCGAGGGCGACCAGCGTGCCGTCGCGCAGGATGGCGATGCGGTCGGCGACGGCTTCGACCTCGTCCATGATGTGACTGGACATGAACACCGTCTGCCCGTTCGCGGCAGCCTCGGTCACCAGCTCCAGGAAGGTCTGCTGCACCAGCGGATCCAGCCCCGAGGTGGGTTCGTCCAGAATCAGCAGCTCGGGAGTGTGCATGAACGCCTGTACCAGCCCGACCTTCTGGCGGTTGCCCTTCGACAGGCTCTTGATCGTGGCGTTCTGGTCCAGTCCGAGGCGGGTGGCGAGGTCGTCGATGCGATGCTGGGGGACGCCACCGCGCAGATCGCCCAGGAACCGCAGGCAATCCCGCACCCGCTGGCGGCCGTCGACGACGAAATCGCCTGCCAGATAACCGATCCGGCGCCGCATCTCGACACCGTCGCGGCGAGGATCGAGCCCGAGCACAGTAGCAGCGCCGGAGGTGGGCCGGATCAGGTCGAGAAGTAGCCGGATGGTGGTCGACTTGCCCGCGCCATTGGGACCCAGGTAGCCGAACACCTCTCCTTCGCGGACGTCGAGAGTCAGTCCGGACAGGCCGCGGCGTGTTCCGTAGGTCTTGGTGAGATCCCGGATCTCGATGGCATTACTCATGTCTCACACGGTAATCAAGTTTCAGAGATTTGTGAATACTCTGACTTGTTCGAGCTGTCTGTACTATAGGGGCATGGATTCCGAGCAGCGACTGCGAGATGCGGCCGAGCGGCTGGCTTTGACCCTGGCGCAGGGTGGGATGCAGAAGACGACGGCACGGGTGATGACCGCGCTGCTGTACACCGAGCAGGAGGCGATGACGGCGGCGGACCTGTGCGAGCGGTTGTCGATCAGCACCGGCGCGGTGTCGGCGGCGGTGAAGCAGTTGACGCAGTCGGGGATGATCGAGCGGGTACCGGCGCCGGGCAGTCGCCGCGAGCATTACCGCTTCCCGCATGGTGCGTGGGCGCGGTTGTACACCTATCAGAACGCCTTGTTGAAGACGATGCAGGATGCTGCGCAGGAAGGGCTCGATGCCGCCACCGACGGGGCCCCTTCCGTCGGTCGGCTGCGCGAGATGCAGGACTTCTACGGATACATGGCGGCCGAGATGCCCGCGCTCATCGAGCGCTGGCGCGAGCGTTACGACCCCGGCCGCGCCTGACTACAGCTCGGACTGAATCCCGGCGACCGGCAAAGTCTTTCGTGGTCATCGCCGTGCTGCCGCAGGTGCGCCCCCGGGGCGATCTCGTCGTGCTGAGAACCCCGTCTTGCTAGTTATTTCAGGACATGCTGAAATAACTAGCAAGAAGGAGGTGGCGTGTGACCGAACCTGGTGCCGGGCCGCTGTTGGAGTGGGTGGAGCGGGTGGTGGCGTACCTGACGCCGGAGATTCCTCCGGTGGCGGGGCGGGTGCTGGGCTGGCTGATGGTGTGCGACCCGCCCGAACAGTCCGCCGGTGAGATCGCCGACGCGATCGGCGCCTCCCGCGCCTCGCTGACCACGAGTCTGCGGCTGCTCATCGACGCCGGCTTCGTGTCCCGCATCCGCAAGCCCGGCGTGCGCACGGTGTTCTATCGCGTCGACGACAGCGCCTGGGCGCGGGTGGTGCAGCGGCAGATCGACGCGCTGGCGTCGTTCCGTGACATCACCACCGACGGTATGGCGCTGGTCGGCCCCGACGCCGGCCGCGCGAGCCGGTTACGCGCGGCGCACGACGTATTCACCTGGATGGCCGAGGTTTTCGCACAAGCGCCGCGGCCGCCGCATCCCGACAGCGAGGAGCAATCATGACCCGTACCGCAATCGTCATCGGGGGCGGGATCGGCGGTCTGGCCGCCGCGCTGGCACTGTCGCGCATCGGCTGGCACGCTACCGTGCTGGAGAAGGTTGCCGAAGTCGGTGAAGTGGGAGCGGGGCTGTCGCTGTCTCCCAACGCGTTCCGCGCGCTGGACGCGCTCGGCGTCGGCACGGCTGCCCGCGCGGTCAGTACGCCGACCGAGGCGACCGCGAATCTGCGGGTGCCCTCCGGCCGCTACCTCACCCGTGCCGTCGCCGGGCAAGCGTTGCCGCTGCGGGCTTTCCGGCGCGCGGCTCTGCACCGGCTGCTGTGGGACGCGGTACCCGACGGGTGGATCCGCACCGGCGAGGAAGTCACGGGTGTGCGGCACGACGGCGGCACGGCGACGGTGACGGTGACGCACACCTCAGGCGAGACCGCGGCCGATCTGGTGATCGCCGCCGATGGTATCCGCAGCACCGCCCGCCGCCTGGTGTGGCCCGAGGCACAGGGGCCACGGTTCCTGCACTACACCGCGTGGCTCGGACTCACCGACGGCGACCGGCTGCCGCCCGGCGAGGCCCGCACCGGAAGTATGACCATGGGCCCTCGCCAGTACTTCCTCATCCACCCGCTGCGGTCGGGACAGTTCTACTGGGCACTCGGCGCCCCTGCCGAACAACCCGGCGAGCGTACCGAGGACGAACTCGCACGCGCCCGGGCCCGGGTCGCCGGCTGGCACGACCCCGTCCCCGCCCTGGTCGACGCCACCCGCCCGGAAGACCTCCGTCGGGTCGACATTCACGATCTGCCGCCGCTGCGGACCTTTGTGCACGGCAACGTCGTGCTGCTGGGCGACGCGGCCCACGCCATGAGCCCCGACCGGGGCCAAGGCGCCGGGACAAGCCTCGAGGACAGTGTCGTCCTCGCCGCCGCGCTCGTCGGCACCGATGACATCGCCGCCGCGCTCGCACGATACGACCACGAGCGCCGCCGCCGCACCCAGTCGATCGCCCGCGGCGCGCGCCGCACCGGCCAGCAGACCGTCAACGGCGGACGACTCGGCCACCATCTGCTGACCGCCGCCCTGCGCGCGACCCCCTCCGCGCTGTGGCAACGCGCGACCGCACCGGACAGCAACTCCGTCTGGTCCTGGACGCCACCGGCTCTTCCCGCCACCGCACACGGGCAGTAACCACCGCAACGCACCGGTCCGATTGCCATCGTGGCCTACCTCGGCACGAAGCCCGACCGTCGCTGGCCGAGCGGGCGGGAGCATCAGCGGGGAAGCAGCCGCACCATGCCGTTTCGCAGCGCGACTCCTCCGGAGGTGGCCGGCACCAGGAACGCCTGCGCCGCCCGCACGCCCCGCTGCTTGCGCCCGACCACGCGGCGATGACGGCGCTCGTACCGGCGCAACGCTGTCGGCAGGTCGCCGGGTGCGGAGGTGAGTTCCTCGGCGAGGGTGCGGGCACCGATCATCGCGTTGGATGATCCGTCACCGAACAACGACACACACGACGCCGCGTCACCGACCAGCGTCACCGGACCCTGTGACCATCGCGGCAGCCGGACGCGGCTGACTGCGTCGCAGTACAGGTCCCCGGCCCGGCGGACACGATCGACAGCATCGGCGAAAACACCCGAATGCGTGGCGAATTGGGCGGCTACCAGCCGTTTGTGCAACGGCAGGTCCCGCGCGTCGAATCCCGCGACCGGCGCGTGGCGGAACATGAACACCACCCCGCCCGCGGGATGGGTACCCACCGTCCGGCCCGGCGTGCTGTAGAGCACCACGTCGTGTGAGTCGGTGCCGTAGTCGGCGAGTGGCAGTGTCGCCACGTACATGCCCAGATGCCGGACGAATCGGTCGTCCGGACCGAACGCCAGCCGCCGCACCGTCGAATGCAGGCCGTCGGCGCCGACCACCAGATCGAACCGGCCCGAACCACCCCCCGAAAACGTCACGTCCACACCACCGGCGTCGGTGGTGAGCGCGGTGACCGACTCGCCGAAGCGGACTGCCGCGTGCTCGCCGGCGGCGTCCAGGAGCGCCGCCGCCAGGTCGGCGCGCCCGACCTCCAACTCCCGATCACCCGCCGAACCCTGGAACGCCGACAGCCGCACCGCGGCCCGAGGCGCGCCGTCGGCGCCGACGAACACCAGCCGCCGCGCGCCGGTGGCGGCCTCGCGCAGCCGCGGCATGATCCCCATCGTCTCGGCTACCTCGACGGCCGCGCCTCGCACATCCACCGGGCTGCCGCTGGAACGCTGGGCGGTCGCCCGCTCGAGCACCGTAACGTCGAATCCGGCACGGCCCAACCAGAACCCGAGCGTCGCCCCCGCGATCCCCGCCCCGCTGACCAGCACCGACCTAACCACCGGAAGCACCTGCTCCGGCACACGACCCCAGTACCATCACGCCACCGCCGTTCCCGATCCGAGCCCGGGATCCCGCGAATTCGGGCCCGCGCTGCCGACCAGACTTCCCGGCACACCACCTGTAAAGATGCCGTAGAAACCGCGGCCGGAGCAAACACCGACAATGCCCCGGCAACGTCCGACACCACAGCGACTGCCAGGGTCGGGTCAGATGTCGTTGGCGGCCGCAGATTGCTCGAACAGCGCCGTCCACATCTCGATGCTCGACAGCGCCTCGACGATCCGCTGCCCTCGGCGAGTCAGCCGCACACTGTCGATGCCGGTCACCGGCACGTCCCAGCTGCCGTCCCGTTCGGTGGAGATCAACGCCTGCGACGCCAGCACCCGCAGGGCGTGCCCGAGCCCGCGGCGGGTGTGCACGACGGCGGACAACTCACTCGCGCATCGTGGCCCGCCCGACAAGGCGTCGAGTATCTCGACGACGTACCGGTGGCTGACCAGCTCGCGCAGGGTGTCCACATCGTGTGACCGCGTCACGGCTGCTTCCTGTCGGCTCCGCTCATCGGTGCCCGACCGTAGTAGGACACCGTGGGAGACACGCGTGTCCTCACGGCATCCTGGCGCCGCGGGCACCGATTCTTACGAAATCCATACGGTCGGCGACAGCATTGTTGATTTGTCACGTTTACGCTGATACGTCGTGGTTTCTCCATTGGACGTCGTCAAGCGTCTCGTTCTCGGCCGTCCGTTCCGTAGTGACCGGCTGGGGGAAACGCTGCTGCCGAAGCGGCTGGCGTTGCCGATCTTCGCCAGCGACCCGCTGTCGTCGGTGGCGTACGCCACGCAGGAGATCCTGCTGATCCTCACCCTCGGCGGGCTGGCGTATCTGCATCTGACACCGTGGATCGCGGCGGCGATCGTGGTGCTGCTGGCGGTGGTCGTGCTGTCGTATCGGCAAGTGGTGCAGGCGTATCCGTCCGGCGGCGGCTCGTATGAGGTTGTGGCGAAGAATCTGGGCCCGCTGCCGGGGCTGGTGGTCGCGGCGGCGCTATTGGTCGACTACGTGATGACGGTGGCGGTCTCCGTCGCCGCCGGTGTCGACAACATCATCTCCGCCGTCCCCGACCTCAATCCGTACCGGGTGGCGATCAACCTCGGCTTCATCGCGTTCCTGACCGCGATGAATCTGAGGGGAGTGCGGGAGTCGGGCCGTACGTTCGCTGTGCCGACCTACGCGTTCGTGGCGGGCGTACTGGTCATGATCGCTGTCGGACTGCTGCAGACCGTGTTCGGGCACGCGCCGGTGGCCGAGAGCGCGCACTACGAGATCCACGCCGAACAGGCCGGGCTCGGCACCGTCGGAGTGATCTTCCTGATGCTGCGGGCGTTCTCCTCCGGCTGCACCGCGCTGACCGGGACCGAGGCGATCTCCAACGGCGTGCCCGCGTTCCGTAAACCGAAGGCCCGCAACGCCGCATCGACGATGGCGGCGATGGGTGTCATCGCGATCACGATGTTCGCGGGTGTCACCGCGCTGGCGATGATCTCCGATACCCGGGTCACCGAGAACACCTGCGACATCACCGGATTCCCCGGCGACTGCAACAGCGACCCGCAACGCACCGTGATCGCTCAGATCGCGGCCGCGGTGTTCGGCGGCCACAGTATCGCCTTCTACTACCTGATGGTGACCACCGCGCTGATCCTGATCCTCGCCGCGAACACCGCCTACAACGGATTCCCGCTGCTGAATTCGATTCTGGCGCAACACCGGTACATGCCGCGCCAGCTGCACACCCGCGGCGACCGGCTGGCGTTCTCCAACGGCATCATCCTGCTCGCCGTCGTCGCCGGCCTCCTGATCTACGCCTTCGATGGATCCGCGACACGGCTGATCCAGCTCTACATCGTCGGCGTGTTCACCTCGTTCACCCTCTGCCAGGCCGGGATGGTGCGGCACTGGAACCGCGCACTCGCCCAAGCGGATTCACCACAGGAGCGCCGACGTCACCATCGTGCCCGTGCCATCAACGCGTTCGGGGCCTGTTTCACCGGTGTCGTCCTGGTCGTCGTGATGATCACCAAGTTCACCCACGGCGCCTACCTGGTCGTGGTCGCGATCCCGCTGCTCGTGGTGATCATGTACCTGATCCACCGCCACTACCTGGCCGTGCGGGCCGAGCTGGCCGTCGACGACCTCGACGCCGTCCTGCCCAGCCGCGTGCACGCGATCGTGCTGGTGTCGGGCTGGCACAAACCGACCCAGCGGGCCGTCCAGTTCGCCCGCGCCACCCACCCCGACACGCTCACCGCCATCACCGTCAACGTCGACGACACCGACACCCGTGAGCTGGCCCGGCAATGGGAGGACGCGGGCGTCCAGATTCCGTTGCGTGTCGTCGAATCCCCGTACCGGGAGATCACCCGCCCGGTCATCGACTACATCAAGCGGCTGCGCAGGGACCACCCCCGCGACGTCGTCAGCGTCTACATCCCCGAATACGTCGTCGGCCACTGGTGGGAGAACCTGCTGCACAACCAGAGTTCGCTGCGGCTCAAGGCCCGGCTGTTGTTCGTGCCCGGGATCATGGTCACCAGCGTGCCCTGGCAGTTGCGATCCTCGCACCGCCGCGACCTCACCAAGATCGAACACACCCCCGGAGAGATCCGCCGAGGAATCACCAGAGCGCCCGGCACTCACCGATAACCGGCTCCCGGTCCGCCACATCCGCCGTGGCCGTGTGCCGGGCGCGCGGACACCGGGCACGAGTAGCTCGGTGGTGCCAGAATCGTCGCGTGAGTCCGCTGCGGCGCCTGGCCCGGGTGATGGCGGCGTTCGTCGTGGTGACATCGGCGGGCACGGCTGGGTACCTGATGCTGGGATTCGGGTGGCTCGACGCGCTCTACCAGACGGTGACGACGATATCGACGGTCGGTTTCCGCGAGGTCCATCCACTCACACCGGTGGGCCAAATCTTCACCATGGCACTGATTCTGGTGGGCGCGGGCACCGTCTTCTACATGTTCGGGGTGCTGCTGGAGGCCCTCATCGATGGACATCTACGACACCGTCTGGAGCGGGGACGAATGAATCGGCAGATAGACCGCCTGCGCGGGCATGTCATCGTGTGTGGTTGGGGTCGGGTCGGACGCTCCACCGCGCAGTACCTCAGCAGCCTCGGCCGGTCGATCGTGGTCATCGATCGCGATCCGGAACGGCTCGACGGCATCGAGTTCCCCCACATCGTCGGCGACGTCACCGACGACAGCGTCCTCGGCGCGGCCGGCCTCGAACACGCCCACGCCATGATCGCCGCGCTCGACAGCGACGCCGACAACGTCTACGTGACGCTGTCGGCACGATCGCAACGCCCGGACCTGGTGATCGTCGCGCGAGCGGGCAGCGACAACGCGAAAGCGATCCTGCACCGCGCCGGAGCCGACCGGGCGATCAACCCGCAACTGATCGGCGGCCGCCGCATGGCGGCATTCGCGCTGCAGCCCAACGTCGCCGAGTTCCTCGACGTCGTCATGCACGACGACACCCTCGAATACCGGATCGAGGAGATCACCATCGACGCGCCGTCCCCGCTGATCGGCCGGTCCCTGACCGACACCGCGCTGAGGCCCAGCACCGGAGCGCTGGTACTCGCCCTGCGTACTCCCGAGGGCCGGTTCGTCGCCAACCCCGGCGACGACACCCGGATCACCACCGGCACCATCCTGATCGTCCTGGGCACACCCACCCAGCTCACCGCGGTCCGCGCCGTCGCCGTGAAATAGCCGCATCGGGATACCTCGACTTGCCTTCCCGAGGGCATTTGCGGCATCTTTACACCCAGGTGTGCCGGGAAGTCTGGTCGGCGAGTCGTGCCCGTGACCTCGGGCGACGACGGTCCGACCGACGAGAGGCGCCATGGTGACCGCAACCGGATCGATCTTGACGGATTCTCTACCGGTGATCACGCCCGCTCCGGCCGTATCCTGCGGGTATGCATGCTTCACAGATGGCCGAGGACTACCCGGTGGTCGGGATGGACACCGACGCGCTGGCCGCGGCCAGGTTGCTGGCCGAGCATCGGTTGCCGGGCATCGTCGTGACCGACGGAAAGGGCCGTCCGGAGGCGGTGCTGCCGGCGTCGCAGGTCGTGCGGTTCCTCGTCCCGACCTATGTGCAGGACGACCCGTCGCTGGCCGGGGTGCTGAACGAGTCGATGTGCGACCGGGTGGTAGCGAAGCTGCGGGGCAAGAAGGTCCGCGACGTCATCCCCGAGCGTTTGGTGAAAGTTCCCGCGGCCAAGGTCGACGACACGGTGATCGAGGTCGCGGCCCTGATGGCCCAGTTCCGCAGCCCGCTGGTGGCGGTGATGAAGGGCGGCGAGTTCGCCGGGGTGATCACCGCCTCACGGCTGCTGGAAGCCTCACTGCACAACAGCTGAATACGCCCGGTCACTGCCGGACCGCGCCCGGAGCGGGACGGGCGTCGTGACCGTCTCCGCGCTGGTCGCGGTGCTGGTGTTCGCCGCGGCCTATGTACTGATCGCGACCGAACGCATCCACAAGACCAAAGCCGCCCTCGGTGGCGCGGCGCTCGTGCTGGGCGTCGGCGTGGTCGGCTCGTCGGACATCTTCTTCTCCCACGACACCGGCATCGACTGGAACGTCGTCTTCCTGCTGTTCGGGATGATGATCATCGTCGGCGTGCTACGCCAGACCGGCGTCTTCGAATACACCGCGATCTGGGCGGCCAAGCGCGCCAAGGGATCTCCGCTGCGCGTCATGATCCTGCTCACCCTCATCACCGCCGTCGCCTCCGCATTCCTCGACAACGTCACCACCGTGCTGCTCATCGCGCCGGTCACGCTGCTGGTCTGCGAGCGCCTCGACATATCTCCGACACCGTTCCTGATCGCCGAGGTCCTCGCATCCAACATCGGCGGCGCCGCCACCCTCATCGGTGACCCGCCCAACATCATCATCGGCAGCCGGGCCGGGCTGGCGTTCAACGACTTCCTCGTCCACCTCACCCCGCTGGTGATCATCGAACTGATCGTGTTCACGCTGGTGCTGCCGTGGCTGTTCCGCGGCAGCTTCAGCGTCGACCCCGCCCGCGCCGCCGATGTGATGGCACTGGACGAACGCGAGGCGATCCGCGACCGCGGGCTGCTGGTCAAGTGCGGGCTCGTCCTGGTCGCGGTATTCGCCGGATTCGTCGGGCATTCGCTGTTCCACATCGACCCGTCGATCGTCGCGCTGCTGGGCGCCGGCGTACTGGTCCTGATCTCCGGTGTGCCGCAACGGGACTACCTGTCGGCGGTGGAGTGGGACACGCTGCTGTTCTTCGCCGGACTGTTCGTGATGATCGGAGCACTGGTGAAAACCGGTGTCATCGAACGCCTTTCCCGCTTGGCGGTGGACGCGACCGGCGGTAACGCGCTGGTCGCGACGATGCTCATCCTGATCGTGTCGGCGGTACTGTCCGGAGTGATCGACAACATCCCTTACGTCGCCACGATGAGCCCGCTGGTGGCCGAACTGGTCGGCGGAATGGACCAGCACGCGAACGCCCTGTGGTGGGCGCTGGCCGTCGGCGCCGACTTCGGCGGCAACCTCACCGCCGTCGGCGCCAGCGCCAACGTCGTCATGCTCGGCATCGCCAAACGCGCCGGCACCCCGATATCGTTCTGGGAATTCACCCGCAAGGGCGCGGTCGTCACCGCGATCACCATCGCCGTGGCCGCACCGTATCTGTGGCTGCGCTACTTCACATTCGGGTAACCGCCGCCGTCATCGGGGGTCCTGCTCCTCGGCGTTCACGTCTCGCCGGTTCCGGCGGCGCAGCAGCAACACCACACCGAGAAAGGCAACGACCACTACCGGAGCTATCAGCTCGGACACCCGCTTACCGTACCGCTGCGACACGGGCTCAATCAGGTGTTTGCTGTCTCGTAGAGGCGTTCACGAACGCATCGCGATCACCACAACCGGCCACTACCACCGCACCCTCGATACCGCCGAAGAAGCCGTCGTCGAGGAAGCGCTGCCCGAGGTGGTCGCCACCGCGCGATGATCGAGCAGACCACAGGCGTGTTGATACGGATGTACGGCGTCACCGCCGAGCAGGCGTTCAAGGTGCTGGTCCGATGCTCCCAGGAGACCAGCACCACACCGCGCCTCGCGTACTGCACGACGACATGACAGGGCCTCGACGACGAACAGGCCGGACAAGGCTACGTTCGGGATGTGGAACTGGCGTTGAATCCGCCGGAACTCGCGTCTGCCGGCGACACCGGTCTGGTGCTCGATGTGGTCGAGGTCGGCCTCACCGAACCCGCCATTACCGGCCACCCGTACCGGCGGCTGGCGGACGGCACCGTCTACCAGGTCCCCGAACCACTGACCGTCGACATCGCGGCCGAAGGATCGGTGCCGCCGGACCGGGCGGCCATGCCGCTGTCGGAATGGCTGCAACGTCGGGCGGACGAGGCAATCGGATAGCCCGCCTTCGAACAGTATCCAGTCGTGAATTCCGGTAAGCCCCGGGTGTATCCGGTGATCTCGACGCACCGCTATGACGCTGGCTGTGCCGGGTGAAATTGTCGTGAGCCCACTGGAGTTTCGTTCCTTCCGACCGGCGTTCCCACGGATGTCCGAGACTTTTGTGGCCGGACGGCCCGAACTTGGTTACGTCGCGACCCGCACGGCCAGGGCGGGCTGGATGGCGGCGGCCCGGCGGGCGGGGCCGACCGTCGCTGCCAGCGATGCGAGCAGAGTCGTCCCTGCGATGACGGAGATCACCAGCCACTCGATCGGGAAACCGGCTTGGAAGCCTTGGAGGGCTCGCCCATTCGCGTACATCATCCACATCGTCGCGGTACCGAGCAGCGATCCGAGCACAACGCCCTCCGTCGCGATGATGCCGCTTTCCAACAGGAACGAGCGAGCCAGGGTGGCGGCTCGGAAACCGAGCGCGCGAAGGACACCGATGGTGCGGCGTCGTTCGTGGACCGCGCGTACCATCACGACGCCGAGACCGGTGATGCCGATCAGCAGGCCGAGTGCGAGGAAACCCTGCATGAGCCGGAAGAACGCGGTATTGGCGGCGAAAAGCTTGCGAAGGTTCGCTTCGATCGGAGTCGCCACCAGGCTCGATGCGATGTGAGCGGCCTGGAGGGTGGCGGCGAGCCGGACGGCATCCGTCCCCGGAGCCGCGCGCAGCAGCGCACCGGTGACCCGGGCGTTCTCGCCGAACGTCGTCGTTACGGAATGTTCGCTGGACACGACGGGCCATGCCCTGCCACCGTCGCCCGTGGCCGGGTAGAACATCATGCCGTTCGACAGCACGCCCGCGATCGTGACGGTAGTGCTGCGGCCGGTCGCCGGGTCTCGAAGAGTGAACTGGTCCCCGGGTGCGAAGAACCTCCCCGCCGGCCCACCGCTACTGCCGAAGTAGGCGTCCACGGCAACGTAGGCCGGGTTCGCGGCGATCGCTGCCCAGACGGCTTCGTCGGTGTCCAGGCCGGGCAGCCGGTCGGTGAACTTCATGCCCGCCAGACTTCCGTCGGGGACACCGATGGCGACGGCGCGGAGCGGCTCGGCAGAGCGGCGACCGGGGTCGGTGGCGAGTGCGGGCGCAGAGGTCAGTTCGGTGACCTCGGTGAGGGCGTCGTCGCGGCGCAGCGCGTCGACGGTTCCCCGCGCTTGCTCAGGATTCAGGTCCACTCGGATCGCGTAACCGGCGCTGGACTCCGCGACGGTCTTGTCCAGGCCGGTCTCGAAGATGGCGCTCATCTCGACGAGCATGACGAGAACCATCGTGATCAGCGTGTACATCACCAGTGTCGCGCCGGTGCGGAGCGGCCTCGCGAGGGGATAGGCGGCGGCGAGGTGCAGGGCCAGTCCGGTGTCGGACGGCCGCTCGAACACGCGGCGCAGCGGTGCGAGCAGCACGGCCTGGTTCACACTCAGGACGGCCACCGCCGCGAACGCGACCAGGCTGCCCTGCACGATGTATGCCGCCATCGACGGAGTGTCCAGAATCGCGGGACGGACGAGGTTCGCGGCCAGTCCCCAGGAGGCGACGAATCCGCCCACGAGCGTGATCGACCATCGGTGCCCCAGAGAGCGATTCAGGACGGGCAGGAGCAGAACGGCCGCCGCCGACGGCAGCAGATAGGTGAGCACCGGATC
Source organism: Nocardia transvalensis NBRC 15921 (assembly GCF_000308875.1). Taxonomy (GTDB): domain Bacteria; phylum Actinomycetota; class Actinomycetes; order Mycobacteriales; family Mycobacteriaceae; genus Nocardia; species Nocardia transvalensis. The sequence goes on from NZ_BAGL01000128.1 coordinate 66,636, forward strand.
ACTGGCCGCGACCACGGGAACCGCCGCGGTAGCGACGACTGCCGCCAGGACAGCCGCCATCGGTGCGGCGTAGCGGTGCGCGCGCCTGACGGGTGAGCGGGGCAGGTCCCGGATCGCGGCGATGATGTTGAACCGGCTGATCCGGACGCTGATCAGCAGGATCGCCGAACCGGCGATCACCACACCGAGCGCGCACCCGTTGATCAGACTCGTCCGCGTCACGGCGAAATGAAGGTCCATCGTCGAGCCGTCCGCGGACCAGGAACTGAATATCTTCGCGGCTATCGCCGACACCGCCCAGCCGACGGCGATCCCGAGGGCGGCGCCGGGGATCACGGAGACAGCGGCATAGCTGGCTCCCTCCACGGCGAAGGTGCCCACCAGTGTCGATCGGGTCATCCCGACCGCCCGCAGAATGCCGAGCTGTGCCTTCCGCTCATCGGCCAGCATCACGAAGATGTTCATCACCAGCAACGCACCGGCGATGATGCTGAAACTGCCGATCATGAGGAACAACGCACCGAGGACGGCCGCGGTCTCCTGCGCCGCATCGAGAACGGTACGTTTCGGCGCTTCGATCATCACGTGATCGGCCACCGGCCCGAGAGCGGTCCGTATCGCGTTCAGGGCCGCGTCCGTGTGGCCGGCGCCGGTCTCGACTCCGCCGGCGTTGGACACGAACGTCACCGCCTTCGGCGCCGTATGCGCGGCCTGCGCCGCGGCGGTCAGTGTGCCGGGCGCGAGGAATACGTTGCGATTGGTCGTCGCGCCCAGCCCGACACCGGCGAGGCCGTGTTCCGGAACGACGCGGTCGACGACGAGATCGCGAGGGCTCCCGTACAGATAGAGGGTGAGCGAATCACCGGGAGCGAGATCCAGTGCGGCCGCGAGCGGTTCGTTGACCACGACCCGATCCGGCGAAGGATTCGCTCCCGCCAGCCCGGACGGCGCCGCGGCCGCACCGAACGCCTCGGCTGCCGGCAGGTCGAGATCCCATGCGAGCACCCGCGGTTCCGCGAGGTCACCGCCGACATCGTGGGCCACCGCCGCGGCCTGATCGGCATGACCGCTGAGGACGCCATCGAACAGCGGGTCTCCCGCGATGCCCGACAGTCGCGCCGCGACTTCGTCACCCACGGCCGCACTGGTGGTCAGGACGCGCTCGTCCACCGATCCGAGGGTGTCGTAGGCCTGCCGGCGGACGGACATGTCGAGCGTGTCGCCCACGACCAGAGCCGCCACGATGATCGCGATTCCCAGCGTGCAGCCCACCACGGTGAGCACCGCCTCGGTTCGCCGCCGGGCGATCTGGCGAACGGCCAACCGCCGCGGGACACGCCGGCCGAAGCCGATCGCCGCGACGAATACGGCCACGATGCCGAACAGAGTCAGCAGCGGGGCGACCAGGTTCGGATACATGTCACCCCACCGGCACCCGCTGTACGGTGTCGGAGACGATTCGCCCGTCGCGCATCGTCACCAGCCGTTGGACACGGGCACCGATCGACGCGTCGTGCGTCACGAGGAGGATGGTCTGGCCCTCCGCGCGGTTCAATTCGAACATCAGGTCCATCACCTGTTCCGCCATCGTCGAGTCGAGGTTGCCGGTCGGCTCGTCCGCCCACACGATCGCGGGCCGGGCGACGAGAGCACGCGCGATCGTGACTCGTTGCTGCTCACCGCCCGACAGTTCGTTCGGACGGAAGTTCAGCCGATGACCGAGCCCGACCCGGTCGAGCATCGCCGCCGCCCGCCTGCGTGCCTCGGCCGCCCGCGTGCCGCCCAGCAGTAGCGGCAACTCGACGTTGTCGGCGACGGTGAACACGGGGATCAGGTTGTACGCCTGGAACACGAATCCCATGGAGCGAGCGCGATGTCGTGTTCGTTCCGCGTCCGACATCGCGAACAGGTCACGACCTTCGATCTCCACGCGACCCGCGTCGATGTCGTCCAGACCGGACAGGCAATTGAGCAGTGTCGTCTTACCGGAACCGGAAGGGCCCATCACCGCGACCATCTCACCCGCCTGGACGGCAAGGTCGAGATCGCGCAGCGCGTGGACGGACACGGTTTCGCTGCGATAGATCTTCTGCACGCCGGTGGCTTCGAGAATCGTGTGCACGTCTGCCAGTCAAGTCCGCACTGTGCGGCCCGCACAGGGTCTAATGGACCGAGTGCGAGAGGTCATGTGCCCGCCCGGCGGGCGCAGGCCCGGAAATCGGTGTCGGCGCCCGGATTCGGCTACAACGGGCCCACTCGCAGGCCGTGCGGCAGGGGCTTTCGTTGTGGTTCGCAGCGACCTTCGGCGGATTCCCGTGAATTCAGGGCGGCGAAGCTGAGGGTGCCCGAACCGTGTGGCTTGCCGGGGAAGCGGGTTCCCTGCGGGCTCTGGACTGGCGTCGCTGTCCGATGCGACGGTTAACCCTAAGTGTGACAACGGTATTCGCATCCGCTGCGCCGAGAACGCGTACGCTAGACGTGGGTCGAGTTGCCGGGCAACTGCGTGTGATCGGAGGGACGATCATGACCGTCGATGTGCAACAGCCACGGCCGTATGATCTGGTGAGCGACCGGATTCAGATCGCGGGGGTGGCAGGCGGTGCCTTCGAAGCGAATTTCAACTACCGGATCACCGAGGGGCACGACGAGATAACCGGATTCTTCATGGCCGGTGACGGCGCCGGGGGACACGGTCAGTTCCAGATCGTCGTCGATGTCGCCGAGGCCGGGTTCCTGCTCAGCCGGATCTTCATCGACGTCTTCCACGCCTCGGTGAAGGACGGCACCGAACTCGACAAGGTCGTCGTGCCCGTTGTGCTCGGGTCGAAGATCGTGCCGGGTTACCGCGTGTACATCGAACACACCGTCGCCGAGGGCGAGACGCTGTGGTCGATCGCCAAGCGTTATTACGGCTCCGGAAATCTGTACTACCGCCTGGTCGCGGCGAACCCCGTCACGATCACCAATCCGAACCTGATCCGCGCGGGAGACGTGATCAAGGTGCCGCAGACGTGAGGCGGCCAGGCTCAGGCTGTGCGTGTGGTGTTTCTCGTAGGGTCGGGTCGTGCCGACATCCTGGTGGGCGCCGCTGCCGTGCGTCGGGCCGGCTGTCGGTAGTCCAGGAGCGTGCGCCGGTAGAGGGTGATGTGGTCGCGGGCCGCGCCGTTTCATGACGTTCGTCCCCGCGGGTGCGGGACCACCGGATCTGCCGCCGAATCGGGCTCGATTCGACGCTGGAAGGTGGTTTCCGGAGTCGATTCGGCGTCGCTCCGCGTGGTCGCGGTGTGGCCCCGACGACGACGCACGCGATGTCGGAGGAGGACGCGATGACCGAACGGCGGGACGATGTCGAGCAGCCGATCGTGGCCGGGATCGATGGCTCGTCGGAGTCCTACCACGCGGCGGCGTGGGCGGCGGTCGACGCGGCACTGCACGGCTGCTCGCTGCGGCTGGTGATCTCGGCGTCCGTGCCGCCGGGTTTCGGGCCGGGGCCGCTGCTCACCGACGCCGAATCGGAATGGCTGCGCCGCAACGCGCAGCGCACGGTGGACGAGGCGCGGCGGCTGGCCCGCGCCGCCGTGAACGGGGAGGCGCTGCAGATCACTACGGAGGTGATCTTCGATCCGATCATCCCGCACCTCATCGCACGGTCGCGGGCGGCTCGCATGCTGGCAGTCGGCAGCCGCGGACTCGGTGCCCTGCGGCGCGGGCTGCTGGGCTCGGTCGGCGCCGCGGTCACTCGCCATGCCTGGTGTCCGGTGGCGGTCGTGCGCGCACAGTCGGCTCTCGACCCGGTCTCGGCGCAGCGGCCTGTTCTCGTCGGTGTGGACGGCACGCCCAACAGCGAGCCCGCCCTCGCCGCCGCATTCGACGAGGCGTCGCTGCGGAAGGTCGGCGTGGTCGCGCTGCATGCCTGGAGCGATGTATCCAGCTCTCTCGCTCCCGTGATGACGGCCTGGGATGCCGCGCGCGAATCCGAGGAGGCGATACTGTCCGAAAGCCTGGCCGGCTGGTCGGAGCGTTTCCCGGATGTGGATGTTCGCCGGATTCTGGTGCAGGACAAGCCGGCTCGTGCGCTGCTGGCCGAATCCGACAATGCCCAGCTGGTGGTCGTGGGCAGTCACGGGCGCGGTGGATTCTCCGGCATGCTGCTCGGCGCCACCAGCAACGCGCTGGTGGCATCGGTGGACTGCCCGATCGTGGTGGTCCGTCGACGGCCGGTGGCGTAGATGCCGGATGCGCTCGCCCCGGCGACACGAGAAGGCTTGTGGCGCAGATGGTTCGCCACGGTCACGCTCGGCGAGTTCGTGGGCTTCCTGGCACCGGCGACGGCCGGGGCGCTGACGGCCGGTGCGCGTCCGGGAATCGTCGCGGCGGCGGTGCTGTGCGCGGGCGCCGTCGAAGGTGCTGTCCTCGGCTCGTTCCAGGCCGCGGTGTTGCGGTCGGTGCTGTCCGGGCTGCGCCGGTGGGAGTGGGTCCGGGTCACGGTGCTCGGCGCTGTGGTGGCGTGGACGATCGGGCTCATTCCGATACTGTTCGGAGAACAGGTCGGGCGGTGGCCGGGGTGGGCGCGGATTCCGTTCGCCGTCGCGGCGGGTGTCGCCGTGGTCTTCTCGATCGGCGTCGCGCAGTGGATTGTGTTGCGGCACTTCACCGGTCGCGCCCGGCTGTGGTTGTGGGCGAACGTCGTCGGCTGGATCGCCGGCTTGGCCGCATTCGGGGTCGTGACCACCCCGCTGTGGCAGCCGGGGCAGGCGGCGGTTCTCGTCACCGCGATCGGTGTCCTGGGCGGGCTGGTCATGGCCGCCGTGATGGCGGCGGTGACCGGAGCGTTCCTCGTGCGAATCCTCGCACGATCGCATCCGCCGGAGAGGTGAACGGGCCCGTTCGTTGTGCCGAGGCGAAGAGATCGACGGACTTGACGTCGGGTCGATTCGCTAGGGGTCCAACAGCTCTGGGCGTGCCGGGTGCGGTCCGATCACGGGGGCCGACGTGACCTTGTCGCCCCACACCGATCGTGCCCCGGAGTCACCGATCCGATACACCTGCACGGTCGCGGCCGCGCCCGCGGCGATGGTGAGTATTGCGATACCGGCGACGAGTGCCGAGGGAAGCGGGCGGTCCCGGGTCTCGCGTAGGTGGACGATCACCAGGAGCACCGCGACGATCAGCAGGGGAACGGCGAAATAGAGCATCGTGTCGCCCAATCGGGTGTGCGCGTGTAGCGCCGGTGAGCGACCGACCCGATGCTCCAGCCACTCGCCGGCCTCGGTGGTGAGAGGCGTGGCGATCACGGTGACCGCGGCGAGCCCGGCGACCAGCCAGGCCAGACGCGTTCGCGCCGCCGGCCACAGGGCGCACGCGATCGTGAGCACCGATGTGAGGGGTACCAGAACGATGATGATGTGGACCAGTAGTACGTGGGCAGGCAGGCCGTCGAAGGTGGACATCGGCGATTCTCCTCGCATGCGGTGCGGCTGGAACGAGCCTCGTAGTCGTGGCGGGGAGACGGCTGTGACCGGGCATCGAACTTGCTGTGAATACCCTGGCCACGACGACCCCGGCGGAATGGTTCACCGGCTCGTGGCCGACGGCGTCGCGGATCGCGCGCAGGTGCTCGCCGGGGGTTAGGACGTTCGTCGGGGTGTGCGCCGGAGTGTCGACGCGTAGACCGCGGCCCTGGTACGTCGTTCCGCGCCCGGGTCGGCGAGTGCTGGGCGGGTCATTCGGGGGGATGGGCGACCGTCACCGAGCCCGGCCGGGCGGCGTGTCGTTCCGCTCGCTGTGCGATTCCCAGCAGCATCTTGCGTTCCATGATCAGGCTGCCGGGTTCCATGACGACCAGGAAGAACAGACGGGCGAGCGGCGAGCGTCGGGCGGCGACGCGGTTGCGGCTGACGAGCCGGGTGCTCTTGTCGGCGGCCGGATAGAGAGCGAAGGTCCACACCCATTGTCGGTCGACGGCTCCCAGGACCAGGGCACGTTCGGGTTCGAGCCGTTCCACCCGCAGTGCGGGCCCGTTGCCCAAGGGGAAGGTGTCTCCGACCGCGAGGTCCTGGAGGTTGGGGTCGATCTCGTCGGCGCTGTGCATGTTCAGCCCGAACAGGTTCTCGATCCAGTCGTAGGTGTAGGCGCCCGCGCGGCCGGGACCCATCTGGACCAGCCAAGGCCAGATATCCGCCGCGTCCGCCCGCACCGTCACGGCCCGGGTGGTGACGAGGCCCGGCTCGGGCAGCAGGTCGTCTCCGGGCATCGACCGTCCGATCTCGGCGTCGGTGGCGCCCCAGGTCAGGCACTGGTCACGGAACACCAGGGGATACGTCGCGGCGAGCAGCGCGGCGGCGACCGTCCATCGCAGTGTGCTACGAAATCTGTCGTTCATGTCACCGGCTCCGATGCGCGTGCAGGTACAGGCCGAGGGCGACGACGGCGACACCGAGCAGGCCGAATACCGGTTGCAGCCGGGAGAACTGGCCGATGATCGCCGGTTGCACCGCGGTCCACCCGATCAGCAGCGCGCCACTGAGCACCGCCGCCCTGTCGGAGCGGCCGTCGCGGCGGACGACGGCGGCCGCGGTGAGGGCCATGGGAGCGCCGATCACGAGCGCCAGCAGGACTCCTGCCAGGCCGGGGCTGTGCCACGGTAGTCGTGCGGTCACAGTGGCGCCCAGATCGGCGCCTCCGCAGAGGAGGCCGACCGCTCCGGCCATGGCCCAGAACGCGGTGAATCCGGATATGCCGGCCAGCATCGCCCGCGCGGCGCGGGTCCGGCGTACATCCAGCGGGAGCGTTTCGTGCACCATCGGATCGAGGTCCTTACGGGTGGATGACGGAGGTCCGCGAAACGGCCAGCCGCAGGGTGTCGGCGATGGAGTCGGCCCAGGCGGCGATGGCGGTCCAGTCCCTTAGGTCGCCGTAGCGGAGGCCGCCGAGCAGCCGATAGCGCAGGCGTGCGGGCAGGTCGACGCCGACACGCTCGTAGTGCCCTGCGAACGCTCGATAATCGTGCGCGGAGATCGAATCACGGAGTGCCGCAATGCTCTCGGGTACGTGCCGGGCGACGCGGCGGCCGATCGGCCCGCGTAGCGCCGCATCGATGCCGACACTGAACAACCACACCTTCCGCTCGGCGAGCTGGTGGTGATGATGGCGTACGAAGGCGGTGGCGGCAGGCAGGAAGGCCCGGTCGTGGACGGCGCTCCCGAGCACGACGGCGTCGAACCGGGACAGGTCCGGCGCGCGTTCGATGTCGGCGACCTCGACGCCGGCGCCGCGGTTCGCCAGGACGGCGCCGATGAATTCGGAGATCTCGCGAGTCGATCCCTGCCCGGTGGCGTAGACGACGGCGATACGAGGGGCGTTCGGTTCCATGACACCGAGGCTGCTCCGGCCGGGCGGTGGCGGTGAGAGGCGTGGTGCCTGGCGCGCCGGGACGAAGGTCATCGACCTGCTCATCGTGGGCGGCCTCTCGATTCTGGGCTATGTCGCGGTCCGTGTGGATCGGGCGATCCACCCCGAGAAGCGCGTCTCCACTGCCGCACAGGATCTGTCTGTGCGGCAGCGATATGGCGTCGAGAGCGGCGGAATCAGTCTGCCGTCGGCCACTTCGCGAGGCGTACCCCCGCGGCGATCGCGACGATGACGACGGCGCCGATCACCAGCATCAGCCGGTTCGCGTCGATCGCCGGCCGCCAATGGACGCGTCCGTTCTCGAGCACGTACGCACCGACGGGTTTGGCTCCGATTCCGAAGCCGCCACCGGAGCCCTCCTTGCCCTCTTCGTCGGTGCCGGCGCCCCCGCCGCCTCCGCCGGAGATCTTGGCTGCGGGAATCACGGTGGTTCCGTCTCGTTCGATCGGTTCGGCGTATACGCGCCGTACGGTGATCGAGTCCCGCGCCGTCGCCAGAATGTCGTCGACTTTCATGGTCTCTCCTCCGACCGATTCTCTACGGCCGGAACGAGATTGCCCGGCTGTCGTCCAGAGTCGGCCGGTTGTGCTGCCCCTGTGCAGAGCCGATGGACCTCGGGTGCCGGGAAGAATGGTTATCGGAGTGGTGCCCTCCAGCGCACCCGTGTGCCGGTGTGGTGGAGGCGGTCGGCGTGGGTGATGTCGAGCTGCCCGCCTGCCTGTTCGGCGCGCTGCGCGAGGTTGGTCAGGCCGCTGGGGGTGATGTCGTCGGGGATGCCGCGGCCGTTGTCCTCGATGACGAGGGTCAGGTCGTCGTCGACGGTGGCGGTAACGGTGAGGGAGTCGGCGCCGGAGTGCCGCACGGCGTTGGAGACCGCTTCGCGGACAACGGCTTCGGCGTGGTCGGCCAGCACGGGGTCGACCACGGACAGGGGCCCGGATACGTCGAAAGAGACGGCGATCGGAGTGTCGGCGGTGGTCCGGCGGACGGCGTCGTCGAGGCGTTGCCGCAGCCGGGTGGCGCCGGCATCGCCGCCGTGCAGGTCGAAAATCGAGGTGCGGACGTCGAGGATGACCTGCTGCAGGTCGTCGACGAGGGTCGAGAGTCGATGCCGGATCTCCGGGCTGCGGGCGCGGGCGAGCGTTCCCTGTGCGTACAGGCCGAGTGTGAACAGGCGTTGGATGACGTGGTCGTGGAGGTCGCGGGCGATCCGGTCACGGTCCGACAGCACGTCGAGTTCGCGCATGCGCTGCTGGGCGTCGGCCATCCGCATGGCCAGCGCGGCCTGATCGGCGAACGCGGCCGCCAATTCCACGGTTTCGTCGGAGTACGGTCCCGCATCGATGTCACGCGCGGTGACCAGGACGCCGAGGACAGCGTCGGAAGTGCGCAGCGGCAGGATCATGGCGGGCCCGGCGCCGGGCAAGGCGGTTTCCAAGGCGGTGCCGCGGCGGTCGTCGATGCGCGCTTGGTGACCGCGGAGGTGGGCGTCGCCGACCGTGGTGCCCGCCAGCTCCAGTGTGCGGCCGCGAGATCGGCTCTCCGATCCCGCGTACTGCGCGACGGTCAAGCAGGCCAGATTCTCGGGCGCGGTGTCCGGGTCTGCCGGGATCGCCAGCAGTGCCTGGTCGGATCCGGTCAGGGCGCGGGTGTGTTCGACGATCTGGCCGAGTACCCGGCGGGGCTCGGTGCCGGCGAGGAATTCGGTGGCGATGTCGCGGGTGGCGGCGATCCACTGCTGGCGGAGGCGGGACGACTGGTAGAGACGGGCGTTGTCGATCGCCACGCCCGCCGCGGCTGCCAGTGCCCGCACGATGACTTCGTCGTCTTCGGTGAACGGCTGGCCGCCGGCCTTCTCCGTCAGATACAGGTTGCCGAAGATCTTCTCTCGCACCAGTACCGGCACCCCCAGGAACGTGTCCATCGGTGGATGGTGGGCTGGGAAACCGACCGACGACGGATGGAGGCCGAGGTTGTCCAACCGGATCGGTTTGGGCTGGCTGAGCAGCACCCCCAGGACGCCTCGCCCGTGCGGCAGCGGGCCGATGCGAGCCCGCTCCCGGTCGCCGATACCTTCGTGGACGAACTCCTCGAGATAGTCGTCGCCGCCGCGGACACCGAGCGCGCCGTAGCGGGCGTCGACCAGTTCGATGGCGGTATGCACGATCGTCTGCAGCGTCTGTTCCAGGTCGAGCCCCGCGGTGACGGTCAGCATGGCCTCGACCAGCCCGTCCATCCGGTCCCGGGTATCGATGACTTGCTCGATCCGGTCACGCACTTCCGACAGCAACTCCCGCGCACCCAGCTGGGACAACGTCTCCCGCACCGAGTGTGCCCGGGAGGGGCGGCCGTCCGGTGCGTCCCGTCGCGGTTGCCGTTGGTGATCTTGTGACGGCATGGTCCGCCCTCCTGGGTGGGTGACGTCTCACCGAGGGGCCGCGCTTCGGGACCCGGAAGGATGGAAATTTGTGTCCGATCGTCAGGTTGATTGTATGCCGCTTCTGGGCGCCGGACCTGTCGTCACCGATGTGCGGCGAGGGCGTGGCGGGCCGCGCAGGTGAGTGCACCGAGAGCGAGGACCCTGGTCGGCGGTCAGGCACGCGAAGGCGAGGACGAGACCGCCGGTGAAAGGGGCGAGGCGAGCATATCGGCCGGTGGCGGAGACGAGAGTGGGCGAGCCGAATGCCGTGTGGCGTCAGCTCTGGCGGGCGCCGGGGCCGAGTAGTCCTTCCGCAAGCAGCATGCGGTGAGCCTGCTGGGCCGCCGAGAGCCGCCGGGTGGTGTCGAATTCGCTGCCGGGCAACTCCTCGAGCCCGCGGGCCAGCACGGCCACGGCCTCGGACAACGTCTGCAGCCGGGATTCGAGGAGTTTCTCGGGATCGGGTGTGGCGGCCGCGCCGACCCAGAGGGGCTCCGGTTCGATACCTTGCAGTACGTCCCGGAGCCGTGTCGGCAGCACCGCGAGGACATGATCGATCTGGCCGGGAGAGCACAGTTCGGCGAGCGTGTCGGTCAGGATGCCGATCAGCTGGACGGCCTCGGCGCGAGAGACGTCGGCCTCGCGTGCGAACTGGTCGACGAACGACGCGGCATCGTGCGGCACGGGCACGTGTCCGGGCACCCAGCCTTCGTAGAACGTCCCGCGGAACACCTCGGGCAGCTGGGCGCTGAAATGAGCGGACGAGGGCACCGGCAGTCGATCACGTACCGCGTGCAGCCAGGCCCGCAGCAGCCGATAGGCGTAGTGGCGATCGTAGGTGTCGAACGCCTCGGTCACGGCCCGCAGCCATTCGTGCGCGGTCCGGACGGCGGGAGCGATCGGATCATCGTGGTCGGACATCGACATCGAATTTCCTCACAGGCGGGTGACGGCAGCTGATTGCCATCGAGCCTGCGCCGGGTCCGTGGTCGGGGTGAGAGTCGCAGGAGGTGACCCCCGGCGACGGAAGTCCCTGCGAGAATGGCCTTTCCGCCCTGCCCGACGTCGTGGTCGCGTCGTTGACCGGCGGAACGGGTAGCGGGTTCGACGCCGCGGTGCCGTCCGGGGCCAACGTCACCCTCGGTGGTTACCTTCGCATCTCATGTCGGTCGCGCCGTCGCGTGATGATCGGCTGTGGAGCAACGGCAGCTTTCCAGCCGTGAGCAGCAGCCCGCGGTGGCTGCCGGGACAGACGGTCACGATGACGGAATTGAGCCCGCTGGACACGGGATTCATGGAACTGGAGGACACCGACAGGCACATCAGCCTGGGAATCGGTGCCGTGGCGATCGTGGCGGGGCCACCGCCGACACGAGCGGAGTTCCGCGCGGGCCTCGAGCGGGGCCTGCGCCGCCATCCGCGGCTGCGTCAGCGGGTGCGCCGCGCACCGTTCGATATCACCGCGCCGGTGTGGGAAGACGACCCGAATTTCGATCCGGCACACCATATCCGGTGGACTGCTGTGCCTCGCCCGGGGGACGAGGCGGCATTGCGCGAGCTGATCGCGACCGAGCTGACCGAACGCCTCGATCGTGATCACCCGCTGTGGCAGGTGGTGGTCGTCGACCATCTGGCGGACGGACGGTGGGCGATGATGGTGAAGGCGCATCACAGCATGGTCGACGGGATCTCCGGGATCACGTTGTTCGAGAGCTTCTGCGACGCCACCGAACCTGATACGGCCGCGCCGGTCGCGGGCGACGCTTCCTCGTCCGGTGCGGGGCCGATCGGTATGCTCGCCCACGCCGTGCGCCTGCCCTACACTCTGCCACGATTCGCGGTCGGCGCGGTCCGCGCGCTCACTCCGCTGGTGTTCGCGGCTCTCGCTCCCGCCGCCGAATCCTCTCTGAACGGCCCGATCGGCACGCAGCGCCGCTATGCCGTCGCACGGACCTCGCTGCCGGAGCTGCGCGAGATCGGCGCGGCGTTCGGCGTCTCGGTCAACGATGTCGCGGTCTCGGCCCTCGCCGCCGCCTACCGCGGGCTGCTGCTGAGCCGGGGTGAACATCCACAGCCCGGAATGCTGCGGATCGTGGTCCCGGTCTCGATGCGCGCCGACCGGGCGAAATATGCTCTGGACAACCGGGTTTCGGCGATCATCGCGGAGTTTCCGGTCGAGGTGGAGAATCCGCTCGAGCGCCTGGCCGCTGTGCACCAGCGCATCGCCCGGCACCGGACGCGCGGTGAGGTCGAGGCCGAGCAGTCGGTGTTGTCGCTGGCCGAGAGATTGCCGACCGGTCTGGTGGCGTGGATGGTCCGCACGGTTTTCCGGTTCCCCCAGCGGGGCGTCGGCGCCCTGGCGACCAATGTCCCCGGGCCGCGCCACCCGTTGACGATGGACGGACGGACCGTACTCGAGATCTGGCCGTGCGTGCCGATCGCGTTGCGGGTGCGCACGACCGTCGCGATTCTCAGCTATGCCGAACGGCTGACATTCGGGATCACCGGAGACTACGACACCACGCCCGACATCGATGTGCTCGCCTCCGGGATCGCCGCCGAGGTCGCGGTGCTGGCAGCACGGGCGCGAGAACGTCCGGGCCGGCGCGGCGGTGATCGGTCACAGGTACCGATGCGTGAAGGGAGTTCGCGATGACGGGCGGGTGGCCCCGATATCCATCACCTCGCCTCCGCGCCGGTCGTGGTCGGTATCGACGTATCCCGACGTCAGGGTGACGCGGCGGAAGCCGTAATCAGGGGCTGGCTAGGGCGTGGCCTCGACGCCAGCGCGCGCGAGTTCCGCGCGGACCGCGTCGACGGCGCGTGGCACGGCGGCCGCGACGGGAGCCGACAAGCCCGCGCCGAGGTCGAGGCGGGCCGCCTCGACGGCGATGACGACGAGTTCGTGGGGAAGACGGCCGAGCGCGCGGCCGAGCGGGACGGCGTCGGGGATGCCGAGGGCGTGGGAGCTGGTCGCGGTGGTGACGCCGCGGAGGGCGTCGACGGTGGTGCGCCAGATGCGGCCCGGGGTGGACGGTTCGCAGAGGACGGCATCGATGACGATCGCGAGGTCGGCGCCCGCCCACGCGTCCAGCAGACCGGTGGGCTCCCCGTCACAGACCGTGGCGAGAACGCCGGGCAGACACAGTCGTTCGATGCGGGAGGCCACATCCGGCCCGATACCGTCGTCACGGCGGTACGAGTTCCCCACGCCGATGACGACCGCGCGGAGCGCGCTCATCGGCGGACCAGGTCGATCTCGAGGAAATGGGCGGAGCAGGAGATACAGGGGTCGTGGTTACGGATGGTGCGCTCGCACAGGGACGTCAGGGCGGCGTCGTCGAGATCGAGATTCGCGGCGACGACGCGGCGCAGATCGTCTTCGACCACGGCCTGATTCTGCGAGGTCGGCGGAATGATGGTGGCGGCGAGAATGGTTCCGTCGGCGTCGGTTTCGTAGCGGTGGTACAGCAGTCCGCGTGGTGCCTCGCTGACTCCGTGGCCGACGCCGGCTCGTGGCTCGGTGAGAACGGCGGGCCGGGACGGTGTGTCGTAGGCGCCGATAAACCGCAGGGCTTCGTCGATCGCGTAGACGATCTCGGTGGCGCGAACCAGGATGCTGCGGAAGGGATTCCGGCATTCCGCGCCGAGGCCGATCTCGCCGGCGACCTGCCGGGCCAGCGGTGAGAGCCGGTGGGAGCCGAGTGTGTACCGGGCGAGCGGTCCGGTGAGATAGCGGCCGCCGTCGAGGGTCGCGTGCAGCGCCGTGGAGTGCGGCACCTGGTGTTCGATGACGTGCTGTGCGAATTCGGTTGCGGGAAAGGCGAGTCCGCCGCTGGTGTGGATATCGCCGGTCTCGATCGCGTAGCCGTCGGGACCCGCGGCCGCCAGCAGCTGGTGGTCCAGTTCCAGATCGGGGAAATCGAGGAGGGCGGCCCGGCGTGCGGTCCCGATGGCGCAATCCAGGGCCCGCCGGAGTTGTTCGGCGACGGGGGCGAGATCGGCGGGGGAAGGGACGGAGTAGAAGCCGCCGACGCGCACATTGACGGGGTGGATCGGCCTGCCGCCGACGAGCTCGAGCAGCGCGTTCCCGGCCTTCTTGATCGTCAGTCCCGCCTCGACGAGATCGCGGTGGTCGGCGGCGAGGGCGACGGCGTCGGGATAGCCGAGGAAGTCGGGCAGGTGCAGCAGGTGAATGTGCAAGGCATGACTCGAGATCCACTCCCCGCAGTACAGCAGCCGCCGCAGCGCGGCGAGCGGCGGGTCCAGCTCCACCCCGCACAGCTGCTCGAGCGCGTTGCAGGCGCTGGTCTGATACGCGACGGGGCAGATTCCGCAGATGCGCGCAGTGATGTCGGGTGGCTCGGTGTAAGAGCGGCCGCGCAGGAACGCCTCGAAGAACCGGGGCGGCTCGTAGATGTTCAGTTCGGCCCGCTCGACGACACCGTCGGTGACGACAATGCGCAGCGCTCCCTCGCCCTCGACTCGCGCCAGCGAGCTGACACGCAATTGCCTACTGCGATGGCTCATTCGCGTCCCTTTCGGCGAATTCCGGTGCGGCGGCGGCGAATGTGGTGAAAACGCGGTCTATATCGGTGGGCGTCATGCCGTTGACGCTCAGGATCGGAAGCAGCGCACGGACGTTCGGGGCCTTCATCGGACCGAAACAGCCGAAGCATCCGCGCCGGTAGGCCGGGCAGAGCGCGCCGCAACCGGCGTGAGTGACCGGCCCCAGGCACGGAATGCCGTGCGCGACAGTCACACACGTGGTGCCGCGGCGCTTGCACTCGGTGCAGACGCTGGTGTCGGGGAGATCCGGGGCCCGCCCGGCCAGAAGGGCCTCGAGGGTATCGAGCAGTTGCCGCCGGTCGATGGGGCAGCCGCGGAGTTCGACGTCGACCGGCACGTGCGCCGAGATCGGCGTGGAGGTGGACAGCGTCGCGATGTGCTGTGGGCTGGCGTAGACGAGTGAGGCGAATTCGTCGATGTCGGCGAAGTTGCGCAGCGCCTGGATTCCGCCATGGGTGGCGCAGGCGCCGATCGCGACGAGAACCCGTGACTGCTCCCGGATTTCGGTGATGCGGCGGAGATCGTCCGGCGTCGTGATCGATCCCTCCACCAGCGAGACGTCGTACGGCCCGGGTTCGACAGCGCTGGAGGCTTCGAGGAAGTGCGTGATGCGCACGCGCCCGGCGAGTGGGAGCAGGTCGTCCTCACAGTCGAGGAGAGTGAGCTGGCAGCCGTCGCAGGAGGTGAATTTCCAGACCGCGAGTGTCGGTGTGTCCATCACAGCTCCCGGACGGCCAGCAGCGGTTCGGCGGTGGCGTAGTCGACGACCGGGCCGTCGCGGCACACCAGCAGAGGTCCCAGCTGGCAGTGGCCGCAGCGCGCCGCGCCGCATCGCATGTCGCGTTCCAGGGAGATCCGGATATCGGTGGCGGCGACCCCGTGCCGGCGCAGGGTGCGGGCGCAGAACCGCATCATCGGTTCCGGTCCGCAGAGGAACGCGGTGGTGCGGGCGGGATCGAGCCGCAGGCGTGCCAGTGGTTCGGTGACGAATCCGACCTGGCCGTGCCAGTCCGGTTCCGGGTGGTCGACGGTCCGGTGGACTTCGAGGAGACCGGATGCGGCCCAGCGGTTCTGGTCGTCGGGGAACAGGATGTCCGAGGGTGTCCGCGCTCCGGTGATCAGGACCACGCGCCGGTACTGTCCGCGGTCCCGCAGCGCGGCGAGGACCAGGGGCCGCAGGGGCGCCACGCCCACGCCGCCGCCCACGATGACGAGGTCGCGGCCGACCGCCGTCTCCGGTTCCCAGCCGGTGCCGAACGGGCCGCGGACGCCGACGCGTCCGCCGACAGGCGTGTCCCTCAGTGCCGTGCTGACCGCGCCGACCCCGCGGATGGTGTGTTCGAGCGGACCGGCCGCGGACGGATCACCACTGATCGAGATCGCGATCTCGCCGACGCCGAAACTGTAGAGCATCATGAACTGCCCGGCGCGAAACCGTTGTGCCGCAGCGTGAATCGGCTCCAGGAGCAGGGTCGTCGTATCGCGAGTCTCGCATCGCCGGGCGACGACTCGGTAGGGCAGCATCGTGTCGTCGAGTACGCCGGTGCGGGGACCGGCCGCCACGGTCATCGGCCTGCACCGGAACGAGGCGGGCCGCTGCGGGGGTCGGCGGGGTTGCGGTAGAGATCCAGCAGCCGGGCGCGGGTGGCCTGCAGGCGCTCCAGGACGGCCTCGAACAGCATCGTGGCCAGTGCCCGGCCGAACATCGGGTCGGCGTCGGCGAACGTGGCCAGTGCGGCGGAGTCGAATTCGATGGCGCGCACCGCGTCGAGCGTCCGGGCGCCGAAACGCCAGCGGTACGGCGGCACCAGCCACGACCAGCCCAGCAGGTCGCCGCGGCCGAGGGTCTGCACGGTGAGATCGCCGCGGCCCGGGACGTGGGCGTCGAGCAGGACGTGCCCGTCGCGGATCAGCCAGCACCGGTCCGCCGCCTCGCCTTCGACGATCAACCGGTGACCGGGCGGGTACGACACGTCGTGACCCGCGGCGGCCAGGGTGGCGAGTTCGGCGTCGTCGAGCGTGGCCAGGTGCGCGAATTCGGTCAGTTCCTCAGCGGTGGTCATCGCCCGGCTCCCTGGCGAGTTCCGCGAGCCTGCCGACCTCGGCGGTGAGGTCGATGCCCGCCGGGCACCAGGCGATGCATCGCCCGCACCCCACGCACCCGGAGCTGCCGAACTGGTCGTGCCAGGTGCTCAGCTTGTGCGTGAGCCACTGCCGATACCGGCTCGACCCCGACTGTCGCACGCTGCCGCCGTGCAGGTAGGAGAAGTCCAGCTCGAAACAGGATGCCCAGTGCTCCCACCGTTCGGCATGGTCGCCGGTGAGGTCGGTGACGTCCTCGGTGGTCGTGCAGAAGCAGGTGGGACAGACCATGGTGCAGTTGGCGCAGGTGAGGCAGCGGCTCGCGACCTCCTGCCAGTGCGGCGACTCTCGCGAGTCGCGCAGCAGCGCGCGGACGTCGACGCCGGGCATGGTCCGGCCCATGTGCTCCTGCGCCGCCGTCACCGCGTCGCGCGCACCGGTGATCTCCGACGGATCCGCTTGCCGCACATCGAGTTCGGTCATCATTCGGGCCCCGGTCGCGGAGCCGATGTCGACGAGGAAGCGGTGCCCCGCGTCGTCGATTCGCTCGGTCAGCGCGAGGTCGAAACCGGCCGCGACACCGGGGCCCGTGCCCATGGACGCGCAGAAGCACGTCCCGCCGGGCTCGGTGCAATTGACCGCCACGACGAACAGACCGGCCCGGCGCCGCGCGAACGACGAATCGGGGTAGTCACCGTCGCCGAGCACTCGGCCGAGTACGGCGATCGAGGCGAGGTCGCAGCCGCGGACACCGAGGAACGCCGACCGCACCGGTGCCTCGTCGGCGGCGACGGGATCGAGGTCCGCGTCGATGTCCGCGATCTTCCGGCGGGGCGGATGGAGGAATTGTTTCCACGACCCGGGGCCCGCGGAATGCGCGAAGACGGCGTTGTCGCCGCGTTCGCGCAGCCGGTACCGCCCGGGGGAGACCTCCACGCCCCACCCCGCCGGCAGCGCCGAACCCGACTCCAGTTCGTCCAGGACGATGGCGCCGTCCCGCACCTGCGGTCCGATCACGCGATACCCCTGAGAGCGCAGGACCTCGATCAAGCGGTCCAGGCCCGCTCGGTCGATCGTCACCGTATCGCCAGACATCATCGGAAACTCGATTCGTGTCCGGGAACAAGATTCGGTTCCGAGTCTGCTCGGCCGCGGAGACCGCCGCGAGGGGCGAAGGTCCCCTCGAGTGCGGTGCGATCAGCAGATTCGCGGGAGTTGTTCGCCGACGAGCATGTCCACGACGCGGCTGGCGCCGAGCGGGGTGCGGGCGACGACGCGGCCCGCCGGGCCGTCGGTGGCGTGGCCGATCAGGCGCGCACGAGCGCCCGCGGACACCGAGCGCACGGCGGTCAGCGCGGCGTCGGCGGACTCGGCGGCGACGAGGGCGACCAGGCAGCCCTCGTTGGCGACGTGCAGCGGATCGAGGCCCAGCAGATCGCACGCCGAGGCGACCGGTCCCGGAACCGGTACGGCCGATTCCTCGAGATGGATTCCGATGCCGGAGGCGGTGGCGAGTTCGTTGAGGGCGCCTGCCAACCCGCCGCGCGTGGGATCACGCAAAGCGTGGATGTCCGGTCCACAGGCGGCGACCATGGCGGCGGTGAGCTCGTGCAACGGCTGTGTGTCGGAATGGATGTCGGCCTCGAAGCCCAGATCGCCGCGGGCGCAGAGAACGGCGGTGCCGTGCGCGCCGACGGGTCCGGAGACGAGGACGGCGTCGCCGGGCCTGCCACGCGCGGCGGAGGGAGCCGCACCCGGCAGGAGCGCGCCGATGCCGGTGGTGGTGATGTACATGCCGTCGGCCGCGCCCCGCCCGACCACCTTCGTATCGCCCGTGACCACCCGGATCCCGCACGCGGTGGCCGAGGCGGCGACCGAGGCGGTGACCGCCCGCAGCTCTGCCACCGGCAATCCCTCCTCCAGGACATAGGCCAGCGCGAGCGCGATCGGGCGGGCGCCGCGCATGGCCAGGTCGTTGACGGTGCCGTGCACGGCCAGGGCGCCGATGTCGCCGCCGGGGAAGAAGCGCGGGGTGACCACGAAGCTGTCGGTGCTGAAAACCAGTGGGGTACCAGGGGTTTCGAGTATCGCGGCGTCCTCGAGTGGTTCGCCGCCGCCGAGTTCGGCGAGGATCACCCGGTCGATGAGTTCGGCCGTCAGCTGGCCGCCGGAACCGTGGCCCAGCAGCACCCGCTCGGTGTCCGCCCGGGGCAGCGGGCAACCGGTGCGCTCCGGATCGATGGTCGTCATCGCGCTCCCTCCAGCGGCAGTCGGCGACGGCCCGCGGTGTAGTAGGCCGCGCAGGTGCCCTCGGCCGACACCATCGGCGCACCGAGGGGAGTGCGCGGTGTGCAGCGGGCGCCGTAGGCGGGGCAGTCGGTGGGTTCGGCGGTGCCGCGCAGGATGGCGCCGGCGATGCACTCGGTGGTCTCCACGGAGCCATCGGCGCTAGTCCCGAACCGTCGTTGCGCGTCGTGAGCGGCGAATTCGGGGGCCAGGCACAGGCCGCTCGCGGGGATGGTCCCGATGCCGCGCCAATTCCGGTCACCGACGCGGAAGACTCGCCGAATCGCCTCCCGCGCAGCGGTATTGCCCGAGCGGCGCACCGCTCGCGCGTACTGGTTCTCGACCGCCGCGCGACCGGATTCGAGTTGCCGTACCGTCATCAGGATGCCTTCGAGCAGATCGAGCGGTTCGAATCCGGTCACCACGATCGGCACCCGGTATCGCGCGGCGATCGGCTCGTATTCGGCCCAGCCCATCACCGCGCAGACGTGCCCGGCGGCGAGGAACCCCTGGACTCGATTGCCCGGAGCGTCCAGGACGGCGGTCATCGCGGGCGGGACCAGGACGTGGCTGACCAGGACGCTGAAGTTGCCGACGCCCGTCCTGGCGGCGTGCAGCACCGCCATGGCGTTGGCGGGCGCGGTGGTCTCGAATCCGACGGCGAAGAACACGACCTCGCGGTCCGGATTGTCGCGTGCGACGGCGACCGCGTCGAGCGGCGAGTAGACCACCCGGACATCGCCGCCGCGTGCCTTGACGCCGAGCAGATCGCCGCGGCTGCCCGGAACCCGCAGCATGTCACCGTAACTGGTGAACACGACCTCCGGCCGGGCGGCGATCTCGACGGCTCGGTCGATCATCTCGAGCGGCGTGACGCACACCGGGCAGCCGGGGCCGTGGATCATCCGGATTCCGGCCGGCAGCAGTTCGTCGATGCCCTGCCGGACCAGCGTATGTGTCTGTCCGCCACAGACTTCCATGATCGCCCACGGCCGGGTCGCGGTGGCTCGCAGTTCCGCGAGCAGGCGGCGTGCGAGTACGGGATCGCGGTATTCGTCGAGATACTTCACGGTGCCTCCGCGCGATTCGGCAGGTCCGGGCCGAGTTCGGTGACGAGCGCATCGGGAATCGCCCGGAGCACGGCGAGCGTTTCGGCGGCCTCGGCCTCGTCGACCCGGCTGATGGCGAATCCGACGTGGACGATGACGTAATCGTCGATCTCCGCGTCGGGCACGTAGGCCAGGCATACCGTGCGCCGGACGCCGTCGAAATCGACTGTCCCCATGCGCAATACCCCGTCGTCGGCGCTGGCGACGATCCGGCCGGGGACCCCGAGGCACATCCTACGTACCTCCGGTGCGGGCGGCCGCGATCGCCGCTTGGCCGTAGCTGATTCCCCCGTCGTTCATCGGAACATGTTCTCCGACATAGCAGTCGAGGCCCGAACGGGCCATGCCGTCGAGGACGGCCGCGGTGAGCCTGGCGTTCTGGAAGACCCCGCCGCCGAGGCAGACCACGCCGGTGCTCGCATTCGCGGCGGCGTGGGCGGCCATGGCGACGACGACCGTCGCCACGGTGCGGTGGAAACGTGCCGCGATCTCACCGACGGGGAGGTGCGGTGCGAGGGCGAGCGCGTGGTGCAGTGTCGGGCTCGGGTCGTACACCTGCAGCCCGTCGCGATGACGCAGCGCCCACCGCAGCGGCGGCGTGCCGGGATGCCCGAGCGCGGCGGCTTCCAGCCGCACCGCGGCCTCGCCCTCGTAGGTGTTGTCGTCGCAGACGCCGAGCAGTGCCGCCATCGCGTCGAACAACCGGCCCGCACTCGAGGCGCGCGGGCAGTTCAGGTCTCGCTCGATCATGCGGCGGATCACCGCGACCTCTCGCCCGTCGAGGCGGGCGAGCAGGCCCCGGGCGGCCCCCGCCGGAATCGGATGACCGAACTGCTCCGCGCCGAACAGGTAGCCGAGCGCCATGCGGGCCGGCCGGCGCACCGCGGCCGAGCCACCGGGCAGTGGTGCGGTGCCGAACCGGCCGACACGGCGATACCCGGTCAGGTCGGCCAGTAGCACCTCGCCGCCCCAGAGCGTTCCGTCGTCGCCCAGGCCCAGCCCGTCGAGTGCGACGCCGACGAAGCTGTCGGTGATGCCGTGTTCGGCGGCGGTCGCGGCGACATGGGCGTGGTGATGCTGGACCGCTACCCGCCGCTCCTTCGCCCAGCCGAGCAGTGCGTACTGTGTGGACAGGTATCCCGGATGACGGTCGTGCGCAACGATTTCCGGTTTCGTCGCGGTCAACCGGGACAGGGACCGGACGGTATGGTCGAGGGCTCCGTAGGTCTCCGCGTCCTCGAGGTCGCCCGTGTGCGGGCCGAGTACCGCCAGGTCGGCGGCGGCGAGCGCGCAGGTGTGCTTGAGCTGTGCGCCGACGGCGAGGATCGGCGCCGGCGCGGCGATCGGGAGCGGGAGAGCACCCGGGGCGTAGCCGCGCGCACGGCGCAGCACGGTGGTGCGGCCGCCCACGATCCGGACCACCGAGTCGTCGTAGCGGCCGCGAATAGGTCTGTCGTGCAGCAGGATTCCGTCCGCGATCGCCGGCGCCAGGTCGCGTGCGGCCGCGTCGTCGACGAGGGTGGGCGAACCGCTTCGGTTTCCGCTGGTGACTATCAGTGGCCGCCGCAGTTGCGCCAGCAGGAGATGGTGCAGCGGGCTGTAGGGCAGGAAGACACCGATCTCCGCGGATCCGGGTGCGACACCGGGCGCGAGCGGCGCGTCGGCCCGCCGGGGGAGCAGGACGATCGGCGCGGCCGGCGAACCGAGTAGCTCCGCGGCGGCCGCGTCGACCGTTGCGATCGTCCGTGCGATCGCCAGGTCGGCGGCCATCACGGCGAGGGGTTTGGCGGGACGTGGCTTGAATTTCCGCAGCCGGGCGAGGGTCTCGTCGTTCGCCGCGTCGCACACCAGGTGATAACCGCCGATCCCTTTGACCGCGACGATGCCGCCCGCCGCGATGACCGCGGCAGCCTCCGCCAACGCCTGCTCACCCACGACACCGGAGGTCCCGCCGCCGTGCTGCCACGCCAGCCGTGGGCCGCAGGCCGGGCAGCAGATCGGCTCGGCGTGGAAACGGCGGTCGGCGGGATCGTGGTATTCCGCCGCGCACGCCGTGCACATCCGGAAGCCGCTCATGGTCGTGCGCTGCCGGTCGTAGGGCAAGGCGTCGATGACCGTAGCCCGCGGTCCGCAGGCGGTGCAGTTCACGAACGGGTAGCGGTAGCGGCGGTCGGCCGGATCGAACAATTCCGTGAGACAGGTCGCGCAGGTCGCGAGATCGGCCGGGATCCGCGGTGTCGCCCGCGCGGTGGCGATGCTTCCGGCGACCGCGAATCCCTCCGTCAGCTCGCTGCCACCGGGCAGCGCGGAGATCTCGAGACGGTCGATCCGGGCCGCCGCGGGTGCGCAATCCCGCAGCCGGGCGGTGAAATCCTCGACCGCCGGCGCGACTCCCTGTACCCGGATGTCGACCGCCGCGCCCGCATTGCGCACATCGCCGGACAGACCCAGGCCGGTCGCCAGCCGGTACACGAAGGGCCGGAACCCCACCCCCTGTACCGTGCCGTGCACCCGGATCCGGGCCCGTCGCCATGCGGCGGCCGATTCCGCGTTCGTCTGCACCGGTACACCATGACCGGCCCGCACACGCAGGCCACAGAGCCGAAGGTCCCTGTTGGCGGTGCCACGGGACTTCGGTCACCGGAGGGGACTACCGGGTGCCCTACTCGCTGGACCGGCGCGAACGTGAAATCGGCTGTGTCGGAATACATCAGCCTCACCGAGGAGTGATCATGAGTCTGCTTCCCGCTCATCGTCCGGGTTCGCTGCTGTCGGAATTCGCCGATCTGTGGAACTCGTTCCCGCCCGGGATGATGCCGGTGTTCGGCGGCCGTCTGCTGCGTGTGGAGGACACCGTCGACGACGGCCGCTATGTGGTGCGCGCCGAGATCCCCGGTATCGATCCCGCGAAGGATCTGGAGGTGTCGGTGCACAACGGCCAGCTCACCATCCGGGCGGAGCGCAGCGAAAAGCACGAGGAGAAGGGCCGCTCGGAGTTCAGTTACGGCTCGTTCACGCGCACCGTGACCCTGCCGGCCAGCGCGCAGGAAGAGGGCATCGAGGCCGCCTACGCCCAAGGCATCCTCACGGTCACGGTGCCACTGAGCGAACCCAAGACGGAGGTCAAGAAGGTCGAGGTCACCTCCGGCGAATAGCCGGGAGATCGGTGCGATGCCAGGAGGTGCGGCGATGTCGATAGTCACGCTCACGATGAACCCTGCGATCGACATCGCCTCCGCCACCGGTGCGATCGGCCCGATCGACAAGATGCGATGCGCCACACCGCGATACGATCCCGGTGGCGGCGGCATCAATGTCGCCCGCACGGCCGCGGCGCTCGGCGAACCCGCGATCGCGATCTTCCCGGCCGGCGGGTATACCGGGCGATTCCTCACCGACCTGGTGCGAGAAACAGGGGTGCCGGCGCGGGCCGTTCCGGCGGGGGAGCCGACTCGCGAGAGCTTGTCGGTCACCGATACCGGTACCGGCAGCCAATACCGCTTCGTTTTTCCCGGACCCCGGCTGACGCCGGCCGAACAACACCGCTGCCTGGCGACGGTCGAGCAGGTGGCGTGCGGCGCGCGATACCTCGTCGCCAGCGGAAGCCTGCCGCCGGGCGTTCCGGTGGACTACTACCAGCGGGTCTCCGAACTTGCGGGGGCACTGGGGGTTCCGTTGATCGTGGATACCTCGGGGCCGGCGCTGCGTGCGGTGCGCGACGGCGTGTTCCTGCTCAAGCCGAGTCTGCGGGAACTCGCGGACCGAGCCGGCCGCCCGCTGACCTGTCGGGCCGAGCAGGTGGCGGCCGCGCGGGAACTGATCACGGGCGGTGTCACGCGAATCGTCGTCGTCTCGCTGGGATCGGCGGGAGCGCTGTCGGTCACCGCGGCCGGACACCGGTGGTACGCGCCGATGGCGGTACCCGTGCGCAGCGGTATCGGCGCGGGCGACGCGATGGTCGGGGGCCTCGCGGTCGGCCTTGCGCGCGGCTTGGAACTCGACGATTCGGTCCGACTCGGAATGGCCGCGGCGACCGCCGCGCTCACCACGCCCGGCACCGGCGTGGGGCTGCCGTCGCGCATCCGGGAGTTGTATCGCGAACTGACCGGCACGACGGTGCCGGCGACTCCGGGGACGGTCGAGCGCGGCGCGAGCGCCGACCGGTAGGACGAACGGAGTCAGGAAGGACATCATGCGGTGGTACGGCGACTACCTACGCCGGCTGTACCGCGGCGGGCGGCCGAATCTGTGTGCGAGAGTGCAGAATCGGCTGCCCGCGGGTGTCTTCGCGCTCGGCGTGATGCCCCGGCGGGTGGCCGCGCTGGGTATCCGTGGCCGCCGCAGCGGGCGCGTGATCTGGCTGCCGGTGGTGCTGACCGAGTTCGAGGGTCGGCGGTACGTGGTGTCCATGCTGGGCGACAAGACGAACTGGGTGCGCAACCTGCGCGCGGCCGACGGCGTCGCGGTGCTCCGGCACGGGCGCCGCGAGCAGGTGCGGCTCGCGGAACTGGAGCCGGAGCTGCGCGCACCGGTGCTCTGGCACTATGTCCGCGTCGCTCCCGGCGCGCGGCCACACATCCCGATCGGACTCGATGCGCCCACGTCGGCATTCGAACGGATCGCTGCCGACTACCCGGTGTTTCGGGTCGACGCGGCGCCGAACCGGCGCGACGGAGGTGAACGATGAATTCTCAGATCCAGCAACCACACTCGTTCGGACGGACCGTATGGGCCATGGCCTGCTGTGTGTGCCGGACGCTCGGATTGCTCGCGCGGCGGCGCATCCATCTCCCGGTTACCAATCGGGGGATGGAGATCGGCTTCGCGGACGGGACGTCCTCGCGCGTTTTTCGCGAAACCGTCCTCGACCATCCGCAACACCGTGACCCGTGCGTGCTCGTGGTCGAATTCGAGCTGCGTGCGGTGCGCGGCCGGGGGCATGCGCTGTTCCGGCGGGAGAGCCTGCTGAACACCGTTCTGTTCGCGGGATTTCCGGGACTGATCTCCAAACTGTGGCTCGCACACGACCAGCGGGGCCGGTATCGCGGCCTGTACGAGTGGGGTGATCCGGCATCGGCCGAGACCTATGCACGCACCCTGTGGGGAGTCCTCGCTCTGGTGTCCGTGCCGGAGTCGATCGCCTACCGGATTCTGCCCGGCGTCCGTCGCGCCGAACTGTTCGCTACGGCGGAACCGGGCGCCGGAGAATGGTGGCGACCGACTCGAACGAGCCGCGCGGTCGCGGCGACGGGGAGAGTCCCCTGAATCCGCGGCACCGGGACCGTCCCTAGCCGATCGCCTCGTCCGCTCGGCGTCGCAGGCGTTCCGCCACCGACATCGCCGGTCGGTCCGCGGTCGGTGGGCGGTCGGTGTCGATGTCGACGTGGTCTATGCCGTCGACCGTGAGCGCTAAGGCCGAGACGGTGTGCCGCTCGGCGGAATCGGCGAAGTCGCCGCGGATGACCGCGTGGCCGTCGGTGACGTCGACGGTCCACGTCCGGCGGCTGCCCGCGTAGATGTCCAGCAGGGCACGGATCTCGGCTTCGAGAGTGGCGTCGTCCCGGATCAGCGCCCGGAGCAGATCACGGCGGGCGACGATCCCGACGAGTATCCCGGCCTCGACCACCGGGATCGAGCGCAGGTGGTGGGTCAGCATGCGGGTGGTGATCGAGGTGACGTCGGTGCCGGGATGGACGACCTCCACGGGGGACGTCATCACGGATTCGACCAGGGCGGCGCGCTGGTCGGGCCGGGCGGAGAGTGCGTCGGATTCGCTGAACATGCCGAGGACGTGATCGCCATCGTCGACGACCGGCAGTGCCGCGAAACCGTGCTCGGTCAGCAGTGAGATCGCCGTGGACACCGGAGTTTTCGGCTGGACCGTCGATACGGGGCGATGAAGTATGTCGCGTGCGTACACGGGTGGCGCCTTTCGAGTAGGCCGGGCAACAGGGGTGTACCTACCCGAACGATGCTCCCGACGTGTCCGGCTCGACAGAGGCCGAATGTCCACGTGGGGGCTTCGAAAGTCATCGTGGCGGCGGCAGGTGGTCTTTGGGCCCGCCCGGTCGGGACGATCGGCCGCATCTGCGCGGCGGGGGCGGTTCATACGGTTGTCACGGGTGTCCCACCGGGCATGCGAACGCCGAGACGATTCGGAGACAGCGATGATCGAGCAGCACAACGACGATCCGCATCGGCTGGCCTCGGCGCCGGTCGTCGTCGGGGTCGACGGTTCGGAAGGGTCCGACGTCGCGTTGCGCTGGGCGATAGATCTCGCCGTGCGGCGTGGGCGTGCGCTGCAGATCGTGCACGGGATGGACCTGGTGAGCGCGACGGGTGCGCTCGGCGTCTCCGAGGTGGCGGCGCCGCCGCTTGTCGATTCCGTGCGCGCGCACGGTCGCTCGGTCGTGGCGCACGCGCAGGCGACGGCACGGGAACTCGCGCCGACCCTGCGGACCTCGACCGTGATGACCTCGGATACGGGTAAGCAGCTGCTCATCGACCACAGCGCGAACGCGTACATGGTCGTACTGGGCGCGACCGGGAGCGCGGGGACATTCGCTCACCTGGGTACCACGCTGCTGTCGGTGGTTTCCCGGGCGGCCGGTGTGGTGGCCGTGGTGCGTCCGGACCCGCACGCGGAGAATACGATTCACGATTCGGGCCCGGTGGTCGTCGGTGTCGACGGAAGCCTGGTATCGGAGGCGGCGATCGAGGCGGCGTTCGTGGAGGCGGCCGAACGCGGCGCCGACCTCGTCGCGGTGCACGCCTGGAGCGACTGGGATTACGGCCGTTTCGCCGGCCGGAGCGAGCCGTTGCTCCCGGACCCGACGCTGGAGGATGCCGAGCGGGTGATCCTGGCGGAGCGACTCGCGGGCTGGCAGGAGAAATACCCGCAGGTCCGGGTGCTCCGGAAGGTTTATCCGGCGGCGCCGGCCGTGCACCTGCAAGAGTGGTCGACGCAAGCGCAGCTGCTGGTGGTCGGGAGCCGCGGCCGGGGCGGCGTGCTGGGTATGCTGCTGGGTTCGACCTCCAATTCGCTGGTGCAACATGCGTATTGCCCTGTGCTGGTGGCGCACTCGGCGCGGTGAGGAGACGCCATGACGGGCGATAGCGCCGCCGGTCGCGCGGTGAGTGCACCGGTCCTCGTCGCCGTCGACGACTCGGAGGTGGCGTTGCGAGCTGTAGCCTGGGCCGCGGCCGAGGCAGCCCTGCATCGCTGCCCGCTGCACATCCTGACGTCGTTCGGCGTCGCGCCGCGGCCCGGCCTGAACACCGTGCTGGCCGAGAACGAGCGGGCATGGCTGCGTGGCGACGGTATGCGGCTGCTCGCGCGGGCGGTTGCCGCGGCGCGGCGCGCCGTGCCCGATACCGACGTCGCGGTCACGACCGAGCTGACGTTCGACTTGATCACGCCGACATTGATCGACAGGTCGGCGCAGGTACGGATGATCGTCGTGGGCAATCACGGCCGGGGAGCCATCGGCCGTGCCGTACTCGGGTCGGTGAGCACGGCGGTCAGCCGCCACGCGAGGTGTCCGGTGGCGGTCGTCCACCTGTCGCCGCCCGATCCGGTGTCGGCCGAGGGGCCCGTGCTGGTAGGTGTGGACGGCACCCTCGACAGCGCGCCCGCGCTCGCGGTGGCGTTCGACGAGGCGTCCCGCCGCAAGGTCGGCTTGGTGGCGCTGCACGCGTGGAGCGGTGGCAGTGAATCCGATGCACCGGTGGTGAGCTGGGACGACGTCCGGTCCGCCGAGAGCGCCGCGCTGACGGAGACCGTGGCCGGATGGCGTGAACGGTATCCCGATGTCGACGTCGAGCCGGTCGTGGTGTGCGACAGCCCGGTTCGGTCGCTGCTCGAACGGTCCGCGCGGGCGCAGCTGCTGGTGGTCGGCAGCCGCGGCCGCGGGGGCTTCGCGGGCATGGTGCTGGGGTCGACCAGCACGGCGCTGCTGCACGTCGCGGAGTGCACGGTGATCGTCGCGCGCGGACAGGAGAGAACACGATGACCGACGTACTGGCTCGCTCCACGGCCGATACGGCCGCGGCGGTTGCCGATCTGGACGCGTGGTGGCGGGCGGCGAACTACCTGGCCGCCGGGCAGATCTATCTGGTCGACAATCCGCTGCTGAGCGTGCCGCTGGCGCCGGGCCACATCAAGCGCCGCTTGATCGGGCATTGGGGCAGCGTGCCGGGGATCACCCTGACCTACGCGCATCTGAACCGGGTGATCGCGCGGCGCCGGCAGCCGATGCTGTTCGTGTGCGGGCCCGGTCACGGAGCGGCCGGGCTGAACGCGGCGGCGTGGCTGGAAGGCAGCTACAGCGAACGGCATCCGCAGGTCGCGCAGGACGCGGCGGGAATGCGAGAGTTGTTCCGGCGGTTCTCGTTTCCCGCCGGAGTGCCCAGCCACGCGTCGCCGCATCTGCCCGGGTCGATCCACGAGGGCGGCGAACTGGGATATTCGCTGGCGCACGCGACCGGCGCCGCGCTGGACAATCCGGACCTGGTGGTGGCGTGTGTGATCGGGGACGGGGAAGCCGAGACCGGTGCGCTGGCGACGAGCTGGCATGCCCCGCTGTTCCTCAACAGGACGACCGATGGCGTCGTGCTGCCGATCCTGCATCTCAACGGGTACAAGATCGCCAATCCCGCACTGCTGGCCCGGATTCCGCGTGCGGACCTCGACGCGCTGCTGATCGGGCACGGCTGGGAGCCGCGGCATGTGATCGGCAGCGAGCCGGCGGAGGTGCACGGACGGTACATGCAGGTCCTGGACGAGGTGTTCGACCGGATCGCGGAGATCCGGGACGACGCCCGCCGCGGCCTCGCCCCGGACAATCCGCGGTGGCCGATGATCGTATTGTCGACGCCGAAGGGCTGGACCGGTCCCGCACAGGTCGACGGGGCGCCGGTGGAAGGCAGCTTCCGGTCCCACCAGGTGCCGCTGGCAGGAGTCCGGGAGAATCCGGAACATCGTGCGCTGCTGGAACAGTGGCTGCGTTCCTATCGTCCGGAGCGGCTGTTCGGGCCGGACGGCGCCCCGGCGGCGCGGATCCGGGCGCTGAACCCGCCCGAGGAACTGCGGATGAGCGCGAACCCGGTGGCGCACGGCCGCACCCAGATCGATCTGCGGCTACCGGACGTCTCGGATCACGTGGTGGCGGTCGCCCGCCCGGGCGTGGCGATCGGCGAGGCCACCCGTGTGCTGGGCCGCTATCTGCGGGACGCCCTCGTCGCCAATCCCCATGACCTGCTGTTCTTCTCGCCCGACGAGCACATCTCGAACCGCCTGGACGCCGTGCTGGAGGTGACGGGGCGGCGGTGGCAGGCGGAGCGCCGGCCGGACGACGATCGGCTCTCCCCGGGCGGGCGGGTGTTCGAGGTGCTGTCGGAGCAGCTGTGCCAGGGCTGGCTCGAGGGCTACCTGCTGACCGGGCGGCACGGCCTGTTCTCCACCTACGAAGCCTTCGCGCACATCGTCGATTCGATGGTGGTCCAGCACGCCAAGTGGCTGCACACGGCCGCCGGCTATCCGTGGCGCGAGCCGGTACCCAGCCTCAACTATCTGATCACCTCACATGTGTGGCGTCAGGACCACAACGGCGCCTCGCATCAGGATCCCGGATTCATCGATCACGTGCTGAGCAAGCGGCCGGAGGTATCGCGGGTGTACCTGCCGCCGGACGCCAATTGCCTGCTGCACGTGACCGACCACTGCCTGCGCAGCCGGGGGCGGGTCAATGTGGTCGTGGCCGGTAAGCAACCGGCGTTGCAGTACCTGACCGACGAACAGGCACGGTGGCAGTGTGCCACGGGGTTGGGCGTATGGCGGTGGGCCAGTTCGGATTCCGGTGGTGACACCGATGTGGTGCTGGCGTGCGCGGGTGACGTGCCCACCCAGGAGACGCTCGCCGCCGCGGCCCTGCTGCGTGAACTGGTCCCGGAACTGGCCGTGCGCGTGGTCAACGTGGTCGATCTGGCGCGATTGTTCCCGCCCGACCGGCATCCGCACGGCATCGGTGACGACGTCTACGCTCAGATCTTCACCGCGTCCTGCCCGGTGATCTTCGCCTTTCACGGCTACCCGTGGCTGATCCACCAGCTCACCTACCGGCGCCCCGGACACGACCGGATGCATGTGCGCGGCTTCCGCGACAACGGCACCACGACGACCCCGTTCCAGATGTGCGCCATGAACGGTATCGACCGCTATCACCTGGCCTTCGCCGCCCTCGAACGGGTACCGGGTCTCGGCGACCGGATCGGGTATCTGCGCGACCGGCTGCTCGGCCTCGCCGATGACGCCCACGCCTACGCGTGTCGTGAAGGCGTGGACCCGCCGGAGATCACGAACTGGGTGTGGCCCGGCGGAGTCTCCTGACGCCGCCGGAACCCCCTGGGCCCATTCAGTCGTCGGTGTCCTCGAGGGTCCGCAGGCGGCGGCGGTACTCGTCCTCGTCGATCTCGCCGCGCGCGTATCGGCTCGCCAATACCCGGCGAGGTCCCGGCCCGTCCCGGTGCGGCGAGGCGGCGCCCAGGTAGCGGACCAGCACCACGATGGCGGTGATCACGACGACCCAGAAGATGATCATGTTTGTGACCATCAGGCCGTAGCCCCAGCCACTCATGCCGTTGCCGTACCACATCATCGGCCCTGGCTCCTTCTGCGTGAGACTGCTTCTGCCACAACGCGTATGCGATCGTCACCGCGTCTGATACGTGAGCTGGTGGGCGATGTCGGTGGCCCAGACGGTAACCCGCTGTCTGTTGCGGAAGTCGCCGGCGCGGGTCTTCGCCATCGCCGAGGCGGGGAAGCCGCGCGCGTCCGGTGTCAGCCGTCCACCGAATAGCGTGTCGCCACGAGCGGCGACCCGGTCTGCGGCCTTGCGCACCCCGGCCGCGCCCGGGATGCGTCGCGGATTCGGCGTCTCCGTGGAGTCGTCCAGAGGCCCGCTGCCGAATACCCATACCGGGCGTTGCCGCAGTTGCCGGGCGAATCGCCGGACGAACCGGCGTGCGTCGCGGTGCCAGCGACCGGCGTAGAGCGCGCCACCGATGACGACGGCGCAGTAGTCGTCGAGGGAATCCACCTCGTGCGCGGATCGGGCCTCTGCCGCAACGTTTTCCGACCGCAGCGCCGCCGCGATCCACTGCG
Organism: Nocardia transvalensis NBRC 15921; assembly: GCF_000308875.1. Classification (GTDB taxonomy): domain Bacteria; phylum Actinomycetota; class Actinomycetes; order Mycobacteriales; family Mycobacteriaceae; genus Nocardia; species Nocardia transvalensis. The sequence goes on from NZ_BAGL01000128.1 coordinate 97,672, forward strand.
CGATCTCCGCGGTTCCCCCACGCGTGGAACCGTAGGCCACCAGGACCGGATCGTGTGTCATTGCCGTACCTCCTCGCCATCGATCCCACGCCGGATACCGGGCCGCCGGGAGGGTCGAAGGTCACGGCCACACCGCCACCGTCCCGAGGTCATCGCCGGCCACGTCTGCCGAAAGCCGATGCGCCGCATATGGTTCGTGATCGTCATGGGCTCACTGTCCGGGATTCGCCGAGGTTGCGGCAGAGTACGCGGTCCCGTCTCGGCGGGCCGACGATCGCGGTCGGAGGGCCTTGCGACGGATGACTTTCGGCCGTCACCGTGGTCGACGGGAGGGCGAATGCTGAGGGAACAGACCGACAACGCTGACCGTGCGTCACCGAACGATACCGAGGACCGCGCGATGTCCACATCCTGCCCAGATCCGGACACCCTCCGATCGATGCTGTCGCTCGCCGTCCGGGCACCGTCGGTGCACAACAGCCAGCCGTGGCTGTGGCGTGTCGGCGACACCACGGTGCACCTGTATGCCGACACCGGCCGTCATCTGCCGCACACCGACCCGGATCAGCGGGACCTGCTGCTCAGCTGCGGGGCGGCGCTGCACCATCTGCAAGTCGCGGCTCGGGCGTCCGGATGGGAGACGGTGATCCATCGTCTGCCCGATCCGGCGCAACCCGAGCATCTCGCGGCCATCGAGTTCCGGCCTGGGGCAGTGAATTCGGAGGCGGAACGGCAGGCGCGAGCCGTGACCGCACGGCGGAGCGATCGCCGCCGCTACACGTCCTGGGAGGTCCCCGCCGCGTACATCGCGGCGATGACCGCCGCGGGCGCCGCGCACGGCACGGTGGTGTTCGACGTGGTGGACGACGAGCGGCGTGCGCACCTGCTGCGAGCCTTCGAACAATCGGCGTGGGTCCATGCCCGCGATTTCGCCTACGGTGCGGAGCTGGCGCAGTGGAGCGGCCGCCATGCGACCGCGGAAGGTGTACTCGCGCGCAGTGCCGTCGCCTCGGCCGACGCGACGGTACGGCCGTTCTCCAACCCCGGTCTGCCCCAAACGGCTGTCCGGGACATCGATGCGACGGACCGCATGCTGGTGCTGAGTACCACCGGCGACGACCGCGTCTCGCGAGTGCGGGCCGGGGAAGCGGCGGGCGCGGTTCTGGTGACGGCGACGGCCTTCGGATTGGCGTCGTGCCCGCTGAGCGAACCACTGGAGGTGCACGGCACTCGTGATCGGATTCGCACCGACGTACTCGATGACAGCGGCTGCCCGCAGCTGATCATCCGGATCGGCTGGGTGGCCCCCAGTGGCGATCCGGTGCCGGTGTCGCCGCGCAGGCCGCTCGAGGAGGTCGTGCGGTCGCTGTGACGGTCAGCGAATGGGTACCGACCACACCAGCCGGGTCCCGCGCCGTGCGCCGGATCGAGCGGACCGCGCGGTGGGGATGTCGCCCAGGGACACCTCGAAACGTCCGCCCGACTGCGCGGCACGCTGGGCGAGATTGGCCAGGCCGCTGGGGGTGATGTCGTCGGGGATACCGTGACCGTTGTCGACGACGGTCACGGTGACGTCGTCGGCGACCCTGATCTCGATCTCGACGGTATCCGCGCCGGAATGCCGTACCGCGTTGCTGACCCCCTCTCGCACAACGGCTTCGATGTGATCGGCCAGTTCGGCGTCGACCACGGACAGTGGTCCGGACACCCGCAGCGACGTGCGGATGCCGGTGTCGGCGGTCTGCTGGGCGACGGCCTCTTCGAGGCGCTGGCGTAGTCGTGTGACAGTGCCGTCTCCGCCGTGTAGATCGAAGATCGAGGTGCGAATCTCCTGGATCACGTCTTGCAGGTCGCCGACGGCATCCGTCAGCCACGTCCGCACCTCCGGGACCTTCGTCCGCGGCACCTTGCCCTGCAAGGACAGTCCGATCGCGAACAGTCGCTGGATGACGTGATCGTGCAGATCCCGCGCGATGCGGTCCCGGTCGGTGAGCACGTCGAGTTCACGCATGCGCTGCTGCGTGTCGGCGAGGCGCATCGCCAGGGCCGCCTGATCGGTGAATGCCGCGGCCAGCTCCATTATTTCGTCGTCGTAGGGCGCCGCGTCAGTGGACCGCAGCGTGACCAGCACGCCCAGGGCGGCGTCCTGCGCATGGAGCGGCAGCACCAGCGCGGGACCGGTCGCCGGAAACATGGATGCCAGGTCGGTGCCCAGCGCGGTGTCCATCCGCAACGGGCGGCGTAGGGCGAAGGCCTTGCCGACGGTGCTGCCCTCGAGTGCCAGCCGGCGGCCGGTATACCCCTCGGGCGCGCCCGACGACTGCGCGACGACCAGCTCGACGGTGGCCTCGGCGGGTACTTCCGGATCGGCGGCGGCCGCGAGGAATACGGACTCCGAGCGCGTCAGGCGGCGGCTCCGCTCGACGAAATGCGCGAGCACCTCGTCGGCGTCGGTGCCGGCGAGGAATTCGGTGGTGAGATCGCGCATCGCCTCGATCCACGCCTGCCGCGCGCGGGCCGATTCGTACAGGTGGGCATTGTCGACGGCGATTCCGGCCGCGGCGGCCAGGGCCTGCACGATCAGCTCGTCGTCCTCGGTGAACAGTTGGCCGTCGGCCTTCTCGGTCAGGTACAGGTTGCCGAACACCTCGTCCCGGATCCGGACGGGGACCCCGAGGAACGTGCGCATCGGCGGATGGTTGGGCGGGAATCCCACCGAGGCGGGGTGGGCGGCCAGGTCCGCGAGCCGGATGGGTTCGGGCTGGCTGAGCAGCAGGCCGAGCACCCCGTGGCCTTCCGGGAGATCGCCGATCTGCTGGCGGGTGGCCTCGTCGATGCCCTCGTAGATGAACTGTGCCAGGTGACGGTGATCGTGGCCGCGCACGCCGAGCGCCCCGTAGCGGGCGTCGACCAGGCTGGTGGCGGTGTGCACGATCGTGGTCAGAGTCTGATCGAGGTCGAGTCCGGCGGTGACGCCGAGCATCGCCTCGACCAGGCCGTCGATCCGGTCGCGGACGTCGATGATCTGCTCGATGCGGTCGCGGACCTCGGTCAGTAGTTCGCGTAGCCGCAGGTGGGACAACGTCTGCCGCACAGCGTGAGTCTCCGGATGCGGCGCACCGGCCGCCCGGTTCTCTTGTCCGGAATCGTCGCGCACTGGCAAGGGTTCTCCTCGAGCACAGTGAAGTGCCAACCCTCGGGACCACTCTTCGGAATCCTCGCGGGCGGAGATCAGTTTACGCGGCCGGCGGTGTGCGGCTACCTCTACTTCCGGCCGTTCGGCGCGGCCGCCGGCGAATCGTTCACCGCACGGTCGAGCAGGATTCGCCGCTCGGCCGCGGCGACTGCGCGACGGGTCGACGGCAGTGCGTCGGGCGTGACCGAGATCGACGTGATGCCCATGCGCACAAGGTGTTCGGCGAATCCCGGCCGGGTGGAGGGTGCCTGCCCGCAGAGCGAGGAGGTGATACCCAGCCGGCGGGCGGTGGTGACGATCTGCCGGATGGCTTCGAGTACCGCGGGGTCGGTTTCGTCGAAGATCTCGGCGCACTGCTCGGAGTCACGATCCACCCCGAGCATCAGCTGAGTGAGGTCGTTGCTGCCGATGGAGACGCCGTCGATGCCCAGCCCCACGTACTCGGGCAGCCAGTGCACCACCGACGGCACTTCCGCCATCACCCAGCGGTGCAGTCCGCGATGGGAACCGAGCGGGCTCGCGTCGATCAGTTCCAGGCACGCCTCGAGTTCCCAGCGGGTGCGGACGAAGGGGATCATCAGATGGAGTTCGGGTGTCCGCTCGCGGACCCGGGCGAGGGCGGTGAGTTCGAGACGGAACAGCTCGGGATCGCGGACGTAGCGGTAGCAGCCGCGGTAACCGATCATCGGGTTGTGCTCGTCCGGCTCGTACCGGTCGCCGCCGGCGAGCGCGCGGAATTCGTTGCTGCGCAGGTCTGTTGCGCGATAGACGACCGGCCGGGGCGCGAACGGCGTGGTGATCCGGAGCAGGGCCGACGACAGTTCCTCGACGAACATGTGCTCTTCCCCGCGGGCTATGAGGTCGCGCGGGTGACGACCGCCGAGCGCCTGCACGAGCAGCGTCTCCGCCCGCAGCAGGCCGACGCCGTCGGCATCGGTGGCGGCCACGCGTTCGGCGACCTCCGGGATCGCGAGGTTGACGTAGACGCGGGTGGCCGTGGGCTCCGTCGCCGGTGAAGGCTGTGCGGCACCGGAGTATTCACGCTCGACGACCGAGCGACCGGAGGTGGCCGCGCCGGTATCGGCCCGGATCTCGCCGCGGGAACCGTCGACGGCGATCCGCTGACCGTCGTGCAGGACGGTGGTCGCGGTGCGGGTTCCGACGACGCACGGCACGCCGAGTTCGCGGGCGACGATCGCCGCGTGACAGGTCATGCCCCCGCTGTCGGTGATCAGCGCGGCGGCTCGCGAGATCGTGGGGAGCCAGTCCGGAGTGGTCATCGGCGCCACCAGGATCTCACCGGGCCGGAGGGCGCCGCCCTCGGCGGGGGAGCGCAGCACCCGGACCACGCCGCTCGCCCGCCCCGGCGCGGCGGCGAGGCCGCGCAGCAGCACGGTTGCGTCGGACGCCGGCTCGGCGGCGGATGGTGCCGTGGGTTCGTCGGGCAGCATGGTGATCGGCCGTGCCTGCACGAGCCACAGCTGCCGATCGTCGAAGGCCCACTCGACGTCCTGGGGCCGGTTGTCGTAGTGGCGCTGCACGTCGAGCGCGAGCCGCGCGACAGCGAGTACTTGGTCGCCGGAGAGTACCGGCGTATCGGTTTCCGAGACCTCGACGCGGCGATCGCCGTCGGGCCCGCCGACGATCGCGAAACTCTGCCGGCCCGAGCGGGTTTCGATCAGCATGGGGCCGGCGGGATCGACCAGGTAGGTGTCCGGTTCGACGGCGCCGGAGACCACCACTTCGCCCTGTCCGCGGGCCGCGTCGATGACCATGCGGTCACGGCGGCCGGTGGCGGGGTCGGCGGTGAAGACGACGCCGGATCGGCGGGCGTCGACCATACGCTGCACGACCACCGCCATCTCGGGCCGCTGACGCATGCCCCGGCGGGCGCGATAGGTCAGTACCCTGGGGGTGAAAAGGGATGCCCAGCACGCGATTACGGCGTCGATGATGGTGTCGTCGCCGCGGACGTTGGTGCGTGAGAGGTTCATTCCCGCGAACGACGCGGTGGCGCTGTCCTCGCCGATCGCGGACGAGCGGACCGCGACCGGGTGCTGGTCGCCCAGCCGGTGGTAGGACTCCACGGTCGCGTCCCGCACCGGGCCGTCGAGTTTGGTGTCCAGGACGAGTTCCCGCATGCGGCGGCACAGCTCGTCCACGGGCGGCTCTCCCGCCTGTTCGGCTATGGCTGCCCGCAACGCCTGCTCGTGCAGCGCGTCCAGTTCCGCGCCGTGGGGCCCGCGCTCGATCATGGCCCGATACGCCGAGCGCAACACCACGAATCCCGGCGGAACCGGCAGGTGCGCCCCGACGAGTTCGCCCAGATTGGCTCCCTTGCCCCCGGCGCGGTCGGCATCGGCCGCGCGCAACTCTCGCAGATCCTCGACATAGTCGCTCATCACGGCTCCGATCGCTGGTCCGTCGTGCGGTATCAGCCTCGCGCGGCGCGGGACGGCGCGGCTACGGGCCAAGGTCCCGCGTCGCCACGGCGTTGGGCCCGGCGGGATCGGGCACGGCGGGCGGACGGGCGAGCGGCAGTTCCACGTCGATCCAGTCGGCGATGCCGTCGGCCCAGGCCGCGATCGCGGCCCAGTCGCGCAGATCGCCGATTCGGCAGCCGAGCAGCCACATGACGACTCGGGTGCCGATGGCGTCGGGTCGTTGGAAGACGCCCGCGAAAGGCTGGAAACGCAGGGCGCACATGCGCTGTCGCACTCGGGCGACGGCGGGTGGCGTGAGATTCCGGAGCGGGAAACCGAGCGGGCCGCGTAATGCGGGGCCCATCCCGACGCTGAACAGGAAGGCCGGCCGCAGCCGCAATGCGACGCCGTGGCGGTCGGTGTACGCGGTGAATTCGGGCAGGAAAGCGCCGTTGTGGATGGCGCTGCCCAGGATCACCGCCTCGAACAGCAGGGGATCGATATTCTCCGAGACCGGAGCGACGCGCACGTGCAGTCCCTTGTGGCGCAGTCGATCTCCGAGGAACCGGGCGATCTCGCCGGTGGATCCGCGGACGGAGGCGTAGGTGACCAGCACCGTGTGTTCGGTGCGGCCCGAGTTGCCGGATGTCATATGCCTACGGTCCGTCGGCCGCGTACTCCTCGGCAGGGCCTTTCGCCGCCGTCCCGTGCGACTTCGGTCGTTCCCGTCCTGCGTCTGCGCGCACGGCATCGAGGGCGGCGGTGAGCAGCCGATGTATTTCACCGGCGATCGGTTGCAGAGCCTCCTGGCCGGTCGCTCGCGCGTACAGCATCGGGTCGCCGGCCTCGACGCGTGTGCCGCCGTCGGTCGCGCGCACGACGACGGTGCAGGGCAGCAGCAGTCCGGCCGGGGGATCGGACGCGATCGCCCGGGAAGCGAGTGCGGGATGGTAGAGGCACAGGATCAGGTACTGTTCGACGTCCGCCCGCCGCGAGACCGCGTGCATATCGATCTCGCCCAGGGCGCTGAAACCCCGCTGTCGCAGCGTCTCTCGTACTCGCTCCAGCGTTTCGGCGAACCGTTGCCGGACATATACGCCGATGGCGGGTGGCGGCAGCACGGGAATGCGGAGTTCGGTGATCAACCGGCGGGGTTCGGTTACCTCGTCCGGACCCACCAGGTACACCTCCGACGGCGGTCCGGACGCGCGGTACCCGCTTTCCGTCATCCATTCCCGCAGGGCCCGGTAGGCATCGGGCAGGCCCCCGTAGCCGCCCCGGTGCGAGGTCCGCGCGACCAGATCACCGGCACAGACGACCACCTCCGCCCCGGACCGCAGGCTGAGCATCGGCGCGGGCTCCACGGGCACACGGAAATCCACGACCGTCGTCTCGTGCGCGGGCCCTTCCTCGAGGAAGGTGAGGGAGGGTGCGCCGATGGAGGTCAGGCCCGCTCGCTGGACTGTCGCCATCAGGTCGCGCATTCCCTCGGCGACATCCTCACCGAGCCGACCCTGCCGGACCTCGCGGGGCATCCGCAGTACCGCCTGCGGCACGGTCTCGCAGACGTTCACTCGATACTCCATGGCGGCCTCCCTCTCTGCGACGAGGGTGCGCCTCGGTCGCGACGGTGTCGAGGGGCTAAAGCCACGCAACCGGCAAGCACTATCGCCCGACACCCGCGACGCACGGAGGACGGATGCGGTCCCCCTACGGTGTGTGATCGGAGGATCGTTGCCAGGCCCGCATGGCGGTGTGGATCGTTTCCGTGAGTGGCTGGGTGGTGTCGAGGGGCAGTGCGCTGTCCCACGGCGCCCGGTCGGCCGCCATGGCCGAGGCGATGGCGGGCGTCGCCTCGGATTCGCCGCCGGATCTGGCGGCGATCCGGCTGGAGGTCACCGAAAGTGGTGCTGTGCAGCATAATTCGATCATGTCCGCGGCGGTGCCGGTGGCCAGGTTCGTGACGCGGCGGCGTTCGTCGGCGTCGGTCCAGCTGGCATCGAGGACTACCGAGTGGCCGCCCTCGAGGAGGGCGCGGGCTTCGGCGCGTAGCGCCGCGTACACCTGGGCGCGGGCCTGCGGGCTGTAGGCGCCCCTGCTGTAGGCGCCGCTCGCGCCGGTCAGCGTGCCCTGCGTGCGTTGCCCGGCCCGAATGTGGTCGGTGGAGAGAACGGTCGCGCCCGTGCGGTGCGCGAGTGCTTGTGCCACTGTCGATTTGCCGGTCCCCGGCAGCCCGCCCACGAGCGCCATGCGTACCGCGCCGGCCGTCAGATGGTGTATCGCGAGGTCGAGGTGACGGGTGGCGTGCTCCGCAGCGTCGGGGGCGCCCTGCCGGTGGCGGATGCAGTTCACCTTCGCGCGCACCGTGGCACGATAGGCGAGGTAGTGGTGGCGCAGCGACGACGGTGCCGGATCGGCTGTCGCGGTGACGTATTGGTCCATCAGGGAGTCGGCGAGGTCGGGATGGCCGAGGAATTCGAGATCCATCGCCAGGAAGGCGATATCGTCCAGCCGGTCGACGTGGCGCAGTTCGTCGTCGAAGTCGAGGCAGTCCAGCACGCGAAACCCGTCGGGCAGCACGTAGATGTCGCCGGCGTGCAGATCGCCGTGCCCGTCCACGATGCGGTGCGTCGCGATCCGGCTGTCGAACAATGTCGTACGGCCGTCGAGATACCGGGTGGCGAGCCGGTCGATGCGATGCGCGCGCTCGGCCGGGACCGGCGGATCGGTGAGACCGCGCAGTAGCGCGGCCCACCGCGCCCGCACCGCGTCCGCCGTGGCGGCACGGTCGATCTCGGGGCCGCGGCGAGCGCCGTCGTGGAATCGGGTGAGCATACCGACCAACGCCGACAACGTGTTTCCGGTCGCCCCGGGCCCCGCGAGCACCGCGGACAGCCGGGCCGCGCCGGGCATCCTGCGCATCACCAGGACCGGTTCGCCGGGGCCCCCGGACGGGTCGGTGAGCCGGCCGACGCCGAGATAGGCATCGGGTGCCAGCCGCCGATTGAGTTCGAGTTCTCGCGCGCAGGCGTGTTCGCGGCGTTCGAGGGAACCGAAATCGAGAAAATCGGTGACCACGGGCTTCTTCATCTTGTACGCGCGGTCACCGCACAGCAGGACGACCGCCGAATGGGTCTCGTGCAGGACCGCGAAGGGCTCATCGCGCGGCGTCGCCTCCATCCGGCGTCCTATTTCGGCGGGTGGACGACCATCACCGGGCAATGCGCGTGCTGCACAAGCGCATTCGAGGTGGAGCCCAGCAGCAGGCTGCGGAACCCGGCGCGGCCCCGGCTGCCCACGACCACCAGCTGCGCCGATGCCGACCAGCGCTGCAGGGCGGTCGCGGGATCGGATAGGCAGACGTCGCGGCGGACCGTGACGTCCGGATACTTCTCCTGCCACCCCGCCAGTCGTTCGGCCAGCGCCGCTCGCTCGTCGGTCTCGATATCGTTCACCGGGAACAACAGGTAGGGGTCGCCGGCGAACTGCCCGAACGCCATATCGGTCCACGCATGCACCGCGACCAGTTCGGTATCACGCTGGGAGGCCTCGTCGAACGCCGCCGCCAGCGCCGCCTCGCTGACGGGGCTGCCATCGACGCCGACGACCACCGGGCCCTCGGTGCGTAAACGGTCATCGGCGTCCGGGTCCGTGCGCACCACGACGACAGCGCCCTCGGCGTGACTGGTGACCGACGACAGTATCGAACCCAGGTGTGCCGGCAGCGTGTTCGTCCCGGCCTCGCCGAGGACCACGAGGTACGCCGCGGCACTGTGGCGCAGCAGGATCTCCGCCGGGCTTTCGTCGGTGACCTCGGTCGAGACCGGGGCGCCGGGTGCCGCCAGCTCAATCCGGCGTTGCGCCCGCTCGACGAGTACGGCGCCCTGGGTTCGAACGGATTCGAGCACCGGTGGCACCCACACGTCGTAGCGGCCGAAAACCTTTCGCATGCCGTCGAGGTCGAGCCCGTGCACGATGCGCAGTTCACGGCCGCGTTGCAAAGCCACCTCTGCCGCCCAGGTGAGAGCCGATGCGGCGGCCGTGGACCCGTCGACCCCGACCACCACGGGCGCCGAGGCCAGATGGTGTGGGTCGTCGATGTTCGCGCGAGTCATCGCGAATTCCTTTCGTCACGGCGGTCCCGGGACCGTCATCGGATAGCGCCAACGCTAGGAACCGGCAAGGGGAGGCGACGCTGCCGAAAGTCCCCGGGTGGAAGGTCTCGGGCCCCGAACTCGCGCCCGGGCCCGGGATCGTTGCCGGACGGCCCGGCCACCGGTGACCTTCGGCCGGTCACGGCGAGGGGTTCGGGGCGCAATGCTCGATTCCACGGGACACCGAGCGGAAGAGGGATGAGATGACACGGTATCCGTCGACGGCACTGCGGGTTTGGCGGACGGCGCCGTGGGCTGCCAATCCGATGATGCGGCTGTCGGATCGAGTGGAGGGCGCCGTGCGCATCCTGGCGATCGTCGTGGCGCTGGCCGCGATACCGGTGTGCGGGGCCATAGGCACCGCGCGCTACGACCCGGCCGTGGCCGAGATCGCCGCTGCGAACGCCCGGAAGACCGAGGTGACGGCCGTGATCGTCGATGACCCGGTGCTCGTCTCGTCCTCGCACGCCAACGGGGCCTACGACGAGAAGTTCGAATCCACGGTGCGGTGGAGTGACAACGGCACATCGGGTCAGGCCACCGTCGGGGTCGGACGGAAGGCGCACCCGGGGGATCGAATGCCGTTGTGGCTCGGCCCGGACGGACGCCCGGCGGGTCCGCCGCTGCCGGCGAGTGCCGCCGTCTGGCGGGCCGCCGGACTCGGCGCCGGCACGCTGGTGGAGACCTGGGCCGCGGTGGGAGCGGTGGTGCTGTTGATCTCCTGGCTGCTCCAGCGCCGGCATCGCCGCTGCTGGACGCGGGAGTGGCGGCAGATCGCCCGTCCGATCGGGCAAGACACCTAGCGAGCACACGCAATCCGAGGAGGATGCCATGACCGACCACCCGCAGACACCGGCCACCGCGCCGAACCCGCCGGTCCTCGCGGCGATCGACGGGTCGGCGGTGTCCTATCACGCCGGCGCCTGGGCCGCCGTCGACGCCGCACTGCACGGCTGTGACCTGCACCTGATCACATCCGTCTCGCTTCCGGTCGGATTCGGGCCGGTGCCGATCCTCGGTGAGGGCGACTTCACGTGGTTGCATGCCGACGCCGAACGCATGCTGACGGAGGCGACGCGGGTCGCACGCGCCGCGGTGCCCGGCACCGCGCTGACGATCCGCACCGAAGTGGTGACGGAGCCGATCATCCCGGTGCTGGTGGAGCGTTCGCGGCACGTCAGGACGCTGGTGGTCGGCAGCCGCGGCCTGGGCGCGTTGCGGCGCGGGCTGCTGGGTTCGGTGAGCACGGCGGTGACCCGGCACGCGCACTGTCCGGTCGCGGTCGTGCATTCGACATCGGCGACGGATTCGGTCTCGGTGGCCGAGCCGGTGCTGGTCGGTGTGGACGGCAGCGACAACAGTGTGCCCGCTCTCGAATTCGCCTTCGACGAGGCGTCGCGGCGCAAGGTGGGGCTCGTCGCGCTGCACGCGTGGACCGACGTGAGCGCGGGCCTGGACGTATCGATCACCGGCTGGGACACCATCCGAGAGACCGAGGACGCGGTATTCGCCGAGGAACTGGCCGGATACTCCGAGCGCTACCCGGACGTGCCGGTGCGCCGAGTCCTGGTGTGTGACCGGCCCGTCCGCTCGCTGCTGGAGGAGTCGGAGCGGGCGCAGCTGCTGGTGGTCGGCAGCCACGGGCGTGGCGGATTCGCCGGAATGCTGCTCGGCTCGACCAGCGGCGCACTGGTGCAATCGGTGGAATGCCCGATCGTGGTTGTGCGCCGCTCGACGGAAAACGCTGCCGGACAGCACAATTCGTGACAACGAGGACGCTGGCGGCCGGACCGCTCAGCCGTGTTCGATGGTCACGACGTCGGTGAGCGGTCGGCGGGGTGTCGTCGGCGGGGCGGGCTCGTCGGCCGGCGTGGTGCCGATTCGGAGGAGGGCTTGGGGTGTCGCGGGAAGGGGGACCAGGTTGGCGACGGCGCGGCGCCCGGCGGGCAACTCGGTGATATGGGTGAGCGCGCACGTATGCAGTCCGGCGACGGTCGCTTCCAGCAGTACCGCCGAGAGAGCCTCGCCGGTATGCAACCACCGCGGCACGGAATCGCCGTACGAGCTCAACACCACGTATTCGCTGTGGTCGTCGGTCGACGGCCGCCGCTCGGAATGCGGCGCGGACGGAAACGCGCGCCCGACATCGACGCGAGCGGCCTCGGCGTCCGACACCAGGGCCGTGGGCGGGACGCCCTCAGGGGTGTCGGGATGTCCTGCCCACCAGTTCAGTTCGATCTGATACATGGGATCGTCGCTGCGGGCGGTCGCGGCTCGCACCGACAACGCGGCCAGCCGGGCCCGCGCGTCACCGGTGAGTACGTCCAGGGATATCTCGTGCGGCGACGCGAGCTTTCGCAGTTCGGGCAGGAGCCGGTTCCAGCCGCGGGGCTCGCGCATCGGCAGCCGATCGCTGTAGCGCTGGCCGATCGCGCGGGCGCGTGCCGCGATGCCGGCGGGCGGATCGGGCCACGGCCGAAAATCGATTACCGCCAGGTAGGCGGGCCGGTCGGGCTCCGGCTGCCGGATCGTGTCGGTGCGCCAGCCGTACGCGGCGAACGCGGTGCGCGCGTGATGGAGCACGGCGCCGCAGCTGATGATCTGCTGACGGCCGTGCGGATCGGTGGCCGGCAGCAGGCGGTCCGGATCGGCATACAGGCGCAGGCGGGTGCCGTCGAACCGCCAGTGCCACGGCTGCGTATTGTGAACCGACGGCGCACGCTGTGCCAGCCGTACGGCCGTGAGCAGCGTCTGCCGGTCCGGTGCGGACACGGTGGAGTGTTTCCCGATCGTCATGAGTCGAGTCTGGATCCGCCGGCTCGCCGTCGGTACGGTCTTCGGTCCCGCATGGGCGAGGCGATCGGCCCGACCGTTCACAGGGTGCGACGGCGGACCGCCCAGCGGCGCAGTTCGTCCGCGCCCCAGACCACGACGGGGAACGGGAGCACCAGGGCCACCATCCACGGCGCCAGGGCCGCGGTGCCCAGGACGTACTGCAGCGGTGGGAAGTAGCTGATGAATGCGGTCAGGACGAGTTCGAATGCGATGCCCCACAACAGCATCGGGTTGCTGAACGCCCCGATCGAGCGGAGCGCGGCGCGGTCGGTGCGCGCGGCGAACGCGGTGCCGATCTGACCGGCGACCATACCGGCGAACATCACCGTGATCGCCTGTCGGTAGGCGTGGTGCAGGGGAGTACCGGCGTCGGTGGCATCCCCGGGATGCCACCCGGCGGCGAGCAGGACGGCGAAGAATCCGCCGAGGGCGAGGACCGCACAGAGCACGCCGAGAAACAGCCACGCACGCACCAGCATCGGGCCTCGGATCACCGCCTCGTGCCGCGGTCGCGGTGGCCGCCGCATGATGCCGGGCTCGGCGCGTTCGCGGCCCAGGGCGAGTGCGGGAAGGGTCTCGGTGCCGACATCGAATGCCAGCAGCAGCGGCACCGTGAGAGGGAGCGGGACCGTCCCGCCGGACAGGGCGAACACGAGGAACGGTAATACCTCGGGAGTGGCGTGGGCGAAGATGTAGAAGATGAACTTGCGAATGTTGTCGTAGCTGCGGCGTCCGGCGGCCACCGCGGCGGCGAGCGTGGCGAAGTTGTCATCGGTGAGCACCATGGTCGACGCTTCCCGGGCGACATCGGTTCCGCTGCGGCCCATGGCGATTCCGATATCGGCGCTGCGCAGGGCGGGGGCATCGTTGGCGCCGTCACCGGTCATCGCCACCACGTGCCCGCCGGCGCGCAGCGCGTCGGCGATGCGCAACTTCGCCTCGGGGGAGGCGCGGGCGAAGATCAGCTCGCCGGTGGTGTCGAGGAGCCGGTCGAGCGCGTCCTCGTTCATCCGGTCCAGCTCGGCACCGGTGACGATGACCGGCTCGGCGCGCACGATGCCGACCTGCCGGGCGACCGCTGCGGCGGTGCGACCATGGTCGCCGGTGATCACGATGATGCGGATCCCGGCGGTGCGGCATCGGGTGACGGCCTCCGCCACCTCGGCGCGTGGCGGGTCGACGATGCTCACCAGACCGAGCAGCGTCAGCGCGGACTCCGCCTCCGGCGCCGTGCCCGGAATCGGTTCGAACTCGCTGAGGGGCCGGTCGGCAATGGCGAGCACCCGGAAGCCGGCGTCGGCGCGGTCGTCGATCAGCTTCTCCAGCTCCGCGCGACGTTCGGCGGTCAGCGGCGTGGGCCGCCCGTCCGGCGCGAGTTCCGCGGTACATCGCGGCAGGATCGATTCCGGCGCCCCTTTGACATGGATCGCGGTGGATACTCCGGACCGGTCGACGGTGGACATCCGTTTGCGGACGGAGTCGAAGGTGAACTGGCGCACCCTGGTCACCTCGGTGACGGCGCCCACCGTGGCCGCGGCGGCGGACACCGCGACGTCGGTGGCATCGCCGATGAGGTCGCCGGATGTGGTGCGATGCGCATTGCTGCACGCATTCATCGCCGTCGACAGCCTGCTCACCAGGGCGGGAGCGAGTGCGGCCGTGGCGGATTCGTCCGACGGGTCGGCGGTGCCGCCACTGGTGTCGATCGCGGTGACTCGCATCCGGTTCTCGGTGAGGGTTCCGGTCTTGTCGGTGCAGATGACGTCGGTGGAGCCCAGCGTCTCGACTGCCGACAGCCGCTTGACCACCGCTCCGCGTTGCGCGAGGCGCCGGACGCCGATCGCGAGCGCCAGGGTGATCACGGGCAGCAGCCCCTCCGGCACGTTCCCCACCAGCAGCCCGACCGCGAAGATCACGGCGTTCAGGAACGACAGTCCGGCGCCGAGTACAGCGATCGGGATGAACGCCGCGCCCAGCAGCACCGAGATTCCCGCGATCAGCCAGGCGACGCGCCGCACCTGACGCTCCAGCGGGCTCTCCTCCGGCCGCACCCGCTCGGACAGCGACGCGATGCGCCCCAGCTCGGTGCGCATCCCGGTGGCGTAGACGACCGCGGTCGCCTCGCCGCCGGTGCAGACGGTGCCGCTGAAGATCACGTCGCGGGCCTGCAGCAGCGGGACATCGATATCGAGCAGTTCGGCGGCCCGGGACACCGGCGCCGATTCGCCCGTGAGCGCCGACATGTCGACCTCGATATCGCCGTCCAGTAGCCGCGCGTCCGCGGAGATGCGGTCGCCTTCGGTCACCACCAGCACGTCGCCGGGCACCAGTTCGGTGGCATCGATGGACTGCCGCTGCCGGTCGCGAAATACCTTTGCGCGCAGCGGAATGAACGCGGCCAGGGCCTCGACCGCGTGCTCGGCGTGGCGCTCCTGAACGAACGCGAAGGCCGCGTTGAGCACGATCACCGAGACGATCGCCACGGCGATCGGGGCGATACCCACCGCGAAGGCCAGCCCGGCCGCTGCCCAGAGGAGCAACGCCAGCGGGTGCGTGAACTGACGGAGCAACTGGCGCGGCCACTGCCGTCTTCCGCGGCGGCGCAACATGTTCGGCCCGACATGGACGAGCCGTCGTCGTGCCTCGCGCGCGGAGAGGCCGTCCCGGGAACTGCGCAGATCGCGCAGCAGAAGGTCCAGATGCTCGGTCGGCCGCACCTGCTCGGTCGGCCGCACCGTCGAGGGCATCGAACACCTCCCCGCGATCCGAATCACCCCTTCGCCAGTGTCGGTGACGGTGCGCCGTGGCCGGTACGGGCTTTCCTCCTCTGTTCGAGTGGCAATGGTTGACAGGGCACGGCTCGCCGGCTCGGGACCTCCGACCCTGGCCGAGCGGCGCGCATCGTCGGATCGTCGATCACGGAACGACCGGCGAGGGATGGGAACGGAATTCGAGGAGATGAATCGGGATGACGATGTCCGAGCCGATGGGGGTGCTGCACATGCTGATGATGTGCCTGCAGATGTGCGGGATCCTGCCGCCGATGCAGATGCCGATGTAGGGATCGCGCCGATACCTGGGCCCCGCGCCGCCGCAGGAGCCGATCCGCGGTGGGCCATCCGGGAGGACCCCGGCCGGCACCGGGTGTCGGATGCCTCCGTGTTCACGGTGGGCGCGGGTGGATTCGCCACGCGGGGACTACCGGAAGAACGGGACGGTTCGGTGGCGGGAGTGCTGGCCGCCGGCGCCTATGCCGGTGACGGCTCGGAGCAGCATCTGCTCGAGGGACCGGTGTGGACCCGGACCGGCATCGATCCCGCGCCGGCGGCCGCGGAGTACACGCTCGACCTCTACGGCGGCGTCCTCTATCGCACGCAAGCGGTGCAGGACAGCGACTTTCACAGCCTGCGCTTCGCCTGTGCCGACCGTCCAGGTGTGTTCGCGATGCGTGTCCGGACGCGGGCGCGGATAGTGCCGGGGCCGCCGTTGCGTGCTCCGGCTGCCAAATCCGAGGCGCGGGTTACCGAAATCCCCGTGCCGGCCATCGGCGCCACGACGGACACCGCGTGTCTGCGGGTGAGTTCTGCCTCCGCCGCGATCACGGCCGCCGCGGCGCAGAGCGTGGCGGGCGAGGGCCTGGACCGCGTGGCGGCCTGTGCCATCGACCGGGACGAGGGCCCAGGCGCCGGGCGGGTGCTGCGAATGGTGCAGGGCGCCTGGACGGCCGGGATCGACGACCTGTTGACCTCACATCGGCGAGCCTGGGCCGCACGGTGGGCCGACGTCGGCATCGAGATCTCCGGCGACCCCGGCACCGAACTCGCGGTCCGGTTCGCGCTGTTTCAGCTGTGGTGTAACGCGGACGCCCACGGCGAGTCCGCGGTCGGCGCTCGGGGCATCTCCGGCCCGGGCTACCGCGGCCATATCTTCTGGGACACCGACGTTTTCGTCCTTCCCGCCGTGGTGAGTATCGATCCGCGGGCGGCGGCCGCGATGATCGCCTACCGGATCAATCGCCTGCCGGCAGCGCGGCAGCGGGCACGTGCGGAGGGCCGTCGCGGCGCCCGGTTCCCGTGGGAATCCGCGGCGGACGGTGGCGATGTCACGCCCCGCGCCGGATACCTCGGCGGCACCGCCGTGCCTATTCGGACCGGTGCGCAGGAAGAGCACATCACCGCCGACATCGCTTGGGCCGTCGATCGTTACGCCGAGTGGACCGGAAACGCGGTGTTCCGCAGCACATCCGGCCGTGCACTGCTCACCGAGACCGCTCGATACTGGGCGTCGAGGGTGCGGCTGGACGCGGGCGGGCGGGCCCACATCGACGATGTCATCGGCCCGGACGAGTACCACGAAGGCGTGGACGACAATGCGTTCACCAATGTCATGGCCCGCTGGAATTTGCGCCTCGCCTCCCGTCTCGCGCCCGAAAACCCGGATGAGACAGTCGAATTCGCGTTATGGCGGAGCTTGGCGGACCGGGTCGTGGACCAGTCGCGCGCCGACGGCCGCTACGAGCAGTTCACCGGATACTTCGACCTCGAGCCGCTGACGGTGGGCGGCATCGCGAGCCCGCCGGTCGCCGCCGATATCCTGCTCGGCCGTGCCCGGGTCGCCGGTTCGCAGTTGATCAAACAGCCCGATGTGCTGATGTTGCACCATCTCGTCCCGGACGAGGTGCTGCCCGGCTCGCTGCCGGTGAACCTGGACTTCTACGGGCCGCGCACCACCCACGGGTCGTCGCTGTCGCCCGCGATCACGGCCGGTCTGCTGGCGCGTGCCGGTCGTCCCGAGGACGCGCTGCGCATGCTCGACATCGCTCTGCGGCTCGATCTCGACGACCGCACGGCCACCACGGCGTCCGGGCTGCACATGGCCACCCTCGGCGGTGTCTGGCAGGCGATCCTCACCGGATTCGCGGGAGTCGTGGTGCGCGACGGAGTGCTGTCGGTGCGTCCCGTCCTGCCCGCCCGGTGGCGCCGGTTGCGGCTGGCGTTCCGGTGCCTGGGCCGGCGAATCCGCCTCGACGTCACCCCCGGCCGCATCGCGGTCGAGGCGGACGGGCCCGTCGTGTGCGCGGTCGACGGCCGGGCGCCGACCGTGATACCGGGCGGTTCCCGCTGGTCCACGACGGAAAGGGGCAGCTCATGAAAGGGATCCTCGTGCGCCCCTCGGAGACGGCGCTCCAGGTGGCGCACGCGATGTCCGCAGTGCTCCGGGCGGAGGTCCGCGCAGTGCCACATAACGTCTCCGACGACGACTTCCTGCGCGCGCTCGCCGGTGCGGACGTCACCGCGGGCGTCGTCGAACTCGACGGGGGCGGCTGGCGAATTCTGCAACGGGCGACAACGCCTGTCGTCCTGGTACCGGCGCGGGTTCGGCCGGGCCCGATCACCAGGGTGCTGGTGCCGCTGGACGGCAGCGACGAGGCGGTCCACGCGGTCGCGGAAACCGTGCGGCTGTTCCGCGCGGCCGGGGTGGTGATCATCGTGCTGCACGTCTTCGACCGCGGCACCGTCCCGGCCTATTGGGACCAGGCCGCCCACGCGCGGGAGGCGTGGGAGGACGAGTTCCTGGCCAGGTATTGCAGCCCGCACTTCCCGGGCCCGGCGCCGGCCGTGACCCTGCGCAGCGGCCACCCGGGCGAGAACGTCGTGGACGTCGCCGCCGAACAAGCAGACCTTATCATTCTGGGCTGGTCGCGGAATCTGTTGCCCGGCCGCGCGGAGACGGTGCGAAGGACGGTCGCCGACGCCACGGTTCCGGTGTTGCTCATACCGGACTGAGGCAAGCAACTCGCACGAATCGCCTACGGCTGTATGCCTTCGGGCACTTCGAGTATCTCGGCGAGGGGCAGCCTCGGCGTGGGCTCCGTTCGGTCGTCGGACGCGCGCGCCGCGCCCACTCGAATCAGGACCTGCGGCAACGTTTTTCGGCCGACGATTCCCGCGACGACGGCGCGGGCCCGGGGTACCTCGGTGAGGTGGGTCAGCGGGCAGGTCGCGTACCCCGCGAGGGTGCACTCGAGCAGGACCGCGGACAGCACCTCGCCGCAGGACAGCAGGCACCCGGCCGAATCGTCGTCGGTGGACAGCAGCAGGATCGTCGACCGGTCGGTCTCCGGCTCGTCCGGGGAGGGCGCGGCGGTGCCGGACGGAAGTCTGCGTGCCACCGGAACCCGGTTACGCCGCTCGGAGGGGACGAGCGCCTCCCGGGGGACCCCGGCTCGCCCGACGACATGTCCTGTCCACCACTGCAATTCGGCGTGATACCCGGAGTCGTAGCGGCGCAGTGCCGCGGTGAGTTCGGAGGCGTGCGCGAGTGCGGGGCGGTAGTCGTCGGAAATCGTATCGAGGGTGGCGTCGGCGGGATCGAACGTGGTGCGCAGGATCGTCTCGAAGGTGTCCCAGCCGGGCGGCGCGGCGAACGGCGCGCGGTCGGTGTGCCGCCGGACGATCGCGTCGGCGCGGTCACGGTCGCCGTCGGTGACGACGCGAGCCCGGGCGAACCGGACGGTGGCAAGGTGTTCGTGGTCGTTCGGGTTCGGAAACCGGTCCACGATCGTGCGCCAGCCCGCGGCGGCCATGGCGGCGCGCAGATGCCCCAGCGCGATACCGCAGCCGAGGATCATCTGGCGCCCCGACGCGTCCGTCACCGTGAGCATGCGCTCGCGGACCGTGTGCAGGTGCAGCTCCGTGCCGTCGAACACCCACCGCCACGGCTGGCTGTTGTGCAGCGACGGTGCTCGTCCGGCGAGCAGGACGGCCTTCTCGATCACGTCGCTGGCAGGGGCGTTGGTCATGGACCCACCGTAGGAACGGCGGGCGCGCGGCGAAGCGGCCGTTGGTCCCGACCTCGAGCGACACAGGGCCACCATCGGGCCCCCGAACGGGGACTTGCGGCACTTGCCGCCGTGGCCACGCGACGGCCACCGTGGTGGGCGTGTACGACGTGGAACCGGCGGGACCGGTGCTGGATTCGCGCCGCTACGACGCGGTCGTCTTCGATATGGACGGGGTGGTGACCGACAGTGCCGCGATCCATGCGGCCGCCTGGACCGAGCTGTTCGACGCCTTCCTGGCCGGCCGCGCGCCGTCCCCCGGAGCGGACCTCGGACCGTTCACCGCGACCGACTACGAACGCTACGTCGACGGCAAGCCGCGGTACGACGGAGTCGCGGACTTCCTTGCCGCACGGGGGATTTCCCTGCCACGAGGGAATCCGTCCGACCCAGAGAGCGCGCCGACCGTCTGCGGGCTGGGCAATCGCAAGGACCACCTCTTCCTGACGCGCCTCGCCCGTGACGGCGTCCCGGCCTTCGCCTCCACCGTGTCGCTGGTGCGGGAGCTGCGCGGGGCGGGTATCGCGAGCGGGATCTTCTCCGCCAGCCGCAATTGCGCCCAGGTACTCGAGGCCGCCGGAATCGGGGATCTGTTCGGTGTCCGGGTCGACGGCCTCGTCGCCGAATCCCTCTCTCTACCAGGTAAACCCGATCCGGCGATGCTGATCGAGACCGCTCGCCGCCTGCGGGCCGACCCGGGCCGCACCGTGGTCGTGGAGGACGCGGAGGCGGGCGTGGCCGCCGGCCGCCGTGGCGGGTTCGGTCTGGTCGTAGGCGTGGACCGGGTGGGTCACGCCGACCGCCTGCGGTCCCGGGGCGCCGACGTCGTGGTCACCGATCTGGCCGAGGTCGGCGTGCGTGCCGGATTCCGGCGCATGTCGGAGCTGCCGGACGCCTCCGGTTCGTGGTCGCGGATCGCGGATCTTCTCGATACCGAGGAGGCCGTCGTTCTCCTGGACTTCGACGGAACGCTCGCCGATATCGTCGCCGATCCGGCGGCGGCGGCGCTGGTCGACGGCGCGGGGGAGACGCTGGCGGCGCTCGCCGGGCAGTGCCCCGTCGCGGTCGTCAGCGGCCGCGATCTCGATGATCTGCACAAGCGGGTAGCGGTCCCCGGCCTCTGGTACGCGGGCAGTCACGGGTTCGAACTCCTCGCCCCCGACGGCAGCCTGCACGTTCACGACGCCGGTGCGGCCGCTGTCGAGGCGTTGGACCACGCCGCCGCCGAGGCCGCGGACCGGCTGCCCGGCGTCGTGGGGGTGCGAGTGGAGCACAAGCGTTTCGCGGTCGCGGTCCACTACCGTGCCGTCGCCGCCGAGTCCGTCCCGCACGTGGTGGCCACTGTCCACGACATCGGCCGCCGACTCGGGTTGCGCGTGACCGACGGCCGGAAGGTCACCGAGCTGAGGCCCGACGTCGACTGGGACAAAGGCCGTGCGCTGGAATGGATTCTGGATCGTCTCGGCGCGCCGGCGCTGCCGATCTACATCGGCGACGACGTGACCGACGAGGAC
This sequence comes from Nocardia transvalensis NBRC 15921, assembly GCF_000308875.1. GTDB lineage: Bacteria > Actinomycetota > Actinomycetes > Mycobacteriales > Mycobacteriaceae > Nocardia > Nocardia transvalensis. The sequence continues at coordinate 118,635 of NZ_BAGL01000128.1, forward strand.
GCCTTCGACGCCGTCGCCGCCGAGGGTATCCCGATCGTCGTGCGCCACACCGAGAACGGTGACCGCCGCACCGCGGCACATTTCGCCCTCGACGCGCCCGTTCGCGTCCGGGAGTTTCTGGCGCGACTCACCGACGTGCTGGCCGGGGAGGACGAGACGGCCGGTTCGGCGGCATGGCTGCTGACCTATGCGGGCTACGACCCGGCGGCGGAGAAACTACGCGAGGCGCTGTGCACGGTCGGCAACGGCTATCTCGCTACTCGCGGCGCCGCACCCGAAGCCGCTGCCGGTGCGCATCATTATCCGGGGACGTACGCCGCCGGAATCTACAACCGGGTGACCGACGAGATCGCCGGCCGCGCGGTCGACAACGAAAGCCTGGTCAACCTGCCGAACTGGCTACCGGTGACGTGGCGGATCGACGACGGCGAATGGTTCGACGTCGACGCCGCCGAATTACTGGACTACCGGCAGGAATTCGACCTGCGCCGCGCGGTGCTCACCCGCAGGCTGCGCGCACGGGATCCGTCCGGGCGCATCACCGCCGTGACCCAGCGGCGGTTCGCGGCCATGCACTCGCCGCACCTGTGCGCGCTGGAGACGACGATCGTCGCGGAGAACTGGACCGGCCGCCTGACCGTCCGCTCCGTCATCGACGCGGCGGTCCGCAATACGCTCGTCGACCGCTACCGGCTGCTGTCCGGCGACCACCTCGACGTGCTGTCGGCGACGGCCGTCGGCGCGGACACCGTGCTGGTCCGCACGCGGACCCGGCAGTCCGGAGTACTGCTGGCGACGGCCACACGGACTGTGGCGTGGAAGGATGACGAGCCTTGCACTGCACTATCATTCGAGTCCACCCCGACTGGATCCGGGCATGATTTCCCGGTAGATATGACTCCGGGTGACAGGCTTACGGTGGTGAAGACTGCGGCCGTGTACACCGGCCGCGATCCGGGCATCTCGGCGCCCGAAGACCAAGCCCTCCGCCTGCTTGCCGACACCGGGTCCTTCGCCGACCTGCTCGCGGAGCACACGGCGGCGTGGGAGCACCTGTGGGCGCGGCTGCGCATCGACGCCGACGGCAGCGCAGACCTGGCGCGGGTGACTCGACTGCATCTGCTGCACCTGACGCAGACCCTGTCCCCGCACACCGCCGACCTCGACGCCGGCGTACCCGCTCGCGGGTTGCACGGCGAGGCCTACCGCGGCCACGTCTTCTGGGACGAACTGTTCGTCCTTCCCGTGCTCACACTGCGTTTCCCGGCCCTCGCCCGCTCCCTGCTGCGCTACCGCTCCCGGCGGCTGCCCGAAGCCCGCCGCGCCGCCCGTGCCCTCGGCCGCCGCGGCGCGTTGTTCCCGTGGCAGTCGGGCAGCGACGGCTGCGAACAGAGCCAGACGCTGCATCTCAATCCGCGATCGGGTCGCTGGACACCCGACGCGAGTCACCGTGCCCACCATGTCGGTTCGGCGATCGCCTACAACATCTGGCACTACTACCAGGCCACCGGCGACCGTGAGTTCCTCACCGATCACGGCGCGGGGCTGCTGGTCGAGATCGCTCGATTCTGGGCGAGCAGCGCCGTCTACGACCCGGCCGACGACCGTTACCACCTGTGCGGGGTGATCGGGCCCGACGAATTCCACTCCGGCTACCGGCACGCTCCCTACGACGGCGTCGACGACAACGCCTATACGAACATCATGGCGGCCTGGACCATTCGGCGCGCGCTGGACGCGCTCGATCTGCTCGCGCCCCGCGACCGCGCCGAACTTCTGGAGACGCTCGGCGTCACCGCCGCCGAGCCCGCGCGCTGGGCCGAGATCGCCACCCGCTTGTTCGTGCCCTTCCACGACGGCATGCTCAGCCAATTCGCCGGTTACCACGACCTGGCCGAACTGGACTGGGAGACCTATCGCCGCCGCTACGGCGACATCCGGCGCTTGGACCGAATACTCGAGTCGGAAGGCGACGACGTCACCCGCTACCGTGCCGCCAAACAGGCCGACGTCCTCATGCTGTTCTACCTACTCTCCGCCGACGAACTCCGAGAACTACTGGCGGACATGGGGTATCGGCTGGAACCCGAGACGATCCCGCTGACGGTCGACTACTACCTCGCCCGCACCACCCACGGCTCCACACTGAGCGCCGTCGTCCACGCCTGGGTTCTGGCCCGCGCCAACCGCGACCGCGCCCTGGACTTCCTGAACGACGTCCTCGAATCCGATATCACCGACATTCAGGGCGGTACCACCGCCGAAGGAATCCACCTCGCCGCCATGGCAGGCAGCATCGACCTTCTCCAGCGGTGCTTCACCGGCCTCGAAATCCGTGACGACCGCCTGATCTTCGAACCGGACTGGCCCCCCGCGCTCGCACCGCTGACCTTCCCGATCCTCTACCGAGGCCACCGCCTGACAATCCACATCGACAGCCGAACCCTCGAAATCCACTCCGACCGAAACGATCTCCCGCCGATCGACATCGAATGCCGCGGCCGTGCGGTCCGGGTCGCCGCTGGAGGAAGCACTCGGCTCTCCACAGAGAGGCAGCGATAGCTGGCGTACTCGCATTCTGCGTGGGATCAGTTGTGACGCCGCAGCTAGGGGTTCCTACCGAGGAGCGAGTCGTCGGCACAGGACGGCCGGGTGGGCGTGCTACAGGTGTCCGGGCGATTTCGTTCTCAGCGACGGCAAGCTGTCGGCGGCATCGGCGACCGCCTCACGTTCGATTGCGATGCGTTCACGCTCATCGTCCACTGCTTCACGGCGGCCGGTGAGGTTGCTGCGCGTTTCCGCGCAGTGCGCAAGGCGCTGCACGCCCTCGGCCAGCGTCTCTCTTCTCCTGTGCCAGCTGCCCGCATGCGTAAACACCGAAACTCGCGCTGCTCCAGGGCCGATCGTCCTGGACGCGACCGCACTCCCGCGTGGGGATGGTACGGGCGGGATCGCGCACCTCCCCTTATCCAGGGCGGCAACGCGGTCGTGGTCCGGCGGAGATGAAGAACAGCAGACCCGCTGCCTGCACCACGCCGCACCGAGAGGTCGGTACGGGACGCCACCTGCTCGGTGGCGGCGGGTCGCGGAGGTGGGCGCGGCGAGCACGGTAGCGACGCTGATCGGGTCAGCAGCGCCGACTTCTGCACGCCGCGATAATTCACCGCCGTCACCGCGACCACCGCGCGGGTGGAGACCTTGGGCGAACATCCACAAGCTAACGGCAGAATCGGCTACGCCACAGCCGATCTGGCGTTCCCTGGCGCGGCGGCAGCGGTCTCGGTGCAGCCCCGCCTCGTCGGCGCCGTGGACGGTGCGCCACTCCTGGATCGCTTGTCCGCCGAGGCTACATCCTGGGCGTGGCCTGCGTGGCCCACAACGGTTTACGGTGCCGACCGTGTACTGCTGCGCGATGGGTGGCAGTGATCAGGCGGTGTGCGCGGCTGCCGGGTCGTCCGGTCTCCGAGTAGGGCTGCGAGCTAGACCGTCGTGGTGGGTATCGCGGACGCGTGAACAAATGGCCCGAGGCAGCTACTGGCATGTTGTCCGCAGCTAACTCCATACCGGTTGACCTGGTAAAAGCGAAATCTAGCTGGCTGTTAGCAGCATATTTGCGGTGACCAGGCCCGCCCTGGTTCCGCAGTCGGCTGCGTTCTGGCCCGCGTTCGCGTGGCTGGACCTCTCGGCGGCCGTGAGTCGACCCCTGTCCTGGCTACCTGGCACGGGGATTCTCGACCGTTCGGCTCTTCGACTAGTCCTAGGTCGAACACTTCTCTTCAAGCCGACAGAGAGCGTAGAGGGGCGGATATCGCTTGGGTGCGCACACCCGAGCTGGTCGGCACCGCGCCGTCCCCGCATCTGCTGATCATGGTCACGCCCACCTGCAGCACGCGCCGCTAGGAGCGGTCGACTTCACCGCGGTCTCCTGCCGCGTGTGGTGGCTGGGATGGGAGGTCCTGCTCGTCGCGGTCCGGGCTGGGCAGACCCGGGAGAGCGTCGGTGGGAATCGCGCGCCTCGACGGTGGCGCCTGGCCGGAGTGTGTGACGGTAGGCCGGGGTGGGCGCGGTGCGGGTGGTCGGGCGGTGTTCGAAGCGTCGGTGTGCGGTGTGAAGGTGCTGGCGATCTCGCGGGCGCGGTGTGCGGCGGCCCGGGCCTTTCTGGCGATTTCTCGAGATTCGTGTGCTTTGGCGGGTCGTTGAACGGCGAGCCGCTCGTGTGTCCGGGCGATTTCGTCCTCAGCGACGGCAAGCCTGTTGGCGGCGTCGGCGAACTGCTGTCGTAGGTCTGTCAGCCGTCCGAGTGCCAGGGCTATGTCGGTATGTCCGGTAGCTGATGTCGAGATTTGGTGTATGGGCTGGGCGGGCGGTGGCGGGGTTGGGTCTGCAGGTTCGTCGGGTGAAGGCCCGGTGTGGTCCGGGTCGTCGGTCGATGGTGTTGACTGGTGGTTCAGTGCTCGCTGGCTGGTGGCGACGGCGCGCTCGATTGCGTGTTGCTGGCGGTGGTTTTGTGCTCTGGTGCGGGTGAGCGCTGCTTCGCTGCGATCCAGTTGTGCTGCGCTCGCTGCCAGTCGGGCGCGGCCTCGGGCGATCGTCTCCTGGGCGCGTTGCACGGTCGATGTCGTGGCCAGGCTGGTGCGGTGGGCGCGTTCGTCCAGTTGCTGTTCCAGCGTGTTGAGCTGTTCCTCGCGGTTGTCGCTGGCTCGCTCTCGGAGATCGGCGTCCTTTTCACGCTCGTCGCTGGCGTGTTCGCGTTGGTCGGCGACTTCCTCGCGCTGGTCGGCGGCGGTTTCGCGGAGGTCGGCTACACGGTCCCGTTCATCGGCGGCCCGTTCCCGGCGGGTGACCGCATCCTCGCGTCGTTGGACCAGATCTTCGCGCTGAATGAGTTGGGCCTTGAACTCCACCTCGTTCCGCTCGGGTTCCGGCAGGCTGTCGTTGGGCTGGTCGTGTTGTCGGGCCGACATACTCCCAGAGTGGCTCCGTGACGGCAGGTCGGCCAGGGACAAATGTCACAGTCCCGGTGTGATTGTCGTTGCCGCGAGACGTATTTCGTCAATGCAACACATTCCGAGCCGACATATCGGGTGAGTCCGGCACGAGTTGAGCCGTCCCGACTACAGACCTACCGTAGGTCGCGGCGGCGACGGAGCTGCCCGGAGCTGCCGGAAGGGCCCGGGACTTCGGATTGATCAACCACCGTTTTTCGTGTCGTCGGTGGCTCGTTGTCGTTCGGTCTCCGCCGCTAGTCTTGCCTGTTCGCGCCTGCTTGCCTCCAGTTCCCTCTTGACTGCGGCCTCTTCGCGAAGGTCGGCTTCCTGCTGGCGTCGGCGTTGTTGTCTCGCTCGTTCCTCGTGGTTGTGGGGGTCGATATCTGGGGGGCTTCTCAGTTCCTGTTCGCGGTTGTCCGCGGCGGTCTCCCGTTCGTCCGCGAACTGCTCCCGTTCATCGGCGAGGGCCTCGCGGTCGTTTGCGATGCGTTCACGCTCATCGGCTACTGTTTCACGGCGATCGGTGAGGTGGCTGCGCATTTCCACGCGGTACGCCAGTCGCTGCAGGCCCTCGGCCAGGGTCTCTCTTTTCTCTGCCAGCCGCTCACGTGTGTGTGCGAGCTGCTCGCGCTCGACTGCGAGGTGTTCGCGCTCGGCCGCGATGCCTTCGCGCTCCTCGGCGATTCGTTCCCGCTCGGCCGCCACGCTCTCGCGTTCCCCGTCCGGGGTAAGGATCGGCTCGAGAACCATCTCAGCCCTCCTTCTTCGTCGCACAGCGATGCCCCACACCGCGCACCTTCAACAGGTAGACACCGAGGCTGGCGCAGTCTAGAGCCGATGGTCCTGAACGCGGACGCACTCCCACGCGCGATGGTGCGGGCGGGGAACGCGCGCCTCCTGATCCGGGGCGGTGATGCGGTCGTATCCGGCGGAGATGAACAACAGCAGATCAGCTGCCTGCACCACGTCGCACCGAGAGGCCGGTGCCGACCGCCAGATGCCCGGCGTCCGACACGGGCTGTCAAGGGCTTTCACCGGGGTGTGCGCGTTGCCGATGCGATTGCGCACCGACCGGATCGGTGTCCTCAACCTGTTCACCGCGCGACCGTACGCGCTCGCCGCCGACGATCTGCACGTCGAGCAGACGCTCGCCGATGTCGCGACCATCGGCATTGTGCATGCCCGGATTCTCGCGGACTCGCTGGCGGTCAACGAGCAGCTTCATCGTGCGCTCGACAGCCGAGTGGTGATCGGGCAGGCCAAAGGAATGCTCGCCGAACGCGGGAAACCTCGATATGGCCGTCGCCTTCCGGACGTTCCACACGTACGCCCGCGACACCAACCACCGGCTGGCCGAACTCGCGAACGCCGTCGTCGAGCGCGCCGTCGACATGGGCACGATCCTCGGCGGCACCGGCGAAGGCAACCCGACCGGCCGCTAACGACCGGTACGACCGGCACCGAGTGCCGATGAGTCGTCTCCGGGGTGAACCCGCGATGGCACGACTTCCGGTGGCGTACGATGTTTTTCACTGCCGCTGCTCTGGACCTTGGTAGTAGTACGAAGGCGTATGAGGTGTAACACCGCCGACTTTGCAGCAGCGTATCGATCTCTCACAATTTCGCCGGTACGGCTGGGCCGTACCGGACGCCTCATGCCGGACGCGTCGGTGCCGTCCGGTGAACGGTTGAGCCGACGCCGTCCGCGGTGGAGCACTCTCACAGCGAGGACACCATGACCGAGACCGCGTTTCACATCGGGTCCGACGGAGTGCGGATCCCGCGGCGAGCCCCGTGCGATTGTGACGAGAGTAGCTGTATAACCGCACGTTTCGTGACGGCCAGTGACCGGCTGGTGCATGACATGCACGGGCTCGGACTGCAACTGACGGTGCTGCGCGCGCTGTTCGACACCGGCGAGGTGGCAGGTCCCGACCCTCGAGGGGTCCGTGCCGCCATCGCCGCCGCACTCGTGGACCTGGACCTGCTGATCCACAGAACCGACACAGCCGTGCTCGCCCTAACCGAGCAGGCGCCGCCATCGACGTGACGGGTGCGCGTGGATCAATATGTTGCGCTCCCGAGCGGTTGTAGGCGGGTGAGTACCAGGTGGGCGTGTCATCCGGGGCGCGGCGCAGAGTGTGCGTGCCGGGCTCGGGGAACGGACGGTCAGTGTCCGGGTCGTGCCGGTCGGAGTCCGGCCGGCGGGTGGAACTGGAGTATGCCGTTGCGGGAGTCGATGTATCCGACGCCGGTGACGATGTCGGGCTCTATCCGCATCAGGTGCCCACGAGGGCCAGGGAGTACCTGGGCGGGCAGCCGGTGGTCGACGAGACCGCCGGGATCGGTGATTCCGGCGGCGGCGCCGGTGACGATGACACACCAGCCGGTGTGGCTGATGTGGTCGATGGTGTCGGCTTCGTAGGCCACGACCTGCCGGTCGCAGGTCAACGTGGGGGCGAGTCCGGTGGCGATGACGATGGTGCCGTCGGTGACGATGTGGTTGACCGGGCGGATGGTGGGCAGCGCGTAGCGTGAGTACACCACCCGCCCGAAGTGGACGGACCCGAGCAGGGCCAGCGCCTCCACGGTGGTGAGGTGTCTTGTCGCGATCGCATCGGTCATATCCGCTCTCCGAAACCTTGTACACGCCAATCGATTCGGCGAGCATCCCAGCGTCGGAAGCTGGGGTATCGCGAAATCGATGCGCTCAACGCTGATCTTCTTCTGGTCCGGCGCGGCCGCACTGCGACGCCGGTGGAACTTCGGGCACTTGCGTGACCCGGCGGATTCCTTATTCTTCATTCTTCTCCCCGCTTCCGCTCCGCGACAGCGTTCGGGGTAGACGATTTCTGTCCAGCGCGGCCGACCAAACCTTCGACTCGCGAACAGCCGGTTCCGGCTGTCCTCGCTGTGCTTGCGGTCGATATTTCCGATCGCAGGGCTGTCGCACGGGCGAAGCGCTGAGACCGCACACCGTGCCGAGTTACGATGTACCGAAACATGTTCCGTTGACAGACGTAGCGTCCCGACGTCTCGGTGTGCGGCGTTCCGATCTCGTTCGCGGTTCGGGCCGCGCTCGCGACAGCGGTGCTGCCCAGCCGTGACGCCGGGGACACGGTGCGCCACATCTGTTCCCGCATGGTCTCCTTGGGCGTGGTGACTTTCGGCCCTGCCAGGCCATGCGGCGTCGTTCCTACACTGAGGCGTAGACGGGTAAAGCCTTTCGTCCGGCGGCGCCTCACGAAATCCGACATCGAGGTGGCCACAATGACGTCACACATCTCCCCGGCCGCCGCGGCGTTCACCGCGTCCACTACCGACCCTTTCGCTGCCACGCAGGACTTCGCGTCGATCGATCCCGTGTTCGCCTCGCTCAGCGATCGTCTGGTGCGCCACCTGTTCGACACCGGACTGCGACTGGACGCCCAACGCCGAGACGGCACAGACTCCGCGACCACGGCGGTACTCGACAGCCTCGACACGCTCATCCGCGACACCAGCCTTGCCATGCTCGACCTCGCACGGCAGACACTGGCGGCCGAACACTCTCCCCGGTCGTCGGCCTACCGCCCCGTGTCATACCTCCCGGCGTAGCAACCAAAGGATGCCCCGTTGCCCGACAAATCTCGGCGTACCACGATGGCCAAAAAGCAAGGGAAATCGATCAAAGAGAAACGAGCCGAGAAGAAGGCCAAATCAGCCGACGCTCAATCCGGCCTTGAAACCTTGGACAACAGGGACAGGAAGCGCAAGTAGGCATACTCCTGTCCGGCACCGGTGTTCAGCCCTCGCGGGGCCCAGTCCCGCGCAGGGCGTGCGGGGGCGATTACTCGAGACAGACAGGCAACCGGCGATCCGGCGGAGGTCCGAGGCGTCTTCGTGAATCCGACGGTACCGATGACGGTTTCCGGCGATCGCCTGGCGGACCGCGCGGCATGGCGCTGTTCGGCTGTCCCGCCTCGGATCGGGTGAAATGCACGTGTTTCTCGATATCGGCGAACCGGAGTTCCGCGGCCACGAGTGTGAGACGCTGTGCAGATCCCACGATATTCCGATTCGCCCGACTCCTGGTCACACCACGCGGCTGTGGTGATGCCCCGTGCCGGCGTTCCGGTCGGGGGGTTCGCCATGTGGTTCCATCCGGGCTGCGGCGCGCGTGGCGGAGTGAACACCGACATCGACCATGTCGCGGCCCTGTCGACCGGCCTCTACGGTGACGGCGAGTCTTACGGTATGACCCTCACCATCGTCGGTCCGGGCTCGGCCCGCGCCTCGGCGAAAATCGTCGACAGATCTTCCCGTTGCCACGACTACAACCTGCTTCTCAGCCCCGCGGTATTCCAATCGCTAGGACTCTCCCTGTCCTGGACCCGCGTCCGCGTGACCTGGACCGTGGTGTAACACCGACCAGGTCGGGACAGCCACCATCCAGCGCACCGAGATTCCTGCCACACTCCTTGCGTCACAATACGATCCGCACACGGCAACCGCTCGAACCACCGGCAAAGGAGGGTGGGCAGATCCGCGCGCACACGGCACGGGTTCGCCGCGATCAGTTCGGATCGCCACAGCGTTCGGGCGAGTCTGGCACTCTGAGAAGCAGCCAATAGCGTTGGTTGTTATCGCGCGGTCGGTTGGCCGAGGAGGCGGCAATGCCAGACCACTGGGTGGTGTGGTTTCAGGACGACGGCCACAGCCACGAAGTGGTCTATCGAGGCTCGGTGATGGAGTGCCTTGCCTACATGGCCGGCGTCGACACCGAAGCACGGCGACACGGCGTCGCCCTCGAACGAGACGGATCGGAAATACGAGCATCCGGCACCGACGGTGCCGCCCTGTCCTGGGTGATCGCACCCGAGCACACCCCGGGAAGCGGCTTGCCGCCCGAGTTCCCGGATCTCACCGACACGCACACGTTCCGGCCCCACCCGCCGAATCCGTAACGAGCCGCCCGCCAACGTCAATCGAGGCCCCCACTCGACATCCACCACCGGACTTGCGACACGATCACCCGGATCTTTCATCGGCTGATCGAGGAGCACGGGATGACCGACGTGTCCTACCGCGGGTCCGCTCCAGTGTGAGTGAACGGCAAGCTCAGATCCGTGCCGAGGCCGGGCGCGGACCGGCGGCCGGTGTTCGTGCCGCAGCTGCACCGGCCCGGGATGGACGCCGAGGTCGACTGCGGTGAGGTGATGGTCCGGCTGCGCCCGCGAGGTGGTGCGCTGCTACCTGTTTGCATTGCGGATGTCGTTCTCCGGCAAGGCTGTTCACCGCATGTCGATGCCGGGCGGTCAGGAGGCGTTCTTCGAGGGCCATGACCCATGCGCTCACGCGAGCGTCGGCCCGCGCGCCGTTTCGGCGGGCGGCGGCGAGCGAACCGACACCAGAAACGGTGCACGGCGTCTCGCCGCCAGGCCCGACACATGGAACTCGACGAACGCGGCGCCGAGCTAGTGTTCCAGGTCCTCGCCGAACGGGAGGAGAAGAACAGCGCCGCGATCGCCTCCAACGACAGTGTCGGCAAAGCGCACATGTTCGAGCGAACCTGAGCGCAGGCGCTGCCGAAATTTCACGTGTTCGATTCGTGTGCCGGCTGAACGTCAGTGCGGCGTCAGTCCGTCCCTGCTTGGTCGGGATCGCTGTCGTCAGCTGCTTCCAGCAGTCGGACAATTTCGTCCGAGCTCAATCCCGTGGCCTCAACGATCTGGCCGTCGTCGCCGAACTTGACCTTCTTGACATTGTTTCGGTCGAAATACGCCTTGAAAATCGCGGCGATGCCCTTTGCCCCGCCGAACGCTCCAAACGCGAGGGCCGCGTCTTGGGCCAGTTCTGGGATCGGCCCTCCCGAACCAGGAAACCCGCCGGCTCCGAATCGCCCTGGCTCCGGCTTGCCGAACAGCCGCTTCACTTCTGGGCTGGCATTCTCGAGAGCCAGGTCCAGTTTCTGGTGTTCCTCGGCTGAAGGGACCTGGCCTTCCAGCAGCTCGACGACCCGGCGAACGTCGAGCTGCAGGTGCCCGGCGAACTTGGTCCAGGTTGTGATCTTCATTGCGTACTTCAGGCGAGAGATACTTTCCTCGTTCCAAGCGGCGTTGCCTGTCATCACTTCTTCCCCTCCGCGTTTCGCCTGGTCACTGCTCGCCCGGCCAGTGACCGTGCTGTTGAGATGGTAATGCCTTGTGGTGTGTGGTTTTGACGGTTGGCCGGGCCGGTAGTCGGCTGGGGTCGACGTGGTCGACGAGGTAGATCATGGTGGCTTCGGGGGTCATGCCGAACGCGGCGGCCACGAGCTTTGGGTCCATGGTGTTGACCAGGTCGATCAGGCGGGTGCTGCGGATCATCCGCGGCCCGAACCCGCAATCGTCGAGGACATGGCTCAGATACGCGACCGACGCGGGTGACCTCCCAGCCTTGGTCCCTTTGGTGACGATGACGTGCGGGTTGGTGGTGCGCCAGGAGGCGCGATGGGCCAGACAGCGCTGCACGATCACCCAGCTGGCCGGATCCATCGGGACCGGATGCGGTCGATCGCCGAGCCGCACGGTCTGCAGTTGCGGGCGATGCTGGCCGGTGCCGCCGAGCCGGTGACCGCGCCGATGCCGGAACTGGATTCGGTGTTCGCGCGGATTGCGCGGGAATCGGTCGGCATCCAGGACCTCGACGCCCGGATGCACCCGGAAATCGGTGAAGCCTGGTGAGCCCGCGAGCCCGCCGTGCGGCGCTTCCTCCGGCCGGTCATGCCCGCCCGGAGTATGTGACCGGCGGCGGAGTCGTGGTGCACCACTACAACCGGCAGGGGCGGGCCCGGGACTACGACTTCGGTGTGTTGCGCCTGGTCGCGTTCGCGCGCTTCGTATCCGACCAGAAGCACCCGCCACGGGACCTGACCGACCTGACCGCCGCACTGGTCCGGCAATGGCGCGACCATACGCTGCGGACCAGCGGGCACAGCTCGGCGGCGGTGGTGATCAGTTTGCTGCGCGACGACCCGCGACTGCGGTCGGGGTCGGTCGCCGACGAATTGTGTCGACGGATGAAGCAACCCGACAGCACGGTGCAGTCCTACACTGCTGCCGAGTTCGACCGGATCATCCGCGAGGCGCGCGGCACGTTCCGGGCTGCGCTGCGCCGGATCGACTGCCACGCAGCGCATTTGCAGCGGTGGCGTGACGGTTCCCTGGCCGAGGGCAGCGTGGAATGGACCGTCGGCGAGGCGCTCGACGCTTAGACGGCCTGGAAATCTCTGTCTAATCCCAGAAAGCTAGAATTATGGCAAAGTGTTTAAGCTAAACATTGCTCAGACAAGGTTCTGAACTGTGTGTTTATGTCATTTGCATGGTGATTGACAGTTTGACTGGTGAATCCGAATCATGCGGCGATCCACAAGGACCGCATATGGATGCCTGAACTTCGAGCTGCCTCTGCCGCAGCTGGTCGACCATGATCTGCGGTTTCGGGGTGTTGCCGAGCGTCGGTTGGGTTTCGTCGGCACCTGTCTCTGGATTGCCGGGCGCCGCAGCGGATCCGCTGACCTCTCCTACACTATTCCGGCAGTATTCCGGGTGGCAGGCGCTGGTCGTGCTAGATCTGTAGTGTCGTGCTGCAGGTCAGGGCGTGGGCGTAGTGGTCCATTCCCCCTCCGGACACAAACACTAGGTCCACGGGTAGTCGAGGTTGGGTTTCAGATCTCCAATTTCTCGCTGGGTTCGGCGCGTTTGAGTACCGTGATCATGCCGCCGAGCGTGTCGACGAGCTGCTGGATCTGGTGGCAGTCCATCCGCTGGTATGTACGGTCGGCCGCTTGTAGCGAGTCGATCCGGGTAGCTACGAGCTCGCGTTCGCGCTGGACCTCGGCCGTCCACTCGGCAATCGGAGTGGGATCGGTTCCGGCTTCGTGCGGCGCCGCTTCGGTGCCGTCGCGGCGGTGGTGTGTTCGTTGGTATGGCGTTCGATGCGTTCGATGTAGGCGCGGCGGCTGTCGGTGTCGATGCCGGTCAGCGCCCGGCGGTCGTCGACGAGTCGGCGGACACGGTTTTCGATGAAGCTGGGCACCAGGGCTTGCACTGCCGACCAGCCCGGTGCCAACCACCCTGGGACCGATACGGTTTCGGGGCGACGCCGGACGCTGTCGACGACGGCGCGGGCGACGTCCTCGGGGTCGACGGTCGGCAGGCCTTTGCCCAGGGTCGCTCCGGAGGACAGTTCGGTGCGCACCGCCGAGGGCAGCACTGCGGTGACGGTGACGCCGGTGCCGGCGTATTCGCGGCGCGCGGCCAGCGACAGACCGAGGGCGGCGAATTTCGAACCGTTGTAGGTCACCATGCCCGGGATCGGGATCATCCCGGCCATGGAGGCGACATTGACGATGTGGCCGCGACGGGCATCGACCATGCCGGGCAGTACCGCGCGCATACCGTTGATCACCCCGCGCACGTTGACATCGAGGATCAGGTCGGTGGTGGCCTCGGTTTCCTCGGTGAAGCTGCCCAGTGGCATGACTCCGGCATTGTTGACCAGGACATCGAGACGTCCTTCGGCACCGATGACCTCGGTGAGGAATTCACGCCACGACTCCGCGCTGGTGACGTCCAAGCGCGCGCGCTTGCGCAGTGCGGGATCGACGCGGCGGTGGCCGTGGCGACATCGGTGTCGACGTCGCCGATCCACACCCGGGCGCCTTCGGCGCTGAACGCTCGGGCGGTCGCGGCACCGATGCCGCGGCCGCCGCCGGTGATCACGACGACAGCGCCGTGCAGGTCGATTCGGGACTTGCCAGACATCATCGTCCTTGCTTCTCGAGTTTCAGAGGGTGATCGTTGCCGCCGCCGCGGTGTTGTCCGCGGTCGAGGTGATCAGGAAGTCGCGGTCGTCGGGTTCGGTGAGCATGCCGGTCATCGTCTTGCGGTCGAACGGCCACAGGTCGATGGTGTTGCGGTCGGTGAAGTACCAGGAGTTGCAGCCGGTGTTCCATACCGTCGGGCCCATCGCCTCGGCGACGGCGTCGTTGAACCGGGCCGTCGCCGCCTCGGTGACTTCGACGGTGTCGAGTTCGCCGGTGGCGAACCGGTGCAGCCAGCGGGTGATGTATCGGGCGGTCAGCTCAGCGGAGTACTGCAGCGAGATCGATCCGGTCGGCGAGTTCGGTCCGAGCACGGTGAACAGGTTCGGGAACCCGGGGACCGCTGTCATCCGGTAGGCGCGTGGGCCTTTCGCCCAGGCCTGGTCGATGGTGACGCCGTCGCGGCCGCGCAGGTTCATCGGCCGCATGTAGTTGTGCGGGTGGAAACCCGTGGCGAAGACGATGACATCGACGGCACGTTCGCGCCCGTCGGCGGTGCGGATGCCGGTCGGGGTGATCTCGGTGATCTTCTCGGTGACCAGCTCGGCGTTGTCGGCCTGGATGGCCCGGTAGTAGGTACCGGAGATCACCTGCCGTTTGCACAGTGGCTCATAGTCCGGCGTCAGCGCCGCCCGCAGGTCCTTGTCGCGAACCTGGGCACGCAGCGACAACCGAGCGAGCCCTTGCAGGGCGCGCCGCCGCCAGGTCGGGCGCAACACCACGTCGGCGAGGATTCCCGACGCCCACAACGACGCCGAGTACACCCGATCATGCAACGCGGGTGATGCCGCGAGCAGCTGTGTCACCAGCCGGGATTGGGCCAAGCCCATCGGCGCCCACAGCACCCATTGCGGAGTGCGAGTGAACTGGAGCAGCGTCGCCGCGCCCGGCTGTAGGGCCGAAACCACCTGCACGCCGGTCGAACCCGAGCCGATCACCGCGATCCGCCTGCCCTCGGTGACGATCGCCTCGTCCCAGCGGGCGGTGTGCACGACAGAGCCTTCGAAACCGTCGAGCCCCGGCAGGTCCGGAGTGTACGGGTGATGCAGGACCCCGGTCGCGGCGATCACGAAGTCGGCCCGCAACTCCGTACCGTCGGCCACGGTGACAGTCCAGCGTCGACCGTCGAAGACCGCGTCGGTGACCTCGCTGTTCAGGCGCAGGTGCTCGCGCAACCCGAAGCGGTCCACGACCTCGGCGTGGTAACGCTGAATCTCCGGGCCGGTCGCCCACACCCGGCTCCAATCCGGTTTGGGGGCGAACCCGAACTGGTAGAGCTGCGAGGGCACATCACAGGTCAACCCCGGGTAGCGGTTCCAGAACCACACCCCGCCGACATCGGCACCCTTCTCCAGGATCACGACATCGTCGAACCCTGCCTTCTTGAAGGTCGCCGCGGCCGAGATCCCAGCCACGCCGGCGCCGATGATGATGATCTTCGGCACGCGAATCGGCTTGCTTGCCATCAGTTTTCGCCTTTCGAACGTCGCCGGTGTTCAGGAACCGGCCATCGCGTGCAGTTTCGCCCGCAGGACCTTGCCGCTGGCGTTGCGTGGAATCTCGTCGAGGACGACGAACCGTTTGGGCACCTTGTAGCGCTCGAGACCTTCGCGCACATGCTGTTTGAGCGCGTCCTGGCTTGGCGCGAGAGCACCCGGTGCCAGCACGACGAACGCGTTGAGGACTTGCCCGAACTCGGTATCGGGGACACCGATCACGACCGCGTCGGTGATATCGGGGTGGGCCGCGAGGCGGTCTTCGACCTCGCCGGGGAAGATATTCTCCCCACCGGAGACGATCATGTCGTCGGCGCGGCCGTCGATGAACAACCTGCGCTCAACGTCGAAATGCCCCATGTCGCCGGTGGAGACATGTCCGTCGATGACCTCCTTGGCGGACATCTTCCCCGCGGGGTCGGGGGTGTAGCCGGTGTATTCCAGACCGCTACGCACGAAGATCTCCCCGGTCTCGCCCGGCGCGGCCTCGGTGCGGTCGGTGCGCAGGATTCGCACCGATACGCCCAGTGAGGTCCGGCCGGCCGTGTCGGGGGCGGCGACGAGATCGGCGGGAGTCGCGATCGTGACCAGACCGGCTTCGGTCGAGCCGTACCCGTTGACCAGGATCGGGCCGAATGCCTCGATCAGCTTCGAGATCGTGGCCGGTGAGATCGGTGCCGCTCCGGTCACGATGACCCGCAGCGCCGAACGTGCCGTGCGGTGGTCGGTCAGTCCGGGCGCGGCGAGCAGTCGTTGCAGCATGACCGGTACCGCCATCACCACGGTGACCTGGTGGCGGGCGATGTCGTCGAGCGCGGTGGCGGCGTCGAAGCGGCGACGGCACACCGCTGTGCCGCCCAAGGCCAGCGGACCCAGCAGCGACAACAGCCCGAAGCCGTGGAACATCGGCGGCGCGACCAACACCCGGTCGGTGGACCGCAGGCGCAGGATCGCCATCGCCGTGAGCGTCAGCAGCACGATCGCGCGCGGCTTGACCGCGCGCGGGACACCTTTGGCCAGGCCGGTGGTGCCCGAGGTCAGCAAAGTCAGTTTGACCGGGTGGCGCACCCGTGGCGGTGCGGGATGGCTGCGTGCGGCCAGATCATCCAACGTCGGCAGGCCGGTGAGCTCGGCAGGCCGATCACACCACGCCAGCACCCGCAGCCCCGTGAAGTTCGCCTCCTCGACGGTCACGGCGTATTCGTCGTCGTAGATCAGCACATCCGGGTTGTGCCGGGCCAGGATCGCCTGCAACTGCGCGGCGGGCAGTTCGGTGTTGATGAAGATCAGCTCCGCGCCCAGCTGTGCCCCCGCGGCCATCGCCTCGGCGAACCCGCGATGGTTGCGGCAGATGATGCCCACCGATCGCGGCGGCGTCGCGCACGCGGCATACAGGGCTGCGGCGATGGCTTCGGCTCGTTGTTGCAAGTGCCGGTAGGTCAGCTCGCCGGAGTCGTCGATGATCGCGACCTTGTCCGGATGGCGAATCGCGGTGGCGGCCAACAGCGTCGCCGGTGTTGGACCGTACCGGTGGAAGCTACGCGCCAACGCGGCGGCCTTGCGTGGGCCGACCGGGGCAAGCATGCCCGACGACAGGACCGCCGGGATCGCCGAACCCCACTGACGCACACTGTGACTCAGGTCAGCCGACATCCGTGCGCACCTGCCCGTTGTTTACCGAGGTGGTGACCGACGCCGGCGGTGCACCGGCCCCGGCCGAGGCCGCCGCAGCGGGCGGGCGCAACCGTGACAGCGAGGCCTCGGTGTCACCGAGGTGGCGGAAAATCCACTCGACGAGCCGCTCCAGCGGCCACCGGAACACCGTGGCGCTGATCGCCGACGGGAACCCATAGGCCGGGGTCATTGTGCGCGGCTTTCGCACCACCGCCTTGGCCAGTATCTTCGCCGCATCATCCGGGGTCTGACCGGGCAAGACGCGCATCCACCGGCTCGGGGCGCTCATCCTGGTGTGCAGCAAACCGCCGTAGAACGTGGTCAAGGTGACCCCGTCGGCCCGGGCCTCCATGGCCACCGCGCGCATCCACCAGTCGAAGGCCAGTTTCGACGACAGGTAGAACCCCCATTTGGGCACACTGGGGAACATGATCCCCACGGTCGACACATTGACGATGTGCCCGCGACCGCGTGCCCGCATCCCCGGCAGCAACGCCAGCGTGAGCCGCATCGGGCCGAGGTAATTCGCGCCGGTGGTGGCGGTGAGGTCCTTGGGACGGTCGTAGGACAGATGGATCGACCGGCGCAACGACTTGCCCGCGTTGTGGATCAACACGTCGACCTCACCCAGGTCGTAACGCACCGACGCCGCGAACTCCGCCACCGACTGCTCGTCGGTGAGGTCGAGACGGTAGGGATAGGCCTGCCCACCCGCGGCCTCGATCTCCTCGGCCACCTCGAGCAGCCGATCCATCGACCGAGCCGCGACCACGACCCGGGCACCGGCGGCGGCGAACCAGCGCGCGGTCGCCGCACCGACGCCGAACGAGGCCCCCGTGATCACGACCACCTTGCCCTCGACCTCACGGCGCAGCGCCGCCTGGCCGCGCAACCCGCGCGGACCGATGACCCACGCGACCGCTCGCGCCAACGGTGTCTCGGCGATCCGTGCGGGACCGGCGGGCAGAACATCAGACATCAGTGATCACTCCGTGGTCTTCGACATGGCGGACAGCGGGCCGAGGAAGGCCGCGATCTGCGGATCCGACAGCGTGGCATCGATCGCCCGCTGGGCCAGCTCGATACTCGGGTCGGAGCGCAGCGCGGCCAGGACCGTGCCGAACAGGTTGCCGACAACCAGCTCTTTGACCTGCTCACGACTGATCTCGCGGGTGCGCATCCAATGCAGCACCAACCCCTCGATGAACGACACGAATCCGCTCAATCCGGCACGCAGCACCGGCGAGGAATCCGCCCCGGTCACCTCCACCATCAGTGCCTCGGTCAGCTGCGCCTTGCGACGGTCCCGGATCTCGCGGACCTCGGCGTCGGCGACATCGGCGAACAGCGCCTCGAACGCGCGTGGCTGATGCTCGGCCTCATCCAGCAGCCGATCGACTCCGCGGTTCAACCGATCCAGTGCCGGCCCGCGCAACGCCAGCAGATCGCCCCAGAACTCCTCGGCGGCGTGTTCGAGAACCGCGAGGTAGAAGCCTCGTTTCCCGCCGAAGTGATAGCTGATCGAGCCTGCCGCCACCCCCAGGGAACGCGCCAGGTCCACGATCGAGACCTCCTCGTAGCGCTGACTGCTGAACGCGGACTTCCCCGCTCTCAGCAGCGCGGCCCGAGACGCGTCGCCACGCCGATTGCCGACCACCACACCCTCCAGGATTTGAATCGAATTCAGTAAGTCGATGCTAGAGGTGCATCGAGCGCGCGGTCAAGATCTTGAATTGCATTCAAGTTATTGCTTTCAGTGGTCGATGTGACCGTTGACACAGTCGTGATCGTCTGTGATTCTGAATCGCATTCAAATTGAATTCGATTCAAATGGGGTGTCGGATGATAGGGAAGTCCAGGTCGCAGCGTCGTCGAGCCGGTATCGAGCGGCTACGGTTGCGGTGGGGTCGCCGTCTACGCGGCGCGCGGCGCGGGACCGTTGCCGTGGTAGCGGTGCTGGTCGCGGCTGCCGCGGTGACCAGCGTGCCGCCGGCCGTCGCCGCACCCGACACGGGGTCGGCGTCCGGCTCCTCTCGGCCACAGGACTTCTACCTTCCGCCCAGCCCGCTGCCCGCGGCCGCGCCGGGCGCCGTCCTGCGCAGTCAGCGCTTCGACCTGGCACTGTCGCTGCCCGGCCAGGACGGTCGTCCGGTTCCCGCCGAAGCGACTCGGATCATGTACCTCAGCGCCGATACCCACGACCAGCCCGCCGCGGTGACCGGCATGTACCTGGAACCGACGCTGCCGTGGAACGGGCCCGGACCGCGACCGCTGGTAGCGGTCGCACCCGGAACCCAGGGGCAGGGCGATCAGTGCGCGCCGTCGAAGGGTTTCGCGGAGCTGATGCACTACAACTTCCCGCTCGACCTGTGGGCCAGCTACGAAATCATCACCGCTTACGCGCTTGTGGCCCGTGGCATGGCCGTGGTGATGACCGACTACTACGGCATGGGCACACCCGCCGTGCACGACTACATCAACCGGGTCTCCGAAGCGCACGCCGTCCTCGATTCCGTGCGTGCGGCACGGTCACTCACCGGGATCGACCGACCGGCGGCGATCTTCGGGTACTCCCAGGGCGGGGGAGCCGCGGCGGCCGCTGCCGAACTGCAGGGTGACTACGCCCCCGAACTCGACATCGTCGGCACCTACACCGGCGCCCCACCCGCCGACCCGCGTGCGACGCTCGGTGGAAGCGAGGTGATCAACGGCATCGTGCCAGGCGTAATCGGCGGCGCCGCACCGGGTTTGGTCGGTTACGTGCTCAACGGCATGGTCGCCGACTATCCGGAGATCAGGCCGGTGGTCGATCGGAACATCAGCCCGGCAGGGCGCACCATGCTGAACGAACTCGCCACTACCTGCGTCGCCGAAGCGGGCTTCCGCACCCTGTTCAGGCCCCTGAGCTGGTACACCGACGGCGGCCGTCCGATCGACCGAATCCTCGACGAGTCGCCGGAGGCGAAAAGGATCGTCGACGAACAACGCATCGGCGGACTGGAACCGACAGCGCCCGTCCTGATCGCCGGCGGCACCAATGACGACACCATCCCGTACCCGCAGGTGCGCCAACTGGCCGTGGACTGGTGCCGGCAGGGTGCCACGGTCCAACTCGACACCACGGCTTGGCTTCCGCCTCTGCTGCCGAGTCTGGCCGTCGGGCACCTCCTCGAGTACCTGCCCGCAGTGGTCGCTGCCCACGACTGGATCACCCAACGCTTCGCCGGCGCCCCAGCACCCAGCAACTGCAACACGCTGCCGTGACCGATACCACGCCGGAGCCTGCTCTGAAGCCATGCGCGACCCGCCGCGGGGACAGTCAGGTCATCGCGGCGGACCTCGCGTCGCTCTGAGCATCCGCGAGTGAGGACCTGACGGTAGACCATGGGCTTCCCAGCCACGGAGCCGAGGGCTCGGCGACGCGCCCGCTTGCGTAGTGCAGAGAAGCAACCGCCAGCAGTCCGATGCGCTGCCGCCGGCCGCCGACGATCGCGGCCCACGCTCCGCTGCCGGTGGCGGCGGCGAGCAGCCCGATCAGTATCCCGGCGCTGCCGCGGCAGCCCACCACGCTCCCGTGAGCCAGCCCGCCGCCGGGCAGCAGGGCACCGATCCCGCCCGGCAACACGATCCCGTCGACGAGCGGAACACCGGTCTCGCCCACGTCGGCCTGCTGGTCGCTGGGCGCCGCCGCGCCCCGGGCGATACCGCGCGACGGGTGTCGCTTTCGCGCGGTCGGCGGCTCGGTGGCCATGGCGGTGGCGGCGCCGACTTTGCCGCCGACTGCGGCGATGGAGTCGCGCAACGCGGTAAGGCGGTCGTGTCTGGAGAGCGCCGCCAACTCCGCGGGATCGAGTCGTAGGGACTTGCTCACAGTCAATGTCTTGCGTCAAGGTCCTGGCAGGATCTGGTTGGTCACGCGGTTATGCCACGGCCTGTCGAAGATCACGTGAGAACGCGCGGTAATGCCGATTATGTGGTGGTTCGCCTGCACGACACGAATCGTCGGCGCGCGCCGATGACAGGGTATTTGTGGCATGTAGCGAACTCGGACTGATCAGCTGCCCGCGGTGAGCCCGGCGCCGAACGTAGATACTGGCCGACGTGGAAGACGTCGAAATCGTTGTCACCCATCACGAACGCGCGACCGTGCGGGTCGGTGAGGTGTTTCTGAAGATCGACGGTGATCCGGCGCGCATCGATGCCGAGGTCGAGGCGATGCTGTCGGCACCGATCCCGACCGCAAAGATCCTGTGGCGCAAGCCGTCCGTGCTTGCCCTCGCCGCACTTCCTGGAACCGCGCTCGGTCGGCTCGGCGAGCCGTCATCCGCATCCGCGACGGCGTGGGCCGCGGCGGGGGCAGCCCTGCGAATGCTGCACGACGCACCGTTGCCACCGCGGCGTGGTCGCACCCCGGAGCGGCTCGCCGCGGAACTCGGTGCCGAATGCGCGTGGCTGGTCACGAACAGCGTCCTCCCTGCTGACATTGTCGCGCGCAACCGCCGGATCGCTGAGGTCGCGCTGCGGCCGTACCCACCGGTGTTCACCCACGGTGACCTCCAGCTCACGCATGTATTCGTCGACGGAGACGAGATCACCGGGGTGCTCGATTGGTCCGAGGCGGCGCGTGGGGACGCCATGTACGACCTCGCCACATTGACCCTCGGGCATCCGGAACGCCTGACTGATGTGGTGTCGGGCTATGGCACAGGTGTGGACCTCGAAGTGATACGGGCTTGGTGGTCGTTACGAAGTCTGCGCGGCGTGCGCTGGCTGATCGGTCACGGCTTCGATCCCACCTCGCCAGGATGCGAAATCGATGTGCTCAGAGCCCAGGTACGGCGAGATCGATCGTGAGGAGCTGTATCCGCTTGTGCCGCATCGCGCGCTGACCGAACCCGCCGCAGCGGCGGGTCTGTGCTGCTGGTGATGGTTGATGGTTTCAGGTCGGCAGGTCGAGGGTGTCGAAGCGGTGTGTGGTCCAGATGCGGCGTGAAGGCCGGTGCGGGTACGGCTGATCGGTGGTCGTGGTGTCGTAGACGCGGGTGGTGCGGGAGCGTGGATCGTGGGCGCCCAGCCCGGTGTGCCGTCGGCTGCGAAGGTTGTCCAGTCGGTGCGCATCCGATGGCCGACGCGGGGTAGTTCGTGGGCCGCGTGGGGATGGGCGTGCGGCGGCTTCGGTGGGGCTGAGGGTGCCGAAGACGAGCAGGAAGTCCAAGCAGTGGGAAGCGCCTTGGCGGGAGTTGAAACTCCACGCCAGTTCGTAGATCCACACGCGTCCACCACCGGCGTGCGCGGCGTCGGCCAGGTGCAGGCTCGGCATCCGGAACAACCAATCGCTGGTGAGTATTTCAAACAGTTGAGTGGGGTCGGCTGCGGGGTGGGCGGCGCGGTAGCACTGTTGGCCGTGGGGCGGTGCGAGATGGTCGAACGCCGTGGCGATCTGCGATGCGGTCGGTTGGTGGCCGGGCTGGCTTGTGTAGAGCCGGAATTCGTCACGGGTGTGGCCGACGAGCAACTCGACGTCGCGGGCAGCGCTGTCGGCGAGCCCGCGCCAGGGCGCGCACGGCAGGATCTCGCCGTCGACGACCGGCGAGAACGGTGTAGGTGTCAGGGCCACCGGACCCCAGACATCGACGAACTCCAGCATCCTCGCGATCACCGCGGCCGTCGCGTCGATCAAGGCCCGTGGTGTCACCCGGACGAGGTCCTCGATGGTGGCCGGGACTCCGAGGGGTTCGGTCATGGCCTGTGTTATCGCGGTGGCCAGGCGCGGGGTGAAGTAGGTGCCGGGCATGCTCTGGCAGATCGCCCGCCGGAACAGGCCTTTCGCTGCTGGCATGACCAGCAGTGCGGCGATGCAGGCACCGCCGGCGGATTGACCGAAGACCGTGACATTGGCCGGGTCGCCCCCGAACGCGGCGACGTTGTCACGGACCCAGCCCAAGGCGGGTGATCTGGTCGAGGATGCCGCGGTTGTCCGGAGCTCCCGCTATACTCGCGAAGCCATCAGCGCCGACGCGATAATTGATGCTGACCGCCACCACACCCGCCGCGGCGAGCAGGGCAGCGTCGTAATGCGGGTTGGCAGTGTGGTTCGCCAGGTAGGTGCCGCCTTGGATCCACACCATCACCGGCAACCCGGCGCGGCCGGGATCCGGGGTCCAGACGTTGAGGGTCAGACAGTCTTCGGACCCGTCGCCGGTGTGACCGGTCAGCGATGACATCACCGAGCCGGTGTGCCCAGGCTGAGGAACGCAAGGACCGAACTGCGACGCGTCACGGATACCGTCCCAGCCACGCACCGGGACCGGCGCCCCGAAGCGCAGAGAGCCGACCGGTGGTTCCGCATAGGGGATCCCCCGAAACACCGCGACAGTGCCGGCCCAACAACCCCGCACCGCCCCAGCCTGGGCACGGACCTCGACCCGTCCCTCCCGCGAAACAGCGCCACCCTCAGACACTTTCGGCATTCGACCATCATCAGCACCAGCGGCGGTCGTGCACCACCGATTTCAAGGCCGCTACGCACGCGCAAAGACACTCACCTGCCGCTGTGCGAGTGCTGCCGCTTCCGGAGCCGTTGAGCAGCAGACGATCTCGCGCGGCATGTGCCCGACTGTCTCTTCGGTGCACCTGCGCTTCATCGGTCCAGTGGATTCGTCGAGGATCGCCTCCGGGTGCCCATTCCGCGATCAGTTCTGCGTCATGGCCCGTGGCCGCCGTAGTGTGCGTCGCATGGTGCGTACCACCCCGCCACGGCAGATCGATGTCGAGGAGCTGTTTCCCGAAGTTGTTCCCTATGGCCGCGTGGCAGTGCGGTTGCATCCCCGTGCCGGGCGCCCCGGCGTCAGTGATAGTTCATTGGGCGGGCCGGTGCTCTGGCCGGTGTGGGAGCCGTGGCCGTATTGTTTCGACCCGCATACGGTTTCGAGGGATATGTTCCGGCCGGGCCGATGGCAGACGTCGAAGGACGGCCTGCCCTTCGTGCCGGTCCTGCAACTGTTCGCAACCGACGTTCCTGAATTGCCGTTCCCGCCGGAGACTGATCTGCTGCAAGTGCTGTGGTGCCCGTTCGACCATGTGAATTGGTGGTGCCCGCGACCACAACTGTACTGGCGCAACAGTTCCCGATGCGGATCTGAACATCCGGAACCTCCCCGACCGGCAGGAGCGCCCGACCACTATCTCCCTCAGCCCTGCGTGTTACATCCCGAACGGATCATCGACTACCCGAGTCGCGACCTCCCCGACGAGGTATGGGACGCGCTGGAACACCGCTTCGACCATCTCGAAGAGGAGACCGGCTGGTCCTACGAGTACGAGTTGTCGGTATCCACCGGGGTCAAGGTCGGAGGCTACCCGACCTGGACCCAGTCACCGGACTGGCCCGATTGCCCGCGGTGCGGCCATCGAATGGAACACCTGCTCACCATCAACAGCATGGAGTTCGACGGCAGCGAACGTGCATGGCTCCCGATCGAAGACCGGCCCGCAACCGGGGCAGTGCGTGACCTCCCGCAGGACGAACTCGCGAAAGTCACGAACCCGCACGGACTCTCGCTGGGTGATGGCGGCGGGCTCTACCTCTTCGACTGCCGACGATGCCCCTACAACCCGTACACATTCCGCTACGACTGCTCGTAGTCAGCAGCCTTGGAGCGCCGTCCAGCGTGCCAGGGGGCTCTGATCGCCTGTCCCGCAGCACATCCGATCACGAACCTGACCGCGCTGTATTGCCGATGACAGACTGTCGGTACCGACTCGTAAGGCGGCCTGACCGAGCCGTAGGGGTGGATATTCGTGGCCAAGACCATTACAGGGTTGACGGAAGTGAGTTATCGCGGCAGGAGGACCGCGCGTTGTACGGCATCGCCTTCGGGCGCAGCCGGGATGTTTTCGACCCTCACGTGCCTGGCAACCGCCATCCGTATCGGAAGCGTGGTGTTGACCGGTCGACGACTTACCGTACGTCCTCGACCGATCAGCGATCCATGTTGCAGTCAGTAGGCCCCAGCAGCGATCCGATACACCGCTGAGGGGTCCTGGCTGGTCCTCCCGGTCAGGTACATATCACCGGAATTGGCAACTGCGACATCGGAAAGTATCAATCCGTTTGTGGGGATCACGGAACCGGTAGTCGAGCCTGCGGAAAACCGCATGAGCGCTGTATCGATGAAGTCGCCGCCTGGACCGTGGCGCGACACGATAGCGAAGAGATCTCCATTGCTTGCTGTCGTGCATTTCTGCGCGATTTCGTTGCTGAACAGCGGGATCACTGTAACGGTGGCTCCGTTGTCGAGTCGCAGAATGCCGTGGTCAGCGATCCCGCCGGTTTCTCCGTCGTAGTTGCCGCCAGCGTAGATGACACCGTCTGGCGACGCCGCGAGGCAGCCCGATCCGGCTGCTACCTCGGTGCGTCCAGGATAGTTCGGCTGCAGAAACGGCAGAACCGTCGATGTGTTCGTCCCTGCCTCGATCTTCTCTACTCGATTGCGAGCGTGACTCTCGGGTGCTGTCGGATCCTTTCCCAGCACGTACGTATTGAATTGACCGTCCACGGCCACGTCGTCGAGGCGCTGCACCTGCGTGTACGGCACTGTGACCGCCGAGGCTGCTCCCGGGCCCAGCTTTTGCACGAGATGTCCGCTGGCGGGCCCACCTGGGGTGTCGGCTACGTACACCGCCCCTGCCGTGTCGGTGGCGATTCCGACGACGTAGTACAGCTGAGCGAAGGGCAGTTCAATGGGAGTCGTCGAACCGGGGGCGTACTTGACGACTTTGGCTCCCTGCGTCTGGCTTCCGAGGTAGAGGTCACCGTTCGGGCCGATCGCGAGCTGGCTCGGGTTTGCGAAACCGGTCAGCGGGACCTGTTCCAACGCACCGGATCCGTCGGTAGAACTCCGGGTGATGGTCAGACGCGCGGGGCCGCTGATCGTGGCAACCAGTCCACGTGCCTGCCCGTCAAATCTGGCGAACAACTCCGTCACGCTGTGCGCGAGCGCCAAGACATTGCTGCCTTTTTCGGTGAGCGCGCCGGTCTGTTCGGCATAGCTCACCAAGCACTGCGTCACGATCTGCGCAGAGGACAACACGTCATCGACATTGCTCGGGTTCTTCCCGGCCAGATCCATGGCTTGGCGCACGCACTCGCCGGCCGGTTTGATCTGGGTGAGAGGCTGTCCCCGTGTCAAGCGATCGGTGACGAGCTTCATAGTGGTGACCAGAATTTGGAAGGTGGTCAGCCCAGCGTTCGGCGTCAAAGTCGCGGAGCTCGGCGGGAGGCTCGCTTCGAACGACGCCGATCCGCCGGTCAAGATTTGGGTCGCGTCTCCGTCCAGTCCGGCACCGATTTCACCTGCCATCCAGTTGAAGACATCATCGACGGTGCCAATCGTGTCGGTGTTGATCACTCCGTCGATAGGTGGGTCGGTGGTTGCGTCCCATACCAAGCTGGTGTTCGAATGCAGTGTCAGGCGGGCTGCACCGGATGATCCACGATCCAGACACGGCCAGACCACATCGTCTGTGCCGGGAACTGCGCCGACACCAGGCGAATTGACTCGTGACAGTGAGTATTTCGTCGCGCCGTCGACGTAGTCGGTGAACGCACACCCGGGCTTAGGATACCGGGTGCCGGTCAGCTCGCCCCACTTCTGTCCGAGCCACGTGCTGGTTTGGTCCCAGTTGATCTCGAATGGAAAAATGGTGCTGAGTTGTCCCAGGCGCGCGGTGAGCACTTTGGTACCCGGATCCCATGTCGCATCGGTCCATGTCGCGGTTTGGTCGCCCTCGTGCTGAGAAAGCAGTTGCGGCACCGAACGGTGCATCGTGCCGCCAAGACGATCCACGGCCAGCCCGGACAGGTTGTACCGCAGGGTAATCGGTGTAGCGGGCTGCATGTTGCCATCGCCGAGCCGGATAGAGACCGGTGTAGCGATCACATCAGCGAGTTCGGCCTGCGACGCGTTGAGCTGGGTGGAAACCATTGCCACAGTGACGGCGGTGCCGACCGGCGCCACACCCGAGTCGCCAGTGACTTCCACAGCACCAACCACGGCAGTGAATCCCCCCGGCCCGACCGTGGTGGTCACCGGCGGCGGTGTCGGGGGCTCATTTCCGCTCCCGGAACTTCCGCTGCCTGTATCGGGCAGTGGAGCCGCTTCTGCGACAGATGCATACATCGGACCGGTTAGGACCGTCACCGTCAATACGGCGACGGCAGTTCGCCACCGCGCCTCGGCGCACGCAGATAGAAACCTACCGACCACTTGTATTCCTTTCCAGCAAAATCGAATTCACAGCTGCGAGTCAGTCGAACAGGGTTATCGAATAGCTGGACTCGACTGAGCGGTTCCGTGCTCGTTGACCGATTTCCGCGTGCAGTTCCGGGCAATTTGGACCCCGAATTCCGACCAGTATTCCCGCGAAAGCAACGACCAGGCTCACGATCTCAGCGCTCACGGCATAGGATTATCCTGTATGCCTGAGCCATCGGTTCCGAAATGACATGTCCCCGTCATGCCGCATTCCGGATGTACACAGGAACGACGGGCTGCGGCCCAACGTACCGCTTCTGCCGAGTTCCGAACGTTCAATGCGAGGGTCGGCGGTTGCAAACGAGGGCTCGGCTGTCCCATCCTCTAACCCGAGGCGAACCGGGAACCCCGGCGGCAGTGCTCAGTGATGACTCGGGGTTACTAGCCAGCTGCACACGATGACCCCGGATCCATCTGGTTGGCTCTGAATATCGCCATCGAGCGTGTGATGGTCCGCCAGTTGCTGGCGATGGTTCCCTCGCGCGCGACCGTTGAGGACGCATCCATTAATCTCGTGATCGAGGAGTCCATACATTGGCGATAGTCGTTGGGGGTGGACCCGTCGGCTGGAGGGAATAGACCGCTGACCGCCTGCATCATTCCCACGGTCGGCGAGCCCGCCCGCGCTCGTGTCAGTATGTGGCCCGGACAGGACGACGCGAGGCGGTGGACGGGCCGGGTGCTGTCGTCGGCGTTTCGGGAGGGATCGGCGCATGTCAATCGAAAGGCCGGTCGAGAGCGCGCGGCCCGGCGGAGGCGGTCGTCGCTTGACGGTGCTGGGCGCCGCGGCGATCGTTCTGATGGCGGGGACGGTCGCCTTCCTGTTCGTCAGCGCGGTCATCGACTGGGTCCGGCTCGCGGACTTCGAGCGCTCTTGGGCACACCCGCGAGGGACGCGCAGGGAATGGCAGTCCGATACGTGGGCCGGGACCGTCGCGTCGTTCTTGCTGCTCGGTGCGGCGGTCGCCGTCGTCGCGTGGTTCTGGTACGCGCGCCGCGGCGCCGAGAGGCGGTGCGCCGCACGGCATCGGCTGCACGCGGGCTGGGTGATCGGTGGCTGGTTCTGCCCGGTGGTCAACCTCTGGTTCCCGTATACGGTGCTCGCGGACGTGGTGCGCGCGAGCGATCCGCGCACGCCGGTGGACGCGCCGGACTTGCGTGGGCGTCCCGCCGGAGTGCTGGTCGTCCTGTGGTGGTTGTCCTTCCTGGGCAGCTGGATGCTGACGCTCTTGGTCGTGCGGTTGAGCGCCCCCGAACCGAGATCGAAAACGACCGATGAGTACCTCATGTACGGCGTCGCCCCGGTCGGCGGCTGGGGGCTGATCGCGGCGGAGCTGGCCCAGGCTGCAGGTCTCGCAATCGCGGCAATCTGCCTGGCGGCCATCATCATTCGAGTCCAGCGCTGGCAGGAGCCCAGCGCTGGACGGCCCGTAACACCGACCGGCGTAGCGGCTGCGCCTACGCCGGTCACCGCCGCGGCCACCCCGTGGGCGGTGCGGGGGAACGCTGGTGCGGTACCGGTCTCGGCGAGTACGGAGGCAGCCGAGTCCGGGACGCCGCTCGTCGTGCCGTCCGTGCGTTCCGGCCCGCACACGCTGCCGATGCGGGACACCGACCCGTCGGCCATCGGCCCGTACACACTCGTGGGCCGGTTCGGTTCGGACGCCCTCGGCGACATCTACCTGGGCCGAGCCACCGACGGCGCCGAGGCCGTCGTCCGCGTCGTGCACGCCCACCGCGCCAGCGACCGCGCCGAACTCGCTCGCCTGTTCGCCGCGGCCCGCACCGTGCACAGCGCTGTCGTACCCGCGGTGCTCGCCGATGATGCCGACGCACCGCGTCCGTGGACAGCGACCGAGTACGTCGACGGGCCCACCTTGCACGAGGTTGTCGCCGAACGCGGGCCGTTGTCACCACCGGCGGCCGCGCAGATCGCCCGGGGTGTCGCGCACGCCCTGTCCGCGCTGCACGACGCCGGCCTGGTGCACGGTGCGCTCACTCCGGCGTCGGTGCTCATCACCGAAACCGGGCCTCGCGTGGTCGGTTTCGGCCTCGCCCGGCAGGCCGAGCCGTCGGCGTTCGCGGCGCCGGAGCCACTCGCCGGCGGACAGGGTGACCGCGCATCGGACGTGTTCGCTCTCGGCGGCGTGCTGAGCTACGCGCTGACCGGACGAGCGCCCTTCGGCGACACGAGCAGTGCAACGCTGTTGCACCGCATGACCACCCAGGCGCCGAACCTCACGGGCGTCCCCGACACCGGGCCGCTGCGCTTCGTCATCACCGGATGCCTTGCGCGGCAACCCGACGCCAGGCTCACCACGGCCCAGATCCTCGTACACCTGGAACCCGCTCCGCCGGGCCCGTCCACACCGCCGCCCGCAGTGCCCGAAAGCCGCAGGCCCGCACCGAACAACGCCGCTGTCTTCGCCACCGGCGTGGTGATCGCGGTGGTGGTGGTCGTGGCGGTGATCGGGATCGGAATCGCGTCGGTGGGCCGCCCTTCCGACGGGTTTGCCGGGTCCGGTGCGCCCGCGACGACATCGACCGCCGCCGTGTCACCCTGGGGCCCGACGCAGTGGGTAGCCGACATGTTCCCGCGGTTGCTCCCCGACAAGCCCATGGCGCATGCCGGCCAAGGAATCCCCGAGGCGGGGCAGGCCGGATACAACCGCCTCACGTGCGAAGCGGATGCCAGCACCGACTCGAGGGTCGAGTGCGCGGGCGATCCGCGGGCCAATCGGAATCCCTTCGTGGGTATCGACTGCTTCCGGGGCTCTCCAGGCAATGGCGTGGTCGAAAGTTATCCACTCGTGGAGATGTGGCCCCGCCGGTCCGGGACCGTCAGTGTCTGGCGCGCGCCTCGCGACGGGCGGGACGCGATCTGGCTCACCTTCGACGATCTGCCCCGCAGCCAATGCTCGATCTATTCGACCTGGAGCGACCACCGTATGGACGAACTGCTGGCGTGGTGGCGCTCAACACCGCTGTGACAGCTCTGAGGGGGTGTCAATGCCGTCGGCCCGTGGTCAACCGGCTGTCGCCGGTTCGGTGATCGTCCAGTGCAGGTCGTGGTCGGACAGGGTGCGCAGGAAGTCGGCCGGGTCGAAAGCCTGTGCGGCGGTGAGCACTCCGGGTGCGGTGTCGTGGGCGGCCAGTCGGGTGGCGGCTTCGGCGGCGATGACGGCGGTGGTGCCGTAGGTGTCTGTGCCCCGGACGATTCCGCGGATGTGGTTGCCGTGGCGATCGAGGGCGTCGTAGAGGTAGGTGAACCGTTGCCCGGCTCGGTCGTGGTCGGTCGGCCCCTCCGGCAGGCTGTCGATCAGTTCGGCGGTGACGGGCATGGCGAGCCGGTCCTTGAGCGCCGCCTCGACGAGACTTTCGACGTGCTCGACTCGGATGTGACGGGGGATGGTGACCACCTCGCACAACGGCAGGGCCGCTACCGCGGCGGCTTCGCCGTCAGGCAGAGTGATCGTGGCGTGGCGTGCGGGTATACCGGTGTGCCAAGTGCCGTCGTCGTAGGTGAGCCCGCCGCGGGTCATCGCGTCGAGGGTGGCGAGCGCGGAGCGCAGCGACCCCCGCGACGGGCCGCCGCCACCGGTGATGAGGTGGGTGACGGTGATTTCGGCCAGGGGGCCGGACCGCTCGGCGATCAGGTGGGCGAGCAGATCTCCGGGCAGGCAGCCGTCGTTGGTCGCGGGGACCACCGTGACCCGGGCTCGTTCGGCTTCCTGGGAGAAGGTGTCGAACACGCGCTGCACATACAGCTGCTCACCGGCGGTGTCGACGTAGCCGGTCCCGGCATCGATGGCGGCGCGCACCACGGCCGCTCCGGACAGGGTGAACGGGCCCGCGCAGTTGATGACGGCGTCGGTACCGGCGAACGCGGCCGTCAAGGCGGCATGGTCGGCCACTTCGGCCACCCGGCGGTCGGCGTCCGTCATGCCCGCGGCCGCGGCGGCGGCGTCGAGTCGTTGCCGGTCGCGGCCGATCAGCCGGACTTCGATTGCGCGGCGCGCCAACTCGTTGAGGACGAGCTTGGCTTGGTAGCCGTTCGCGCCGTAGACGGCGATGACCATGGGGACTCCTGGATCGTTGGGCGAGATATGACCTTTCGAACCTAAAGACGTCTGAATGAGATGATCAATGCGCCAAAGTCCACTATCTATACGAATTCGTCTCGAGAAGATCGAGAGTGATAGTTTCGGAATTGTGGACCCTCTCTCGGACGTGGTGACGGCGATGCGGATCGGCGAACCGCATTCGGCGCGCGTGACGCACCGGCCGCCGTTCGGCTGGCAGCTGCCCGCGGTCGAGGCCGCGGGATTTCACGTGGTCCTGGCGGGGACGTGCTGGCTGCTACCACCGTCCGGAGGCCCGATCGCATTGCGGCCCGGCGACATCGTCTTTCTCCCGAACGGCTGCACCCACGCCCTCGCGGACGATCCGGGCACGCCGCTGCGCCCCGCGCGGACGTCGTTACGCGAGGTGAGCCCCGGGCACACCGAGCCGTCGGTGTCCTCGGCGTCGCGGCCGGAGACCGTGCTGCTCTGTGGCGCCTATCGGCTCGACCGCGGCCGGTCCCACCCGATGCTGACCGGTCTGCCCGACGTCGTCCACCTGCCCGCTCCGGCCACGCGCCACACCCCGGCCGGCGCGGTTGTCGATCTCCTCGACAGTGAACTGGCCGGTCGCCGCCCGGGCAGTGACGCCATGCTGCGAGCACTGCTGGACGCATTGCTGCTGCATATCCTGCGTGCATGGCTCGACCGGCAGGCCGCGACCGGCGCTGCGACCGGATGGTCGGCCGCGCTGCACGATCCGGCTGTCACGGCGGCGCTGTCGGCGATTCACGGCGCACCGGGGCACGGCTGGACGGTAGCCGAACTGGCCGCGTGCGCGGGCTGTCCCGAGCGGGTTTCGCACGCCGGTTCACCGGCCTTGTCGGCCGCCCGCCCATCGAGTACCTCACCTGGTGGCGAATGACGCTGGCGGCACGGCAGCTACGCGACACCGATTCGCCGATGCCCGTCATCGCGCGGCGTTCGGGCTACGCCTCCGAATTCGCTTTCGCCCACGCCTTCAAGAATGAATTCGGTTGCCCGCCAGGGCAATTCCGTAAGCGCTCGGCCCTCGCCGGGCCTCCGCCCGGAAAGCCGGGGTGACCGGCGAGTTCGCGAGCGAGGGCATCGTGACTTACGTCACATCAGCGCCGTGATTTGCTCATTTCGAGATCCCGTTCGAGTCCGTCTATCGGGGGCTTGATGGATCGAGGGATGGAATGATTCTTATTACCGGAGCTACCGGCAACAACGGCATGGCGGTAGTTCATCAGTTCGCTCGACACGGTGTGCCGGTGCGCGCTCTGGTCCGTGACAAGGCTCGGGCCGGCGCTTTGCTCGAACTCTCCGGCGTCGAAGTCGCCGAAGGGGATCTGCTGCGACCGCAGACTGTGGGACCGGCTCTCGAAGGCATCGACCGGGCGCTGATGATCTCCACGGCCGATAGCACGCTTGTCGAGGCTCAGTGCACCTTCATCGATGCGGCGGTCGCGGCCGGCGTGAAACACATCGTCAAGTTCTCGGGTTTCGAGTCGGGTAAGGGATTCGATCAGGGAAAGTTTCGCTACACACGAAATCATCAGCAGATCGAGAGATATCTCGAGGCCAGTGGTGTGGCCTGGACGCATCTGCGTCCGGGCCAGTTCATGCAGGTTTATCTCCGGGAAGCTCGGTCGATCGTCGACCGCGGAATTCTGGCACTCCCGGCCGGTGACATTCGGCTCGCACCGGTAGATATCGAGGATATCGCTGCGGTCACATTCCACATACTCACCACGGAGGGGCATGAAGGCTCTGTATTTCATATGACCGGGCCCGAGGCGTTGACCATGTCCGAAGTCGCCGCCCTGATTTCGGACACGATCGGCAAACCCGTCGAGTACGTAGCGATCACGCCCGAGGAACGACGTGAGCACATGATCACCGCGGGTATCCCGACGGATTTCGTCGAAGCCACTTACCAGCAGGCGCGCGAGCGATTGAACTGCCCGGAACCCGAGGTCCAGCTCGACAGCCATCGCCGTTTCGGTATCCGGCCGACGACGTTCGCGGAGTTCCTGGGACGACACCGGCACGTTTTCGACGAGCCGGCCATCCGTCCGTGAACCCGAGTCGCCCTCGGTGCTCAGCCGGACAACGTTTGTTCGTGGCGGTAGGCACCGGGGGTGACGCCTTGTTCGCGGCGGAATGCGCGCGTGAGGGTGATCGTCGAGCTGTAGCCGGTTACCCGGGCAATCTGCGTGATGGGCCGGTCGGTCTCACGGAGGAGTTTGGCGGCCTCGGCCAGGCGCACGGAGGTGAGGTACGCCAGTGGCGGCTGCCCTATCGCGGTGGTGAAACGGTGGGCGAACGCAGCTCGGGAGAGTCCGGCCACGGCGGCCAATTCGGCTACCGTCCACGGGTATTCGATGTGCGCGTGCATCGATCGCAGCGCGCGGGCGACGACGTCGTCGGTATGGGGCGAGGATGCGTCGTGGGCATGGTGACGGTGCCAAGTGCGCAGGACGTACGTCAATGAGGCCTCGACGAGGGCGGGTGTCAGATCGGGTAGCTGCTCGGAGTCCGCGAGTTCCAGCCGCAGGAACCGCAGCAGACTCTCGAATTCGATGGGGCATGCGCCGCGCACCGGAATGTAGGTGATATTCGCCAGATCCCGGAGTAGGGGATGCGGCTGTCGGCGGTCTTGCAGATATCCGCAATACAGGCTTTCCGCCGTATTGCCCGTCTGATCCGCGAGGCCCGCCGCGGTAAGAGTATGGCCGACGTTCGGTCCGAACAGGGCCATATCACCGGGACCCAGGACGAGTTCCGGGAACGAGTGCTCGGAGCCGGGATCCGGTGTAATCCGGCACGTTCCGCTCAACACGACGCGAAACGAAACGGAGGCAATTCGACGACTTGATCGAGGCGGCAACGGGGCGTCGCCAGACCGCGTGTACTCGGCGAATGGCTCGCCGGCTCGAAGCGCGGCGTATACGTCGGTGATCGTCTCCACTGTGAGAGTTTAGCTCGTTTCTGGAGGACGGCTCGTGAACCGCTTGGCGGATATGTGCTGCCGGTCGAGACGATCGGTTCATTGATCAAGCTTTTCGATCATTACGCGTGCAGGTGACAAGTCCTAGCCTGAATGCCGAACGTGGACGACTGGACAGGAGATATCGATGGAGATTCTGGTGACCGGCGGGACCGGCAAGGCTGGGCGGCGGATGGTGGAGGCGTTGGCGGCCGCGGGGGTCGACGTCAGGGTCGGTAGTCGGCATCCGGGCGCACCGGCCGGGCGCCTGACGCCAGTGTACTTCGATTGGTACGACAAGTCGACGTGGGCGGGTGCGCTCGGGGACGCCGAGGGTTTGGTGGTCAAAGGGCTCGATCTGGATCAGTACGCTGCCGAGTCCGTGAGCATGCTCCTGGCGGCCGCGCCGCGCGTGCGACACGTCGTATTCCTGTCCAATATGGGTGTGGAGTACACACCCGACGATCATCCACGCCGGGCTATCGAATTGGTAGTGGAGAACTCCGGCAAGGCGTGGACAATTCTTCGCGCCAATTGGTACATGCAGAACTTCGACGAGGATGAGGCGGTTTTCGCGGAGGCCATTCGCACGCGAGGTGAGGTGCATGCCCCGGCGGGGGACGCGAAGGTGAGCTTTGTCGATACCCGCGACCTGGCGGCGGCGACGGCTGCGGTCTTCACGACGGCCGGGCACGACGGCCGGGCCTATGCGATCAGTGGGCCGGAGGCGATCTCGTTCGGAGACGTCGCGGCGGCGATCGGGGCAGCGAGCGGTACGACGGTTCGCCATATCGACGGGACACCGGCCGAACATCGTGAATATATGCGGGCCGCGGACCGGCCCGCGGCGTATGTGAATCACATCAACCATCTGTATATCCCCACCAAGGCCGGGGCGTGCGCACAGGTCAGCGGCGATGTGGAATTGCTGACGGGGCGCCCGGCTCGGACGTTCGGGGCATACGTCGAGGAGACCTGGGCGGCATCGGAGTCGGGGCTGCCGCGGCCGGTCGCTCTCCGCGAGCAGATGTATTCGACGTTCCAGTAGCCGTGCGCCTCGGGCCCTCTTGTCCTGCACGCCGTCGTCATCCGGAATACCGCTGCGAATGTGCTGGTTGGTCAACACGTCTGGTTGCGCAGGAAGGGCCCACAGTGACCGCACTCGAGCCGTCTGTCCCCACGCTGGACGCCGAATCCCTGCAGGAGCACCGAACCGAGTTGACGGGGTACTGCTATCGGATGCTGGGCTCGGCATTCGACGCGGAGGACGCGGTACAGGAATCGCTCGAACGCGCCTGGCGGTCGCGTGCACAGTTTCGTGGGGAGTCGTCCGCCAGGAGCTGGCTCTACCGGATAGCGACGAATGTCTGCCTCGACCACCTGCGCGCCCGTGGACGCCGGGCATTGCCGATGGGCATCGGAGGGCCGGCGACCAGCGATGGCGTGCTGGGGGAACCTCTGCCGGAGAGCGTATGGGTTCAGCCGATTCCCGATGCTTGGGTTCTGACCGAAACCATCGATCCGGCGGAACTCGCCGTGCGCGAGGAAACGATCCGGCTCGCATTCGTTTCAGCGCTTCAGCACCTGTCTCCCCGTGAGCGGTCGGTTCTGATTCTCCGGGATGTGCTGGCGTTCCGCGCGACCGAAGTGGCGGATCTGCTCGACGCCACTGTCCCCTCCGTGAACGGGTCCCTCCGCCGTGCCCGCGCCGCACTGGTTGCCGCAAAGCGACTCGACGGCGATCCTTCCCCGACCATCCGTGAATCCGACCAGCAGACGAAAGAGCTGTTGGATCGCTATGTGGAAGCGTTCCAGCGTCAGGATTTCGATAGCCTGATGGACATTCTGCACCAGGAAGCCCGGCTGTCGATGCCACCGTTCACTCTGTGGATCCAGGGGGTCCACCCTGTTCTCAGCTGGTTCGACCGGCACAGCTCCGCATGCGCGGACTCGCGTCTGATTCCCGTGCGCGCCAACGGATCACCGGCCTACGCGCATTACCGGCGAAACGACCACGGTGTGTTCACCGCCTTCGCGATTCAAGTCCTCGACATCACTGACGGCCGCATCATCGCGATCGAGCAATTCCTCGCGCCGAAATTGTTCGATATGTTCGGGCTGCCCGCCAGTATCGGGAACGCCCGATAGTCGTGGCACCGAACGGAGCACCGAAAGTCAGTCGGGGTTGTACCGGGCGGGCAGCCGCTCGCGATGATGCTGGGCCTGGTGGGCCGCGGGGAGGCCGATCCTGGCGACCGCGTCCTCCAGTGCGAGGCCTGTGGGGAGCGCCAGGAGATGGTCGCGCCACCACGCCCGGTCCCGAAGCCACGCGTCCACGTAGGCGATGCAGAACGCCGGGGTGATCTCGGCACTGGTCGCCCGGGCCGCCTCGAGGGCCGCGACGATCTTCGCACGGTCGCCCTCGAGGTCGCGGCGCTCGCGATGGGCGCGCACGAGCTGCCGTAGGGATCGATGTCGTTGTGCGACATGGTCGCGCCAGAGGTCGACGTCGCGCATCGCGGTTCCCGTTGTCGCACAGACGTGCAGGCCCGCCGCGATCACTTCGCCGAATTCCTGCGACGCGGCGGTGTCCGGGCGGTCGAACGGGGACCCCTCGTCGTGTACCGCCCGGCCGGTGAGAGCGAGCGGGGGATAGGAGTCGCCGTCGAGGAGGTACAGCCAGTCGTCGTTGTAGACCTCCGGGAAGAACGAGATCCGGGTTCCGGGAGCGGTCATCAACGCGCCGCCGGCCAGGGAGGTCCCGGGCGTGCCGCCGAGCAGCCGCCAGGCGTGGACGGTGACGGAGGAATCGGGAAATCCGTGCACGGTCAACCCGGTGACGGCGTAGTCGTCGAGCAGGTCCGCCGCGGTGCGGACATCGTCGGGACGCTCGATCAGCACGTCGTCGTCGAGTAAGAATACGCGGTTCCAGCCGGCGTAGCGGGACAGCAGCAGCGCGGTGTTCCGCTTCAGGCTCACCTCGGTCTGTTGCCGGAACGGCGTGTCCTCCAGCAGTTTCGAGGTGGCGAAGGGCTCGTGGCCCGGCGGGCGCGCGGCCCAGCCGACATCCATGGCGATGATGTCGGCACGCGACCGCAACCCGGCTGCGGCGACTGTGGCGGCGGTGATCTCCTGGCTGCAGAGCACCACCAGCGTGCATTCCAGCGACTCGGCCAATCTTATGATGTCGTGGAGTCGTCGGCCGGGGCGCGCGGCCGGAACCACGATCGCGTCGACGCGGGGTGCCATGAGTCCGGCGATCAGGCGCGCTCGACGGTCTCTGCGGCCGTTTTCCCGACGTTCGAATACGTGCGGGCGGGAATCGTGTCTGCCGGAGGCAGGACCGAATACCTCCCGGCCACGATGATCGTTGTGCCCGAGGAGCTTTCGTGCGTTACGGCATCGGCGAGGGTCGGCGAACCCGCTTGCGCGCCCGCCACCACGAGTCCGGCGGCAGCCAGAAGCTTTCGTACCCTTACCATCTCGTCTCTTTCGATCGAGCCGGACTTCGCTGCGTAACGCGCTGTTGCGTTTCACACCACCGGCGGGATGCCGCGGCCAGTATGGCATCGTCCACGCCGGGGCCGCGCCGAAGGCATTCCCAGTCCTGGACGAGCCCGATGCCCTATTTGCGCGCCGTGATCACCAGCGTCTGTTTGGTCAGGCGGAGGTGCGGAATCGCCGCGCACGCCGCCGTCATCTCGGCGTCGGAGACCTTGCCTTCCGCGGTTTCCTCGTACAGCAGTGTCGAACGGTAGTAACGGAGAAATTCCTCCTGGTTGGGGAACGTGACGTAGGAGCCCAGCAGCTCGTCGGAGCATTCCGCGAACAATTCCCGCACCAACGGCAGGAATTCGGTGACGAGGCGTCCGGCGCGCACGGCGGTGCGATCGTCGATGCGCTGCCCGGTCAGTCGCTCGTTGTACACGTAGAGTTCCCGCGCGTTGTCGGCCGTGGGACCGATCAGCAGCAGGTGGCCGCCCGGTGTGAGAACGCGATGCAATTCACGCAGCGTCCTGTCCGCATCGGCGGCGTTGTAGACCGCGAACACCGAGTTGACGAGGTCGAAGGACTCACCGGGGAACGGCAGCGGATCGTCCATCGACCCGGCTACGAGTTCGAGTCCGCGCGCACCGGCATACCGCTGCGCCGCCGCGGCGAGCAAGGCGGAATCGCGATCGAGCCCCACCACCCGGCGGTCATCGCTGTCCGCCGCGGCCGCCAGATAGAGGCCGAGATGATTGCCGTTGCCGCATCCGAGGTCGAGCAGCGCGCGCCAGCGCCGAGCGCTCACGTAACCGCCCAGCCACGCGCTCAGGTCGAAATCCGCGAACAACTTGTTCGCCCGGATCCGGTCCGCGAGCCGATCGTCCTTCTCCTGAAAGCTCAATTCCATACCCAGCCACCAGATTTCGACAGGCATCACCGACCGTGCGCCGTCACCGGCGCCTCGCGAGCGTAGGTGGGGCCGAGTTCGCCGGCATCGGTAATTCGTAGGTGATGGCGTCCGGCGGTCGCCGCGCCACCCTCGAAGTGTCCGACATAGGTGAGGGGTTGGACCGTTGCCTTTTCGGCGGTGCTCCACGAGATCGTCGTATCGGCGCAGAAACCACTCGTCACCAGGGGCGATACCGTCGATCGCCGTCGGGCCGGTGATATCGAGAAGGGAAGTGCCGATTGCCGCACGGGGAGGGCGGACGCAGCGAAGGCCCGGGTGTCTTCGTCGGCCGCGAGCGCGAATTGGACCGTCTCGCAACGTTGTTGGTGAAGTCGGCGCCCTTGATCACCGTGGTGGGCGCGGGCGGGATCGGTAAGACACGGCTGGTCACCGATGCTGTTCGGCGGTACCGGCGGGCGCGGCTTCCGGGACGGTCGTCGACGAGATGGTGCGTTCGATCGTGGACGCCGATCATTCGTTCAGTTTGGCAGCGCTGCGGCAAACGTTGTGTGCCGCAGCACAGTTCAGGTTCCATGCCGACGTTGGGGGAAGCAGCTGCGCGGAGACTCTGGATCTCTTCGTGTTGCGCTGCGGCGGTTTGAGGTTGGCCGGAATCTCGCAGAAAATTTGAGGGCGGCGGTCCTCCCGGCCTTGTCCGCCTCCTGTGCCGGCCTGCGTCTCGGACGGCTCCAACTGTCCTGCGCTCTCGCCTGCCACCGCCAACGCAGGCGGTCGATAGAAGGGCGTCGAGTCTCGAGGCCGGCCGATCATGTCCCTGAGGTGCGCGGGACTAGCGGGTTGTCGTGCGGTCCGCGCCGACCGAGACAGCGACGAGTGTGCAGGGCTCGGTGCCGTAATTGCGCCACACGTGCCGGGTGCCGTTCTGGACGACCACGTCACCTGCCCGCAACACGGCTCGCTCGCCGCCGTCGAGTTCGAGCGTGGCCTCGCCTTGCACGACCATCAGGTAGTCCATCGTGTCGGTGGTGTGCATCCCTGAGCCGTCGGGCTCCATCGAGGCCATCATGCCGGGCATCTGCCGCTCCAACTCGGCAGCAGCCGCGGCTGCGTCCAGGTCCGGCGGTGGGGTCGCTCCCTCCGGGGGATGCGTAATGATCACGAAGCGCGATCCATCCCGCGGCGGGAAGTACGTCTCGACACGGCTGGGCGACCCGTCGTCCGGGAACGCGGGCGGCTCGTCGCGTCCCCACAGCCGGTAAGCGGCGAAGCCGGGCGTCAGCGCAGAGGTGATCGGCTCCACGTTCCGGTCGTCGACCACCCGCGACCTGCCCTCGCTGTCGTGCCCGGTGACGACCCGCCGAACAGTCATGCTGTGCTCTCCTCGAATGCGTTCGAACAAGACCCAGTGATGAGTCGAAGTCTCGTCACCGTACGCGGTGACGAGACCGAGTCGCAACGCACCGCTATAGTGAGGTCATGGCCCGCTGGCAACCGGACGCACAGTCACGGCTGGAGGACGCCGCCCTCGAGCTGTTCGCCGAGCGCGGATTCGAGGCGGTGTCGGCCGCCGAGATCGCCGGCCGTGCCGGACTGAGCAAGGCGACGTTCTTTCGCCACTTCCCCGACAAGCCCGAGGTGCTGTTCTGGGGCCAAGACCTGCTCGCCAACACCTTCCGTCAGGCCATCGCGGACGGTCCGGCAGGTGCCTCGCCGCTCCGGCTCGTGCGTGCCGCGGTCCTCGCCGTCGACCCCGTTTTCGACGCCGACCGGCACCGCCATGCCGCGACGCGGCAACGCCTGATAGCTTCCTCGGCGACCTTGCACGAGCGCGCCGTGCTCAAGCGCGCCGCGCTTGCCGAGGCGATCACCGAAGCGCTGCAGGCTCGGGGCGTCGCCGCCGGGACGGCCGAGCTGGCCGGGCTGGGCGGCACCGCGGCGTTCGGCGCGGCATACGAGCGCTGGGCCGCAAGCCCGACCTATCGCGGGTTCGCCGGCTTCGCCCGCCGCGAACTCGACCGGACCGTCCGCGCCGCAGCCAGCCTAAGTTAGCCGCCGAGTGTGCGAGTTCTCATCGAAGTGGCGTGTGGAGTCAGACGTAGGAGCCTTACCTGATCGAGTACAGCAGCCAATCGATGACCACGTTTTGTGGTGCGCCGAACATGAACTGGGCGATGGCGTTGCTGATCCCGTGGAAGAACTGCATAAGCGACCTTTCGGGCTGAGAAGTGTGTTCTTGTGGCTGTGCGTCGACGATCGGTTTGGTGCAGCGTGCGGCCGCTTCGCCCGCACACAGATTGAACCGCTGTGTTGTTCGCTGTCGTTCGAATAACACTGGTCGCGCTAGATCCGTAGTGTGATGCTGGAGGTCAGAGGGTGGGCGTAGTGGTCCATTTCCCTCCGGACACGACCACTACGCACACGGACGGTTCGGGGGGCAGGTTTTACCCGGACCGTCCGTTTCAGTGGTCGTAGGTCAGCGTGCGTCCGGGCTGTTCATTATGCTGCGGTGTTATTCAGCCAGTTGAGGTAGCGGGAGAAGTGTTCCACGTAGGACGCCGGGGTCGGTGCGGTGGCCATGGCCTTGGCGTGCCGGCGCACCTGCCGATATCGGATGATGCGGTCGGTTCGGTAGCTGTCCAGTGCCGGTGCGGTATCGGCTTGGCTGAGTCGGTCGGCAAGCACATGCGCGCCCTCGATGCCGAGTGAAGCACTGGATCCGATGTGTGGAGACATGGCGTATGCGGCGTCCCCGGCGAGCACGACACGGTTGCTCTTCCAGCGTGGGATCTCCGGTACTACGGCGACCTGGTTGCCGATCACCGAATCTTCGGGGGTGGCCAGGACGACCTCGCGCAGCAAGAATCGGGAAGGCGCTCGCCCTGTCCACGATGCGCTGGCGGGGTCTCTCCTCTCGCTACGTCGAGGAGATCCTCGTCAAGGGCCGGGCCGAGGGGGCGGTCCTGCCGAACATACTCGAGCACAACCAGCACATCTTCTCGGCCGACGCCCAGACCGACCCGCTTTTCGGGTCCGCGACCGATCTCGTCGTCTCCGAAGGCTTCCACAGCTGGATGGGGTATGCCGGTGTCGAGCGGGGACACGCTGCGCGGCACCATCTGCCTGTACTGGGACAGTGTCATCACCTATCGCGAAGATCTGGTCCGCCAAGTCCAGCAACTGGCCGACACGCTCGGCAAGCACCTTCCGCGCTTCTCGCCCAGGTCAGCGGACGCAGCGCCGGCGCCGGCCTGAGCGACAGTCGCCGTCCCTGGCCGACGCGGGATCTGGTCGACGGAATTCCCTTGGAGCAGTTGTCACATCGTGTCGGTGGGTGTGCTGCCTCCACCTGATTCGACGCGACCACGGCAGCGCAGTGGCCAACCAGGTCGCCCGCGCTTCGGCGATGCTCCGGCGTCGAAGTGGCGGTGTGGCGGACCCGCTCTGCCGGTGCCGCCCACTGTGGCCGTGCGTTGGGGGGAGTGGGAACAAGCCCGGCGGTCGGGTATGGATCAGTGCGGAAGGTGGTCCGCATCGCGATGCCATCGCCACTGGGCGGTCTTCGGCGAGGTCTTGCATGTTCGATCAGGCGCTCGTATCGGGACTTTTCTTTCGGTCCGGCCACGCCGTCACCGTTGGGGTCTGGGTCGTCCTGGGGCTGGTGGAGCCGTCGGTATCGGGAGACTGGGCTCTCCGCCGCGCAGAACACGCCCACCTACGAACCCAAATCCTTCATCGCCCCGAGGAGCCCGACCCGGGCGCCTGATCCGGCGGACGTCTCCGGGGTTCACCAAAGATGAGAATGGACGTGCTCGACGGTACCGTCGGCCGCGTGACCGAGTCTTCCGGGCAGATGCCGACCGCGATCGAAGGGCTGCTCGACGACGCGGCGCTGTTGTCGTACGAGCATCAGGAATATCTGCAGACGGTGCTGGGCCTACCCGCCTGGGAAGTCAGCTACGACCCGCCACGATTCGCATTCAGCGGCGAGCGGGATCTGGTGTGCACCCGATTCCATGTACTCGGAACCGCCGCGCCGGGCCCGCAGTCATGGCTGTGGAGTTGGGCGAATCCGGATTGGTATCCGGACGAGGTGACGGAGCTGGCGTTGTCGGTGCGCGAATACGGCCTGCGGCATGGCATTTCATTATTGTCCGAACCGGAGGTACCCTTCGGCGAGTTCCCCGGGTCGCCGACCGAACCGGCGCGCGTCACCTGGCTCGCCGGCGAATTGGCGAAGGCGGTCTCGAGGCGCTGGACCTGGTACAGCGCCCCTGTCGGCGGCGGCACCCGCATGGCGGTCCTGGTCGAGCACCCCGACCTGGAACTCCCCGCCCCGGACGCGATGCGCGTGTCCCGGGTGATGCACGCCGCGGACCGGCTCGGCTTACCTAATCATCGACGGGCGCTGCGCAGTTACGCCGTACGACGCGGACTGCTCGCGGAATTCGACGAGACCGAATCCACCCTGCACGTCGAGGGCCCACGACTCGACGTCGTCGTGGCATTTACCGAACACGGCCTCATCAAGGCCATCTCGGCAGGCACCACCGACAACTCCTGAATCTGTTCCCGGCGCT
This sequence comes from Nocardia transvalensis NBRC 15921, assembly GCF_000308875.1. GTDB lineage: Bacteria > Actinomycetota > Actinomycetes > Mycobacteriales > Mycobacteriaceae > Nocardia > Nocardia transvalensis. The sequence continues at coordinate 162,004 of NZ_BAGL01000128.1, forward strand.
CTCCTCGGTGAGCGGAGGTACGGCGCGCAGCGCGAGGTGTGGCGGCCATCCTCCTTCGGTAAGGAGTGGTGATCTTGCACAATGGTGGCTGAGAGGCTTTCGGGGCCCAGTGTCCGTGCCTCGGACCGTCACGACCGTCGAGCCGCATCGCGCCCGGGGGCGTGTTCTGCACCCGGAACTCCCACGCGGCCGGCAGGCGTTAGTCGACCACTGCCGTCAGCCGAACCGGTAGGCCAGCGTCACAGTCGCGGTGGCGACGGTCAAGGCCAGGGACACCGAGACCGGACCCAGCGCATAGTCACCGACCCGCAGGTGCGCGACCACGGCACCGATGAAGTACAGCACCAGGCAGATAGCCGCGGCGATACCCAGGGCCGGCACGGCGAATCCGGCGAGCAATCCGAGCGCGCCGGCACCGAGCAGGGTGCCCAGCACGGGAATCCAGGACTGTGGCACCCGGACAACCTTCGCCGCCGCAACGGGAATGGGGTGGCGGGCATAGTTCAGCCAGCATCCGGCGCCGGCGGCCGTTGCGGTCAATAGTGTCAAGGCGACGTACGCAGCGAACATCGGACACTCCTCGAAAATCGAATCTCGTTCATCTGTCACCCCTACGACGGATCCCAGTGAAGAAAGGTGACGCGTGCACCAGCAGGACATCTTGGCGCGGAACTTCGAGTCGCAGCGCGACCGGCTGCGGGCCGTCGCCTTCCGTATTCTCGGCAACAGCGACGACGCCGACGACGCCATCCAGGAGACCTGGTTCCGACTGGCGCGCAACGACTCCGGCGAGATCGACAACCTCACCGCCTGGCTCACCACGGTCGTTTCCCGCATCTGCCTGGACATGCTGCGCACCCGGACCACGCGCCGGGAGGATCCGATCGACCGGCTCGGCGAACTCGGCGACTCCGCATACGACAGCGACCCTGAACACGAGGCCGTCCTCATCGACTCGGTCGGCCGCGCACTGCTTGTCGTCCTGGATACGCTGAACGCCGACCAGCGCGTCGCCTTCGTCCTGCACGACCTGTTCGCGATCCCCTTCGACCGGATCGCCCCGATCCTCGGCCGCACCACGGCCACTACCAAGAAGCTCGCCAGCCGGGCACGCCTGCGCGTCCGTGGCGGCGATGCCCTGCCCACTGCCGAGATCGCCGCGCAGCGCCATGTGGTCGACGCATTCCTCATCGCCGCCCGGCAGGGCGACCTGCGGCGGCTGTTGGAGATTCTGGCACCCGACGTGGAACGCACCGCCGACCCAGCGGCCCTGCCCGCCGGCACGGCCCCGGTCGTGCGCGGCGCGGCGACGGTGGCCAGGGAAACGGTCGTCCTGCGCCGCCGCTCTCGCGTCGCCGCCCTGGCCATGGTCGACGGCACGGTCGGCATCGTGGTCGCACCGCGCGGCCACCTCCTGCTCGCCCTGCGAGTCACGGTCGCAGACGGTCGCGTCGCCGCCTACGAGGTCATCGCCGACCCCGCCCGGCTGCGCCGCCTCGACCTCGCGGTCCTCCCCGGTACGGACTGAGCCACCTCATCGCAATACCTGAAACCGAAGTGGTGACTGTGCTTCCGCACCTCGGCGTTCGCCCTATTCATCGCCGCGCGAACGCATTCGGTGTGGGCACTCGTGTACGGCGCGCTGCGCTGCCAGTTCGTCGTCGCGCTATGGCGCCGCCGCTACCGGCTTCGGCTCGGCGACCAGGCCCTGGGCGATCAGAACGGCGGACTCACGGTTCAGAATGTCGTCTCGATAGTTTATCGAGACATGCACACATCCGCCGGCTTCGATGATATTGACGCCGATGAAGTCGGGCCCCGGTGGCGGCAGGAACATCAGTATGCGCGGCGGGCCTTCCTGCGGGGAGGCCGGCGGGTCGAGCCATTTGCTGCCGTACGACATCATCAAACATACGGCCGCCGATTCGGGGGTACCGAAGTGTCGGGCCGAGCTGGCCTCAGGATGTTCCGTCCGGGAGTACACCGCACGGCAGCATATTAACAGCGGGAGTCCGGATTCGAGCACCTTCGATATTCGCCCGGCCAGTTCTCTCGGGGCATTCGAGGGCGGCGTGGGGATCGATTTCGACCAACTGAAATTTCCGTCGACGGCCATTCCCGCGGGTAGATAGCGACGCATATCGACCATCATCACCATCCACGGGGCGACCACGATGCCCTGCGACCGGCACAAAGCCATTGCACGGACCGAAAGAATCGACATGATCGACGCCGCCGGATAGCGACGATCGCGCTCCGCACGCATCCTGTTCAGAAACCCGGCATTACTGGTAGCCGCCGCGACCTCGAAGCGGTGGCCGTCGCCGCCGGCCGATAACGAAGAGTCACCGACAGTGGCAGGACGCACCGGCCGAGCAAGCTCCCGCTGCATCCGGATGGCTCTCGCGATGCGAAACGGCGAGCGCCCGAACGAGTTCAGCAGCGCGCGCGGCATCGGTGCGGACGCTGACCGATCGCCTGCCGGGAACGGCGCAGGCCCGGAATCGAGGAGGAATCCGATGAAATCCCAGGTCGATACCGCATCCCCGAGCGCGTGTGAATAGCGGATTTCCGCCCAGTCGTGTCCGAGCGTCAATATGAACGGGAGCCCGTCGAGCCGATCGTTCTCTCGACCCGCAAATATCGACGGCGATACGGCCGCCGAAGAGACCACCAGCGCACGAAAGAACTCGTCCGCACGATCGGCGGACGGACGGCCACTGACTGCCCGGTCGACATCGAGCAGCCGCCATCTGATGTCACCCCCGTGCCGGTGCGCGCATTGCTTCAACCGCGTGCGGACCACTTCGACATCCGGTGTCCGAATCGACCTCACCACCTTGATGACCGGCACGTTCCGCCATACACGGTCGCGGCGCCGCAGCGGGCGAATGTCGACCGCGGTCCACCCGGCGATACTTCCTACCCGACCGTCTCGATCCAGCATCGTGAAATCCTGTCCGTCAGATCGTTGTCCACAATGGCCGTGCGGCCTGTCAACCCGGCGTGGGCTCCGTATACTGAACCGCGATAATCGCTATTCTGGATAGGGCTGTAATGCTCTATTCTCGCGCCACATCGGTCAGCTGCGCGGACAGCGGTGTCCGCTCCACCGCGGCTCTCGCCGACCCCTTCGCCGCCAGGCAGGACTGCGCGTCGATCGATCCCTCGACACACCACGCCAGATCGACCAGCGCACAGGCATTCCTGCCGCACTCCTTGCATCACAACACGATCCGCGCCCGGCAACCGCTCGAACAACCGGTGAAGCGGGGTGGGCGGATTCGCTCGGCCCGCCGAATCTGTCACGAGCCGCCGCCGACGTCGATCGCATCGATGACGCGCCGACTCTACGCGCCGCACCGGCGCCGGCGGTGAACCAACTGGCCAGGAGATCGAGGAGGGAGCCGAAGATGAACAGGCACACAGCGATCCAGCGGAGCGGGTACGCAAATCGTTCGCGGTTCATCACCCAGACGATCGATCGGGTTATCGGAACCGGGAGCCGGCACACGACTGCCCAGAGCCAAGCCAGGATCGCCCCGGCGCGGCGGCGCTGATCGGGGTTGGTGGTCAGGTACGCCGGTATCACGAGTGTCATAACCGCGACCGTGACCGTCGCGGTGAGTCCCGGTGGCTCCCATCCTTGTCTGCGTCCGACGAGGATCAGAATGTCCAGGGTCAGGCTCCCGAGGACGAGGGCGCACATCAGGATCACGCCGATTCGCTCGACCCGCCGGTCGACGGATTCGGCGCTACGCCAAGCCCTTCGCTCGCGATCGGACAGTTCGCGGACGAACGCCGTTTCGACTCGGCCCTCGAAGATTTCGCGTCCGTGCGGGCATTCGAACTTGTACATCGGGGCGTCCGTGGGGACGGGAACCGGGATTTCGTCACCGGACAGGAACGGGGGAGCGTGGTATTTGCACACTGCGCAGGTGATTTCGCGGTCGAACGCGTCGAGGATGGAAGGCAGCAGTGACTCGTGCTCCGGGGTGCCGTGTCCTCGCCGGTCGTTCGTAAGGTCTGCCTTCACCCGAGACTCCAGCGAAAGGGCAACGTGGGGCGCGGTTGGCGGTGTTGCATCTTCCTCGACATGGGTTGTCTCGCCTGTCTGGAGCACAGCGCCAGCCCGCCCGGAGGGCCGCCTGCCGAAGCGCTGCACTCCTGATCGAGGTGTCAGGCGGTCTCGCAATGGGATTTGAGAGAGTCTGCCTCCGTATCGACCATGGCTTGGACCTTCCGTCGAGCGAGGAGGGATACGACGGGAGCTGTTGGGCCTGTTATTCCGAATTCCAGGACGACCTCGGTGCCGTCGTGTGACGGGTGGACGGTGTGTTCGGCGTAGAAGCCGAATGCCTTCCCGTGTGTTTCCCAGGTGAATGAGGAGCCGTTCTCGAGCTCGGTGACAACCCAGACCCGGCGCGGCTGGTTCGGCTGGCGGATCTCGGCCTTACTGCCGAGGCGGAGTTCACCCGGCTCGAGCCGCCTGATCTCTGACATGGTCGGTGTCCATTCCGGCCAGTGCTCGACATCTGAAATTACCTTCCATACCTGGTGCGAGGGCGCAGCGATCGATCGGGTGACTCGATATCTCATAAAAGTAGGATGACATTTCGTTGGAGGGCTCACGAGTGCTCTCCAAGTGATCTGACAAAACGCGCAGCTATGGCCGATCGACGTCAGGGCCATTCTCCGGGGCAGTATCGCAGCCGGGTGTCGCAGAGTGCACCGAGGTCGAGGGGTAGCAGCTGCGGCCAGTCGGTCAGGAGACGCAGCGCGTCGGCGGCCGCTGCGGTCGCCCGATCGGTCGGTGTGCTCGATGCCGCCGGTCGGCGAACACTGGCCGAACTCACCGCCTCCTATCGCCAGCAACTCGGCAACGATATCGAGAACCTGGATCGCGAGTACCGGCAGATACTGATTCTGTGCCGCGATGAGCCGCAATCGATCGCGGAAATCGCGTGCTGCGGACTGCTGGTCGCCGCGGCGAAGGTCCTCGCGGGTGATCTGATCACCGGGGGATACGTCACCTTCCGGTCGCCGCATCCGGATGTGGGCCACGACGCGGTTTTTCTGCGGGCGGTCCTGGCGGGATTGCGGAAATTGTGACGGCATTGTGCCGGCGGCGTGCGCGGACCCGACGAGACCGAGTTATCTCCTGGTCGACGGCAACCGGTCCCTCGAATCTCGGTGTGCCGAAGCAAGTGCCGCCGAACGGCTTCCGAGTGCCGTCGGCGTATCCCGGTGGCGGTTCCGTCCGCTCATGTCGGTGCCCGCTGGGATACTTCCGGCATGGGGTATGAGAGTGTACGGGGGACCGGTCGGCGGGATCGACGACCGGGCGGGCATTCGGTCCGTGGGTACGGTCGTGTCACCGACCGCCGTGCGCCCCGGCCGGGGCGTAATCGGTCCCCGTATTTCCACGGCTACCGCAGCACGTCGCCCATGCCCATACTGTGGGTCGGCGCCCTGGTCATCGGTGGCGTGGCCATCCTGCTGGTCGTGCTGACCCTCACCCACATGAAGTCTCCCGACCAGCCCGCCCACGGCAACATCGTGGCGCCGTCGACCGCTGCACCGGCCCCGGCGCGACCGACCCCCGTTGCGCCGCCGTGCTACCCCCTCCAGCCGTGCTGACTCGCTGCGGCAGTCGACGTTCCGCGCTGGCCTGTCATTCGGCACCGAGCGCGAGCAACGCCTGATCGACCTCTGACAGCTCGGCGTCCGCCTCCGCCAGGGTACGTTCGAGAGCGGCCAGTTCTGTTGCCAGACAGTCGATTGCGCGGGCCTGATGCGCCGCACTGGCGGCCGCGCCGACGTAAGAGGCTGGGTGTGCGGGCTCGGCCCGCCCGGTGAGAGCACCAACCGTCGAGACCTGGCGAAGTCGTTCCTGTCGTAAGGGGGGCGAAATACTATGCCAGTCAATGCTGTTGCCGAACTCCCATCCATGCGAACCTTGCCGCTTGGTAGGCTTTCGCCGATTCTGTAGAGAAGGGGGCTCCGGATGGTTCAACCTGGTTGGTACGCAGACCCTTCCGGGAGTGGGGGACACCGATGGTGGGACGGTTATGCGTGGACGCATGCCGTGCAACCGGCAGCGCCGCCACTTCCCATGGCTCCCAGCGGATCCGCACCGGCCGCACCTACACCGGGCAATCCGCCGGGCCGAATCGTTCAGGGCCGATTGCGGAACGGATTCACCAAGCAAGACGTTTACGCCGACGCACACGGCGTCACGTACGGCAACGACAGCATGCGCTGGGCGGACGTGGAGTGGTTCGGATACTCGCTGACTCGCGAGTTTTTCGAGCATCGGCTCTACGGACTGATCAAAGCGCATACCTCCGAGGTAGGAAGTTCCTTCACATTCGTTGTCGGGCGGGGGGCATACCGGAAGGCGCGCGGCGTCCCGAAAGGGCCGGATATCCCCTTCCTCTTCTTCAACGACGACCACCGAGAGGTCGACGAGATGTGGCGCGGCCTGGTCGATTTGGCGCAGCAGCACCTGCAGCCCCGACTTCTCGGGCAGATGCTCGACGCGATCCGCGCCGGACAGCAGGTGACCGTCGCGAACGAATACACCGTGGACGCACGGGGATTGAGCTACCCCCGCCTGAAGCGGGCATACGCGTGGTCCGACATCGAGGTCTCCGTACACGGCGGCTCGGTGTGGCTACAGCCGGTCGGCCGGCCGAAACGGGAAGGACTGGAAATGGTCGCCGGCTTTCCCAACGCAACCTTGATTCCACATCTCTACGCCGAACTGACAACGCGCCGTTGACCGTCAGCGCCACACCTCAGAGCTTGCTGCCGAGTAGTTCCGGTGCGGGCCACTAGGGTCCCGGCGCAACGGCGATGGCGGCTGAACGTATCTTGCGGGCGCGTCTCGGCGGGCGGGGAAAGTACGTTCGTTTCGCGAGGTAGAGGCCTAGCGCGGGGGCGAGGAGGCTCAGCAGGAGGTCGTAGACGACGTCGAATCGGTTCTGGTAGCCGGGATGTCCCCACAGCGGCCCGATCGCGACCTCGACGACGTCGCCGCGGTCCGGGAGTTCGCCGACCCAGGTGGCCGAGGTCTCGCGGCGGGCGCCGCCCCACTCGTAGGTGCCCCGCACCCGGGCGCGATCGGTGGTACACGAGAGGCCGCCGGTGGTGCTGGTGCAGTGGCGGGTGCCACCGGCGGCGGCTTCGGTGACGGTCAGCTGCACGTGCGGAGCCAGACCGGTCAGTGTCGCCGCGGCGTTGACCACGGGCACCACACCGACGGCCAGCAGGGCGACGATGATCAGCGATCGCGCGGTCAGCGACACCGGCGTCACGGGCTGCCGGTCCGCGGCCTCGCGGCGGCGGTTCACCACCGAGCGCACGCCACCGCCGCTCCCGGACCATGCGTCGTAGCTCGTGTCGGAAGCGGCGGCGGCCGTGGCGAATTCGGCGTCGCCGCCCCACACCTCCCAGACGCGGGCGGGGACGGCCGCGGCCAGCATCGCGAGCCGGCGGCCGTTGCCGAACAGGCGGTCCTCCGTGAGCCCGCCCGTGTCGGTCGTCCAGAGCGCGTCGCGGTGAAAAGCGATGTCGTGCACGCGGAACCACAGATCGTTCATGATCAGCTCGCGAACCTCACCGGTCAGCAGCGCGGCGGCGAATTCCGGATCCGACGTGGATACCGAGAAGCGCCGGTCGAATTCCGGGTCGACCGCCACGGTGTCCATAGCCGAATCCGGCCGCAGCCAGCCGAAGGCGTTGCGAGTGATCCGCGCATCCTCCAGCGGAGTGAAGAAATCGGGTTCGAACGCTTTGGTCTTCGGCGAGATGGCTAACGCCGGCACGTCCGGGATACGCAATTCGACGATCGCGTTGACCGAGTCGATCTCGTCGGCCACCGCGCCGAGCGACGCGAACGCCTCGCCCGCGCGCGGCGGCGTGGTCGAGTACTCGATTCCGAGCAGCCGGTGACCCCGATGCTCGATATCGACCGTCGCGCGGCGTGGCCAGGGGTCGGGATGGCCCGGACCCACGGCCACCCCGCGGTGCGGAAGGACTCCGAAGGTCGGCTCCGTCGATGCGGAAAGCCGTGTGATCCAGTTCCGTTGGCGCCGGCCGCGCCACATGATCAGCGCCGTGACGACCAGCGGAACAGCGCACCACAACAGCAGTGGCACGCCGCTGTCGGTGCCGACGGACAACCAGTACAGTGTCGTCCCCGAGACGCTGATCCCGCAGATCGCGTAGCTCGCCGTCGACACGGCCGGACTGCGGGATTCCAGCCACCCGCCGACCCAGAGCGCGACGAATGCGAGCGCGTACCCGCCCACGATGAACCAGGGGCCGAGCAGATCATCCATATCGCAATCTTCTCCCGTTCACCGGGTGCGGCGGCGGCTCGCCCCATCTATCCCGAGCAGGGAGTCTGTCCTTCGCCCCAGCATTCCGGACGATAGCTGCCCGTGTTCGCGACTGCGGAATCGCCGATGAACTGGTGCAAGAACTTCTCCGGAGCCGCCGTGGCGCTGACGGCGGGGTTGCCCTGCGGTTGTTCGGGCTCGCCGGCGAAGGACGGTCCCGCGCAGACGAGGACCACCGCGACTGCGGCCATACCCGAGGTCAGGGCTCGTGCCCCGAATACTTGCATGTCGACCTCCCGATTCCGAAACGACCGGCCGTCCCTCGGCCGGCGGCAGTCAGTATCGCCTCGGCCCGAATCGCCTGCATCGGTACGAGGTACCTAAGACTGGAACCCCCTCGTACGTGACAGCCGTTGGAAGCTCAGGGTGGTTCGGGCTGTCGAGGGCCGGCCAGTGCACGGTCGAGACCGGGTCGGGTGGACTGCCCATCGCCGGGTTCGCCGAGTCGCAACGATGGCGTGGAAGGCTATCGGCCGGTCACGAAGCGGGTTCGGTCGCGTGGCGAGTTGTTGAACGACCGTCCACTACGGCAATTGTTGAGCTACCGTCTGGGTGTGGACGTCGACCTTGCGTCATTGCTGGCTGGGCCGCGTCAGCGGTCCGGCGTGATTCTCGAGATCTCGGCCGTGGGGATCACGGCTCCCGCGATCTTCGGTGTTCCCTACGTCCGTGCCGTCGACGGCACCGTGTACCGGTTACCGGAAGCGTTGAGCCGGTGGGCGATTCGCTTGATCGCCGTGCACAGCTATTACCTGATTACCCGGGAGCTGTCGATCTTTCCCTGCCACATCGGATTCGGAGGCCGGGACGGGGCCGTCTACGCCGAACTGCTGTCCGACGCGGTCACCGCCGGACCCCGGCATGAGCAGGGGTGTTCGTCGCTGGTGCTCTAGCTGCTGTTGGCGTCGCCGCTGGTTCGGTGAGCGTCCCGTCGGCGGTGAGTTGTGTCGACCAGCTCTTACGGCGGTGTGCTGTTCTGCTCATCTTCTCTGCGGTCCTACTCGTCATCGGGGCGGGATCGATCGTGTCGGGGTGGCGGCTGTGAGGTGCCCGTTTCCCGGCCCTTACATCGAGATCAGGTCGAGGGACGCGAGGATCAGGAAGATGGCGAATCCACCGAAGAAGAGGAAGACGAACCCGTAGTTGATGATCCGACCGACCACGGAACCGCCGTTGACTGTCTCGCTCGCCTTCGGATCGTCGGGGTCGTACATGATCTCGACGATGTCGCCGACCTTCGGTTTCGCCAGATGCCCGACCTCGCCGGTGTGCTGAATGTCGGCGGTGTCGCGGTACTCGTAGCGCGCGTGGATGGATGTCTCCGTCGAGGACGTCCCTGTTGCTGAGGACTGATTCTTCTTCTTCCACACGTGGCGGACGGTCGCCTCCGTCCGCGACCAGGCGGCCAAGCGTCGCTGACGGCGCACCAGATGAATCGTCAGCCAAGCCGGGAGGATCAGCATCGCGATGCCGATCAGCAGCGTGACGACAGCACCAGAACTCATGATTACTCCACTTACCCGAGGTCGAGGGCCTCGACCCTAGTCTGCGGTGACCGCGAGGACGACCGGTGGACTCGTCGAGTTCGACCGCCGGCGGGTTGGTGACCGCCGCTACGGCGTCAGGAAATACAGACGCCACAGCTGGGGCTCCCACGGGTCGCTCACGTTGTCGCAGGAGTACTGCACGGCCTGGTGATGCTCGATCTTGTATTCACCGGCTGTGTCGCACTGCGCGTAGGTGCCGAAGTCTGCGGTGTACCAGGTGCCTGCGTGGGCCGGCGCGGCCGCCAGTACACCGCTCATACCGAATGCGGCAGTCGTCGTGGCCGCGACGGCGATAGCTTTGAGGTTCATGCCCGTTGCTCCTTGATCTGGGCCGCACCCGAATGATGCGGACTGGAAGCAGGATTATCGGCGCCCCTTGGCATCGCCTTTCAGAGACCTTAACCGCGGTCTCTTCGCCGAGTCTCCCGCTCGCACGAATACGAACGACCACGCCGGCGCCCGATCCCGTCCACAGGCCCGGAGCGGCTACTCGCCGGGATCCGCCGAGCCGCGCGGACCGCCTTTCGCGTTGGACGTCGTGATCGGATCACGTCAGAATCGGCGGCATGAGCAAGGTGACCTGTGACCTTTCGATCTCTCTCGACGGCTACGCGGCCGGGATCGGCCAGAGCGGGGACCGTCCGTTCGGTGATGACGGTGGCGACGGTTGGGGCAGCGTTCTGCACGCGTGGATGGAGGATGCCGACGAGCGGAAGTGGCAGATGGATCGCCTGGCCGAGACCAAGGCATTCGTCATGGGACGCAATATGTTCGGTCCCATCACCCACGCGAACCACAACCGATGGAGGGCGGTACCACGTTCCACTTCGTCACCGAGGGAATCGCGGCCGCGTTCGACCTCGCCCGTGAGGCAGCCGGCGACGGCAACATCTCGATCCACGGTGGAGCGTGCACGGTCAACCAGTACCTGGCCGCCGGCCTGATCGACGAGCTGCGGCTGCGGATCGTGCCGATCACACTCGGCGCCGGGACCCGACTGTTCGACGGCGTGCCCGGGCTGACACTGCGGCAACTGACGACTCGGACAGGTCCGGCCTTCACGCATGTGACGTACAGGGTCGTGCGCTGACCGCCGGCGAAGCTCAGCAGGGCGGAGGTAGCTGACCCGGGTGCGGCGTCGTGTGGGCGTGTCAGTGGTGACGCGCCGCTTGATCCTTCTACCGGCCGTTGACACCGGCATCGATCGAGGGCGATCCTTGCCGAAGTCGAGTGGTGTCGAGATTCGCGTTCACGAACATCGGAGACCGTTGGGCGGTGTCAGGATTTGTGCTCCGGTGGTGTCGACTTCGGGAATGGTTGGGGTAGTAGAGCTTTCAGCTCGTCGGCGGTGATGGCGCCCGGCTGCCGGCGCTGGCGGGCGAATTGGGCGACGGTGCGTTGCAGCATGGTGTTGACCGGTGTTGGCACACCGTGCAGGCGGCCCAGCAGGACGATCTCGCCGTTGAGGTAGTCGACCTCGGATGTTCCCGACTCGCGGGCAAGGCTCTGCCAGGTCGAGCTGCCGCCGGACACACCCACGATCGGCTGCACCCGCATCCGGTCGCCTTCCACCGCGCGGCGTTCGGTGTCGGTGGTGTAGGCGATCGCGGCGGCGTCGAGCACCGCCCGGCCCTCCGCCTGGCATGCCCGGACCAGCTCGTCGGCGGCGGAGGAACTGGCCTGCTCACCGAGCAGTGCCTGCACCGCGTTGCCGAGATTGACGACGAGCTTGCCGTACTTCCAACGCATCACGTCGGAGACGATCGGAGCATCGAAATCGCTGCGCGACAGGTCCGCAGCGATCCGCTCGGCCACGGTATCGATTCCGTGCGGGTAACGGGAGATGGTCAGTATCCCGCTCAACGGCGCCGCGCGTGAGACCACCACACCGGGTTCGAGATGCAGGGCCGGCAACCAGACACACAGCCCGTACACCCGCTGGAACAGCTGCAGCGCGGTGCGCTCGTTGGTTACGCCGTTCTGCGCGCACACGATCGGCAGTGTCTCGGCGGCGGTGGTGTTCCCCGCGACGGAGGCGCCGGCCCACTGTTCGACCACGGCCGCGGTGTCGTGTGATTTGACCGCGCACACGATCACATCGTCACGCTGCAATTCCCCCAGCGCGGCGGGAGTGTCGACCGCGGGAACCCGCACTGTGCGGGAGCCGCTCGCGGTGACCAGCCGCAGGCCCTCGCGTTGCAGAACTTCTAGATGTCGGCCACGAGCAACCAGGACCACGTCGGCGCCGTGCTGGGCCAGCCGCGCGCCGATCGTGCCTCCGACGGCCCCCGCACCCACCACGATGTACCGCACCCGATCGAGAATAACCGGGCCGTCGGTAAGTGGTGATGCGGTCGATTACCGGGTCCAGCCGTCCGCAGGCGATTTCGCCGGTCTCGATGTCGCTGCCCGCTGGCTAGTTCTGTAGGCCGGCGACGACGACACCTCGTCACGGCTGCGTGACACGATGCAGGCCTACTTGGACACTCGCGGTAGTCTCGGCGACGCCGCAGCGCGGCTGCACGTCCACAAGAACACCGTGCACTATCGCATCCGCAAGGCCGAGGACGTCCTCGGCCACTCGCTGGCCGTCAACCGTGTCGAGACCGAAGTCGCGCTACGGATCTGTGAGCAGCTCGGGCTGGAACGACTGTGACCGCACGTTCGGGCGTGAGCGCGAAAATGAACACTGTCGTGCGTTCGGGGTGCCTATGCGTTGCCGATGGTTCGGCGGTACCTATTCGGTAAGGCTGATCACGAGCTTGTCGGTCTCCCAGGGATATGGGGAGTCGCGTGGGTTCGCAGCAGCAAGTGTCCACATCTCAGGAGGTTGCAGTGTCCGCATCGGTGCTCGACATGTCGATGTCGCTCGACGGGTACATCGCCGATCCCGACGATTTCCTCGGCGGTGAGGACGGCGAGCGGCTGCACCGATGGGCCGGTTCCGGCGGTGAGTCGGGGCCGGTCCGAGAGTTCGAGGACGAATGGAACGCCGCCGGCGCAGTGCTGTCCGGGCGGCGGACGGCCGAACTCATGGATCACTGGGGCGGCTCCCACAACGGGCTGCCGATCTTCGTGCCCAGTCACCGCCCGCCGAGCCCGGCCGCACGGTGGGGCTATCCGTTGGTGACGTACGTGAACGACGGAATCGAGAGCGCGATGGCGCAGGCGAAGGCCGCCGCGGGCGAGCGCGATGTCCAGGTGCGTGGCGCGTACACGGCGCAGCGCGCGATCGAGGCCGGTGTCCTGGACGAGGTGCAGATCCACCTGATCCCGGTGCTCCTCGGTCGCGGCCACAGGATGTTCGACGTGTTGCCGGCGGAGACCGAGTTGGAGATCGTGCGGGTGATCGACACACCGCAGGCAACCCACATCCGCTACCGCGTCCGGCGCTGAGGCGGTCGGCAAGGACCACACCGGAATCTGAACCATCCGGGGAGGTATCGGCTAGAGGCGTCTTGCGGTGCGGACGAGGTCGGCGACGGCTGTGGATCTGCTGTGCGGTGGCCAGGCGATGACGGTGGTGACTGCCGGCGCGTCCGGTACCGGCACGATGGAGTGCTTGTCGCGCAAGTGGGTTCGGACGGACTCGGGCATGACCGCACAGGTCCGGCCGAGCGCGATCAGTTGGGTCAGCTGGGTATGGTCGCGAACCTGCGGGCCGGGGCCGTCCGGATAGCTCCCATCCTGTCGAGGCCAGCGCGGCAAGGGCAGGTCTGTCAAGGCGGAGACCTCGGCCGAAGACATACGGGCCCGGTTGGCGAGGGGGTGGCCCGCGGGCAGGACCAGGACCTGCTGTTCGGTGTACAGGTCCTCGGTGTCGAATCCGGCCGTCGTGTCGAAGGGGCGGTGGAGCAGGGCAACGTCGGCGCGACCGTCACGCAGGAGTCTCTCCTGTTCGCCGGGCCCGCACAGCAGCACCTCGACGGCGACGGCGCCCGGGTCGGCGGCGTAGGCGTCGAGCAGCTTCGACAACAGTTCGCTGGACGCTCCGGCCTTCGTCGCCAGCACTACGCCCGGTCGATCGGCAGCAGCGCGGCGAGTGCGGCGTTCGGCGGCGTCGACCGCGTCGAGGGCGAGCCGGGCCTCCCGCAGCAGCACCGATCCGGCCTCGGTCAAAGTGATTGCGCGAGAGGCGCGGTGCAGCAGAACGACTCCGAGTCGCCGTTCCAGCTGCTGGATCGCCCGCGACAGCGGTGGTTGCGCCATCGTGAGCCGTTGCGCCGCCCGCCCGAAGTGCAACTCCTCGGCGACGGCGACGAAGTATCGCAACTCCCGCGTCTCCACCACGTCATCGTATCCGGCGCTCACCACGACCGATACCCGTGCGGTATCACCGAGCACCCGGTCGGTCTTGGACGCGCTACTCGAGGCGGGGCCAGGATCGACGGTATGAGTGCACAGAAGATCGCGCTGGTGACCGGCGCTAACAAAGGCATCGGATACGAGATCGCGGCCGGCCTCGGCTCCCTCGGCTGGCGAATCGGTGTGGGCGCGCGGGATTCGCAACGCCGCGACACCGCGGTCGAGAAGTTACGCGCGAGCGGAACCGATGCGTTCGGCGTACCGATGGACGTCACCGACGACGCGAGTGTGGCCGCCGCGGCCGATCTCATCGCCGACCGCGCCGGAGGTCTCGACGTCCTCGTCAACAACGCCGCGATCACCGGCGGTATGCCACAGACCCCCACCACGGTCGATCCCGCGATCGTGCGAGCCGCCGTGGAAACCAACGTGATTGGCGTCATCCGCGTCACCAACGCGATGCTGCCCATGCTGCGCGCCTCCGCGTCACCGCGAATTGTGAACATGTCCAGCAGCGTCGGCTCGCTCACCCTGCAGACCACGCCCGGCACCGAGACCGGTCCGATTTCCGCCGCGTACTCGGCGTCGAAGACCTTCCTCAACGCCGTCACCGTCCAATACGCAAAAGAACTGAGCGACACCGACATCCTGATCAACTGCGGCTGCCCCGGTTTCACCGCTACCGACCTCAACGGCTTCCGCGGCCACCGCACCCCCGAACAGGGCGCGGCAATCGCGATTCACCTCGCGACCCTCCCCGACGACGGGCCGACCGGCGGATTCTTCGACGACGCCGGAACGGTGCCCTGGTAAAGGCTCATTGGCAAACGGGCACAGCCTGTTTCGGCAGGAGCGTGCATTCGCGCGCGCGAATTCCGGCCCCACCACACGCGGTGGTGGGGCCGGCCGTCACAGCGCGTCCAGTGCCCGGCGGCCGATACGTGGATCGGCCAAGGGACGCAGGGCGATTCGCAGCAACGCGAGCGCATTGTCGTCTCCGGCAATGCGATTCAGTTTCAATGCCCCGCACTTCAGGCACTGGTGGACCAGTGCCCATTCGCCGCCGTGGCGCACGGTCGAACTGACCGCGAGCATGCGGCCGCGGCATGGGTTCGCGCGGTCACCAGGGATGCGCCCGTCGACGTGGCGGCTGGTCAGACAGTGTGGGCAGTGATTGCGGTGCGAAGTACCCGGTACGGTGGTCGGCACATCCAGACGACAACCGATACACCGGAAACTCGCACCGGATGCCCCACCGGGACCGTGCAATACGGTCTTGCCGCGTTGCGGGGGTGCGGACAGGGTCTTGTTCCTTCGAGGCATCGCGACCGCCTAGAGGTCGCCGAAGACTTCGAGCGGGAACGGCGGCTCCGCCAGCGGGCGTACCGCGAGTCGCATGAGAATCAGCTGGTTGTCGTCCTCGCTGATCGCATGTAGCGCCAACTCGTAGCAGCGCGCGCACCGATGCACGAGGGCCCATTCGCCGCCGCGGCGCACCGCGATCGACAGCGGAGCCATGCGTCCGCGGCACTCGGATACGCCGCCCTCGACGTGGTCGAGGGTGTGACACGAGTGCAGGCAACTCGGGCAGTGATTGCGCCTGCTGTTTCCGGGCGTGAGCGCGGAAACGGTGAGCCCGCAGCGGAGGCAGGTGAAAGTACCGGTCTTCGCGGCCGGACTGGGTTCGTTCTGAGCGGAAATATGGTGGGACAACCCGGATCACTCCTTGGCGGAAAGCTGATGTGCACACAGCAGGAGTAGGCCGAGCGCGCCTCGACGACGCGGAAAGTCGGTTCAGTGCGTGGGGCCGGCGGAGAGGCTGGCCGAGTACGCACCCTGAGGCGCTCTCGGCGCGGGCTGGGGCATAAATCAGTCCTTCCGCCAGTCGAATCGCATGCGCGTCGTCCGCACCCGAGCACCGTAGCAACGGCCGCCCGCACTCCGCCATCGAATTGTCCGGTCCGATGGCCGGACCTGAACCAACCTCGCCCCTGGTCAGCCGAGCCCTTGGGCGAACCCCCCATCGACGATCAATTCGGTGCCTCGGTCAGTTCCGCGACACCCATGCTCGGTGTGAGGATGAAGCCGGGAGCCACCGCATCGACACGGATGTTGCGTGGCAGCATTTCGGCGGCAAGTACTTTCGAGAACGCGCGTACGGCCTCCTTCGCCGCGGAGTAGGCGCTGAGCCTGGGGAAGATCCGATCGTTGGACACCGTCGTGAAGACGATGCTCGCGTCGCCGAGGGTTGTGAACTCGGCGACACCATATGCGCCGCGGCCGGATCCAGTTCCGCGGCCGGCGTGCCGACCCGGGTGATCGCCGAGGACCTACGTACCGGACTCGAACGGATGAACCGCGACATCGCCGAACGAGAGGCCGCTCGCTCGATCTTGCAATCGATCCTCGCGAGCGACCCGCGCTCGCAGGCCGCCCGGTCGAGTGGCATCGTTCCTAGGTCTTGGCGGGAGCCGTCGTGAGCTGCGCTACCAGGGTCTCGGCGAGGGGGCGCGACGATGCGGGGTTTTGGCCGGTGTAGAGGTTGCCGTCCTTGGTGATGTGTTCGGTCCACGGCGTGCCGCTCTGCTCGAAGGCGCCGCCGGCATCGACGAGCCGGTTCTCGAGCAGCCAGGCCGCCTTGTCGGCGAAACCGACCTGTGCTTCTTCGGCGTTGCTGAAACCGGTGACTTTGCGCCCGGTGAACAGCCAGGAGCCGTCGGCGGTGCGGGCCGGTAGCAGCGCTGCCGGTCCGTGGCACACGGCAGCGACGGGTTTGCTCGCGGCGGTGAAGTCGGAAAGCAGGGCACCGAACCGATCCGACACGGCCAGATCTTCCATCGGCCCGTGGCCGCCGGGAACGAAGACCAGGTCGTAGTCCTCGGCACGGACGGTATTCAGGTCGGCCGGGGACGCCAGCGTGTCGGCGATGCTGTCGAGGTAGGCACGGAAGCGCTCGCCTGGTTCGGTTGCGCCGCCGTTCATTTCGGGTGTGAATCCCGCCTCGTCGGCGACCGGACGTACCCCGCCCGGGGTCGCGACAGTGATGTCGAATCCGGCGGCGGTGAAGACCTCGTGCGGTACGGCGAGCTCCTCGGGCCAGTAGCCACACGGATGCTTCGTGCCGTCGGCGAGTGTCCAATGATCCGATCCGGAAACTGCGAAAAGTACGCGTGTCATGTGCTGGCTCTCCGTTGGGTGAATGCCGAAAATGGTGGCGCTCCCCAGGCTAGGTCGGCTGATCGCACTGGTGGAGAGACCGAGTTCGTTTGCGACACAAATCCGTTGGATCGCGATATCGCACACCGAACTGGCGCGGAATGGGCACAGGTTGAGCAGGAACGCGGTACCGCGGGGGTGTCCGGCGCGGTTTGCTGTGATCCGAACAGTAACCGAGGTCACACTGCGATCCCGAGAGTAACCGAGGTCACATTTCCACCCGCAACGCAGCAGGAGGTAGCCGATGACCACAATCGCCTATCTGGTCTCGAGCGCCGGCACGATCACGATGGCTGACGGCTCCACACACCCGACCGGATACTTCGCCGAGGAGGCGCTGAAGCCGTACAAGGCATTCCGTGCCGCCGGCTTCGATGTCACGGTCGTCACCCCGGACGGCAACGCGCCGACTGCGGACCCGTACGGCCTGCAGTGGTTTTTCCATTACCCGGAGGAGGACAAGGACTACCTCAGTTCCGTGGTCCGGACATTTGCCCATGACGTGGACGACATCCGATTCACGTTGCACCACAACACAGAACTCGGTCTCGCCGCGGCCCGGCGAATCGCTCTCCTGCTGGAAGCCGAGGGCTACAGTTTCGCCGACGCGCACGAACTGGTCAGCAAGGCAGCCAAGGTTGCCTGGCGTCAGGACCGCCGGCTCGCCGACGTCATGGTCGAGGACGGAATCGACGGCGGGCTCACGAGCGCCGCGATCCATCAGGCGACAGCCGACCAACGTGCGGCCAGCGAATCCCTCGCGCGTGAACGCAAGTCCGAGCTGGAGGCCATCGAGGGCTTCAACCACCCGGTGGATCTTCGGTCGCTGAGCGAGGACGCCATGGCCACGTTCGACGCCGTGTTTGCGCCGGGAGGACATGGCCCGATGGTGGATCTTGCCGGAAATCCCGATGTCGGACGACTCCTGGTGGCGTTGCACAGCAAGGCCGCACCCATCGCCTCGCTGTGTCACGGCCCAGCGCTGATGCTGTCCGCTCCGGAACGTGCGGACGGCCAGTGGCTGTTCGACGGCTACCGCATGACGTGCTTCACCGACGAGGAAGAGGTCCAAACCGAGCCCGGCAGGCTCGGGCTGCCCTGGTTCGTCGACACCGCGCTCAAGAACGCCGGCGCGGTCTTCGACGACGGCCCGGCCGCATGGGTGAGCCATGTGGTCGTCGACCGCCATGTCATCACCGGGCAGAACCCCGGATCGACCGAAGCCGTCGCGGCCGCGGTTGTCACCGCCTTGCACAAGCGGTCCGTCCGAGAGGCGGCCTGAGCGTTGTGTCGTTGCTACGCCGAAACAGGAGAACACCCGTGATCAACAGCAGCCCACAGGACGTCGTACTCGGCTTCCTCATCGCGTTCGCGGGCAGGGATCCCGACCGCGCTGTCGCGCACGTCGCCGACGGTGCGGCGGTGAATGTGTACGCCCTGGGCGTGCACGATTCGGGCGCGACGGTGATACGCACGGTTGTCGAGGATCTGCTGCGCGCATTTCCCGACTTGATTGTCACCGTCAAGAAGGTTGTCACCACCGGAAACGTCGTGACGGCGGAAATCAAAATTCAGGGCACCCAGGCGAATTCGTACGCCGGTGCCATCAATCAGGAGAAGCACCTCGATCTGGACGAGGTCTGGCGATTCGCTGTCGAGGGTGACCGGATCACACGGATCGACGCGTACTGGTGCCAGCAGCAGCTGTACCGACGCCTCGGCGTCAAGCGGTTCGACCACGTCGCGCTCGTATAAAAGGAGACCGAAGATGACCCGATCATCGACCCTCGGCGCGCCGCGAACCGCGTCTCGGAATGCCGCTGTCGTCGCGGAGTTCTTCGAACGCTACCGCGCACACGATGTCGACGGGATGACCGACCTCTGCTCGGTCAATGCCGACTTCTCGTACCCGCCGTTCGAAATGTGGGGAAAGCAGCGCGTTCTGCGCGGCGACGGCAAGGTCGGCACTGTCGGCAAGGCCATCTGGACGGGACTGATCGCCGCCTTTCCCGACCTGACCAACACCGTCCACACCATCGAGGCCAACGAGGACGGCGACGTCGTGGCGCAAGTGGATATCGGTGGCACGCAACAGTATCCGTGGGGATATGTACTCCCGGCGGGCAAGGCGTACACCGAACCGCACCTGTTCGTGTTCAAGGTCTCGGGCGACGGTCTCATCGACTCCATCACCGGTTACTGGAACAACGCCGGCCTCAGCCGGCAACTCGGCCACATGGAAGTCGACTAAGGAGAAATGTCAATGCTGTTGAAGCGAGAAGAGTGGCAGGGGTTCGTCCGCGATGTCGACTGGACGCTCACCTATGTCGACGACGAGGCCGTCTATCCGGAATGGCATTCCGGCACAGGCAAGGTGCCTCGTGAGGCGTGGTCCGGGTGGGAGGAATCCTACAAGGTCACCTACCCGGAATACGTTGCGACCCAACGCGAGAAGGAAGCGTCGGCGTACGCGGTGAAGGCGGCGCTGCAGCGGTCGAGCACGTTCGAGAATCTGGACGAGGGCTGGAAGTCGGCAACGAAGATGCATTTCGGCGGTGTCGCACTCGTCGAGTACGCCGCGGTGCTCGGCGAGTTGAAGATGGCGCGATTCGGTCTCAACGGCGCGTGGCGGAACATGGCGACGTTCGGACAGCTCGACGAGCTCCGGCACGCGCAGATCACGACGTTCTTCGGGCACGAGTTCATCGCCAAGGACCCCCAGTACGACTGGACTCAGAAAACGTTCCACACCAACGACTGGGTGCCGGTCGCGCTGCGAAACCTGTTCGACGGCATGATCACCGCACCCAATGTGGTCGATCTCGCGATCGAGCTGCCGTTCACCTTCGAAACCGGCTTCACCAACCTGCAGTTCATCGCGCTGTCCGCCGACGCCCTCGAGTCCGGCGACGTGAACTTCGCGAACATGATCTCCTCCATTCAGACCGACGAGGCCCGGCACTCACAGCAGGGCGGGCCGACGATGGAGATCCTCGTCGAACACGATCCGGTGCGCGCGCAATGGGTTATCGACAAGAGCTTCTGGGGCTCCGCCCGCGCCTTCGCCGCCCTGACCGGACCGGCGATGGACTACTACACGCCGCTCGAGCACCGCAAGCAGTCCTATCGAGAGTTCATGGAGGAATGGATCATCGATCAGTTCGTCCACACGATCGAGGACTACGGCCTGAAGAAGCCGTGGTACTGGGACGAATTCATCCGCGGTCTCGACACCTGGCATCACGGACTGCACATGGGCTTGTGGTATTGGCGTCCCACGTTGTGGTGGCGGCCGAAGGCCGGGGTCAGCAAGGACGAACGTGCGTGGCTGGCGGCCAAATACCCCACGTGGGAACTGCTGTACGGCGACAAGTGGGACGTCATGATCGACCAGGTCAACGCCGACAACATCGAGGCGACCCTGCCCGAGACGCTGCCGTGGCTGTGCAGTACCTGCCATCTGCCCTGCTGCAATGCCACGCCGTCGCGTGACGGGAAGTGGCGGGTGCGCAACTGGGAGCTGGACTACGACGGCCGCAAGTACCACTTCTGCACCAACGCGTGCCGGCAGATCTTCTGGAAGGACCGCGACAACGTCAACCACGAAACCCTGATCGACCGGTTCCTGGACGGACAGATCCAGCCGATGGACGTCGGCGGAATCCTGAACTACATGGGACTGACACCCGATGTCATGGGCGACGACCCGGATTACGCCGCCTGGACGCGTGACTACATCGGACGTGCCGCTGCCGGTCTCGCCGGTGCTCCCACGGAGGTGGCAACCAAATGACTCGAGCAACCCCTGTTGCACTCGGTCCCGAGGATCGCGCCCCCGAGCTGGTGCCGTTGAACGCGATCTTCGCCACCGATTTCGTGCAGATCTTGGTGCCCGTCACGACCGCGGCCACCATGGCCGAAGTCGCGGCGGCGGTAGCGCACCACGTCGAGGGCAAGCGCGTTCGGGCGCTGCCCTACCACAAGGTGGTCCTCCACAACGGTCGCGCTCTACCCGACGACATGACCGTCGCGGAGGCGGGAATCGCTCCGCTCGACCACATCGCAGTGGAATACGTTGTCCCGGAGGTCACGTCATGAGCGTCGTCGGTCCCATCCTGCGTATGGGAGATCACGTCGAAGAAGTCATCGCGGCGATCCGCGACGACAATCCCACCCAAGACATCGCGGTCGTGGATCGCGGCTCCTACATTCGCGTGCAGGGACACGATCGGATAAGGCTCACCGAGAACACGCTTCGCGCCTATCTCGGGGCCGACTACGAGATTCGCTCGTTCGGAACGATGATGTCCTCCTTCGTCGGACGCGTCATCACCAACAGCGACGAAATCGTCTGGGAAAGCATCAAGCGCCCCACGTCCGAAGGAGCACTCGCACCATGACCGCCGACGCGCGCAAACCCCGTCCCCGGCGCACATTCAGTGCGTTCGGTGACGTTCGGAAAATGCCGAGTGAGTACGAGATCGTCACGCACGGTCAGAACTGGACGACCCGTCCGAACCGCAATTCCGTCTTCGAGCAGAACCCGTCGTCGGCGCCGAACCTGTGGTTCCAGACCTACCGTGACAACACGGCTTTGCAGGCGGACGACTGGGAGAGGTTTCGCGACCCGGACCAGTACACGTACCGGATGTATGTGAACGCCCAGGCGGAAGCCGAGTCGCGGGTGCACGGCATTCTCGAGCAGTACGCGGCCCTGGGCGCAGATTCCACCTTGGCGCCGGGGTGGGTGGAGACGCTGGCCACGGTCTACACGCCGTCGCGCTACCCGGTGCACGGCTTCCAGCAGATCGAGGCCTACATCGGCTACCTCGCTCCGACGTCGTACGTGACCAACACAGCCGGGCTGTCGACAGCGGACTTCCTGCGCCGCGTCACCACGATCGCTTACCGAACCCGGGGACTACAACAAGCTCAACCGAATTCGGGAATCGGTACCGATCGCGAGCGGCAACTGTGGGAAACCCATACCGACTGGCAGCCCACGCGGAAGGCCGTCGAGACCGCGTTGGCCACCTACGACTGGGGGGAGGCGTTCACCGCGCTGAACCTTGTCCTGCTTCCGACCCTCGACGATGTGCTCACTCGTCAGTTCGGGGAGATCGCCCGCGACAATGGTGACGAACTCGCGTGGCTGCTCCAGGGTTTCCTCGACCATGACAACCAGCGCCGCAACCGCTGGAGCAAGGCCCTGGCGGCTTTCGCGATCGGGCAGCGTCCCGCCACCGCGAAGGCGATCGCGAAATGGGTCGCGAAATGGTCGCCGATCGCGGACGCCGCCGCGCACGGCATCGCGACGATGCTCGCCGCGACCCCCGAGCACCCACGCGATGCCGACGACGTCTCGGCGGCGGCCCGGCGCACTCGCGAGGCGTTCGTCGACGAACTGCTCGAGCCGGCCGAGGGGGCGAGCGTGCCATGACCGAGAACGGCACCGAGACACGGAATTGGCAAGAAACGCAGCACATCGACGATCTGTGGGAAGACGAGATGGTCGGCGTCGAAGTCGACGGCAAGAAGGTCCTCCTGGTCAACGCCGGGGGAGAGGTTCGTGCCTACGAGAACCGATGCCCCCATCAGGCCTGGCCGCTCGACGAGGGCGACCTCGACGGAGGGCAGCTCACCTGCGTGAACCACATGTGGACCTTCGACGCGCTGACCGGTGCCGGCATCAACCCGTGTGATCACGCGTTGAAGGCGTTCCCCTGTCGCGTAGACGTCGACGGGATGATCGAGGTCGATCTCGGATGAGTGCGCGTCACGTGGTAGTCGGCGGCGGCGTGGCGGCGGCGTCGGCCGTCGCCGGCCTGCGCGCGGGCGGCTTCGAGGGAGCGATCGTGCTCGTCAGCGACGACGAGTCGCTGCCGTACGAACGTCCACCGTTGTCGAAGTCCTTTCTCGATGCCGACAGCGAACCGGAACCGACGTTCGTCCACGACGAGGCGTGGTACGCCGAGCAGCAGATCGACGCCCTGCTCGGCGTGCGCGCTCAGCGGATCCACCCACGCGAGCATCGTGTCGACCTTTCCACCGGCGAATCGCTCGACTACGGCGGACTGATCCTGGCCACAGGCGTGCGCCCACGGCCCGGACCGGGCACCGCCGAGCGCGTCGTCCTGCTGCGATCACTCGCACACGGCCGCGAAATACGCGCCCGGCTGGCGAACGCGGAACACGTTGCCGTACTGGGTGGAGGCTTCATCGGCTGCGAGGTCGCCGCGACGGCGACCGCACTGGGGAAACGGGCAACGATCATCGAGCGCGCCGGCGTTCTGATGAAGAACGCGCTCGGGCCCGCACTCGGCGAGGTGTTCACCGACATCCATCGCGCGAAGGGTGTCGAAACCCTGCTCAACCGTGTGGTTCTCGCCGTCGAGGAGCGGCGCGATTCGGTTGTCGTGCGGACCGATCACGGCACCGTCGAAGCCGATCTGGTGGTCGTCGGCGCCGGCTGTGTCCCCAACGTCGAACTGGCCGCGGAGGCAGGTATCACGGCGGCCGACGGAATCGTCACCGACGAGTTCTGCCGGACGAATGTGCCCGACATCTACGCCGCCGGTGACGTCGCCTCGGTGTATCACCCGTTCTACGACCGCCACCTGCGCGTGGAACACCATGACACGGCGATGCACCAGGGCGCAGCCGCGGCACGCAACCTCCTCGGCTACCGCGAACCATTCCTGGATGCCCACTGGTTCTGGTCCGACCAGTACGAACACAAACTGCAGCGGGTCGGGCGCCCCGCGCCGAGCGACGAGGTCGTCATCCGCGGCTCCGTCGACGAACTCGACTTCTCGGCATTCTCGCTGCACGACAACCGCATTCGTAGCGTCACGTCGCTCAACCGCGGCCGCGACGCACTGGCGGTTCGGCGACTCCTGTTCGCCGACCACAGCGCGACCGCCGAGCAACTTCGCGACGAATCGGTCCAACTCAAGCGATTGGCCGCTCGGCCGTCGATTCGAGCATCGCGGCTGGAGGCATCATGACGACGTTCACCGCACTGAAGGTCGAGGAACCACAGGTGCGCGTCCCGCACGCGGACGCGGCGCGAGCCGCTGCCGCCGTCTCCGGCATGACCCTGCCGGACGCGTTGCGGCAGTTGCGGTTCGCTCCGGGTCGCGCCTGCGAGCCGGTTGCCCGAATCGTCGAGAAGGCGATCGCCGACGCTCGAGCATCCGGACTGGAGCCGGGCCACCTCGTCGTCACCGAGGCTGTCGCGAGTCCGGGTGAGGATATCGTCCGCGTTCGGCGCAAGGCGCACGGCAAAGCGGACTGGATCTCGAGCGTCACCAGCGACATCGTCCTGCACCTCGCGCCGCGCGGGCTCGTCGACAGTGAGACGGCCGATCCGCCGCAGTCGTCCGCGCCGGAACCTGACGAAACCGCTTCTCGCCCAGCGAGCGCGGTGACAGCGGACGCGATCGGGGAGGCCGTCCGCGAACGGCTCTACGACGTGATCGACCCCGACCTGGGTGTCAATATCGTCGATCTCGGATTCGTCCGCGCGGTCGAGGTCGACGCCGGGGTTGCGTGTATCACGATGACCTTGACGTCACCGGCCTGCCCGTTGACGGGCGTCATGACCGACCAGATCAGAACAGAACTACTGGGGTCGGGCGAGGCAGCACCGGTCTCGGACTTCCACATCGACTGGGTGTGGGTTCCGCCATGGAAGCCCGCCGACATCTCCGACGACGGCCGCGAACAGCTGCGCGCCATCGGATTCACCTTCTGACGTACACCGTTCATACCCCGAGGGAGCTGCTGTCATGGGACACGTCGTCGTCGCCACGTGGGTTGCCAAACCCGGCGAAGCAGATTACGTCCGAACGATTCTGGAGAAGATGACTCCCGGTAACCGTGCCGAGGAGAAAATGGTCCACTTCCAGGCTCAGGTCAGTACCGAAGATCCGAACGTCTTCATCGTCTACGAGCACTACACCGACGCAAGCGGATACGAGGAGCATCGCGCATCCGAAGCTTTTCAGAATCTCGTTCTCGGCGATGTGATCCACCGACTGGAAAGCCGTGCGGTGCGTACCTACACGACAATCGGTCCTCGAGCGTGATGGATCTCCCGCTCGCCGAACTGGACCCCGATCTGGCGGCCATGATTCACGGCGAAATCCGGCGCCAGCAAACGACATTGGAGATGATCGCCTCGGAGAATTTCGTTCCACGCGCCGTCCTCGAGGCGCAGGGCTCGGTCCTGACCAACAAGTACGCCGAGGGATATCCGGGCCGCCGCTACTACGGGGGCTGCGAATTCGCCGATCAGATCGAACAACTCGCGATCGATCGCGTGCAGGAATTGTTCGGCGCCGAGCACGCCAACGTCCAACCCCATGCCGGGGCGCAAGCGAGCGCGGCCGCATTGAGCGCATTCGCCGAGCCGGGCGACACCATCCTCGGTCTCGACCTGGCACACGGCGGACATCTCACCCACGGAATGTCGCTGAACTTTTCGGGCAAGCTCTATCGCGCGGTGACGTACGGGGTCGACCCCGCGACATCGCTCATCGACATGAATGCCGTGCGCGATATCGCCGTGCGTGAGCGCCCGCGCATTCTCATCGCCGGCTGGTCGGCCTACCCACGTCAACTCGACTTCCCCGCCTTCCGGTCGATCGCCGACGAGGTCGGCGCCTTCCTCTGGGTCGATATGGCGCACTTCGCCGGACTGGTCGCGGCGGGCCTGCACCCGTCGCCCATCCCGTGGGCCGACGTCGTCACCACGACCGTGCACAAAACGCTCGGTGGCCCGCGGTCGGCGGTCATCCTGACTCGCGCGGAACACGCGCGGCTCATCGACCGCGCCGTGTTTCCCGGCCACCAGGGCGGGCCGCTGATGCACGCGATCGCCGCGAAGGCGGCCGCGTTCAAAATCGCAGCGACCGAGGAGTTCCGGCGTCGTCAGCAGCGATCCGTCACAGGCGCGGGCCTGCTGGCCGACCGGCTCGGCAGCGCGGATGTGCGAAACACCGGGGTCGGGGTTCTCACCGGCGGAACCGACGTACATCTGGTGATGGTCGACCTGCGACGTTCGGCTCGGACGGGCCGCGACGCCGAACAGGCCCTGCACGAGGTCGGAATCACGGTCAACCGCAACGCCGTACCGTTCGACACGCGCCCGCCGATGGTCACATCCGGCCTTCGCATCGGAACCTCCGCCCTGGCGACGCGAGGATTCGGCGCCGGCGAATTCGCCGAAGCAGCGGACATCATCGCGGAGAGCTTGACGGGCAGCACTGCCACCGGCCGGCTTCGGGACCGAGCCGCCGCCCTCGCCGACCTCCATCCGCTCTACCCACATCTGGTGCCGGCGACCGACAGGAGCAATCCGTGACCACTGCCACGAGAACCCGCATCGACGCCGTAATCGACACGCTTCCCACCCGATTGTCGATCGGCGGGCACGAGGTCGACTCCGCCGACGGCCGGACATTCGCGGTGCACGACCCCTCCACCGGAGACCGGTTCATCGAGGTAGCCGACGCCGGTCCGGCGGATTGCCTCGCCGCACTCGACGCCGCCACCGCCACGCAACCGGGCTGGGCGCGTACTCCCGCGCGGCGGAGGGCGGAAATACTCTCTCGGGCTTACGATCTCGTCATCGAGCGCGGTGCGGAACTCGCGTTGCTGATGAGCCTCGAAATGGGCAAGGCGATCGGGGAAAGCCGTGCGGAGGTGGCATACGGCGCCGAATTCCTGCGGTGGTTCAGCGAGGAAGCCCCGCGCATCCAGGGCCGGTACACCCACGCACCGGCGGGCGGCGGTCGCATCCTCGTCACCAAGGAGCCGATCGGGCCCGTTCTCGCGATCACTCCCTGGAACTTCCCGCTGGCCATGGGAACTCGCAAGATCGGGCCGGCACTGGCCGCCGGATGCACCATGATCGTCAAACCCGCCGAAGACACGCCGCTGACACTCATGGTTCTCGCGCGCATTTTCGCCGACGCCGGCCTGCCGCCGGGTGTGCTGTCGGTGCTGCCGACCACCCGGGCACCGGAACTCAGCCACACCTTGACCGCGGACCCGCGCCTGCGAAAGATCACCTTCACCGGGTCCACCGCCGTCGGCAAGCGGCTGATCGCGCAGGCTGCCGACCAAGTCCTCGGGACGTCGATGGAACTCGGCGGCAACGCCCCCTTCCTCGTGTTCGACGACGCGAACGTCGACGACGCCGTCGACGGGGCCCTCGCCGCGAAGATGCGCAACGGCGGCGAGGCATGCACGGCGGCCAACCGATTCCTCGTGGCCGACAGCATCCGCGACGAATTCACCGCCGCACTGGCGCAACGAGTCTCGGCTCTGCGGGTCGGCGCCGGATACGACGAGGACACCCAGCTCGGCCCGCTGGTGAACCAACGACAACTCGACCGGGTCCATGGTCTGGTTCGAGACGCCGTCGCCCGCGGCGCGACGACACTCACCGGTGGCCGGCAGCTCGAACAACCGGGCCACTTTTACGCACCCACCGTCCTCACCGACATACCCGCCGACGCCCGGGTGCTCCACGAGGAGATATTCGGGCCCGTCGCCACCGTGACCGGATTCGACGACGAAAGCGACGCGATCGCGGCAGCCAACGCGACCGAGTACGGTCTCGCCGCGTACGTCTACACGAACGACCTGAACAGAGCCCTGAGAGTCGCCGAAGCGCTCGACGCGGGCATGGTCGGCATCAACCGGGGCGCCATATCGGACGCCGCCGCGCCATTCGGTGGAGTCAAACAGTCCGGACTCGGCCGCGAAGGCGGATCGGAAGGAATCGAAGAATATCTCGAAACGAAATACATTGCTATTTAGGGGCCATGTCGAGTATAATTTCGAAAATGTCGGCTATGTCCACCGCGAGCCAGATCGAGCATCATTTGACCTCAGGCGATCTCATCGCCGAGCTGGCTGCGCGTGCGCCGCACATCGGCGCCAACGAGGGTGGGTGGCCCGGTCTCACCATCTACCGGTTCACCGAGCCGACAGAACCGCAGTGGGAGGAAATTCAGTCGCTCTCGCTCGGAATTGTCGCGCAGGGACGCAAGGCAGTGACCGCGGACGGCAAGCGATATGTGTACGACCAGTTCAACTACCTGGTATTGAGCAGCAATCTTCATTTCCAGGCCCAAATTCTGGAAGCGTCACCCCGTAAGCCGTTCTTCTCGTTCGTATTGCAGATCGATCCAGCACTCGTTCGCAAGGTCTCGACCGACATGCTCGGACGGCGTGCGGCGCCCTTCCCGCCGATCCGCGCCGACGACGATTTCGACAAATGCGTCGTCTCCGCGCTCGATCACGAATTGATGAGCAGTGTCCTGCGGTTTCTGCGGTCGCTGGCGGTCGGCGCGGATCGTCGCGTTCTGGCGCCGCTGTATATGCAGGAGATGGTGTACCGGGTGCTGCAGCGCGAGCAGTTCGCGCGGATGCTCCACATCGCCGCACAGCAGGCATCCGGAAATCCCGTAGCCGCCGCACTCGTGTACATCCGCGAGCATCTCGCCGAGCCGCTGGCGGTGCCGGACCTGGCCGAGCAGGTCAGCCTCAGCCCCTCGGCATTCTCACACCTGTTCCGAGAGGTCACCGGACGGTCGCCCTACCAGTTCGTCAAAGAGGTCCGTCTGGATCGCGCTCGTGAACTCCTGGTAGAGGGGCGCCTCTGCGTGGCCGACGTGGCCCGGGCCGTGGGATATTCGAGCGTCTCCCACTTCATCAAGGAATTCCGAGGCCGTTTCGGCACGACGCCCAGAGACTATGCCAACGCGGGGTCGCTCGGCCAAGAACTCCGGACCGCCCGTTCCGACGTCGGCTGACGCGTTAGGCCCATTCCTTGCGGTAACACAAGGGCATTCCCGAGAGGCCGGATGCCGGCGTGCGTACCGCCAGGATCTGGTTCACCCCGATGTAGTTGCGCTCGAATGCCAACGCGGACGCTGCCATATAGAGGCGCCACACCCGCGTGACGCCGGGGGAGGTGTGCCGGACGGCCTCGTCCCAGTTCGATTCCAGGTTGGACACCCAGTTCCGTAACGTGAGCGCGTAGTGCTCTCGGAGGCTCTCCACGTCGCGGACCTCGAAGCCCGCCTCCTCGAGTTGCGTCACGGTCCGGCCGATCGGCGCCAACTCGCCGTGGGGGAACACGTAGCGATCGATGAATATGTCGCTCCGATGGGCGTCCTCGCCCGGCGATGCGCGGCGCGCGATCTGGTGGTTCAGCAGCCGCCCGCCCGTCCGCAGCAGCCGGTGCAGGTTCGTGGCGTAGTCCGCGTATCTGGTCCGTCCGACATGTTCGGCCATCCCGATCGAGGAGATCGCATCGAACGGACCGTCGGAGATCTCCCGGTAGTCCTGGACCCGAATCTCGACCCGGTTCGTCAGTCCGGCCTCGGCCACCCGTTGGCGCGCATACGCCGCCTGTTCACCGGACAGCGTGATGCCGACCGCCGAGACGCCGTACTCCCGCGCGGCGTGCAACGCCATCGATCCCCATCCGCACCCCACGTCCAGCAGTCGCCGGCCCGGCCGCAGCGCCAATTTCCGGCACACCAGGTCGACCTTCGCCCATTGCGCTTGCTCCAAGGTCTCGTTCGGCCGGTGCCAGCAGGCGCACGAGTAGACCATCGACGGGCCCAGCACCAGCTCGTAGAAACGGTTGCCCACGTCGTAGTGATGCCGGACGGCGGTCCGGTCCCGCCGCAGCGTGTGCGGCCCCCAGCGGTGGCGCCGGAACTCCTCCGGCGGAGCCGGTGGCGGTAAGCCGACGCCACTCAGCCTGGCCAATTCGATTGCCGCCGAGCGAATCCGCCGATCACCCACCGACCGCGCCGCCGCGGCAAGCCGCGGCCGCCGGTGTCCCGTCCCGTCGTGCGACACCGACCCGGCCAACAGCGTCAGCCCCTCGTACAGGTCCCCTTGCAGGTCGATGTCGCACGCCGTCCACGCGCGCGCCAGTCCCAGTTCGCCTGGCCGCCACAGCATTCTCCGGAGGGCGCGCCGGTTCCGGATGACGAGTGTCGGCGTCGCCGGTGGTCCGTATTCGCTTCCGTCCCAAGCGCGAATCCGTATCGGGAGTGGACCGCCCAGCACCTGCTCCACCAGCGTGGCGATGCGATGAGCTGTACTGGCCATGTCGCACACCTCCGTGCCGAGAACTCAGTGCGGGCCGGGCGCACCTCTCGGAGTCGGGCGATAGGTGGCCACCACCCCCGTGACGAAATGCCGGCCGAACGCCGTGAGCAGGCGCGCGTCGGCGGTGCGGAAGCCGGCGAGCTGGCGCGCGAAGCCGAACGGGCTGATGCGGAGCCGGCCCGCGCCGACGACGGTGTCGCCGTCGAGGAGCCGGAAGTTCATCGTGGTCAGGTCGGGCCATATCCGATGGAGGGCGCCCGCGCGCATATCCTTCCAGCCGTCGAGCAGCAGTGCACGACCGTCGTCCGCACGAAAAGGCAGCCGGTACCGTATCATTCGACTGCCGTTCGTCGCGTCGCGGGCGAGCAGGTGCAGCGTCCCGTCGGGCACCGGCCGACGGCCCCCGAGGGCCACGCAGTCGAGCCACCCGTGCACCCGAGCGGGCGCGTCGAGAAGGGTTCTCGCGTCGGTGATCGTGACGGTCAGCCGCAGTGTGCAGGGGTGGTCCCCGCTGTGGGCCACGCCCGGGGCCGTCGTGCCGGGCGCGTAATGTCCGGTCATCTGTTCACTGAACGTCAGCGGGTTGCCGACGGCCGGGGCGGGCTTCGCGGGCGGGCACACGGATATGACGGTCGGGCCCTCTTCTAGGAGGCGGGTGCACATCCGGTCGGACATCGCCGCGATCGTGAGCGCGGGATTCACCCCGACCGGACCCGGCATGGCCGCTCCGTCCGCGACATAGAGCCCCGCCGGCCCGAAAACCTGGCCGTACGAATCGCATACGCCTTCCCCGTGATGGTGACCCATGGGAGCACCGCCCAGCGGATGGACGGTGATCGGGACATTGCCGGGGCCCGGGTGGGCGCCCCACAGCCGTGCGCCCATCGCGTCCGCGACGCGGCTCATCACAGCGCGAGTCGCGGTGAAATGTGCTGCGCTGTCGGCCGTCTTCCACTCGACCCGGAGATCGTCCCCGCGCAGGGTCATCACACCCGTGGGACGGTCCTCGCCGAGACCGAGCACACACGACGCATGAGCGGACCGCTCCGACGATCCGATGAGTTCGGCGAGGTCGCGACCGAGGTCACCCGGCGGCCGGTCGACGAATCGACCGGCGACCTGAGCCGCGAGAAACCGTGCGGCACGCGTCATGACGTCACCCAGGGCGTAATGCTCGCCGACCCAGTCGACGAAGCCGGGGTAGCCGCCGTCCTGCAGCACGGCGTTGCGGCCGGGGATCCGCAGCGAGGTGGTGATCACCGGTGCACGACTCGGGTGCAAGGGTTCCCGCGCACGCCAGAGCACTCCGACCATATCTCCGTTGCCGCTGAACCGGGTGCCGAGTGCGCTGCCGAGCCAGGGCATGGCGTGGCGACTGTGCAACAGGAGCCGGGTGGTGCCGAAGGTTCCCGCGGCCAGGACGAGCCGGTCGCAGGTGATGGTGCCGTGGGCGCCGTCCTCGTGACAGACGAAGTCGACCTCGTACCCCGGCCGGATCGCGATGACCTCGTGCAGCGTCCGCAGCTGTGCGCCATGCCGGTGGGCGGCGGACAGATAGGTGTGATCGAGAGTGTTCTTGGCCCCGTCGTTGCACCCGAGATCGCACTCGCCGCACAGCCGGCACGTGCTGCGGGGCATCCCGTGCAGGTTGCCGTACGCCGACTCCGCCACAGGGACTCCGGGGCGCGGCGATTCCCCGGGCTTCGCCGCGAAACTGACTGCCAGCGGCGGTAATTCCCACTCCAAGCCGACCCGGTCCGCGGCACGCCGCATTTCCGTCGCCCGTCCCACGGCGTACCCCGGCTCGGCCAGGGGGTAGGGGGCCGGGGTGAGCATCCGCTCGACAGCGTCGTAGTGCGGTTCGAGATCCGCCCGCGTGACCGGCCAGCACTGAAAGCCGCCGCCCGGCAACGGCTCCCGGACGAACTCGTGCTCGCGACGGGCCAGCACGTTGGCGTAGATCAGCGATCCGCCGCCCAGACCCGCGGCGGTCAAGGCGGTGAAATCGGTGAACTTGCGCACGTCGAACAGCCCGTAGCGATTCGACGGTGGATGCCAGAACGACCGCGCCAGTTCCGCGGGCAGGCGCGGGAACGAGCCGGGTGGGTACCGCGCCCCGCGCTCCAGCACGACCACCTCCAAGCCCGCCTCGGCGAGGCGGTACGCGGCCACCGCTCCGCCGAAACCCGATCCGACGATCACGACGTCGACGTGCTCGTTCATCGCGACATCCGCTTCAGGAAGTCCGCGATGCGCGGATAGACGTCCACGTGTGCGTAACGTCCTGCCAGGCTGTCCATGTGGCCGTAGCCGACGATGGTCTCCAGCTCCTGCAAGCCGGGCCGCAGCTCCTCCAGGCGCCGGAACCAGATCGGGTTGGAGCCGGGAAAGGTTCTGTTGAGTTCGGATTCCAGCATCAGCACCGGGGTCGCGACGGCGGCCGCGCCCGCGAGATAGTCATCCGGCAGTCGCGCGTAGGTGGGATCGTCCGGGTGGTATTTCACGGCGCGGCCGGCCTCGATCATCCGATAGACGTGGCGGAAGTAGCTCAAGCCGGTCGGACCGAAGAGTTCGGTGATCCGGGCATGGGTCGCCGGGTGCAGGTTGGCGTGTTCGTACAGCACCGGGTTACCCGATCCACACAGGAAACTGACCATGTGGCAGGCCGGTTCGTCGCACTCGCGGTGGCCCCACGAGACCAGCCGGGAGAACAGCCGAGCCCGAGATAGCGGGCGCGCCGACGCGTATCGGGGGTCCAGGGTCGTGAAACCCAGCAGTTCTCCCAGCAGGGGAGGTCCGAGCAAGCCTTTGACCCTGGCCCACAACGGAACTCGCGGGGTGAGGCCGACGCTGTTGCAGACCAGACTGGTGACGTCGCGGACCGTTCCGCCGAACACACTCATCGCGAACGACATCGAGCCGAGACAGTGCGCCACCACGTGCACGCGGCGATCGCCGATGTGCCGGCGCAGTTCTCGCATCGCCGCCGGGTGGTCGAACAACGCGATGTCATCGAGGGTGTCGTCGCGGGTCTCGCCGTTGTACGGCAGCCGTTTGCTCATCCGGAAGTCCAGCGCCCACACATCGGTGAAGCCGTTGTCCAGCAGAAACGTCGTCAGGTTGCGGTCCTGCTCCGGCAGGATGAACATGTCGCTCGACATCATGTGGCCGTGCACCAGCAATACGACGTCGTCGCAGTCGGCGCGCCGAAACCTCGTCAGCCGCAACAGAAGTCCGTCGTCGGTCCCGAACTCGTACACCGTACCCGCGAGTGTCATCACGCCCACCACACATCGGTCCAGCTGTGATCTGCCCAGATTCTAGTTCAGCCTTCGCCGGAATCGCGACCCTCCCGGGACTACGATGGTGCCCGTGAGCGGGTATCCGCGCGGGCCGTGGTTGCCCAGGTGGATTCAGACGATGTTGTACGCGCGGTGGCGGGGACCTTTCCTGGGGGCCTTGGAACGGCGGTACGGCGATGTGTTCACGCTACGGTTGGTGCCGCCGTTCGCCGAGCACCTCGTGGTCTTCTCACGGCCGGACCACATCCGCGAGATCTTTGCCGCCGATGCGACGGATCTCCATGCGGGCGAAGGGAACCGGCTCCTGTGTTCGGTGATGGGCGAGCGTTCGATCATGCTGGTCGACGACGCCGATCACGCCCGCATCCGTGGACTGCTCGCGCCGGCGTTCAGCGGTTCCACGGTGCGTGCGTATCGCACGTCCATCGAGGCGATCGTGAAGTCCCACCTCGACCGATGGGTCGCCGGATCGACCGTGCACACGCTGGATCGGATGAACGATCTGACGGCCGACGTGATCACGCAGGTCGTCTTCGGGCTGACGGACGAACGGCGGCGGAATCGGCTGGCGCCCCGGTTGCGCCGCATCGTCACCATCAATCCGATCGTGTTCTTCGGTTGGAAGTGGCCGTGGCTCGAGCGCTTCGGCCCGTGGAAACGGTTCCGCGACAACCTGAGCGAGATCGACGCCCTGATCTATTCCGAGATCGCCAGGCGGCGTGCCGATCCGGAGCGGCAGGGCCGGCCGGATGTGCTGTCTCGTTTGCTCGCGGCCGGTTCCGATGACAACCCGGCCGACGCACCACTGACGGACGTGGAACTGCGCGACCAGCTGGTCACGGTGCTGCTCGCCGGCCACGAAACCAGCGCGTCCGCTCTGGCGTGGGCGTTCCACGAACTCGCTGCCGCGACCGACGTGCAGGCCGAGGCCTGCCGAGCTGCCCGTGCGGGTGACGACAGGTACCTGGAGGCGGTGGTGAAGGAGGCGATGCGACGACGCACGGTGATCGGAGGAGCCTTCCGCAGGCTGGCCAGGGATGCGACGATCTGCGGCATGCGCCTGCCGAAGGGCACCGGCATCACCGCGTCGAGTCTGCTGGCGCATGGACGCCGCGACAGCTTCCCCGACGCCACCCGCTTCCGGCCGGGCCGCTTCCTCGACGGCAGCGTTGCCCCCAACACCTGGGTGCCGTTCGGCGGAGGCGCCCGCCGCTGCCTCGGCGCCGGATTCGCGCTGATGGAGGGAACGGTCGTCCTGCGGGAGGCATTGACCAGGTACACGCTGACCTTGCCACCCGGCGCGACCGCCGAGCGCGGCCGAATCCGCAATGTCACCTGTGTGCCCACCGGCGGGGCGCGAATCGTGCCGATCGCCGTGGCGCCTGCGTCGTCTCCGGCGCCCCACCAGGACACGGAGTACGGGGATGGATCCCTCGGTGAGCGCTGACCAGGGGCCGCAGGGGCAATCGTTGCCGCAGGAACCGGCCGTGGTCCGGATTCTCGTCGGAGTAGCCGGCCGCAGCGTCACGCTGATGGTGGGGATGGCCGTGGGTGCGGTGGAGGGTCTCGCGGCCCGGCGAACCCGGATGGGCGGGCAACCGCTCCCCCCGATGCGACCCGTCGCCGTGGGCGTGAGCGGCGGCGCTATCGCGGCCGCGGCGATAGCGCTGGGCATGGCCCGGGGCGAGGCGCGGCAGCTCGCGATCGACCATCCCGAGGGGAATGTGCTGGGCCCGAGGAGTTTTCGGGCTCTGCTGACACGACGCGTACTGTATCCCGAGGCACGGATCCGTGAACTCGCCTACGCCGTCGTCGGTGATCGCACCTTCGCCGACTTCGGCCTGGACTCGGCATCGCCCGGACAGCAGCCGCACCACCGGCCGTCGTCGCTGCTCATCCCGGTCTACTCGGTCAAATACGGCACCCTGCTGCTACCACGAGACCTGCCGCGGCTCGGACGGTCCGACCTGCCCGTCGTCGATGCGCTGGTCGCGGCCACTCGTATACCGGGGGCACTGCCCGCGGCGCCGGGACTGGAGGACATCTTCGACGGCGGCTGCCAGTATCGCGTTCCCCACCACCTCTTCGCGCCGCATCCTGCCCTGGTCCTGGACCTCTATGGGCCGCAACCGTACGACAGCCGAGGCGGGCTGATCTTCCCCCTCCTGCATCCCTCGATGCCCACCATCCCGAGTCGCCCACGACCGTTTCGCGACCAGACCCTGTGCGAGTCGACCATCTTCGCCCACGAGCCTTACGGCGCGGCGCTCAAACCCCCCGCACGATCATCCGGCGAACTGTTCGACACCGGCTACGACATTGCCACGACCTGGATCCGTTCCCGGACCGACCGGCAACTCCTCACTGTCGTCGACCCCCATATTCTCGGATTGCCGGACACACCCGACGTTCCTCCCGATATCCACTTCCCCCGCGCGGCAACATCTTTCGTCGGGCCGGCCGACGCGCACCACGCCGACCGTGGTCTTCCCCGATTCCGAAGGCCCCACCGAGGCCGTCGCGGTGCTCAGCCGCCCGGGTCATTGTTCTGCGTCGCGGACCAACAGCGCGATCTGTACCCGGTTGTCGACGCCGAGCTTGGTGAACAGATTGCCGGTGTGCGCCTTGACGGTGGCGACGGTGACCTGTAACCGCGCGGCGATCTGCGGGTTGGCCAGCCCGTCCGCGATGGCTCGCGCGGTGTCGCGTTCGCGTTCGGACAGCGCAGCCAGACGTTTCCGCGCGGCGTCGCGGGAGGCGCTGCGGGCTTCGGCGGAACCCGGTCCGGTGGCCGCGGCGATCACCCGCGCCGTGACCGTGGGGGACAGCACGGGGTCGCCGACCGCGACCGCGCGCACCGCGTCGGCGATCCGGGCGGGCGGGGTGTCCTTGAGAACGAAGCCGAGTGCCCCGGCGCGGAGGGCGCCGAGTACCAGCTCGTCGGAGTCGAAGGTGGTCAGCATGAGTACCGCCGGCGCGGCCGGTGCGGTGCGGAGGTAGCGGGTGGTGTCGACGCCGTCGCGGCCGGGCATCCGCACATCCATCAGCACGACGTCCGGCCGCTGTTCCTCCACCACCGTGATCGCGGAGTCCCCGTCGGCGGCCTCCCCGACGACGGTCAGGTCCGGCTCGCCGTCGATGACGAGTCGCAGCGCCACCCGCACGAGGTGGTCGTCGTCGACGATGACGACGCGCACCGGCTCCTGTTCGCTGTGCACTCAGACTCTTTTCTCGTGGTCGTGTTCGGGCCAGGGAAGGTGCGCGGTGAGAACGTACCCGTTGTCGGATGTGGGATGGTGGTCGAGTGTTCCGCCGGCGAGGGTGATCCGTTCGGCCAGGCCGAGGAGACCGAAGCCCGAGGCCGGTGGCCGGGTGACGGCGGTGGCGGCCGCCGAATTGCGGACGCTGACGTGCAGTTCGCTGCCGGGCGTCCCGGCTACGGTGATGTGAACCGCCGCGGCCGGGGCATGTTTCGCGGCGTTGGTCAGCCCTTCCTGCACTACCCGATAGCCGGTCCGTCCCAGGATCTCCGGCGGGGTAGCGGTCACCGTGGTGGCGAGTGTGACGTCCAGGCCCGAGGACCGGGCGTCGGCTACCAGTTCCGAGATCCGGTCCAGGGTGGGTTGCGGTGGTTCGGGGCGGTCGGGGTCGGCGCGAAGGACGCCGAGGACGTCGCGGAGTTCTTCCAGCGCTTGGCGGGAGCCCTCGGCGATCCCGCGGATCAGCGGGCGCTTCTCCTCGGCCGAGAGGTCGTCACGGTGATCCAGGACGCCGGCTTGCATCGCGACCAGCGAGATCCGGTGCGCGAGCACATCGTGCATTTCGCGGGCGATGCGGTTGCGTTCGGTGGCCTGTGCCTGCGCCGCCCGGGCGGCCTGCTCGCGTTCCGCGCTGTCGGCGCGCTCCCGCAGCGACCGCACCTCGGCGCGACGGGCGTCGATGGCCACACCGGTCGCCACCGCGATCCCCGCGCTCGATAACGGCAGCGCGAGTTGCAGCCAGATCGGGGCGGGCAGCGTGCCGATCGGGTAGAGGTCTTCGCTGAACTGTGCCGCGGTCACATACGCGACGACGACCACCGCGATCTCGGCCGGACGGCGGCGAGTGGACAGCGAACACAGTGCCAGCAGCGCGGCACCGGTGGCGAGCGCCGATGCGGCCGAGGCGATCACGACGGTCAGGGCGACGGTGAACGGGAACCGCCGCCGCC
This sequence comes from Nocardia transvalensis NBRC 15921, assembly GCF_000308875.1. Taxonomy (GTDB): domain Bacteria; phylum Actinomycetota; class Actinomycetes; order Mycobacteriales; family Mycobacteriaceae; genus Nocardia; species Nocardia transvalensis. The sequence goes on from NZ_BAGL01000128.1 coordinate 200,132, forward strand.
ACAGCAGCACCGTCAGGCAGCCGAGTGCGATCAGCGGATCACCGGTGACGAACCAGGAACACGTATCGGCCGCGCAGCCCACCGGCAGCGCCGTGGCGACGGAGAACCAGAAGGCTACGCCGAGTGCCGCGGCCGCCGTCAGCCGCCAGGTCTGCTGCCATGCCCCGAGTCGTGCGGCGCCGTCGGTGTCCACCCGGCCATTATCGCGACACCGGCCGGCCGCAAGCAGCAGCCCAGCGGCTGAGGGTGTGCTCGACCCGGGTCGAATCGCCGCCTCGACTTTCGTCGAACACGGTTGCCGCCGCGGGAGCGATGTGCCGGCGGGTCGGGCTCGACAGACTCGTTCGTGTACCAGCCGGACACGAGCGTCAGCGGACGGTTTGCTCGTGTCGGCGTCATTTCGTCGGGGAGTAGCAGCGTATGAATCGTCAACGGAGCCTTAGCTTGCTGGCCGTGCTCGGTCTCACCGGAGCGCTGGTCGGGGCGCCCCTCGTGGCCGCGGAGCCGGCCGAAGGCCCCGCAGTGCGGTGGGGCGCGTGTCCGGAAGGGGTCGAAGACCCCGCGGCCGGGCCCGCCCAGTTGCAGTGCGCCACCGTGCCGGTGCCCTTGAATTACAGCGAGCCCGAGGGCGCGCGGATCGAGATCATGATCTCCCGGCTGGCGAGTAAGAACCCGGACAAGCGTCGCGGAGTGTTGTTGCTCAACCCCGGTGGTCCGGGTGGCGCGGGGCTGGACCAGCCCAAGTTCCTCGCTGCTCACGGGCTGCCCGCCGATGTGCTGGACAGCTATGACGTGATCGGTATGGATACGCGCGGGGTAGGGCATTCGGCGCCGGTGAGTTGCGGGTTCACCGATGATCAGGCGTACTTCGGCAATATCCCGCCGTATGCGGTGGACGATGCGGCGGTCACCGCGCAGGCTACGGTCGCCCGGGGGGTCGCCGAGCAGTGCGCGGCCAACGACCACCAGGGCCGGTTGCGGTACGTGTCGACGGCGAATATGGCCCGTGACCTGGACCGGATCCGGGCGGCGCTGGGTGAGGACAAGGCCAGCTTCCTCGGTTATTCCTACGGCACCGCGCTGGGCGCGGCCTACGCCTCGATGTTCCCGCAGCGGGCCGACCGCATCGTGCTCGACAGCAATATCGGCGACACCTATCTCGACCACGACGGGATGCGCCTGTACGGCCTCGGCATGGAACAGACTTTCTCCGACTTCGCTGAATGGGCCGCCGCTCGCCACGACACCTACGGTCTGGGCCGCACACCGGACGAGGTGCGGCGGACGTACTTCACCCTCGCCGAACGACTCGACACGAATCCGGTGGACGGTATGGACGGCAGCCTCTTCCGGTTCGGCGCCTTCTTCACGCTCTATCGCCCGGCGTTGTACGCGCAGGCGGCCGAAAGCTGGAAATCGCTACTCGACACCGGGCGTCCCGGGCCTGCGGGTGGCCGACCGCCGGGTACCGGCGCGCCTGCGCCGAACGATAACGCCTGGTCGGTCTTTCTGGCCGTGACCTGCAACGATGTCGAATGGCCCGAGGACATCGGGACCTACCACCGTGCCGTCGCCGAGGATCGGGAACGGTACCCGCTCTACGGCGCGGCCGCCGCGAACGTCATGCCCTGCGCCTTCTGGAAGCTCGGGCCGTCCGAGCCGCCGGTGCGGATCGACAACACCGGCCCGGCCGATGTGCTGATCGTGCAGAACCAGCGCGACCCGGTCACCCCGCTGCGCGGTGGCGAGCTGCTCGACGAGAAGTTCGGTCAGCGGTCCCGGTTGGTCACCGTCGACGGGAGTGGGCACGGGGCTTATGTTCTCGGCGCCAACCCCTGCGCGTCTGACGTCGTCACCAGCTACCTGGTGGACGGCGCCATGCCCGAACCCGGCACGACCTGTCGGGCGGGCTCGAAGTAGGAACCGCCGTCCATGGCGTCTGTCGGTAGGTTCGTCCGGCGTTTCTAGGTATTACGTAGCGCCTACCGATGCGGACGGTGTTGGGCGGCAGGCAATATCGGCTGCCGCCGGCCGAAACACCGGTCAGCCGTTTCGAAATCGGGATGCCACTTCGTGCAGCAAGGACGGTCCATGACTCAACAGCGCTGGATTCTGGCCTTCGACGCCTCGTGCGGCACCTGTCGAAATGTGTCCGCCGTGGTGGGCGAGGCCTGCCAGGACAGGATCGAGGTACTGTCGCTCGCCGACGCCGACGTGACTCGATGGCGGGAGCGCGCATTCGGGGCGGACCCCGCATGGGCGCCCGCACTGCTGCGCGTCGACGGCGTGGGCGCGGACGAGCAGGTGCGGGCCTGGACCGGCAGCGCGATCGCCATCCCGCTCTCCCGCCGGCTCGGGCCGGTTGCGACCGTCCGCGTCGTGCACGCGCTGGGCAGTCTGCGCCGCCGCGCCGACGGCGCGGCAAGCGAACTCCCCGGCGCCCCGGGCGGGGCAGCCGCGGTCGGCCGTGCGCAGTTCCTGCGGCTCGCCGGTGGCGCGGGCGTGGCGGCCGGTCTGATCCTCACCGGCAACGTGCCCGCGTTCGCCGCCAGAGAGCACGAATCCGCGCGGTCCTGGGTGAACGCGCACCGCGACAGCCTCCCTCGCGCCTACGAGCAGGTCGTCGAATATCCCCTCTCGTACCGACGGCAGATCTTCGACGCGCACACCCCCGAGGTGCGCAGCACGCTGTGGACCGCTCATATCGATCACTTCCGCAGTCAGCACACCGATCTCACTGCCGCGCAGCGCGAGGTCCTCGACTGCGCCGCAGACCTTTTCGGTAAGGTATCGACCTTCGACGGGCACGACCGCGCCACGGTCGGAGACCAGCTCGGGAACCTGAAGAAGGCCGCGATCGATGCCTTCGGCCCCGCCCGCGCCTACGCCGCCATCGGCATGCTCGGCCCTTCCACACGCACCGAGATGACGGCCAAAGCCGCGGCGGCGACCTGCCCCTGCGCGACCACCGACGGCTGGTGCGGTGACCAGCACTGCTACCCTGCCTCCGACTGCGAGAGCACCCGGAGTGGCTGCGGCACCGCATGGGTCGAACCGTGCGACGGCAGCTGCAGCTGACGGGTCGACCACGCCCGACCGTTGACACCCATCGCCCGGACCGTACTTGTCGGCGGCGATTCCTGATTCTCTACGAGGTGAAGAGTTCGTCGAGATGCTGATCGATTGCGGCGAGGGCCGCCCCGGGGCCGATGACCTCCAGGTCGAGAAGGGGTGTCAGGCCGGTCAACGCGAGGATGCGATCGGTCTCGGTGTTCGCGTCACGATCGCGAGCGATCTCTCCATCGGTGATCGCTTGCGCGATAAGCACTTTGACATCGTCCCGTCCCCGGCATAACCCCTCGCGCGTACGATCGCGAATCGTGTTGTCGTGCAGTGCTTCGAGAACGTAGGCGGCGTTCATGCGGCTCGTCACGCGCGCATCCTCGTGTAGCGGCAGCATTTCGACGAGTGTCAACCGCAGGACGTCTCGAGGGTGCGGCGCCGCGCCGAGCGCCTGCAGACCCCGTGCCACTCGCTGGGCGGTCTGTTCGGCAGCGAAGTCCATCGCGAAGGTAAGCAACTCCTGACGACTCGCGAAGTAGTGCTGGAGCTGGCCGTGTGACATCCCGGCCTCCGCCGCCACCTCCCGCAGACTCAGCCGCAGCACCCCGCGCTGATCCACCACACGCCACAGCGCCCGCGCGATCTCTTCGCGACGCTCCCGATGATCGACCTGTTTCGGCACCACTACCCTCCCACCGTTCCAATGCACATGTAATAATACATGTGGCTGGTCACCGTCGAGGCACGACGCATCGAACACGTGAGATACCAACCTCACCACGAGGCAAGATCGGGTTTGTAGAGGTACCGGAGGGAGATGTGATGTGCGCGGGCTATGCAGCACCCGGCACGTCACCGCCACGGGAATCCCGTACGCGGCAAGCTCTTTCGCGAGCGGGCAGGGCGTCTGGGCGAGGCGATGTGAGACTTCTTCTCGTACGAACGAGCCGCAATTACTGTGTGTCGATGCGCTGTTCGTGTGCCGGCGTATGCGTGCTCAGCGTCCGGTGCCGGTTGACGTGCCGGAGCCGTTGCTGGCTGTGGGGCGCGAGGCTGTGACGAGGTAGCGGCGGCCCGCGACCCGGGCCGGGCGGTAGCGCACGACCGGGTCGGTCACGACGACCCATTCCTGGCGGCTGCCCGCGAGAATTCGGATTGCACTGGAAATCAACATGTCTGTGTCCTATTCACCCAGCGGCACGATCGCGCCGAATTGGTGCTCGTAGTTGCTCATGCTGTCGTTCAGGGTCTGCATGAGGCGGAAGATCATGGACGGCGGGAACTTCACGCGGGTGACCACTTGAACCGGCTGGCGCAGTACCGGTTTGCCGTCCTCGTCGTGACCGGGATCGGCCGGCAGGTGCACGAGAAAATCCAGAGTGAAATCGGTGCGGTTGTACCAGCAGGTGAAGCCATTGGCATAGACGCCGATACTCATCGCCTCGGGCACGAGTACTTCGACGCTCACAGGAGGTGGACTGGTTTCGCTCATCGGCGCACCTGACGGCGATGACGCCGAGTGGGTCGCCCGCGCAGAGTGACCCACTCGGTGACGTCCCCTATCGGGTTTGTTGCATCCGGGTCTGCTGGCGGAGCTGGTGGAGTTGCATCTCCCAGCGGCTGGCGCGGTCCTGGTTGCGGTTGGCCTGGTCGTCGGCCTGCTGGGCCAGCTGGTTGGCCTGGTCGGCCTGGTCCTGCGCGGTCTGGGCGCGTTGCTGGGACTGGTTGGCCTCGCCCTGAGCCTGCTGGGCCTGCTGCTGGGCGCGGTCGGCGTCGTTCTGTGCCTGCTGTGCCTGGTTCTGCGCCTGGACGGCCTGCTGGCGGGCCTGCTGTGCCTGCTGGTTGGCCTGGTTGGCCTCGTTCTGCGCGATATTCGCCTGCTGCTGGACCTGACGGGCCTGCTGCTGGGCCTGCCGGGCCAGGTTCTGGGCCTGCTGGGCCTGCTGGCGCGCGTTCTGAGCCTCGTGCCGAGCGTCGTCGACCTGTCCGCGGAGCTCCTCGATATCCCGAATGGTGAGTTCGCTCCGCTGCTCGCTGGTCTCCTGTGCCATCTCGAAACCTCCTGTGTCGCTGTTTGTTTCAGGCCCCTGCGGCGTTGGAGTGGGTTGTAGGAATTATGTACTCCGGGCAGCGCGCGAAAAACAATGAATACGAAATATCGCGGTAACAAATAGGGGGTTTGTCCAGGACCCTCGACTCCGTGACGGTATGCGGCGTATTTCCGGCGTGGCCGATTCGGGCCGCGTAGACGCGCAAGGCAATATCGAAATGCGCGGACGGCGAACGCGTGGATATCCGCAAGTTGGTCCGCGGCGAACCCTGCCCCCGCGAAGTCTCGGTTCCTCGTGCTACTGGGTGCTCTCAGCACGTGTACCCAGCAACGCTTTCGCTATCAGTCACGGGGGCGGCGCATTCGGCATCCCGGTGCCGCCGCGGCAGTCGTTGTCCGGAGTGTCCGATCCCGAACCGGCGCGCAGTGCGACGTGCCGCCGGATTGTCGAAAAGTGTTGGTGCGTGGCTATCATGACGTGTCGTGTCGTAAGACTGGGGGCGTCGGGCGGTCGAGCGGGATCGCCGTATTCGGCGAGAGCGGTTCGTGGGACGGCGGTTGCCGGCAATCCGAAAACGGAGAGGATTCGAGTAGTGCAGCAAGGGGCAGCAAATCTGGTGGCAACGATCGAGGCCCGATACGGCTCGCTGGACGCGTTCTGCGCGCGCCTCCACGCCAGCGTGGACAATCCGACCGACGAACTGCGCCGCTACACCGGCGACTGGACCAAGACCACGGCGGCAACGGGCGGCGGGCACCGCAGATTACCGTGAGTAGCAGTGCGCAGCCGCGGGGCATGATGCCGTCGCCGTAGATGCGGTGGATTTCGTCGACGGTGGTCTTGTCGAAGTCGGTTGTGGCGTAGCTGTTTTCGAGGCTCGTGGGCTCAGATTTCGAAGTGCTCGGCGATGTGCTTGAGCCGATGGCGGGCCAGCGCCAGGTTGCCGCGGTCACGGTCGAGAACGAGGTACAGGAACAAGCCCTTGCTCTGGGGTCCGTTGGCGGGGCGGAGCAGATGGTGGTGCCGGGTCAGGGTGATGAGCACGTCCTCGATCTCCTGATCGAGCCCGAGGTGCTCCATGGTGCGCATCTTCGCGCGGATCAGCTCGGTGCTGCCTGCCGCGGCGGGCTCGATGTCCATGATCTGGGAATTGCTGCGTATTCCCAGCGGCATGCCGCTGTCGTAGTCGACGACGGCGGCGCCGATCGCGCCGTCCAGCAGCATCATGTCCTTCAACGCAACGTCCATGTGCGCCATGGCATCTCCTCTTCTCGTGGGATGTCTGCCGCCGCAGACGCTACCGGCGCGCCCTGACGATGTCCGGCATATGATGAAGAATTCTGTAAGGTATGCAATTTACAAGTTAAGCAATCAGCGATGCGAGGGGACGGTGCCGCGCGCGTAGGCGATGGCGTCCGGGGTGTGCTCGAATGGGAGCCCGAAGCGCGGGTCTCTACTCCGACCAGCGCGGCAGCAGCGCGAGCGCGTTCACAGGGCCTTCGCCAGCCGCAACTTCAGCGCCGCCAGTTGCTCGCGGAGCTGCCCGGGCAGCCGGTCGCCGCCGAGGGTGGCGTACCAGGCGTCGATTGCCGCGGTCTCCGCGATCCACTCGTCGGTGTCCACCACCAACGCCTGCGCAGCCAGCCCCCGAGTCTTCTCGTCGAGGCCGGTCAGATCCAGCGCGTCGGCGGTGGGCACGTACCCGATCGGGGTCTCGACCGCGTCCGCGGTGCCGTCCAGGCGTTCGAGGGCCCACTTCAGGACGCGGATGTTGTCGCCGAACCCGGGCCACAGGAACGTGCCTTCGGGGCTGCGGCGGAACCAGTTGACCTGGAAGATCTTCGGCAGCCGGGCACCGTCACGCTGCGCCGTCGACAGCCAGTGCGCCAAGTAGTCGCCGACGTGGGTAGCCGAGGAACGGCAGCATCGCCATGGGGTCGCGCCGCACGACGCCGACCTGGCCGGTGGCGGCGGCGGTGGTCTCCGAGGACAGCACCGACGCGGTGAACACCCCGTGTGCCCAATCGAAGGATTCGGCGACGAGGGGGATGGTGGTGGCGCGGCGGCCGCCGAAGAAGATCGCCGAGATCGGCACACCGGCCGGGTCGTTCCATTCCGGCGCCACCGACGGGCATTGCTCGATCGGCGTGCAGTACCGCGAATTCGGATGCGCGGCCGGTGTTTCCGACGCGGGTGTCCAATCCCGGGCGTGCCAGTCGATCAGGTGGGCGGGTGTGTCGTCGGTCAGTCCCTCCCACCAGACATCGCCGTCATCGGTCTGGGCGGTGTTGGTGAAGATCGAATTGCCGGCCGCGAGGGTGGCGATCGCGTTCGGATTCGTTCTCGCGCCGGTTCCGGGTGCGACGCCGAAGAACCCGGCCTCCGGATTCACCGCGTACAACCGCCCGTCGGCGCCGAACCGCATCCAGGCGATGTCGTCGCCGATGGTCTCGGCTCGCCAGCCGGGCAGCGTGGGTTCGAGCATCGCGAGGTTGGTCTTGCCGCACGACGACGGGAACGCCGCCGCCACATAGTGCGTCTTACCGTGCGGGGAGGTGAGTTTCAGGATGAGCATGTGCTCGGCCAGCCAGCCCTCGTCCCTGCCGATCACCGACGCGATCCGCAGCGCGAAGCACTTCTTGCCCAGCAGCGCGTTACCGCCGTACCCGGAGCCGTAGCTCCAGATCTCGCGGCGCTCCGGGAAGTGGGAGATGTACTTGGTCGTGTCGCACGGCCACGGCACGTCCGCCTGACCGCCCGCCAGCGGCGCGCCGACCGAGTGCAGGCACTTCACGAATTCCGTTGTGCCGGTAAGCTTGTCCCACACCGGCGCACCGGAGCGGGTCATGATCCGCATCGACACCGCCACATACGCCGAATCGGTGATCTGCACACCGTATTTCGGATCCTCCGCATCCAGCGGGCCCATGCAGAACGCGATCACATACATCGTCCGCCCCGCCATCGCATTGCGGTAGTGCTCGGTCATCACCGTCCGCATGTCGACCGGATCCACCCAGTTGTTCGTCGGTCCCGCGTCCTCCGGGTCCTCGGAACAGAGGAAGGTGCGGTCCTCCACTCGCGCCACATCATCCGGATCCGAGACACACCAGAAGGAGTTCGGTTTCGCCGTCAGCCGCACGAACGTGCCCCTCGCGACGAGGTCCCCGGTCAGCCGATCCCACTCGGCACGGGAACCGTCGCAGTAGACGACGCGGTCCGGCGCCGTCAGCTCGGCCACCTCGGACACCCAGCTCAGGACCCCCTCGTGGCCGGTGGGAACCTGCACGGTGATGGCGGTATCGGGATGAACGGTCACAGCGAGTTGTCTCCTTAACGAACATGCAAGGTATTCAGTTGAGAAAATATGCAATCAGTGACGGTGCGTGCTCCCGCCGACCTTCGTCGGCGAGACATCAGCACTCTTGATTGCAGAGTTTAGCAAACAGGAAAGAGGTCGTTCGGGGGCCGACGCGGCTCACCTTCTCGTCGCCGACACGCTCGCCGGATCCGGTTACTTCCCGAGTGTGGATCGCGGGGGAGTTGCGGGGTCGATAGACTTTCGCGCGGTATCAACTCGAAGTGCGGGACCGCGTGCTGTGCGGCAGCGTCGACCGGGGAAAGTGAAGTATTCGGAGTGAGTAGAGATCGCCGATCCTCGCGCAGAAGCCGCCGAGGTGGCCTGCTCTTCGGGAATTTGCTGACGGCGGCGGTGGAGTCCGCGGCCGAGGCCGTCGCCGTCCGGTTCAGCCCGACGGGGGACCCGGGCGATGATCGGCAGCTGACCTACCGCGAACTCGACGAACTGTCCTCGCGGCTGGCGCGCGAACTCATCGATCGCGGTGTGGGCGCGGGTGACACGGTGGCGATCGGCATCGCGCGCAGCATCGAATCGGTGCTCGCGGTGTGGGCGGTGGCGAAGACGGGCGCGGCGTATGTGCCGGTCGATCCCGCGTATCCGGCCGAGCGGATCGCGCATATCCTCACCGATTCCGGTGTCGCGCTGGGTCTGACGACCACGGCGCATCGGGAGGCGTTCGGTGCGGGCGTCGACTGGATCGAGCTGGACGAGCCCGCGCAGGCCGAGGGGATCGCGCGGCGGCCGGGGCACCCGATCTCCTACGCCGACCGTGTGCGCCCGGTCGATCCGCGGCACCCCGCGTACGTCATCTACACCTCGGGGTCGACGGGGCGGCCGAAGGGCGTGGTGGTCACCCACGAGGGTCTCGCCGCGATGGCCGCGCTCGGCACGGAGTACGCGGTCTCGGGTGACTCCCGGGTCCTGCATGTCATCTCGCCGAGTTTCGACTTCTCGCTCGAGGAACTGCTCTTCGCGTTCACGGCCGGTGCGACCCTGGTGGTGTCGCCGCCGACGGTCTTCGCCGGTGAGGAACTGCGCGAGCTGTTGCGCCGCGAGCGGATCACGCACCTGATCATCACCCCGGGCGCGCTGGAGACCGTCGATCCGGACGGCCTCGACGATCTGAGCGTCGTGGTGTTCGGGGCCGACCGGCTCGGGCCGGAACTGATCCGCCGCTGGTCGCGGCCGGGCCGTACGGTGTTCAACTCCTACGGTCCCACCGAGGCCACCGTCGTGGTCACCAGCACCGAGACGGCCGTGGACGAACCGGTGACGATCGGCAAGCCGATCCCGGGAATCGGTGCGTTCGTCCTGAATTCGAACCTGAGACCGATACCCGCGGGCGCCGTGGGGGAGCTGTATCTCGCCGGATCGGCGCTGGCCCGGGGCTACCTCGGGAAGCCGGGCCTGACGGCGGAACGGTTCGTGGCCAACCCGTTCGGCGCGGACGGCGGCGCGCCGGGCACGCGGCTCTACCGGACCGGCGACCTGGTGCGGCGTACCGCCGACGGCGCGCTCGAATTCCTGGGCCGCTCCGATTTCCAGGTGAAGATCCGCGGCTTCCGGATCGAGCCGGGGGAGATCGACGCGGCGCTGACCGAACATTCCGGCGTCGACTTCGCCGTAACCCTCGGCAGGACGCTGCCGTCCGGCGCGCAGGCGCTGGTGTCGTACGTGCTGCCGCGCGCCGGCGCGGCCGTGGACACCGAGGAACTCGCGGGCTTCGCGGCGCGGCGGCTGCCGGAGCACATGGTGCCCGCGGCGATCGTGGTACTCGACGAGGTCCCGCTCACGCCCGCGGGCAAGGTGGATCGGGATGCCCTGCCGCACCCCGTCTTCGGTTCGCGCGAATTCCACGCGCCCGTCGGCGCGGACGAGACGACCATCGCCGAGGTGTTCGCGGGGGTGCTCGGTGTCGAGCGGGTCGGACGCGACGAGTCGTTCTTCGCGCTGGGCGGCGATTCGATCCTGTCGATCCAGCTGGTGGCGCGGGCCAAGGCCCGGGGCCTGGCCTTCAGCGCGCAGGACGTGTTCCAGCAGCGCACCGTCGCGGGACTGGCCGAGATCGCCACTCCCGCAGGCGAATCCGAACGTCGGCTGCTGGCGGAGCTGCCGGGCGGCGGAGTCGGTGAGATCCCGCTGACCCCGATCATGGCGGCGACTCTGCGGCGCAGCGCGTCGTATCGGCGGTTCGCGCAGGCGATGTCGCTGCGGCTGCCCGCCGGCATCGACCGGGAGACCCTGGTCGCGACCCTCGCCGGGGTCCTCGACCACCACGACGCGCTGCGAACCCGATTGCGCGGCACCGCGGTCGACGGCTGGACGTTCGAGGCGCTGGAACCCGGAGCGGTCGACGCGGGCACGTTGCTGCATCGGGTCGAACTGGCCGCCGATATCGGCGACGCCGAGCTGTCGCGCCGGGCGAGCGCCGAATACGACGCGGCGCTGGGCCGCCTCGATCCGGCCGCCGCCTCGATGGCGCAGTTCGTGTGGTTCGCGTTCGGCACGGCGGAACCTGATGTCACCGCGGACGCCGCCCCGAGTCGTCGCGACGTGCTGCTGATCGTGGCCCACCACTTCGCGATCGACGGCGTGTCCTGGCGCATCCTGATCCCGGATCTGGCGGTGGCGTGGATGCAGCGGGCGGCGGGGCAGCCGGTGGCGCTTCCCGCCGTCGGAACCTCGGTGCGGCGTTGGGCGCACGCGCTCGCCGAGGAATCCCGGAATCCCGCGCGGATGGCGGAACTGCCGTTCTGGCAAGAGATTTCACGGACCTCGGACCCGCTGATCGCCGACCGCGACCTCGATCCCGCCGTCGACACGTTCGCCACCCTGGACCAGGTGCGGGTGACGGTCCCGGCCGAGGTGACCGAGGCCGTCCTGACCGCGATCCCGGCGAAGTACCGCGGCGGCGTCAACGACGGCCTGCTGTCGGCGCTCGCGCTGGCGGTGAGCCGATGGCGCGGTGACACCGCGGGCGGCGCCGCGCTGGTGACACTCGAGGGACACGGGCGCGAGGAGACCGTCGTCCCCGGCGCGGACCTGTCGCGCACGGTCGGCTGGTTCACCAGCGCCTACCCCCTGCGGCTCGATCTGCTGGGCGCGGATCTGGACGACGCGTTCGACGGTGGCGCGACGCTCGGCGACGTGGTGAAGGCGGTGAAAGAGCAACTGCTCGCCGTGCCGGACAAGGGCATCGGCTACGGCTTGCTGCGCCACCTGAACCCCGAGACCGCCGGGCAGCTGACCGACGCGGGCCGGATCGGCTTCAACTATCTGGGCCGGGTCGCGACCGGCGACGCGGGCGATCTCGCCGAGGCCGACTGGGCGCCGGTCGACGATCTGGGGGCGCTCGAGGCGCAGCTGGATCCGGAGATGCCCGCCCACCACGCGATCGACATCAACGCGATCGTCACCGACGGAGCGGACGGGCCGCGGCTGGGGGCATCGTTCGCATTCCCCACCGGGCTGCTGTCCCGAGATCGGGTGCGGGAACTCGCCGAGCTGTGGGTCGCGGCGCTGACCGCGCTGGCACGGCACGCGCGGCGGCCGGAGGCGGGCGGCCGCACCCCCTCGGACCTGCCGCTGGTGCGGACCACGCAGGCCGATATCGAGGCATGGGAGCGCGACTATCCGGCGCTGTCGGATGTGTGGCCGCTGTCGCCGCTGCAGTCCGGCCTGTTGTTCCACGCGCTGATGACCCAGACGACGGTCGACGTCTACACCACACAGGCCCGTGTGGACCTGGCCGGAACGCTGGACGCGGCTCGTCTGCGGGCCGCGGCGCAGGCCGTCGTCGACCGCTACCCGAATCTGCGGACCGCCTTCGTCACCGACGCCGACGGTCAGGCCGTGCAGGTGGTCGTGGACCGGATCGAGGCGCCGTGGCGCGAGGTGGATCTGACGGATCTGCCGGAGCGGGACGAGGAACTGGAACGGCTGGTGGCGGCCGACCGCACCACCCACTTCGACATGGCCGCGGCGCCGCTGCTGCGGTTCACCCTGTACCGCACCGGAAACGACGGCGCGAGCGCGCGGTGGCAGCTGGTGATCACCACCCATCACATCCTGCTCGACGGCTGGTCCATGCCGCTGCTCATGCGAGACCTGCTGGTGCTGTACGCCACCGGTGGCGACGCGTCGGCGCTGCCGCGGGTCGAGTCGTACCGCACCTTCTTGAACTGGCTGTCGCACCGTGATCGGGACGCGTCGCTGGGCGTGTGGGGACGGGCGCTGGCGGGGGTGGCGGAGCCGACTCTCCTTGCGCCGCAACCTCGGACGGCGGAGGACTACGACAGCGGCAGGCTGGCCGTCGAGATCGACGCCGACCGCACCGCGCGGATCACGGCGCGGGCCGCCGAGCTGGGAATCACCGTCAACACGCTGGTCCAGGCGGCCTGGGGGCTCGTGCTCGGGCGGCTGACCGGGCGCTCCGATGTGGTATTCGGGGCGACCGTGTCCGGGCGGCCGGCGGATCTGCCGGGCGTCGAGTCGATGGTGGGCCTGTTCATCAGTACGCTGCCGGTGCGCGTCGCCATCGACGACCGGGCGACGGCCGGTGAGTTGCTGCGGCGGTTGCAGGCCGAGCAGGTGGAACTGCTCGATCACCACTATGTGGGTCTCACCGATATTCAGCGGATCGCCGGTGCCGGTGCGGTTTTCGACACGCTGCTGGTGTTCGAGTCGTATCCGATCGACAAGGCGGCGATCGGCGCGGCGAGCGCCATCGACGGCGTGACCGTGACCGGTGTCGGCGTGCGGGACGATTCGCACTACCCGCTGACGCTGCTGGCCACCGCGGAGTCGACGATCGAGCTGACGCTGAAGTACCTGCGCAGCCGGTTCGCCGCCGACGAGGTGGAAACCCTTGCCGCCCGGCTGATCCGGGCGATCGAAGCGCTGGCCGGGGACTCCGAATCGCTCGTCGGCGATATCGACATCATGCTGGATGACGCCGAGCGGGATCGAATCCTGTGGGACTGGAACGACACCGGTCACGAGGTGGAGTCCGAACTGCTGCTCGACGGCTACCGGCGTGCGGTGGCGGCGCATCCCGATCGGGTCGCGGTGATCTACGAGGGCGCGGAGCTGACCTACGGGGAACTCGACGAGCGCGTCAACCGCCTTGCCCGCCTGTTGATTTCGCAGGGTGTCGGCGCGGAATCACTGGTCGGCCTGGCGATCCGGCGCTCGCTGGATCTGGTGGTCGGAATGTACGCGGTGCTGACCGCGGGCGGCGCGTACGTGCCCGTGGACCCCGATCACCCGGCCGAACGCGTCGAGCACGTGCTGACCGCCGCGCACCCGGTGTGCGTGCTCACCACGACCGCCGACGTTGTCGCGGCGCCGGACGGAATTCCGGTGCTGCCCATCGACACCGTCGATCTGGACGGATTCGCCGGAACCCCGCTCGCGCCCGCGGACCTGCCGCGTCCGGTGCGCGCGGACAGCCTGGCGTACGTGTTGTTCACCTCCGGTTCGACCGGGCGGCCCAAGGGCGTCGCGGTCTCGCACCGCGCGATCGGCAACCACCTGGCGTGGATGCAGTCCCGGTACCCGCTGCACGCCGACGATGTGTACCTGCAGAAGGCCGCCTTCACCTTCGACGCCTCGATGTGGGGGTATTTCATCCCGCTGCGCGTCGGCGCCACGCTGCTGATGGCCACGCCGGACGGGCATCGGGACGTCGCCTATATCGCGGAAACCATTGCGGCGCAGGGTGTTACGGTCACCGACTTCGTTCCGTCGATGCTCGCGGTCTTCGCCGCGCATACGCCCCCAGGGGCGATACCGACGCTGCGGCACGTCATTGTCGGTGGTGAGTTGCTGCCCGCGGAGACCGTGGCCGCGGTGCGGTCGATCTGCGACGCGTCGGTGCTCAATGTGTACGGGCCGACCGAGACCGCGGTGGCCGTCACTACCTGGTTGGCGACCGGTGACGAGCGGGGTGGCCTGCCGATCGGCTCGCCGGTGTGGAACAGCCGCTTGTATGTGCTGGATTCGCGCCTGCGGCCGGTTCCGGCTGGGGTGACCGGTGAGTTGTATCTCGCCGGTGATCAGCTGGCGCGCAGCTATCTGGGCCGTCCCGATCTGACGTCGGAGCGATTTGTCGCCAATCCGTTCGGCAAGAGCGAGCGGATGTACCGGACCGGTGACCTGGTCGCCTGGAGCGCTCCGGGTGTGCTGAAGTACTTGGGCCGCACCGATTTCCAGGTGAAGTTGCGTGGTCAGCGCATCGAACTGGGGGAGATCGAGGCGGCGCTGCTGGCGCAGCCGTCGGTGAATCAGGCGGCGGTGCTGGTGGTTCCGACGGAACTCGGCGATCAGCTGGTGGCTTATGCGGTGCCCGCCCCCGGCGCGCGGCTCGAGGCGGATCCGCTGCGTGCGGCGGTGGCGAGTGTCGTGCCCGCGTACATGGTTCCCGCCACGATCGTGGAGTTGGCGGAGTTCCCGCTCAACACCGCGGGCAAGCTGGATCGGAAGGCCCTGCCGCGGCCTGCTCTGTCCGCTCGTGAGTTCCGGGCACCGTCGACTCCGGTCGAGGAGATCGTGGCGGGTGTGTTCGCCGAGGTGCTCGGTGTGGAGCGGGTGGGGGCCGACGACGACTTCTTCGATCTCGGCGGTAACTCGCTCGTCGCCACACAATTAGTCGCGCGGCTGACCGCGGCTCTGGATGCGCGCGTGTCGGTGCGGGCACTGTTCGACACTCCTCGGGTCGCGGATCTGGCGGCGGGGATCGTGCCGGGCTCCGGGGATTCCGCACGTGCGCCGTTGGTGCGGGCAGTGCGGCCGGAGATCGTGCCGTTGTCGCTGGCGCAGCAGCGGATGTGGGTGCTCAATCAGATCGACCCCGAATCCGCTTCCTACAACTTGCCGTTCGCGATCCGGCTGACCGGCACGCTGGACGTGCCCGCGTTGCAGCAGGCCGTGCTGGATGTGCTGGAGCGGCACGAGTCGCTGCGTACCCGGTTCCCGACCCAGGGCCCCGACGGTGACCCGTATCAGGAGATCTTGCCGGTGGCCGAGGCGTTGCCGGACGGGTTGGTGGTGGAGGCCGCGACGGTCGAGGATCGCGAGCGGGTTGCCGGGTTGATGTCGGAGGGTTTCGACGTCACTTCGCAGGCGCCGGTGCGGGCGCGGTTGTTCTCGGACGCCGGTGCGGGCGAGCATTTGCTTGTGGTTGTGGTGCACCATATTTCGGCCGATGGCACGTCTTTGGCTCCGCTGGCGCGTGATCTGGTGACGGCGTATGTGGCGCGGCAGGCGGGTGTCGCGCCGGGCTGGGCTCCGTTGGCGGTGCAGTACGCCGATTTCGCGTTGTGGCAGCGGGAGGTGATCGGTGTCGACAGCGACGAGACCTCGGTCGCGGCGCAGCAGTTGGCGTTCTGGCGTGCTCAGTTGGCGGGGATCTCCGGGGCGGCGCGGTTGCCGCTGGATCGGCCGCGTCCTGCGCGTCGGTCCGGGCGTGGCGGGCTGGTGAGTACGGTGTTGCCGGGGGAGGTGCATGCCGGGCTGGCTGCTGTGGCGCGGGAACATAATTCGTCGTTGTTCATGGTGGTGCATGCTGCGTTGGCGGCGTTGCTGGCGCGGCAGTCGGGTGGGTCGGATATCGCGATCGGTACGCCGATCGCGGGCCGGGGCGCGGCGGCGCTGGATGATCTGGTGGGTATGTTCGTGAACACGTTGACCCTGCGGGTGGAGGTCGATCGGGGTGCGTCGTTCGCGGCGCTGGTGGAGCGGGCGCGGGAGACGGATCTGTCGGCGTTCGCGCACGCGGATCTGCCGTTCGAGCGGGTGGTGGAGGCGACCCAGCCGAGTGTGGCGGGTGATGCGTTGTTCCAGGTGGTGCTGGCGTTGCAGAACATGGAGCAGGCGGAGCTGGAGCTGCCGGGGTTGACGGTGGCGGCGCTGGACACCGGTGAGACGGTCGCGAAGTTCGATCTGCTGGTCACCGTCGAGCCGCGTTACGGTGAGGACGGCGCGCCGGGGGAGTTGGTCGCCGGATTCACGTACGCGACGGATGTTTTCGATGCCGCGACGGTGGAGGCGCTGGCGGACGGGTTCGGCCGCTTCCTTGCCGCGGCTGCCGCCGATCCGGGTGCCACGGTCGGCGATATCGATGTGGTCGATGCCGAAGAACGGGATCGAGCGCTGACGGCCCCCGCCCGAGTCGAGCCGGAGCCGGTCGAGCAGGATGAAGTGGTGCTGCTGCCGCAGCTGCTGGCCGATGCCGTGGACGAGAATCCCGATGGTGTCGCGGTGGTCCTGGCGGATGCCTCCGAGCGGCTGGACGAGGTGGAGTATGTCGACCTCGACGAGCGCTCGAATCGGTTGGCGCGGTTGCTGATCGAGCGCGGTATCGGCCCGGACCACCTTGTGGCGGTCGGTATTCCGCGGTCGGTCGAGTCGGTGCTCGCGGTGTGGGCGGTCGCCAAGACCGGCGCGGGATTCGTGCCCGTGGATCCGCGGTATCCGGCCGAGCGGGTGGCCCATATTCTCGCGGATTCGCATGCGGCGCTGGGGCTCACGATTTCCGGCGTCGCCGCCGACCTGCCGGGCGACGTGCCGTGGGTGACCGTCGATGCCGAGGATTTCGACGGCTACTCGGCCGATCCGGTGACCGACTCCGATCGCCTGCGACCATTGCGCCCCACGCACGCCGCGTATGTCATCTACACGCCCGGTGAGCCCAAGGGCGTGGTCGTCACCCAGGCGGGGTTGGCGAGTTTCTGTGCCGAGCAGCGTGAGCGGTATCGGGTGACGAGCAGTTCCCGCGCCCTGCATTTCGCGTCGCCGTCGTTCGACGCCTCGGTCCTGGAGCTGCTGCTGGCGATCGGTGGTGCCGGCACTCTGGTGGTGGCCGCGCCGACCGTCTACGGCGGTGCGGAACTGGCGGCGTTGCTGCGGCGGGAGCGGGTGACGCACGCGTTCATCACCCCGTCCGCGCTGGCGTCGGTGGATCCCGAGGGTTTGGACAAGCTGCGGGTGGTGATCGCCGGTGGCGAGGCGTGCCCGCCGGATCTGGTGCAGCGGTGGGTGATTCCCATCGCCGGGCGTCGTACCCGCGAGCTGTACACCGGGTACGGGCCCACGGGACGCAACGACGTCGAGGAAGAAGCCCGCGACTCTTAGCTCGGATGCGCATGGTGTCGCACGTCTGCGCCTCACGTCGGCGATGCGCTACCTACGCATTACCGATGTTTCGAACAGGGGTCTCCGGCCACACTGCTCGCAGCACTTGTCGGCGGCGTCGGACAGAAGTCGACAATTCTCGTCAATTCCGGTCTCGCACTGGTCAGAACACGAGGGGATAGCGGCGTCCAGGTGGCGACCACAACGGAACACGATCAGGCGACCTTCACGACCAATGGCCGATGGCGACGTCGGCTCGGCCATACCGGTTGGATCATGGGTCTGGCGACCGCGGTGACGCTCGGCCTCGAGCGATTCGGATTCAACCCCACCGACCAAGGCTTCGTGGTCGCTCAGTCGTGGCGTCTGCTGCACGGCGAGATACCGCACCGCGACTTGATTTCGGCTCGGCCGCTGGGGTCGGGGTACCTGCACATCATCGACTTCGCGCTTCCCGCACCGCTATTACTGTCCTCGACCTTCGTGCCGTGCCTGCAGCTGATCATCGCGACGGTCGTGCTGGCGGCGTGGACATCCGGTGTCGGAGTCCTGCGGTGGGGGCCGGTGCGCACCGCGGTTGTGGCGTCGGCCGCTGTGATAAACATCCACCTCTTCGGGATGACCTCGTGGCACACTATCGACGGCATATTCCTGATCGCCGTGGGCTGGTACGCGTTCGACACGGGTGAGCAACGCGATCGGGTATGGCTGGTGCGGGCGGGTCTTTTCGCCATCGGATTCGCGGCGGTCACCAAACAATCGTTCGTCCCGGCGGTCCTCGTCACCCTTGCCGTGCTGCTTGTTCGACGGCGGCACCCCGTGTCGCGGCTGCTCCTCGACCTCACCGCTCTGATCGGTCCGTCCGCCATTTACCTGCTGATCGTCACCGCGGGTGGCGGATTCGGGGCAATGGTCGAACAACTCGGCGGCGGGCGCGCCACTGCCGGTCAGCGCCTGCTGAGTATCGGTGTGATCCCCTGGGCGATACCGATTCTCGTCGTGTACGCCGTCGCGGTGCTCGCATCGACGACAGGGCGACCGCTGCTGCGTGGTATCGCCTCGGCTGCCGCGTGCCTGATTCTCGGAGCGGTCATTGTCGACGGACAGCTCGAGCGGGCGGGCGGCTGGGGGATTGTCCTCTGGTGGGCAGCCACTCTGACCATCGGCATATATGCCGTTGCACGACAAAGTATTCCGTGGCGCGCGGCAGGAATGGTGCTGCTCGGATACATGGCGTCGCTGTCGTGGGGATACGCCTCGCCCACTCTGCTGGGCGGCAGTCTGGCGCTGCTGGCTATCGAACTGATGGTGCGGGACATGCGGATTCCGGCCGGCCGGGTCCGCATCGCCGGTGGCGTCGCCGCGGTTGTCTTGCTGGTAGCGACGCTGGGATGGATGGGTGAACTCCGGCTGCGGGCCCCTTACCGTGATCTGCCGGCCGGTGAGCTGACCGCCGACCTCGGAGAGTCGACACCCGCAATGCGTGGTATCCGGACGAATCCGGCAACGGCGGCCTACGTCGGGCAGATCGTGAACTGCCTCGACCGGTATCCCGCGTCCCGCACCGCCGTGCTGCCCGACAATCCGTTCCTCTATCCGGCGTTGCGTGTCAGAAATCCGTTTCCCCTCGATTGGCCACTGTCGGCAGAACTCGTCGCCGACAGCCGTGCGCGCCTCGACACGGCGGCCGAAAGGCTCGAGCGGGAGGGCGACTACCTGGTCTTGTTCCAGACCGTCACCACCCGTTCCCTCGCGTCGGCAACACCGGTCCCGGCCACCGTGCCGGCCGACGCTCCGGTGGTGGATCCGGCCGGAATAGCGAACGGCATACGCGCGCGGCTCCACGGCCGACCCGTGACCTGCGGCTCCTTCACCGGTGTCTGGCAACCACCGCGGAGTTCCTGAAGGGTCAGTCGAAGACGCGTGCGGTGGCCAGTGTGGTCAGGCGGTTGTCGTTGCCGGTGTCGCGTACCTCCACCCGGGCCACGCCCGAGTGCAGCCGCGCGTCGGCGGATACCGGGCCGACCCGTGCGCCGAGGAGGTAGCGGAGACCCAGGAAGCACAGTGTGGATCCGGGGGTGAGTGAGAGGACCGATTCCTCGGCGGCCAGGGCGATCAGGCCGCCGTTGACGGTGCCGGAGGCGTTGAGCCCCTCCACGGTTCGGGGGAGTAGGACCGATCCCGGGGCGATCCGCGTGCAGGCGGCGCGCTCGGCCAGCGGCGCCGGCAATCGGTCGGCCGTGCGCGGGAGGTCGACGCTGAACTGCCGGGGGAATCGGATATCGGGATCGGGGGCCACCATGAAGGACGCGGCGCTGAACCCGATCGGCTCGTCATCGACGGTGAATTCGCATTCGGCCACGAACACCGAGCGGCCCGCCTTCACCGTCCGCCCGACGGCCTTCACCTCGCCCGCGGCGGGCGCCGGGCGATACAGATGGACGTCGAGTTCGAGCGTGACGGGCACACGCGGACCCATCACCAGCGAGGCGAGCAGTCCGGACACGGTGTCGGCCCAGGTCGCCAGCACCGAGATGCGTAGCGCGGTGGTGCCGGGAACATGCAATTCGGGCGTGATCTCGGCGGAACCGTGCAACTGGTCACCCACCCGCTGCGTGGCGAATCCCAGCTCGCGCAAGATCCGCCCGCGATCCTCCAGGCTGCTCGGTACGGTCGTCACGGTCTTCCCTCCGCAGTCGCACGGATACCGAGCGCACGGCACCCCATATCGAGACTATTCATTCTCTATTCCGAGAATGACACTTTCAAAGGTAGCGCCCTCGGGTCGGCCGCCGGCCTCGCACGCCCGGTGATAACGGCCACAGCGAGCACCGACCCCGCCACGACGCGGCCAGCGGAAATCAACCAACCGGTTAGTTATGATGAAGTCATGGAGCCGGTCGTACACGTCCTCGCCGATCTCACCTGCCGTCCGGAAGACGCCGGCCGGATGAGCGAGGTGATCGAGAGATTCGCGCAGGCCTGCAGGCGCGAGCCGGGATGCCTTTCCTACGACGTCTTTCGGTCGGTCGAGCAACCCGAGCGCTTCCTGAGCGTCGAACAATATGCCGATCGGGAAGCCTTTGCGGCGCACAGGAATTCGGATCACTTCCGCGAGATCGGTCAGGGTGAACTGCTGGCGGTGGCTGTCACGCGCACCGTGCGGACGTTCACCGGCGCGGAGCCGGTCCCGCCGAAGGCGTAACTCACGAGCGAGGTCCGAGTTCACCGATGCGAGCCCAGGTTGGCGCGGTGGTGGAGGGTGAGCAGGATGTGATCGAACGTGGCCACGGTCGCCGCGTCCGGGGACGGGAGGTCGGACAGTTCGGCGAGCAGCTGTTCGGCCAGGGCGCGCAGTTTGGTGTTGGTCTCCTGTGAGCGCCAGGCGAGGACCTTGAAGGCCTGTCCGGCGTTGATCCCGTACATCCCCATGAGGATGCCCTTGGCCTGTTCGATCACCGCGCGGGATTCGATGATTTCGGGCAGCCGCTGCTCGACCACGTCCCGCTCGGCGTCGGCCAGGGTGTCGGACAGGTCGATGTAGAACCCCGCCGTGCCGACCGGGCGATCGTTGTCGTCGAGGATGCGGTCGGCGACGACCATGACCGCGTGTTCCCGGCCGTGGGTGTCGATGAACCGGTGCCTGCTGGAGAACGGTTCGCCCTGGTCCACGGAGCGCGCGATGGCGTCGGCGACGTGGTCGCGGTCGTCGGGATGTTTGTGGGCGAGTAGCAGTTCGGTGGTCGGCTCGACCTCGCCGGGTTGATACCCGTGCATCCGGTAGAGCTCCGTCGACCATTCCCAGCGGCAGCTGGTGAACCAGAACCGGAAGCTTCCGGCCGCGGTCGACGGGTAGGCCGGGTCGGCCGGCGGGTACGGCACCGGACCGGTGGAGGGATCGGCGGAGGTGGTCACCGCCCGAGTATCGACCGGTTCGCCGGTGACATTCGGGACTCGCGGTGAATATCGCCGGATGGACAGCGCCGTTCGCTTTTCGTATATCGGTCGCGCCGAACACGGGGCCGGGATTCGGCGAATCGTGACGGATCGGGCAGAATATCCAGGACGGGTTCAGCCACGTGCCCTCACGGTCGATCGTGCCGCCGCGCACGACGCAGCAGTGAGAGGAGTGCCCGTTCATGGCCGCAGTGGAATTCGACAGCGACAGCTTGGGAGCGACCGAGCAGTTCCTGAACCAGCACTACACGACGATGCGGATCGGGAACGGCGTCGAAACCACACCGGTGCGCAGCCATATCGTCCGCGAGTCCTTCGGCACCGTCGATCTGGACCGGCTGGATCTCGGATTCGACATGGTCTACAACGCCGATCCGCTCGCCAAGATCTGCCTGTGCGGCGTGGAGACCGGGTGGGTCGAGGAACACTACCTCGACGAGGGCACCGACACGTTCGGCCCGGGGGAGATCGGTGTCCTGACGCCGCCGGACCTGCCCTATTCCGGAGTGATCCACCAGTCCCGTTACACCATCACCATGTTCGCGCCCGCCGAACTCGGCCGCATCGCGTCGACGGGCCCGGACGCCGGTGACCTGCCGGTGGAGATCATCGGTCATCGGCCCGTCTCCGCGGCCGCGGGTCGCACGCTGACGGACGCCATCACCCATCTGCGGGAGATGACCGCCGGCTACCCCGACGGCGTGCCGCCGCTGATCGCCGGGGCCGCGACGCAGTACCTCGCGGCCAGTGTCCTGCAGGCGTTCCCGACCACCGCGGTCGTCGACCCCACCGCCGCCGACCGCCGCGACGCCCATCCCGACTGCGTGCGACGCGCCCTGTCCTATATGGAATCCCATGTCCAGGAGGACATCTCGGTCGCCGACATCGCCGCGGCCGCCTACGTCACCGTCCGAGCCCTGCAGCTGGCGTTCCGGCGGCATCTCGACACCACCCCGATGGCGTATCTGAAACGGATGCGGTTGCGCGGTGCGCACGAGCAGCTCGCCGCCGCCACCGTCGACGACCGTGCCACGGTCGCCGGCATCGCCGCCACCTGGGGTTTCGCGCATCCCGGCCGCTTCGCGGCGCTCTACCGCGAACACTACGGCCGGGCCCCGGGCGTCACGCTCGGCGCCGACTCACGGTAATCCCGCCGGGCTCCGGTGGCGGATGATGTGACAACGAAGGAGGGCGCGCATGATGCGCGAATTCGATTCTCCCGGGCCGATTTCCGTCGTGATCGAGGCGTACGTGGGCCACATCCGTGTCGTCGCGGCAGACCGGACGACCGCGGTTGTCGACGTGCGTGCCGACGATCGGAACCGGCGTTTCGACGTGGAGGCCGTCGAGCGGACGCGAGTGGAGTACTCGGAGGGCCGTTTGCGGGTGAGCGCACCGGGTCCGCCGTGGGGCGGGGAGGCGGTCGGCCGCGCCCACGGTTCGATCGAGATCGTGGTCGAAGTGCCGATCGGGTCACAGGTGCGGGCCGACACGGGGATGGGGACGATCCGCACCGAGGGGCGGCTCGGTGATTGCCGACTGACGAGTTCGCTCGGCGACATCTCCGTCGGCGCCGCGGAATCGGCCGTTACCGCCACGACCACGACAGGGTCCATCCACGTCGACCTGATCACCCAGGGGAGGATCCGCTTGGAGACCACCATGGGCGAACTCGACATCGGCGTGCGTCCCGGCACCGCGGCCGTGCTCGACCTGCACACGGATTTCGGCTGGGTACGCAACGATCTCGAGACCGCCGGGGATCCGGGCGCCTCGGGCAGGACCGCCGAGGTGCGGGCGCGCGTCACCACCGGCAACATCGTTGTCCGCCGGGTGGCCTGATCACCGCGGTGCCCACGGAATTGCGGGCTCGCTCCGGGGCGGCGAGTACGACAGTCTCGGTGCGATCCCGGCGTAGCGTCACGGCTGAACGAGGGGGATGCGATCGGCACGGACGTGCCGGAGAAGGAGTGGCGGACTATGAGCTGGACCCGTACTGTCGTCAGCCTGTCGGCGCTGGCGGCGAGTGGCGCCGCCGCGGTGATCGCGGCCTCCGGGCAGGCGGCCGCCGAGCCGCGGGACTGCACGCTCGACCGCACGCCGAGCAGCGCCGCCGCGCAATGCGGCGGCGATGGTAGCTACATCCTGGAAGTGGATTGCTTCGGGCTGAACCTGGCCGGCGGCAGCCCGATATTCGGTCCGTACAACAAGTCGGTGACCGGGTACGGCGGTCCGGGTTCCCATCCGGCACGGGACTGTGTGATGCCCCTGACCCTCGGCCAGATCGGAATAGCGACGGACGCGCGGATCACGCCGTTCCCGACCCGCCCCGGCCTGCCGCCCAACGCCTGGGAGTACGACCCCGGCCGCCGATAGTCATACCGTCGCCGCACCGGGCACGCCGTCTTCCCCCGGGCGGTGAGTCGAGGACCGGGCGAACGTCCGGATCGGACGGTATCGTGCCGCGGTAATACTGTGAACGGGGTGAGGGCAACTGTCCCGCAACGGGTTTGGTTGCGGCGGGGTAGCTCATAACTGGATTCGGGGAGGGCAGGGTTCGTTGAGCGTCGCCGAGGACGCGGGCTTCGCGGGCTATCGCATCGAGCGCACGCTCGGTTCGGGTGGCATGGGTACGGTTTATCTGGCCCAGCATCCACGATTGCCGCGCAAGGACGCCGTGAAGGTGCTGGCCGAGGCACACGCGGACGATGACGGGTTCCGGGCGCGGTTCCTGCGGGAGGCCGAGGTCGCGGCCCGGCTGCAGCACCCGAACCTGGTGGCCATCCACGACCGTGGCGAGCACGCCGGGCGATTGTGGATCGCCATGCAGTACGTCGAGGACGGCGACCTGTCCGCGCTGATCCGCCGCGGCCCCGCGGTGCTGGACGTGCCACGGGTGATACACATTCTGTCCGAGGCGGCGGCGGGCTTGGACGAGATCCACCGGGCCGGTCTGCTGCACCGCGACGTGAAGCCCGCCAATATTCTGATCGCCGAACGGCCCGGCGGCGAGGACCGGGTTCTGGTCACCGACTTCGGAATCGCCCGTCCCGCCGACGATTCGACGACGCTGGCCGGCCCCGGCGGCCTGTCGGCCACACTGGCCTACGCGGCGCCCGAGCAGATCAGCGGAGAGCCGGTGGACCAGCGCGCCGACGTCTACGCGCTGGGTTGCACGCTGTATCAGATGCTGGCCGGCTCGGTGCCGTTCCCGCGCAACAGCGCCGGGGCGGTGATGTACGCGCACCTGCACGAGCCACCGCCGCGCCCGTCGCGGCACAATCCGCGGGTTCCGGCGGCGTTGGACGCCGTCGTCGCGACAGCGATGGCCAAGAAGCCGGGCGAGCGGTTCGCCACCTGCAGCGAACTCGCCGCCGCGGCACGCGCGGCGGTGACCGGGCACGGTTCGGCACGGCGGCGGCCCGTCCGGATCGGCGTCCTCGCCGCGGTGCTGTCGGTCGTTCTGATTCTGGGGGCCGCGGTGGCGTACGGTCTCGTCACGTCCGAATCCGGCGGATCGCCGAGCGCGAGCCGTCGGCCGATCACCGGAACGATCGAACCGACCGCCTGGGGCGCCTATGCATTCGTCCCGCAGACGTTCCCGGATCTGCTTCCACCGATGCCGTTCGGGGTGGGGTATCAGGAATTGACGGGCTGCGTACCACTCGGCGAGAACTGGGAGTCTGCGGACCTGGACGTCGTGCCGCGAGTGGCGCATCTGCTGTGTCTCGGAAATATGTACCCGGCTCTCGAGGTGGATGTGTACTGCAACGCCGATCGGTCGCCGATCGCGCCGAAGGTTTCGTACGTGTCGGTGGAGGGCGACGAGAACTGGACGCGGCCCTCGGGAAGCGGACATCTGTTCTGGGGCACCGACAATTTCAGCGGCGTCCAGGAGGCGCGGCTGAACAAGCCCGCCCTGGGCGTGCTCGACGTGTACTTCAACGAGCCCGACCGAAACTTCTGCCGGTTGCAGGTCACCGGCACCGTGGCGTCCGGCGTCGAATTGCGGCGCTCCTGGTGGACGGAGGCGCCACTGTGAGGGCGATCGACGCCGGCCGCGCCGCCGCCGTGCTCGGCGCGATCGCGCTGCTGCTCGTCGCGGGCTGCTCGACCGAGGGGAACCCGCGGCCGGAGTACCCGGATCCGGGGTCGCTCGACGCCGGCGCCTACGGGGTGGAGCCCCTCGACGCGCCGGCCGACGGTAACGAACGCTACGGTCGCGTGCTGGAGTCGACGCGGATGATCGAAGCGCTGATCGATCCCGTCGAAGCCGATCCGGCGCTGACACATTTCGCGAGCCCGGGCCATGTGATCCCGCTGCCCACGCCGGCCACCGCGGCCGTATTCCTCGCCGAGCCGGTGCGCCCGGTCCTCGAGCGCAACGGGATGCTGGCCGGCGCGGAGGTCGACGGCAGCGATGTCGAGGCTCCGGCCCACGGGCCGGTGATCGGCAGCGCACGGCTGCTGACCACGATCGTGCTGCGATTCCCCGATGCCGCGGCCGCGGAGCGCGCGGCGCGGGACATCGATGCCGTCGACACCGCGGTGAGCCCGGAGAACGTCGCGGTGCCGATCCCGGGTCAGCCTGCGGCGCATGCCCATTGGCGGCCCACCGTGCCCACCCTTGCCGCCACCCTCGCCACGGGCGACTACGTGGTGAGCCTGCTGGCCGGCCATACCGCACCGGACCTGACCGCCCTGACCACCTTGGCGGACAGGGCTTTCGCCGCGCAGCTCCCGCGGTTGCGCGAGTTCGCGGCGACGCCGGCGGATCGGCTGGCCACGCTGCCGCTGGACCCCGACGGCATGATCCGGCGGCTGGTGCCCGACGCTCCGGGACGCTGGTCGTACCCCGCGGTCACCATCACGAGCAAGGACGTGAACGCCGGGTGGAACGCCACCGTCCAGGGGCATGGCGTGGTGTACGGCCCGCGCGCATCGAGACTGGCGGGCGGCGACCGCGAGACCGATCATCCGGTCGAACTCAGGGCCGTGAACGGGCTCAACGTCATGTACCGGTACGCCGACGCCGCGACCGCGCGGCGCGCCTTCGAGGCGTCCTCGGGCCGTTACCGCGCGAACAGTGGCCTGCGACCGGCGTCGCCTCCCGGTGCCGTTCCGGACGCGCGGTGCTGGGAGTCGCTCCAATCGGATGCCTTGCGCTCGACGAGATTCCTCTGCGCGCTGGTGCACGGACGGTACGTCGCGGCGATCCTCACGCGGGAGCTGAAGACGGGGCAGCAGAAGATGGCGGCGCAGTACGGCCTGCTGGTGAACGGCGAGTAGCGGTGACCGATATCTTCGCGCCGGGCGTGGTTTTCGCCGGATACCGGATCGAACGGGTGCTGGGTTCCGGCGGGATGGGGACTGTGTATCTGGCCGCGCATCCGCGACTGCCCCGTTTCGACGCGGTGAAGGTGCTGCCGGAGGCGCTCGGCGCCGACCCGGAGTACCGTGCCCGTTTCGTGCGCGAGGCGGAACTGGCCGCGCGACTGGATCATCCGAATATCGTCGCGGTGCGCGATCGCGGCGTCGAACGCGGTTTCCTGTGGATCGCCATGCAGTTCGTCGACGGGACGGACGCCGCCGGCGCGCTGCGGCGCAGTCCCGGCGGGCTCGACTCGAGGCTGTCGGCCTACATCGTCGGCGAGGCGGCGCGCGGCTTGGACGAGGCACATCGCGCGGGCCTGCTGCACCGCGACGTGAAACCGGCCAACCTGCTGCTGGAATCCCGTGGCGCGAACCACCCGCCCCGGGTGTACGTCTCGGATTTCGGTATCGCCCGCGGCGCCACCGATACCGCCGGGCTGACGGAAACCGGCTCGCTGCTGGCGACCGTGGCCTACGCCGCGCCCGAGCAGATCATGGCCACGGCCATCGACCACCGGGCCGACGTCTACGCCCTGGGCTGCACGCTGTACGAGCTGCTGACCGGAGCGAAACCGTTTCCCCGGCCCACCCCGGCCGCGGTGATGCACGCCCACCTCACCGATCCACCGCCGCGGCCGACCGCACAGGTCCCCGGACTACCGCCCGCGTTCGACGCGATCATCGCACGGGCACTGGCCAAGAATCCGGACGACCGCTACCCCAGCTGCGGTGCGCTGGCGGCCGATGCGGTCGCGGCCGCCGGTAGCCCGGCCGCGCCCGGTCCGCCGATCCCGAAGCCTCCGCCGCTCCGTCCACCCCGCCGGGGTGTTCGCCGGATGGTGGCGGCGGTGGCTGTGACTCTCGTGGTGGTCGCGGGCGTCGTCGCGGTCGTGGCCGCGCGCGACAAACCGGCCGCCCCGCCGCCGGCCGCGGCGAGCGCCACCACCACCCCCGCCGCGCCGGCCTCGACCGCGAGCAGCCCGTTCACCTGGGGCAGATATCAATACGTGGTCGAACCCTTTCCCCGTCTCCTGCCCGCCGAGCCACTGTCGAGTGGTTACAAGGGAATTCGCTGCGTCATGATCGACAGCCGGGATGTGAAGCAGATCGCGCTCGACGCAGGTCCCCGTGCGGGTGTTCCCGAAATGTCGTGCCAGGGCGACCGGAATCCGGTCGACCACCTGTCGGTCCTGTGCAACGCCAATCGCACGCCCAGCACCGTGCCACGGTTCGCGGAGGTCACCATCGTCGGCGACCAGCCGTGGGAGCGTGCGTCGGGCCGGGGCCGACTCGTGTGGGGTGACACCGTCGACGACCGGGGGCCGCGCGGGATCCTGGGAATCCAATTCGACGATCCCGCCCGGAATCACTGCCTGATCACGCTCTTCGGCGGAGCCGACGGGCAAGAACTGGTCGATCGGTGGTGGCACGATGCGCCGTTGTGACCGCGGGAGGGAGACGCATGACCGTCGGTGAGGGCACGGTCCTGGGCGGATACCGGCTCGAACGCAGGCTCGACAACGCCACCGCGACAGCGGTATTCGTCGCGCGGCATCCCACGATGGACCGATCCGACGAGGTGACGGTCCGATCCGGTGGCGGGGACGAGGGCTTCCGGGCGCATTTCCTGCGCACGGCCGAACTCGCCGCGCGGCTGCGGCATCCGAATCTGGCGACGGTCGTGGACGCGGGCGAGCAGGACGGCCGCTTGTGGCTCGCCAGCACGCACGTCGACGGTGTCGATGCGGGGCAGATGGCCGAGCGCGGCGGCGTGGACGCCGCTCGGGCGGTGCGGATCGTGGCCGCGGCGGCGCGCGGACTCGACGAGGTCCATCGCGCCGGCCTGCGCCACGGGGACGTGAAACCCGCCGACATCAGGGTCGCCGAACGGCCCGGCGCGACCGAACACGTCGTCCTCACCGGCTACGGGATCGCCCGCGCCGCAACGGATCCGGTGACGTTCCCCGCACCGGAACAGACGGCCGGTGGCCCGGTCGACCACCGGGCCGACGTATACGCGCTGGGGTGCACGCTCTATCAGATGCTCACCGGTGTGGCGCCCGTTCGCGGTGCGCCCGTCCCGCCGCCGTCGCAATCCAACCCCTGGGTCCCTGCCGCACTGGACGCGGTGGTGGCGCGGGCGACCGCACCGCACCCGCACGACCGCTTTCCCGACTGCGCCGCGCTGGCCGCGGCCGTCGAAGCCACCGGAGGAGCGAGCGCCGCGCCGCCGGTGCGGTCGCGCCGCCGGGCGACAGTCGCCGGCCTCGCGCTGGCGCTGGTGCTGGTGATCGGGGTGGCCGTATCGATCTGGGCGGTGGCCGGTGGTGAGGACCGGCCCGCCCCCGACCCCGCGCCGGCCGCCGGGACCCGCTCGCCGGAACTGCAGGCCGCGCTGTGGGGTTCGTATGCCTATGTCGCGGAGGCGTTTCCGAATCTGCTGCCGGTCTCGGTCGCCGGTATCGGCCATGCCGAGCTGACCCCCTGCACGGCCGTCGACGCGAACCTGCAGGCGGTGTCGCTGGACGTACCCGAACGGATCGGGCGCGTGATGTGCCTCGGGAACGGCGAACCCATCATCAGTGTCGTCGTCGAATGCGCGGCCGACCGGACCCGGACGAGCCCCCAGCAGGCGAGCTGGGTGGTCGGTGGCGGCGAACGGTGGTCGCGGCCGACCGGATCGGGACAGCTGCGCTGGGGCGAGTTCCGGAATACGGCGGGAGCGTCCGTCGGCCGGCTCGAGGTGTTCTTCGACGACGCGCCGCGAAACTTCTGCCGGGTTCAGGTCAACGGCCGGACGTCCGGCGCCGAACTGCGTGCCCGCTGGTGGCCGGGAGCGCCGCTGTGATCGGGACGATCGTGATCCCGGAGAAGGGAGAACCGGTGCGCCGCCGTCGCCCGAGACTGCCCCTGATCGCCGCCGCGCTGGCACTGCTCCTGGTGCCCGGCTGCACCGTCGCGGGCAGTCCCGTCCGGAGCGGGCCGGACCCGGCGGCGGTGGATATCGGTCCGTACCGCGCCGAACTGCTCGCACCGCCGCGGGACGGCACCGACGCGGAAGGGCGGGTGCTGGAGTCGGTCCGGATGGGTGAGGCGGTCATCGATCCGCTGGAGGCCGACCCGGCACTGAAATTCGGACTGGGCGCGGTCGCTTCGGTGCCGGTCCCCACGCCCGCGAAGGCGGCGTTCCTGGCGCGGCCGGTGCAGGCGGTGCTGGAACGGCACGGCATGCTGGCCGGGTTCTCCGTCGGCGGGATGGACACGGAGATCGCGGCCGATCTGGCCGTGGGCCGCGCGCGGTTGCTGACCGTACTGCTGCTGCGGTTCCCCGACCCCGCCGCCGCCCGGTCGGCGGCCGCGGAGATCGACGCCGTCGACGCGGCCGTCAGCCCGGAGAACGTCCCGGCACAGATTCCGGGCCACCCCGGCGCGCACGCGCATTGGCGGCCGAGCACACCGACGCTGGCCGCCACGACAGCCGAGGACTCCTACGTGATCAGCGTGCTCGCCGGTGAACGGACCACGGACCTCGACGGCCTCGGCCGACTGGCCGCCGCGGCGTTCACGGCGCAGACCGCGCGGCTGCGGGATTTCCGGCCCACTCCGCCGGACCGGTTCGGCACGCTACCGCTCGACACCGACGGCATGCTGGCCCGCCTGCTGCCGGAGGCGCCCGGCGTCTGGCCGCGGCCACAGGTGGTCGTCTCGCGCTCGGATGCCAACGCGGGCTGGCAACCCCGGTACGTGGTGACCGGCGTCGTGTACGGTCCGCGGGCCTCGCACCGGTACGGAAGTTGGGAGAAGTCCGCGGAGCCGGGCAACATGGTGATCGCACTCAACGGGCTGAGTACTCTCGTGCGCCTTCCGGACGCGGCCGCCGCGCGCAGGGAGTACGACGAGTCGGTCGGTGAACTGACCGAACCGGGACAGCGTGAGGTGGCGGCGCCCGCCGGAATTCCGGATTCCCGATGCATGGAATCGCTGTCCGGGTTCGTGTCCGTCCCGCGGTTCGCCTGCCGGGTGCTGTACGGCGCGCACGAGGGACTGGCGTTCGCCCGCACCCTGGACGACGCCCACCACAAGATCGCGGCCCAGTATCTGCTGCTGGCCCGGAGCGAATAGGCATGCGGGACAAGCTCCTTCCTGGCACGGTCTTCGCCGGCTACGTGATCGAACGAGTCCTCGGCGCCGGTGGCATGGGCACGGTGTACGTGGCGCGGCACCCGCGCCTGCCGCGCCGCGACGCGCTGAAGGTGCTGTCGGCCGACCACAGCGCCGACGCCGAGTACGGGGCCCGGTTCATCCGGGAAGCCGATCTGGCCGCGCGGCTCAACCACCCGAATATCGTCGCCGTCCACGACCGGGGCGTCGAGGACGGGCGGCTGTGGATCGCCATGCAGTACGTGGACGGCAGCGACGTCGCCCACCTCGTGCGCGACGGTGGCGTGCCCGATCCGCGGCAGGCGGCGTGGATCGTGGAGCAGGCGGCTCGCGGCCTGGACGAGGCGCATCGCGCCGGTCTGGTGCACCGCGACGTCAAACCGGGCAACATCCTGCTCACCGCGGGGCAGCCGGGCCGGGTGTTGGTGACGGACTTCGGAATCGGCCGGTCGGTCGCCGATCCCACGGTGCTCACCGCGGCGGGCACGGTCGTGGCGACCGTCGCCTACGCCGCGCCGGAACAGCTGATGGCACAGCGCGTGGATCACCGGGCGGACATCTACGCGCTCGGCTGCACCCTGTACGAACTGCTCACGGGGCAGAAGCCGTTTCCGCGCGCCACGGCCGCCATGGTGCTGCACGCGCACCTCGAGGATCCGCCGCCGCGACCCACGGCGATCCGGCCGGGCCTGCCGCCGGCGATCGACGCGGTGATCGCCCGCGCGCTGGCGAAACATCCGGACCATCGATATCCCACGTGCGGCGCGCTGGCAGCCGCGGCGTCGGCCGCGTTCGGAATGCGCCCGGTCGCGCCGCCCGCGTCGCGGCCACCGATGCCGGCGGCTCCGCGGCCGCCGCGGTCGCGGCGCCGTCGGATGATCGTGATCGCCGCGCTGCTGTCGGTGTGTGCGGTCGCCGCCGCCGGTATCGTTGCGCTGAGCCGGGATTCGGGGCGGGATGCGTCGCCGGTCGCGCCGCCGACCGCCACGCCGGTCGCTCGCCCGACGAGCACGACCTCGGCGGCGCGAAGCACCTGGGGCAGTTACTCGTATATGGCGAAGACATTCCCCGGCCTGCTGCCCACCGCCCCCGACGTGGCCGGATACCAGGGCATCCGATGTGTGGCGCTGACCGAGGACGGGCATCCGGCCGACCTCACCGTACCCGCCGCCGGAGTCTCCCGGATGAACTGCAACGGCGACAAGGAACCACTGGAACTTCTGGTGGTGCAGTGTAATGCCGACGGTTCGCTGCGAACCGGGATCGACTCCCAGCGCAATGCGACGATCGTGGCCGACGAACGCTGGCAACGACTTTCGGGCACCGGCCGGGTGGTGTGGGGCGACGTCCCCAATCCTCGGAAGGAGCCGGCCGGCATCGTCACCGTCATCTTCGACGGCGTTTCCCGAAACTCCTGCCAGCTGGTGGCATTCGGCGGCCACTCCGGCCGCGACATGCTCGATCGCTGGTGGGCGAACGCGCCGCTCTAACGGGCGGTCGGTGCGTGATGGTGGGGTGGCTCGCTCGGTCGCCACCGGCGAGAGCGACACCGCGCGCGTGATCTCTTCTCGGCACGGGCCCGCGTCAGCCTGCCGCGCTGCCGTTTCGGCCGCCGGGGTGGAAGCCGCGGTTGGCTATGCCGACCGTGACCGTGGTGCCGACTGGCCCGTGTTTGTCGAGGAGGGTGGCCGAACCTGTGGCGATGCCCGCCTGGCTGTAGTGGGTGAGGCCCGCCACGCCGATCGAGGGGCCGTCGGGCAGGCGCGACAGCGTGACGGTGTAGTCCGCGTTGATGAAGTGGAGTCCGGCCGTGCCGTAGTGCACGACGGCGCTGGCGGAGTCGGCGACCATGACCGCGCGCGTCAGCGGCGTCAGTTCCGTCCCGGTGACGAGGGGCACGGTGTAGGTGAGCCAGATGAACTTCTGGCTCCCGGTCTCCCAGGTGCTCAGGTCCGCGCCCGGGGCGCCGGGATCGTCGGCGTTGTAGATCGCGCCGTGGCTGGTGGCTCCGGCGGCCGGAACGGTCGGAATGTCGTGCAGCGGAGGCATATCGACGGGGGTGGTCCACACGTCGTTGGGTGGTTGTTCGCTGGGCCGCAGGAAGACGGCGCGGGCGTGCGCGACCGCCCGGGACCCCTGGGTCATCTCCGCGTCGACGAGTGCGATGCGCGTGCCTTCTCGCAGGACGGTCGTCGTGACGGTCACCGGCTCCAGCGCGGCACGCCCCGACAGGTCGATCGTCACGCGGGCCGGATGCAGCCCGGCGCCGGCGACGCGGCGCTCGATCGCGGTGCTGAGCAGACCACCGACGTACTGGCCGCTGACGAAGTCGCCCCACGGACCGCGCGCGAGGGCGGTGGGGACGTAGGTATCGCCGTCGGCGACGTACACACCGGCCGGAGAGTCCTCGGTGACCTCTCCCGCGGGCGGTTCTGTTCGTAGTGTCATGACTTCGGGGATGCTCCGTGGTAGGTCCGGCCGGTGGTCGGCGAATTCGCTGTTTACCTCCGGCGCTTCTGCTATCTTCCGGACAGCTGTCCGGCTTAGTGTCCATTATTGCCGACCGGCGGTGAATACGCCGCCCGCGAATCCGGCGGATGCGCCGACCACTGTCCGATATACTGTCCGGACAGGTGTGCAAGTACTGTTGTGATCGGTCGGCTGTGGTGCCGCCGAAGGAGTTGTCGCATGGAAATCACCGCCGCGGTGGCGCGAGGTCCGGATGTGCCGTTCACGCTCGAGCGTCTGACGCTGGCGGCGCCGGGTGCGGGTGAGGTGGTCGTGCGGATGGCGGCCTCGGGGATCTGCCATTCGGATCTGACCGCGAAGCGGAACTTTCCGGCGGGGGTGCCGATCGTGCTCGGACACGAGGGCGCCGGTGTCGTCGAGGAAGTCGGGCCGGAGGTCGAGGGCGTCCGCGTCGGCGATCACGTGCTGGTGACCTATGCCAGCTGCGGCGGCTGCACCCGGTGCCGCACCGGCACGCCCGGTTACTGCGATCAGTGGGCGACGCTCAACGCGGGCCGATTCGGTGCGGAGTCGCCGTTGGCGCAGGACGGGCAGCCGGTGGTGGGCGCGTTCTTCGGCCAATCCAGTTTCGCCACGCATATCGTCACCACGCCGCGCAATCTGATCGTCGTCGGCGACGATGTCGACCTCGCCATGACCGCGGCGTTCGGCTGCGGCATCCAGACCGGCGCCGGCGCCGTGGCAAATGTGCTTCGGCCCGAACCGGATTCGTCGGTGGTGATCTTCGGGGTCGGCGGGGTCGGCATGGCGGCGGTGATGGCCGCGCGGGCACTGGGGGTGGGCCGGCTGATCGCCGTCGATCTGTCCGCGGCGCGCCTGGAGGTCGCCGGGGAACTGGGCGCGGACGTGCTGGTCGACGGGGCCGCCGACGAGGTGGCCGCGCAGGTCGTGTCGGCGACCGGCGGCGGGGCGACACATGCCCTGGATACCACCGGGATCGCCGGTGTCGTCGCGAGCGCAGTCGACGCGCTGGCCCCGCTCGGCGTGCTGGCACTGGTCGCGCTGGGCGAGGCCACCCTGCCGATCGAGGTCGCCAAATTGATCGGGCAGGGCAAGACGCTGCGCGGTTCGATCGAGGGCGACGGCGACCCGCAACGGTTCGTCCCCCGCCTCGTCGACTGGTACCGCCGCGGCGAGTTCCCGATGGAGAAGATCGTGATGACCTACCCGTTCGGCGCCATCAACGACGCGGTCGCCGCCGCGCACAGCGGAGCCGTCGTCAAGCCCGTCCTCACCTTCCCGTTCGTCGAATGACCGGCAGCGCTACGGGCGGACTCCGCCTCGGATCGTGGTCGTGGCGCGAGTGGCGCGAATGCCGACCACGACGATGGTGACGAGGGTGGCCAGATAGGGAGCCGCGTCGCCGAATTGCATGGGCAGGCCGACGGTTTGCAGGCGGAAGCCCAGCGCCTGGGTGTAGGCGTAGACGAGCAGCGTGCCCAGCATCGGGCGCAGCCGCCCGCCGGTCAGCAGCAGTATCAGGACGATGATCCAGCCCCGCCCCGCCGACATGTTCTCCGTGAACAGGGCCACCGATCCGAGCGACAGTTCCGCGCCCGCCAGCCCGCCGAGCGCGCCCGAGGCCAGCAGCGCGGCGAACCGGAAGCGGTCCGGCCGGACGCCCAGCGACTGCGCGGCCTCGGCGTGAATGCCGATGCCGCGCAACCGCATTCCGGCGACCGTGTGGTAGAGGAAGATCGCTGTCGCCGGGACCGCCAAGAGCGCGAGCAGCCCCAGCGGGCTCACGGCGGCCAGCGCCGGCCCGATCCAGGGCACGGTGTGCTCGGCGGCGGCGAACCAGTGCGGCAGCCGGGCCAGATCCGGCCGATGATAGGTGCCCCGCACATGGAACAGCGCTTGCAGGGCGAACGGCGTGATCCCGGCGGCCAGGACATTGACAGCGGTGCCGAGTATCAGCGGATTGCCCTGGCGCGCAATGCTTCCGACGGCGAGCAGGAAGGCGGTCGCGGTCGCGGCGACGAGGGCCGTGACCACGCCGACGGTCGCGCTGCCGGACCACGCGCTGCCCGCGACGGCGGCGAAACAGCCGATCAGCAGCAGCCCTTCGAGCGCGACGTTGAACACCCCGGCGCGATGGCAGATCAGGCCGCCCAGGCCGAGCAGCAGCAACGGTATCCCGCTGCGCAGGGTGGCGGCGAGGATGTCGGCGGACAGGAACAGATCGAGCGGGTTCATCGGCGCGCTCCCCAGCGTCGGGCCAGGAAGCGCGGCGTCGGTTTGATGGTGACGAGGAAGACCACCAGCGCCTGCACGACCGTCGACACGTAGGCCGACAGCCCGAATTCGCGTTCGATCTCCTGGCCGCCGACACCCAGTGCGGTGAAGAGGAATCCGATCAGCAGCACCGGTCCCGGGCGGCTGCGGGCCAGCAGCGCGACCAGCAGGGCGGTGATCGGGTAGCCGCTGCCGTCGAGGGCGCCGTCGATGAGCCGGTAGTGCGAGCCGAGGACGACCAGCGCGCCCATGAGTCCGGCGATGGCCCCGCCCGTGGCCATGTTGAGCACGACGGCGCGGGAGGTGCGGACGCCGACGGCCTCGGCGAGGTGCGGATTGAGCCCGAGCAGCTTGGTCTCGTAGCCGATCGGGAGCCGGGTGTTGACGAAGACGCATCCGGCGAAGACCGCGGCGACCACGAGCAGCGACCAGTTCACCCCCGCACCGAGCAGGGTGAGCAGATGGTTGCGGCCGAACCGGTCGTCGAGGATCCGTCCGGCGGGGGAATCGGCCGCGGCGATCGCGGGTATCCGGCGGTCGCGTGGAATCAGCCGGGAGGCGTCTCGTGAGGTCGCCGGGTCCCGCAACACCGCTTTGATCAGATACGAGGTGATCGAGACGACCGGGTAGTTCAGCAACAGCGAGGTCGCGAAAACCGGTGCGGCCAAGCGCGTATACAGCACCGCCGAGGCGCTCGACAGCAGCGCGCCCGCCAGCGCGGCCGCCGCGAGCGCGGCGATCACGGCGAGGAGACCGGGACCGGGCGCCGCCGGCGCGACGACCGCGCCCGCCAGCCCGCCGCCGACGAACTGCCCGGCGCCGCCGAGATTGAACTGTCCCGCCCGGAACGAGAACGACAGCGCCAAGGCCAGCCCGATCACCGGAATCGCCTGCTGCACGGTCGTCACCAGGCCCGCACCGGCGAACGCGCCGCGCAGCATGGTCCGGTAGACCAGCAGTGGGTCGTGGCCGACAGCGGCGAACAGCACCGTCGTCGCCACCGCGGTGAGCGCGACGGCGGCAACGAGATCGGCCACCCGCAGCCGGTCGATGCGGCCGATCCGAAGACGATCCGAGAACCTGCGTGTTTCGGCCGGCGTCGCCGGTCGTGGTTCGCTCATGCGGCGCTCGGCGCCGGTGTGCGCGGGGCGCCGGACATGAGGGCTCCGATCCGTTCGGCATCGGCGTCCGCGCCGGCGAATTCGCCGACCGAGCGCCCGTTCGCCAGGACCAGGATCCGGTCGGCGAGGGTGAGCAGTTCGGTCAGCTCGGTGGAGATCAGCAGGATCGCTCCGCCCTCGGCGCGGTACTCGTCGAGACGCTCGTAGATGAATTCGATCGCGCCCAGATCGACCCCGCGGGTCGGCTGTTCGGCGAGCAGGAACGGTGCTCGGTGCGCGAGTTCGCGTGCGACGACGAGCTTTTGGGTGTTTCCGCCGGACAGTGTCCGCACCGGGGCGGAGATATCCGGCACCCGGATGCCGAAGCGATCGATCAGCCGTCGCGCGTGGTCGCGCATGGCCCGCGGCCGGAGGATGCCGCGCACGGCGAGCGGGCGGGCGCGATGGAATCCGGCGGCGAGGGTGGTGACCGCGTCCGCGTCGGCGGCGACGCCGCGGCGATTGCGGTCCTCCGGGATGTGGGCGAGCCCGCGGGCGCGGCGCTCGGTATGCCCGGCCGCCGTGACATCCGTGCCGGCCAGAGTGATCGTGCCGGTGGCGGCGTGGCGCCCGGCGACCACGGCGGCCAGGGTTTCCTGCCCGTTGCCCGCGATCGCGGCGATGCCGACGATCTCCCCGGCGCGGACGGTCAGCGAGATGTCGCGCAGCGGGCTGTGCCGGTCCCCGGTGCTCACCCGGTCGAGGGTCAGTACCGGGGCGCCCGCGGGCCGGGTGGCCCGGCGGGGCCGCAGGTCGACGTGCCGTCCGGTCAGATGCCGGGCGAGATCGGTGGTCGTGGTGTCCGCGACGGCGGACGCGAAGACGCGCCGCCCGTCGCGCAGGACGACGACCCGGTCGGCGAGCGCGGTCACCTCCTCCAGTTTGTGCGTGATGAGGATGACCGCGTGGCCGTCGTCGGCGAACGCGCGCAGGACGCGGAACAGGTCGCGGGCCTCGCCCGGGGTCAGGACGCCGGTCGGTTCGTCGAGGATGAGCAGTTCGGCGCCGCGATACAGCGCCTTGAGGATCTCGACGCGTTGCAGCACTCCGACCGGCAGATCGGCCACCGTGGCCTCGACCGGCACGTCGAGGCCGTACGCCGCGGCGAGTTCGGTCACCCGCCGGACCGCCGCACGCCGGTCGAGCAGGCCCCAGCGGCGCGGTTCGGCACCGTACACGATGTTCTCGACGGCCGACAGTTGATCGAACAGCTGGAAGTGCTGGAACACCATGCCGAGTCCGTGCGCGATGGCGGCGGCGGGCGAGGCGAATTCGACCGGGCGCCCATCGATCAGGATGCGCCCGGAATCGGGGCCGAGCATGCCGTAGAGGATCGACATCAGTGTGGATTTACCCGCCCCGTTCTCACCGACCAAGGCGAGGATCTCGTTCCGGCGCACGGTCAGCGAGATGGCGTCGTTGGCGATCACGCCGCCGAAACGCTTGGTGATCGCGTCCAGTTCGAGCGTCCGCACCGGCCGGCCCTACTTGTCGGAGTGCGGGATGGTGACGTGCCCGCCGATGATCTGCTCGCGCGCCTCCCGCACGCGCTGCACCACCTCGGGGTGCCGGAGGACGGCGCAGTCGCCGGCGGCCGCGTCGTCGGTCAGGCTGGTCACCGTCGAACCGTCCTGGGCGAGGCCGAATTCGGTGGCCGTCCCGCCCGGCTCGTGCCCTCGCACCCTGGTCAGCAGGTCGAGGATCACCTTGTCGATGCGTTTGACGGCATTGTCGACGATGACCCCGGGTGCTTGCGGGCACTGGTCGACGTCGACGCCGTAGGCGAGCACGTCGCGGTTCTGCGCGGCGGCCTCGAACACACCGCCGTTGCCGCCGCCGGTCACCGCGTAGACCTGGTCGGCCCCGGCGTGCACGGCGGTGAGCGCCAGCTCTTTCGATCGGGCCGGATCGCCCACCGCGTTCTCGCCGCCGACGAACAGTTGCGCATCGGTCACCTGCGGGTTCACGCTGCGCGCACCGAGTGCGAACGCGTCCGACCACCGATGGAAGAAGGGGGAGTCCTTGGCGGCCACGGTGGCGATGCGGCCGGACTTCGTGAGCAGGCCCGCCTCCACGCCGAGCAGATAGGACGCTTCGTACTCCTTGAACGTGCCGCACCGCAGGTTCCGCGGCGGCCGGGGCGGGCAGGAGTCCACGAGGACGAACTGCTGGTCCGGATTGCGTTCGGCCGCTTCGGCCGCCAGGTCGTTGAATTCGTACGTGATCAGCACGATCGCCTCGGGCCGGCGGGCGATCGCGGCCTCCAGATTCGCCCGCCGGGACTGCTCGTCGGTGCTCTCGTAGGTGCGGGCGGTCGCGCCG
Source organism: Nocardia transvalensis NBRC 15921 (assembly GCF_000308875.1). Classification (GTDB taxonomy): domain Bacteria; phylum Actinomycetota; class Actinomycetes; order Mycobacteriales; family Mycobacteriaceae; genus Nocardia; species Nocardia transvalensis. The sequence continues at coordinate 239,476 of NZ_BAGL01000128.1, forward strand.
AGCGCCGCGGCCGCCTGTTCGGTTCCGGTCTTACCGAGTTCCAGGAACTGGTTCTGCCCGATCGGCGCGTTCGTGACGTAGATGATCTCCGCGGCGTCACTCCCGGCGGAAACACCTCCGCCGCAAGCGGTTACGGCGGTCGAGGCGAGCGTCGCGACGATCGCGGCGAGGGTCCGGACCGCGCGCCCGGTGCGGGGGAGAGTGCCGACTGCGGCCATGGATACCTCGCTGGTCGTCCCGTCCGGCCGGTGGGCGCCCACGCCCGGCCCGTGCCGAATTGCTGGCAAAATTAAGCTCGGACAACGCTTTCGGCGGAAGACATTCGCTCACGCTGGTCACAACGGTGGGCCGGGCGGGCGGTCGCCCGCACAATGCCCGGGACCGGATTGCCAACCGACGCGAAGGAGATGACGGCGCCGATGTCCCAGGGACCGATCGAGAGTACGTACGCCGCGGCCGGGGACCGCTACGAGCGGGTGCCGTACCGCCGCAGTGGTCGTTCCGGTCTGGATCTTCCGGCCTTCTCGTTCGGGTTGTGGCAGAAGTTCGGGACCGACTACCCGTTCGCGACGCAGCGGGAGATCATCCTGCACGCCTTCGATCTGGGCATCACGCATTTCGACAACGCCGACCGCTACGGGCCGCCACACCGCGCCGCCCAGCGGAATTTCGGGGCGGTGCTCGGCGGGGACCTCGCCCCCTACCGTGACGAGTTGATCCTGTCCACGAAGGCGGGCAACCCGATCGGTGCGAGTCCCTACCTGCGGGGCGGTTCCCGCAAATCGCTGCTCACCTCGCTCGAGCACAGCCTGCGCGATCTCGGCACCGACTACGTCGACATCTTCTACCACCACAGCCCGGACCTGGACACGCCGCTGGAGGAGTCGGTCGGCGCCCTGGTCAGCGCGGTGCGGCAGGGCAAGGCGCTGTATGTCGGCATCTCCAACTATCTGCCCGATCGCGCGCACGCCGCGGCCGAGCTGCTCCGCCGGGAGGGCGTGCCGCTGCTCGTCCACCAGACTCGCTACTCGATCTACGATCGGAGCCCGGAACGCAACGGGCTGTTCGATCTCGCGCAGCGGGACGGTTTCGGCGCGATCGTGTATTCGCCTCTCGCGCAGGGCCTGCTGACCGACAAGTACCTGGAGTCGGTGCCGGCGGGCGCCCGCGCGGAGAACAGCGCCTTCCTGTCACCGGACGTGATCGACGAGACCTACCGCCGGCGCACCACCGAACTCGGCAAGATCGCCGCCTCCCGGGGCCAGTCGCTGGCCCAGCTGGCGCTGCAATGGGCACTCCGGCGGCCGGCGGTCACCTCGGCCCTGATCGGCGCGAGTTCCACCGCCCAGCTCGACCACAACATCGCCGCCCTGGACTTCCCGCCGCTCACCGACGAGGAACTCGCCCTCGTCGACGAGCACGGGATACACGGCACCGGCCTCGGGCTCTGAAGGTGTCGTCCGGCTCAGGCTCCGAGCGGGGCTGCGGCCGGGCCGAACCGGCTCTCCACCGGGCCGAGTCCGTAGTGCCCGCGCAGGGTGGTGGCGGTGTACTCGGTGCGGAACAGGTTGCGCTCCTGCAGGATCGGCACCACGCGGTCGACGAAATCGGTGAGACCACCCGGCAGGTAGGGCGGCATGATGTTGAATCCGTCGGCGGCGCCGGATTCGAACCAGATCTGAAGTTCGTCGGCGATCTGCTCGGGCGTGCCCGCGAACGTCCGGTGCCCGCGCCCGCCGCCGAGTTTGCCGATGAGCTGGCGCACGGTGAGACGCTCGCGTTCGGCGAGCTCCTTCACCAGGGTGAACCGGCTCTTACCGCCCTCGATGGCGCTCTCCGGCGGCAGCGGCGGCAACGGCGCGTCGAGCGCGTACTCGGTGAGATCGACACCCAGTTGCGACGACAGCTGGCGCAGCGCGTAATCCGGGGAGATGAGGTCGGTGAACTCCTGCTCGAGCGCGACCGCCGCCGCGGTGGTGTCGGCGATGAAGGGCACGAGCCCGGGGAGCACCAGCAGGTCGTCCGCCGAGCGCCCGTACTTCGGCAGCCGCGATTTCAGATCGTGAGCGAACCGCCGCCCCTCCTCGAGCGTGCGCTGCGCGGTGAACACCGCCTCGGCGTAGCGGGCGGCGAATTCCTTTCCGCTCTCCGACGATCCGGCCTGCACCAGCAGCGGCCGGCCCTGCGGGCTGCGCGGCGAATTCAGCGGGCCGCGCACCCGGAACCGTTCCCCGGCATGGTCGATGGTGTGCACCTTGTCCGGGTCGGCGAAGACTCCGGTCGCGGGATCGAGCACGATCGCCGACGGCTCCCAGCTGTCCCACAGCCGCAGCGTGACGTCGACGAATTCCTGTGCCCGTTCGTAGCGGCGGGCGTGGTCGGGAATGGCGTCGTAGCCGAAGTTGAAGGCCTCCTCCTCGTTACCGGAGGTGACGATGTTCCAGCCCGCGCGGCCGCCGCTGATGTGATCCAGCGAGGTGAACTTGCGCGCCAGATTGAACGGTTCGTTGTAGCTGGTGGACGCGGTGGCGATCAGCCCGACATGCGTTGTGGCCGTGGCGATGGCGCTGAGCAGCGTGATCGGTTCGAACACCGCCAGGGCGTTTCGCTGGATCCGCGGCCCGATCGCCAATCCGTCGGCGAAGAACACCGAATCGAGCTTGCCGCGCTCGGCGATTCGCCCCAGCTCCTGGAAATGCCGGACGTCGAGCACCCGGTGCTGTTCGGTGCGCGGATGCCGCCACGCCGCCTCGTGGTGTCCCACACCCATGAGGAACGCGTTGAGATGAAATGTCTTACGAGACATCGGGGATTCCTTCCGGACGATCGTCGTCGATCGGAATGGTGCTGTCGTCTCGGCCGGTGCGGCAACAGTCTTTTCACAGCGTGGAAATAGCCGGAATTCGGTGCACCGTCAAGAAATCGTTCGATGATCGTGTAGGTAATCTTGCCGATCGCAATCGGTGGAAATCCGGATCGTTCTCCGTACCGTGACCGCAGTATCTTCGCGGCGAGGAATCGGGACGGTCACCATGACGACGACGAACGACACGTGGCAGACGGCGACCGATGTGCTGGTGATCGGTGGCGGCCCGGCCGCCTGCTGGGCGGCGATCCACGCCCGGGCGGCGGGCGCCGAGGTGATCCTGGTCGACAAGGGCTACTGCGGGACCAGCGGCGCGACGGCGCCGGCGGGCACCGGAGTCTGGTACGTCGCCCCCGATCCGGCCGCCCGCGCACGGGCGAAGGCGGGCCGGGAGGCGTTGGGCGGGTATCTGGCCGACCACGACTGGATGGACCGGGTCCTCGAGCAGACCTACGTGAATATGCATCGCCTGGCGACCGAGGGACGATATCCGTTCCCGGTCGACCCCGATACCGGGCAGCAGATCCGCACCGGTGTGCAGGGACCGGAGTACATGCGCCGCATGCGTGCGTGGGTGCGCCGGTCGGGCGTGCGGATCCTCGATCACTCGCCCGCGCTGGAGTTGCTGGTCGACGCCGAGGGCGTGGTCCGCGGCGCGGCCGGTTATCAGCGCCGGGACGATCGCGACTACCGGATCGCCGCGGGTGCGGTCGTACTCGCCAGCGGCGGCTGCGCCTTCCTGTCGCGGGCGCTGGGCACCAATGTCGACACCGGCGACGGCGCCCTGATGGCCGCCGAGGTGGGCGCGAACTTCTCGGGCATGGAATTCTCCAACGCGTACGCGATCGTGCCGAAGGGCGCCACCGTGACCAAGACCGCCTACTACGGGTACGCCACCTTCTTCCACGAGGACGGCCGGGTGCTGGAGGGCGCGGGGTCGACGAAGGGACGCTCGGTCATCGCGCGAACCCTGCTGTCGGAGAAGGTGTTCGCCCAGCTGGACCGCGCCGATGCCGCCGTGCGGGCGCAGATGCGGCTGGGGCAGCCGAACTTCTTCCTCCCGTTCGACCGCCGCGGCATCGACCCGTTCACCGACCGGTTCGAGGTCGACCTGCTGGCCGAGGGCACCGTGCGCGGGACCGGCGGCATCGACGTCGTGGACGACGACTGCGCCACCACGGTTCCCGGCCTCTACGCCGCGGGCGACGCGGCGACCCGGGAGCGCATCTGCGGCGGGTTCACCGGTGGGGGCAGCCACAATTCGGCGTGGGCCATGTCGTCGGGGACCTGGGCGGGTGGCGGCGCCGCCCGGTTCGCCCTGCGGTCCGGCCGTCCCGCGCCCCTCGGCCTGCGCGGCGCGGGGCGCGCCGGACTGCGCCCGGCCGCCGCGGCATCGGTACCCGCCGCCGACGTGCTGGCGGCCGCGCGGAGTGAACTGATTCCGTTCGAGAAGAACTATCTGCGTCACGGCGACCGGATCCGGCCGGCGCTCGCCGCGCTGGATACGGTGTGGCGCGAGGCGACCGCGGGTCTGCGCGGTGTGACCGGTGACGAACGGGTGCGCGCGCGGCAGGCGGCGGCGATCACCGCGGTCGGGCGTCTCATGTACCGATCCGCGTTGCGGCGCACCGAAACTCGCGGGATGAACAAGCGGGCCGACTATCCCGGCCTGGACCCGGCGCAGCATCACCACATCCTGTCCGGCGGTCTCGACGACGTGTGGACGGCGACCGCTCCCGTGACGGGCAGCGGCCTGGCGGTGGCGTCGTGATCGAGATCCTGCGCGCCGCCGACTGCATCGCCTGCGACAAGTGCGTCGACGTGTGCCCCACCGACGTCTTCGACCGCGCCCCCGGCGGCATCCCGGTCATCGCACGGCAATCCGATTGCCAGACCTGCTTCATGTGCGAGGCCTACTGTCCCGTGGACGCGCTGTACGTCGCCCCGGACGCGACCCCGCTACCGGACCCGGCCGCCGTTCCGGAGGAACACATCGGCCGCTATCGCGAGAAACTCGGCTGGGGCCGCGGCCGCACACCGGGCAGCCTGACCGCCCTCGGCCCGCCGCTGCCGCACGGCTCGCCCCCGCCCCGTCTGACCGAAGGACGGTAATCGGATCGGTGTGACCGCAACCCTGTTGCCGCACAGCAGGTCCTGCGAACCTGGCAGAAACGGGCGCCGGGATCCTGGCACTGCGGGAAGAAGGCGGAAGGACTGTCGCATGACCGTCGGGCTGTCGGGGGCCGGAGTCTTCGATTCGGTCGCCGAGGCGATCGGCAACACGCCGCTGGTGCGGTTGAACCGGGTGACCGACGGGACCGCCGCGGCCGTCTACGTGAAGCTGGAGTACGTCAATCCGCTGGGGAGCGTGAAGGATCGGGCGGCGCGCACGATGATCGAAGCCGCCGAGGCGGCCGGTGAGCTGGGTCCCGGCGGCACCGTGGTCGAAGCCACCTCCGGCAACACCGGCATCGCGCTGGCGGCGCTGGCGGTCGCGCGCGGCTATCGCACCGTCGTGGTGGTGCCGGACAAGTCGAGCGCGGAGAAGGTCGCCCTGCTGCGCGCCTACGGCGTCGAGGTACACGTGACGCCCGGCGGACGGCCCGCGGAACACCCGGAGTACCCGCGGAACGTGGCCGCGCGGCTGGCCGGGGAGATCCCGGGCGCGTGGTTCGCCGGTCAATACGACAACCCCGCGAATCCGGACGCGCACCGGCGGACGACGGGCCCGGAGGTGTGGGCGCAGACCGGCGGCCGGGTCACGCATTTCGTGGCGGGTATCGGCACCGGCGGAACCATCACGGGCGCCGGCGAATTCCTGAAGCGGGCGTCCGGCGGAGCGGTGCGGATCGTCGGCGCCGACCCGGAGAATTCGGTGTACGGCGGCGGCGACGGGCGGGCCTGGTACGTCGAATCCGTGGGGCACTATCTGCATCCGGAGACCGGTGAGGATCGCTGGCCGCTGTCCTACGACCCCGCGGTGGTGGATCGGATCGAACGGATTCCCGATGTGGAGGCCCTGGTGCTGCTGCGCAGGCTGGCGCGGGAGGAGGGACTGCTGCTCGGCGGGTCGTCGGGCACCGCGATCGCCGCGGCGCTGCGGGTGGCGCGCTCGCTGGGCCCGCGCGATGTCGTGGTCGTCCTCGCGCCGGACTCCGGCCGGTCGTACCTGTCGAAATACTTCGACGACGAGTGGCTGGGGCGCCTGGGCTTCCCGTTGTCCCGCGCCGCCGACGGTCCGACCGTCGGGGAGCTGGTCATCGTGCCGGTCGGCGGCGGGGCGCGGGCGGTGCCGTCCCGCGCGACCGTCGGTCAGGCCCGGCTGCTGCTGGGTGTGTCGCCCGCATTGCCGGTCCGGTTGCAGCGCAACGGGTCCGGTGCGCCCCCGGTCGCCGAGATCCTCGGTTCGGTCACGGCCGCTACGCTCGCGGGCGCCCCCGCCACCGACCCCGTGACCGCCCACCTGGGCCCGCCCCTTCCGGTCGTGGGTACCACGCAGCCCCTCGACGCGGCGGCCGAGCGAATCTCCGGCCACGCGGGCCCGGTACTGGTGGCGCACGAGGGATGCGCGGTCGCGCTGATCGATGCCACCGATGTCGCCGCGGCCCGGAAAGCCGTTGCGGCGCGGTAGCGGCCCGATATCAGGTCCCGGCCTCGAGGCGGCGGAGATTGTCGCGGATCTTGGTCGACAGCGCGATCAGGGTGTCGACCTCCTCGGGAGCGAGGGCATCGAGCAGGGCTTCCCGGATGTGCCGGGCGCGGTGCGTCTGTGCTCGCCGGAAGCAGGCCAGGCCCTCCGCGGTGAGGACGACGACGGTCCCGCGACCGTCCTCGGGGGACGGATTCTGTTCCAGGAGACCGCGTCCGGCCATGCGCCCGGCGTGCTGATGAAGGCGGCTCTTGCTGAAACTGATGCGTCCGGCGAGTTCGAAGGCGCGCAGCGAATGGCCCGGTGTGTTGCCGAGGGCGTCGAGCACCTGCCAGTCGGCCTCCGAGAGGCCGGTGTCGTCGCGCAGGCGGCGGCCGAGCCACTGCCACAGTTCGCCTTCCATCGGGAAGAACGACGTCCACAGCGCCCACTCCCGCGGCGAGGCGAGTGGCGCCCGATCGTCCGGGCCGTCCGGTCGCCTGGTCATGCGGTGATCGGCAGACCGCGGTCGCCGGGCCGCGGGTCCCAGAGCGTGGTGGGAACCTCGGCGCGCAGGACCGGCGCGACCTCGCCGAAGAACCGCTCCAGGTAGCCCTTGGTCGTGGCGAGATCGGTGGTGTAGGTGGAGAAGAACCCCTCGACCCCGATCCCGAAAACCTGATTGCCGAACCGCGCCTGCGTGCGCAGCAGCTTCTCGATGATCTGGTCGGCGGTGCCGACGAGCGCCGAACCGTTCTCGACGAAATCCTCGAGCGAGTCGAACGGGAACCTGCTCCGGTCGGGAAAGTGTTCGCGCACAGACGCTTCGAAGAGGGGGCGCGCAACGGCCAGGGCATCCTGCGACCGGTCGGTGATGATCGGGGAGTGGACGCCGACGGCGACGAGCGCCGCGTCCGCGTCGTGCCCGTGGTGCGCCAGGCGTTCGCGGTAGTGCCGGACCAGATCGACGTAGGCGTCGGTGCGGTCCAGCCCGTTCGCCGAATAGAGCGGATCGCCCCAGCGGGCGGCAAGTTCCGTGGAGCGGCGGCTGGTGGCCGAGCCGTGCCACACTCTGGGCGCCGGCTGCTGGAGGGGGCGCGGCTCGATGGTCGCGCCGGACAGCGGCGGCCGGAACCGCCCCTGCCAGCTGACCCCGTCTTCGCGCCACAGCCGCCGCACCAGCTCGTAGGATTCCTCCAGGCGATCCCACAGTTCGGATTCCGGCACCTGGAAGACGGTGGGCGCGACGCGGTCACCGCCTTTGCCGATGATCAGATCGAGGCGCCCGTCGCTGAGATTGTCCAGCGTCGCGTAGTCCTCCGCCGCGCGCACGGGATCGGTCAGCGACAATACCGCGACCGTGGTCACCAGCCGGATCCGGCGGGTCCGCGCGGCGATGTGAGCCAGGATGACCGCCGGCGAGGACGACAGCAGGGCCGGGTTGTGCCGCTCGCCGACACCGAACGCGTCGTAGCCGACGCCCTCGGCCCAGAGCGCCAGATCCACGAGTTCCCGGAACCGTTCGCGCCTGCTCAGGGCCTCGCGAGCCAGTCCGGTGCTGTGCTTGGGAACCAAGGTGCTCGCAAGGAATTTCATCGCTGTCTCACTCGCCCGCGCAGGATCTGGTAAACATATTTACTACGTTAGAAGCCGCCGGACCGCCCGTCAATGCCGTGTGCGCTCGGTGTCCGTCCGAGTGGTGGCGTCGACGGTCGCGAAAGCCGCCCAGAGCAGGGGCGAGTCGGCGACAGCGCCGGTCTCGCGCCAGGCCGACAGCCGCTCGCGCTGCCAGTTCGCCAGGGCGGCAACCGGATCCGGCTGTTCGTGTGCGGCGTCGACCGCGCAGATGACGTCTTGCAGCGGGGTCGCTTCGGTGGCCCCGGCGAGCCGTTGGAAGGCCAGGTCGGTGGGGAGTGGCCAGCGGGTCACGGTGACGAGTTCGGCGCCGCCGTTGATCGTCGCGGCGATCAGGCCCAGGGCTTCGGTGCAGCGCAGATCGCCGCCGCTCTCGCAGGCGATGAGCGCGACGCGGCTCGGCATCGGCCAGAGCCGCGGGCCCGCAACGGGTTCGGCGTCCAGTGTGTGCGTGCCGAGCAGCAGGTCCTTCGCCGAGAGTGGGCGGTGGGTGCGCACCGGCCGGGCGAAGCCGGTGCTGTCGGCGGTGCACGCCAAGTGCAGTTCGGCGCTCTCGCTGCGGCCGGATTCCGGTGGTTCGGCGGTGACGTGCCCGACGTAGACGAGGCGAGCGGCCCCCTCCCGCAGCGTCGCGCCGAGCCACGCGCGATCGAGGTCGGTGCGGCGGAAGGCGTCCAGGGGGTCGTCGACGCCCGGCCGAAGCCGCTGTCCCGCGGCGTAGGTGGCGACACGTTCGGCCAGCGGCGCGTCGGCGCTCATCCGGCCGAGTACCGAGCCGAGCGCCGAATCGGCCCGGAATCCCGGCACCCGGGGGTCGAGTACCGCCACCACCGGCAGGTCGCGGTCGGTGGCCCAGGTGCGGGCTGCGCGGCCGGGCGCGTGCACGACGCTCGCGGGGGCGAGCAGGCTGACGTCGGCGATATCGATCAGCCGCAGGCTCGGATCCGGGGCGATGATCTCCCAGGGCACCTGCGCGACCCGCGGCGACGGTTGCAGCCGGATGTGCGGGCGGATACCGCGCACGAGGAGTTCGTGCAGCTGGACGGCGAGCCCGTGCGGCAGGAGCGCGCGGCTGAGCGCCTGTGCCACTGCGTATTCCGCGTCACGGTCGGCGAACGGGCCGGTGGTGAGGGCGCGTTCCAGGCCGCCGGGAGTCGCGGGGTCGGGGAGCGCGGCGGTCAGGCGGCGCACGGCCTCGTCGACGTCCGCGCCGGGCAGCATGCTCACCCCGCGGTGGGGGGTGCCGCCCGTCCAGTGCCAGGACATGTACAGGTCGCCCGCGTCGGCCATCCGTACGATCACCGTCGGTTGCCCGGCCGTCGTCTCGCTCATGTCGGCACCACCCGATCCTCGCGCACCGCGCGGCCGTAACGCTGTTCGGCGGCGGTGATGTAGGCGTTCAACGCGATATGACCGTCCGGCGGCACCGAAAGTCGCGGTGGCGGGGCGACCGGCAGCCCGGCGGCCGCCGCCACCTGCGCCAGCGCCGAACCCAGGTGCAGGGGACCCGTTCCGTCCGCGGCATCGGCGGGCGTCGGCACGGGATCGAACGGCAGGGTCGCGGGCGCTGCGGGCGCGATGGCGTCGCGGTCGAGAGTGGTTCCCGCGCAGCGGGTCTCGATCAGGTCCGCGAGCAGCTGCCCGTCTCCGCACCGGGTGGCGAAGTGGAAGGCCAGCCGGAGCGCGGGCGCGGCCATCTCGCGGTTCCACTGCTCGCGCTGGGCGCCGTTCGGGAAGCTGTAGCGCACCGCGTCGATGGCGATGGCGGAGGTGACGGCCAGATCGCGGGCCAGTGCGAGCACCTCCGGCGGCGGCGGGGTGACCGTATCGTTGATCACGACCTCCCACAGCGCCGCGTGCCAGAAATCGACCCGCGCGCACTGCAAGCCGAGGCCGCGCGCGGCGTAGATGTCGTAGGCGGCCGCGAGGTGCGCCTGGCCGTCCTCGATTTCGACCCGCGCGAAATACACGGTGGCCAAACGTATCCGGACGCCCGCCGCCTCCAGGACGGCGCCGGATCCCTCGAAATATTCGAGCGCCCGCCGATAGGTGCGCTCGACGTGGTCGAGGTCGCCGTGCCGTTCGGCGAGAAACCCCATCAGCTGCAACCCGAGACCGGCCCGGTAGCCGAGCCCGGCCTGCTCGAAATGTTCCTGCCCGGCCCGCAGATGTGGTTCGGCCTCGTCGTATCGGCCGAGGCGGGCGTACATCATCGCGAGCGTCTGCCGTGCTTCGGCGGTCCCGTTCACATCGCCCGCCGCCTCGAACGCGGCCGCGGCCTGATGCGCGAAATCGAGGCCGAGTTCGCCGCGGCCCGACTCGAAGTGGGCGGCCGCGAGATTGCTCAACGGGTGCCCCCGCAGCTGTGGCGCGAATCGGTCTGTGACGCTCAGTGATTCGGTGGCCAGCTCGATCGCCCGGGCCCACCGGCCGCGATGCACCGTGACGGCGGTGAGCGAAACCAGGCAGGAGACGTGCAGCGTCGCGAATTCGTGGTGTCCCGCCACCAGTTCGCGCGCCCGTTCCAGGGCGTCCTGCGCGGCGTCGAGTTCGCCGGTGTGCTGCAATGCCTGCGAGTAGTTGATCAGGGTGGATGCCCGCTTCTCCACGGCGTCGTCCGGGATCTCGGTGAGCGCCGCGCGGAATCCGGCGAGCGCGCCGGCGTGGTCGCCGAGTTCGTCGCGCATACTCGCCGCATTGATCAGGGCGCTCACCCGCACGCCGCCGCTGGTGGTGGCGACGGCGTGCTCGAAGAGGCGCAGCGCCTCGGTGGCCTCGCCGCGGCCGTAGGCGGCGGCGCCCTCGTGGAGCAGGTCGAGTCCGGGTGGCGGGGTGTCCTCGGTGGTCATCAGAAGTCGTCGTCCGCTGCGGCGGCGGCGATCTCGGCCAGTAGCGGCGCTCCTGGGGAGTCCGTTCTGTCCCGGGCCGACCGGAGTCGGCTCGTGGCGAAATCTCTGATCCGCTGTCGCGCTTCGGGCCCGTCGCCCGCCGGACTGCCCGACCGTACCGGAGCGGGACCTACTCCGGGAACGTAGACGTCGACGCTCGCGATGCCGTCCGCGGCTATGACGGTGGTGCCGCTCCAGGCGTCACCGGCCAGGGTCAGCGTGAGATCCACCGTGGCGGAGCCGGTGACGACGCGGGCGTGCGGATGGAGATGCGCGGGGACGGCGCGGCCGATTCGCGGGGCGGCCACTGCGCGGACACCGAGGACAGTACGGCCGGAGTCCCTGGTGAGCTGCCAGGACACGGCATGTTCGGAGGCATCGAGTACGCCTGCCGGACAACGACGCCAATCCCACCCGGCCGTCCCTGTCGCGAGGAGTAATCCGGGTGCGCCCGCCGTCGCGGGTCCGGCGGCCAGGGCGTAATCCTGCTGGACCGTCGCCGCGCGTTGCGAAATGCCTTGGGGCGGTATCGCATCGGGACCGTCGACGATCATCTCGCAGGAGTCGGTGAGGGCGGCGATATCCTGATCGAGAAGGTGCGGGTCGAGGGCCGGTATGCCGTCGATGGCCGAGGCGGGCCACCACTGCGCCGCCCAGTGCGCGTAGCCCAGCCGCCACGCGTCGTCGGCCGATCCCGGAAGTGCCGGGGCCACCGGGATTTCACCGGAGACACCGCCGTCGACGGCCAGCGCGACTTGTTCGCCGTAGAGTGCCCAGAGCCAGTCCTGCGCCGGCGCCGGGTCGTGCAGTACCGCGACCGGAATCCGCTCCCCGTCGAGGAGGCTCCACGACAGCTGCCCCCCGACCACCTCGAGGACCGACGTGCCGAGCACCGCCGTCGACTCCCTGACGGCCCGCGCACCGGTAGGGGAGAGGGTGATCACGCCGTCCGTGTCCCTGTGCAGGAATACCGTCCCGGGCATCAGCTGGCCCTCGATTCCGGCGAAGTATCCCTATCGGCAACGGAATTCGCGCTCAACGCCTTCTTCACTCTGGTCCGATGATCGAGGATCACCGACCGGGCCACCCCGTCCAGCAGATCCCAGAGTTCCCGGGCCTCCAGCACCGGCGCCTCGCGGACGTCGCGGCCGTGCAGGCGAACCCACAGCCGTCGCAGGTACGGCCGCCAGGGGCGGCGCAGGTCGGCCACGATCACGGCGAGCGGGCCGGTGCGCTCGCCGGTGTCGTGTACGGCGAGCCGGCGGGCGTGCAGGACGTACGCCTCCCGCCGCCACCTGCCGTTGATCATCCGATGCGCCGTGGTCGTGCCCGCTGAAAGACGCTGCGGCACTGGGGCAGGCATCGTCCCGATACTCGCGACCACCGTGACCGGGGCCGCGGCGGCGGTCGATTCGGTGAGGGGCGCGAGGCCGAGCGCCAGTTCCACCCCCGCGGCCGCCGTGACGCGCAGCGACTCGTGGAGCAGCGCCCACGGCGCGCAACTACGGGCGATTTCGGCGGTGACGAGGTCCGGAATGGTCGGCAGATCCGCCCGCTCGGTCGATGCCTGCAACACCGTGAAGACCCGCTCGTAGATCGTGCGATCGAACGGGAGGCCCATGGTCGCGGTGGAGGCGGAGACGCCGAGCGCGGGCGCGGCGGGCAAGGGATGGACGGTGAGCCCGAGTTCTCGCGCCGAGGTCCCGGAGTCGTTGTGCCACAGATGAATACCCGACCCCGTACCCGCGTGTGCGGCGATCAGCGAGCGTAAGGCACGGGCGGCCACCTCACTCGTCGGCCGCGCGTCGGCGCACCCGTCGAGCAGCGTGGCCAAGGCGGCAGTGTGGTCTGCGTCGGGGCCGCTCGATGGCCGCCGCCGCCACGCCGTCTCGATCAGCGCCGCGAGGCCGGTGCTCGTGGCGTCGTCGGTGAGATGCGCCTGTAGGGCCTGCGTGGTCCGGCCCGCCGCGACGTGGTGGATCTCGCGCAGCGCCGCCGCGGCAACGTCGCCGTCGCGCGCCGGATCGGGGTGTCCCGACACCGTCGCGAGTTCGAAACACCGCTGGAAGTACAGATCCTGCGGATTGCCCTCGGTAATGCGCAGCGCGCGGCGAGCCTGCTTGAGGAGGGTGAACCACGCCGCGGTGGCCCGCAGGACGTCGGCCGCGGCATGCAGGCGGGCCGCGAGCAGGACCGCGCCGTCGGCGGTCACCATCGGGCCGGCGCAGGAGGGGTGCTGGACGGGCCGGATCACCAGCGGATCCAGGATCAGTTTGACGGTGCGGCGCAGGGGCCCGCCCTGGGCGCCGCTGAGGGCCGCCACGCCCTCGATTCCGCGCCACGCCTCGTCGAGCACCATGGCGCGCGGTCGTCGCATTCGGCCAGGTTAGCCGACTGTGACGGCCGGCGGAGAGCCGGAAACCTGGGATCGGTAGGCGGCCCGGCGTTCCTACGTTCTGTTCATCGGCCCGAACGCGGAGCCGGAAACGAGAGAGTGAAGGAACGACAACCATGAGCACCAAGCAGATTCGCGTCACCGCCGCCGTCCTCGCGGCCGGGCTCGCCCTGTTCACCGGCGCGTGCGGTGACGATTCGAGCGGTTCCACGCCGTCGCCGCAGACCTCCGCCGGTGCCCCGGGCCCTGCCGCCTCCGGCACATCCGTGGCGCTGGTCGACGGGAAGGCGTTGGACGGGAAGTTCGACACCACCTGCGCCAAGCAGGGCGGTGTGCTCGCCCTGGCGCTGACCGACCTCGACAACGCCGTCTACGGCCGGCTCAGCGTCAGCGCCACCCTCTCCGACGACAAGACCGTGCAGGCCGTCGGCATCGCGGGAAGTAAGGGCGGGTCGTCGGGCATGCCGTACGCCGTCGGCTACGGCAACGGCCAGCCCGGCGGCTCGGCCACCGTGGTCAAGGACGGCGACACGTACAAGGTCACCGGCGAGGGCGTGGCCGCGCCCGATATGTCGAACCCGACGGCCGCACCGGCCGCCGTGACGTTCGACCTCACCTTCGCCTGCACGACCGTCGTCAACGGCTGACCCGGGAAGGAGCCCAGCATGCGCACCACAGCACGGTTCGGAGCCGTCGCCTTCGCCGTCCTCGCGGTCGGCTTCTACCTCTGGCACGGCCTCACCTACACCGGCGGTCCGTACGAGCCGGGCGTCACCGCCTGGCTGAACGGCTTTCTCGCACTGCCGATCATCGCCCTCACCGGCGTCGCGATGACCTTCGCGTTCAGCGGCAACGGCGTGCTGTCGGCGCTCACCGGCCGCAACAGCGCCGAGTTCCGGGACGGGCTGCTCGGCATCGGGACCGTCACGTCCTTCCGGCAGACCGGGCTCACCGTCAACGATCAGCCGCAGCTGCGTATCGAATTCAGCGTCGAGGGCGCCGAGGGCGAGGTCTTCGACTCCGTCGCGAAGGCGATCATCCCGCTCACCGAACTCGGCCTGCTGCGGCCCGGTGTCGTGCTGCCGGTGCGCTACCTACCCGGACGCACCGACAAGGTGGAACTCGATCTGTCCGGTGACAGTGCGCAGGCCCAGCGGGCGATGAACGAGGCCATGATCCGCAAGGGCTTCACCACCGCGGCCAAGATCGATATCGCCGGGCGCGGCGTCGCGGCGCAGGCGGTGGTGCAGTCGCTGTCGGTCCCCGGGGAGATCCGCGACGGGTACGCGCGAATCGAACTCGGGCTCGCCGTCACCCGGCCCGACGGCAGCACCTTCACCACCCGCGCCGAGAAGTTCCTCCCGCCCTCGAGCGTCGCGAACGTTCAGGTCGGCCGGGTGGTGCAGGTGCACTATCTGCCGGACGACGAGCAGGAGGTGGTGATCGCCATCCCGCTCAACGCGTGAGGCCGGCCGAATCCCCCGGAGCCATTGCGATTCCGGGGGATTCACGGTGCGCGCTCCGGTCCGGGACCTAGGATTCGTCCGATGACGATGTCCAGCAAACGGTCGGCGCACGCTCCGCACGGCTCCCCGATCGATCTCGAAGGCCCGCGAATTCCGTTGTACGCGAAGGAGTTCGCCAAGGACCCGCACAGCGCCTATCGCGCGATGCGGGAACGGTACGGGTCCCTGGTTCCGGTGGAGCTGGTGCCGGGTGTGCCCGCTACGCTGGTGATCGGCTACTACACTGCGGTGCGGATCTTCAACGATCCGGAGCGGTTCCCGGCCGACCCGCGCATCTGGCAGCAGAGCATCCCCGCCGGGTGCCCGGTGCTCCCGCTCATGCAGTGGCGGCCGAACGCCCGGCGCAACGACGGCGCCGCGCACACCCGGTACCGGCAGGCCATCGCCGCCGGCCTCGCGGATGTGAACCCGTACAGCATGCACGACACCGTGGAGCGGGTCGCCGTCCAGCTGATCAACTCGTTCTGCCAGGACGGATCCGCGGATCTGATCCGGCAGTACGCCTTTCCGCTCACCTTCGCCGTGCTGAACACCCTGATGGGGTGCCCGACCGAGATCGCGCAGCGGGCCGCCGCCGGGATGGCGGCGATGTTCGAGGGCGTCGACGCGGAGCGCGGCGCCGCGGCGCTCATCGAATCGCTGATGGAGCTGATCGAGCTGAAGCGAGCCGAGCCCGGCGACGACGTGACGACGCGAATGATGCGGCACCCGGCCGATCTGAGCGAGTCCGAGATCGTGAACCAGGTGGCCACACTCTACGGGGCGGGCATCGAACCGCTGCAGAATCTGATCGTCAACGCGCTGAGCCTCATCCTCACCGACGAACAGTTCGGGGACAGCGTCGTGGGCGGCAGTCTCTCGACTCGTGACGCGCTCGACGAGGTCCTGTTCAACGATCCGCCGATGGCCAACTTCTGTTTCACCTTCCCGAAACAGCCGATGCTCGTCGACGATTTCTGGCTGCCCGCCCACCAGCCCGTCGTCATCAGCCTGGCGGGCTGCAACACCGATCCGGTGATCGGCACCGACCAGCACACCGGCAATCGCGCGCATCTGGCCTTCGGCGGCGGCCCGCATGTGTGCCCGGCCAGTTCGCTGGCCTACCTGATCGCCCAGGACGCCATCGATCAGTTGCTCGACGGTCTGCCCGAGCTACGCCTGGGCGTGCCGGCCGCCGAGCTGACCTGGCGCACAGGCGCGTTCCATCGCGCGCTGACCGCTCTGCCCGTCGTCTTCCCGCCCTCGCCGCCGCTGACTCCGGTGTAACCGGCGCCGCGTCACAGCGGCCTCGGTTCACTCCGGGCGGAACCGGGGTGCAGCGCGGATCGGGCGCTCGTCAGCGCGTCGCGGAAGGCGTCGATCTGGGGGCCGGTGAGGTCGGCGAGCATGCGGCGCTCGATCGCGGTGGCGGCGGCGTCGTAACGGTCGACCAGGTCGCGGCCGGCCGGGGTGAGGTGTATCAGGACCTCGCGGCGGTTGTGCGGGTTGGCGATTCGGTGGACGAGGCCGCGCTGCTGGAGCGGGCGCAGCATGTCCGCCATCGACTGCGGCGTCACGAACGAATCCCGTGCCAGCTGGGCCGCGGAGATGCCGTCGCGGCGGATCAGCACGGTCAGCGCCGTGTACTGCGGTGTCGTCACGCCCGAGCCGCGCAGCATGTCGTCCAGGTGCGCGCGGATCGTCAGCTCGAGTCGTTTGACCAGATACAACAGGGAGGGCGCCCCGGCGGAGCCCGGTGTACTCATCGCATCGGTCCGATCTACGGATTGACAGGAATCCGATGGTATCGGAGGATATTAATCATCAGGAAACCTGTTGGTTAGGCAGGAGTCGTTATGGGACAGGGCGATACCGTCGATGTCGAGTTCGACGAGGGGATCGCGTGGGTGAGCCTGAACCGCCCGGACAAGCGCAATGCCATGAATCCGGCGTTGAACGACGAGATGTGCCGGGTGCTGGATCGTCTCGACGGCGACGACCGGTGCCAGGTGCTGGTGTTGACCGGCGCCGGTGAATCGTTTTCCGCCGGAATGGATTTGAAGGAGTACTTCCGGGAGGTCGAGGCGACCGGCAGCCTCGCTCTGCAACGGCGGGTGCGTCGCGCGAGTGTGAGCTGGCAGTGGAAGCAGTTGGCGTTCTTCCCCAAACCGACCATTGCCATGGTCAATGGGTGGTGTTTCGGCGGCGCGTTCACCCCGCTGGTGGCGTGCGATCTGGCGATCGCCGACGAGCGGGCGCAGTTCGGGCTGTCGGAGGTGAACTGGGGGATTCCGCCGGGCAGCCTGGTGACGAAAGCGCTGGCGGCGACGGTCCCGCAGCGTGATGCGTTGTACTACATCATGACCGGTGAGCCGTTCGACGGTGCCAAGGCCGCGGAGATGCGGTTGGTGAACGAGGCTGTCCCGGCGGCGGATCTGCGTCGGCGTACGCGTGAGCTGGCGGTGCAACTGGCGTCGCTGAATCCCGTGGTGGTCCATGCCGCCAAGGTCGGGTACAAGTACGCCGCCGAACTGACCTGGGCGCAATCCGAGGACTATCTCTACGCGAAGCTCGATCAGGCTCGGCTGCTGGATCCGGAGAACGGGCGCGAGGAGGGCATCAGCCGGTTCATCGATGACAAGGCCTACCGGCCCGGACTCGGCGCGTTCGATCGCACCCGGCCCTGACGGCCCGCCGCGAGAGGAAGTCGAGATCGTGCGGAATCAGGGCCTCGGTTCGTGGCCCGCGCGCCGGGCGCGGAGGACACCGGAGGCGATCGCCGTGACCGGTGCGGGGAGGTCGGTCACCTACGCGGAATGGGATCGGCGGGTCGCTCACACGGCCGCGCGGCTGCGGGAACTCGGCGTGCATCGGGGTGATCGGGTGGCCTACCTGGGCCCGAATCACCCGGCGTATCTGGAGACGCTGTTCGCGTGCGGGGTGCTGGGGGCGATCTTCCTGCCGGTCAACACCCGCTCCACCGGTGCCGAGATCGGTTATCTCCTAGCGGATTCCGGGGCCCGGGTCCTGATTCATATCGGCACACACGACCACGTTCTCGGCGATCTCGATGCCGCCGGCGTCCGGATCGCTCGCCTCGTCGCCGAGGACACCGGATCCGCGCCGCCACGCGTCGACGAGCCCGTCGGCCTGGACGATCCGGCGGTGCTGATGTACACCTCGGGGACGACCGGGCGGCCCAAGGGTGTCGTGCTCACCCACGGCAATCTCACCTGGAACTGCGTCAACGTGCTCATCGAATCCGATGTCGCCACCGATGACGTGGCCTTGGTGGCGGCTCCGCTGTTCCATGCCGCCGCACTCGGCATGCTGTGCCTGCCCACCCTGCTGAAGGGCGGGCGGGTCGTGCTGCACGAGAAGTTCGATCCCGCAGCGGTTTTGGAGGCGATCGAGGCCGAGCGGGTGACGTGGATGTTCGGGGTGCCGACCATGTACGACGCGCTCGCGGCCCATCCCGGGTGGGCGGCGGCGGACCTGTCGAGTCTGCGCAGCCTGAATTGCGGTGGGGGATCGGTGCCGCACAAGACGATTCGCCGATACCTCGACCGCGGCCTGCGATTCGTGCAGGGGTACGGGATGACCGAGGCCGCGCCCGGAGTCCTGCTGCTGGATGGTGAGCATGCCGAGTCCAAGCTCGGTTCCGCCGGTGTGCCGTCGTTCTTCACCGATGTCCGGATCGTGGATGGCGACGGCCGGGAGGTGCCGCCGGAGACTCGCGGGGAGATTCTCGTGAGCGGGCCGAATGTGATGTCCGGGTACTGGGGGCGTCCCGACGACACCGCCGCGGTCCTGCGCGAGGGGTGGTTCCATTCCGGTGATATCGCCACCGTCGACGAGGACGGGTATGTGTCCATCGTGGACCGGATGAAGGACATGATCGTGTCCGGCGGGGAGAACATCTACCCCGCCGAGGTCGAACATGCCCTGCACGCGCACCCGGCCGTGGACCGGTGCGCGGTGATCGGTGTGCCCGACGAACGGTGGGGCGAGGTCGGCAAAGCCGTCGTCGTCGCGACCGGCACGCCGCCTTCCGCCGGGGAACTCCAGGAGTTCCTGCGCGGCAGAATCGCCGCCTACAAGATTCCGAAGCATTTCGTCTACGTCGCCGATCTGCCCCTTTCCGGCACGGGCAAGATCCTCAAACGCCGCCTGCGTGAGCTCCACGGAAACCATTGTGGTGAACAATGAGAGAATTGCCGGACGACCGTCGCCGCCGAGCGGATATTTTCTGTCCGGATATCCGATCGGCGGCGACGCCGGTCGTGTGCGCTACTTGTCGAACGCGTCCTTGATCTTCTCGCCCGCGTCTTTGAGGTTCGACTTCGCCTGATCGGCCTTCCCCTCGTTTTCCTTGTCCGGGTCGTCGGTCGCCTGACCGAACTTCTCCTTGGCCTGACCGGTGAGGTCGTCGAGCTTGTTCTTGGCTTTGTCCGTGGCGCCCATTGCGGTCTCCCTTCGGTAGGAGGCCGGTGGCAGTTGCCGCCGGTCCACCCCCCGCATAGCCCGTGACGCCGCGGTCAAACAATGCCACGTCGTCGATACCCGCCGTTTGACGTCCGAGATCCCGGGTATAGCCGCCTTTGTTCGACAGCATAAGGAGTTCCATGTTAGTTCTCGGAGTAATTCTTCTCGTCCTCGGATTCATCTTCGGAATCCCGATTCTCTGGACCCTCGGCATCATCGCCGTGGTGATCGGTGCAGCCCTCGCCCTACTCGGCGCACTGGGCCGCCCGGTCGCAGGCCGCGCCCACTATTACTAGGCCCGGCACCCGCCGTCGACTGTCCGGTCGGACGACGTGGGGTCCACGGTGCGAAGGTGATTCGCTAGGGTCCCGCACATGGGCAGTGACAGCGATGTTCCCGCTTCCGGTCTCACCGAGGTGCTGGCGCGCCGGCATCTGACGACCGATGCCGCGCGGCCCGAGGAAGTTGCGCGGCGGCATGCGCAGGGGCGGCGGACGGCGCGGGAGAATATCGCCGATCTGGTCGACCCGGGGAGTTTCACCGAGTACGGGCGGTTCGCCACTGCCGCTCAGGAACGCGTGCGTGACCTGGCGGATCTGGTGGTTCGTACGCCCGCCGACGGTCTGGTCGGCGGGACGGCCACCGTCGGCGGGCGCCCGTGCGCGGTGCTCTCCTACGACTACATGGTGATGGCCGGGACGCAGGGCATGCGCGGGCATCGCAAGTCCGACAGGCTGATCGAGGTCGCCGGTCGGATGCGTCTGCCGGTGGTCTTCTTCACCGAGGGCGGCGGCGGGCGGCCCAGCGACACCGACTATCCGGTGGTGTCGTCACTGGATGTCGAGTCCTTCGCGCTGTGGGGCGCGCTGGACACCCCGCGGATCGCGGTCGTCTCCGGGCGGTGCTTCGCGGGCAACGCGGTGCTGGCGGGATGCGCGGATCTGCGGATCGCCACTCCCGACGCCAATCTCGGCATGGCGGGCCCCGCGATGATCGCGGGTGGGGGACTCGGCGACTATCCGCCCGAGGCGGTCGGCCCTGTCACCGAGCAGGCGGCCAACGGTGTGCTCGATATCGTCGTCGCGGACGAGGCCGAGGCCGTCGAGGCGGTGCGCCGTGTCCTGGGCTATTTCGACGGGCCGGGGGCAGCCGGCGTGCCCGGCGCGGATCCGGCCTGGCTGCGGGCCGCGTTACCGGCGCAGGACCGCGCGGCGTTCGACGTCCGCCCGCTGGTCGAAGGGCTCGCCGACGCCGACAGCGTCACCTGGTTGCGGTCGGAATGGGCGCCCGAACTGGTGACCGCGTTCGCCCGGATCGACGGAATTCCGCTGGGCCTCTTGGCCAATCAGTCCACGCACAACGCGGGCGCGCTGACATCCGACGCTTCGATCAAGGCGGCCGATTTCCTCGAGCTGTGCGAGCGCTGGGGTCTGCCGGTCGTGTCGCTCGTCGATACGCCGGGATTCATGGTCGGTCCCGAGGCCGAGCGGACCGGCCTGGTCCGGCACGCCTCGCGCATGGTGACCGCCGGCGCGCGGCTGACGGTGCCGCTGATCGGTGTGGTGCTGCGCCGCGGTTACGGTCTCGGAGCACAGGCCATGCTCGGCGGCAGCACCCACCGCCCCCTGCTGGCCCTGGCCTGGCCCACCGCCCACCTGGGCCCGATGGGTATCGAGGGCGCGGTTCGCCTGGGCCTGGCCAAACAACTCGCGGACATGCCCGAGGCCGACCGCGAACCGGCCGTGGCCCAAGCGACCGCGGCCTACCGCAAGAACCTCGAGGCACTCAACGCCGCCCGCGTCCTCGAGATCGATGACGTGATCGACCCCGCCGAGACCCGCGCCCTCGTCGCCGCCACCCTGCGCGCGGCCGCCCCTCCGGCGCGAGAGCCACACGGACACTGAGCCTTTCGAGATGGAGTAGTGGGGGAGAGGAGATCGGTGGCACCGTGCAGGCCACAGTCGGCTGAGCGTTGAAGTGTGGTGCCGCTCTGTGCCGCAACACTATTGGATCCTGAGGAGTTCCAGCAGCAGCGATTGTCAATACCGATACAGATATATTCGCATTCAAGCATGTAATGCCATCGAGTCGAAAATTCAAACAGAACAGCAAGGAAGGAAGGGCCCTCCGTACGGCGGCGCCCGCCGCGGCCGCGCTCGTGGTGTGGGGCGACGACCTCGACCTCTCCTATGTCGGACATTGTCGCGGGGTGGTCTGGAGGTCGGTTTGCCGGGGCGGGGGTATGAGACTTTGGTGTGTTTCACAAGGCGAACGGTGTTCTGCGGATGGGGTTTCCAAGTCTTTTGGTAGGCCCCTTGACGATCACTACTCTGTTGCCGGGGTTCCTTCGACTCGAGGACACGATCCGTGAAAACGTCTCTGGCAGTTGCTGTTACCGTACTTGTCGCCTCCGCCGCGCTGCTCGCCGGGCAGACCGCAGTCGCGCAACCACCCGGTCCGGCGCCCGCTTTACCCGATATCGTGGGCCCGTCGCCACTTCAGCGGTGGATCGACGAGACCGTACCCGCGCCACAACTCGACCCCGCCCCGCACGACGACCAGCAGACCGCCCTGTGGCGCGCCATCCTGTCCTCCCCGACAGGTGATCCCGCATTCGACGCCTGGCCGGCGGATCTCGACCAGCTCGCACCCGGCGACGTCATCGAGACGCGCGATATCACCGCCGTCGCTGCGACGTTCTTCGACGCGCCTATCGCCCGGGCGACGCTGGTGAAGTACCGGTCCACGTCGGCGTCGGGGGCGCCGTCGTTCGGCACCGCGACGTTCCTCGAGCCCGCCGTTCCATGGCAGGACGCGGGGCCGCGGCCGGTGGAGGTGGACACGTTGCCGATCAACGCGCTCGGACTGCGCTGCACGCCGGGCTACACGATCGCGCACGGCGACCGGAACAACAGCGGTATCAACGTGTTCCTGCCGGGGGTGGCCACGGCGCTGAAGAAGGGTCACGCCATCCTGCTGCCCGACCACGAGGGTCCGCTGGTGGCGTACGCCGAGCCGACCGTCGCCGGGCAGATGACCCTCGACTCGATTCGCGCGATCCGGTCGCTGTCACCGGAGCAGTTCGGCGGCAGCCGGTTCGCGGTCACCGGCTACTCGGGCGGCGCGATCGCCTCGTACGCGACGGCGATGCTGCTGAGCGAGTACGCGCCGGAACTGGCGGACGTCCTGGTGGGTGCGTCGATCGGCGGGGCGGTCACCGATTACGTCGCGGTGGCGCACGTGTTCAACGGGCGCAGCGCGTCCGGAATCCTGCTGTCGGTGTCGCTGGCGATGGCCCGGGAACACCCGGACATGCTGCCGTACATGAACAATCTCGCGCAGTGGGTCGGTACTTCGCCGCTGAAGGACATCTGCGGTGAGGCCGACGGCCCGCTGGGCGCGGTGGGCATCCCGATGGAGGTCGCGACCAATATCGATCATCCGCTGGAGAGCGGGATCGCCGAGGAGATCCAGCGCCGCACGGACCTGACCGACCGCAGATCTGCTGTGCCGCTGTACATCTACCACGGCGCCGGCGATTTCTGGATTCCGATCCAGGGCCCGCAGGAGGTGTACCGGCGGCAGTGCGGCCTCGGCGTCCCGGCGGAGTTCCGGGCGGTGCCGGGCGAGCACGTGTCCGCGATGATGAACGGCGCACCCGGTTCCATCGAGTGGATCGATGCCCGGCTCCGTGGTGAACCGGCGCCGAACGAGTGTGCGTGACAATCTGTTCGGGACGAGTGCGCCACCGGCTGTCCGCAGCCGGTGGCGCACCGGCGTTCAGCAGTCGCTCGGCGCGGGCTCGCCGCGCAACCGCGCGAGGATCCAGTCGTCGAGCCCGGGGGAGCCGGTGACGTACCCGATCAGATGTTCGCCGGGCACGACCCGGAAGACGGCCGGGACACCGCGTCCGCACTGCTGGTGGGCGGTCCGCTGCGCGTCCTCGAGGGGAATCCACGGATCGTGCGCGCCGTGGTAGATGTACAGCGGCACCGCGGAGGTCCGGTCGGCGAGGTCGAGCCGGTCGAACATCGCGTCGGCGAACGGGCCGTTCAGGGAGTCACCGATATTCGCCGCGACGTCCATCGGGAAGCCGACCACGCCGAGCGGGCCGTCGGCGTCGCCGCAGATGTCCTTCACCGGCGACGAGGCCACCCACTGGGCGAGATGGTTCATATGGCCCACCATCTCCGGATGTTCCCGCGCGACGGCCAGCGCCACCGACAGCAGGATCCCGGAGGAGATGTTGCCGTTGAACCGGTGGGCGACATCCCGATTGTCGGTGACCACGCCACCCGCGGCCGCCCCCACGACGACCTCCGCCAATTCGGGCGCGTACTCGCTCAGCAGCATCGCCGTCGCGTACGAGGCGATCGCCCCGCCCGAGTACCCGCTGATCACAAAACGACTGTCGCCGAACGCATTCGAGTTCACGGTCCTGGTCGCGCGGATCGAGTCGAGAATCACGTGCCCGGCGACATTGGGCTCCGCGTACGCCATCAGCGGGCCCTCGTGGTCGGGTACGAGCACCGCGTGGCCCTGGGCGAGAGCCCACCAGATGGACGGCATGAATACGGCGAGATCGGTATTGGGCTTCTCCAGGACGCCGTGTGACATCTGGAAACCCGGGGTGCAGTGGGTGCCGAGGGAATTGATCGGCAGCGCGTTCACCTCCACGGGCTGCGGTCCCGGACCGGTCCACGGGGCGGCCGGCGTGATCAGTGTCGCGGTGCCGAACGACGGCGCCCCCGACGCCGAGGTCGACCGGAACTTCAGCAGCTGCGCGCGGCCGATCGGCGTCGCCATCAGCGTGGCCGTCGTGGCTGTGGTGTCGCGGGTCTCGGTGATGTCGCCGGGTGCGAGCCGGTCGAGGTCCGGTGGCCAGGCGTCGAATGTGGGATCACCTGTCGGGGAGGACAGGACGGCGCGCCACAGGGCGGTCTGCTGGTCGTCGTGCGGGGCGGGGGTGAGCGGTGGCGCGGGTATCGCGTCGTCGATCCACTGCTGGAGTGGTGAGGGCCCCGCTGCGCCGGGTAAGGCGGGTGCCGTTTCGGGGGTGGGTGGCTGTGCGGTGGCGGTCTGCCCGGCGAGCAGTACGGTGGAACTGACGAGCACGGTAACGGCAACTGCCAGAGACGTTTTCACGGATCTTGTCCTCGAGTCGAAGGAACCCCGGCAACAGGGTAGCGATCGTCAAGGGGCCTACCAAAAGACTTGGAAACTCCATTCGGAGAACACTCTTCACCTTGTGAAACACACCAAAGAGTGCCGTAACGGCCGCCGCGTTCGGTCCGGCATCGATGGGGCGAATTACGTGACATGCCCGTCCGGCCGATCGTTCCCGGGTCCGCGCCGACGAGCGCTTCGATTTCGGTCTCGCCGGACTCCTCGCGTAGCCGACCGGCACTCCGCCCGGGTCCGGGCGGGGCCCCTGGGGCCGCAGGGGTGGCGCGTTAGTCTAGCGTCCGGAAGGCTTACCTGATGTCGGGGCATATACGCTGGGTGGTAACGCTGTGAG
Source organism: Nocardia transvalensis NBRC 15921 (assembly GCF_000308875.1). Taxonomy (GTDB): domain Bacteria; phylum Actinomycetota; class Actinomycetes; order Mycobacteriales; family Mycobacteriaceae; genus Nocardia; species Nocardia transvalensis. The sequence continues at coordinate 264,396 of NZ_BAGL01000128.1, forward strand.
GAGGTGTAGGTGGCGGAGGACAGGCCGGCGCCGGAGGGGGTCGACCCCACTCGACCGAGTTCCGCTCGGGTGATCGACTACCTGCTGGGCGGTAAGGACAACTACGAGGCGGATCGTCTCGTCGGCGATCGCATGCTCGCGGTCGCGCCCGAGACCCGGACGCAGGCGTGGTTCAGCCGTCAGTTCCTCACCGGCGCAGCGACATTCGCGGCGGAGGCGGGGGTGCGGCAGTTCATCGATATCGGTGCGGGGATTCCCACCTCACCCAGCGTCCACGAGGCGGCGAAGAAGTTCGACACCTCGGCGGTGATCGCGTCGGTCGACTACGATCCGGTCGTGTTCGCGCACGCCAACGCGATGGTGGCGGGCGTGCCCGGGGTGACGCCGATGCTGGCGGATTTCCGCACTCCGGACGAACTCATCGAGCGCCTCCGCGCCGAGGCGTCCATCGACTTCCGCGAGCCGGTCGCGCTCCTGGTCGTGGGCGTGCTGCACTTCATCATGGACGACGAGCGCCCGGCGGAGATTATCGCCCGGTTCCGCGAGGTGATGGCGCCGGGAAGCTATCTGGCGTTCACCCACGGCAGCGTCGAGACCCACGACGATTTCGTGGCCGCGGCGACGGGCACCAACGGCACCATGGCCGAGTGCAGGTGGCGGTCCAAGTCCGAGATCGAGGCGATGATGGCGGGTTTCGAGGTGCTCGACCCCGGCATCGTGCCGATTCAGGAGTGGCTCGGCGACGATCTGCCCGCGACCCGGCTGGTGTTGCTGGGCGGCATCCTCCGCCGCGGCTGACCGAGGCGGCAGCCGCGGGTCATTCCACCGCCGCGAGCCGGTTCGCCCGCGCGACCATGGCGTCGGCCACCGCGCGAGGACGGCGGCCGAGCCCGCAGGGGCTCGCGACGCCGTCGACCGGACGCCCGAGCGCACTCTCGATCATCCGCAGCGTCCCTGCCTGTTCCGCCTCCTCCGGCCCGTCGTGGACGAATCCGGCGTAGAACGCGGTGCCCGCGCCCAGTTCCAGATCGGCCAGGGGCGCATAGAATTCCGGCTGCGACGGCGGTGGCGTGGCGCCCGAGGCGAACGGTGCGTGCACGAATTCCAGCGGCCGATCCGACGGCCAGTGCGCCGCAACGGAATTCGCCATATCGACGAGGGGGCGGGCGGTGCGCAGCGCGGCGCCGCCCTTGTTGCCGCGGCTGCCGAGGCACAGATGGACGCCGAAGCGCGTGCCGGCGGGCGCCGCGGCGGCGAGGGCGGCGAGCCCGCGGCTCGTGCCCACCGCCGTATCGGCCAGGCGGTGTCCGTGCTGTGCCCTCGCCATGAGCACGAGTTCCGCCGGGCCCTCCAGCTGGATCACGACATCGTCTCCCGCCAGTTCGCGGACCCTCTCGATGGCACGCACCGTCGCGTCGGCGAACACCTTGCGATGCGACAGGGCCGCGGGCAGGCCCATGGCCGTGAAGGCCAGGGTGAAGGCGGACGGCATCCCGATCTGCAACGACAACCCGGGCAGGTCGTGGTCGCGGCGCAGGCGCTCGAAGACCGGCAGCGCCTCCGCGGCCTCCGCCGGGTAACCGAGATCCATTGCGGCGGTGTCGGTGTCGCGGCCACGGGAGATGCGGTGGATGGTCGGAAGCGGGGCGGAGACCCACGGCCGGCGCGGTCGCGGCTCCAGCACGCCCTGCGCCACCAGATCCGCGATGATCGGTTCGACGTAGAACTCGTAGCGCCGGGTCTCGCCGGTCGGCAACGACCGCAGCCGCGGGCCGGCGGCGTCGATCATCGCCGACATCGCGTCGTCGGTACTTTCGGCTGGGTAACTGCCGACACAATGCACAGCTCGCTCAGCCATGCCGGGCATCCTAATCGCACCACGCCCCGGACGACGGCACAAACGGCCGTCAGGGGGGCTTCCCGGGGCCGAAATGGGATGGTGGAGTTAGCTGTACCGGTAATCTTGCGTGTTGCCGTGGCGCGTTATAACGTGCGTCACCGACGATCGGTCAGGGTGTCCATCGGGCACCGCCCCTCTCACCCAAGGGAGAGCCTCGCGTGCGAGCCTCGATACGGACAGCGGCGGTAGGCATTGTGGCGGCACTGTTCTCGTTCGCCACGGGGGTGGTGCAGGCCGAGGAAACTCCCGCGCCGGATTCCTGCCGATCCTTCTTCGTCCCGGTTCCGCAGGGACAGTTGGCCGCGACGCTGTGCCTGCCCTCGGACGCGCCGGCGAATACCGTCATGGTGCTGATGTCCGGGTCCAATTACAACGGCACGTACTGGGATTTCTCGTACCAGCCCGAGACCTACAACTTCCGCAAGGCGATGAACCGGGCGGGCTACGCGACGCTGATCGTGGACCGGCTCGGCAACGGCGCCAGCACGCGCCCGCCCGCCCTCTCCCTGACGGCCTCCGCCACCGCCGACGCCCTGCACGGCATCGTGCAGGGGCTGCGGCAGGGCCTGGCGGGCGCGCAGCCGTTCGGGAAGGTCGTCACCGTCGGCCACTCGCTCACGTCGGGCACCTCGGTCATGGAGGCCAGCGCCCACCACGACGTCGACGGCGTTGTGCTGACCGGATATTCGCACGCGCTGAACGTCGGCGAGACTCTCGGCGTCGTCGCGACCTATCAGCCCGCCGGTAATGATCCCGCCTTCGCCGGCCGCGGCTACGACTCGGGATATCTCGTCTCGCGCCCCGGCGCCCGGATGCACGACTTCTACGCACCCGACAATGTCGATCCCGAGGTTCTCGCGCTGGACGAGAAGACCAAGGAAGCGTTCTCCCTCACCGAATATCCGGACGGGCTGCTGTCCACCCTGCCGGGTATGTCCAGCCTCATCAACGCGCCCGTTCTCGTGGTCGACGGCAGTCTGGACAGGCTGTCGTGCGGTATCAATTACACGGTCTGCGCGAATTCCGGCACCCTGCAGGCCGCGGAGGCGCCGTATTTCAGCCCTGCTGCGCGGTTGCGGACATTCGTGCTGCCCGGTAGCGGGCATGCGCTCAATCTCGCCCGCAATACCGTCGAATACCAGTCGGCTGTCATCGATTGGGCGAACTCGACCGTCGGTCGATAGCCGGTAGCGACCCACCGGACGCCGGAAACTGAAACAGGTTATAGTTTGGTCCGACGTTGCGGTTGGGCTGCCTGAAGGGGTTCGCGATGGTGTGGGACGCCACCACGGATGTGCTGGTCGTGGGATTCGGCGCGGCCGGTGCGTGCGCGGGGCTGGAGGCGCGGGCGGCGGGCGCGGAGGTGCTGGCCGTGGATCGCTTCAACGGCGGCGGCGCCACGGAACTCTCGGGTGGGATCGTGTACGCCGGTGGCGGTACCGCCGTGCAGCGCGAGGCAGGTATCGGCGATACGGCCGACGCGATGTTCGCGTACCTGGCCCGCGAGGTCGGTGATGCGGTGCGGCCGGAGACGCTGCGGAGGTTCGTCGACTCGAGCCCCGAGATGATCGACTGGCTGATGGGGCACGGCGTGCCGTTCGAGGCGTCGGTGTGCACGTACAAGACCTCGTATCCCGACAACCGGTACTACCTGTACTACTCCGGCAGCGAATGTTCGGGGGAGTTCCGCGCCGTCACGCCGCCGGTGCAGCGCGGGCATCGGGCGAAGGGGAGGGGAGCGTCGGGCAAGATGATCTACCAGCCGCTCGCCCGCGCCGCGTTCGCGGCCGGTGTGCGATTCCGGCCGCACACCAGGGTGGTCGCGCTGGAGAGCGACGACAGTGGTCGTGTGATCGGTGTCCGGGCTCGGACGATGGCCGATGCGCCGGCGTCGGTCCGCAGGAGCTTCGCGGCGATGGCAGCTGTCGCCGCCAAACCGGGCATCTACTATCCGCCCTTGCGGCGGGTGCTCGAAGGTCGGCTCGAGGCGCTGGAGCGGCGGTATGCGCGCGAGATCCGAATTCGGGCCCGTGGCGGCGTAATCCTCTGTGCCGGAGGGTATATCGCGAATCGAGAGATGCTCGCACGGTACGCTCCCGGGTACACCGGAGGGCTGGCGCTGGGCACCACCGGTGACGACGGGTCCGGTATCGAACTCGGCCTGGCCGCCGGGGGCACGGCCGAGCGGATGGACAATGTGTCGGCGTGGCGGTTCATCGCTCCGCCCAGCGCCTTCTACAGCGGGCTGCTGGTGAACGAGGAGGGCCGCCGCTTCATCGACGAGACCCGCTACGGCGCCGCGGTCGGCAACGCGCTGGTGCGGGAGCAGGGTGGTAAGGGCTGGCTGCTCGTCGACGCCGCCCTGATGGGCGAGGCACGCAAACAGCTTGCGAGCGAAGCGATCTGGTTCCAGCGGTTGCAGGCGGAGTCGATGCTGCGGACCTCCGCGGTCCGTGCCGATACCGTCGAGGAGGTGGCGCGCCGCGCCGGAATCTCGCCGGAGGGCCTGGCCGCGACGATCCGGGCGCACAACGAGGCCATCGCCGGCGACCGGCCCGACCCGCAGGGCAAACCGCGCGAGTTCACCCATCCGATCGAGAAGGGCCCGTTCACACTCCTGGACGTGTCGGTCCGGCCGAAGCTGACCAACCCGTGCCCCATGTTCAGCCTCGGCGGCCTGGTCGTGGACGAGAACACCGGAGCGGCACACTCTTCGACCGGCGACCCGATCCCCGGCCTGTACGTCGCGGGCCGCAGCGCCATCGGCATCTGCTCGGAGTCCTATGTCAGCGGCCTGTCGATCGCGGACTGCGTCTTCTCCGGCCGCCGCGCGGGCCGCTTCGCCTCGGCCGAACTCTCCGAAACCGCCGCCTGACGGTTTCCCTCCAGAAACTCCGTCACACCGGCATCGGGGTGGGGGAGGTGTGGAGTTGCACCGGCTGGCGTAGGTGAGGGGGAGCAGGGCATAGCGCTTGTGCGGCAACAGGATTGATCCCGGGAAAGCTGTCTGTGCTGTGTCCGCGATTCTTAATAATGGTATCTAACTATGCGCACTAACGCATGTCGGCCCAAATTGGCGTGTCCCGATGAGATCCCACAGCACCACTCGAAAAGAAGCTCAGAGGAGGGGCTTGGCTAGACGGCGATACGGGCGTGCGTTTGCCCGGGTGTCGGGATCAGCTCGGGGTCGGGCCGGGGCCCCGAGCTGATCTCCCCTCCATGTGCCCCGGCGGGCCGGTGCTCGTCCGGTGGTCCCTGTGATCGGCCCGGGTTCCGGATGTTCGCACGGTGCCGGGGAGCCGAACGGTTGCTGCCCGGTGCGGTCGTGGGTGGTGGCGGCCGTCGTACAATCGTCGAAAGGGTATGTGTGCGTGGGTGTTCGGGGCGACCGGATGTGCGCAGGCCGTGGCCGGATTCGCGCACGGGGAGGGTTATGTCGTGAGTCGTTCGGACTATCAGCCGTTGCATGCCTCGACCGGCGAGGTGGGAGAGGCGGATCGGATCGACTTCTGGGTGGGGCATGTCTGTGGCAATCACGGCGAGATGGGGTTCGAGTTCGGTGACCGCCGCGGCTTCGCGGGGACCACGCGGGTGCAACGTCTCGGTGATGCGCGGCTGGGGGATTTTCAGCTCGTCGAGTTCTCGTCCACGGATATCCGGTACGCGCGGACGGCGCGGCATATCCGGAGGGACGACGACCGTAGCGCGAGGCTGGTGATCGCGCTGGAGGGCGGGATCGGGTTGTCGCAGTGTGACGATGCGGTGTGGTTGCGGCCGGGGCAGATGGGCATGGTCACGATGGGACTGCCGATGGCTTTGACGCACGGTGATTTCGCGCGCGCGTGGATTCTCACCGTACCGGCGGAGGATCTGCCTGCGTCGTGCCGGGATCGTCCGCCGCTCGCGCTCGATTCGGAGCGCGCGCTGCTGGGCACCGTGGCGGCGATGACGGGGCAGCTCGCGGCGTGCCGGGAGACGATGTCGACGTGGGAGTTCGTCCAGATCAGCTCGCGGCTCGTCGAGTTGCTGGGGATGTCGCTGGATGACGATCGCGCGCCTGCGGAGTCGCGGTACGCCGCGATCGCGCGGGATGCGCGCCTGTATGTCGAGAAATATTCGGACGATGCGAGCGTGACGGTGGATTCGATCGCCGATCACCTGGGTTGTTCGCGCCGGATGCTGGAGGCCGCGCTGCGGTCGGTGCGGATAAGCCCCGCGCGCCTGTTGCGGGAGACCCGGCTGCGGCGGGCGCGGCAGCGGTTGCAGGACCGGTTCCGCGCGGACAGTGTCAGTGCGGTCGCGTTCGCGTCGGGGTTCGGTTCGATATCGGCGTTCAACGAGGCGTTTCTGCGCGAATACGGCGTTCCGCCGGGCCAGTTCCGGCATCATGCGCTGCGGTGTTCGTGAGCGGCTCCGGGGTGCGTGCATAGCGTGCAATGATGCGATCGCTGCAGGTGGTGACGTTGCGGTATGGTGCGCGGGTGACGGAGATCGATGCGCCGCTGGTTCCGTTGTCGGAGCGGACGGCGTTTCTCGTGGCGCAGTTGGGGTTCGAGGTCGGGTTCCGGTTCTCGGATGCGCTGGCGCCGTTCGGGATCGGGCCGCGGCACTACGGGATGTTGCGGCAGCTGGCGGCGCGGGACGGTCAGACACAGCAGCAGCTGGGGGATACGCTGCACATCCATCGCAATGTGATGGTCGGCCTGGTCGACGAGCTGGAGAAGCGCGGCCTGGTGGAGCGGCGGAAGCATCCCTCGGATCGTCGTGCCTACGCGGTGCATCTGCTGCCGGCGGCGCACGAGCTGCTGGCGCGGATCGAGCCGATCGTGCAGCAGATCGACGGCGGCCTGCTGACGCCGCTGGACGAGGGTGAGCGGGCGGCGCTGCGCGGGTTGCTGGACAAGGTGGTGGTCGCGGCCGGTCTCGCGCCGGGGGTGCATCCGGGTCTCGTGCGCGGGACGGGGCCTGGCTGCTAGCGACGTATTCGGGGCTGTGGGGGTCACTTTCGTCGGATGAATCGCGGAGAGTCGGCCACGGCTCGCGGTTGCCATCGCTTAGCCTGAGGTGATCGATACCCCGCGAGGAGGTCCTGTCCTTGGCTGTGCTGGTTCCGCGTGAGCGTCCGAGGCGCTGGAGGCTCGACGACATCGTCGTCACCGATCCGCCCATCATCCGCCGGGCGATCGGCGCGGCGAGCATCGGCAATATCACCGAGTGGTACGACTTCGGCGTCTACGCCTATTTCGAACCGACCATCAAGGACGTGTTCTTCTCCCACCTGGGTGACACCGCGGGCACGATCGCGACGTTCGGCCTGTTCGCGGTGGCGTTCCTGGTCCGCCCGTTCGGCGGTATGTTCTTCGGGCCGCTGGCCGATCGCATCGGGCGCAACAAGGTGCTGGCCACCACGATGATCCTGATGGCGGTGGGTACCTTCGCGATCGGCTGTATCCCGGATCAGAACGCGATCGGTATCTGGGCGCCGATGCTGTTGCTGTGCGCGCGGTTGCTGCAGGGCTTTTCGACCGGCGGTGAGTACGGCAACGCGATGACGTTCATCGCGGAGTACGCGCCGGATCGGCGGCGCGGATTCCTGGGCAGCTGGCTGGAATTCGGGACCTTCACGGGGTATCTGCTCGGTGCGCTGGTCGTGACGCTCGCCGACGCCGTCCTCACTCACGACCAGTTGCTGTCGTGGGGGTGGCGGTTGCCGTTCTTCGTGGCGCTGCCGCTGGGTGTGGTGGGTGTCTACCTGCGTATGCGCTTGGCCGAGACGCCCGCTTTCGCGGCGCTGGAGAAGGAGTCCGAGGAGCGGGAGAAGGCGAACAAGACCGGCGACGAGGCGAAGATTCTGGCGAGGCTGTGGCCGTACGTCCTGGTGTGCATGGGTTTGGTCGTGGTCTGGAATGTCACGAACTACATGCTGACGTCCTATATGCCGACCTACGTCACCGAGACGGTGCCCGATTCGACGGGCGGCGGGGTGTCCTCGTCGACGTCGCAGTGGTTGCAGATCGCGGTGATGGCGATCGCGCTGCTGACGATTCCGGTGATCGGGTTGATCTCCGACCGGGTGGGGCGTAAGCCGATCATCTGGACGGGTATCGGGGCGTTGATCGCGCTGGCGTTCCCGATGGTGCTGCTGGTTCGCACCGACAACGCGTTCGCGGTGTTTCTGGGGCTGCTGATGATGGGGCTGACGCTGATCTGTTTCAGTGCGACGATGCCGTCGACGTTGCCGTCGCTGTTCCCGACGAAGGTGCGGGGTGCGGGTCTGTCGGTGTCGTTCAATGTCGCGGTGTCGCTGTTCGCGGGTACGACATCGGTGGTGGTGGGCGCGCTGGTGGGTGCGACCGGTGATCTGAACTGGCCCGCCTACTACCTGATCATCGCGGGTCTGGTGGGTGCGGTGGCGGTGTATTTCCTGCAGGAGCCCAACGGGCGGCACATGTGGGGTTCGGCGCCGGCGGCGCGGTCGGCGGAGGAGGCCGAGGAACTCGTGGGTGCGCAGGGGTCGCGGCCGTCGGCGTAATCCGTTGCCCCGGCATGTGATTCATTGCCCCGACGCGTGACCGGGGGTGCCTTGGTCAGGGTTCGGCGGGGCGGGCGTCGAGGTCGGGGAATCGGGCGCGGAGTTGGCTCATGCAGCGGCGGACCTCGTCGAGGTCCCGGGACAGCAGGCGGGCCTCGGTCGTCGCGCGGGGTAGTCCGCGCCGGGTGAGCTGGGTGCGCAGGGCGGCGTCGAGGGCGTCGGCTTCCGCCGCGAGCCAGTCGTAGAAGACGCGGGCCTGGGCCGCGTCGGAGGCGTCACGCACGGTGGGCCGGCCCCGGGTCAGGCGATCCGGTCGGATAGCGGCCGGTTCGTTTGTGCTTCGTACATCTCACGGTCACTCATGATTCATGTTTACCCGGCGGTGCCCACCGGTGGGGCGAGTCGCGAGTCCGACGGCCCGCGGGCTCGGGACCTTCGGCCGTCTCGGTGCGGGGCGGTGTGCGGGAGGCTGGATGCCATGAACCGTTCCGTCGCGGGAGGTGCCGGGTGGCGGCGTATCCCTCTGTGACACTGCGTCTCTGGCGCGTGCAGCCGTGGAGCGGTAACCGGTTGATGCGGGTCTCGGACCGGTTGGAGGGGGTGCTGCGGATCGTGGCCGCGATGGTGATGCTGGCGGCGGTGCCGGTGGCGGGGGCGGCGGGGACCGCGCACTACACCGCGGCGGTGGGGGAGGTGCGGGCCGAGAATGCCGCGAAGACGGGGGTGACGGCGATCGTCGTCGAGGATCCGGTGCTGATGCCCGCGGTGAGTGTCAAGGACGAGGGCGGGGAGCGGTTCGAGGCGAGGGTGCGCTGGACGCACGCCGGCACCACCGGTGAGGCCACCCGTGAGGTGAGTGTGAAGGTGCGGCCCGGTGACGGTGTGCCGATGTGGATCGGTCCCGACGGCAGGCCTACCGCGCCGCCGCTGCCGGGGAACGCGGCGGCGGCGCGCGGCATCGGTTTCGGTGTGGGGTTGCTGGTCCAGGTGTGGGCGGGTGCGCTCGCGGTCGTCGCGGTGACCCGGTGTGTGCTCGGGAGCAGGAATCGGGAGCGGTGGGCGCAGGAGTGGCGCACGGTGTCCCGTCCGATCGGTCACGACAAGCCTTGACGTGCGGGCGCCTTATTCGGGGAGGAGTCCGTGTTCCATGGCGAAGACCGCGGCGCCGGCGCGGGTGCGGCGGCCGGTCTTGTCGTAGATGTGGGCCAGGTGGTGGCCGACGGTGCGTTCGGAGAGGATCAGTTCGGCGGCGATCTGGCGGTTGGACAGGCCGCGGGCGGCCAGGCGCAGGACTTCGGCCTCGCGTTCGGTGAGGCCGCACGGGAGATCGGTGCGGGGTGTGCGCAGTCCGGCGGCTTCGAGGACGGCGGCGCAGGCTTCCGGGTCGAGGGCGCCCGACGCGGCGGCGGTGCGCAGTTCGCGGGCTGCGTCGTCGGGTGAGTGGGCGGGGCGGTGCGGGCGTGGTTCGGTGAGGGCGGCGAAGACGTCGGCGGCGGCGAGGATGCGGGCCGGTTTGGTGAGGTCGCGGCCGCGGATGCCGCGGTGGTATCCGCTGCCGTCGAGGCGTTCGTGGTGGCCGGCGGCGACATCGGCGAGGTCGGCGAGGCCGGGGCAGCGCCGCAGGACGAGGTCGGTCCAGTAGGTGTGCAGCCGGACGCGTTCGCGGTCGCCGGGGCCGAGCGGGCCGGGGCGGTCCCAGATCGCGCTGGACACCGCGGCGCGTCCGAGGTCGTGCAGGAGGGCGGCGGCGCGCAGGGCGTCGCGGTCGTCGGCGGGCATTCCGGCGAGGTCGGCGGCGGCCGCGGCGAGGTCGGCGACGTGGCCGGAATGCCCGAGCAGCCAGCGGCCTTTGAGGTCCACGACGATCGCCAGGGCCAGGCACAGCCGGAGTCGTTCGCGGTGGCGGATGTGCAGGGGCACACCGGGTTCGCGGTCGATGACGGTGGCGAGGACGTCGGGGACGTCGAGGCAGTGCCAGACGGCGTCGGCGTCGGTGTCGAACAGGGCCACGAGGTCGGGGTCGAGATGTCCGCCGGCGCGGCGGCGCAGTTCGGTCACCGCGGCGCGGCGGCCGCGGTCGGCGGCGGCGATGACCGCTTGCTCGGCGACGTGGACGATGCGTCCGGTCAGCGAGATCTGTTCGCCGCGTAGGCGTTCGGGGCCGCCGAGGCCGTCCCAGCGTTCCTTCGCCTCGGTCAGTGCGACGACGGCCGCCTCGGGGAGTCCCAGGCGCGGGCCGAGGGCGCGGCTGACCTCGCAGACCGGCCGGACCGCGGTCGGCGGTGTCGTGCGGAAGCGGTCGCGCAGGGCCGGTTGCAGGCCGGGCGCCCAGGCGCCGAAGCGGTCGAGCTGGGCGGCGAAGACGGGTGGGTCGCCGGGGTCGATGACGTGGTAGGCGCGCTGGAAGGCGACGTCGTCGGCGAATTCGGCGGCGTTCTCCGAGGCGCGGCTGGTGCAGCCCACGGCGGCGAGCAGTGCGGCGTGGAAGACGGTGCGGCGGTCGGGTTCGTCGAGGCCGGCGCGCTCGGCCAGGGCGGTGGCGACCAGGCAGGTGGCGAGTCCCTTCTCGAAGGGGGCGCCGGTCGCCAGGTCGGTGGTGAGCGACAGTGCGGCGAGCACCTCGGTGACCCGGATGGAGGCGGGCGGGATCGTCACGCTCCCACGGTAGTTGGCGCTGTCGCCGGGATAGGTCGATCGACCGATGTGGGGTGTGGGGGCGAGCGGACAGGATGGGCTGCGTCGTCTCGAGTCTCACGACCGGAGGTGTGAACAGCCAGTCCCTGCACCGGTTTTCGCGCGGGTCGTCGGCGCGGTCCGGTGTCAACGACCCTGACCGTGGGCCGAAACCTGCCCCGGCGCATATGTATCCGCACGTTTCGAAGGATTTCTCATGTTCCGTTCTTCTCGGCGTGGTCTGCGGGGCCGCGTCGCAGGCCCCTTGGCGGCGGTGGGCGTCGTCGTGTTCGGCGGCACGGTCGGCGGTCTCACGTTGCCGGTCGCGGGCGCGTCCAGCCATCGCGAGGCTCCGCTGATCGCGGCGGATCCGGCGGTGGACAACACCGACGTGTACGCGTTCGTCAGCCCCGACAAGCCCGATACGGTGACGATCGTCGCCAATTGGTTCGGGTTGCAGGAACCTGACGGGGGCCCCAATTTCTATCCGTGGGCCACCGAGGCCGACTACGACATCAATATCGACAGCGACGGTGACGCGAAGCCGAATGTCAGCTATCGCGTCACCTTCACCACCGACGACCGGCGTGGTAACAGCACGTTTCTGTACGACAACGGCCCGGTCACGGGTTTGACCGACGAGAATCTGCTGTATCGCCAGAATTACACGCTGTCGGTGAGTCACGGCGCGAACGACTGGCGGCCGATCGCGCACGGCCAGGCCGCGCCGTCGGATACCGGGCCGGCGTCGATTCCCGATTACGCGTCGCTGCGTGCGCAGGCGACGCAGGGGTTGCCGGGTGGCGGTTCGGTGTATGTGGGGGCGGCGGAGGATCCGTTCTTCCTCGATCTGCGGGTGTTCGATCTGCTGTACGGCGGCGATTTGTCGGAGGTCGGCACGGATACTTTGGCGGGTAAGAACGTGAATACCGTTGTGCTGCAGGTGCCGATGCGGGATCTGGCGTTGCAGAACGATCCGGCGCGTAATCCGGTGATCGGTGTGTGGAGCGATACCGAGCGCCGCACGCTGCAGTTGTCGCCGGGGTCGGCGACGCCGGTGGGTGCGGCGGTGCAGGTGTCGCGGCTGGGTAGTCCGCTGGTGAACGAGGTGGTCGTGCCGGTCGGGTTGAAGGACGCGTTCAACGGGCTGGAGCCGGTCGCGGATGCGGGGGTGCCGGAGGTGGTGGCGCGGGTGACCGATCCGGAGCTGGCGCGTTTGATCGAGTCGATCTACAAGGTGCCGGCGCCCGCCGTCCCGCGCAACGATCTGGTGGAGATCTTCCTGACCGGTATCGCGAAGGGGGCGCCGACGCTGGACGGTAGCGCGCCGCCCATTCGGGCGGATCTGAATTCGCAGGTTCTCAACGCTGATGCGCGGCCGGGGTCGTTCCGGCCGTCGGAGATGTTGCGGTTGAACATGGCGGTGCCGGTGGCGGCGCAGCCGAATCGGCTCGGTGTGCTCGGCGGTGATCTGCAGGGCTTCCCGAACGGGCGGCGGCTGGCCGACGATGTGGTCGATATCGAGTTGCAGGCGATGGAGGGTGCGGCGGCGAGCGGGAAACTGGTCGAGGCGCTCGCGGCGGGGGACCAGGTGGATGCGAACGATGCGGCGTTCGCGCGCACCTTCCCGTATGTCGCGTTGCCGGCGCGTGGCGGCGCGGTGTCGGGGGCGTCGGCGGGTGGTGCGGGTCCGGCGGCGGCGCCCGGTTCGGATGCGGGGACGCCGTGGATGCCGGTCGCGGCCGGTGGGGCGGGTGCGGCGGCGGTGGTCGCGGGCGGGTGGCTGCTGATGCGCCGCCGGGTGCGCGTGACGACGGTGGTCGAACCGCCGAAGGACTGAGCGTCTTTCCGTCTTGTTTGCGAGGTATCGCTATGTACACCAACGTGTTTCGTATCTTCCGCGAACCCGTCCTGGGGCTCGTTCTCCTCGCGCTGCTCGCCGCGGCGGCGGGGCTCGTCGTGATCTGGCCCGACCGGCCGGCGGCCGCCCCGCCCGTCCCCGCCGATCCGGTGGCGCTGCGGATTTCGCAGATCCGGCAGCAGCTGGACCGGGTGCCGGGCAATGCGGCCGGGTGGGCGGATCTGGGCGGCACCTATGTCGAATCGGCGCGGATCACGGGGGATCCGGGCTATTACGGCCGGGCGCAGCAGGCTTTGGACGAGTCGCTGCGGCTGCGGCCGGAGGGCAATGCCGAGGCCGAACTCGGGCTCGGCGCGCTCGCCAATGCCCGGCACGATTTCGCCACCGCGCGCGGGCACGCCGGCCGGGCGCTGGCGGTGCGTCCCGCGAGCGCGGACGGGTACGGCGTGCTGGTCGACGCGCTGACCCAGCTCGGTGATGCCGAGGGCGCGACCGCGGCCGTGCAGCGGATGCTCGAGCTGCGGCCCGGGGTGCCGTCGTTCACTCGCGCGGCCTACGACCTCGAACTACACGGACGCGTCGACGAAGCCCGCGCGGCGCTGGAGCTGGCGCTCACCGCGTCCAGCAGCGCCGACCAGGTCGCGTTCTGCCGCTACCATCTCGGTGAACTCGCCTTCAATGCCGGTGATCTCGACGCCGCCGACGAGCATTATCGCGGTGGGCTGCTGGCGAATCCGGACAATTCGGCGCTGCGGCAGGGCCGGGCGAAGGTGTCTGCGGCGCGCGGTGATCTCGACCGGGCGATCAGGGAATTCACGGAGCTGACCGCGCGGTCGCCGCTGCCGGAGTATCTGATCGAATTCGGTGAACTGCTCGAGGCCGCGGGACGTCCCGAGGCGGCCGCCGAGACGTACCGGTCGGTGGCCGAGCAGTTCCGGCGGCTCGCGGAGCAGGGCGCCACCGAATACGTGGACGCGTCCAAGCTGGCGGCCGATCACGGCGATCCCGCCGAGGCGGTCCGGCTGGCCGAGCTGGAATACGGTCGCCGGCAGAGCGTGATCACCGCCGACACGCTCGCGTGGGCGCTGCACCGGGCCGGCCGCGACGGTGACGCGATCGGTATCGCGGAGCGGGCGAACGCGCTGGGCTGGCGCAATGCCACGCTCGCCTATCACCGCGGCATGATCCTGGCCGGGCTCGGCCGCACCGAGGAGGCGGCCGGGGCGCTGACCGACGCGCTGCGCACGAATCCGTACTTCTCACCCCTGCACGCGCCGCACGCCCGCCAGGCCCTCGACGCGCTCGGGACCCGGTGACTCGTGTTTGCGCGAGGGTTTCATCAGCGCATAACCTCCTGGACATTCGGGTCACGCATGCTTGCGCCCACTCTCCCACTCGGAAGGCAAGGCATCGGCATGGAGCTTCTGGAAGTCGTCGCGAACATCTTCACCACGGCCATGGCGGTCCTCAGCGGCAGCGCCGCCTGACCGCACACCCGCGTGCATCGGGGTCCCTCGCGTTACGGCGAGGGACCCCGATGCGCTGCGGAGCGGGTGCGCGGTCAGTGGCCGGGCTGGGTGCGCCAGCGTGACAGGCGGCGTTCGACGGTGACGAGAATGCCGTTGAACGCCAGGCCGACCAGGGAGATCGCGAGGATTCCGGCGTACATGTTGGGGATCTGGAAGTTCTGCTGCGCCGCGGTGATCAGGTAGCCCAGTCCGGCGCGGGCGCCGACCATCTCGGCGGCGATGAGCACCAGGATCGAGGAGGACGCCGCCATCCGCAGGCCGGTGAAGATCGAGGGCAGGGCGGCGGGCAGGATCACCTTCTGGAACAGTCGCAGCGGCGAGAATCCCAGCGAGACAGCGGATTTGATGAGCAATGGTTCCACGGTGCGGACGCCGGTGATGGTGTTGAGCAGGATGGGGAAGAATCCGGCGTACACGACCAGCGCGACCTTCGAGGTCTCGCCGATGCCGAGGACCAGGATGAACACCGGCAGCAGCGCCAGCGCGGCGGTGTTGCGGAACAGTTCGAGGATCGGGTTCAGGAAGTCCGCGATCGGCTTGTACCAGGCGATGCCGATGCCGACGGGGACGGCCGTGGCGAGGGCGAGGGCGAATCCGGTGAGCGAGCGGGTCAGGCTGGTCGACACGTGCTCCCACATCTGCCCGGTGCGGACCAGTTCGGCGAACGCGTCCAGGACCACCGAGAACGGCGGCAGGAACACCTCGTCCACCAGGCCCAGGCGCGGCGCGGTCTCCCAGACGGCGAGGAACAGCGCGATCACCAGGACCGGTTTGAGTACGCGCCAGCCCAGCGCTCCGGCCGCGCGCACGGCCCGGGCGGGCACGGCGGGCCGTGTAGCCGGTTGCGGCGTGGCGGGGGTCGTGGCCGGACGGTCGACGGGGTGGTCGGCGAGTTGCACGGCGCTAGACATGGGCGGGCCTCCTGTCGGTGTGCGTGGTCAGTGCGGCGCGCTCCAGGCCCTGGGCCCGGCTCACCTCCGAGTGCAGCTGTTCCCAGATGCGGTGGCGGAAGTCGCGGAACCGCTCGCTGGAACGGATGTCGGCGCCGGAGGTCCGGTCGAGGTCGATATCGATGACGGTTTTGATCCGTCCCGGCCGCGAGGTGAGCACCGCGACCCGCTGGCCGAGGTATACCGCCTCGTCGATGCCGTGGGTGATGAACAGGATCGTCTTGCCGGTGGTCTGCCAGATGCGTAACAGCTCGTCCTGCAACGACTCCCGGGTCTGCGCGTCCAGGGCCGCGAACGGTTCGTCCATGAGCAGCACCTGCGGGTCGAAGGCGAGGCTGCGGGCGATGGCCACGCGCTGCTTCATCCCGCCGGACAGTTCGTGGGGATAGCGGTCGGCGAACCCGTCGAGCCCGACCAGGTCCAGATAGTGCGCGGCGCGCTCGCGGCGTTCGCGCCGCCGCAGACCCTTGGCCTCCAAACCGAGTTCGATATTGGCGCGGGCGGTGCGCCAGGGCAGCAGCGCGTACTGCTGGAAGACGATGCCCCGGTCCAGGCCGGGCCCGCGCACCGGTGCGCCGTCGAGCAGGATCTGTCCCGCGCTCGGCGCGCTGAGCCCGCCCAGCAGGTCCAGCAGCGTGGATTTGCCGGAGCCGCTCGGCCCGACCAGTACCAGGAATTCGCCGTCGCGCAGCTCGAGGGTGATGTCGTCGAGTGCGGTGAACGGTTCGGGCGTGCCGCGCACGGTGAACTGTTTGCGCACTCCGGTCAGGGAAAGTTTTGCCGCGCCGGTCATTTCGCCGCCACCGCCTCTCCGGTGGGGCCGCTGGCGGGTGGGTAGGTGCCGTTGGCGTAGGGGTTGTCCTTGTTGGTGTAGAGGTCCTCGGCCTTCAGTTTGCCGTCGGGCAGTTCGCCGCTGCGGACCAGCCAGTCGATCCAGATCTGCAGTTCGCGTTCGTCGACGACGCCGCCGGGCACGGGGATGCTGGAGCTCTTCCAGAACTTCAGCAGGTCGGTGTTCTCGTTGCGCCCGCGCTTGCGGATGATCGCGTCGAACCGGGCGACCACCTCGTCGCGCGGGGTGACCTGCAGCCAGCGGGTGGCGCGGGCGGTGCCCTGGACGAAGTCGCGCACCGCGTCGGGATGGCGGTCGATGAAATCGTCGCGGAATACGTAGGTGCCGTAGTCGAAGGTGCCGAAGATGTCCTTGTCGGTGAACAGCGGATGCAGTCCGCCGCGCTCGATCGCGGTGTCGCGGAAGACGCTGCCCAGCGCCGCCACGTCGATCTGGCCCTTGCGCAGCGCGTCCTCGGTGCTCACCGGCGGCAGGACCACGAACTGGACCTGCTGGATCTCGTGTTCGCTGAGGCCTTGGCGGTGCAGCCATTCCTTGGTGATGAATTCGTGGTGCGCGCCGAGGGTGTTGACGCCGATCTTCTTGCCGATCAGATCGCGTGCCGAGGTGATGCCGGAATCGTCGCGCACGAAATAGCCGGTGAAGGATTTCTCGTCGGCGCCGTAGGAGCCGAGCACCGAGGTGACCGCCGCGCCGCCCGCGATCAGTTTCACGACCGCGCCGTTGAACGCGCTGCCGAATTCGATCTGCCGGGTGGCCGCGGCCTGGATATTCGCCGGGCCGCTGGTGCTGTCGCTTTCCCAGTGCAGCTGGATCTTGTCGAAATAGCCGAGGTCGGCGGCGAGTTCGAAGGCCGTTACCTGCCCGGTCTGCCCCTGGTACCGCAGCACGGTCTTGCCGTCGGCGCCGGTGGTCGGATCGGATTTCCCGCACCCGGCCGCCAGGGTGGCGGCGACGGCGAGGGTGACGGCGGCGGCGAGGACGCGCGTCAGGACATGGGTTCGTCTGGAGGACAGCATCGTTCGGTTCTTTCGCTGAGTGCGCCGGTGACGCCGCGGGCGGAGCTGCCGGGGCGGGCGGGCGCGGAACTACCTGAGGGGATCGGCGCCGGCGGCCGGCGCGCGGGAGGTCAGGTGTGACAGATGCCCTCGGCCGTGCGCACGAAGTCGACCGTGCGCCGGCGGGTGAGGAGGGAGGAGAGGATCATTCCAGAACCTTCGGGAGCTGTTCGAACGGCAATGATCTGCGTCGTTTTCCATGGTGGGGGCGGTTCGCCGCCGCGGCAACGGTCATTTCACAGTGTGGAAATCAGCGTGAGCCGAATTCGGCGGGGACTTCCGCGGCGGCCTGGAACAGCGGGCCGACGCGACGGGCGATGCCGCGCATGGCGGGCACGATGCCGCGCACCAGGTCGTCGTCGAGCCGCGCGGACCGCGCCTGCACGGCGATCGCGCCCCGGACCTGCCGGTCGGGGCCGACGATCGGCACCGCGACGGCGCGCACGGGATCGTCGGTGTCGAGGACCTCCACGGCGAATCCGTTGCGGCGCACGCGATCCAGATCGGAGTACAGCGCAGGACGCGGGGCCGCGGCGCGGGCCTCCAGGACCGTGTGCGCCGGCGAGAAGGCCAGCAGTGCGTGACCGACCGCGCTGGCGCGCAGGGGCCGCCGCGGATCGGGGACCTGATGGGTGCAGAAGTACTCCGGCGGGCGGGCGTGGAAGACCGAGACCGCGTCACGGTCCTCCACCATGCTGACGCTCACCGTGATCCGGATCCCGGCCGCCAGCGCGTACAGGTGCGGGGCGGCGGAATCCAGGCCCAGGCGCGAGAGCGCCGGTCGCGCGAGCGACGCCAGCCCGTGCCCGATCCGGTAGCGGTCGGTGGCCGGATCCTGTTCCAGCAGCCGGCCGCGCACCAGCGCCTGCGCGAGCCGGTGGGTGGTGCTGACCGGCAGTCCGGCCCGCTGCGCCAGCTCGCTCACCGACAGGTGCGGATCGTCGCCGTCGAAGCAGTTGAGCACGTGCACCGCGCGATCGACCGCGCGGGCGCCGGATCGTGGTTCCTCGGTGGCCATCTCGACTCCTGTCCCGCCGTGCGTTCCCGGAACTATGACCGGCGGCGGGGGAGGCGGCAATGATTGCGCGCACGGCGAGCGATAGGGCTGCCGTGGCGGCCGTGGCCGCCGTAGCGTCGCGGGCATGCGGATTCTGAAGACCTACGCGCGGCTGTTCGTCACCGATCTCGACACCGCGCTGCCGGTGTACGAGACGCTCGTGGGCGCCGCAGCGGATCTGCGATTCGGGTTCGAACGGGCCGAACTGGCCGCGGTCGGCGACTTCCTGCTCATCGCCGGGCCGCCCGACGCGGTGGACGGATACCGGACGACCGCCGGTCCGGTCGTGGTCGACGATCTCGCGGAGCTGATCGCGGTCCTCACCGCCGCCGGCGCGGAACTCACCGGCGGCCCGTTGCGCAGTGCCACAGGGGAATTCGCGTATCTGCGCCACCCCGACGGCGCGCACGTCGAATACGTGCAGTGGGCGGACGAGGTGCGCGAGCGGGTACTGGGCTGACCTCGGCTCAGGCCCCGCAGGTGCATGTTGTGCGGGGCGGGGTGCGGTGGCGCAGCCACTGGGTGACCGCGACGACCGCCGATCCGGTGGCGACGGCGGCCGCCGCCATCGACCACGGGGTGAGCGCGGCGGTGGCGTAGGACATCTTCAGGCGGCCCGGCAGCGGGAAGGGGCCGTGGCCGAAATAGGTGTTCAGCAGCAGGCCGATCTGGCCGCCGACATCGTCGCCGAGGCCGACCATGCCCTTCACCTCGGGCGCTTTGCTGTTGAGGTAGACGAGCAGCAGGATCGCCGACACCGCCGTCGCGACCGCCGATATCGCGGTCAGCGCGAACAGTTTCGGCATCCGGACCCGGAGGTTGACCAGGACCACGCAGACCGTGTGGACCGCGACCGCGGCGGTGAGGATGCCCCAGAATCCGGAGACCTTCGCCATCGGCGGCGCGGATTTGGAGAAGGTGTTCAGGAAGTTGGTGGTGGCGGTGATGCGGCCGAACGCGGTCACCGCGACCTTCCCGTCCCAGCCGACCGCGGTCAGCCACGGCTGGAACAGCGCCACCAGCACGAACGCGCTGCCCGCCGCCGCGCAGACGTACCCCCGGTGCCCGCTCAGCACCGCGGGCGCCCGCCACTCCCGCCCTACCCGCCACTCCCGTCGTTTCCCGGCCGCGACCGGGTCCCGGCGGGCGGGGGTCGCGGCGATCCGCCCGGCCTGCCACGGCGTCGGCCGTGTCGCGCCGGTCATGACAGGGGGACCGGTTCCGGGGCGAACCGGCTCCGCGGTCGCGGCAGCCCGAAGTGGTCGCGCAGCGTGGTGCCGGTGTATTCGGTGCGAAACAGCTTGCGGCGGCGCAGGATCGGGACCACGGTCTCGGTGAAGACCTGTAAACCGCCGGGATAGTACGGGGGCATGACGTTGAAGCCGTCGGCGGCGCCGGAGCGGAACCAGTCCTCGATGGTGTCGGCGACCTGCTCGGGAGTGCCCGCGAAGACGCGGTGCCCGCGCGCGCCCGCCAGCCGGTGCAGCAGCCCGCGCAGGGTCGGATGCTCGCGCTCGACGATGCCCGCGACGACCTGGCGGCGGCTGGCGGCGTTGTCGGTGACATCGCCCGCCCCGGCGAACAACGCGGCCGGCACCGGCTCGTCGAGGGGCAGGTGGCGCAGTTTCTCGCCGGTGATGCTCTCCAGCTGGCCCAGGCCGTAGTCGGGGACGGTGAGTTCGTTGAATTCGCGTTCGAGTTTCCGGGCCGCGGCCTCGGTGCCGGCGATGAAGGGGCTGATGCCGGGCAGGATCTTGACGTGGCCGGGGTCGCGGCCGAAGTCGCGGGCGCGGCGCTTGATGTCGGAGTAGAACGCCTGGGCGTCCTCGCGGCGCTGATGCGCGGTGAAGATGGCCTCGGCGTAGCGGGCGGCGAAGGCGCGGCCGTCGTTGGAGGCGCCGGCCTGCACGAGCACCGGATACCCCTGCGGTGTGCGGGCGGCGTTGAACGGTCCCCGCACCCGCAGGTGGTCGCCCGCGAAGTCGATGCGATGGATCTTCGCCGGGTCGGCGTAGCGGCCCGCGGCGCGGTCGAGGAGGATCGCGTCGTCCTCCCAGCTGTCCCACAGCGAGACCACCGCGTCGACGAATTCCCGTGCCCGCGCGTATCTTTCGGCGTGCTCGGGATGTTTGTCGAGTCCGAAGTTGGCGGCGGCCAGATCGGTTCCGGTGGTGACGATGTTCCAGCCGGCGCGGCCACCGGAGATGTGGTCGAGGGAGGAGAACAGGCGCGCCAGGTTGTAGGGCTCGTAATAGGTGGTCGACGCGGTGGCGATCAGGCCCAGATGCGTGGTGGCGGCGGCGATCGCGGTGAGCAGCGTGATCGGCTCCAGCCCCGGCGCGGCGTTGTACTGCACGTTGGTGCGCAGCGCCGGGCCGTCGGCGAAGAAGACCCCGTCGAAGGTGGCGGCCTCGGCGGTGCGGGCGATCTCCTGGTAGTAGGTGATGTCGTAGATGCGGTCCGGGCGGCTGTCGGGGTGCCGCCAGGCCGCCTCGTGGTGCCCGGCCGGGTAGATGAACGCGTTGAGGTGCAGTTGTCGGTCGCTCATGCCGGGATGCCCGCCTCCGTGACAGTCGTGTACTCGTGGGTCTTCTCGTCGGTGGGTCGCGGCGGGACGGTGACGCCGAGATGCGTCAGCAGAGCCTCGCGGTGGCCGGCGAATCCGGTGTCGGTGGGGCGCCGCGGTCGCGGCAGGTCGATGGGGCGGTCCGCGGCGATGCGGCCGTCGTCGAGGATCAGCACCCGGTCGGCGAGCAGGACGGCCTCGTCGACGTCATGGGTGACCAGCAGGACCGCGGGCGTGTGCCGGGCGCACAGGTCTTGCAGCAGCGTGTGCATGCGCAGCCGCGTCAGCGCGTCGAGCGCGCCGAACGGTTCGTCGGCCAGCAGCAGCGCCGGTTCCCGCACCAGTGAGCGTGCCAGCGCGACGCGCTGCTGTTCGCCGCCGGAAAGCTCTTTGGGCCACGACCTTTCGCGCCCCGCCAGGCCGACCTCGGCCAGTGCGGCGCGGCCTCGCTCGCGGGTGTCGCGGCCGCGCAATCCCAGAACGACGTTGTCCAGCACCCGGATCCACGGCAGCAGCCGCGAGTCCTGGAACACTACCGCGCGTTCGGCGGGAACGTCGAGCCGACCGGAACCCGCGACCCCGTCGTCGATCTCGGCGAGCGCCCGCAACAGGGTGCTCTTCCCGGATCCGCTGCGGCCCAGCAACGCCACGAACTCGCCGCGCCGGATCCGGATATCCAAGTCGCGCAACACGATCCGGTCACCGAAGCGGCGGGTCAGGCCGCGGGTCTCCACGATCGTCAATCCGCCAGTGTCTGCCGCCACGACAAAGCCCTCCGTTCCACCTGCCGCACCGCGATGTCGCCGATCAGGCCCAGCAGCCCGTAGATCACCAGGCCGACGACGATGACGTCGATCTGCCCGTAGGTGCGGGCCTGTGTCATCAGGTAGCCGATCCCGCTGGTGGCGTTGACCTGTTCGACGACCACCAGCGCGATCCACGAGATCGAGACCGCCAGCCGCAGCCCGGTGAAGAACCCCGGCAGCGAGCCGGGCAGCGCGACGCGGCGCACGAATTCCCAGCGCGACAACCCCACGGTGCGGGCGAGTTCCACATAGCGGGCGTCCACGCCGCGCAGGTGCGCGTGGGTGTTGATGTAGATCGGGATCAGCACGCTCAGGACGATGACGAGGACCTTCATCTGCTCGCCGATGCCGAACCACACGATGAACAACGGGATCAGCGCCAGCGTGGGGATCGACCGCTTGATCTGGACGGGGCCGTCCACCAGCGCCTCCCCGATCCGGCTCAAACCCGCGATCAGCGCCAGCGCCACCCCGGCCGCCACGCCCAGCACCAGGCCGGTGGCGGCGCGCTGCAGGGAGGTGAGCAGGTTCGACTGCAGGCGGCCGTCGGCGATCAGGTCCCGGGCGGTCTCGGCCACCGTCCACGGCGCGGGCAGCGTCTCGGTGTCCAGCGCGCCGGCCGCCGATCCGATCACCCAGGCGGCGACCAGCAGCAGCGGGCCCAGCGCGATGCCGAACGGAATCGGTGTGCCCGGGCCGAGTTTCGGGCGCCGGGTGGTCGCAACGGCCATCACTTGGGTTCCGTTCCGAACGACGCGCCGATCTCGGTCACGGTCTGGGTGACGACCGCGTCGAAACGCAGATCGAAACCGTCCGCGGCGCGGATCTTCTTCGGCAGCTCACCGGCCGCGTCGATGGCGTCGATGGTCGCCTGCTGGCGATTCACCAGACGCTGATCCAGATGCGGGAACGTGTAGACGCCGTAGGAGTCCACGATGCGTTTCGCGTCGTCGGCGCCGACCTTCTGGCTGCCGACGTAATAGGTGCGGGCCCACTCGTCCTGATGCAGATTCGACCACTGCTGGGCGCGGATGAACGCCGCGACCAGTGCGCGGGTGGCGGCCGCCTTCGCCGGATCGCGCACCGCCTCCCGCCGCGCGTACAGGTAGCCCAGCCCGCCGTAGAGTCCGGCCAGTTCGGAATCCGGGATCACCGACGCGCCGGGCGTGCGCAGCAGCCGGGTCACGTTCGGCTCGATCAGCGGGGCGACGTCGACCTGTCCGGTGCGCACGGCGTCGAGGAAATCGTTGAGCTGCAACCGGACCAGGGTCACGTCCGACGGTGCCAGCCCGGCCTTGGCGAGGGCCCGCAGCACCCCGGCCTGCTGGGCGGTGCCCTCGGCGTAGGCGATCTTGCGGCCCTTCAGATCCGCGAGCCGGGTGATCGAACGGCCCGGCGCCACAGCGAGTTTCAGGGCCAGCGGGTTGCTCTGATAGGCGGCCACGATCGGCACGTCCTGCCCGGCGGCCAGCGCGTGGATCGGCGGCACGTCGCCCACCTGGGCGACATCGGCGGCGCCGGCGCGGAATGCCTCGAGGATGGCCGGACCGCCGACGAAATTGGCGAACTTGATCGTGAACGGCAGCTTGTCCAGCTCGCCGGAGGCCCGCAGCCAGGTCTGGACCCGCTCCTGCTGATCGGCCACCACGAGTTCGGTGCCCGGCGGCACGTCGACCGGCAGCGGACCGTCGGCCGCCCCCGACGTCTCGTCGTGGTTCGCGCAGCCCGTCAGCCCCGGCCCGGCGACGGCCACCACGGCCAGCAGCAGTGCCGCCGTGCGGCGCCGGAGGGACAAGCGGGACGAGCGCGGAATCATGCCGGAATTGAAACAGGACATATCCCGCGCGAAAACAGTTATATACCGGCCTGATTCGAACTCCGGCGGTCCGGCGCGCGCACGATCGTGAGCACCGACCGGTGCCGCAGAGTGAATCCCAGCGTCTCGTACAGGGCGATCGCTGACGTATTGCTCGCCAGCGCGTGCAGGAACGGGACCTCGCCGCGCGCCCGGATACCCGCGCCGACGGCACGCACCAGGCGGGTGGCGAGGCCGCGGCCCCGGAACTCCGGATCGGTGCACACGGCGCTGATCTCGGTCCAGCCGGGCGGATGCATGCGCTCGCCCGCCATCGCCACCAGCCGGCCGTCCACCCGCAGACCCAGATACGCGCCCATCTCGATGGTGCGCGGCAGATACGGTCCGGGGCGGGTGCGGGCGACGAGGTCCAGGATCTCCGGGACTTCCGCGGCGGTGAGGACCTCGAGGTCCGGATCCGGGGCGACGCGCAGCGCCGAACCGTCCATCTGCACCGAGGGCAACTCGTCGAGAACCGTCCACTCCGGCGGCGGCACATGCCCGAACCCGCGCAGCCCGCTGCTGCCGCCGGGACCCAGGACCGTGGCCAGATCGGCCCAGTCCCGCTCGTCGAGCACCGGCGGATGGCCGATGAACCCGGCGACCTGCGGGTCGTAGCGGCCGATGCGCCCCACCCAGCGCGCGAACCGCCGGTGCGCGCCGCGCAGCGACGCCCGCACCGGATCGTCCAGCGGGTGCAGCGAGGTCCCGGCATCGATCGTCGACTCAGTGGTCACCGCATACTCCTCCACGACAGCGTCCGACCCGAGAACGCTAGCCAGCGGCACACGGCCGGCACACGATTGCGCTCACCGGGATTCGAGACGCGGCCCCCTATCCGTGGGCATGGATTCACGGCCGTAGTTCCAGGGCAGGAGGAGATCGGGCAGGTTCACGGCCGCCGTTCCGGGGCAGGGGGACATTGGGCAGGGGAGATTCCTTGCCCCGCCTCGTATTTCCCCGCGCTCGAGCTGATCGGAATCGTTGACACCGAGGGCGGCGGACGGGAGTGTGCCGGGCGAGCGCCGCCGCGCAGTCCGTGACCACGCGGTATCCGGCCGCCCGCGAACGTATCGGGCAGGCGGGCGGCCGGGCGGCGGCGCTCGCCACCCACCGGGACCGTCGCGTTCCGGGCCGATCGGCGTTGCGGTAGACGACATCCGCGCACTGGACAGGAACGGGAGACGATGGCACCGAACCCCCTACATCTCGGCGTCGCGCTGGACGGAGCGGGCTGGCATCCGGCCGCGTGGCGCGAGCCCGGCTCCCGGCCCGCCGACCTGTTCGGCCCCGCGTACTGGACCGATCTGGTCGCCGTCGCCGAACGCGGCCTGCTGGACTTCGTCACGATCGAGGACAGCCTGGCCGTCCCCGGCGCCCGGCACGAAGCCGGCGAGGACCGGGTCGACCGGGTGCGGGCGCGCCTGGACGCCCACCTCATCGCCGCCCGTGTCGCGCCGGTCACCCGGCACATCGGGCTGGTCCCCACCGTCACCACCACCCACACCGAGCCGTTCCACGTCTCCGCGGCGCTGGCCACCCTGGACTACACGTCGCGGGGCCGGGCGGGCTGGCAGGCGCGAGTGTCCGCGACCGCGGCGGAGGCGGCCCATTTCGGGCGCCGGGAGCTGCGGGAACTCACCGCGGCGGAACTGGCGGAGGCGGTCGCGTCGGGCGTCTTCCCCGACACGGTGCGTGACCTGTTCGCCGAGGCCGCCGACTTCACGGAGGTGGTGCGGCGGCTGTGGGACAGCTGGGAGGACGACGCGGAGATCCGCGACGTCGCCACGCGCCGCTTCATCGATCGCGGCAAACTGCACTACATCGACTTCGAGAGCCGGTTCTTCGCCGTCCGCGGACCCTCCATCACCCCGCGCCCGCCCCAGGGCCAGCCCGTGGTGACCGCCCTCGCCCACGCCCCGCTGATCTACGAATTCGCCGCGCGCAGTGCGGATCTGGTGTTCGTCACACCCACCCGCGCGGCCGGTCCGCGGCCGATCCTCGACCAGGTCGCCGCGGCCGCGACGGCGGTGGGCCGGGCGGGGGAGCCGCTGCGGGTGTACGCCGACATCGTCGTCTTCCTCGACACTCCGGCGGCCACCGGCCCGCAGCGGCTGGCCCGCCTGAACGAGGCGGCCGGAGCCGAATTCCGTTCCGACGCCGGTATTTTCGCGGGCAGCGCCGACGAGCTGGCGGACCTGCTCGCCGAATGGAGCGGGCAGGGCGTCGACGGGTTCCGGCTGCGGCCCGGTGTCGCGGTCGACGATCTGACCGCCGTCACCGAACGGCTCGTGCCCGCCCTGCAACGCCGCGGCCTGTTCCGCACCGGCTATCCGGGCGGCTCGCTGCGCGCGCTGCTCGGCCTGCCCGGCACCGTCCCCAACCGTTACGCGACCGCCTGAGCGAGGTTATCGTGAGCACTTCCCGTAAGCAGGTCATCCTGGGCGCCTACCTCGGCGGGGTCAACCATCACACCGCGTGGTGGCATCCGGACGCGGGCAGCCAGATCGACTTCGGCACCTTCGAGCACACCGCGCGCACCGCCGAACGCGGCCGGTTCGACTTCTTCTTCCTCGCCGAGGGCCTCGCCCTGCGCGAGCGCGCCGGTGAGATCTTCGATCAGGACATCATCGGCCGCCCCGACACCTTCACCGTGCTGGCCTCCCTCGCCGCGGTCACCGACCATCTCGGGCTCGCGGGCACCGTCAACGCCACCTTCAACGAGCCCTACGAACTGGCCCGCCGGTTCGCGAGCCTCGATCATCTCTCCGGCGGCCGGGCGGCGTGGAACGTGGTGACCTCCTTCGACGCGTTCACCGGCCGCAATTTCCGGCGCGGCGGCTTCCTCGATCCCGCCGACCGGTACGTGCGCGCCGAGCAGACGCTCAATGCCGTTCGCGCCCTGTGGGATTCGTGGGACGACGAGGACCTGGTCGCCGACCAGGAATCCGGGCGGTTCCTGGGGCGTCCCGACGCCGGCGCGTTCGCGTTCCGGGGCAGCCAGTTCGACATCTCCGGCCGGTTCACCGTGCCCCGCAGCCCGCAGGGCCGCCCGGTGATCCTGCAGGCCGGGGTCTCGCCGCAGGGACGCGACTTCGCCGCCGCCAACGCCGACGCGATCTTCTCCCCGTACGGCACACTGCCCGAGGCCGCGGAGTTCTACCGCGACATCAAGGCGCGGGCGGTGGCGGCCGGGCGCGCGGCCGACGACATCAAGATCCTGCCGTCGGCGAGTTTCGTGCTCGGCGACACCGACTCCGAGGCGATCGAGAAGTATCACGCCCTGCGCGACGAACAGGTCACCGGGCAGACCGCGCTCATCCTGCTCGAGCAGATCTGGAACCGTGACCTGTCCGGTTACGACCCCGACGGGCCTGTGCCCGCCGTCGACCCCGATCCGGACGCGCCGCCGATCATTCAGGGCCGCGCCTTCGTCCACCAGGACCGCTTCGCGACCGCCGCGCGCCTGCGCGAGGTCGCCGAGGCGAAGAAACTCAGCCTGCGCGAGGTGGTGATCGACCAGTTCGAACGCGGGCCCCTCGTCGGCACCCCGGCACGGGTGGCGGAGCTGATCGACGACTTCGTCCGCAACGACGGCTCCGACGGCTTCATCCTCGGCTCCCACCTCGTGCCCTGGGGCCTCGACGAGTTCGTCGACCGGGTCGTCCCCCTCCTGCAGGACCGCGGCGTGCTGCGCGCCGACTACACCGGCACCACCCTGCGCGACAACCTCGCCCTCCCGGCGCCGCAGCCGTCCCGCGCCGTCACCGGCGCCTGAGCAGGCACGACACCGCGCTGGACGGCGTGCGATCCGGCGCGTAGTCGCTGGTGTGAGCGCACCCACAGAGGCGCTCGAGCGGGAGATATCCGGTGGATTTCGGTGGCGGGGTTTTACGGCGGGCTCGTTGGCTACTCGAAGGAGAACGCACAGCCGACAGAGAGAACTCCCACAACCGCGGGAAGGAACCCCGACAATGCTGATGCTCACCCCCACCGCAATCGAGGTCGTCCGGACCATCACATCGGCGGAGGGCACGCCGCAGGACGCCGGCCTGCGCATCTTCACCGACGACGGCGCCGAGACACTGCAGCTGGCGCTGGCCGCCGAACCGGCCGAGACCGACAAGATCATGGACGCCGAGGGTTCGCGTATCTTCCTCGACCAGCAGGCCGCCGCCTACCTCGACGACAAGATCCTCGACGCCGGCGTCGACGGCAACGGCCAGAGCAGCTTCGTCCTGGGCAGCCAGGGCTCCGAACCGTCCGCCGAATAATTCACTCACCCTCGGTAGCCGCCCGGTCGCAGGCCGGGCGGCTACCGCTGTCTTCGCGGTCATGCCGCGGCGGGGCAGTAGCGCGCCACGAACCGGCGCAGGATCGCGCCGGGCACCGTGATGGATTCCGCGTGCCCGAGGGCGATCAGGGAATCGGCCTCCTCGGGATCGAAATAGCCTGCGTGGCGGTAGGTTTCGATCCGCAGGGCGAGTCCGTCGCCGTCCAGTTCGGGATGGAACTGGGTGGCGTACACGTGGCTGCCGACCCGCACCATCTGCACCGGGCACCCCCCGGATCCCGCGAGCAGGACCGCCCCGGGCGGCACCTGCTGGCAGGACTCCTTGTGCCCGACGAACGCCCGGAACGAGCGCGGCAGCCCGCGCAGCAGCGGATCGGCGCGGGCGGCGGGCGTCGTCTCGACGGTGACCGCGCCCGCGCCCTCGGCGTAGCGGTCGCGGCTCACGGTGCCGCCGAGGACATCGGCCAGCACGCTCAGCCCGTAGCAGGCGCCCAGATACGGGATGTCGCGCCGGACGATCTCGGTCACCAGCTTCTTCAGGACCGGTTCGAATCGCCGCTGGTAGCCGGGTTTGCGCTCGTCGGGATCGCTGAGATTGGCGGGCCCGCCGCCGACGACGACCGCGCTGTAGCCGGCGAGGTCGACCTCGGGGACCTCCCGGTCCATCCGGATCCGCACCAGCCCGCCCGGCGCGAAACCGCCGGTGCGCAGGATCGCCTCGTACTCGTCGTCGGCGGCCGCGCGCTCGGGCCGCAGCTGCAGCAGCAGGCACGGTGAGGGCATGCCTCCCAGTATCGGCCCGGCGCGCGTCCTCAGGCGACGGTTTCCGCGCCCGCGGTGATCTTCGGGAACGGATCGGCGGCCTCGAGCTGGTAGGCGAGGTCGAGCAGGTCCCGCTCGCGGCCGCGCGGCGCTGACAGGTGCACCGAACCGGGCAGATTGCCGCTGGTCAGCCCGTGCGGCACCGAGATCGCGGGCCCGCCGCCGACATTGTTGAACGGCGTGAACCCGACATAGTCGATGAGCTTGCCGAACAGTTCGGGAAACGGCTGCCCGGGCGCGTGCTCGCCGATGCGGGGCGCCGGATGCGACAGCACCGGCGTCAGCATCACGTCCAGCTCGGCGAAATGCTCGTCGTAGAGCGCGGTTCCGGCGCGCAGCCGCCGCACGGCCGGCGCCACCGCCCGCGGGCCGCGCAGCACCTTACCCGCGAGGCCCTTGGTGAACGGGTCGAGTTTCCACGGCCGGAACGAGCCGGGGTGGGTCGCGGTGAACGCCGCGGACATGACCACCGCGAACAACGCCCAATAGGTCTTGAAGTCCTCGACGAACCCCGGATCGACCCGCAGCCGGGTCTCGGTGACCTCGTGCCCGGCGGCCGCGAACACGCGCGCGGCGGAATCGAGGACCGCGTCGGTCTCCGGGTGGACGCCGCGGCCGAGGATGTCGTGGCGGATGAGCCCGATGCGCAGCGGCCGCCCGGTGGGTCCCTCGAGCAGGCCGACCGGCGGAAGGTCCCGGTTGGGCCGGAACCGTTCGGCGGCGGCCAGATAGTGGGCGGTGTCGCGCACCGTGCGGGTCAGGACCCCTTCGGCGACCAGATGCACCGGCAGCGCCCGCACGCCCGGCTGGTCCAGCAGCCGGCACCGGGTCGGTTTCAGCCCGACCAGTCCATTGACCGCGGCCGGGATGCGGATCGAGCCGCCGCCGTCGTTGGCGTGCGCGATCGGCACGGCCCCGGACGCGACGAGCACGGCCGAACCGCCCGAGGACGCCCCGGCGGAATGCCCGGTGTTCCACGGGTTGCGGGTCGGCGGCCGGTCGGCGTACTCGGTGCTGGCGGTGAGCCCGAATTCGGGCAGGGTCGACTTGCCCAGCGCCACGAATCCCGCGCTGAGGAACTGCGCGGCCGGATCGCCGTCGCGGCGCGCCGGGCGCGGGACGAACGCCGCCGAGCCGTGACAGGTGGGCAGGCCCGCGACATCGGTGTTGTCCTTGACGAACGCGGGCACCCCCGCGAACGGCCCGTCGCCGGGCGCGGCGGCGCGGGCGCGGTCGAAGCATTCGGCCTGCACGGCGTTGAGCCGGGGATTCACGCGGTTCACCCGGTCGATCGCCGCCGCGATCACCTCGCGGCGGTCCAGGCGTCCCGCGCGGAGTTCGGCGGCCAGGCTCACCGCGTCGTGGTCGCCCAGGGCGTCGTCGGTGAACGCGTGCACGGTATCGGTCATGTCGGCAATGCCCTTTCTCCGGATCCACACCAGGGTAGAAAGTCCTCCGCGCGGTAATCTTTGTGCCCTGTGTGCCCACGTCGGCGATGTCGTTGGCTGTGGGAGGAAGAGGCGGAATCGGTTGCCCGAACGGGAAGTGTGGCGCCATGAGGCATGAGGACGAACGACAATCGGCGACTCCGCCGCCGGGGGTTCCGGCCGCGCCGCGCGAGGGCCCCGCGAAGGCGTCGGATGCCGTAGCCCGGCCGCCCGCGCTGCGCTCCATCGCCCCGGCCGACCGCGCCCGGGTCGCCGAGACGGCACGCCGGGCCGCGGCCGCTCGCGCCAACGCCGAATCCGCGCTGGCCAGGGCGCAGGCCGCCCGCGAATTCGCGGAGGCCGCCTACGACCGGATCAATGCCTGCCGTGAGGCCGTCGAGCGGGCCCGCACCGCACGGGGCGACGGCGACCACGTCGGTCTCACGCCGGCCACGCCCTGACACCGAGCGCGGTCAGCCGGACCGCCCGGCGGACCTCCGGGCGATGTTCGGTTCGTCGAAATGCGAAGCGCCCGGAGGTGTTCCGCCGATCGAGGCGACCAGTTCGGCGGCGATCGCGGCGAGTTTGACGTTGCGCCGGTTCGACGCGGTGCGCAGCAGGCCGAAGGCCGCGTCGCGGTCGCAGCGCCGCTGCCCCATCAGAATGCCGACGGCCTGATCGATCACCGACCGCGAGTCCAGCGCCGCGCGCAACTGCTCGGTCACGGCGGTGCGGCGGGTGGCGTCCATCGCGACCTGCAGCAGCACGCTCAGGTGCGCCGCGATCACGGCGGCGGCCGTACGGGTCGGCTCGTCGAGGGGGCCGGGCCGGTGGCTGTAGACGCTCAGCGTGCCGATCGTCTCCTCGCCCGCCCGCAGCGGCCACACCTCGTGCGCGGCGACCCCGTGCGCGCGCATGCGCCGCGCGTGGTCCGGCCAGCGCGGGTCGTTCCCGGCGTCGGGTATCGAGATCGCCTGTCCCGCTTCGGCCGCGGCCCGGTACGGTCCGGGCCGGGCGTGGTGTGGCTCGTCGGCGGCGATCAGTGCGTGAGCGGCCGCCGAACCGCCGGCCGCGGCCGGGGGTCCGGTGAGTGTCACGCCGACCAGCGGCCGGCCCGGCAGCATTCCCGAGACGATGCCGGCGATGTCGCGGGGACTGTCGAGGATGGCGCGGTCGGCCAGTAGCAGGGCGGTGAGCTGGGTGATTCCCGTGGTGAGATCATCGGTCATCCGTCACCTCCGCGGAGCGTGTCCGTCAGCACAGCCGGTATCCCTCCTCGACGATGAGGCGGGCCAGTTCGCGCAGGGAGATGCCCTCCGCGAACGCCCGCGCGCGCATGAGGACCAGAGCCGTGTCGACCGGTTGGCCCGCGTGGACGGCCACCATACCGACGGCCTGATTGACGGTGGTGAGGTAGTCGGCGTCGTCGAACAGCGCACCGGTCGGCGGCGCTCCGTCGGCGGCGGCGGGCTGCTGCGTCAGCAGTACGTCGTTGACCAGGGCGTCGGCGATGCGGTTGGCGGTGCCGACGGTGCCCTGGGGCAGCAGCGGATGGTCGGAGAACCCGCACAGTGCGCCCATCCGCCCGGCGCCGACGGTGAGCGGCACCGCTACCAGCGACCGGATGCCGAGATCCAGTGCGGCCCTGCCGTATTGGGGCCAGCGGGCCGCCAGTTCGGTGGCGTCCGCGCAGACGGCGTCCAGGCCGTTGACGACGTCGCGCGCCGGGCCCTGCCCGATCGTGGCCTCGATGTCGTGGGCGGCCCGGGACCGGGTGTCGGAGGAGGAGGTGAGCAACTCCTGCTGCCGGTCGTCGAACAGTGTCAGCGCGGCGCCGGCCAGGCCCAGATTCTCGGCCACCGCGGCCATGAACACCGGCCGGACCATGTCGGTCCCGCTGGTACGCCACAGCTGCAACCGCAGGGCGTGCAGTTCGTAGAGGCGGGCGCAGGCGAGATGACGCTCCGCGATGCGCCGGTGCAGGATCGCCATGCGTTCACGGAACGGCTGCATCGACTCCGGGGGTGCGCCGACCTGACGCTCGTAGGCGGCGGCCGTGGCCGCGGCACGTTCGGCACGCCCCAGCTCGAGACGATACCGGCGCCACTGTGCTCGCACGTCGTCGTAGGCGCTCGCGGAGGACGACACGGGATAAGACTAGCGCTTCACCGTACGGAATGCGACAACTGTGCGAATCGTTAATTGCGTTGCGCCGCAGAAGGTACCGATCCTTCTTCCATCAACAGGACCACGCCGTCGCGGATACCGTCCATCGGCGTACACGTCACCGCGCACACGATCGAGCGACCGATTCGGTTGACGGCCGGGATGTCCACCGGTCCGCTGCGGCGCCGCGACTTCAGGCACTGCTGAATGTTCTCGTTCAGCGATTCGGTCGGCAGGCCGAAATCCAGTGCGGCGAAGTACTGCTGGTGCACCTCGTCGGAGCGCAGCCCCCACAGTTCCTCGGCGCCGCGGTTCCAGCTGCGCACCCGCAGATCGCCGTCGAGGACCACCACCCCGGCCGCGACGCTGGACAGTATGCCCTCGAGAAATCCGCGGGCCTCGTCCAATTCGCCGCTGCGGATGCGCAGCTCCTCGTTCATGGTCTCGAGTTCCTCGTTGCCCGATTGCAGCTCTTCGTTGGTGGTTTCGAGTTCCTCGTTGGTGGATTGCAGTTCCTCGTTGGTGGTTTCGAGTTCCTCGATGCTGGACTGCAGTTCCTCGTTGGTGGTTTCGAGTTCCTCGTTGGTGGACTGCAGTTCCTCGTAGGCGGTCTCCAGTTCCTCGCGCTTGACCTTCACCTCGAGCGACAGGCGGGTGGAGACGGTGGTGTCGACGAAATTGATCACGACACCCACATGCGGCCCCTCGCCACTCCACAGCGGCTGCACGTGCACGTCGAAGAACTGGGTCTCGTCCGGGCCGAGGCGGCGCTCCACGGAATTGACGCGGATGACGCGGTGCTCGGCGACGGCCTGTTCGATCAGCGACCGCAACTCGATCGGCCGGTAGGAGATCTCGAGTTCGCTGAGCGGGCGGCCGATGTCGTGGGGGGAGAGCCCGAACTGGCCGCGCATCTGGCCGTTGAGGACGGTCACCTTGCCCTCGATATCGACCCCGAGCATCGCGACGGGCGTGGTCTCCAGCGCGAGTTCGCCCAGCACCCGCCGTTTCACGAAGCCCTGCACCTCCTGCCCGAGACCGATATCCAGCCGGGGCGGGACGGGCGTGTGCATCGTCCCGGCCTCGCCCGCGCGGCGGCGGAAGATGCGCTGCCGCATATTGGCGACCTCGAACCGTTCCCCGTCCGACAGCAGCATTTCCGCTTTGCCGAGGAACAGGAATCCGCTGTCGCCGAGCGCGAAATGAAAGCGGTCGAGTATCTGCGACTGGGCCTCCACATTGAAATACATCAGGGTGTTGCGGCAGATCAGCAGATCCAGGCGCGAGATCGGGGCGTCACGGGTGATGTCGTGGCGGCCGAAGATGACCCGGCGCCGCAGATCGGTGCGGAAGACGAATTTGTCGCCGTTGGGCTCGAAATAGCGGTCGCGCAGGTCGGCCGTCAACGGTTCGAGGGCCTTGGCGCTGTACATGCCGGAGCGGGCGTCGCGCAGCGCCTCCTCGTCCACGTCGGTGCCGTAGATCTTGACGCGTTTGACCGCCTCGTCGATGCCCAGCACCTCGGCGAACGCGATCGCCAGCGAATACGCCTCCTCGCCGCTCGAGCAGCCGGCGCTCCAGATCCGGATCTCGCGGTTGGGGTCGATGGTGGTGAGCAGTTCCGGCAGGATCTCCCGCTGCAGGTACTGCCAGGCGTCGATATCGCGGAAGAAGCTGGTGACGTTGATGAGGATGGTGTTGAACAGCGACCGGAACTCGTCGGCGTTGGTCTCGAGGTAGTCGCGATAGTCCGCGTAGTCGGCGATCCGCACCTCGTGCATGCGTTTCTGGATGCGCCGCGCCAGCGAGGAGCGCTTGTAGCCGGTGAAATCGAAACCGCGCGAATCGCGGATGAAGATCAGCAGCTCCTCCAGCGCGCTGTCGGCCGCGGTGGCGGGATCGGCTTCGGAGGTGAGGTCATCGGTCTCGTCGGTCACGCCGTCCTCCGCTCCACCAGGCCGGACAGGACGCCGGCGACTTCACCCAGGGGCAGCACGAAGTCGACCGCGCCCGTGCGGATGGCCGCCTCGGGCATCCCCGTGAACTCGGCCTCCTCCGGGTCCTGCACGATCACGGTCCCGCCGCGGGACTTGACGGCGCTCACTCCCATGGCGCCGTCGCTGCCGGACCCGGTGAGCACGCACGCGATCGCGCGCGGCCCGTACGCGCCGGCGACGGATTCGAACAGCAGGTCGGCGGACGGCCGGACGAAGTGCACGAGCTCACTACTCGACAATGCGAGCACTCCTTGCTTACCTACCAGCAGATGGTAGTTCGGGGGCGCGATGTAGACGACGCCGGGTTCGATCCGATCGTCGGCGGCCGCGAGGCGCACGGGGAGCCGGGTGCGCCGGGCGAGCACGTCGGCGATGACCGTCTCGTGCCGCGGATCGAGATGCTGGACCACGAGAACGGGCACGGGGAAGGCCTCGGACAGTCCGCCCAGCACTCGGCTCAGCGCCGTGACCCCGCCCGCGGACGAGGCGATCGCGACGACACGGAAATCCCCGGCCGCGGCGGGGTCCGGGCCGCCGGGGTCGCCGGTCATGTCCGCGGCACGCCGGGGTGGACGGCGCGATGATGGAGGGGCAGAGACCTGAGCACGCGCTCAGCCTATCGCGGTCGCGCGCGTCGGACGGGTCAGGTGTCGGATGCGGCGCGGCGTCGTGGCGTCCGGCTGCGCGCGCGGCGATCCGCAGGGCGAGAACGGGTCTCGACATCCGTGGGTATCGCGCGCCGCATCAACGGGTATTGCCCGCCGCGGCGGCCGGTGACGGTACCGCCCCGGGCCGCGCCGGCGCCGATCGTGGCCCCGAAATCCGCTGCGTACCAGGATATCCGGTGTCCGCACCCGGACGCGGGCCCCTCCGGAGCACGCGGAGGCGGCCGTGCGGGGCGGCGCCGGGGACCCTCGCGCGGCGTAGAATCGGGCATCGAACGTGTTCCTACCGTTCTCCGAGTCCAGAAGCGCGGCGTCGGACCGTCGCTCTCGTGCTCGGGAGAACCTCATGGACGATGCCGTGCTTCCGTCCCCGGACGGCCCCGACGGGCGGGCGACCGCGCCCGCGTTCGAGGAGACGTTCGACGCCGACCACTTCGCCGACGCCGGCGACCGGCTGGTGCGCCATCTGTTCGACGTGGGGCTGCGGCTGCACACGGTGCGCGACGCGCTGGACCGGCCGCTGGGTGAGACGGACGGCGCGTCCGCCGCTGTCGGCGCGGTGCTCGACGACCTCGACGTCGTCATCCGCGACGCCGGGCTGGTCATGCTGGCGCTCAACGGCAACCGGCTCGCGGCGACGACCGCCGACCCCGGCGACCGCCGCACCCGCCACCACTGACCGGCGCGGGCTCGCACAGCGAGTCTTCGCCGACGCGTGATTCGTTGTGCGGCAATAACACTCGCCGATGGTGGATGATCACAGCCGGCGGGTGCGGAGGCTTGTGTGGTAACCGAGTATTCCGCGCGCGCTGTGCGCAGCGCGCGCCCGCGGACCTACCATCGTGGCGATCACGGAACGAAAACGCTTCCGCCACAAACTTCTTCGACCTCGCGCAGATTCCGGCCACGCCACGGCGGCGGCATTTCGCGTGGCCCCCCGAATATCGGAAGGGATGCCATGCCGGAGACCGCGACAACCGTCCGGACCGAGGTCCGCGAGCGATTGTCACCCCGAGAAGACCTCGCACCGTTCGCCTGGCGGCCGGTCGGCGCCGTCGCGGCCATCGCGGCGGTGCTGTTCACCGCCCGCCTCGGCCGCTACGCCGTCGGCGGCGACGAACTGTACTTCATCGCGGCGGGCCGTCATCCGGCGCCGGGATACGCCGACCAGGGGCCGGTCGTGCCGCTGTGGGCGGCCGCCGCCGATCTGCTCGCACCCGGATCGACGCTGCTGCTGCGGGGCCCGGTCGTCGCGCTGACGATCGTGGCGATCCTGCTCAGCGCGGCGCTGGCCCGCGAATTCGGCGGCGGCCCATGGGCGCAGACGCTGGCCGCGGCGGCCTATGCGAGCGCGCCGATGGCGGTGATGCAGTCGGCGATGCTGAGCACGTTCGCGGTCGACGTCACCCTCACCGCGGTGGTGTCGTGGCTGCTGATCCGCTGGGTGCGCGAGCGCCGCGACGTGCTGCTCCTGGCGGCGGGCGCGGTGGCGGCCCTGGACTTCCAGGTGAAATGGCTGATCCCGCTGGTGTGGGCGGGGCTGGTGGCGGGGGTGGTCGTGTTCGGCCCGCGCGCGATGCTGCGGCGCCCGGCGTGGTGGGCGGGTTCGGCGCTGTTCGCGGCCTCGGCGCTGCCGATGCTGTGGTGGCAGCACCGCCACGGCTGGCCGCAGCTGGCGATGGGCGCGGTGGTCCGCGACGAGCAGCTCGCCACCAGCGGACTGCCGGGCATGCCGTGGCAGATCGTGCAGGTGACCGGGCCGCTGGGGCTGCTGCTGGTGGCCGGCATGTGGGCGGGTCTGCGCTGGGAACGGTTGCGGCCCTACCGTTTCGTGATCCCGATGATCGCGATCGGGCTGATCGGGGTGGTGGCGGGCGGGCTGCGGCCGTATTTCGTGGCCGGCGCTTTCCCCGGGCTGTTCGCCGCGGGCGCGGTGTACCTGGAGAGCCGCGAACCGGGCCGCGGGCTG
This sequence comes from Nocardia transvalensis NBRC 15921, assembly GCF_000308875.1. Classification (GTDB taxonomy): domain Bacteria; phylum Actinomycetota; class Actinomycetes; order Mycobacteriales; family Mycobacteriaceae; genus Nocardia; species Nocardia transvalensis. Next base: position 301,376 of record NZ_BAGL01000128.1, read on the forward strand.
CGCGCGGCGGTGCTCGCGCTGATCGCGGCCGCCACCGCGATCGCCGTCGCGGTGGTCGTGCTGCTGCCGCTGCCGGCGTCCCGGCTGCACGACACCACCGACGAGTACTCGCAGCTGGACCGGCGCAGCAAGCTGTTCGGGCCCAGTGGATGGGATCACCTGATAGCGGCGGTCGAGGACGCCTACCGGCAGGTGCCGGCGGCGCAGCGGGCCGACCTCGCGATCGTCACGGAGAACTACTGGCAGGCCGCGGCGATCGACCGGTTCGGATCCGCCGCGCTGCCCGGCGCCTACAGCCCCAACCGCGGCTACGGATTCTTCGGCGCGCCCCCGGATACGGCGACGACGGTGCTGTACGTGGGGGTCGGCGGCCCGCGCGAGGCGCTGCGCACCGATTTCGCGGAGGCGACAGTGGTGGCGCGGGTGGACGAGCGGCTGGGCTTCCCGGGCGTCGACCGTGGCGTCGGCGTGTGGCGGTGCCGTTTCCCGAGCCGGCCGTGGTCGGTGGTGTGGCCGCAGGCCCGGGCGCTGCCGCTGGTCGACGGGACGGCCCGCTGACCCTCAGCCCCTCAGCGGTCGAGCGCGGCGGCGAGGACGGGCCAGGAGTTGTGCAGGTCCTGTTCCCAGTAGCCCCAGGAGTGGGTGCCGTTGTCGCGCAGGTCGACGGTTGCGGGAATGTCCAACTCCCGCAACCGGTCCCGCAGTTGCACGGTGCAGCGGCCGGCGATCGCGTCCAGGATGCCGCCGATGACGAGCTGATCGACCAGTTTCGCCGGATTGGCGTGGATTCCGGGCCCGTCGAGGGTGTCCAGCGGGCCCGGCGCGCCGTTGCCGGAGGCGACGTACACGGCGGTGCCGCGCAGTTCGGCGGCGTGCAGGTACGGGTCGTTGGCCGCCCACGCGGGATCCGACGGCGGCCCCCACATGTTCAGCGTGTTGCCCATCCGGCCGGTGACGATGGCGTCGACCATGAGCTGCCCCATCGGATCGCTGGTGCGCACGCAGCCGCTGTAGGCGCCGATGCCGCGGAACAGCCCCGGCGCCGCGAGCGCCAGCTGGAATACCGACGTGCTGGCCATCGACAGCCCGGCGAGGACGTTGGCGCCGGTGCCGTGGAAGGCCGAATCGACGACGGGCGGCAGTTCGCGAGTGAGGAAGGTGGTCCAGCGCTGCCGGCCGTGCACCGGATCGTCGGCGCGCCAGTCGGTGAAGAAACTGCCGCCGCCGCCGATCGGGATCACGACGTTCACCTGCTTGTCGGCGAAGAAGTCCGCGACGTCGGTCTTGGTGAGCCAGTTGCTGCCGTCGCGCCAGTCGCCGGTGTCGGTGCCGCCGTCGACGCCGTTGAGCAGATACAGCGTCGGCGCGGGGCCCGCGGGATCGGCCGCGGGCAGTACCGCGACGGTCATCGGCCGGTTCATCGCCGCGGAGTGCACGGTCAGGTTCAAGACGCGGCCGGGGCCCGGTGCGGCGGCCAGCAGGCGGGAGCCGTCTTCGGCGGGCCGCGCCGCGGCGAGCGCGCCGGCGGCCAGCGGCGTGTCGGGCGCGGGTTCGGCGACGGCCGGACCGGTCGCGCACGCGAGCGCGGCGGCGCAGGCGAGGACGGTGGCGCGCGGAATGTGGCGGTGAAAGCGTTGCCCGGCACGGACATTCATGCGATGCCTCCCAGCTCGAACCCCGATGGCGCCGACGCTAGGACGCCGCCGGGCGGGCAGGCAAGCACCGGCCGCCAGGTTTGGGGCCGGGGCCGACAGCGGCCCGCGCGCACTGGGGGACCTCACAAGGTCGCGGGGGCCGGGCAACCTTCCCCGTCCGTGCTCGGGCAGCACGGGAGCGGGGGCGGATCACCGGCGTGCGCTGCGAGTCACCGGATGCGCGGCATCGGCCGGGCCGCCGTGAATCGCGTCGTGCCGGGGACTGCGCGGCACGGGGGCGATCGTCGTGAAGCGGAGCGCTCCCGGGCCTGCCGCTGATGGTGCCGGGACCGGGTGGGACGGCTGCGGGATTTGCGCGCACGCTGCGGGCAACACGTGGTGCGGGGCGGGAGCGATGGTAGGAAGGGGGCGTGTCTGCAGCTGGCGAGAAATCCGGAGCCGAACCCGAATCCCGCGCCGTATCGGAGGTGGTGGACCTGGTCAGCACGCTGATCCGGTTCGACACCTCCAATACCGGCGAGCTGGAAACCACCCAGGGCGAACGCGAATGCGCCGAGTGGGTGGCCGATCAGCTGCAGCAGGCCGGGTACACCACCGAATACGTCGAGTCCGGCGCGCCCGGCCGCGGCAACGTCTTCGCGCGGCTGCCCGGCGCGGACCCGAGCCGCGGCGCGCTGATGATCCACGGGCATCTGGACGTGGTGCCGGCCGAGGCCTCCGACTGGAGCGTGCACCCGTTCTCCGGCGCGGTGCGCGACGGCTACGTGTGGGGCCGCGGCGCGATCGATATGAAGGATATGGTCGGCATGACGCTGGCCGTGGCGCGGCAGTTCAAAATCGAGGGGACGGTGCCGCCGCGGGATCTGGTGTTCGCGTTCCTGGCCGACGAGGAGAACGGCGGCCGCTGGGGATCGCAGTGGCTGGCCGACAACCGCCCGGACCTGTTCGACGGCGTCACCGAGGCGGTCGGCGAGGTGGGCGGGTTCTCGCTGACCGTGCCGCGCCGCGACGGCAGCGAGCGGCGGCTGTATCTGGTGGAGACCGCGGAGAAGGGCCTGGGCTGGATGCGGTTGCGCGCCAAGGCCCGCGCCGGGCACGGCTCGTTCCTGCACGAGGACAACGCGGTGACCATCCTGGCGCAGGCGGTGGCGCGGCTGGGCACCCACACCTTCCCGCTGGTGCTGTCGGATTCGGTGGCGGAGTTCCTGGCGGCGGTGAGCGAGGAGACCGGGATCGAGTTCGACCCCGGCAGCCCCGATATCGAGGGTCAGCTGGCGAAGCTGGGCACGATCTCCCGCATCATCGGCGCGACCCTGCGCGACACCGCGAATCCGACCATGCTGCACGCCGGGTACAAGGCCAACGTGATCCCCCAGACCGCGGAGGCCGTCGTGGACTGCCGTGTCGTGCCCGGGCGGCGGGCGGCGTTCGAGCGCGAGGTGGACGAGCTGATCGGCCCGGACGTGGAGCGGGAGTGGATCACCGCGCTGGACTCCTACGAGACGACGTTCGACGGGCATCTGGTGGACGCGATGAACGACGCGATCCTCGCGCACGACCCGGCCGGGCGCACCGTGCCCTATATGCTCTCCGGCGGCACGGACGCGAAGGCGTTCGCCCGCTTGGGGATTCGCTGCTTCGGTTTCGCGCCGCTGCGGCTGCCGCCGGAGCTGGACTTCTCGGCGCTGTTCCACGGCGTCGACGAGCGGGTGCCGGTGGACGCCCTGGAATTCGGCACCCGGGTCATGGAACATTTCCTCCTGCACAGCTGACGATCTCGAAAGGACGGTCTCGTGCCCGACTACTCCTACAATCCCTACGCGGCGCTGCCGCAGCTACCGTCGTTCACCGTGACCTCGGAGGATGTGACCGACGGTCAGCCCTTCGGCAACGATCAGGTCAGCGGCGTGTTCGGCGCCGGCGGCAAGGACGTCTCCCCGCAGCTGTCGTGGTCCGGATTCCCGGAGCAGACGCGGAGTTTCGCGGTCACCGTGTACGACCCCGACGCCCCGACCGCGTCCGGATTCTGGCACTGGGCGGTCGCCGACATCCCGGTCTCCACGACCTCGCTGGCGCGCGGCGCGGGCAGCGAGGGCGGCACACTGCCGCCCGGCGCCATCCAATTGCGCAACGACGGCGGATTCCCCGGATTCGTCGGCGCCGGCCCGCCGCCCGGACACGGCTACCACCGGTACTTCATCACCGTGCACGCCGTGGATGTGGCGTCGCTGGGTTTCGACGCGAGCGCCACCCCGGCCTACCTGGGGTTCAACCTGTTCTCCCACGCCATCGGCCGCGCGCAGATCATCGCCACCTACGAGCAGAAGTAGTCCCGGCCCCACGTTTTTCCGGCGTGCTTTTGGCCGGAATCCCGCGAGTTTCCGGCCAAAAGCACGCCGGAAAACGGTGGTCGGTACGAGTGTGGCCCGGGCGAAAGTGCCCGGGCCACAACTGTTTTGCGGCGAGTGCAGACCTGCACAGCGTGCAATCGCGGGAGAATTCTCAGCGCAGGTCGATCACGTCCGCGGGTACCGGGTCGCCGTAGAGTTCGGTGATCTCGGTGGCGTACTTGGCGGCGATGGGGCTGCGCTTGAGTTTCAGGGTGGGGGTGATCTCCTCGCCGCCGGGCTCCCATGCCACCGGCAGGATGCGGAAGCGCTTGATCTGCTCGACGCGCGAGAGCCGGGTGTTGCCGGCGGCGATCGCGGCGCGGATCTCGTCGACGATCTCGGCGCGGGTGGCGAGCGCGGCCAGCTCGGCGTCGGGGGTGCCGAGGGTCTTGGCGCGCACCACGGCGGTATCGGGGTCGAGCACGACCAGCGCGGTGATGTAGGGGCGGGCGTCGCCGATCGCGACCACCTGACCGACCAGCGAGGAGGCCGCCTTGACGGCGTTCTCGATATTGGTGGGGGAGATGTTCTTCCCGGCCTCGGTGATGATCAGTTCCTTCTTGCGGTCCACGATCGTCACGTAGCCGTCGCCGTCGATGGTGGCGACGTCGCCGGTGTGCAGCCAGCCGTCCTCGTCGATGGCCTCGGCGGTCTTGTCGGGCATGCCGCGGTAGCCGCGGGTGACGATCGCCCCCTTCACCAGCAGTTCGCCGTCGCTGTCCAGGCGCAGCTCCACGCCGTCGAGGGCGCGGCCGACCGAGCCGGGGCGCGGGCTGTCGAGTTCGGTGAAGGTGCCGACGCCGCTGGTCTCCGACATGCCCCACACCTCGGTCACCGTGAAGCCCAGTCCCAGCAGGTATTCCAGGGTCTCGGGCGGGATCGCGGCGGCCCCGGAGGCGGCGACCTGCAACTCCTCCAGCCCGAGCGCGGTGCGCAGTTTCGACAGCACCAGCGCGTCGGCCAGCCGGTGCTGGGCGGCGAGCAGCGGGCTCACCCCGCCGCCGGCCAGGCGGGCGCGGGCGGCGGCGATGCCGACGCCGATCGCCCACCCGGCGAGCGCCTTCTTCACGGGGCTGGCCTCGGTGGCGAGTTTCGCGTCGATGCCGGCCTTGATCTTCTGCCACACCCGCGGGACGCCGAAGAACGCGGTGGGCCGCGCGTCGGGCAGGGCGGCGGCGATCTCCCGCGGATCGGGCACGCAGGTGATGGTGACGCCGGTGAACAGGTTCGCGCAGTGCCCGGAGATGCGGTCGGCGACGTGCGCGGCCGGCAGGTAGGACACCGCCCGGTCGTCGATGCCCACGGTCAGTGGCCCGTCGTTGGTCAGCCCGGCGATCTGGGCGGCCACGTTGGCGTGGGTGATCTCCACGCCCTTGGACGGGCCGGTGGTGCCGGAGGTGTAGATGAGGGTCGCGAGGTCCTCGGGCCGCACCGCCCGCCAGGCGGCGTCGAAGTCGAAGTCCGCGGCGGGATCGGCCTCGACGTCGGCGAGGGAGATCGTGCCCTCCGGCGCGCCGCCCGCGGCCGCGTCGACCACCACGACATGCTCGAAGGCGATGCCCGATTCCTGGACCGCGGAGAGGAACGCCCGCTCGGTCAGCACGATCGCGTTGCCGGCGTTGCCGAACACGTGCGCGAGCTGGCCGGGGGAGCTGGTGTTGTACACCGAGAACGGCGCCGCTCCCAGATGCAGCGCCGCGGTGTCGACGAGGTTGAACTCGGGCCGGTTGGTCAGCATGATGCCGACCGTGTCGCCGTGGGCGACACCGAGTTTCGCGAGCCCGGCGGCGATGTCGCGCACGCGGCGGTCGTAGTCGGCCCAGGTGATCTGCTGGGTGCCGCCGACCGTGCGCAGCGCGACCTGGTGCGGGCGCAGCGTGCGGGTCTGCTGGAAGGCCTCGGGCACGGTGCGGACCGTGGCGCCGGACTGATGCGTGTAGCCGATATCTGTCGTCATATCCCTTGTTCCCGATCGTGATCGAACCGAGCCTCGGGAACGCTCCGCCAGAGGCACTGCCCGAACTCGTCGGGGCGGAGATCGGAAACGCGCGGCCGGCGTCGCGTCACCGAGTGACGCGGCTCACCCATCCTATCCGCGCGTTCCGCGGGATGTGCCGTGTCTTACCTGCTGTCGGCCGCCGACGCGCACAGCGCGCCCGGATCGGCGGGCGCGGGGTATGGGCGCGGCGGTTCGGGCTCCTGGACCGGCGGCACCTGGAACTCCGGGGTCCAGTGGCCGCGGCGGTCGCGCTTGGCTTCCAGATAGGCGCGGGCGCGGGCGCTGCGCGGCGCGGTGATCAGCGGGATCGGCGTGACGTCGATACCGGCCCGGTGCAGGGCCGGCACCTTCTCCGGGTTGTTGGTCAGCAGCCGGACCGAGGTGAGCCCGAGGTCGGCGAGCGCCGCGGCGGCCGGTTCGTAGGAGCGGCAGTCGGCCGGGTAGCCCAGATCGCCGTAGCTGGTGAAGGTGTCGCGGCCGGTGCGTTCGCTGTGGGCGAGGCCGCGCGCCTTGGCGACCAGGCCCGAGCCGCGGCCCTCCTGCTCGAGGTAGACGAGCACGCCGGCGCCCTCGGCCTGGATCATGTCCATGGCGTGATCGAGTTCGGGACCGCAGTCGCAGTCGTCGCTGCGCAGGACGTCTCCGTAGAGGCAGCGGGAGTGGATGCGGACCAGACAACCGTCGGCAACCGCGCCGAACAGCAGTATCGTCCCGCCGTCGCGCGCATCGTGCAGCTCCCGCACGCGCACCGCCATCTCGCGGCCTTTGCGGCGCAGGAGATGTTCGGTGTCGTCGGTGCGGAATACGGCAGGGACACCGTCGTATTCGGTGTCGTCCAGCTGGGCTGTCAAGAGCTCCTCCGAAGGATCGCAGGTGATATCGAGGACGGCCGGCGGCGCGGCGGACCGCGCTCCGGCGACAGAGGGTCGAGCACGAACGGCCGCGACTGTAGACCCTCGCCGACGGGGGCCGGCGGGTGGGTGGCAAACACTCGGCGTCACTGTGCCTCCGTGACCACCACGGCCGCGTCCCCGGCCAGGTCGACCATGCGGTCGACATCCCCGATCGTCGGCATGGCGTCGGACACCTCGCCGGTCGACTGGGTCGCGGCCATGGCCGCGGTGGCCCACAGGAAGTCGTCCGGTCCGGCGCGGTGGTCCGCGGCGGTGACGATGCGCTGAGCCAGGGCGGCGACGAAGGCGGCGGGCGCGCCGGGGGAGTCGCGCAGCGCGACCGGGAACCGCGCGATGTCGAGGTGCAGGTCGTCGGAGCGGACGCTGGCGGCGAATCCCTCGGCGATGCAGACGGTGCGGGCGCCGAGAACCCGCAGCCGGCGGGCGAGTTCGGCGTCGGCGGTGGCGCCGTCGGGTGCGCCGACCGGGGCGAGGGCGGCCAGTTCGCTGCGGGTCCCGATCAGATAATCGACGCCGCCGAGGTACCGGTAGAACCGCTGCGGCCCGGCGGAGGACGGGACGGGCTGCACCAGCAGCCGTGGCCGCTGCTCGCGCGCGGCCAGGTCCAGGGCCTCCTCGATCACCGTGGGCGGCGGTTCGAAGGTGAGCAGGACGGCGTCGGAGGCGGCCAGCGCGTGCCGGGCGGCCGGGGTGTGCAGGTCCTCGGGGGTGAGCCGGACGCGTTCGTCGGGGCAGGCGACCGTGTGCTGCTGCCCGGTGCTGGTCACGAGGACGACCGCGACCGGGGTGGTGGTGTTGGGGACGACGCGCACCAGATCGGTGTCGACGCCCTCGGCGCGCAGGTGGTCGAGGATGCGGCGGCCGCGGTCGTCGTCGCCGACCGCCGCGATCAGGCGCACGCGCAGGCCGAGCCGGGCCGCGCCGACCGCCCGGTTGAGGCCCTTGCCGCCGGGGCGTTCGAGGAAGGTGCCGGTGGCCGGGCTGTCGGGGGTGGGCAGGTCGCCGTCGATACTGCAGATCGTGTCCAGCACGGCGTCGCCGATCACGGTCACGGTGCCGGCGCGCTCGCCGATCGGGGTCGCGGTCTGCGGGGCGGGGACCGCGGCGTAGCCGGAGGCGGCGGTGAGCCGCTGGGCCAGCAGGGTGAACGCGTCGTATTCGAGCCGGCCGCGCAATTGCCGGGTGGTGGGCGCGGCCGCGGGGGCCTCGCCGCCGGCGGCGCGCAGCAGCTCCGCCCAGTGGGCGCTGAGGTAGTCGCGGCGCTGCCCGAGATCCGGGGCGTAGAGCTGCCCGAGGTCGACGCCGTCGGGCGGGTCGTCGCGCAGCAGGCCCAAGGCCAGGCCGACGTCGGCGATGAGCCGGTGCGCGGGCGGCAGGTGCCGGGCGACCTCGCGCACCACCGGCGGCACGGCCTCGGCGGCGTCGATCCCGGCGAGATGCGCGTGCTGGCGCACCGCGTACAGCTCCAGCACCGGCCGTACGTCGATTTCGGTGCTGCGCAACCGTTTCGGGCTCAGGCCCGCGCGTTTGCACAGCCGGGCGAGCACGGTGCGTACCGCGGCGACCGTCGCGTCCTGTCCCGCCATCGGGGCAGCCACCTCCGTCTCGATGCGCAGTGATCGTCGGGGAGACGATAAGCGAAGCCGGCGGAGATTGCCGGGTTTATCGACCGGCCGTTCCGGCTATCAATAACGTATCGCGGCATTTGCCTGAATGGAACCGGCAACTGACGCAGCGGTCCCGGTGTTATGCCGGGGCATTCAGGAGGTTGTGATGGTGGGAGCGATTCTCCTCGAGCGACGGAGCCGTCATCGGCGTCGGATCCGCGGGTTCGGCGGGTGCGATGCCGGCACGGCAGCGACCCGGTCCCGCTAGGCGCCGGACCGGCCGCGCGCGCCCCGGCCCACCAGCCGGACCGCGCCCCCGATCCAGTGCGAACCCGACTGCGCGGACGAACCCGGAATCGTCCGCAATTCTTCGGCTGTCGATGCCGATGGTATGGGTGCCCACCCGGGCCGCCGTGGCGATACTGCGACCGAGGGTGGCGACTCGAGAGGAGAGAGCCGTGACGATCGAGACGACCGACTGGGCGATGATGAGCGACCGGACCCCCGAACACGCCTTTCGCGTCGACGGATTCGGGGCGGCGGTGTGGCGGCTGAGCTGGCTACCCGAGCACCGGCTGACCCACGAGCAGGCCTGGGCCGGTATGGAACTCGACGAACTGCTCAGCGATCCGGCCGCCGTCCACGACGAGTCCGCGCAGCGGCGGGTGTCCGACCACGCCGCGGCCCTGGGTGTGCGCTACGAGCAGGCGGTGATCCTGCTGTCGCGCCGGATGATCGACCGGTTGCGGCGGCACTCCGGCGTGCGGACCCGCCGCGAGGCCGAACCGGTGCTGGCGCTGTCCGCGATGCGCCGCCCGCCGGCGCAGTTCGCCGACTAGCCGCGGATCGGGGTGGTGGCACGGCGTGCGCGATTGCGGCGGATGCACCGCGGCGCGGATCAGGCGCGGGTCTTGTGCGCCGCGCCGACGGCCTCGGTGAGGCTGCGGTAACCCTGTGCGCGCAGCCGCTGCGCCAGCCCGCGGTGGATGCGGCGGGTCCAGAACGCGCCGCCGTAGATGAATCCGGTGTAGCCCTGCAGCAGGGTGGCGCCGGCGAGGACGCGTTCGAAGGCCTGATCGGCGTTCTCGATACCGCCGGCCGAGATCAGCACCAGCTTGTCGCCGACGCGCGCGTAGAGCCGGCGCAGCACCTCGAGGGAGCGTTCGGCGACCGGCGGGCCGGACAGGCCGCCCGCGCCCATCGCGGCGACCTCGGCGGCGGGGGTGGCCAGCCCGTCGCGGCGGATGGTGGTGTTGGTGGCGACGATGCCGGCCAGGCCGAGTTCGACGGCGAGGTCGGCGGCGGCGTCGACGTCCTCGTCGGACAGGTCGGGGGCGATCTTCACCAGCACCGGCACCTGCACGCAGTCCAGGACCGCCCGCAGCAGCGGGCGCAGTGATTCCACGGCCTGCAGATCGCGCAGGCCGGGCGTGTTGGGGGAGCTGACGTTGACGACCACGAAGTCGGCCAGCGGGCCCAGCAGGGTGGCGCTGGTGGCGTAGTCGGCGGCGGCGTGCTCGGCGGGGGTGACCTTCGTCTTGCCGATATTGGCGCCGATGGGCACCCCGCCGGGCCGCCGCGCCCGCAGCCGCTCGGCCGCCGCGGCGGCGCCGTCGTTGTTGAACCCCATGCGGTTGATCAGCGCCCGGTCGGCGGGCAGCCGGAACAGCCGGGGCGCCGGATTGCCCGGCTGCGCCTGTGCGGTGACGGTGCCGATCTCGGCGTACCCGAAACCCAGTGGGCCCCAGGCGTTCACGCCGGTCGCGTCCTTGTCGAACCCGGCCGCCAGGCCCAGCGGCGCGGGGAACTCCACGCCGAAGGCGGTGGTGCGCAGGATCGGGTCGTCGACCACGGTCGCCTTGGCCACCAGCGCGCGCACCAGCGGCAGGCCGGTGACGAACCGCATCGCCGCGAAGGCGAGGCGGTGGATCCGCTCGGGCGGCAGCAGGAACATCAGCCGCAGCAGGAGGGCGTACATACCGGTCACATCCCGGTTTCCGCGACGGGGAAGGTCGTGCGGCGCCGCCGCAGCAGCACGCGCCGGCTGCCGTCGGTGTAGGCGCGCACCCGCGACAGCTCCCAGCCGCCGAATTCGGCCTGGATGGCCAGCCGCATCGAGGCGGTCACGCGCGTGACCTCGGGTGGTAGTCGTAACGGGACGTATTCGTACTCCCCGTCGTCGGCGGCCTCCTCCCACTCGACGGGGATCGACCTGCGCTGGGAACGGTGCGCCGAGGCCCGAGTCATCGTTGCCCTCTCTTCCTCTCGTCCGCGCCGATCCGCTGCAGACCGTCGCCGGTCGCGGATCCCACGAACATGTCGCCGGTGCGTTCGTCGATGGTCACCGAGTTCGGCTGGCGCACCGTCGCGAAGCGACCCACTTCCTCCGGTATACCCGTCGACAGGTCGAAACCGGCCACTTCGTTGCTCGCGGTCAGCGTCACCCACACGGTCTCGGACCGCTGATCGTAGGCGAGCGCGTAGGGCGAAGAGCCTACCGGGAACCGCTGACGCAGGACGAGCGGATCGGCCGTGTACACCAGCAGCGCGCCGCCGGCGGTGTCGGTGACCAGCAGCCGCCCGACGTGGTCGGCGACGAGGTTCGTGGCGCCGGTGCCCGCCCGCAGCGCCAGTCCGGGCTTGTCGCGGCCCAGATCGAGCTGGGTGAGGCTGGTCTGCGCGAGATCCAGCGCGGCGACCGCGTCGCCGGTGGCGGCGAGCGCGTCGACCGCGGACAGGCCGGAGACCGTGGCGCGGGTCTGCCCGTCGGGCGCGAGGATCCGCACCCGGCCGCCGTCCAGCCCGACCGCGACCGTCCCGTCCGGACGCCGGGCGACCGCGCGCGCATCGCCGTCGACCGGGGTGACGCGCAACGCGCCGGTGACGGCGTCGACGGCGATCAGCTGCCGGCCCGCGGCGGCGAGGATCTGCCCGGGCGCGCCCGCGGCGACGGCGGCCGCGGGCGCGGGCAGGGTGACCGTGGTGGCGGGTTGCCCGCCGGGGCCGAGCAGCTGCAACCGCGTCCGGTCGGCGTCGAGCAGCGCGACCGCGCCGCTGTCCGGTGCGGTCACCAGCGCGGCGACGGGACCGGCGGGGGTGACGGTTCCGGCGGGGGCCGTGACCGGGGCGGGCGCGACGGCGGCGGAGGCGGGCGCGGCGGCCGGCGGCGCGCCGGTGTCGCCGTCGCCGGACGACGAGCAGCCCGCGGCCAAGGCCACGGTGGCGGCGAGCGCCACCGGCCACACCCGCCACAGTCCACCGGCCGACCGGTTCCCGCGACCGCCCATGCCCCGAACTCCTCACTGCCCCGACTGCCGTCTGCTACTCACGCGTTGCGCTTCATCTGACCATGATCGCGGACTGGGCCGGCGCACCGGGGTCTTTCCTGCGCTTCGCGATTCGATGACACGACATCGGCGAGCGCGCCGAGGTGTCGGGCCGGAGAGTTACGGTGGACGGTGAACAGCCGCCGACTCAGGGAGACCGGGTTGAAAACAGGCAATCCGTCCGGATTCGTCGTCGAGGACATTACCGTCGGTCCGTTCGCGCACGGATTCGGCGCCACCGGCGACGGGCGCTCGTTCGCCTTCCGCACCGTGGGCGCCACCCTCACCCTCGAGATCTACCGCGCCGACCTCGACACCGCGGTGCCCGGACCGGAGGACGTGGTCGCGCTCGCCGAGGCCCGCGTCACCGATATCGACCCCGGCGACGAGCGCAGCGTCACCGCCCTGGTGCGCGACCTGATCGCCGCCGCGGCGCCGGTCCCCGCCGCCGCCGACCGCGACGCCACCACCGTGCGCGCCCTGCTCGGCCGGCTCGGCGCGGTCATCGACGGCCGGTAAACCGCTGGGCGCCAACCACTTCCGGCGACACGTCCTGGATATGCGGTGATCAGCGCGGCGCATGACAGACTGTAGGAGAACTACCGGTAACTTCGACGACGGGTGAGGATGCAGATGGCACTGCGACGAACGGCCGCGATGGCGCTGCCGCTGGTGGCGCTGGCCGTGCTGGCGAGCGCGTGCGGCGGGAGCCCGGACGAGGATTCGGTCGCCGCGGCGCGCTCCTCGGCGTACGCCGCGCTCAGCTCCTCCTCGCAGGCCGCCGCGACCAGCCGCGCCAACCGGCCGCCGCTGCCCACCGCCGCCGAACTCGACGCGCAGATCAAGCGCGCCCTGGATCCGTCGCTGCCCGACAGCGACCGCACCGCCCTGATCGAGGACGGTGCGGCGTTCAAGGACGCGATCCCGGACATGTACCGGGCCATGCAGGACAATCCGCACGCCGTCTACGGGGTCACCGACCCGGTGTTCGACAACCGCGACGGCACCCTGACCGCCACCATGCGCCTGGACAAGGACGGGTCGGGCACCAACGTGCGCACCACCATCGTGCATTTCGTCGACAAGGACGGCATGTGGAAGATCTCCCGCACCGATCTGTGCGGGATCCTGCGCTCGGCCGATTACAAGTCCGCCGCCTGCGGCTGAATTCTCGTATGGTGGAACAGTTTTCGCTGCGGTGGGGCCGGTTCGTCCACCGCCACCGGTATGTCGTGCTGGTCGTGTTCCTGGCGCTGGTGGCCCTGTCGGGGTTCTTCGGCCGCGATCTCGGTGACCGGCTGACGCAGGGCGGCTGGTTCGACGAGAGCAGCGAGTCGGTCGTCGCGTCCAAACTGGCCGATCAGACGTTCGGGCGCGACCGCGACGCCGACGTCATCGTCCTCTACACCGCGCCCGCCGGTCACACGGTCGACGACCCCGCGGTGCGCGAACCGGTGACCACGGCGCTGGCGGCACTGCGGGCGAAATATCCCGAGCAGGTCCAGAAGATCGACAGCTATTTCGACGGCCCGATGATGGGCCAGTTCGCCGACGCCTCCCGCACCCACGCCTTCGCCAGCATCGGATTGCGCGGCGAGGACACCGAATCGGTGACGAACTACCTCGCGGTGAAGGACGACCTGGGCGCGGGCCGCCCCGGCGGCGGGCCGGGCGGCACGACCGTGGAACTGGCCGGGCTGCAACCGGTGGTCGAGGGCATCAACATCGGGATGCAGCACGATATCCACCGCGCCGAGCTGATCGCGCTGCCGATCGTGGCGGTGCTGCTGTTCTTCGTGTTCGGCGGCGTGGTGGGGGCGCTGCTGCCGGTGCTGATCGGCGGGATGACGGTGCTGGGCAGCCAGGGCATGATGCGGCTGCTCACCGACCACATCGAGGTCAACGTCTTCGCCAGCGCCGTGGTGACGCTGGTCAGCCTCGGCCTGGCGATCGACTACGGACTGTTCGCGGTGACCCGGTTCCGGGAGGAACTGGCCGCCGGCCGCAGCGTGGAGGACGCCACCGCGCGCACGGTCGCCACCGCGGGCCGCACGGTACTGTTCTCGGCGGCGATCATCGCGGTGAGTATCGGGGCGCTGTTCATCTATCCGAACGGGGTGCTGCGCTCGGTGCCCTACGGCGGCATCAGCTCGGTGCTGCTGGCCGCGCTGCTGTCGGTGACCGCGCTGCCCGCGGCGCTGAGCATCGTGGGACGGCGCATCGACCTGTTCAGCTGGCGGCAGATCGCCGGCCACGACGCGCACGACGCGCTGTCGGAGGCGGAACGCGCGGCGCGGGTCGAGGAGGGGCAGCGGTTCTTCTCGCGGCTGGCGCTGTTCGCGATGCGCCGCCCGGTGCGGGTGATCGTGCCGGTGGTGCTGGGCCTGCTGATACTGCTGATCCCGTTCCGCGACATCGCCTTCGGCGGGCTGAGCGAACGCTACCTGGCCGCCGACGCCCCCGCGCGGGTGGCGCAGGAACGGTTCGACGCCCTGTTCCCCGGCTTCCGCACCGAACCGCTGAAACTGGTCGTGGTCGGCGCCGACCCGCAGCAGCTGTCCGACATCCGGTTCCAGGCCAATTTCGCGCCGGGCCTGACCGGGCCGTTCGAGGCGTCGGCGCCGACGACCGGCGGGATCAACGTGCTGTCCACCGGGCTGGTCGACGAGGACGACGCGGACGCCGCCATCGCGACCCTGCGCGCGATCGACCACCCGCCCGGCGTGCGGGTCATGGTGGCGGGCGTGCCGGCGCTGGAACGCGACGCCATCACCGGGCTGATCCGCGGGCTGCCGCTGCTGGCCGCGATCCTGGTGCTCGCCGCGCTCGCGCTGATGTACGTGGCGTTCCGGTCGCTGGTGCTGGCGGTGAAGGCGGTGGTGATGAGCGCTTTGAGTCTCGGCGCCACCCTCGGGGTGCTGACCTGGATCTTCGTCGAGGGTCACGGGGCGGGGCTGTTCCATTTCACGCCGGGGCCGCTGATGTTCGCGGTGCTGGTGCTGATCGTGACGGTGCTGTTCGGGCTGTCCACCGACTACGAGGTGTTCCTGCAGTCCCGGATGGCCGAGGCGCGGGCGAACGGCGCGCCGCCGGTGGAGGCGATCCGCTACGGCATCGCCCACACCGGCGGGGTGATCACCTCGGCGGCCGCGATCCTCATCGTCGTCACGGGCGCGTTCGGATTCTCGGATCTGGTGCTGATGAAGTACATCGCCTACGGCATGATCGCGGCACTGATCCTGGACGCCACCGTGATTCGCCTGCTGCTGACCCCCGCGGTGCTGAAACTGGTGTGGCGGTGAGGTTGTGCGTGGCGCTTGCAACCGGAGCATGGGGCTCCGTTAACCTGGGGGACGTGACCAACGACGGGGATACGCAGCAGACGACGAGCCACGGCAAACATGCGGCACCAGAGGGCGCCGGCGTACATCCGCTGATCGATCTGAACCGGGATCCCAACCCCGGTGTCCCAGATCATGCCCGCCCTGACGAGGACGACGAGGACCAGACGGGTCGATAGTCCCTCGAAAAACGCCGTCAGACACCCTTTTTCAGTATCGATACCGCGCCGGGCGGGGCAGTCGCTGCCCCGCCCGCCGTGCTGTCCGGGTGTGTCCAGCTACCGTTCAGCCGCGGATCGGCAGGACGAGCTGGGCGCCGGTGCGGGGGTGGTCGAAGACCTCGACCGGGTGGCGGTAGACGCGCGAGAGCAGGTCGGTGGTGAGGATGTCGCGGGGTGGCCCGGCGGCGGCGAGCCGGCCGGATTCCAGGACGGCGACGCGGTCGGCGTAGGCGGCGGCGATACCGAGGTCGTGCAGCACGACCACCACGGCCGCGCCGTCGCGCGCGCGGTCGCGGGCCAGGCGCAGCACCTCCTCCTGGTGGCCGAGGTCCAGGGCCGCGGTGGGTTCGTCCAGCAGCAGCGTCGCGGTGTCCTGGGCCAGGACGCGGGCGAGGGCGACGCGCGCGCGTTCACCGCCGGACAGGGCCGGAAAGGTCCGTGCCGCAAGGTGTTCGGTGTCGGTGACGGCCAGGGCGGCGGCGATCGCGGCGGCGTCACCGTCCTCGCGGCCGGTGCGCGCCCACGGGGTGCGGCCCATGGCGACGACCTCGCGGGCGGTGAACGGGAAGCCGACGGTGTGAGTCTGCGGCAGCACGGCCCGGCGGCGCGCCATGTCCACCGGCGCCCAGTGCGTGATCGGCCGCCCGTCGAGTTCGACGGTCCCGGTGGCGAGGTCGAGTTCCCCCGACAGCGCCCCCAGCAGCGTCGACTTCCCGGCCCCGTTGGGTCCCACGAGCGCCAGGATCTCCCCGGCGACGACGTCGAGGTCGACGTGATCGAGGACCCGGCGTCCGGTCCCGCGGTCCACGCTCACCCGCCGGGCCCGCAGGGTGACGTCCCCGGCCTCCGGGGGCCGCGGAATCCCGTGGGAGCGCGCGAGAACCCGCGTCAGCCCGTGCACGACCCGGCTCATCGCATCCCCTCCTCACTCGCTGCGCGGCCCGCCGACGCCGCCCGCCCGGCGCGGCCGGACGTCGTGTGGCACGTCGCGATACCGTGCGCCCGGGTGTTCATGCCCAGCCTCCCGCGCGGGCGCGGGTGCGGCGCAGCAGCCAGAAGAAGAACGGTCCGCCGACCAGGGAGGTGAGCATGCCCAGCGGCAGGTCGGCATTCGTGACCAGGGTGCGGGCCCCCACATCGGCGGCGAGCAGCACGACCGCGCCGACGATCGCCGACAGCGGGATGAGCACCCGGTGGGCGGGCCCGACGAGCATGCGCACCAGATGCGGCACGATCAGGCCGACGAACAGGATGATGCCGGTGAACGCGACCCCGGCGGTGGCGAGGATCGCGACGACCACGATCACGTTGCGCCGCAGCCGTTCCACGTCCACGCCCAGGTGCCGGGCCGCGGCCTCGCCGAGCGCCAGCAGATCCAGCCGCGCCGCCATCACCACCGCGGCGGCGAGCCCGAGCGCGGTCAGCGGCGCGACCACCGCCACCGCCTGCCAGGTCGCGCCGTTGAGGCTGCCCAGCTGCCAGAACACGATCTGATCGCGCGCGGCGGGGCTCGCGGTGAACAGCAGAAACGCCATCAGCCCACCCGCGAACGCGTTGACCGCGACACCGGTGAGCACCAGCGTGACCGTCTCGGTGCGCCCGCCCGAGCGCGACAGCAGATACACCAGCAGCGTCGTCGCGAGCCCGGCCACGAACGCGCCCCCGGCCACCGACCACGCCGCGGCGAACGCCCCGCCGACGACGATGACGACTCCCGCCCCGACCGCGGCCCCGGCCGAGACGCCGATGACGCCCGGTTCGGCGAGCGGATTGGCGAACACGCCCTGCAACAACGCACCCGCTGTCGCGAGCGCCGCGCCGACCAGAATCGCGAGCACGACGCGCGGGAACCGCACCTGCCACAGCGTCACGTCCCCGGCGGGATGTTTCGGCATCGGCCCCCAGTCCAGCCCGATCCGGTGCAGCACGCTGCCGAGCACCTCCATCGGCGTCGTCGGCACCTGCCCCACCGCCGCGGAGTACAGCGCCAGCACCACCAGCAGCACGACCGCCGCCACGAAGACGATCGAGATCTTCGACCACCGCCGCGAGCCCGCCTGCTGCGCCGCCGCCGCGCCGCCGCCCGAATTCCCGCCGGGGGTCGTGTCCGAGTCCTGTTCCTGCACAGCAGGTTCCGCGGGGTCGGGTGGTGAATCCGCGTGCGGGGGGTGCGGGTCGGTCATGCGGTGGGGCCGTAGATGGCCCGGGTGAGGGCGGCGAGGACGCGGCCGGTGTTGGGGCCGAAGCTGAGGATGGCGGCGTCGGACATGTCGATGACGCGTTTGTTGCGGCCGGCGGGGGTCTGGGCGATGCCGGGGACCTTCTCGAGGCCCTCGATGCCGCCGATGGATTTCAGGCCGTCGGTCATCACGAGGAAGACGTCCGGCGAGGCGCTGATCATGCCCTCGCTGGTGATGGGGGTGAACTGTTCCTTCAGCCCGGCGGCCGTGCCCGCGTCGGTGCCGCCGAGCGCGCCGATCAGCGCGTCGGCGCCGGAGCCGGGCCCGGCCATCATGGTGATGGCGGTGCTGCGCAGGTACAGGAACGCCATCTTCTGCTTGGGGTCCTGCGGGGGCACCGCGGCGGTGGCGGCGGCGATCTCGTCGGTGGTGCGCTGCGCGAGTTTCTTCCCCTGCTCGGGCACGCCGAGTGCGGCGGCGACCGCCTCGATCTGCGGCCCGGTGCCCTCGAGGCTGCGCTGCGGATCGAAGTAGACGACCGTGATACCGAGCGCCTTCAGCTGGTCGCGCATGGCGGGGGTGGCGCTGACGGTGTCGGTGAGGAAGACCGTGGGCCGTTGCGCCGCAACGGCTTCCACATTGATGCTGCCGTTGCCGCCGGCGACGTTGGGCACCTGCTGCACGGCGGGGAACGCCGCGGAGGTGGAGCGCCCGACCAGATTCCCGCCGAGCCCGAGCGCCCACACGATCTGCGTGAGGGTGCCCGTGCGGTCGACCGCGATGATCCGGCTCGCGTCGGAGACGGTGACGTCGGCGCCGTCGAAGGACCGCACGGTCGCCGGCAGCGCGGGCGCGGGCGGGGGACCGATCGGCGCGGGGTCGAGATCGGTGAGGGTCGCCGTCGCCGGTCCCTGCCCGGCGCCGCCGGCCCCGGTGGTGGACGGCCCGCAGGCGGTGACGCCGGCGACCAGTGCCGCCGCGAGCACGGCCAGCAGGATCCGGGCCGCCGGCCGGCGGGACGCGGTGCGGGCCGATCGGACACGGTCGAGGCTGCTCATGTAGGCAAGCCTAAGAGGTGCCGGCGCCCGGAGGCGATCGGGCCGCCGCTCACCCGCCGCTCACGTCGTCGAGGGCGGCGGCGATGGCGCGCGGCAGTTCCAGGGTCTCGGCGGCGAGAATGCCGGTGAGCTGCCCGATATCGCGGGCCCCGGCGATCATGCTGGCGACGCCGGGCCGGTCGCGGATCCAGGCCAGCGCCACGGCCAGCGGCGAGGTGCCCAGCCCGTCGGCGGCGGTCAGCAGCGCGTCCACGACCCGGGCGGCGTGATCGTCGAGGCGGTCGCGGATCTCCTCGGCGGTCCGCTCGTCGGCGCCGCGGGAATCGGCCGGGACGCCGTCGCGGTACTTGCCGGTGAGGATGCCCCCGGCCAGCGGCGACGCCGCGATCAACCCGACACCGTGATGTGCGGCGGCGGGCACGACGTCCCGTTCCACGCCGCGGCCCAGCAGCGAGTAGGAGCCCTGGGCGGCGGTGATGGGCGCCGCGGAGGCGAGCGTGGCGAGCTGCCAGGCGTTGTGCCCGCGCACGCCCGCGTACCGGACGCGGCCCGAGCGCACCGCGTATTCGACGGTGGCGGCGATCTCGTCGAGCGGGGTGCGCGGATCCCACGCCGCGACGCTCCACAGGTCCAGGTAGTCGGTGCCGAGATCGGCGAGGGTGCGGTCGAGCTGGCGCATGAGGGTGCGCCGGGAGGCGTCGACGCTCCAGTGGATCTCGGCCGCGGGCGCACCGTCCGGATCGGTCACCCCCGGCACGGCCGACAGTCCCGCGCACCCGGAGATCACCAGGTCGTCGCGCGGGACGAGTTCGCCGATCAGCGTGCCGAGGACCCGTTGCGCGGAGCCGCCGTGATAGGCGGGCGAGGTGTCGACCAGCGTGCCGCCGGCCTCCACGAACGCCACCAGCTGCACACCGGCCTCGTCGTCGTCGGTCTCCTTGCCCCAGGTGTGGGTGGCCAGTCCCATCCGGGAGACCCGTAAGCCGCTGCGCCCCACCGCCCGCTGTTCCATCACCGTGCCCGTACTTCCGTCACAGGCAAAGAGCCTAGGGCCCCAATCGCTTCGAGTCCGGCAGCGACCCGTCCCACCTCCGGAACGCCGCGAGCTGCGCAGGTCGGCGGCCCGTGCGCGGTGCGGGGGCCGCCGGGTGGGCCCTCTGGCCCGGTGGCGGGTAGGGTCGCTGCCGGACTCGGCCGGGCCCGATCACGCCCGGCCACAGCGGATTCGGCAATTGTGGAGGTGGCGTGGGCGCGTCGATGACGTGGGTACAGGCGCTGATACTCGGCGCGGTGCAGGGACTGACGGAGTTCCTGCCGATCTCGTCGTCGGCGCATCTGCGGATCGTGTCGGGGGTGTTCTTCGGCGACGACGCGGGCGCGTCGTTCACCGCGGTGACCCAGCTGGGCACCGAGGCGGCGGTGCTGGTCTATTTCGCCAAGGACATCTGGCGCATCCTGGTCGCCTGGTTCACCACCGTGTACCTGCGGCTGGCGTCGCGGTCGGCGCCGCGGGTGCCGGTCAGCGAGCAGGTCACCACCCAGCTGCCGGTGTACACCGGCGACGGGCCGCCGCCGCTGGACCCGGAGTCCCAGCGCGAGCTGGACTACCGCATCGGCTGGTACGTGATCATCGCCACCATCCCGATCGGGGTGCTGGGGCTGGTGTTCAAGGACGCGATCCGCACCGGCGCCCGCAACCTGTGGCTGATCTCGACGATGCTGATCGTGTTCGCGCTGGTGATCGCCGCGGCGGAGTACTACGGCCGCAAACTCCGCCCGATCGAGCAGCTGACCACCCGCGACGGCCTGATCATGGGTTTCGCGCAGTGCCTGGCGCTGATCCCGGGCGTGTCGCGGTCGGGGGCGACGTCGTCGGCGGGCCTGTTCATCGGGCTGACGCGCGAGGCGGCGGTGCGGTTCTCGTTCCTGCTGGCGATTCCGGCGGTGCTGGCGTCGGGCCTGTTCAGCCTGCCCGACGCGTTCGAACCGGCCGGCGAGGGACTCAACGCGTCGGGACCGCAGCTGCTGGTGGCGACGATCCTGTCGTTCGTCCTCGGCTACGCGTCGGTGGCGTGGCTGCTGCAGTTCGTGACCCGGCACTCGCTGAACTGGTTCGTCGGCTACCGCATCGTGCTGGGACTGGTGATGCTGGGCCTGCTCGCCGGGGGCGTGGTGTCGGCGACATGAAGCGTCCCTCCCTCCCACCACTAGGCTGATTACATGACGGTGATCCTGCTGCGGCACGGGGTGTCCACCTCGAATATCGCGGCGACTCTGGCGGGCCGCAGTCCGGGTGTCGATCTGACCGACCGCGGCCGCGAGCAGGCCCTGGGCGTGGCGCAACGGCTGGCGGCCCTGCCGATCGAGCACATCGTGCATTCGCCGCTGGAGCGGTGCGCGCGCACGGTGGCGCCGCTGGCGGAGAAACTGGGCGTGACCCCGGTGCCCGAACCGCGGCTGCTCGAGGTCGACTACGGCGAGTGGACGGGCCGCAAACTCGCCGAACTGGTGCACGAGCCGCTGTGGAAGGTGGTGCAGCGGCACGCCTCCGGCGCGGTGTTCCCCGGCGGGGAGGGCCTGGCGCAGGTGCAGTATCGTGCCGTGGCCGCCGTTCGCGAGCACGACCGCGCCTTCGCCGAGCAACACGGGCGCGACGTGCTGTGGGTGGCGTGCACGCACGGCGATGTGATCAAGGCCCTGCTGGCCGACGCGTTCGGGATCCACCTGGACGGCTTCCAGCGCATCGTGGCCGAGCCCGCATCGATCGGCGTGGTGCGGTACACGCCGGCCGGCCCGTCGGTGTGGCGGGTAAACGACACCGGCACCGATCTGTCGGCGCTGGCGGCAATCGTTGAGCAACGATCGGGTGAGCGGGCGGGACCGGTACCCGGCGGCGAGGTCGGTCCTGTCGGCGCGACAGGCACGGCCGCGGCGAGTACGGATAATGGGAATGCGGGACACCCCGATTCTCGTAGTGAGTAATGCAGTCGGTTTCAGGAGGTGCTGATGGCCCGAGCAATCCATGTGTTTCGCACCCCCGATCGTTTCGTGGCCGGGACCGTCGGGGAGCCAGGTGATCGCTCCTTCTATCTGCAGGCCGTGGAGGAGCCCCGGGTGGTGAGCGTGCTGCTGGAGAAGCAGCAGGTGAAGGTGCTCGCCGATCGGATGGGGCTGCTGCTGGACGAGGTGGCGCGCAGATTCGGCGCGGAGGTCCCGCCGCAGGCGGACGAGGTCAGCGACGTCGACCCGCTGCAGATGCCGCTGGACGCGGAGTTCCGGGTCGGGACAATGGGTTTGGGCTGGGACGCCGACGCCGGTGCGGTGGTGGTCGAGTTGCTGGCGATCACCGAGACCGAGGTCGACGAGTCGGTGGTGCTCGACGACACCGAGGAGGGCCCGGACGCGGTCCGCGTCTTCCTCACGCCGTCCCAGGCGCGGGAATTCGCGTTGCGGTCGACGAAGGTGATCGCCGCGGGCCGCCCGCCGTGCCCGCTGTGCGGTGAGCCGTTGTCGACCAAGGGCCACATGTGCGTGCGCACCAACGGGTACAAGCGCGGCGACATCTTCGGCGCGGCCGACCTGGAGGAATGACCCGGATGGCGACCGACGGCGGCTCCGGCGATCCGTTCCACACCGGTGAACTGTCGGTGCTGGGCAGGGTGAGTATCGCCAGCAACCTCACCCTGGTCTGCGAGATCGGCGCCGACGGGCAGGTCCGCACCGACGGCCGGACCGCGGCCGAGCAGTTCACGGCAGTCGACGCATCGTTGCGCGTGGTGTACAAACCGGTGCGCGGGGAGCGGCCGCTGTGGGATTTCCCCGACGGCACCCTCGCCGGGCGCGAGGTAGCGTCCTACCGGGTGTCGCAGTCGCTGGGCTGGGGGGTGATCCCGGAGACGATTCTGCGGGAGGGCCCGCTCGGGCCGGGGATGGTGCAGCGGTGGGTGGAGTCGGTGGATTCCGCCGCCACGGGCTCGCAGCGGCTGGATCTGGTGGATCTGGTGCCGATCGGCGCGGTGCCCGACGGGTTCCGGGAGGTGCTGCGCGCGGTCGACGGCACCGGCTCGGAGGTGTCGCTGGTGCACGCCGACGATCCGCGGCTGCGGCGCATGGCGGTGCTGGACGTGCTGCTGAACAACGCCGACCGCAAGGGCGGGCATGCGCTCGAGGGCGTCGACGGCGCGGTGTACGGCGTCGATCACGGTATCTGCCTGCACGCCGAGCCGAAGTTGCGCACGGTGCTGTGGGGGTGGGCGGGGGAGCCGATCGAGGACGAGCTGCTGGCCGATATCGGCGCGTTCGTCAAGGCGCTGCCCGGCGCGCTGGGCGACGAGCTGGCCGATCATCTGACCGACGCGGAGATCGAGGCGCTGGGCGCGCGCGGCCGGCGGTTGCTGGATCATCCGGTGATGCCGCTGCCCGAGGGCGCGCGGCCGATCCCGTGGCCCGCGTTCTGAGCGGCGACGCGCCGATTCCGCGCTGCGTCATTGCAACCGTTGACTTTCGGCAGTGGCTGCGTCGACGCAGGTCGTGCCGGGTCGGCGGGGGTGTCGCAGACCACGGGTGAGCGGGGGCGGCGGCCGGTGGCGGCGCTGCGGGCTCTACTCTCGAATCATGCAGTCCTGGTCCGATATCGCCGTTCCCGCCGTCCCCGGATCCGGACCGCCGTTGCGGTTGTTCGACACCGCCGACCGGGCAGTGCGCCCGGTCACGCCGGGCGCGACGGCCACCATGTACGTCTGCGGGATCACGCCCTACGACGCCACCCACCTCGGGCACGCCGCCACCTATCTGACGTTCGATCTGGTCAACCGGGTGCTGCGCGATAGCGGGCATCGGGTGCACTACGTGCAGAACGTGACCGATGTGGACGATCCGCTGTTCGAGCGCGCCGACCGCGACGGCGTGGACTGGCGGGATCTGGGCAGCCGCGAGATCGAGCTGTTCCGGGAGGATATGGCGGCGTTGCGGGTGGTGCCGCCGCGCGACTACATCGGCGCGGTGGAATCCATCGGCGAGGTGGTCGAGCTGGTGGACAAGCTGCTGGCCTCCGGCGCGGCGTACGTGGTCGACGACGCGGAGTATCCCGACATCTACTTCCGGCACGACGCGACCGATCAGTTCGGCTACGAGTCGGGGTACGACCGCGAGACGATGGATCGGCTGTTCGCCGAGCGCGGCGGCGATCCGCAGCGTCCGGGCAAGCGTGATCCGATCGACGCACTGCTGTGGCGGATGGCGCGGCCGGGTGAGCCGTCGTGGCCGGCGCCGTTCGGGGCGGGCCGTCCGGGCTGGCACATCGAGTGCGCGGCGATCGCGCTGAACCGCATCGGCCCGGAGTTCGACATCCAGGGCGGCGGCAGCGATCTGATGTACCCGCATCACGAATACTCCGCGGCCCATGCCGAGGCCCTGGTGGCGGGGCGGCGTTTCGCGCGGCACTACGTGCACGCCGGGCTGATCGCGCTGGACGGGGAGAAGATGTCCAAGTCGCGCGGCAATCTCGTGTTCGTCTCGAAGCTGCGCCGCTCGGGCGTGGATCCGGCGGCGATCCGCCTGGGCCTGTTCGCGGGCCACTACCGCCAGGACCGGGAGTGGAACGACGAGGTCTTCGCGGAGGCCCTCGCCCGCCTGGAGCTGTGGCGCGCGGCCGCGGCCCTCCCGTCCGGCCCGGCCGCGCAGGACACCGTCGCCCGCCTGCGCCAGCATGTGGCCGACGACCTCGACACCCCGAAAGCCCTCGCCGCCGTCGACAACTGGGCCCGCCAGGCCCGCGACTATGGCGGCCCCGACCCCGCGGCCCCCGGCCTCGTCGCCGACGCGGTCGACGCCCTCCTGGGGATCCGCCTCTGATCCGGTCGTATCGCGGCACGCTCTCGGCACGCCGACGTACTACAGGCCATTCCGGCATACGCACGTCGGCTTTCCCGGCATGCTTTCGCACTTCGGCTTTTCCCGGCATGCTTTTGGCCGGGATCCTCGAGCCGCCACACCCCCACACTTTGACTCGGCGAGATAATTGGTCATTAATGGTCTCAGGCTCGACGAGGAGGTTGGACGGTGGCACCTGTGCCTGGGCGCGATCGGATTCGTGCGGTACGCAAGCAGATCCGGGCCGGTGGCGCCCTGCTCGGCGCGGTGCGCCGGGATCCGCGCATCGCCCGGGACCTGATCGCGGGACTGTCCGGCCGCGCGACCGCCGCCCCGGCCGCGCCCGCTCCGGACGAGGACCGGCTGGCCCCGGCCGGGCTGTCCGAATTCACCCGGACCGCCCACGCGAGCCAGGACATCCCCGCGTCACGCGAGACGGTGATCGCGTACCTGTCGGATCTG
Organism: Nocardia transvalensis NBRC 15921; assembly: GCF_000308875.1. Taxonomy (GTDB): domain Bacteria; phylum Actinomycetota; class Actinomycetes; order Mycobacteriales; family Mycobacteriaceae; genus Nocardia; species Nocardia transvalensis. Next base: position 326,400 of record NZ_BAGL01000128.1, read on the forward strand.
GACCGGCTCGGTGAATGGTTCAACCTGCACACCGGGTGGCGCGGCGGCGCGCCCGGGCCGATCCGCGAGGGCCTGACGTTCACCCAGCAGGCGCTGGTGATGGGGTTGCCCGCCGATATCCGGTGGACGGTCGCCGCGGCCGGCCCCGCCGGGTTCGAGCTGCGCGGCGAGGCGCCGCAGCACGTGCGGATCGGGTACTGGATCACCGTCGCGGGCACCGGCTCCCGCGCCACCGTCCATTTCGACGCGGGCGTGGCGGGCCCGCCGATCGAGGGACCGCTGGGCGCGTCGGTGGCCCGCAGCCTCGGCGAGGCGATGGACGAATCCCTGGCCCGGCTGCCCGGCGCGGTCGCCGCGGCCGGTCCCGTGCGGGCGCGTGTGGCCCGGGAACCGGTGCGCCACACCGCCTCCGGCGTCGACCTGGACCCGAACACACCCGTGCTGGTGGGTGTCGGGCAGGTCGTGCAGCGCACCCCGGATCCCGCCTACGGCGATCCGGCGGGCCTGGCGGTGGACGCGCTGCGCCGCGCCGCGGCCGATACCGGCGCCGGGGAGTCGCTGCTGCGCGACGCGGGCGCGGTGTTCGCGGTGGCGTGCGCGTCGTGGCAGTACCGCGATCTCGGCGCGGTGGTGGCCGAGCGGGTGGGCGCGGCGGGCGTGGATACGGTGCAGTCCAGCACGTTCGGCGGTGACGGCGGGCAGCTGGTGATCAACGAGGCGGCCGCCGCGGTGGCCGCGGGCGACTACGAGATCGTGCTGGTCACCGGCGCGGAGGCCGGGGCGACGCAGGCCGCGGCGCAGCGGGCCGGGGCCGAGTTGTCGTGGCCGGTGCAGGGTTCCGGCGTCGCGCCCACCCGCACGGTCGGCATCGACAAGGCCGCCAACAACGACGCCGAGACCACCGCGGGCCTGATCGCGCCGATCAACATGTACGCGCTGCTGGAGTCCGCGAACCGCCACCGCCTCGGCCGCACCCCCGCCGCGCACGCGAAGGCCGTCGCCGAACTCTGGTCGCGCCTGTCGGCCGTCGCGGCGGGCAACGAATACGCGTGGCAGCCACAGGAATTCGGGGCCGACGAGATCGCGACCGCGTCCGCGGACAACCGGATGGTGTCCACGCCCTACACCAAACTCGAATGCGCGAACCTGACCGTGGACATGGCCAGCGGCATCATCGTGTGCTCCGCCGCCGCGGCGCAGGCGGCGGGCATCCCGCAGGACAAGTGGGTGTTCATCCACGCGGGCGCCTCCGGGCACGACGAATGGTTCACCAGCGAGCGCGCGGAACTGGCGGCGTCGCCGGCGATCCGGGCGCTGGGCGCGGCGGCCCTGGACCACGCCGGGATCGGCATCGACGCGGTCACGCACGCGGATCTGTACGCGTGCTTCCCGGTGGCGGTGCAGATCGCCGCCCGCGAGCTGGGCCTGCCGCTCGACGATCCGGCGCGCACCCCGTCGGTGACCGGCGGGCTCACCTTCGGCGGCGGCCCCGGCAACAACTACGGCGGGCACGCGGTGGCGTCGCTGGTCACCAGGCTGCGCGCGGAGCCGGAGTCCTACGGCCTGTCGACCTCGCTGGGCTGGTACGTGACCAAACACGCGCTGGGCGTGTACTCGGCGCGCCCGCCGCGCACCGCCTACCGGCACCTGCGCCCGATCATCGACAGCCCGCCCGCCCGGCCCGCCCGCAGCGGCCACGAGGGTCCCGCGGTGATCGAGGCCTACACCGTGCCGTTCACCCGCGACGGGCAGCGGGAGCCCGCGGTGGTGAGCCTGATCGCGCCCGACGGCGGCCGGGTCCTGCTGCGCACCGACCAGGCCGATCTCGTCGAGGAACTGCTCGACGGCGATCTGCTGGGCCTGCCGGTGACGGTCACCGGCGGCCGGATCCACCTCGAGGGCCGCGACCGGACCGAGCTACCGCCGCCGCCCGCCCCGCCGGTGCTGGTGGAGCGCCGCGGCCCGGTCACGATCATCACCGTGAACCGCCCCGAGGTGCGCAACGCCATCAACCTCGCGGCCGCCCTCGGTATCGAACGCGCCCTGGACGCCTTCGACGCCGATCCCGCCGCGCAGGTCGCGATCCTCACCGGCGCGGGCGGATACTTCAGCGCCGGAATGGATCTCAAGGCCGCCGCCCGCGGCGAGCTGCCGATGACCGAGCACCGCGGACCGCTCGGCATCACGGCGACACCGCCCCGCAAACCGCTCATCGCCGCGGTGGAGGGCCCGGCGCTGGCGGGCGGCTGCGAGCTGGCGCTGTCGGCGGATCTGGTGGTCGCCGCGACGGATTCGACGTTCGGCATCCCGGAGGTCAAACGCGGGCTGGTCGCGGTCGGCGGCGGCGTGCTGCGGCTGGCGCAGCGCCTGCCCCGCGCGATCGCCCTGGAGCTGGCGCTGACCGGCGACCCGATCACCGCGGCCCGCGCCGCGGAACTGGGCCTGGTCAACCGGCTCGCCGACCCCGGTCAGGCCCTCGCGGGAGCGCTGGAGCTGGCGCAGCGCGTCGCGGTGAACGCGCCGCTGAGTATCGCGGCGAGTAAACGCATCGTCGACGAGTCGCCGGAGTGGCCGGCGGAGACGGCGTTCGCGCGCCAAGGCGAGGTGGCCGGTGCGGCGCTGTCGTCGGAGGACGCCGCCGAGGGTGTGCTGGCGTTCGCCCAGAAACGCCCGCCGGTGTGGAAGGGCCGCTGACCCGCGCGCCCGTCCCCGGTCACGCCGCTTCGGTAGGGTGAGGGCATGGTTTCCCCGGTGTCGCCCAACGGTTTCCGCTCCGCGCTCGTGCTGGGCGGCGGCGGGCCGGTCGGCATCTCGTGGATGGCGGGGCTAGCGGTCGGGCTGCGCGAACAGGGCGTCGATCTGGGCCGCGCGGACCGGTTCGTCGGCACCTCGGCGGGCGCGGTGGTGGGCGCGGTCCTCGCCGGTGACGGCGATATCGCCCGCCTGCTGAACCCGCCACGCCGCGGCGCGGCGCCGGTGCGCGCGGATCTGGGGCGGGTGTCGGAGATCTTCGGGATCCTCGCCGCCCAGGGCCCCGACCCGCGCCCGGCGCGCCGGCGGGTGGGGGAGCTGGCGCTGGCCGCGGGGGCCGGTGATCCGGCCGACCACGTGGAGCGGATGCTCGCGCTGGTGGGCCAGTCGCAGTGGCCGCCCGGCGATCTGCTGATCACCTCGATCGATATCGGCACGGGCGACCTGCGAGTGTGGACGCGTACGGGCGCGGCGTCGCTGCCGCAGGCCTTGGCGGCGAGCACCGCGGTGCCGGGCGTGTTCCCGCCGATCCCGATCGACGGCGGCACCTACATCGACGGCGGCATCCGCTCGGCGATCAACGCCGATCTGGCGTCGGGCGCGGACCTGGTGGTGATCGTCGAACCGCTGGCCCACATGTTCCCCCGCACCGCCACCGACGGCGAACTGGGCGCGGCCACCGTCGTCTCCCTCGCCCCCGACGCCGAGGCCGTCGCCGCCTTCGGCCCGGACGTCTTCGACCCCGCCGTCCTCGTCCCCGCCTACCAGGCCGGCGTCCGCCAATCCGTCACCGCCGCAACGGTTTTGACCGACGTCTGGCCCGCCTGACCGAACACACCCGCTGCCTGACGGGCGGCCCTCGTGACAGGCGGCTGAGCGGTACCGCGGTCGTGCCGGGTCAGTCCCCGTTCCGCAGCGGCGCGGCGTAGGCCCAATGCTCGACGAGCAGGCCGTCGACGACGCGGACCATGTCGATGCCGCCGGTCACGAAGGGCTTGCCGGTAGGCGCGGCGCCGAAGATGTCGCCGGTATGGGTACCCCGGATGGTGTACCGGTGGGCGACCCATTCGCCGTTCTCCACGCTGTGCTCGGTGATCACCTCCATGTCGGGGCACGCCGCGCGCGTCTGTTCCCATTTACGCCGCCAGTCCTCGCGGGTGACCCGCTCGCCCTGGTCCAGCGACTCCGGGGCGATGAGCCGCAAGCTGGTCTCGATGTCTGCGTTGCGGCCGGCGATCAGGGCTTGCACCACGGCTGCCGGCGATTCGGTGTCGGTCACGGTCGTCCTCTCCTGAAACGGGGAGTGTTCCCCGTTTGATGTGCCGACGATACGGGGAGCAATCCCCGGTTGGCAAGTACTCTGTGCCCCATGACTTCTCCTCCGCTCCGCCGGGCCGACGCGCAGCGCAATCGCGAGCGTCTGCTGTCCGCCGCCGCGGCCGTCCTCGACGAACGAGGCGTGCACGCGTCGCTGGACGACATCGCCAAGGCCGCCGGGGTCGGCAACGCCACGCTGTACCGCCACTTCTCGTCGCGGGAGAAGCTCGTCGAGGCCGTCTACGACCAGCGGATCCGGACGCTGTGCGACAGCGCGGGCCACCTGGGGGCCGCGCGAGAGCCCGGTGCGGCGCTGGTCGCCTGGCTACGGGAGATGGTCGTCCACATCACCGAGAGCCGGGTCCTGGGCGAGGCGGTCACGGCCGGCTACGAGGGGGATATCGAGCCGCCGCAGGTCGCCGCCTGGCACCGCGCGATCTACCAGGCCGCGGCGCCGCTGGTCGCCGCGGCACAGGAAGCCGGCACGATCCGCCGCGACCTCGGCACGATGGAGTTGCTGGCCCTCACCACGGCCGTGGCCCGAGCCGGCGACCCGTCGCAGGCCGTCCACTTCTTCGAGGTGTTACTGGACGGCGTCGTACCCCGCGAATAACCGGCCCTGGCCCCGGCGCGTCATTCGGCGGGAGCGGGCGCAGGTTCGCGGCGGCGATGGTGCAGGCGGGTGGCCGCGCGGTCGGCGGCGACGACGAGCGCGGCGAGGACGACGAATTCGACTGTGAGATCGGCGATTCCGGCGAGCACGCGGTCGTAGCCGCCGGTGGGGTCGAGGAAGGGGTAGGGGTAGCGGTGGGGGAAATCGGGGAACAGCGCCCCGCGCGCCAGCACCACGGCCGCGTAGCAGACGGGGAAGGACAGCCACAGCGGGATGTCGCGCCAGCGGGAGGCGTTGCGCGGGCCGAGCGTCAGCCAGTCGGCGATCACCAGCAGCGGTGTGAGGTAGTGCAGCAGGAACTTCGACCAGTCGTTGAGCAGGCCGGGACCGGAGACCAGGCCCGGGAGCGGGTTGGCGCCGTGTTCGAGCACGAGATGCGCGACCAGTCCGGTGATCGTCATGTACAGCACGATCGCGCCCCGTAGCCGGGGCGCGGGCGCGTCGGTGGTGGCGCGCCGCGACATCCAGTACACCGCGCCGAGGTAGTAGGCGAGTGCGGCGACGTTGCTCTGGACGGTGAAGTACACCAGCGAACTGTCCCCGGTGACCAGTCCCGACCATGCCGACAGCGCGATCAGCCCGCGCCACGCGAGCGCGGCCCGGATCCGCACCTGCATCACACCTCCGTCACCGGTCGACCCTCGTACAACGCTAGGCGATCGGCGCGGGCGCCGGTGTCAGCGGGTGGGGCCCTCGATGGAGGCGCGGGCGGCGGAACCGAGGACGGTGGCCAGGGCGAACCCCGCGACGAGATTGATGGCGGCGGTGGCGAACTGGGCGGCGTGGTCGGCGGTGAGGGTGAACGGCAGCAGCACCGCCACGGCCGTGCACAGGGAGACGATCCAGGTGAACAGGGTCAGCGGATTCGGCATGAACAGCAGCAGCACGGTCAGCAGCGCGGTGGCCAGCAACGCCACCAGCGCCCCGCCGAGCGCGTAGCCGGTGGTGCTCGCGTTGCCGTAGGTGCCGTCGCCCTCGGGCGCCAGCAGTCCGTAGCCGAGCACCCCGCGCACCAGCAGCACCCCGACGACGATCACCAGCGCCACCACGATCGCGGCGCCGACACCGCCGGCCCAGAGTCTGGCGAAGCTGACCCGCGGCCCGCGGGGGACCTGCTGCCCGTAGTGCGGATCGGGTCGCTGCGAGGAGTAGTAGTCGCGACCCTGCTGGTTGTAGTCGCTCATAGTCCGACGGTACTCCAGCCGTGCCCGCCGGTGGCGGAGGTCAGCTGTCGACGTGGACGTGCGGGCGCTGATGGGGGTCGGGCACGGCGCGTCGCAGGATCTCCCGGGTCACCGGCGCGACCTCGCCCTCGCCGACGAACAGGAACTTGAGCAGGTTGACCAGCGGATTGCCTTCGGTCCATTCGAAATACACGTGCGGGTTGAGGCCGGTGCGGTCGCGGATGGCGAGCAGGATCGCCGCGATCGAGTTGGGGACGGCGGCCGCCTCCACCTTCAGCACCTGGTAGCAGTCCACCTCGAATCCGGTGACGTGCAGGTCGGTGGAGAATTCGGAGGCGTCCTTGACGATCACCTCGAGGAACAGGACCGGGTCCTTGGCGGGGATGTGGCTCTCGAGCCGCTGCTGCGCCTCCTTCTCCCGGTACTCGTCGGGTTGTTCGTCCTCCGCTCGGTCGACGGCGTGGGTGACGATGCGGAGGGTGCCGGTGGCGGCGATCTTGTCGATCAGCCAGGCCGCGCGGTCGTCGAAGTCGACCTCGATGGCCCGCAGTTCGAATGCCCGCCGCGCCCGCGACACGAACGACACCACGATGATCGCCAGGATGAACAGCGACGCCAGCTGCACGCCCTCGGGCCGCTCGACGATGTTGGTGATCGTCGTGTACACGAAGACCGCGGCGACCGCGCCGAACCCGATCGTCTTGTGCCGCTGGCGTTTCCGCGCCGCGGACAGTGTCACCGCGACCGCGGCCGAGGTGATCAGCACCAGGACGCCGGTCGCGTACGCGCCGCCCTGGGCGTCGACGTCGGCACGGAAGTAGACGGTGATGCCGACGGCGATGACGGCGAACACCAGCACCAGCGGCCGGGTCGCGCGCGCCCATTCCGGCGCCATCCCGTAGCGGGGCAGGTAGCGCGGGACCAGGTTCAGCAGTCCCGCCATCGCGGAGGCGCCGGCGAACCAGAGGATCGCGATGGTCGACAGGTCGTAGACGGTGCCGAACCCGTTGCCCAGATACCGGTGGGCGAGGAATGCCAGGGCGCGCCCGTTCGCGGCGCCACCGGACCGGAATTCCTGCTCCGGGATCAGCACGACGGTGATGAGACTGGACACGAGCAGGAAGGCGCTCATGATGAGCGCGGCGGTGGTGAGCAGCTTGCGGGCGCCGAGAATACGGGTGCGCGGATCGTCCTCGGTCTCCCCGGGCGCGCCCTTGATCTGCGGCATCACCGCCACCCCGGTCTCGAATCCGGACAGTCCCAGCGCCAGTTTCGGGAACACCAGCAGCGAGATCCCCACCATGGCGGCCACGCTGCCGTGTTCGGTCCGCAGCGCGTGCGTCCAGTCCACGATCAGGCCCGTCGCGGTGAACACGTGGTACAGCCCCGCGACCGCGACCACGAGATTCAGCGCGAGGTAGCTGCCGACGAGTACCACCGCGATGCCGATGGCCTCGGCGAATCCCTTGAGGAACACCGCCGCCAGCGCCGCGAGCAGCACCAGCGTGATCGCGATCGCGTGCCCGTGCAGGGCGTGGGGCACGTACGGGTTCTCGACGATGTGCGCGGCGCCGTCGGCCGCCGAGAGGGTCATGGTGATCACGAAGTCGGTGGCGGCGAATCCGAGCAGCACCAGCACGAACAGTTTTCCGGTCCAGCGCGGCAGGATCTGGGCGAACATCGCCAGCGAGCCGCCGCCGTGCGGGCTCTCCCGCGCCACCCGCCGGTACACCGGCAGCGCCCCGAACAGGGTGAGCGCCACCAGCACCAGCGTCGCCATGGGCGAGAGCACCCCGGCGGCCAGCGCCGCGATCCCCGGCTGATAGCCGAGCGTGGAGAAGTAGTCGACACCGGTCAGGCACATGACCCGCCACCACGACCGCTGATGGTGTTCGGCGGCCTGCTTCACCATCGGCCCGGGGTGGCTCGAGTATCGATCCTCGTCGGCGCCCTGCAGCAGCCAGCTCCGTAACCCGGAGAGGGTGGTGGTCACGTCGAAGTCCCCCTCGGGAGGCGTGCGGCCGGAACATCCCGACCCTCGGCAACGTCGGGGTCAATCTACGCGGTGCGGGTGACGATTTCCCGGACAGGTCAGGTGACGGGCACGGGTTCGGGCGGTTCGTGCACCGCGGTGCCCGGCTCCCGGGCGTAGAGCCGCTCGATCTCGCCGGCGTATTTCGCGGCGATCGGCCTGCGCCGCAACTTCATCGTGAGGGTCACCTCGTCGCCGCCGGGCTCCCAGAACACCGGCAGCACGGTGAATCGCCGGACCTGCTCCACCCGCGACAGGACGGCGTTACCGGCAGCCACACCGGCCGCGATGGCCGCGATCACCTCCGGGTCGGCGGCCAGCGCCGCGGCGGAGGCGTCGGCGAGACCGCGCTGGGCGGCATACGGTTGCGCGGAATCGGCGTCGAGCACGATCAGCGCGGTGACGTAGGGGCGGTTGTCGCCGATGACGGCCAGCGTCCCGATCAACGGTGTGGCGGCCTTGACCGCGTTCTCGATGTTGGCGGGGGACATGTTCTTTCCCGCGCTGTTGATGATCAGTTCCTTCTTGCGGTCGACCACGCGCAGGTAGCCGTCGGCGTCGCGGGTGAGGACGTCGCCGGTGTGCAGCCACCCGTCGGCATCGATCGCCTCGGCGGTCTTGCCCGGCTCGCCCCGGTATCCGCGCATGACCAGCGTGCCGCGCACGAGATATTCGCCGTCCTCGGCGATGCGGCCCTCCAGTCCCGGCAGCAGCCGCCCCACGGTGCCCAGCCGCGCCTGCTCGGGCGGGCTGACGCTCGCGACGCAGGTCAGCTCCGACATCCCCCACACCTCCGAGATGGGGATGCCGAGGCCGAAGAAGAAGCCGAGCGTCGCCGGCGGGATCGGCGCCGCACCCGACAACGCCCACTTCAGCTGGTCCAGGCCGATTTTCGCGCGCAGCGCCGACAGCACCCGGGCGTCGGCGAGCGCCCACTCGGCCTCGAGGTCCGCGCCGAGCGGCCGCCCGGCCAGCCGCGCCTCGGCCTTGCGCCGCGCGACGCCCAGCGCCCATTCCAGCGCGCCGCGCCGGTCCGGATCGGGTTCGGCGGCGACGGAGAATTCGATGGCCGCCTGCAGTTTCTCCCACACCCGCGGCACCCCGCCCCAGATGGTCGGGTGCACGTCGGCCAGCGCCGCGGGCAGCTGCGCGCGGTCGGGCACGGCGGTGATCTGGCTGCCGAAGTACTCGTGCAGGTACAGCGCGGTCACCCGGTCGGCCATGTGCGCGCTGGGCAGATACGAGGTCTGGCGGTCGCCGAACGCCACCGGCATCACCGACGCGTACCCGTACACCTCGGCGGCGAGGTTGGCGTGGGTGAGTTCGACGCCCTTGGGGTCGCCGGTGGTGCCGGAGGTGTAGCAGAGGGTGACGATGTCGTCGGCGCGCACCGACCGCCAAGTCGCGTCGAAGTCGAAGTCGCCGCGCCCCAGCGCCGTCAGCTGCGCCACGCCGAGCGTGCCCGGCAGCGGCCGGTCCAGGCACACGATGGTCTCCATCGGCACCCCGGCCGCGCGCACGGTGTCCACGTACTGCGGTTCGCAGATCACCATCCGGTTCCCGGCATTGGTGAACACGTAGCGCAGCTGCGCGGGCGACAGCGTGTTGTACACCGAGAACGACGTCGCGCCCGAGTGCTGCACCCCGACCTCGAGGGGATAGAACTCGACCCGGTTGGCCATCATCAGCGCGACGGTGTCGCCGCGCCCGATCCCCAGCGCCGCCAGCCCGGCCGCGACCGCGCGCACCTGCTCGGCGTACTCGCGCCAGGTCAGTTCCGGGGTCCCGCCGATCGCGCGGACCGCCACCGCGCCCGGATCGATCGCGGCCACGCGCTGGAACGCCGCACAGGATGTGATCGGTTCGCTCATCGCGGGTCTCGCTTCACTGCCGTCGTACTTTCCCAGACGGTAGATCGCCGACGGTCGCGACGGGACGGATCGGCCGATTTCGTTGCGCCGCAGCGCCCGTCGCGCCGGTTCCGGCAACCTCCGCGGCCGTCGCGCCGGTGCGTGACACGCGTCACTACCTCCGGGGATTCGCGCTGGTCACACGGTCGACATGGGCGGGTAACCTACCCGCCGCATGTCACACAGGCAAACTTCCGTCACACCGGAAACAGTGTGACGCAGATCACGATTGACTATGTCGGCGCACGTCACGCCGCCGCCCACCGCAGATCAGCCGCCCCCGCCCGGTTTGCCGCAACCCTCGATCGGGTACCCACCGGCTTCGTGCCGGGTGTCACTTGTCGACCCTCGGCGCGGCAACAACCGTACATAGGGGAGAGGAGCGCGCGTGACCAGCGCCGACCCGATACCACAGCAACGACGATCCGTTGCCGCCGCCGCGATGGGAAATGCCACGGAGTGGTACGACTACGGAGCGTATGCCGCGACTGCCACCTACCTCACCGACGCGTTCTTCCCCGGCACACTAGGGACCTTGGGAACCCTTCTCGGCTTCGCCATCTCGTTCGTGCTGCGCCCGCTCGGCGGCATGGTGTGGGGCCCGCTCGGTGACAAGATCGGCCGCAAAGCCGTCCTGGCGACCACCATCCTGCTGATGGCCGGCGCCACCGGCATCATCGGCCTGCTACCCAGCCACTCCAGCATCGGTGTCGCCGCCCCGATCCTGCTGATCACCCTGCGCGTCATCCAGGGCTTCTCCACCGGCGGCGAATACGGCGGCGCGGCAACCTACCTCGCCGAATGCGTCGACGACCGCCGCCGCGGCTTCTTCGGCAGCTTCCTCGAATTCGGCACCCTGTGCGGATTCGCCGGCGGCTCCGCGGTCGTCCTGCTCATGCAGGTGCTGCTCAACGACGACCAGATGGCCAGCTTCGGCTGGCGCATCCCGTTCCTGCTCGCCGTCCCGCTCGGCCTCATCGGCTGGTACCTGCGCAACAGGCTCGACGAATCCCCGGTCTTCACCGAGGTCTCCGAGAAGCAACAACCCAAAACCGGCCTGCTGCAACTGATGAAGGGCTACAAGCGCGAACTGCTCACCATGGCGGGACTCGTCATCGCGCTCAACGTCGTCAACTACACGCTGCTGGCGTACATGCCCACCTACCTGGACAAGACCATCGGGCTGGAAGAATCCCAGACCACCGCGATGGTGCTGATCGGGCAGTTGGTGATGGCGCTGGTCCTGCCGATCTGCGGCGGCCTGTCCGACTACTTCGGACGAAGGCCCATGTGGCTGTTCTCGCTACTCGCGCTCATCGTCTTCTCCGTCCCGCTGTACTGGCTCATGGGGCAGGGATTGGGCTGGGCCATCCTCGGATTCGTGATCCTCGGCCTGCTCTACGTCCCGCAGCTGTCGACCATATCCGCCACGTTCCCGGCGATCTTCCCCACCCACGTCCGCTACGCCGGATTCGCCCTGGGCTACAACGTGTCCACCGCGGCCTTCGGCGGCACCGCGCCGCTGATCAACGAATGGGTCATCGACCGCACCGAATGGCATCTGTTCCCCGCCTTCTACATGGTCGGAGCCTGCCTCATCGGCCTCGTCGCCTGGTTCTTCCTGCGCGAGACCGTCGGCGCCTCCCTGCGCGGCACCGAAGTACCCACCACCGACGAGATCCCGAAGGTCGCACCAGCGTCCTAAGCGACTGTTAGAAAACGGCCCGGACACTGTCGCACGGCATGTGACTACCGACACAGTGATCTTCGAACGATGCGACGAAGCGTCGAAAAGGAGATCTTGTGACAACGACACAGCCGACCGCCGACGGCAGTGTGCCGGGCCGTTTCGGTGAACGCCGAGTCGTCGCCAACGTACTGCGCGGCTCCATCGGCAACCTGGTCGAATGGTACGACTGGTACGTCTACGCCGCGTTCAGCGTCTACTTCGCCAAAACCTTCTTCCCCAAAGGCGACTCCACCGCGCAGCTGCTGTCCACCGCCGCCGTCTTCGCCGTCGGATTCCTGATGCGCCCCATCGGCGGCTGGGCACTGGGCCGCTACGCCGACCGCTTCGGCCGCCGCTCCGCACTCACCCTCTCGGTCACCGTGATGGCCGCCGGATCACTGCTCATCGCAGTCACCCCCGGCCACCAGACCATCGGCCTGGCCGCACCCGCCATCCTGCTCCTCGCCCGGCTCCTGCAAGGACTCTCGGTCGGCGGCGAATACGCCACCAGCGCGACCTACCTGTCCGAAGTCGCCACCCAGGGCAAACGCGGCTTCTACTCCAGCTTCCAGTACGTCACCCTCGTCGGCGGGCAACTCGTCGCCCTCGCCGTCCAGATCGTGCTCCAGCAATTCCTCACCACCGCACAACTCGACAACTGGGGCTGGCGCATCCCGTTCGCCATCGGCGCCGCCGGCGCCATCATCGTCATGCTGCTGCGCCGCGGCATGGACGAATCCGCCGCCTTCCGCGCCGAAGCCGAACAGACCCCGCACACCGGCGGCGGCGAATCCACCTCCCGCGGCTCCCTGCGCGTCCTGCTGCAGTACCCCCGCGAGTGCCTGCTCGTGGTCGGCCTCACCCTCGGCGGCACCATCGCGTTCTACACCTACACCACCTACATGCAGAAATACATGATCAACACCTCGGGCATCTCCAAATCCACCGTCGCCTGGATCAACTTCCTCGCCCTGCTGGTGTTCGTCGTCCTGCAACCCCTCGCCGGCGCCCTGTCCGACCGCATCGGCCGCCGCAAACTCCTCGTCTTCTTCGGCGTCGCCGGCACCCTCGGCACCGTCCCCCTCATGACCGTCCTCGGCCACACCACCAACCCCGTCGCCGCCTGGGCACTCATGATGACCGCCCTGCTCGTCATCACCGGCTACACCTCCATCAACGCCATCGTCAAAGCCGAACTCTTCCCCACCAAGGTCCGCGCCCTCGGCGTCGGCCTGCCCTACGCGCTGACCGCCGCCCTCTTCGGCGGCACCGCCGAATCACTCGCCTTGTGGCTCAAGAAGATCGGCCACGAATCGATCTTCTTCTGGTACGTCTCCGCCACCATCCTCATCTCCCTGCTCACCTACTGGTTCATGCGCGAAACCTCCGCCGACTCACCCCTCGACGCCGACGACCACGCCGCCTCCGAACAACCTGTCCACCCCTGAACAGCGGAAGCTCCCGGAGTACTGGAGAATCACAGGGTGCGGTTGGCAGTAGTCGAGGACGACGACGGCGTCGGTGACGCCCTGGTGGAAGCGCTGTCCGCGCGCGGGCACACCGCCCGCCGCATGCGCCGCGGCGCCGACCTGCTCACCTCCCACCGCGGCTACGACGCCGTCATCCTCGACCTCGGCCTGCCCGACGCCGACGGACTCCACGTCCTGCGCCGCCTCCGCGAAGTCAGCACCGTCCCGGTCGTCATCCTCACCGCCCGCAGCGACGAACGCTCCATCGTCCGCGGTCTACGCGGCGGCGCCGACGATTACGTCGTCAAACCACCCCGCATCGCCGAACTCCTCGCCCGCATCGACAACGTCTCCCGCCGCGCCGCCGCGGCCACCGAACCACCCGCACAGATCGTCACCACCGGCGACGTCCGCGTCGACCTCGCCGCCCGCCGCATCGAAGTCGGCGGCACACCGATCGCCCTGACCGCCAAGGAATTCGAACTCGTCGAAGCCCTCGTCGAACGCCCCGGCGCCGCCGTCAGCCGCCAGCAACTCATGGACCGCATCTGGGGCGACGCCTTCGTCGCCGTCTCCCGCAGCCTCGACGTCCACATGACCGGACTCCGCCAGAAACTCGACCGCCCCGGACTGATCACCACCATCCGCGGCTACGGCTACCGCTGGGGCGAGTGACACCGTGCGGCGACGCCTGCTCGCGGTCCTCACCGCGTTCGCCACCCTCGCGGTCCTGGCGTTCGCCGTCCCGCTCTGCCTCACCGCCGCCACCAGCCGCACCCAGCAACTCGTCCTCGGCCGCACCGGCGACGCCGACTGGTTCGCCACCCTCGCCGGCGCCGCCACCGGCACCGGCGACAACCGCGTCCTCGCCCTCGAAGTCGGCCGCTACCACCAGGTCTACGCAGAAAACGTCCTCGTCGTCGACGCCCGCGGCAGCACCCTCGCCAACGCCGGCGTCGACGCCACCAGCCCCGCCGTCGTCGCCGCCCTCTCCGCCGCCCGCCGCAACCAGCGCCCCGCCCCCGTCGCCCAACTCATGCCCTGGAGCCCCGCCACCGTCCTCATCGCCCGCCCCATCGGCACCGGCGTCCAAGTCAACGGCGCCGTCCTCATCCAAGCCTCCACCACCCGCGCCCGCGCCGACATCACCCGCACCTGGGCCCTCGCCGCCGGCGGCGCCCTCGCCGCCCTCGCCGTCTTCATGACCCTCGCCGTCGGCCTGTCCCGCTGGGTCCTGCGCCCCCTCGCCGAACTGTCCACCGCCGTCGCCACCCTCACCGCCAGCCTCCCCAAACCCCGCCCCGAAACCGCCGAACACGCCACCATCACCCACCGCCACGGCGGACCACCCGAAATCCGCGCCGTCGCCGAATCCTTCGACGCCATGGCCCACGCCGTCGCCGACGCCACCGAAGCACAACGCATGCTCATCGCCGACACCGCCCACGCCATGCGAAACCCCCTCGCCGCCTTGACCATCCGCCTCGATTCCCTCGAACCCGCCATCCCCGAACACGCCGCCGCCACCTTCCACGGCGCCACCGCCGAACTCGAACGCCTCACCGGACTCCTCGACAGCCTGCTCACCCTCGCCGTCGCCGAAGGCAGCACCGACTTCGACCCCACCCGCGCCGACACCGAATCCTCCTGCGACGCCGTCCAAGTCGCCCAGGACCGCGTCGACGCCTGGCGCAGCGCCTTCGAACACGCCGGCATCACCCTCACCACCGACACCACCCACCCCCACCTCGACACCGCCGCCGACCCCGACACCCTCGCCCAGATCCTCGACGTCGCCCTCAGCAATTCGAGCCGCTACGCCGGCCCCGGCGCCCACACCCGGCTCCTCGCCACCACCGACGGCGACACCGTCACCCTCACCGTCACCGACAACGGCACCGGCGTCCCCGACACCGAACTCGACCGCCTCACCACCCGCTTCTACCGCGGCTCCACCGCCTCGGCCACCGGCTCCGGACTCGGCCTCCCCATCGCCGCCGCCCTCGTCAAAGCCCGCCACGGCACCCTCACCATCCACCCCGTCCACCCGCACGGCCTATCGGTCGTCATCCGCCTCCCCGCCGCGACACCACGATGAACCGCCGCCGATTCCTCTGCGCCACAAGCGCACTCGCCGCCGCCACCCTCACCGGCTGCGGCGGCGACGGCCCGCCCACCGTCCGCGTCGCCGCCGGCGAGATCGGCGGCTTCTACCACGCCTTCACCACACTCCTCGCCGCCGCCGACCCCGGCACCGTCCACATCCAGCCCGTCACCACCACCGGCTCGCTGGCCAACCTCGAACTACTCGGCCGCGGCGACGCCGACGCCGCCCTCGCCCTCGCCGACTCCGTCGACGTCAACCCCGGCCACCTCGTCGCCCTCGGCCGCGTCTACGAGAACTACCTGCAATTCGTCGTCGCCGCACACAGCCCCCTGCGCACCCTCGCCGACCTGCGCGGCGCCCGCATCAGCCTCGGCGCACCCGGCTCCGGCGCCACCCTCACCGGCGAACGACTGCTGCGCGCCGCCGGACTCGACCCCGCCACCGACGTCACCGTCACCCACCTCGGCCTGCGGGACGCGGTCACCACCCTGCACGACGGCGGCATCGACGCCCTGCTCTGGGCGGGCGGCGTCCCCACCGGCGTCCTCGACATACCCCGCGCCCTGCGCCTGCTCGACCTCGGCGACCTCGCCCAGCCGATGCGCGACCGCTTCGGCTACCTCTACGACCGCGTCGTCATCCCCGCCGACGCCTACCCGGGCTCACCCGCCGTCCGCACCATCGGCGTCGCCAACCTCCTCGTCACCACCCCGGAACTGCCCGACGAAGCCGCCGCCGCCGTCACCGAACTCCTCATCACCCGCGCCGAACGACTCGTCCCCACCGAAGCCGCCGGCACCCAGTTCCTCGACGCGCGCTCACTGATCGGCACCAACGGCGTGGCGCTGCACCCGGGCGCGGTGCCGGTCTACCGCCGCTATCACGGCTGACCGCGCACCCGGGGGAGCGGTACACCGTTCGGAGTCACCATGATTCGCGCAGTTGGCGCGATACAGCCCCCGCCCAAGAAATGTCACTGTGACGAATTGTGGGTGCGGGTCAGGGGGAGGAGGGGGAGCGGACCCGACCCGAATCCGGAGTTGCGCAAGCACACCGCCCTCGTGTGGGATCAGGAGCACGCCGCGCACCGCGCCGACGGACCCGGGGAAGGACCGAACCACACATGCTCCCACTGGGACCCGATGATCCGACAACCATCGGGCAGTACCGCCTGCTCGGCGTCCTCGGCGTCGGCGGCATGGGACGGGTCTACCTCGGACGCACCAGCGGCGGCCGCACCGTCGCCGTCAAAGTCGTCCGCCCCGACCTCGCCGGCGACACCGAATTCCGCACCCGATTCCGCCGCGAAGTCGCCGCCGCCCGCCGCGTCGCCGGCCCCTACACCGTCCCCGTCCTCGACGCCGACGTCGACGCCCACCGCCCCTGGCTCGCCACCGGATTCGTCTCCGGACTCGCCCTCAGCGACGCCGTCGACAACCACGGACCCCTGCCCGAACCCTCCCTCCTCACCCTCGCCGCCGGACTCGCCCGCGCCCTCACCGACGTCCACGCCACCGGCCTCGTCCACCGCGACCTCAAACCCTCCAACGTCCTGCTCGCCATCGACGGCCCCCGCGTCATCGACTTCGGCATCGCCCGCGCCGCCGAGGACACCGCCCTCACCACCACCGGCAAGATCATCGGATCCCCGGGATACATGTGCCCCGAACAGATCACCGGCACCGCACCCGTCGGCCCGCCCGCCGACGTCTTCGCCCTCGGCGGCCTGCTCGTCTACGCCGCCACCGGCACCGGCCCCTTCGGCACCGGCGACACCGTCCCCATGCTGTGGCGAGTCGTCCAGGAGGAACCACGCCTCGACGGCGTCCCCGACACACTGCGCCCCCTCGTCGCCGCCTGCCTCGCCAAGGACCCCGCCGCCCGGCCCACCCCCGCACAACTCGTCCAGCACCTCGCCGCCACCGACCGCCCCGACACCCGAGGCTGGCTCCCCGGCCCCATCCTCGAAGACATCAGCCGCCGCACCGTCGCCCTCCTGGACCTCGAAACCGCCGCCCTGCCCGAAGGCCAACCCCAGACCGCGAACACCCTCCTCAGCCCGCCACACCCACCCTCCGCCCAACACTGGACACCCACCGCCACCGCCATCCCGCACAACCCCCACACCCCGCCACCCACTCCGGCACCGGCCCCACGATCCAAACGCCCCCTCGCCTACGCCGCCATCGCCGTCGTAATCCTGGCCCTCGTAGGTACGGTCAGCGGCATCCTCGCCTACCAGAGCAACTCGGGCGGCGGCAGCGGCGCGGCCGCGGCGGGCACCTCGACACAGCGGCCGTCACGAACCGCGGACACCTCTCAATCCGGGAAACCGTCGGAGACCGGCAAACCGTCCGACGGCGGGAATTCCTCCGCGGCACTGCCCAAGAGTTACGTCGACACCTGGAAGGGGACCGTCACCGACGGGCTCGCCACCTTCGACGTCGTCGTCAGCCTGAAGGCCGGCAAGATAGGGGAGGAACTCGGGACCGCGAGCAACACCGGGCGCACCAGCCACCAGACCTGCAAACGGGCCGAAACCCTCACCGCGGTCGACGCCGACAAGATCACCCTGCGCGCACGGCTCACCGAGGGCAACAGGACACCCGGCCTGGGCTGCGACGACGACGGGAAGATGTCCACCCTCGAACTCAATCGCGACGGCACCATCACCTACTCGATGACCGGACCGCTGTCCCAGCTCACCGGAATCCTGCGCCGGAAATAACCGGCCGCGCCGGACTCACACCACCAGTTCGAAGATGTCACCCGGGTTCACGTGGTCGTACAGCGCCTTCGCGCCGTCCGGGGTCATTCGGATGCAGCCGTGCGACTGTTCCTCGATGGGGCCGATATGGGTGGCGATATCACCGTTGAAGAACACCGCCCAGCGCATTTCCGCGTTGTGCATGGTGCTCCAGTGATATTCCTTCTTGAACGCCGCCTTGAAAACACCCGGGGGAGTCTCGTATCCCGGCCGGCCGTGCGAAATCGGCGTCGGCCCGAACACGACCTTGCCGTCGTCCAGCAGCCAGGCCTCGTTGGTCGACAACCGCATGCACACCTTGGCGCCCTCTTGGGTACACGGCGACACCACCGGCGCCGGAGGAACCACCGGCGCCACACCGGGAATGTCCGGGCCACCGGGCCACAATGGATCCGCCTGCGCGGGCCCCGCGAGCATCAACCCCACCGATGCCGCTCCGATGCCGACGCACATCGCCGACCGCACCGTCCAACCGAGATAACGCTTGCCGCTCATCGAGCACCGACCTCTCTGGCCTCGCCCGCCGCCAGGCAGATGACGGGACCGTCTCGAGCATCAAGGACCAACAAAGAGAAACCAATCTTAATCCGCCTCCGAGCACCCGTAACCCGAAATGCCCCCACACCCGACCGATATTCACCACCCACGCTACGTTTCCGCAACAATATGCAGTAAACGCGATTACTCGGCGACCCCTGCGTCAGTCTATAGTTTCGTCACTGTGACGAATTAGCCAGGAATTCCTCGGCATCGGCGGGGAAGGGTTCGAAGATATCGGGAAAGATCACGCGGAACGACCCTGTGTGAACGTCGTGGAATTTTTCCCGCCAGAGGCGGAAATCGCCGAAAAGATCCCAAACGGCCAAATCTGCCCCAAGTCGACCAACGGAACGACCGCAGACGCTCGGTGCGCACGACACGGACGCGACTACGGACCTGGGGTCGCGTCGAGGATGCCATGAAGCCAAACACGATGCGGCACAGCACAGTTGACGCCTCCACCTGCCACCGTTACAACGCCGATAATCAACATTATGTCAAGTGGAAGCCAGGAGCGCTGCCCTCGCATGCGTGGATTAGGCCGACGCCTCCGGACCGGATCACACCCACTATCCCCTCCGGGCCGCCGGGCGAGCCACCGGAGCGGCACGCCTCGCCCGACCCACTCGATATCCCCACACCGCCGGACCCTGCTATTTCCGGCGCGCTTTTGGCCGGAATCTCTTGAAGTGGTTTCCGGCCAAAAGCGTGCCGGAAAATCTAGGTTGGTGTGCCGGAAAATCTGGGTTGTCGTGCTGGGAGCCCCTGGTTGGCGTGCTACAGGTTTCTGCATGCTACTCCCCCCGCGTTCCGAGTCTCCCGCATCGAAACGTCACAGTGACGGAATTGTGACGGCCTTCTCGCTGTCCGATTCACTGTGCGTCTGGGTCGCGTTGCCGAAGACGGCTACGGCGACGGCTGCCGCGATCGCGAGGAAGAATCCCACGACCGCCAGCCACCCCAGCCCGGGTTTGGACGTGTCGCCGAGCAGCAGTACGCCGACGATCCCGGGAACCACCGTTTCACCGACGACCAACGCCGCCGTCGCGCCGTTCACGGAACCGAGTTGCAGTGCGACAGTGTGGAGATAGAAGCCGCCGATGCCCGCGAAGGCGATGGTCCATGCGGCAGGATCGGTGACAAGGGCCGGAATGTGTATCGGGTCGACGCCTTTGACGATGCGGACCGCTATCGCCAGCGCCCCGAAGAGCAATCCCGACGCGAGGCCGGCGGCAACCGCTCCCCGCGATCCGAGGTGACGCACCACGACCTGGCTGACCACGAACAGCAGCACCGAGACGATCAGCACGCCCCAGTGCAACCGGGGATCGTCGCTGCCACCGCCCTCGTGCCCGGCGGCGAAGCCGAGCGCGGCGAGCGCGAGGACCACCGAGCAGACCGCGATCCAATCCCGGGCGTGCAGGCGGATTCCGAGAACGAAGATGCCCAGGACCGCGGTGACGACGAGGTTCGCGCTCATGATCGTCTGCGACAGGAACAGCGGGATCAATCGCGCCGATACCGCGTTGCCCGCGAAGCCGATCACATCCAGCACGGTGCCGACGACGAACCAGACCGTCAGTGCCGCGGCAACGGTGGAAGACAGTGTCGGGGCACCGGTGTGGGTCGACTGACCGGATCTACCCGCTGCCTGCGCGGCAGCGGCCGACCGGCGGGCGGCGTACGCCTGCAGGATCGACCCCGCGCCGAATCCCACACAGGCGAGCAACGCGGCGAACAAGCCGATGAGCATCGAGGCAATCCCGTCTGTCCAGGGAGAGGACACTTCCAGGCGCACAGCAGCACCGATCGGTCGCTCATCCACTCGCCACCGTAGATCACCCGCGATCTACCGGCCAACCCGCCGACCAGCGGCATTCCCCTCAGCGGCCAGTACCGCCGCGAGTCCTTCTTGCAGGTCCTTGACGAAATATTCGGGAACTTCCAGGGACGGGAAGTGTCCCCCGGTTTCGGGTTCTCGCCATCGGACGATCTGCCGGTAGCGCTGCTGAGCCCAAGGGCGCGGGCACTTTTCGACGTCGCGGGGGTACATGGTGAGTGCGGAGGGGACGTCGACGCGGAGTTCGGGGTCGAGCGAGTTGTGGCTTTCGTAGTAGATGCGGGCCGCCGATGCGCCGGTCCGTGTGAGCCAGTACAGGGTGACGTCGTCGAGCAGGCGGTCCATGGAGATCGTTTCGAAGGGGCTGTCTTCGGTGTCGGTCCATTCGGCGAATTTGTCGAGGATCCAGGCGAGTAGCCCGATCGGTGAGTCGACGAGCGAGTAGCCGATGGTCTGCGGCCGGGTCGCCTGTTGCTTGGCGTATGCCGCGCGGTGGCGCCAGAAATGGCGGGTGTCCTCGATCCATCGGCGCTCGACCTCCGTCAGTCCGTCGGTGGTCAGTCCGGGCGGCGCTTCCGCGAATGTCGTGTGGATGCCGAGGACGTGCTGCGGGAATCTGCCGCCGAGCACCGTGGTGATATTGCCTCCCCAGTCGCCGCCGTGGGCTGCGAATGTGCGGTAGCCGAGCCGTCCCATCAGTTCCACCCAGGCGGCCGCGATCTTTTCGGTTCCCCATCCGGTGGTGGCCGGCTTGTCGCTGTAGCCGAAGCCCGGGAGCGACGGGACCACGACGTGGAATGCGGGTGTGTTCGCGTCTGCCGGGTCCGCCAGTTCGTCCACCACATCGATGAACCGGGCGACGCTGTCCGGCCATCCGTGCGTCAGGATCAGCGGAGTGGCGTCCGCGCGCGGGGATCGGCGGTGCAGGAAGTGGATTCCCAGATCGTCGATGGTCGTGCGGAATTGGCCGATCCGGTCGAGGCGCTCTTCGAACGACCGCCAGTCGTATCCGGTGCGCCAGTAGTGCACGACGTCGAGGAGGTCGGCCAGCGGAACGCCCTGGTCCCATCGGTGCGGGTCGGGCGCGGCGCGGTAGACGGTCTCGGCCTCCGGTAGCCGTGCGGCGGCCAGTCGTGCGCGCAGGTCGTCGAGGTCGGCGTCGGTCGCGTGGGCTTCGAACGCGTGCACGTCGGTGGGCATGGGACCTCCTGGTCGTTGAGAACCGGCTAAGACGGTTCTAGCATCTCGCCGCGTCCACTGGCAACCGGCTAAGGTGGTTCCATGCCTGCTGAGTTCCCCGACTTCCGCCTCGGTAGCGTGCTGGCGACCAGCTTCACCGCGACGCTGACCGAGCGTCAGGGTGAGGCCGTGGAGCGCATTCCCACGCCGCAGCGACTGGTCGACTGGCTGGCGGTGATCGGTCTAGCTGTCGAGTCCTGCACCCCCGACGAGCTGGAACTCGCGCGGGAACTGCGGGAATCTGTTCACGCCGCGGCGACAGCGGCCGCGATCGGAGCCCCACTCCCCCCATCTGCCGTGCGAATCATCAACGACCGCAGCATTCAGGGCCGGGCGGCGGCTGTCCTGACGCCCGAGGGCAATCGGGAATGGCGACTGGGTTCGGCGTCTCGCGTCGAGGATGCCCTGAGCGTGATCGCCGCCGACGCGATCGACATCATCTCGGGTGAGCGAGACGGACGATTGGCGCTGTGTGCCTCGCCGACGTGCCGAGCGGCGTTCTTCGACACCAGCCAGAGCCGCACCCGCAAATGGTGTGAGATGAACACGTGCGGTAATCGCCAGAAGAAAGCCCGCTTCACTGCCAACCAGCGCAAGAAGATTCGAGCCGCGGAGTGATCGTCATCTACGCGTGCGGGCCCAGGGGCAGCAGCGGGAGGTGGGTGGTGAGGCAGAACGGGTGACCGGCGGGGTCGAGCAGGACGCGCCACCTGTCGGGCTGGGGTTGGCGGTCGGCGCGGCGGGCACCGAGGTGCACGGATTCTCGTTCGCCGCTGTCCAGGTCGTCGACGACGAGGTCGAGGTGCTGGTTGTTCGGGGTGTCGCCGCCGGGCCAGGTCGGCGGGGCGTAGTCCTGGACGCGGACGGTGGCGAGGACGCCGCGGGTGGTGTGGACCACGGCGACGTTGTCGTCGCGGTAGACGATCTCGCCGCCGAGCATCGCCGCCCAGAATGCGGCGAGCGCGGTCTCGTCGGCGCAGTTGAGAGTGATCAGGCCCAGCTGAGCGATCCCCACGGCCCGATCATACGGCATCGGGCGGGCGAAATGCCCCTGGGCACAACATGTTCCGGCGGTTACCGGCCGGGGCGTGTTGCCCGGCCGGTAACCGTGCCGATCAGGAGTTGTTGAGTTTGTTCAACCGCTCGCAGGACTCGAGGTACTCCTCGATGAGGCGCTGCATGACGTCGGCGGTGCGGTCGATCTTGCGCATCATGCCGACGACCTGGCCGACCGGGTTGAAGTTGACGTCCTTGGCGGCCTCCGGGTAGCGGTGGCCGCGCTTGACGCCGTCGAGGGCGACCATCATCTGCAGTGGCATGGGCAGCGGGTCGGGGGTCTCGGCGGATTCCCAGGCGTCGGTCCATTCGTTGCGCAGCATGCGGCAGGGCTTGCCGGTCCACGACCGCGAGCGCACGGTGTCGTGGCTGGAGGCGTCGATGTAGGTCTGCATCTGCGCGGGCGGCACGTTGGCCTCCTCGACGGTGAGCCAGAGCGATCCGGTCCAGGCTCCGGCGGCGCCCATGGCCATGGCGGCGGCGATCTGGCGGCCGCTGCCGATGCCGCCGGCGGCGAGTACGGGCAGGTCGCCGACGGCGTCGATGACCTGGGGCCACAGCACCAGCGAGGAGATCTCGCCGCAGTGCCCGCCGCCCTCGGTGCCTTGGCAGACAACGAAATCCAGGCCGGCGTTCTTGTGGTTGAGGGCGTGCTTGACCGATCCGCACAGCGCGCCGATGAGGCGGCCGGAGTCCTGTACCTGCTTGATGACGTCGTCCGGCGGGGTGCCCAGCGCGTTGGCGACCAGCTTGGCCTTGGGGTGCTTCAGGATGACCTCGACCTGCGGGGCGGCGGTGGTGGCGGTCCAGCCGAGCAGCTGGTTGTGGCGCTCGCCGTCGGGCAGGTGCGGGACGCCGTGGTCGGCGAGGATCTTCTCGGCGAAGTCGCGGTGGCCCTGGGGTACGAGTTCGCCGAGTTTGGCTTCCAGTTCCTCGGGGCTGAGGCCCTCGATGCCTTTGCCCTCGTATTTGGAGGGGATCACCAGGTCGACGCCGTAGACGCCGTGGACGTGCTCGTCGAGCCAGGCCAGTTCGACCTCGAGCTCCTCGGCGGTGAATCCGACCGCACCCAGGACGCCCAGTCCGCCGGCGTTGCTGACGGCGGCGGCGACGTCTCGGCAGTGGGTGAAGGCGAAGATGGGGACGTCGATACCCAGTCGTTCGCAGATCTCGGTACGCATGGCCTGGTGGACTCCTCTTGTCTTCTGCCGGCGCTGGTAGGTCTCGCCGCACACACTAGAACACGTTTCAGAATTAGACTAGCGCGTACGGGTCGCCAAATCGAGAGCGACGCGGAGAAGTGGGTAGATCACCGGGTATTGGGACCCCGTTCCGGAGCCGGGCACGCCCGAGCGGGCTGCCACAATGGGGGCAACCCGTTCTAGTTGTGTGGGGTCAGGCCGCGGCGGCCTTGACCGCGCCCGCAACCTCGCGGCGCAGCTGCGCGAAGCGGGGCGAGGCCCGCAGCTCGTCGGGGTCGACGCCCGTCCGCGGCAGGTCCACGGGAAGATCGAGGGCGATGCGACCGGGCCCCTTGGTCAGCACGACGATCCGGGAGCCGAGGAAGACCGCCTCGTCGGCGCTGTGGGTGACGAAGACGTTCGTCCGGCCGGACGCCGCGCCCACCCGGCGCAGGTCGTCCTGCAACCGGTCGCGGGTCAGCGCGTCGAGTGCGGCGAACGGTTCGTCCAGGAGCAGCAGCGAGGTGTCGGCGGCCAGCGCGCGGGCGATCGCGACGCGCTGCTGCTGGCCGCCGGAGATCTCCCACACCCGCCGCTCCCCCGTGCCGTCCAGCCCGACCCTGGACAGCAGTTCGTCGCGGCGTCCGGCCCGCTGGTCGCGTGGCACGCCGGCGTATTTGAGGGCGAGGTCGACGTTGCCGGCGACGGTCCGCCACGGGAACAGCCGCGGCTGCTGGAAGACCACGCCGGATCCGTGGCCGGGGACGGGCGCGGCGCCGCTCACCGCGACCTCTCCCTCGTGCACGGGTTCGAATCCGGCGAGGATGCGCAGCAGGGTGCTCTTGCCGCAGCCGGACGCGCCCACCAGGACGAGGAATTCGCCAGGGTCGACGTCGAGATCGAGCGGGCCCAGCGCGGTGACCGCGGTCGTCCCGCGTCCGTAGCGGTGTGTCAGATTGCGGATGCGGATGCCGCCGGCGCGCTCCGCCGCGGCGTGCGTGCGCGTCGCCTCAGCCGAGGACATTCGGTAATCCCTTGACGTACAACGCGTCCCGGTACGCCTCGAGCGAGGGCGCGGACGGGATCTGCTGCTGGGCGGCGAGAAATTCGGCCGCGCTGTGGAGGTTGGCGGCGAGGTTGCCCGGGGCCGTCTCGGTGCCCAGCCAGTCGGGGCCGGCGAGTTGCTCGGGGGTGAGGAAGACGGCCTCGCGGAGCTGGGCGGTGGCCTCGTCGATGCTCGTGCCGGTCTGTGCCGCAACGGCTTTCGCGGCCTGGTCCGGGGATTCCCGGATGGTCCGCAGGCCGCGCGCCTGGACCTTGCGCCAGGTGTCGACGACGTCGGGGTGTGCCTGTGCGAAGTCGCGGGACACGACGCCGAGGTCGAGGGTGGGCTTCCCCGCGGCGGCCAGCTCCCGGCTGGTGATCAGGGTTTTGCCGGAGGCGCGCAGCTGGTCGACGGTCGGCAGCCAGGTGTAGACGGCGTCGACGTCGCCGCGCTGCCAGGCCGCCAGCGAGGCCTGGGGTTGCAGGTCGACCAGCCGCACGTCGGCCGGGGACAGCCCGGCGCGGCCGAGCGCGGCCAGCAGACTGTAGTGGGCGGTGGAGGCGAACGCGGTGGCCACCCGTTTGCCGCGCAGGCCGGCGAGGGATTCGATGCCGGTGCCGGTGCGGGCGACCAGGGCCTCGTTGTCGCCGGCGACGTCGAGGATGAACGCCACCTGGTACGGGATGTTCAGCGGTGCGGCCAGGCCGCGGGCGACCGGGCTGGATCCGAGGGCGCCGAGGTCGATCTGCCGGGCGAGGAACGCGGTGTTGACGTCGGCGCCGGAGTCGAATTTGGTCCATTGGATGTTGTAGCCGGGCAGCGCGTCCTCGAGCCAGCGGTTGTTCTTGACGATCAGGTCGCCGCTCGGGAACGTCTGGTAGGCCACGCGGATCGTGGGTTTGCTCGCGTCGTGCCCGGAGTGGTCGATCGCGCATCCCGACAGGACCAGTGCGGCCGCTCCCGCCAGCGCCGAGATCGCGCGCAGCAGTGTGTGTTTCACAGTTTCCCTCTCCACGGGGCGACGCGGCGTTCGAGCACGCGCAGCAGGGCGTCGATGAGCAGTCCGGAGCCGCCGATGGCGAAGATCCCGACCAGGACGACCGGCGTGTTGTTGTAGTTGCTGGCGTCCTTGACCAGGCCGCCGATGCCGGGCATGCCGTTGAACAGTTCGGCGGCGACCACCGACGAGTAGGCGATGCCGACGGCGATCCGGATGCCGGTGAACGTTTCCGGGACGGCGGCGGGCACGATCACGTCGAGGACGACCTGGCCGCGGGTGGCGCCCAGGGCTCGCGCCGCCTCGATCAGGCCGACCGGTGCGGCCAGTACCGCGGAGGTGGTGGCGACGGCGGTGGGCGGCAGGGCGGCGAGGGCGAGCAGGGTGATCTTCGGGGCCTCGTCGATGCCGAGCCAGATCACAAGCAGGAAGAAGTAGGCCAGCGGCGGCAGGGCGCGCAGGAAGGTCAGCCACGGCTCCAGCAGGCGGCGCACCCAGCCGATCGTGCCCATGGCCAGGCCGAGCGCCGTCCCGGCGACGACCCCGATGCCCACGCCCGCCAGCACGCGCCGCACCGTCATATACAGGTGTTCCCACAGCAGGTAGCCCTGGTAGCCGCGGACGCCGTCGTGGGTGGTGGAGGTCTGGACGAAGGCCCGCCAGACCGTGATCGGCGACGGGACGAACGTCTCGCTCCACACGTGGCCGGCGGCGGCCAGCTGCCAGACCGCGACGAAGACGGCGACCGAGGCGAGCGGGAGCAGCACCCGTAGCGCGCCGCGGCTCGCCGTGCGTTTCTCCACGGCCGCGGTGCCGGTGGCGGTGGAAACGGACATGGGACCACGACTTTCGGGACAGGCGGACGTGCGCCGCCGGGTGGCCGCGTACCCGGGTAGTGTTCCCCGGCGGAGCGCCGGGGCCCAGCGTTGAAATCGGCGTGGTTCCAATTCGCGGGGCGGTCGCCGGGCGGGCCTGCGGGCGGGGGTCGCTGACAAGCCTCCTGGATTCGAAATATGTTTCGCGCGAGTCGTTTTCGGGCGAGGGGCCGGTCGTGTCGATCTACACTGAACGCGTTCCTCCGGGCGCACAACGGCGTCGCCGGTCTTTCCACCACCCAGTGCAGAAAGCCGCGGTGAGTTCCGTGATATCTCCGCTGTCCCGCCGTAATCCCGATACCCGGCTCTGGTCGTCCGTCGCGGCC
Source organism: Nocardia transvalensis NBRC 15921 (assembly GCF_000308875.1). Lineage (GTDB taxonomy): Bacteria > Actinomycetota > Actinomycetes > Mycobacteriales > Mycobacteriaceae > Nocardia > Nocardia transvalensis. The sequence goes on from NZ_BAGL01000128.1 coordinate 353,438, forward strand.
CAGGGCGGCGCCTGGATCGACCAGGCCCCGGTTCCCGGCGCCACCTCCCCCACGGCCCCCGGGTCGGCCGTCTTCCAGCACCACCTGCACATGGCCTGGCGCGCCGACGACAGCACCGACGGCATCTGGCTGTCGGCCACGAGCGACGGGCATACCTGGGCGCCGCCGTGGAACGTGCCCTACGTCGGCACCTCCGATCAGCCGGCGTTGTCCGCGGCGGTGGACGGCGCGGGGTCGGAGACGCTGTATCTGGCGTGGAAGGGCGCGGGACGCGACCAGAACATCTACTGGTCCACCTCGTCGGACGGGAGCAAGTGGGAGGAGCAGCAGATCCTGGGCGGTGCGGAGACCGCCCGCGCGCCGAGTCTGACGGTCTTTCGCGGTGTCCTGCACGCGTTCTGGCGGGGACGGGAGCAGATGCTCACCTCCGACCAGAATCTCTACGCGTCGGCGCGCGGGGACAACGGGTGGAGCGCCCCGATCGGCCTGCCGGGTATGGCGTCGCTGGACGGTCCCGCCGTGGCGGTGCTCGGCGACACCTTGTATATCGCGCATCGCGGGACGCGGGCGCCGCTGGACGACGACAAGTGGATCCGGTTGTGGAGTTCCGCCAACGGCGTGTCCTGGACCTCCCGCGCCAACCCGCCCGACGCCTATTCCGATGTCGCGCCCGCGCTGGCCGCCCACGACGGTCAGTTGCATCTGGCGTGGAAGTCGGCCAGTGGCCCGGAGATCTGGTATTCGTCCTTCGACGGCGACCAGAGCTGGCTACCGCCCGCCCGCGTCGCGGCCTTCGAAACCCAGTGCAGCCCCGCGCTGTGCGCGTTCCGTCCGGCGCGCGGCACGCAGGACCTGCACCTGTCGTGGCGGGGGTCGACGTTGTAGCGGGTCAGCGGGCGCCGGGTAGCCATCCGCGGAGGCGGCCGAGGCCGCGTCATGCCGGTCGGCGGGTGGTGTCGACCCAGCCGGGGAGCGGTTCGCGGCGAGCCAGGACTGCGGCACGCCGGTGGCCGACCGGCTGCCGGTGTAGGCGGCGACGATTCCGCCCGCGATGGCGCTGGTGGTGTCGATGTCGCCGTCGGCCGCGAGGCAGGTCGTGATCGCGGCCGGGTAGTCGTCGAGATGTGTCGCCGCGAATCCGTAGTCGCGGCCCGGATCGAAGCGCCGCGCGAACGCCGTGGCGAGGCGATCCTGATCGATCCGGCCGCGGCCCCGCAGTTCGGCCACCACGCTGCACGCCATCTCGGTGTCGTCGGTCCACCCCCACGGCCCGTCAGGGATCGCCCCGGCGCGCAGGTCCGAAATCGACCGCCGCCCAACGGGAAAAACCTGTCCCAGCGCGTCCCCCACCGACAGCCCCTCGAGGGAGTCCAGCATCAGATCACCGTGCACCGCGCCCTTCGTAATCACCCTGCGCCGGGCTCTGCTCCGTGCGGGAGCGGTATTCGCGCCATCGTCCGGCGGCGACCGTGACGGCTTCCTCGTCCTCGGTGGCGTGTGCTCCCGACGCACCGGCCGCGCCGAGAATCGTCTCGTCGTCGGTGATGAGGATGCCGCCGGCGAAGGGAACGAAGTCGCCGCCGTGGAGATGCTGGATGCTGTCGACGATCGGCCCCGGAAGCTGGAGCCGCCCCGACGGCTGCAGGGACAGCAGCGCCGTCCGCGCCTTCGCCACGGCGATGCGGCTGGTCATCGGCATACCCCCGTCAGCGCGACGCAGGGCGATGACCGCGCCGGTGACATCGAGAACGGCGACCGCCAGCGGGCGGGAAACCGCGTTCGGCCCCGACCGCGAGAGCGGAGGCAACCAGCCGATCGGCATCCGCCAATGTCAGACCGGGAAGGCGAGGTGAAGCAGGCATGCGATCGAACCTAGCCGCCCCGCTGGGATGCCGCTAACGCGACCGTTGTGCGCGCAGGACGGTGTCGTGGGTGTGGTGGCCGGCGGAAGTGGCTGTGCGCGGGCGGGTTTCGTGGATCAGATGCCGATCTCGGTCTGGTTCGCCGTCAGCGTGGCAGGTCGAGGGCCGGTGGTCGATTACCCGGCAGGTAGAGGGTCGTGGGTTGACCTGAACCTTGCTTCAGTTTCTAGGGTCGGTGACATGAGCGATGCGCTGATCGTGGTCGATATGCAGAACCTGTTCGTCGATGTGGCGGGAGCAGAGGGGGCGAGGGTTCTCGCGGCCGTGAACCGGCAGGTGGAAACAGCTGTGGCACAAGGATATCCGGTGTTCTACACCCGTGACTACGCGCCGATCGATCTTCCGGACGGAGACCCGGAGAACCGGACCGCACTGCATCCCGATCTGGATGTCCGAGGCCAGGTCGTGGACAAAGGGCCGGGGAAACGCGGCGGCTTCTCCGGTTTCGTCCTCGGCCCGGTCCTCGAACCCCAGCAGCCCTACGGCGGCGGCAGCCTGGGACCCCTGCTCGGTTTGCTCCGCGACAGCGGAGCCCGGTCGGCGACCGTGGTCGGCATCGCCGCCGACGTCTGCGTCGCGGCGACGGCCCGCGATGCGATCCGGCTCGGCTACGAGGTGACCGTCCCGGTCGAGGCCACCGCCTTCGTCCATGCCCACCCCGGCGGCGACGGGGCAGCGCTGGCCGATCTGCGGGCCGCCGGTGTCACGGTCGTCGAGTGAACGGCTCGGTCGCGACGAGAGGGAGGTAGACGGTGTCGATGATCTCGGTCAGGGTGCTGTCGGGGATGGTGGTGACGCCTCGGACGAGGTATTCGTTGCGCAGCAGATCGACCGCGAGGGTCGCGATACGGGGAGACAGCGCCTCGGGGCGGGCCTGCCCGCGTGCGACGGCGCGGCCGAGAACCGTGAGCCACCGGGTGACGCTCGTGCCGAGGAGTTGGTCGCGCACTTCGCGCAGCAGATCGGGTTCGGCGTGGATCTCGGACGCGAGGATGTGCAGGATCTCCCCCTGCGGGGAGGCGATGTATCCGGCGGCGGCGCGCAGCATTTCGAGCGCGTCCGTGCGCAGGTCGCCGGTGTCGGGTATCTCCTCGGCCACCGCGACCTGCCGGTACGCGGCGACCGCCAGCGCGGCGCGATGCGGCCAGCGGCGGTAGATCGCGGACTTGTTGGTCCCGGCCCGCGCGGCCACCCCGTCCATCGTCAGTCCGGAGTACCCGACGTCGAGCAGCTCGTCGAGCGCTGCCCGCAGGATCGCCTGCTCCAGCACCGCGCCCCGCCGCCGAGCGGCCTTGTGCGGGTCACCGTTCGATCCCACCGACTACCCGCCCTTTCGTAAGGTACTGACCGTCTTCTAATCGGCTCGACTACGCGCTAGCATGAGCAACTATAAGGGACTCATCGTCTCTTAAGGAGAGTTACGGGAGGATCGTCATGTCCGCCGTGGAATTGCTGCCCGATATCCGTCTCGGGGTGGCGCACGGAACCACCTTCGGGCTGTTCGGCCCGCCCGGAGAGTTCGTGCCGCAGGCGCGGGCGCTCGGCGCGCGGATCGTCCGGATCAACATCTACTGGACCCAGGTGGAACCGGAGCCGGGAACCTACGCCTGGGAGGCGGTGGACGCACTGCTGGACCAGCTCGACGACGGAGACGAGGCCTGGGTGACCGTCGTGTCGAGCTCACGGTGGGCCACCCGGCACCCCACGGGCTGGCTACCCGCATCGCCGGCCCTCGACCCGGACCGCTACGTGCGGTTCGTCGGCGCACTGGCCGGACGGCGGCCCGGCGCTATCCGGTTCTGGCAGTGCGAGATCGAGCCGTGCCTGCCGCTGTTCTGGCGCGGCACCGCCCGGGAGTACGTCGCGCATCTACGCGCGTTCCACGCCGCGGTGCACCGCGCCGATCCCGCGGCGGCGGTCGTACTCGGCGGGGCGGTCCCCGCGGCGATGCTCGGCGACGCGAAGGCCGGGAACAGCACGTGGACAACGTTTTTCGGGCAGGTGCTGAGTGAGGCGGCCGAATTCTTCGACCTCTTCGACGTCCACCCCTACGGCGATCCCTACGCGGTTCCCGCGCTCGTGCGGGCCTGTCACGCGCAGATGGCCGCGCACGGCTACGACAAACCCGTCGTCGCCAGCGAACACGCCGGTCCGC
>NZ_BAGL01000127.1 GCF_000308875.1 Nocardia transvalensis NBRC 15921
GGGCACCGAGCCGTGCACCGACAACATCACCTGGAACAGCGGGTGGTGCGCGGTCGAGCGCACGGGGTTGAGGACCTCGACCAGCCGCTCGAAGGGGAGGTCGGCGTGCGCGAAATCGTCGAGGTCGCCCTCGCGCACCGCGGCGAGAACGTCGGCGAACCGGCGGTCGCCGGCCACCTCGCTGCGCAGCACCAGGGTGTTCGCGAACATGCCGACGAGGTGGTCGAGCTGCTGTTCGGTGCGCCCGGCGATCGGCGTGCCGAGGCAGACGTCGTCGGTCGCGGCCATCCGCGCGATCAGCACCGCGAGCGCGGCGTGCAGCACCATGAACACGCTCGCGTCGCTGCGCCGGGCCAGCGCCACCAGCCCCGCGTGCAGGTCCGGATCGATCTGTGCGGCGACGGCGGCCCCGCGCTGCGAGGCCACCGTCGGCCGCGGCCGGTCGGTGGGCAGCTCGGTGCATTCGGGTAGGCCCGTCAGGCGCGACGTCCAGTAGTCGCGCTGCTGTGCGGCAAGGGATTCCGGGTCGGCCTCGTCGCCGAGCACCTCCCGCTGCCACAGCCCGAAATCGGCGTACTGCACCGGCAGCGGCTCCCACCCCGGCGTTGTGCCCGCGCAGCGCGCGCGGTAGGCGGCCGCGAGGTCGTCGGCCAGCGGCGTGAGCGACCAGCCGTCGGCCGCGATGTGGTGCAGCACCAGCAGCAGGACGTGGTCGTCGTCCGCCGCGCGGAGCAGGTCGACGCGCAGCGGAACCTCGGTGGTCACATCGAAACCGCGCCCGGAGATCTCGGCCAGCCGCGCGTCGATCTCCGCGGCGGGCACGTCGGCGACGACGGGCGAGATATCGGCCGCGTCCGGATCCAGGACGATCTGATGCGGCCCGTCCCCGTCGGCGGGGAATATCGTGCGCAGCGCCTCGTGCCGCGCGACGAGATCGGCGACGGCCGCCGACAGCGCGGCGGTGTCCAGCGCACCGCGCAGGCGCAGCGCGACGGAGATGTTGTACGCGCCCGAGGACGAATCGAACCGGTTGAGGAACCACAGCCGCTGCTGGGCCGCCGACAGCGGCAAACGCTCCGGCCGGTCCCACGGGCGCAGCAGCGGACGGGTGCGAGCGCCGGAATGGCGAGTCATCCACGCCGCCAGGCCTTCTACGGTCGGCGCCTCGAAGACCGCCCGCACCGCGACCGTGGTCTCCGTCGCCGCGCTCAGCCGCGCCACCACCCGCGTCGCGGCCAGCGAATTGCCGCCCAGCGCGAAGAAGTCGTCGTCCAGACCCGCGCGCTCGATCCCGAGGACTTCCGTGAAGGCGGCCGCGACTGTCTCTTCGAGATCCGTGCGCGCGCAACGGTATTCACCGACCTCGAAGGTGGGCGCCGGGAGCGCCCGGCGGTCGACCTTCCCGTTCACCGTCAACGGCAGGGCGTCGAGCACCACGTACGCGGCCGGAACCATGTAGGAAGGCAGCATCCGGGTCAGGCGCGCGCTGACCGCAGCGGTGTCCACCGTCGCGCCGGGGGCGGGCACGACGTAGGCGACCAGCCGGTCGCCGGTATTCGCGTCGGCGTGCACGACCGCCACCGCCGCGGTGATGGAGTCCGTGCGCAGCAGCGCGCTCTCGACCTCGCCGAGTTCGATCCGGAAGCCGCGGATCTTCACCTGGAAGTCGGTGCGGCCCAGGTAATCCAGCTCCCCCGCCGCATTCCAGGCGACCAGGTCGCCGGTGCGGTAGAGCCGCTCCCCCGGCCCCGCCGCGAACGGGTCGGCGACGAACCGCTCGGCGGTGAGCGCCGCGCGCCCGAGGTAGCCGTCGGCCAGCTGGGCGCCCGCGAGATACAGCTCGCCCGCGACCCCGGCGGGCACCGGGCGCAGCCGGGCATCGAGCACGAACGCCCGGGTGTTCCACTCCGGCACCCCGATCGGCACCGTGGCCGTATCGGCCTCGGTGACGCGGTGCGCGGTCACCGAGACGGCCGCCTCGGTGGGCCCGTAGAGGTTCCACAACGCGGCGGCCGGGCTGCCCTCGCGGACCCGCGCGGCGGTGCGGGCCGGTAGCGCCTCGCCGATCGCCAGGATCGCGCGCAGCGACGCCGGCAACACTCCCTCGGCGGCGGTCAGCAGCGCGTCCAGCATCGACGGGACCAGGTGCAGCACCGAGACACGATGCTCCGCAACGGCTTTCAGTACTTCTGCCGGATCGCGATGGGCGTCCGGCGCGAGCACCACCAGGCGGGCTCCGGAGACGAGGGCCGACCAGAACTCCCACACCGACAGATCGAAGGTCGCCGCGGTCTTGAGCAGCACCGCATCGTCACCGCCGAGCGCGAAGGCGTCCTGCTTCCAGCGCACTTGGTTGACGATCGCGCGGTGCGGCACCGCGACGCCCTTGGGACGCCCGGTGGATCCGGACGTGAAGATCACGTACGCGGTGTGGTGCGGGCGCAGCGGCGTGGTCCGCTCCGCGTCGGCCACCGGCCCGCCGGGCAGGTGGTCCAGGTCCAGCCGGTCGATGCGAACCTGCGGGACCGTCGCGGCGGGGAACAGATCCCGACCGGTGGTCAGCACGCACAGCGGCGCGGCGGTGCGGAGGATGTAGTCGAGGCGGTCCTCGGGCTGATCGGGATCCAGCGGCACGTAGGCGCCGCCCGCCGCCGTCACGGCGTACATCCCGGCGATCAGGTCGACCGACCGCCGCATACCCAGCGCGACCCGCGTCCCGGGCCCGACGCCCTGCGAGATCAGATGGCGCGCAAGACGATTCACCTCGGCGGCGAAGGAACCGTAGGTCAGGGTCGCCTCGTCCGCCACGAGCGCCACCGCGTCCGGCGTGGCCGCGGCCTGGGCATCGAACAGCGAGGCGAGGGTGTCGGCCGCGTCGAGGGCCCGCGCCGTCGTATTCGGCACGCGCAGCAGGGCATCGCGTTCGGCCGCGTCCAGGATCTCCAGATCCCCGACCGCGCTGCCGGGGGCCGTGACGATCTCGCCGAGGATCCGCTGGAAGCGGGCGGCGAATCGCTCCACGGTGGGGTGGTCGAACAGATCCGTGGCGTAGATCAGGTGGCCGCGGATCCCGGCCGGTGCGCCGTCGTCGGCGTAGGTGTCGGTGAGGACCAGCTGGAGGTCGAATTGCGCGACCTCCGTATCGATCTCGGTGCCGGTCACGGTCAGGCCGGGCAGCTCGAGTTCGGACTGCGTCAGGTTGTGGAAGGAGAACCCGATCTGCACCAGCGGATGCCGCGCGGTCGACCGGGTCGGGTTCAGCGCCTCGACCAGCCGCTCGAACGGTAACTCCGCGTTGGCGAATGCCGCCAGATCGACCTCGCGCTGCTGTGCGAGCAGTTCGTCGAACGAGGCGCCGGAGTCGACCGCCACCCGGAAGACCAGCGTATTGACGAACATGCCGATCAGATCGTCCAGTTCGCGCTCGCCGCGCCCGGCCACCGGCGTGCCCACGGCGATGTCGTGCATGCCCGACAGCCGGGCCAGCAGGACCGCGAACGCGGTGTGCGCCACCATGAACAGCGTGCACTGGGAGGTACGTCCCAGATCGACCAGCCGACGGTGGATCCCGGCGTCCACGGCCAGATCGACGCGCCCGCCGCGGAAGGACTGCACGGCCGGGCGGTGCCGGTCGTAGGGCAGCGACAATTCCTCGGGCAGATCGGCGAGCTGGCGGGTCCAGTAGGCCAACTGCGCGCCCGCCCGGCTGTCGGCCGCGGACTCGTCGCCGAGCATGTCACGCTGCCACAGCGTGTAGTCGGCGTACTGCACCGGCAACGGCGTCCACCGCGGGGCGGCCCCCTCGCGGCGGGCGCCGTAGGCGGTCATCAGATCGGTGAACAGCGGGCTGAGCGACCAGCCGTCCGCGGCGATGTGGTGCAGCACCACGGCGAGGACGTGCTCGTCGGGCCCGGTGCGCAGCAGCTCGACGCGCAGCGCGGTCTCGGTGGTCAGATCGAACCCGCGGCGCGCGACGGCCGCCAGCCGCTCCTCGACCTCGTCGCCGGACACCTCGAGCACGGGCAGCCGCGGCACGGCCTCCCACGCGGGCACGATCACCTGCGCCGCGCCGTCCACGCCGCCCGGGAACACCGTGCGCAGCGATTCGTGCCGCTCGACCACGTCGGCCACCGCGTAGCGCAGGGCGGCCGCGTCCAGATCACCGTGCAGGCGCAGCGCGAAGGGAATGTTGTATGTGCTTGCGGCGGTGTCGAACTGGTTGACGAACCACAGGCGCTGCTGGGCGAGCGACAGCGGGATACGCGCCGGGCGGCGTCGCCCCGCCAGCGCGCTGCGGGCGCCGCCGCCGGTCAGGCGCTGCACGGAGACCGCGAGTTCGGCGACCGTGGCCTCCTCGAGCAGCAGCCGCACGGGCACCTTGGTGTTCAGCACCTCGCCCAGCCGGGAGGCCACCCGCGTCGCGGCGAGCGAATTGCCGCCGAGCGCGAAGAAGCTGTCGTCCAACCCGATCCGGCCGGCGTCGAGCACCTCGGCGAGTACGTCGGCCACCACGCGCTCGGTGGCCGTGTGCGGCGGCCGGTAGGGCCGGACCTCGGCGGCGGGCTCGGGTAGCGCGCGCCGGTCGAGTTTGCCGTTGACCGTCAGCGGGATGGCGTCGAGCACGACGAACGCCGACGGCACCATGTAGTCGGGCAGCAGCTGCCGCAACGCATCCCGGACCGCGGCCGTATCCGGCGGGGTGCCGGGGTGCCCGACGACGTACGCGACGATCCGCTGCGCGCCGGACGCGTCGCCGCGCACGATCGCCACCGCGTGCCGGACGGTGTCCTGGGCCAGCAGCGCCGATTCGATCTCGCCGAGTTCGATGCGGAAGCCCCGGACCTTCACCTGGTCGTCGATGCGGCCCAGGTACTCCACCTCGTGGTCGGCGCTCCACTGCCCGAGGTCGCCGGACCGGTACAGCCGGGTTCCGGGCGGACCGAACGGATTCGCGACGAACCGGGCCGACGTCAGCTCCGCGCGGCCGAGGTAGCCCCGCGCCTGCTGCGAACCCTCGACGTAGATCTCGCCGGGGACGCCGACCGGTACCGGCCGCAACGTGTTGTCCAGCAGCAGGATTCGCAGCCCCGGGAGCGCCTGCCCGATGCCGCGCGGACGCGTCCCGCCGAACGCCGCGGCGTCCAGGGCGCGATAGGTGACGTGCACCGTGGTCTCGGTGATGCCGTACATGTTGATCAGCCGCGGCGCGGTCTCGCCGTGGCGGTCGAACCAGTCCGCCAGCCGGCGCGGTTCGAGGGCCTCGCCGCCGAAGACGACGTACCGCAGATCCGGCAGCGCGGCCGCGGGCCCGGCGGCCCGGTCCACGGCGTCGAGCTGATAGAAGGCCGACGGCGTCTGGTTGACGACCGTCACCCGCTCGCGGCGCAGCAGCTCGAAGAACTGCTCCGGGGACCGCGAGGTCACGTAGTCGACCACGACCAGCGTGCCGCCGTACAGCAGCGGGCCCCACAGCTCCCACACCGAGAAGTCGAACGCGTACGAGTGGAACATGGTCCACACGTCGTCCGGGCCGAAGGCGAAGTGCGCCTCGGCATTCGCGAACAGCGTCGTCACATTGTGGTGCGGGATCTGCACGCCCTTGGGGCGGCCGGTCGATCCGGACGTGTAGATCACGTAGGCGACATTGCCGGGCGACAGCGGCGCGCGGCGATCGGCGTCGGTCACGGGCCCGGCGTCGAATCCGGACAGATCGGCCCGGTCCACATCCACTGCGGGCAGGTCCGCCGGACGCGCCAGCTCTCGTTCCGAGGTGGTCACGAGGCAGACCGGTCCCGCATCAGCCAGCATGAACTCGATCCGGTCCGCCGGGTAGTCCGGGTCCACAGGCAGGTAGCCACCACCCGCCTTGACCACGGCGAGCAGCGCTACCACGAGATCCACCGACCTCGGCAGCGCCACCGCGACCAGCGTCTCCGGGCCGACCCCGATCTCGATCAGCTTGCGTGCCAGCCGGTTTGCGCGCGAGTCCAGCTCGCCGTAGGTAAGGGAGTCGTCGCCGAACCGGACCGCGCGGCGCTGTGCGTGCGCCGCCGCGACGGCGTCGAAACGGTCGGGCAGCGTCCCGGCGACGATGCCGACTCCCGCAGCCCCGCCGAGCAGGCGGGCCTGTTCGGCAGCGCTCATCAGCGGCAGCCGCGACACCGGCGTGCCCGGGTCGGCCGACAGGAAGACGGCCAGGTAGTCCAGGAAGCGGCGGTGGTGGCCCTCCAGCTCCTCGGGGTCGTAGCGGTCCGGATTCCCGACGAAGTCGATGTGCAGGCCGTCGCCGTCGCTGCCGTTGTAGATGTTGATCGACAGGTCGTCCACCGGTCCCGTCGACACCAGCTGCATCGTCCCGATCGCCGTGCCGAAGCGAATCTGGTTGTGGTACAGCATGATGTTGACGACCGGGCCGAAGAAGCGCCGGCGGTTGCCCGCCGAACCCCGGTGCCGCTGGATGTCCTCGTGGCGGTAGCGCTGGTGCGCCAGCCCCTCCCGGATGCGGTCCGCGGTCGCGCGCACGAGGTCCGGCGCGGTCACCTCGGCGTCGACGGGGATGCGCAGCGGGACGACATTCGACACGTAGCCCGCCGCGGCGCGCAGCACCGGCGTGGTCCGCGCGGTCACCGGCAGGCTCACGACCACGTCGTCGTTGCCGGTGACGGCGGCGAGATAGCCCGCGAGGGCGGCGATGAACAGGGCGGGACGCGACGCGCCGGACTGCTCGCGCGCGGCGTCCAGCAGTGCGGCGGTGCGGGAGTCGAGGTGGGCGCCCGCGGTCCGGCGCCGGGGTCCGGGCGGGGCGAACCGTCTGCTGAGGCCGAATTCCTCGGGCATCGACTCGATCTGGCCGAGCCAGTACCGGCGGTCGGCGTCGAAGTCCGCGGACTCGCGGTACTCCTGTTCGCAGCGATAGACCTCGTAGAGTTCCTCGGCCGCGAGCGGGCTCGCGTCGCGGTCGTCGACCTGCGCGTTGTACCACTCCACGATGCGGCTCACGACCAGCATCGCGCCGTAGCCGTCGATGGCGATGTGGTGCATCTTCGCGTACCAGAGGTAGTGCGCGTCGGCGATGCGCAGCAGCGCGCTCTCGAACAGCGGGCCTCGCAGCGCGTCCATGGGCGTGGCCGCGTCGCGCTCCATCCACGTCATGGCGGCCGCCCGGGGGTCGCGCTCGGCGCGCAGATCCACCCTCTCGGTCCGGATGCGGATATCGGTCGCCACGGACTGCGACGGCTCGCCGTCGTCCTCGACGATGCGCAGGTGAACGCTTTGCAGGTCCGCGGCGCAGCGATCGATGGCCTCGTCGAGGACGTCGATGTCCAGATCACCCGGAATATCCACATATTGGGCGACCGACAGCGGCACCTCGGGCGCGATGTGCTGCGCCCGCCACATGCCGAGCTGAGCCTCCGAGAGAGGGAACGACCGCGTTGACACCGGAACAGGCCGACCTGAGGACTGCGGGGCCAACGAGGTCATGCGGATCTCCCATCGACGGTCTTTCTGCGAACTAAGGCATCACACACACAGCAACCGCCGCGACGGTCCCATTCGGAAGTTCGTTGCGCGCAGCGATCCGGTTGGGTCGAATCTGCATCGAATTCCGAACCGATCCGTACGCGGCGTACAGATCTGGCTATCTACCTGGAAAAACTCGTACCGAGACGCATCGAATCGGACCCGATTCGACCGAATCGCAAGCTGATTCCGCCACCCCTGACCCGACGAACCACGAACTCTAGACGATTCGACCACGCCTCGCCGGGCTTCGGGCGGGTACCGTAGACCCTTGTAGCAGCCAGCCAGCAACACCCCTGCGCCGACCGGGAACGGTATCTATTCCCGGCCGTCTCCGCCACCCGCCCCGGTGCATCGGGCACAGCTCGCCGCCCTCGGTGCGGGTACGCGACTTGTGCCCCAGACGATCTCGCCGTTCCGGCGTGCGGTCAGTCCGATGCGGTGCGGCCGAGTTCGACCAGCGCGGTGATATCGGCGGTGTCCCAGCCGTCGGCGGCGACGCGGACGTAGGCGTCGTGGGCGGCCTGCGTGACCGGGAGCGGGGCGCCCGGGGCGAGCCCGAGGAAGTGCCCGAGATCCTTGGCGCCGAGCCCCGGCGTGAACCAGCCGGCATGCCGCGGATCGAACAGCCCGTCGATGCGATTGCGCAGCCCGGCAGGCACCATCGCCGACTCGCGCAGCAGTGCGGTCAGCGTCGCCTCGTCGAGGCCCGCGGCGCGGGCGACGCGCACGGTTTCGGCCACGGCGGCGAGTCCGGTCATCAGCAGCTGATTGTTGAGCAGCTTGACGACGGCGGCGCGCGCCGGATCGTCCCCGGCGTCGAAGGGTCCCGCGAACAGTTCCCAGACCGGTGCGAGCGCGGACCGCGCGAATTCCGCACCGGCGATGACGAATACCGCCTCTCCGCTGGTGACGGCCTGAGGCGCACCGAGAATGGGCGCCGCCACCAGCCGGTCGCCGTAGAGCCGGTGCAGTGCGGACAGAGTCTGCGGCGAGACCGTCGACATGACGGCCACCACCGGCTCCGACCAGCTCGCGCGGGCCGCGCCGCCGGGGGCCGCGATATCGAGCACGCTGCGATCGTCGGCCGAGCAGACGAAGACGGCCTCCGTGCCGGGCGCGAGATCGTCGGGTGCGGCGAGTTCGGTGGCGCCGGCCGCGACCAGTTCCCCGGCCCGCCCCGGCGTGCGATTCCATACCTCGAGCGCATGTCCCCCGCTCAGCAGGCGCCCGGCGAGCGCCCGCCCCATATTGCCCATGCCGACCACCGTCACGCGCATCCGCCGCACTCCTTCACGTCTCGGGTATTCCGCTTCGTGAACACTCCCGCGAGTGTGCCACCACCCCGCGTCAGGCGTCCCGGCCCGAGCCGGGCGGTGCGGCCGGCGGACGTGCCGGTTCGGTTCGGCTGCGCAGGTGATAGCGGCGTTCGGCGTAGATCAGGTCGTCGCGCCACAGGCGTTTCGCGGCGCGGACGATGAGGGGGCGGAGGACCGGCGTGGCGCGCTGGGCGACGCGGAATCCGGGACGATCCGAAGCGGCGATCACCGCTTCGACGACGGTGGTGCGGGGACGACCGTCGGGGCCGGATCCGGCTGGCGTGGCGTGGGTTTCGACGATACTGCCGACACCCTCGCCCGAGACGATGCGCATGACGATCGTGCGCGGGTCGGGACAGGTGAACTCCGCCTCGACGGGGACGCCGAGGCGCTTGGCGACGCGGAAGGTCACCGCCACCAGGAACCGGTGGCCGTTGTCCGGCGACGGGGTCTCGGTGACCTCGAGCCGGGCGAACGAATACGGATGGAACCAGGAGCCGTGCCAGGGGTCCAGTCGGTTGGCGATGATGTCCGCGGGTTCGCAGACGCCGGTCAGGGCGGCCACGGCGTGGACGTGGGTATCGGCCGGGCGGGTGGCGAGAATCGGTGTGTCGGTCGGTGTCTCGCCGCCGACGGCATCGAGCCGCACCCAGGCCAGCACGCCGTCGTCGTAGCTCGGGAACGCCGTCCACAGGGGCGAGCAGCCGCCCTCGATGCGCAGGCCGTGCCAGCGGCACACCAGCGCGTCGCCGCTGATCCGCGCGGTGGCCAGGTCCGCGCCCAGGTGCGGGCACGCGCCGGGACCGGCGTGCAGCGTCCCGCGGGTGTCGCGCCACGCGACGATCTCCACGCCCGCGACGGTCGTTCCGAAGGGGCGGGCGGCCGTGATGTCGCGGGCGGCGCCGATGACGTACCAGTTCCCGGACGGGCGGCTCAGCGCCTCCGACAGCGCCGACCGGATCAGCCCGGGCCGGGCCTGCGCGTACGTCGGCCGCTGCTCGGACCAGGTCTCGGGCGAGAAAGGTTGCAGCGGCGCGGATTTCCACCAGCGCGCGGGGTTCCGGCTGAGCGTCACGGCTGGGCCCTCCGGTTCGCGAACGTGCGCAGTATCCAGGAACGCCCCTGGGTCGGCACCGTCTGCAACGCGTGCCCCGCCGCGCCCCACCGGCTCAGCAGCGCGTTGGCCGCCGTCCATCCGGTGGTGGCGGCGCGTTCCATGAGGGCGACCGGAAGGTCGATGCGGATGCCGTCACCGGCGAGCACCAGGTGCGGGTCCGGCGTGCGGACGCCGGGCCGACCCGCGAAATCGCCCGGGGCGAAGCGCGGGCAGTCTTGCCGCCACACCGTCGTCTCGCCGACGATCGTCGCCCGCCGTGTCTCGGGATAGAGGCGGTGCAGCCGGGCCAGCAGCGCGCCCCGCAGATCGGCGGGCGGCGTATCCGTCTGGGCGGCAACGGCATACGCGTGCAGTTCGAGGACGCTGCCGCCGTGGCGGCGCGCCCAGTCCGCGGCCTGCCGCTCGTACCGGTCGAGGACGCTGACGTTGTCCAGCGGGCTCAGTCCACCGGTCGCGACGAATGCGGGCCGGTCGGCGCGCACCGGCCGGTCCAGCCACAGCCGGTGCACCAGAAACGGTGGCGCGGTGCGCAATCCGGCGATCCGCGCACGCCACTCGGGGTCGCCGAGGTCCGGGGACCGTGCCACGATCTCGCGCAGGCCCCCGATGTCGGTCGCCAGGACGACCGCGTCGGAATCGAAGGCGGCGCCGGTGGTGTCGCGCAGGCGGAACCCGCCGTCGTGGCGGTCGACGCCGGACACGGTGACGCCGGTATGGATCTTGACGGTGCCGGGTAGCTGCCCGGCGGTCAGGTACTCCCGCAACGGCTCCCAGAGGCCGACGTCGAAATTGTCCTCGGCCACATCGAAGATCAGGCCCTCGCTCGACCCGAGGAAGTAGATGTGGAACATCGCGGCGAGTTCGGCCGCGGACATGTGGCGCGGGTGCGCGAAGAAGCTGCGGGAGAACACGTCGAAGGCCAGGTGCCGCGCCGCGTCCGGGAAACGCACCCGGTGCAGAAAGGTCTCGGCGTCGCAGTCGTCCAGCAGCGTGTAGATCTCGGGGACCGAGACCGCGACCAGCGGCGCCGCGGCCCGCGGGTCGAGGCGGGTCAGATCGCGCAGCCGGAAGGTCGGGCTGCGCATCGCGAAGGCGAGCGCGTTCCACGGCGGGGTGCGCGGCAGGCCGCGGAAGGTGTCGCGGCGACCGTCGGCGTCGATCAGCGGGTAGTCCTCCACCGGGCGCAGGCGGCGCAGGCCGGGATCGCTGCGGGACAACAGCTTTCGCAGGTTGTAGTACTGGCGGAAGAAGGCGTGGAAGCCCCGGTTCATCCCCACGCCGGTGCCGTCGCCGAGCCGTTCGCTCCAGCCGCCGACCCGCCCGCCGAGGTAGTTCTCCCGCTCGACGAGATCGACCGTGACGCCACGCTCGGCCAGTCCGGTCGCCGCGGCCAGCCCCGCGATACCCGCACCGACGACGGTCACGCGCGGCGGGTCGCCCGCCTCGGACAGGTCGTGCCTGCCGGGCGCGGCGGGGTGGCGGACCCGGCGCGGATCGGTGCCGATCGTCGCGTCGTCGGGGACCGTGGTGGTCATCGCTCACCTCTTTCGCGTTGTCGCGGATGCGGGTCGCGGCGAGCGCCGGCGCGACCACAGGGCGTGCAGCAGGCCGCGGCCGCCGACCACCGCCCGGCGCGGCGTCCCCACGCGGGCCCGCTGCGCGAAGATGTCGAAGTCGAGCGTCTCTATGCGGTCGAGGATCTCCGAGTACAGGGTCAGCGCGACGGCGACGCAGGGCCGCGACCGCGGGGCCAGCATGGCGATCCCCGCCCGAGCGTACCCATAGAGTTCGCGGGTGTCGGCATGCTGCGCGACCAGGGCGCGCCGCACCCGCGGGTCGGTGCGGCGGTGCGCCTGGCACCACAGCAGCAGATCGCGGTCGACATCGTGCGCGGCCAGTTCGTCGGCGGGCAGATACACCCGGTCGCGCAGCAGGTCCTCGTTCACATCGCGCAGGAAGTTCGTGAGCTGGAACGCCTTTCCGAGCGCGGCCGCGTACGGGGCGGCCTCCTCCGGCGGCGCGACCGTGCCCAGGACCGGCAGCACCTGCAACCCGATGACCTCGGCCGAACCGTAGACGTAGCGGTCGAGGGCCGCCCGGTCCGGATAGTCGGTCACGGTGAGATCCATGCGCATCGAGGTCAGGAACGCGTCGAAAAGCTCACGGGAGATCCCGTAGGACCGCACGGTGTCCAGGACCGCGGGCAGCACCGGATCGGCCTCGGCGTCACCGGCGCGGAACCGGTCGGCCAGCACGTCCAGCCGCGCGGCGCGCTCGCCGGCCGGCCGCGCGGGGTCGACCTCGTCGAGGATGTCGTCGGCGCGGCGTGCGAAGCCGTAGAGCGCGTGGATCGCCGGGCGCTGATCGGGGGCCAGCAGGCGGGTGGCGAGGAAGAAGGTCTTGCCGTGGCGGGCGTTGAGGGTCCGGCAGGCCCGGTACGACCCGAGCAGCCGCGGATCGGTGCTGCGGTCGAGCGCGAACATGGTGCGCGGCATGGTGTTCCGATCAGAGAGCGGGTTGGGTGGACCTGCGTGCGGCGAGGCGTCGCGCCGGTGCGGGCACGGGACCGGTGACGCGGTCCGCGGCCAGCCGGCCGGAGATGAGTACGGGCGGGATGCCGACGCCGGGCACGGTGCAGCCACCGGCCAGGACCACGTTGTCCAAGCCACGAATCATGTTGGCGGGCCGGAACGGACCGGTCTGGGCGAAGGTGTGCGCGAGGGCGAAGGGGCTGCCGGCCAGCATGCCGCGGCGGGCCCAGTCGGCGGGCGTGGTGATGCGCAGGACCTCGGTCCCGGATAGCGGCGCCGGAAGCCGGTCTCGCACGGTGGCCAGGATCTCCTCGGCGTAGGCGGGCCCGAATCCGTCCCAATTGATCGGCCCCCGAACGAGATTGGGCACCGGCGCGAGCATGTACAGCAGATCGCGCCCGGGCGGGGCGAGGGTCGCGTCGCCCGCGGTGGCCCGGGTGACCAGCAGCGACGGATCGGTCATGACGCGCCCGCCGGTGATGATGTCGCGGAACGCCTCCGCCCACGCCCGGCCGAACAGCAGCGAGTGGTGCGCGATCTCGGGCGCGGCGTCACAGCCGACGTGCACGACCACCGCCGAGGGCGCCGCGTCGGGCCGCAGCGGTCGCCGGGACCGGTGGCCCAGCAGCCGATAGGTGTCGGGCAGGTCGGTGGTGCACACGATCGCGTCGCACGGCACCCGGTCGCCCGCCTCGGTGCGGACCTCGTCGATCCGGGATCCGGTGCGGTCCAGCGCCGTCACGGTGGTGTCGTACCGGAAGCTCACGCCGGCGGCGGTGGCCGCGGCGGCGAGGGCGTCGGGCAGGGCGCGCATTCCGCCGCGCGGGAACCAGACCCCGCCGATGGTGTCCATGTACGCGATCACGGCGTAGGCGGCCACCGCGTGGGCGGGCGCCACACCGGCATACAGGGATTGGAAGGTGAAGACGCGGCGCAGCTCCGGATCGGTGATGTGGGACGCGACCGCGCGGTCCCAGCGGCGGAATCCGCCCAGGGCGGTGAGCCGGGCCAGCGCCGGGGTCAGCATCGACAGCGGCGAATCGAAGTTCGCGGCGATGAAATCGTCGAATTCGCACCGGTAGAGCCGGGTCAGCCAGGACCGCAGGCTGCGGTATCCGGCCGCCTGCCCGGGACCCGCGAAATCGGTGACGGCATCGGCCATCCGCTCGGCGTCGGTGTGGATCTCGAGCTGCCGCCCATCGGCGTAGTGGGCGCGGTAGGCGGGGTCGACGGGGTCGAGCGTGAGTCGGTCGGCGGTACTCTCGCCGACCGCCGCGAATACCTCGTCGACGAGGTCCGGCATGGTCAGCACGGTCGGGCCGGTGTCGAGGCGGTAGCCGCGCACGTCGGCGCGCCCGGTGCGGCCGCCGGGCGCCGGCTCGCGTTCGAGCACCGTCACCCGCCGCCCGCGACCGGCCAGGTGCAGGGCGGCCGACAGGCCCGCCAGCCCGGCGCCGATGACGACGATGTGGTCGCTGTGCCCGGTGGTCGTGCGCATGCTGCTCCTTCTACACCTGATTCGTCGCGCAGATCAGCCCCAGACCGTCGAGCAGGCGGCGAGCCCGCTCGGGCAGCGCGGCCGCGTCGATCGCCTGCCGGGCCTCGGTGAGGCGATCGCCGATCATGTCCTCCATGCGGTCGCGCGCGCCCGACGCGGTGATGAGTTCCCGCAGGCGCTCGATCGCGCCCACGCCGACAGCCGGCGCGGCCAGCAGCGCGTCCAGTTCGTGGCGCACACCGGGTTTCGCGAGTCGCCGGGCCGTGACGACGACCGTGGTGGCCTTGTGCTGGGCCAGATCCCCGTCGCCGGGCTTGCCGGTGGTCTCGTCGGCGCCGAAGACGCCCAGCAGGTCGTCGCGCAACTGGAACGCCTCGCCGACCACCCGCCCGTAGCGGCCGAGCGCGGACAGGACGCGCTCGTCGCAGCCGGCCATCGCCGCACCCATCTCGAGCGGGCGGCGCACGGTGTAGTTGCCGGACTTCGCGCGGGCGACGGCCAGCACGTCCTCGAAGCGGGGGTCGGTGCGGGCGTCGTTGAGCAGATCGGCGAACTGGCCGAGCGCGAGTTCGACGCGCATGGCGTCGTAGCGGGGCCACACCCGGTGCAGGGCGTCGGCCCCGATTCCGCTGTCGCGCAGCATCTTGTCGGCCCACACCAGGCAGATATCGGCGAGCAGGACCGCCGCGGATTCGCCGAATCGGGCGGCGTCGCCCGGCAGGTCCAAGGTCTTGTGCTGACCGGTGAAATCGCTGTGGCCCGCCGGGGCGCCGCGCCGGACCCCGGATTCGTCCATCACATCGTCCTGGATCAGCGCGAACGCGTGGACCAGCTCCAGGGCGGAGGAGGCCCGCAGCGCGGCCGGATCGGGGGCCGCGCCGCACAGCCAGCCCGCGTACATGAAGGTCGAGCGCAGGCATTTCCCGCCCATCACATACCGGTGCGCGATGCCGTCGAGCGCGATGCCGCGCACCACGCCGAGGCGGTTGCCGAGCAGGAACGTCTCGAGTTCGTCGAGCACGCGCTCCCGTGTCGCGGCCCGCCAGTCGGCGGCGGTGGCCGCGCCCTCCCCGTGAAGATCCCCGAGAACCGCTGCGGGACAGGATATTCGGACATGTTCATCGGCGGCGGTATTCACCTGGACTCCTCGAATCGGCAGGACAGCGACTTCGGCCGCGGGGTCGGTGCGTTCCCCTCCCTCGCCGAGTTACCCAAAGAATACAGCAAACGATGCAAGAATGATGCAGACCCCTCGGGGCCGAGCCGGAGAACGGAAGGGTGCGAAGATGGCGGATCGCAGCGATCGGCCGGACGATGCCGACGACCCTGCCCGGTTCCCGATCGCGGAGGTCGCCCGTCAGGTCGGCGTTCCCGTGGCGACTTTGCGCAGCTGGAACAACCGCTACGGCATCGGCCCGGCGGGCCACCGCAGCGGCCACCACCGCACCTACACCCATGCCGACGTGGAGGCGCTCATCCGGCTGGTGCGCCTCATCCGCGCGGGTGTGCCCACCCGCGGCGCGGTCGCGACGGTCTACGGCTCGGTGCTCGTCGAGCGGTCCGAGGCCCTGGTCGAGGCGGCGTTCGACCTCGACACGCCGACCGTGACAAGCCTGCTGGACGTCCATCTGCGCGCCCGCGGCGTCGTGGCGACCTGGGAACGGCTGTGCCGCCCGGCCCTGACCGGCGTCGCCGCGCGCCAGAGTGCGGGCGAATCGTGCATCGATGTCGAACACCTGCTGTCCTGGTGCGTCATGTCGGCCCTGCACCGGATCACGACGACCGGTCCCGGCACCGGGTCGATCGTGCTGGCCTGCACTCCCGGCGAGCACCACACCCTGCCCCTGGAGGCCGTCCGCGCGGCGCTCGCCGAGCGCGACGTCGCCGCCCGCATGCTGGGCGCCGACGTGCCCGCCGACGCGCTCCGGGCGGCCCTGACCAGGCACGCCACGACCGGCCGGGCCCTGCTCTGGGCACAGGACGAATCGACCGGGTCCACCTCCGCCGCACAGGCTGGCATAGACTGTGGCGCAAAGGTTTTCGTGGCCGGTCCCGGATGGCGGCACCTGGCGCCGCCGCGGGGCGCCGTCACCGTCGACAGCCTCGGCGCCGCGGTCACCGCACTGCTCGACCCCTGAACACGACTACCGAGAATGCATCGAATTTGCATCGCTACGGGGGTACAGTGACACGCACCGAAGCACCTGTCCCCGCGAAGGACCCGCGCGCACCCCGCACGGGTCCGGTTGACGACGTACCGAAACGGAAATGCGAACGCCTGCAATGACATTCCACTACCTCGTACGCGCGATTCGCGCCAACGACAAGCGTTCGGTGGTGTATGTGCCCGCCCTGGACGTGTGGACCGTGACAGACGACAACCCCGCCGACATCGCCGCGAAGGCCAAGTCGATGATCGCCGACACCGTGCTACGGAGGACTCGCTTCGAGATCACCATCGACACCTCGACCTCACCGCCGGGCACCGAGCCCGAGGCCGACGAGCTGTTCCGCCACACGGCCGGCATGCGGCGGTGGGAACCGCGGGACGGCGACGAGTAGCCCGGCGAGACGGCTATTCGATCGACTTGGCGACCAGCAGCAGCACCGCGACGATGCCGCCCGCCATCAGCAGCCCGTAGTGCCCCGCGGAACCGCCGTAGTCGACCACCGAGACGCCGACGATGAGCGCCATCACGAAAAACCACACACGCTTCATCGTCGGCTCCCTCGCACTCGCCCTCAACGGTATGAGCTGCGTCTTCCCTTGCGCCACAGGCAGATAGGCGAAGGGCAGCGCAGGGGCGACGGCCGGACGGAGAAGGTCAGGCGCGGTACCTCGCGATGGGCTCTCCGGTGCCCGTGGCGAGCAGTTGCGGCAGGCTCTTCGTGATGTAGAACGTCCAGCCGCGCGAGCAGGCGTCGAAGCATTCCGATCCGGCGGCGGTCAGGCCCTCGTGGACGAAACGCAGCGTGGTCCCGTCCGGTGTCGCGGCGATGTCGAAGACGACGTCGGTGCCCGTCCACTCGTCGTGGTCGGCGATGAAACTGAGGTACGCGTCGACGACGTGCCAGACGACCCGCCGCCCCGGATCCGCCTCGGTGACGAGGAACCGGCAGAAGCGAATTCCCTTGTCCGCCCGGACGGCCTCGCCCGGATACTCGCAGTCGTCGGTGAACACGAATTCGTCGTGCGGCGCGGCGGTGGCGCCGATGATGTTCGCGCTCCACCATCCGCGCACATCGGTGACGGCGGCGAAGACCTCCTCCGGGGTGTGGGCGACGGTGATCGTGGCGTTCAGGCTCTCGGTGTGCGACATCTGTCTCACCTCTCTGTTCGGTGGATTACGCCCCACCGACGAACGAGGTCCGCCGACATCGACACCGAGCCGGAAATTTCTTCGACAAGATCCGCGGAGGCGTAGCCGCGCAGGTCAGAGCGCCCGCAACCGGGCGGTGAGGTACCGGCGCTCGGCGTCGGTCGGCGCCAGGGCCAGCGCCTGCTCGTACGCGGCGGCGGCCTCGGTCGTCCGCCCGGCCCGGCGGAGCAGATCGGCGCGGGTCGCGGGCAGCAGGTGGTAGCCGTCGAGCCGGCCGGACGCGGCGAGGGCCTCGACGCGGGCGAGCCCGGCCGCGATGCCCTCGGACATCGCGATCGCCACCGCGTGGTTGAGGTCCACCACCGGCGACGGCGTCAGCCGGGCGAGTTCGGCGTACAGCGCCGCGATCTGCGGCCAGTCCGTCGAGGCCGCGTCGGGCGCGGTGGCATGGCACGCGGCGATCGCGGCCTGCACCTGATAGTGCCCGGCCCGCCGCACAGCCAGCGCGGCGTCGAGCGTCGCGACGCCCTCGGCGATCAGCGCCCGATCCCACCGGGAGCGGTCCTGATCCTCCAGCGGAACCAGCACGCCGTCCACCGTCCGGTGCGCGCGGCGGGCCTCCAGCAGCAGCATCAAGGCCAGCAGCCCGCGCGGTTCGGGTTCCGACGGCAGCAGGTGGACCAGGACCCGGGCGAGATGGATGCCCTCCCCCGCCAGCGCTCGCGGCCCGTCCTGTTCGTCGTAGCCCTCGTTGAAGATCAGATACAGCACGGCGAGAACGGCATTCAGCCGGCTCGGGAGCAGATCCGCGGGCGGCACCCGGTACGGGATGCCGGCCTCGACGATCTTGCGTTTCGCGCGCACCAGCCGCTGCGCCATCGTGGGCTCGGTGGTGAGGAACGCCTTGGCGATCTCGGCGGTGCTCAGGCCCGCCAGGGTCCGCAGCGTGAGCGCGACCCGCGCGGGGAAGGCCAGCGCGGGGTGGCAGCAGGTGAAGATCAGCCGCAGCCGTTCGTCGGGAATCTCCTGCGTCGCACCGTTTTCCGGATTCCGCGCCAGCACCGCCAGCTGGCGCAGCTTGGCGCGGCCCGTGGTGTCGCGGCGCAGCCGGTCGGTGGCGCGATGGCGGGCCGCGGTGGTGAGCCAGGCCCCGGGACGATCGGGAATGCCGTCGCGCTGCCAGGCGGCGAGCGCCGCGGCGAACGACTCCTGCGCGCAGTCCTCGGCCAGGTCCCAGTCGCCCGTCGACGCGATCAGCGTCGCGACGACCTGACCCCATTCCTCGCGGTACGCCGCCTCGACCGCGGCGCGCACCGCCTCCGGCGCGGTCATTCCCAGACGGGCCGGACTTCGACACATCCCCGCCGCGCGTACGGGTGTCCCGCCGCGATGGCGAGCGCCTCGTCCAGATCGGCGCAGTCGATGATGTCGATACCGCCGACGAAGTCCTTGGTCTCGGCGAACGGGCCGTCGGAGACCAGGGTTTCGCCGTCGCGGACCCGCACGGTCGTCGCATCCGCCACCGGCCGCAGCCGCGCGCCGCCGAGCCGCGTGGCCCGCCGCTCGGTATCCGCCTGCCACGCGCGGTATGCCGGGTCCGCCGCGATCTCCTCGTTGCTCGGCGAGCCGACCTCGTCATCGCAGATCAGCAGCACGTATTTCATTGCCCCACTATGCCCCGCCGTCCGGCACCGGCAAAACGGGCCGGGCGGCGGGGCATATGCCTCATCCTGAAGGTCCCGACGACCGCACTGGAGGCGATATGACCGACTACCGGATCCCGGCCCTCGCACCGGAACCCGTCGCGCCCCCGCAGACCGCGTATCTCGTCGCGAGCGGCGACCTGCGGCCCTCCGCGAATATCGCGGGCTGGCCGACCCAGCAGCTGCTGGAGAAGTCGCTGCACGACGCCTTCGCCGGACTCGGCTGGACGCTGGAGCGCGCACACGAGGTGGATCCGGTGAAGGGGCACGGCTTCATCGACAGCCAGCGCTACGGCATCGAGGTCTTCCGGTCGGTCCCCAAGGACGCGCCCGTCGTTGTCGCGGAGGCGGTCTGGCAGTACAGCCATCACGTGCTCGCCGGATTGCGCTCGCACCGGGGCCCGATCCTCACCGTCGCGAACTTCGACGGCACCTGGCCCGGACTCGTGGGGCTGCTCGGCCTCAATGCCGGGCTCACGAAGATGGGGCGCGCGTACTCGACCATCTGGTCCGCCGAGTTCACCGATCGCTTCTTCCTCGACGGGATCACGAGCTGGGTCGAGACCGGCACGATCACCCACGACGACTCGCACGTGCGCCCGCTGCCGCCGCTGCCGGCCGGGCCCGCCCGCGATCTCGGTGTGGCACTGGCCGATCAGCTGCTCGCGGAGAAGGCCGTGATCGGCGTCTTCGACGAGGGCTGCATGGGCATGTACAACGCGATCATCGACGACGAACTGCTCAATCCCCTCGGCATATACAAGGAGCGGCTGTCGCAGAGCGCGCTCTACGCCGAGATGCGGAAGGTGCCCGACGAGGAGGCGGCCGCAGCGCGGCGCTGGCTCGACGACGCGGGCCTGCGGTTCGAATTCGGCGCCGACGAGGCGACCGAGCTGACCGAGCGCCAGGTGCACGAGCAGATGAAGATGTACATCGCGGCGCTGCGCATCGCCGACGACTTCGGTTGTGCCGCAATCGGTATCCAGTACCAGCAGGGCCTCAAGGACCTCACCCCCGCCTCCGATCTGCCCGAGGGCCTGCTCAACAATGTCGTGCGCCCGCCGGTGACCAGCCGCGACGGCGGCCGCGAACTCTACGCCGGCGCGCCGCTGCCGCACTTCAACGAGGCCGACGAGGGCGTCGCGGTCGACGCGCTGGTCACCAACCGGATCTGGACGGCCATGGGCCTTGACCCGGCGACCACGCTGCACGATGTGCGCTGGGGCGAAACGTATCCCGTGGACGGGCGCGAGGAATTCGTGTGGGTCTACGAGATCTCCGGCTCGGTCCCCGCCTCACACCTCCCCGACGGGTACGCGAGCGCCACCAGCCTGCGCCAGGGCCCGGTCTTCTTCCCCGCCGGCGGCGGCACCCTCTCCGGCGTCTCCAAACCCGGCGAGATCGTGTGGTCCCGCCTCTACATCGCCGATTCCCGGCTGCACCTGGATATCGGCCGCGCTGCCGTGGTCGGGCTGCCCGCCGAGGAGACCGAGCGCCGCCGCGCCGCCACGAATCCCGAATGGCCCATCGCCCACGTCGTCCTGCGCGGCATCACCCGCGACCAGTTCATGGCCCGCCACAAGGCCAACCACGTCCAGATCGCCTACGGCCCGGACGCTGCCGCCGCCGACGAGGCCCTGCTGGCCAAGGCGGCGCTGTTCGACCGGCTGGGCGTCGAGGTGCACCTCTGCGGGGATACGGCGATCTGATCCCGCCACTGGCGCGATCGGGAGATGCGTGGTAGACATGTGTCAGAGATATTACGAAGTTCGTATTATCTCGGAGACATGAACGGGCAGCAGAACACCGGGCGGTGATCCGATGGCGCACGAACCGGACCAGGAACTCATCGATGCGTTCCGTGTCCTGCGGATCGAACTCCGCGTCGCCAACGACCGCATCGCCGCCGCCGCGGACATCAAACCCCGCGACCTCGACATCCTCGACGTGATCGACCGCGAAGGCTCGTGCACGCCCAGCCATCTGGCCGCTCGAACCGGACTGCGCGCCGCCACCCTCACCGGGGTGCTCGCCCGGCTCGAGAGTTGCCGATGGATCACGCGGTCCACCGACCCCCGGGACGCGCGCTCGTCCTGGGTCACCTCGACCGAGCGCTTCGAACAGGTGCGATCGCTGTATCAGCACGCGGGCGGGCCCGTTCAGCGGGTGTTCGACCAGATCGGCCCGGACAACCGCGACACGGTCATGTGGTTCCTCCGAGCGCTCGCCGCCGCGCTACACGAGGCCGGCAGCGATATCGCGGGCGAGTCGCAGCCGAACGGCATGGCGCCGGCGACCAACGGAACCTGATCCGGCCCCGACAGCAAAGGACAAGACGTTGCAGTTCGTGGAGACCATACCCACCGAGTTCACCTACTTCGCCTGGAATATCGACCTGCACACCGCGGGGCCCTTCGTCCGGCCGAGCGATCACCGCCGGTCGGCCCTGGAGAAGATCCGCCGGGTCGCCCGCGACCTGGATGCCCACAACGGCGTCCACCGGGTCAGGCTCTTCGAATCGACCTTCATCCCCCCGCTCCCCGACCGCCCCCGATTCGACGTCATCCTGCTGACCGATTCCGACGGGCCCGTGCGCGCGGAGTTCGACGTCGCGCGCAAACGCCACGACGTCCCCGATCCCGCTCTGGTCACCGCGGCGACCAATGCGGCCCGATTCGGTGACACGGACAACCTGGACGGTCCGATCCTACTGAATCACTTTGTGGGAGAGACGGATCCGCAGACCGCCATCTCCGCGTGGAAGACGATCAGCCAGTGGTACGCGTCGGTGCTCGACGTCACGAACTCCACCCTGCTCGAATTCGAGCCGGGCACGCCGTACCTGATCGTGAACTATGCCGTGGTTCCGGGGCCGGTGCCGCGCTTCATGGCGAATCAGCTGCTCCGGCCGAGCTTCTACCGCAACGTCAACCGGCGGCTCGGCAAGATCGGCGCCCGTGCTCGTCCGCTCTTCGCGAAACGAGTCGCCTACGCGGAGGGCGGCGCATAGCTGCCGCTGACGACGAGTCCGGCCCACGCTCCGGACCCGTGGTCTGTCCACGCGATCGAGGGATCTCGGTGCTACTCCCAGGGATTGACGATTCGGGCCCGGTATTCGAGCTCGCCCTCGAGTTTCTCCCACATCGACGAATAGCGCCGGGCGAATTCCGTCACGGTGCCGATCCAGTGCGGCGGAATGGCTTCGATCATGTCGGAGCCCTGTGTTTCCAGTACGGAGGTGGACAGTAACAAGCGCAGAAATGTCCGGCCGCGCTCGTTGTGCCGCATGGACGGATCGCGCTGCAACTTCACCAGCATGTCCGCGGGATCGACTGTCGCGCGAGGCTGGACCCTCGGCGCGGCCACGCAGAGTTCCACCGGCGCTTGGCGTTCGGTGACGGTCACGGTGTCGTTCTTCGTATTACCTCGCTTCCCCGGCACGGGCGAATCCCCTCGTTCCAGGCGCTTGCGCACATCCGCGACGGTCGCGGGAGATATTCCCGTGGCGCGCGCGATGTAGCGGAGCGAATGGCCCCTGTCGCTCGACAACAGTTCGGCGGCCTGAATCCTCGCCTCGCTGCTGTCCAGCGGCCGGAGTTTGCCGTCCCGGCCCACGCGAGCCGACGGTTCCGCCTGCTCGCTCGATTGCTTGCGTATTGTCGCTATCGTTCTGGCGGCCAGACCTGTCAGCTTACCGATCGCGCGGTCGGACAGGTGGGCATGCGAAGAGACGATCCGCTCGGCTGCCACCCGGCGCTCGGCCTGGGTCAACGGCAATCCGTGCTCGACATTCTCCTGTACGGCTCGCAGGAACAGATCGGCCTCGCTGCCGTCGAAGAACACCACGTCTATGGTCGTCCGACCTTTTCGTGATGCCGCGATCAGGCGATGCATTCCGTCGATCACCCGCATCGTCCGACGGTCCACCAGAATCGGCGGCATCGGCGTCTCGGATTCGACGAGCAAGGCGATATGCGATTTGTTCTCGCCGTTCAACCGTGGCGAGAAACTTCCGCGTAGCGAATCGATCGATACCTTGTGGATATCCGATCCGCGGGGTTCCATTGTATCGGAATGATTAAATTCTGGTGAAGATGCGGAGGCGTCTCCACGGCCGGAAGTACGATCTACACTATCGGAAAATCCGTTGCTGTCAGTGGAATCAAGCATGTTTCGCTCCGCTGGCATCGGCACTCCCCCTCGTACTAGCTACTAACATGCGCCGCCGGCTGTACACGGCCGATGCGACCGCCGACAGCTGGACCCGCGAGGCGGCTCGGGTCGGGTTATTGCCTACCCGCACCCGGAGTGTGCTGTCAATGACGGGGACAGTATCTTGTCTGCCGTTTTTATCGCCGGCACGGCGGCGTACCACATTAGTTCGGCAGCCATTTACGTGCCGTTCCCGCGCTCAACTGATCACACGGCACAGTTGAACGCCCGGCGGGACTTTCATTGACTCCGGGACCGCATCCCTGCACCATTCACGGAGGCAAGGGTGCGGAAGGAGAAAGTCTTTCATGACGGAAACTACCGAAGCAGATGTCATTGTCGTCGGCGCCGGGCCGTCCGGTCTCATGATGGCCGGAGATCTCGCGTGCATGGGGCACGACGTCGTCGTACTCGAGAAAAGGGTGAAATCTAATTCGAATCTGACGCGCGCGTTCTCGGTACACGCCCGGGCGCTGGACCAGCTCGCCGTGCGGGGGCTGGCGGCGGAGATCATCGAGGCGGGAATGCCGGTCGACGCCCTTCCGCTGGTCGGCGCGCTCGATATCGAATTCGGCAAGCTGGACACCACATTTCCCTTCATGCTGGTGGTTCCGCAATTCGTCGTGGAACGCGCCCTGGAGGCTCGCGCCGTGGCGGCCGGCGCACGATTCTTCCACGACCGCGAAGTCGTGGAACTGGACCAGGACCGAAACGGCGTCCGGGTGATGACCGTGCGCGGTTCGGACGGCCCGTCCGAACGACAGGAATGGTCGGCGCGATACGCCGTCGGCGCGGACGGAATCTACAGCAGGGTCCGCGAATCGCTCGGGATCGAGTTCCCGGGAGAATCGGTGCTCTCCTCGGTCATCATCGCCGATTCGAAGGTCGAGTTCCCGCCGGAGAAGGGATTGGCGATCGAGGCGAACGGGCACGGATTCTCCTTCGTCTGCCCCATCGAGGACGGCTATTACCGCGTCCTCGCCTGGAACAACGGCACCCCCGAATTCGTCAGCAAGGAGGTCGATTTCTCGCGGCTCGCCGAACTGTGCGACGTCGTATTCGACCGGCCCGTGGGGCTGCATTCGCCGCGGTGGATATCGCGTTTCCACAGCGACGAGCGCCAGGCGTCGAAGTATCGGGAGGAACGTGCTTTCCTGGTCGGCGACGCGGCGCATGTGCATTCGCCGGCCGGCGGCCTGGGCATGAATGTCGGACTCCAGGACGTGGCCAATTTGTCGTGGCGTCTGAGCCGCGCCCTGCGCACCGGGGACGCGCGCGTCCTCGACGATTACGAGCCCGAGATGCGCCCCATCGGAACGCGGGCGATGGCCGATTCCGGAAATCTGGTGCGGGGCGCGGTGCGGCTGAGTTCGGTGCCCGCCCCGGTGCGCTGGGCATTCCTGGCGGTGGCGAACAACTCCGGATCGTTCGGACGCCGGTACGCGCTGGGGATCGCCACGGCGCTGTCCGGGATACGCACGACGTGCGGAGCGACCGGGGAGGACGGCGTCGGGGAGTTCTGGAACGGGGCCGCGCTCGCCGGGGAGGTCCAAACCCACCTTCGCGCCGGGCAATTCGTCCTGGCGACCCCGTGGGCGACGGCGACCACGCGCGCGGCGGGCCGTTCGGGAGACCTGGGGGTGGTGGTGAGCCCCCTGTGCCGGGACAAGGCGCTGCTGGTCCGGCCGGACGGCTACATCGCCTGGCGGGGCTCGCCGGATTCGGCCGATCTGGTGCGGAAGGTGGCCGAATACGCACCGGCGCACGAGGTCCGGGCTGCCTGAGCGACCGGCGCTGCCGCGGGTGGATCACCCGCGGCAGCGTCGTTCCCGGCGGGCTCACGCCGAGTGCACAATCGCGACCGTGGCGACCGCCCGGGTGAGCACCTTGGCGCCGTCACAGGTAGCGGTCAGATCGACGCTGAGCCGTTCCCTCTCAACAGATTTGACGACAGCGCCGATATCGATATCCGCCCCGCCGTCGTGCGGTACGGGAACGGGCGCGGTGAACTTCGCCGCATACGATTCGATCCGGCCCGCGTCGCCGCACCAGTCGACGACCAGCTGGATCGCCGCGCCCATCGTCCACATGCCGTGGGCGATGACATCGGGGAGGTCGACGGCCTTCGCCGTGCGCTCGTCCCAGTGGATCGGATTGAAATCGCCGCTCGCGCCGCTGTATCGGACGAGGGTCGCGCGATCCACATGGATGCGCCGCTCCCCCAGCACCGTGCCCGGCCGGATGTCTTCGCTCATGTTCCGCTCCCCCGGATGACGACGACGCTCTCGGTCTCGGCGACGACCTCCCGGCCGACCGTCAGTTCGGTGACGAGGGTGACCATCGACCGGTTTCCCACGGCGGCGGCCCGCGCGAGGCGGGTGCGCGCGACGACCTCGTCGCCCGCGACGAGCGGGCGGTGATGCACCAGCTTCTCCGCGCCGTGGACCAGCCGGCTGTAGTCGATACCGGTGTCCTCGTCCGCCATCACGATCGCCCAGCCGCGCTGGGCGACGGCGACCGCGAACGTCGGCGGCGCGACCACATCGGCGTATCCCCGCGCGCGGGCGACCCCGACATCCGTATGGACCGCGTCGCTCGCGCCGACCGCGGCGGCGAATTCGGCGATCTTGGCGCGGGAGACGAGATACGGCTCGGCCGGCGGATACACCCGCCCCTCGGCCTCGGTGTTCACGCTCATATCAGTGCCCCATTCCCAGTCCGCCGTCGACGGGTATCACGGCCCCGCTGATGTAGGACGCGGCGTCGCTCGCGAGAAACAGGACCACACCGGCGATCTCGTCCGGCTGAGCGAAGCGCCCGGCCGGAGTGGCCGCGATGTACGCCTTCCGCCGGCTCTCGGGCAGGGCCCGTGTCATATCCGTATCGATGAATCCGGGCGCGACCACATTGGCCGTGACGTTCCGCTTGCCGAGTTCGCGGGTGATGCTGCGGGCCAGCCCGACGAGTCCGGCCTTGGACGAGGCGTAGTTGGCCTGTCCGGGCGATCCGTAGGACCCCATGACGCTCGAGACGAAGATCAGCCGGCCACGTCCGAGCTGGAGCAGACCCGTGCTCGCGCGGCGTGCGCAGCGGAACGCCCCGGCGAGATTGGTATCGACGACCGTCCGGAAATCGTCGTCGGTCATCCGCGCCAGGAGGCCGTCGCGGGTGACGCCCGCATTGGCGACGACCACCTCGATCGGCCCGCCGACCAGCTTCTCGGCGTCGTCGAACGCGGCGTCGACCGATTCCGTCGAGGTGACGTCGCACGTCACCGCGTATCCGTCCGCGGGGCCGCTGCCGTCGCGGCTCGCGACGACGACCCGGTCGCCCGCGTCGATGAACGCGCGGGCCACGGCCGAGCCGATCCCGCGATTACCGCCCGTGACGAGCACGGTGCGTGGGGCATTGGTCATGAGAGGTCTCCGTACGTCCGAGAGGAAACGGGGGGAATTCACCACATGAAACCTCCGGCGAGGGTCTATTGCAATCGAATCCCGGGGCACCGCGCGGCCGCTGTTCAATAGCGCAATATCGGCAGTTGAACGATGTCACCGGCAATTGTTGATGCGCTCGCCGCGCCCTTGTCGAACAGCGACCGCCGCCGCTAGCTTCGTCCTATCCGCAGAACGGCGCGTGCCGCCGGATTCCGTGTCATCTCCCAGTCCCCGAGGAAGCGATGAATGCCGAACCAAGCGTCGAAATAAACGGAGGCGTCCCCGCCGCCCAGGAAGTGCCCGTGGTCATCGTCGGTATCGGGCCGACCGGCCTCATGCTGGCGAGCGAGCTGCGGCTGTGGGGGGTGGACTGCCTGGTCATCGGCACGTCGGTGACGCCCGAGACCGAATCGCGCGCCCTGGGCTTCACCCCCAGCACGCAGGAGATCTTCGCCCATCGCGATATGCTCCGCGAATTCGGCGAGCTGGAGCGCCTGCCCGCCGTGCATTTCGCGGGAATTGTGATATCCGCCGAACACGTGGCGTCGCCGTACAAGCCGGTGATGCGATTTCCGCAATACCGGACCGAAGGTGTTCTGCGCGCTCGCGCGGCACGTCTGGGCGCAACCCTCGCACAGAGTTACACCGTCACGGATATCCGAGAATCCGGCGAGGGTCTGGAGACGATCGCCGACGGCCCGGACGGCACAATTCGCGTCCGCTCGCACTATGTCATCGGATGCGACGGCGCGCACAGCACCGTGCGCGGGATCGCCTCTCTCGGTTATTCCCTCACCCCGCCGAGTGTGCAAATGCTCCTGGCGGATGTCGAGCACGCCGGCCTCCCGAACAATCCCTTCGGCAAGCGGACCTCCGGCGGCATGGTCATGTCCGGGCCGCTGGACGACCGTGTCGATCGGCTGATCGTGTGCGACTTCCACGCCGAACCCCTCGAACGCGGGGTGCGGGTCGAAGAGAGCCACCTGAAGAGCGCCTACAAGAACGTCACCGGCGACGATCTGCCGCCGGGAAAGATCCGATGGGCCAGCTACTTCAACGACGCCTCCGGGATGGCCCCCTCATTCCGCAACGGCTCCCTCCTCCTGGCCGGCGACGCCGCCCACACCCATCTGCCCGCCGGCGGGCAGGGCATGAACGTCTCGATCCAGGACGCTGTGAACCTGGGCTGGAAACTCGCTGCGGCCGTTCGGGGTTGGGCGCCCGCCGGACTGCTGGACACCTACGACGCCGAGCGCCGCCAGGCGGCGCGGGAGCTGCTCGACGACACCCGCGCGCAGGGACAGCTGTTCCTCGGGAGCCAGGACGTGGACCCGCTGCGCGAGCTGCTGACCCGCCTCGCCGCGACCCGCGAGGCGGCGGAGATCCTGGCCGACGAGGTGACCGGAATGGCCCTGCGCTACGACTTCGCGCACGGCTCGCCGGAACCGGTCGGCCGCCTCCTCCCCACCGCGAATCTTCGCCTGCCGCACCAGGACACGCCGCCCCTCGGACTCTTGCGGCACGGCCGCGGAGCCTTCGTGACCCCCGGCGGCGATCCCGCGACCACCGAACTCCTGAGCCGGTGGCGCGACCGCGTGGAACTCACCACAACCGCGACACCGGACGACACGGAGTTCCTCGTCCGGCCGGACGGATATGTGGCGTGGACGTCGCACTCCGGCGAACCGCTCACCGACGCGATCGAGCGTTGGTTCGGCCCCGCAGTTCAGCACCAGTAACCCAGGAAGGACACCGAATGTTCACCACCCTGATCATCGCCAAGTTCCAGCGCCACGACCTGAATGCCATCTCCGAACTCTTCGGGGAGTTCGACAAGACGGATATGCCCGAACGGATGGGCACCCTGCGGCGGCAGCTGTTCAACTACCACGACCTCTACATCCACGCGCAGGACTTCGCCGAGGATCACGGTCCGGAGCAGGTGGAGAAGGCCCGGCAGGACCCGCGGTTCGTCCGGATCAGTGACGACCTGCGGCCGTTCTTCGATCCCTACGACCCGAGCTGGAGCAGCCCGAAGGACGCGATGGCGTCGTGCTTCTACCGGTGGCAGCGGTGACCGCTCGGCAGTGGGACGTCGTCATCGTCGGGGCCGGGCCGGTCGGCAGCCTGCTCGCCGGCGCCCTCGCCGGGCGGGGCCTGTCCGTCCTGGTGCTGGAGCGTGACCGCACGGTCCCGGATCAGACTCGCGCCAGCACGCTGAACTCTCGCTCGATGGAGATCCTGTCCGCGCTGGGCGTCCCCGGACTCGAGGGTCATCCGCATTCCATGGTCGGGCACTACGGCGGCATTCCGGTGCGGCTGGACGAGATCGACAGCCCCTGGGCGGGTCTCTGGTCGATCCCGCAACCGCGGCTCGTGCGCATGCTCCGCGACTGGGCGGTCGACGCGGGCGCGACGATGAAGACGGGCACGACCTTCACCGGCGCGGAAGCCGTTGCGGCGGCGATGAAGTCACGGACATCGAGCGGCGTGACCCACGAGAGCAGGGTCCTGGTCGGCGCGGACGGCGCCGGCAGCGCCGTCCGCGACGGCCTGGCCTTCTCGCCGCGCCACACCGCGGCCAACCGCTTCATGGTCCGCTGCGACGTCGAGGGAATCACTGTCGCCCGGCGCCGATTCGAACGGCACGGCGACGTGGTGGCCACGGCCGGCGCGATCTCCCCGCGCATCACCCGCCTCATGTTCTATTCCCCCGACTACGACGCCACCTCCGTCCCGACCTTCGACCAGGTCGCGCGGGATTGGTTCGACGCGACCGGCGAAGACGTGAGCGGCGGCGACTGTGTCTGGCTGGACACGTTCTCGAACGCCACCTCGACCGTCGGGAACTGGAAGGTCGGCAACGCCTACCTGATCGGCGACGCCGCCCACGATCAGCCGCCGGTCGGCGGGAATTCGCTCAACGCGGGCCTGCACGACGTCTACAACCTGGCGTGGAAACTCGCGGCCGTCCACGGCGGATCCGCCCCCGGCGAGCTGGCGGCCACCTACGAGGCCGAACGGGCCGAAGCGACCGCGACGATGCAGCGGGAGGTCCGGGAACAGGAGGCGATGATCTTCGGCGCCGACACCGAGCCCGGCCGGGTGCTGCGCGACCGCCTGGCCGAGTCCGCGGCCCTGCGGCAGGACATCGCGCGGTCGATCGCGGGCGTCGACACCGAATACACGGGCACCCGGACCGGCCGCCGGGTTTCCCCGTCCGGCCTGGCCCAGGCCCTCGGCCGCCCCCTCGCGGACTACGAGGAGGCCGCGCTCGGCCGGGAAGCCATTCTGGCAGTGGGCGACAGCGCCGACGACGTGGGCCTCGCCATCCGCCCCGACGGGCACCTCGCCTGGAGCCCCGACCTCTCGAGCGACCTCGCCGACAGCGCCGTCACGCGATGGTTCGGGAACTTCCTCAGCCCGGTTCTCCTGAAAGCGGGATAGTCATGTCCGACAGATTTCGCCGAGCCGTCATCACCGGCGTCGGTGTCGTCGCGCCGGGAGGCGTCGGCGCCAAGGTCTTCTGGGAGAAGATCACCTCCGGCAGCACCTCCACGCGACCCATCACGCTGTTCGATCCGGCGGTGTTCCGCTGCCGCATCGCCGCCGAGGTCGACTTCGACCCGGCCCGGGAGGGTCTCTCCTCCAAGGAGATTCGCCGCCTGGATCGTGCCGGTCAGTTCGCGATCGTCGCGGCGCGGGAGGCCATGGCCGACAGCGGGCTGGACGATCTCCCCGACCGGTCGCGCCTCGGCGTGAGCCTGGGCAGCGCGGTCGGAAACTCCACCCGGATGGAGGAGGAGTACGTAGCCATCAGCGACGGCGGGCGCGACTGGCTGGTCGACCACCGGTTCACGGTGCCGTACTCGTACTCCTACATCGCCGCGAGTTCCCTGGCGGCGGAGGTGGCCTGGGCCGCCCGCGCCGAAGGACCCGCCGTCGTCGTGTCGGCGGGCTGCACCTCGGGCCTGGACGCCGTCGGCCACGCGGTCCAGCTGATCGAGGACGGCACCGCCGATGTCATCGTCAGCGGCTCCACCGACGCGCCGATCACCCCGATCACCATGGCGTGTTTCGATGCCCTGAAGGCGACCACTCCGCGAAACGACGACCCCGCCGGCGGCTGCCGTCCGTTCCACCGCGACCGGGACGGCATCGTCCTCGGCGAGGGCTCGGCGATCCTGGTGGTCGAGGAGCTGGAGCACGCGCGCCGCCGCGGCGCGACCGTCCTCGCCGAGGTCGTCGGTTATGCCAACCGCGCCAACGCCTTTCATATGACGGGGCTGCGCCCGGACGGCCGGGAACTCGCCGAGGCGATCCGCGCCGCGATGGCGCAGGCGAGTGTCGGCCCGGGCGATATCGACTACGTCAACGCGCACGGCTCGGGCACCCGGCAGAACGACCTGCACGAGACCGCCGCCGTGAAATCGGCGCTGGGCGCGGCCGCCTACGACGTGCCGATGAGTTCGATCAAGTCGATGGTCGGCCATTCGCTCGGCGGCATCGGGGCGATCGAGATCGCGGCCTGCGTGCTGGCCATCCAGAACGACATCGTCCCGCCCACAGCGAATCTCACCGAACAGGATCCCGCCTGCGATCTGGACTACGTGCCGCTGGTCGCGCGGGAACAACGCACCGACACGGTGCTCACCGTCGGCAGCGGCTTCGGCGGATTCCAGGCCGCCATGCTGCTGGCCGCGCCCGAGCGGAGGACACCATGACGACGACCGTCGTGACCGGTCTCGGCGTCGCCGCGCCGAACGGCGTAGGGACAGAGGACTATTGGCAGGCGACCCTGGCCGGGCGCAACGGGATCGGGCCCATCGAGCTGTTCGACGCCCGCCCCTATCCGGTCACCCTCGCGGGCGAGGTCGACCTCGACGCCGCGGCGTACGTCCCCGGAAAGTTCCGCGCGCAAACCGATCACATGACGCAGCTGGCGATGGCGGCGACGGTCATGGCGCTCGAGGATTCCGGCGTGGCCCCTTCGGAACTGCCGGAATTCGATATGGGCATCACCGTCGCCAACTCCTCCGGCGGCATCATGTTCGGGCAGCGCGAATTGCAGCAGCTCTGGTCGCGGGGCCCGAGCCATGTGTCCGCCTATATGGCGGTGGCCTGGTTCTACGCCGCGACGGCCGGTCAGCTGTCGATCCGGCACGGCATGAAGGGGCCGACGATCGTGCTCGCCGCCGAGCAGGCCGGCGGCCTGGACGCGGTCGGGCACGCGCGACGCCAGGTGCGCCGCGGCACCCCGATCATGGTCACCGGCGGCAGCGATGCCTCGCTGTCCCCCGGCGGTCTCGCCTTCCAGATCGGCACCGGCCTGCTCAGCACCCGTTCCGATCCCGATCGGGCCTACCTGCCCTTCGACCGGGACGCGTGCGGGTATCTGCCGGGCAACGGCGGGGCGGTCCTCGTCCTGGAGGACGCCGACGCGGCACGGGCCCGGGGGCAGGCCGGCCACTACGGCGAAATCACCGGCTACGCCGCCACTTTCGACCGCCGTGACGACTCCGGCGAGCCCGGCGCGGAGGTCACGGCGTACGACCCGCCGCGCGGGTCGCGGGTGTCGCGATTGCGGCGCGCCATCGAACTGGCGCTGGCGGATGCGGAGATCGCGCCCGCCGACGTGGACGTCGTCTTCGCCGACGCCTCGGGACTGCGCACCGCGGACCTCGAGGAAGCCGCGGCCGTCACCGCCGTCTTCGGCGTGGGCGGGGTCCCCGTGACCGCGCCCAAGACGATGACGGGCCGGCTGTACGCGGCCGGCGGAGCGCTCGACCTCGTCACCGCGCTCCTCGCGATCCGGGACGGTGTCATCCCGCCCACCGTGAACGTGACCAGTCCCGCCCCCGGCATCGATCTGGATCTGGTGCTGGACGAGCCACGGCCACAACGGATCCGGAACGCACTCGTCCTGGCACGCGGATTGGGCGGATTCAACTCCGCCGTAGTCGTATCCGCACCGAAGTAAGTGATCACCCCGAAAAAAGGAGAGTTCGACATGACCGTACTGACCGCCGACAGCCTCAAGGAAGCCATGCGTCTCGTGGCCCACGACCCCGATCTGGCCGTGGACAGCATCGATACCGAGTTCGGCGACCTGGATTTCGATTCCCTCGCCGTCCTCGAGCTGGTGACCCGCGTCCAGAAGGAGTACGCGATCACCGTGCCGGACAGCGTGATGGAGGAGCTCTCGACGCCGCGGGATCTGCTGGACTACGTCACGAAGCAGCTCGAGGAGAGCACATCGTGACTCGGCACAGCCGGATCACCGGCATCGGTGTCTACCGACCGCAGCGGCTGGTGCCCAGCTCCGAGATCGCGGAACGTCTCGGCCTCAGTGAGGAGTGGATCGTCAAGCGGTCCGGGATCGAACGCCGCGGGTACGCCGGCCCGGACGAAACGCTGCTCATGATGGCGTCGGAGGCGGCGATCAACGCGCTGGAGCATGCCGACGTCACGCCCGAGCAGATCGGCTGCGTCGTGGTGGCGACCACGACGCACCTGTCCCAGATGCCATCGCTGGCCTCGCAGGTCGCCTTCACCGTGGGCGCGCACAACGCGGGCAGCTTCGACATCCTGGCCGCCTGCGCCGGATTCCCCTACGCGGTCGCGCTGGCCTCGGACATGGTGAAGGCGGGCACCGCCGACCACGTGCTGGTCATCGGCGCCGAGCGCATCACGGACATCCTCGACGAGGACGACCCCGCGACCGCGTTCCTGTTCGCCGACGGCGCGGGGGCGGCCGTGATCGGCGCGTGCGAGAGCCCGCGGATCGGTCCCGTCGTCTGGGGTACCGACGGGTCGCGGGCCGGCGCGGTCGGCATGACCGGGTACTGGGATCCCGCGCTGCGCACCGATCCGTCGCTGCCGTGGCCGCGACTCGGCATGAAGGGATGGCAGGTATACCGCTGGGCCATCTCGGAATTGGCGCGGGTGGCCCGCGAGGCGGTCGAGCGGGCCGGCATGAAACTCGCCGATATCGACGCGTTCGTCCCGCATCAGGCGAACCGGCTGATCACCGAGGAACTGGTCCGCCAACTGGAACTCGGCGAGGACACCGTTGTCGCCGAAGACATTACGAATACCGGGAATACGTCCGCGGCGTCCATTCCGCTCGCTCTCGAGCGGCTGCTCGCGGCGGGCGAGGTCACCAGCGGAATGAACGCATTGACGATGGGCTTCGGCTCCGGCCTCGTCTACGCCGGCCAGGTCGTCGAAATACCGTGAAGGAGTAGCACATGACAGTCGCCACGACTCGCGTCGCGCTGGTCACCGGGGCCACGAGCGGCATCGGGCTGGCCACGGCCCGCCTGCTCGGCAGCACCGGCCATCGCGTATTCCTCTGCGCGCGCCGCAGCCAGGAGGTCAAGGAGACGATCGAGACGCTGACCGAGGAGGGGTTGGACGTCGACGGGACGGCGGCCGACATCACCTCCGGTCCGGAGGTGGAAGCACTCGTCGCCGAGACGGTGCGGCGGTTCGGGCAGATCGACATTCTGGTGAACAACGCCGGCCGGGGCGGCGGGGGCATCACCGCGGATATCGCCGACGAACTGTGGAATTCGGTCGTCGAGACGAACCTGACCGGAACCTTTCGCGTCACCCGGGAGGTGCTGAAGGCGGGCGGTCTCGCCGGACGCCCCTGGGGCCGGATCATCAATATCGCCTCGACCGGCGGCAAACAGGGCGTCATCTACGCGGCACCGTACTCCGCGTCGAAACACGGCGTCGTCGGCTTCACGAAGGCCCTCGGCCTGGAACTGGCCGGGACCGGCGTCACCGTCAACGCCGTCTGCCCCGGCTATGTCGAGACGCCGATGGCCTCGCGGGTGCGCCGGAACTACGCGGCCGGCTGGCAGATCACCGAGGACGAGGTCCTGGAGCGCTTCCAGGCCAAGATCCCCCTCGGCCGGTACACCACACCGCAGGAAGTCGCGGGCCTGATCGGCTATCTCGTCACCGATACCGCGGACGCCATCACCGCGCAGGCGATCAATGTCTGTGGCGGACTGGGCAACTACTGAGAGGCGCCTTCGATGCAGATCCGCCGTACCGAACACGTCGTCACGGCGCCGGCCTCGGCCGACACCGTCTACGACCTGATCGCCAACGCCGAACTGTGGCCGGCCATCTTCACGCCGACCGTCCACGTCGAGATCATCTCCGCCGACGACGAACCCGAACAGCGCCTGAAGATCTGGGCATTCGCCGGCGGGCAGGTCCGGAGTTGGGTGTCGCACCGCACCCTGAACGAGCGGGAGCGCCGGGTCGGCTTCCGCCAGACCGAGCCCGCCGCGCCGGTCGCCTCGATGCGCGGCGAATGGGCGATCAGCCCGATCGACGAGACATCCTCGAAAGTCGTTTTCCAGCACTGGTTCTCGGCCGAGGGCGACAGCGCCGACATCCTCGGCAAGATCGAGGACGTCGTCAACGAGAACTCCCTCGCCGAACTCGAATCGCTGCGGCTCGCCGCCGAACGCAGCCATCTCGTCGTGGGATTCGAGGACACGGTCCGCATCGACGCCGGGCCGGACCGGATCTACGAGTTCCTGGCCGAGGCCGGGAAATGGCCGGCGCTCATCCCGCACGTGGGCCGCGTCGAGCTGACCGAGGACGCGGGGGTACAGACGATGGACATGGACACCGTCGACAGCGCGGGCGATTCCGCGGACAATGATGTCCACACCACGTCCTCGGTCCGAGTCCTGTTGCCGCCCAACAGGATCGTCTACAAGCAGACCACGCTGCCGCCGTTCCTGACCGCGCACGTCGGCTCCTGGGACGTGCGCGCGGACGGCACCGCGGTCGCGCGCCATACGGTCGTGCTCAGGGAGGAGTCCATCCTTCCGATGCTCGGTCCCGAGGCCACCGTCGAGCAGGCCGCCGGACTCGTGCGCCAGTCGATCGGCGGGAACAGCCGGGCGACGCTCCAGCGGGCCCGCGCGGTGATCGGGGCCGGCCGATGACGGGTCTGCTCGCGGGGAAGAACCTCCTCGTCACCGGGGTGCTCACGGAGTCGTCCATCGCCTACGGCGTCGCGAAGCACGCGCAGAAGGAGGGGGCGACGGTGCTGCTGTCCTCCTACGGCCGCGCCACGCGCATCACCCGCATCGTCGCGGAGTCGCTCCCCCACCCCGCCCCGGTGATCGAGCTGGATGTGACGAACGAGGCCGATCTCGCCGCCGTGCCCGACCGGGTTCGCGAGCACTGCCCGCACCTGGACGGCGTCCTGCACGCGGTGGCGTTCGCACCGCCGAGCGCCCTCGGCGGCGGATTCCTCGACACGCCCTGGGCGGACGCGGCGACGACCCTGCACGTCTCCGCCTACTCGCTGAAGGCGCTCGTGACGGCCTGCCTGCCGGTCCTGCGGTCACCCGCCGCCGTGGTCGGGCTGGATTTCGACGCCTCGATCGCGTGGCCGGGATACGACTGGATGGGCGTGGCGAAGGCGGCGCTCGAATCGACCTCCCGCTACCTGTGCCGCGATCTGGGACCGCGCGGTATCCGGGTCAACCTGGTGGCCGCGGGACCGCTGCGCACCAAGGCGGCGACGAGCATTCCCACCTTCACCGAATTCGACAGCGCGTGGGACGGCGGGGCTCCGCTCGGCTGGGACGTCGGCGATACGGACCCCGCCGCCCGCGCGTGCGTCGCACTGCTGTCGGACTGGTTTCCGAGCACCAGCGGCGAGATCGTGCACGTCGACGGCGGATTTCACGTGACCGGAGGCGTCGCGCGGTCCTGAGACCGCGCCCCCTCCGGACGCTGCGAGACGAACCGGACGAAGGTGTCCAGGACGGCGGCGCGGTCGGGCGCGCCGCGGCTGTGCCCCATCACGGGGGCTTGACCGACGCGCAGCACGCAGGTGCCGATCAACATGAAGGCGGCGGGTTCGACATCGAAGTCGGACCGGATGTCGCCGCGCGCCTGCAACAGGCGCAGGAAGTCCCCGATGACGCGCACGCCGTGGTGCGGTCCGAGGTCGTGCTCGGCGATGTACTCCTGGAGTTCGTCGCCGAGTTCCTTGTCCGCCTGCGCGGCGAAGAGCACGACCAGCGCCTGATCCAGAAACCGCTCGACGGCGGACAGCAGCATCTCGAGCGTCGCACGCAGATCACC
The DNA here is from genome assembly GCF_000308875.1 of Nocardia transvalensis NBRC 15921. GTDB lineage: Bacteria > Actinomycetota > Actinomycetes > Mycobacteriales > Mycobacteriaceae > Nocardia > Nocardia transvalensis. Next base: position 36,790 of record NZ_BAGL01000127.1, read on the forward strand.
CGCGCCCGCGCCCTCGCGCCGGAACTCCGCCAGCGGGGCCAGCGCGTCGGAGAATACGGCCTTGAGCAGGCCGGCGCGGTCCTTGAAGTGGTAGAAGATGCTGCCCTCGGACACGCCGGCGCGTTCGGCGATCCCCTTGGTGGTCATCTTGGCCACGCCTTTTTCCTGGATCAATCCGAACGTCGCCGCGAGGATCTGCTCGCGTCCGCCCGACGGTGGGCGGCCCCGGCGGGGCGCGGGTGGGTTGGACATCGTGTCGATCGTATCTCCCGGCGCGAGAACATTTTTTGAGTGTCGACTCAGTATCGCCTATTCTGAGCACGCGCTCAGGAATAGGAGTTAGTCATGGCTGTGCACACCGACGAGACCGGCTCGACACGCAAGTGGTGGACGCTAGGCGCGGTCTGCACCGGCGTCTTCATGCTGTTACTCGACATCACGATCGTGAACGTCGCGCTTCCGGACATCCGGCAGCAGTTCGACGCGACGCTGTCCGATCTGCAATGGGTGATCGACGCCTACGCGCTGACCCTGGCGGCCCTGCTGCTGACCGCGGGAACGGTCGCGGACCGGGTGGGCCGCCGCGCGGTGTTCGCGACCGGGCTGGTGATCTTCATCCTCTCGTCGCTGTGGTGTGGTTTCGCCGGCGACATCCTGATGCTGTCGCTGGCGCGAGCGTTGCAGGGCGTCGGCGGGGCCATCATGTTCGCGACCTCGCTGGCGCTGCTCGCGCAGGCCTTCGCGCCCCGCGAACGCGGTATCGCCTTCGGCGTATTCGGTGCGATCACGGGCGTGTCGGTCGCGGTCGGCCCGGTGCTGGGCGGCGCCCTGACCAGTGGACTGTCGTGGCGGTGGATCTTCTTCGTCAACCTGCCGATCGGCGTCATCGCGCTGGCCGCGACGCTGTTGCGGGTCGACGAATCGCGCGACCCGCAGCAGCACCGGATCGACTGGGCCGGCTGCGTCACCTTCAGCGCCGCGCTGGCCTGCCTGGTATTCGGGCTCATCCGCAGCCACGACGACGGCTGGAGTTCGGCCACCGTGATCGGGTCGCTGGTCGCCGCGGCGGTCCTGCTGATCGCCTTCCTGGTCGTCGAAAACGTCTCGCCCGCACCGATGTTCGACCTGAGCCTGCTGCGCGTGCCCACCTTCGACGGCGGACTCGTCGCCGCGTGGGGCATCTCCGCGTCGATCTTCTCGATGCTCACCTTCCTGGTGATCTACCTACAGGGCATCATGGGCTACTCCGCGCTCGAGGTCGGCGTGCGCTTCCTGCCCTTCACGCTGGCGATCTTCGTGACCGCGGGGATCGCCGGGCGGCTCAGCGACCGCGTGCCGGTGCGATGGCTGATCGGCCCGGGCTTCGTGCTGGTCGCGGCGGGGCTGTTCCTCATGCGCGGCAGCGACCCGGCCGGAACCTGGACGCATTTCCTCCCCGGCTTCCTCGTCGCGGGCATCGGCACCGGACTCATCAACGTCCCGCTCGCCTCGACCGCGGTCGGCGTCGTCGAACCGCGGCGCGCGGGCATGGCGTCGGGCATCAATTCCACGCTGCGGCAGGTCGGCATCGCGACGGGCGTGGCGGCGCTGGGCAGCATCCTGGCGAGCCGGGTGCAGGACAACGTGATCGACGCGCTGGCCTCGGGACCGCTCGCGGGCCAGGCCGAACGCTTCGCCGCGGCGGTGAGCAGCGGGCAGACCGCCGGCGCCCTCCAGCAGCTGCCGCCGCAGTCGCGCGGAGTCGCCGCCGGCGCGGCGGCGCACGGCTTCGCCTCGGCCCTGGATTCGATCCTGCTCCTCGCCTCGGGCACGGCGCTCGTCGTGGCGGTGGCCTCGTTCGCCCTCATCCGCAGCCGGGACTTCGTCGAGGAGGTGGAGGAGGAGCCGGAGGTGAGCCACTATCAAACGTCGTGACCTCCCTCGCCTACCGCGTCACCTGATCCGTCGCGGTCTTGCCCGGCATCCGAGTTCTCCTGTAGCCGTAGGTGATTCCTGTGACGAGAATGCCGAGCAGGACCGCGGACGTCCCCCAGGTGCCGAACCCCAGCCCGCCCTTGTCGTGGGGTTTGGACAGCAGATCGCCGACCGTGGCGCCCAGCGGCCGGGTCAGGACGAAGGCGATCCAGAACAGCAGCACCCCGGAGATGCTCGTGAGGTAGTGGGCCGCCAGCACGACGGCCATCACGGCGGCGATCAGCGCCGCGCTCCCCCAGTACCCGAGCCCGGAACTGTCGGACAGGTAGTCGCCCAGCGAGGTTCCCAGCGTGTTCGACAGCAGGATCGCCGTCCAATACAGCGTCTCCGCACGGAGATTCGTGATACCGGCGACATCGAGGGTCTGGCCGCTGAACCTCCAGATCACGAAGACCGCGGCCAGACCGGTGATCAGGATGGCGGCGCCGATCCCGTAGCCGAGGCCGCCCTCGGTGGAGGTGTCCGAGCCCGGCCCGCGGTTGAGCAGATCGGAGATCGTGGTGCCGGCGGTGCTGGTCGCGGCGATGACAGTCCAATAGAGGGCCGGGCGGAACGCGCGCGCCCGCAGCTGCGCGCCCAGGCTCACCACGAATACGGTCAGGAACAGCACGGACGCCGCCGCATAACCGAGACGCAAGGTCTGGGCGAGCAGGTCGCCGCCGGCCTCGCCGAGCGTGGTCGCGCCGATCTTCAACACCCAGAACAGGGCGGTGACCTGCGGCAGCTTGTAGTCCTTGTAGCCGGGGGGACGCGCTGTCGTCGTCATGCGCACGGTCGCCTTTCTCGGGAGCGGATCCGCCAGGAGTGTGGCCGACGCTCGCTGAGAGCACGCTGAGACCGGCCGCGTGCCAGGTCATGGCCGCGGGAGCGCGGCTCTGGGAGGATTCGGCGGTATCCGGTGTCCGTCCGTGACGCCGGCCGGCGAGGGAGGAGGCGTCCGGTGCCGCGGGTACTGGTGGTCGAGGACGAGCCGCGGCTGGCGGAGACCGTCCGGCGCGGGCTCGTATCCGAGGGTTTCGTGGTGCAGTTGGCCGCGACCGGCCCGGACGGATTGTGGCTGGCGGTCGAGGAGTCCTTCGACGTGATCGTGCTCGACATCATGCTGCCGGGCCTCAGCGGCTACGAGGTGCTGCGGCGGATCCGGGCCCGGGACGTGCGGACTCCGGTGCTGATGCTGACGGCGAAGGACGGCGATCACGAGGAGGCGGACGCCCTCGATCTGGGCGCGGACGACTATCTGACGAAACCGTTCTCGTTCGTCGTCCTGTTCGCCCGGCTGCGGGCGCTGCTCCGCCGGCGGGCGCCGCAGCAGCGGACCGTGCTGACCGTCGGTGACCTGGCCCTCGACCCCGTCGGCCGGTCCGTGCGGCGCGGCGAGGCCGACATCGAACTGACGCCACGGGAATTCGGGCTGCTGGAATTCCTGATGCGCCGCCGCGGCGCCGTCGTCACGAAAACCGAGATCCTGCGCAATGTCTGGGACGCGCACTACGACGGTCCGGAGAACGTCGTCGAGGTGTACGTCGGATACCTGCGGAAGAAGATCGACACCCCGTTCGGCTGTTCGACCATCAAGACCCATCGCGGCGTGGGCTACCAGCTGCCGGAGGACTGACCGTCCGGCAGCGGCAGGGCGACGGTGACCCGCGCGCCGCCGTGCGGGGAATCCTCGATGGTGACCGTACCGTGGTGGGCGGCAACGATTTCCGCGACGATCGCCAGCCCGAGTCCCGTGCCGCCGGTGCCGCGGGAGCGGTCGTCCTGCAGGCGCACGAACCGCTCGAAGACCCGATCGCGGTGCGCGGCAGGGATTCCGGGGCCGTCGTCGTCGACGATCAGCAGCGCTCGGCCGGCCGCGCGGGTGGTCGTCACCGCGACCGTCGAGCGCGCGTGGGTGGCGGCGTTGTCGGCGAGATTGCGGGCGACCCGCGTGAGCGAAGGCAGGTCACCGAGGATGCGGACCGGCTGAAGGTCGGCGGTCACGGTCACGGTGTCCCGCCCGCGCAGTGCCGATACCGCGGTCGCGGCGACGTCGTCGAGGTCGACGTCGGTGCGGCGCACGGTCAGTCCGTGTTCGTCGGCGGCGGCCAGGGTCAGCAGATCGTCGATGAGGTATCGCATGCGCTCGGCCTCGGGGACCAGTGTGGTGGCGACCAGGTCGCGGTCGAAGGCGCCGGGGTGGTCGCGGGCCAGTTCCAGGCCGCCCAGCAGTGTGGACAGCGGGCTGCGCAGTTCGTGGGAGGCGTCGGACAGGAAGCGGCGCTGCGCGATATGGCCCGCCTCGACGCGGTCGAGCATGTCGTTCATGGTGACCGCGAGCCGGGCGATCTCGTCGCGCGCCGGGGGCACCGGCACCCGGTCGGACAACCGCGTGGCCTCGATCCCGGCGACCCGGGCCCGGATCGCCTCCACCGACCTCAGCGAGCGGCCGACCAAACCGTAGGTCGCCGCCGCGGCGGCGACGATCACCACCGGACCGCCCACGGCCAGCCCTGCCGCCACCTTCTCGAGCGTGTCCTCGACCGGCTCGATATCCGTCACGACCACCACCGTGACCCGCCCGGCCGGGCTGTCGGCGGGGCGCGCGGACACCCGCAGATCGTGACCGATCGGGCGGCCCGTCACCGTGCCCGGGTCGAGGGGTACGCCGGCGGGCGCGTCGGCCGACGCGCGCACCACCGCGCCCCCGGCGTCGGCGATCTGGACGGCTTCGACATATCCGCCGGGAGCCAGCAGCGCCGGGTTCAGATCGGCCGGCGCCGTGGTGCGCAGTTGGGTCACCAGGTCGTCGAGCCGGGCGTCCGCGGCCGCGTCGATGGTGTTCGTCAGCGACCGGTGCAGCAGCCACAGCATGACCGCGGCGCCGAAGCCAAGCACCAGGGCGACGACCCCGGCCGCGGCCAGCGCGGATCGTACGCGCAGGCCCCACCGCGACGGTGTCCACAGCAGTGTCACCACGCCGGCTCCCTTCGGTTCGCCCCGCTGTGCGTCCATCATCGGCCACCGCGAGCGATCGGCCGGTGCCGGTCTCAGCGTCTTCTCAGCGGCGTCCTGCCACTGTGGCACGGTGACCAGCGATTCCACAGCAACGAGCCGGACCGTGCCGACCGTCCGGACGACTCCGATGGTGACCGCCGCCGCACTCCTGGTCGCTGCGACCCGGCGGGCGCCGGTCCGGGCGGCGACGATGGCGGCGCTCGCCGTCTGCGCGGTAGTGATCACCCTCAGCGTGCTCGGCCACACGGGCGTGACCGTCGTCGACCGGCCGGTGCTGGAGTGGGTGATCGCGCACCGCAACGGGACTCTGACCGAGTTCGCCCTGGCCTTCTCGGATTTCGGCGGCACCGCGGCGATGGCCGCGCTGGCCGCCGTCGCCTGTGCGGCCCTCGCGGGACAGCGGAGATGGCGGTCGATGCTGGCGGTCGTGGCGGCGTCCGCCGGCGCCGCGGTCGTGGTGACGGTGATCAAGCAGCTGGTCGGCCGGAACCGGCCGCCGGTGGCCGACCGTCTCGTTACCGAAACCAATCAGGCCTACCCCTCCGGCCACAGCCTCGGCTGCCTGGTCGTCGTCGGAATCGTCGTGGTGGTGGCCGTGCACCTCCGCTCCCCCGCGGCCCGCCGGACGGTGTACACGATCGCCGCGTTCTTCGTTGCCGCAGTAGGAGTTTCCCGTCTCTACCTCGGCGTGCACTGGCCCACCGACGTCCTCGGCGGCTGGTCGCTGGGTGGTCTGTGGCTCGCGATCTGCCTGGCCCGGTCGCCGGCTACTCCTTCGCGAGCGGACCGAACTCGGTGAGGAGCCTCTCCTCAGCGGACGCCCGCGGTACTGCCGGATTCGCTCGGAACTACACCCACGGCCTTGGCGGCCAATTCGTTTCGCACCGCCGCGGCCGGGGTCGCCCCGCGGAACACCCAGCGCAGGCCGACGAATCGCACGAGGGTGGCCACGAGGTTCGCCGCCACCAGCACGAGCAACTCGACCTGGATCGGGGCGTCCGGCGCCCACCGGTGCAGCGAGAACAGCGAACCACTGGTCAGCACCCAGGTGAGCCCGAAGATGAGCAGACCCTGGAAGTGGTGCGAGACAACCGAACTCGACCCGCGCACCCCGAAGGTGAAGGCCCGGTTGGCGGCGGTATTGCCGATCGCGGTCAGCAGCAGCGCCAGGAAGTTCGCCGCCTGCGGCCCGGCCACCGGCTGCAGCAGCAGGAACAGCACCATATAGGCGAGGGTCGAGATGACGCCGATGATGCCGAACCGCACCAGCTGCCCGACCATGCCCAGCGGAACGCCGTCCACCAGCGGTTCGCGCCCGACCGCCACACGCAACTCGTTGATCGGCAGCGAGCCCGTGGCCAGCCCGCGCCCGACGCGCCACACCCCGAGCAGGTCCTTGCGCGCGGTGTCGACGATATCGACCCGGCTGTCCGGATCATCGATCCAGTCGACCGGCACCTCGTGAATACGCAACCCGGCCCGCTCCGCGATCACCAGCAACTCGGTGTCGAAGAACCACTCCCCGTCCTGCACCAGCGGCAGCACCCGCCGCGCCACATCGGTGCGCATCGCCTTGAACCCGCACTGGGCATCGGAGAACCGCGCCTGCAACGACGCCTTCAGGATCAGGTTGTAGCAGCGCGAGATGAACTCCCGCTTCGGGCCGCGCACGACCCGCGACGACTTCGCCAGCCGGGTCCCGATCGCCAGATCCGAATGCCCCGACACCAGCGGCGCGACCAGCGGCAGCACCGCGTTGAGATCCGTCGACAGATCCACATCCATATAGGCGACGACCTGCGCGTCCGACGCCTCCCACACCGCCCGCAGCGCCCGGCCCCGACCCTTGCGATCCAGATGCACCACCTGAATCCCGTCCAGTTCGGCCGCGAGGAAACGGGCTACGTCGAGCGTCGCGTCGGTGGAGGCGTTGTCGGCGATGGTGATCCGCGCCGAGAACGGGAAGCCGGCGCTCAGGAAGGCGTGCAGCCGCCGCACGCACACCCCGAGGTCGCGCTCCTCGTTGTAGACGGGAATCACCACATCCAGTACGGGCGCGGACACCGCCGCACCGCCGCGGGCCCTAGCGGGAACAACGGTCGAAATCTCGGTCATGTCTACGAGATTCGGCCCACGAACTGCATCCACGCTGGAACGGAGCTGGGAAGAGGCTGGGAGTACCGGCCCTACGATCCGTGCCGTGCGGTCAGGTCGTAGACGGTCTCGCCGTCCACCGTGGTGGCGGAGAAGTTCTCCCGGACCCATCGAGAGATCTTGGCTCCCTCGGTCTTCTGGTTCCGGTCCGGTCCGCCGCCGTCGCCGCCGAGGAAGAAATGGATCTTCCCCTCGCCGACATAGCGCTGGAACTGCTCCAGCGTCGGAGACGGATCGCCGCCGCCGAACCCGCCTATCGACATCACCGGATATCCGGCCGCCAACTGAAGATCCGCGGACCCCATAGACCCGACCGCCGCCGCGGCCCAGGTGAATCGCTCCGCATCACTCCGCAGCAACCGCACCAGCGAATCTCCCGGCCGCCGCGGGGCCCCACCGGGCCCGTGCCGCCCCGCCCGATCCACGGCACCAGGACCGCCCTGCCCGTCACCCGGGACACCGGGAACACCTGATCCGTCATTCGGAACACCGGGAGCGCTACCCGGACCACCAGGGAATCCTGAGTTGCCATTCGGAACATCCGGATTGCCATCGGGAACGCCGGGATTGTCACCCGGGCCCGCCTGGCCCGGATTCGCCCCACCGGGCGGGCCGAAAGGCGGGCCACTGCCGGGCACCGACGGACCGGCCAGCACGATGCCGCCCGTGTGCGCGGTACCGATGGTCTGGACCGAGTAGGCGGCCGGGCCTGCGACAGACGCCGCGACGGCACCGACCGCGGCGGCGGCGAGCACGCGGCGCGGGGCCGGGAACAGCACACCGATGGCTCCGAGAATGCCCACGGCGAGAACGACCCACCGCAGCCACGGCACGAAATCCGGTGTCCGCGAGAGCAACAGCGCCGAGACAACCGCCGTGAGCACCGCCGTCGAGGCGAGCGCGCACCGCACCCAGAGCCGGTCGCGTTCCCGCCAGGCCAGCACCACACCGACACCGAGCGTTCCCGCCACCGCCGGCGCCAGCGCCACCGTGTAGTACTGGTGGAACAGGCCCTTCATGAAGCTGAACACCAGCCCGGTGATCAGCGCCCAGCCACCCCACAGGATCAGCGCCGCACGCTGCGGATCCACCCGAGAAGCCCTGCCGCGCAGCACGATCCCGACGACGAACAGCACCAGCGCGGCCGGGATCAGCCACCCGATCTGCCCGCCCACCGAGGCGGTGAACAACCGCCCGATCCCCGCGTCGGACCCGAAGCCCGGCATCCTGTGCCCACCACCGCCACTACCGGGCGGCGGACCCGGGAAACTACCCGACGAGCCCCCGCTCACCCGATCCAGGCCGTTGTACCCGAGCGTCAGCTCGATGATCGAATTGTGCTGGGAGCCACCGAAATACGGCCGCGAATCGGCGGGCCACAACTGCGCGATCAGCACCCACCAGCCCGCGCCCGCCACCAGCGCCACACCCGCGGCCACGAGTTGCACCAGCCGCTTACCGAGCTTCGGCGGCCCGGCGATCAGATAGGTGAGCGCCAGCGCCGGGACGACCAGCAGCACCTGCAACTGCTTCGCCAGGAACCCGAGCCCGACCAGCGCCCCGCACAGCACCAGCCACCGCCAGCGCCCGTCGGCCACCGCGCGGGTCATGGCCCAGACCGCGGCCAGCATCAGGAACACCAGCAGCGCGTCCGGATTGTCGAACCGGAACATCAGCGCCGCCACCGGCGTCACGGCCAGCGCCAGCCCGCCGATCAACCCGGCCCCGGGCCCGGCCACGCGCCGCACCGTCACCCACACCAGCGCCACCGACGCCACCCCCAGCAGCACCTGTGGGACCAGCATGCTCCACGAATTCATCCCGAACAGCCGCGCCGAGATCTCCATCGGCCACAGCGACGCCGGGGTCTTGTCCACCGTGATCGCGTTCGCCCAGTCCGAGGAACCGAAGAAGAACGCCTTCCACGACTTCGCGCCCGACTGCACCGCGGCCGCGTAGAACGAATTGGCCCAGCCGTTCACACTCAGATTCCACAGATACGCGACAGCGGTACCGACCAGCAGTAGCGCGAGCATCGTGTATTCGTGGGTCCCTGTCCGGCGGGTGTCGGCGTCACCCTGTTGCGTCACTGCATCGGTCACAGCGTCCGATCCTCGACGATCTTCCCGCCGTTTTCCTACAACCAGGCTGGGAGAATGGTGTGAGTCCGGTCAGCGATAGCCCGGCCCGCCACCGATCACGGCATGCCGAATCCCGACGCCAGATCCTCGAATGCCCGGTTCATGATGTCGGCGAGTTCCTCCTCCGGGTGTGCGAGCCAATACTCGTAGGCCGCGAGGGCGACCCCGAGGGCGACGTTCGCGATCGACTGCGGGATCAGTTCCGAGGCGGACGTCCCGAGCCGCGCCGCGGCGAAATCCGCGACGACGGCGCGCCAGTCGCGGAAGCGCAGCGTCGAATGCGCCTGGAGGGCAGGAACTTTGAGGATCAGCTCCATCCGCTTGCGGTGCCACGGCACCTGCGCGGGGTCGAAGCGGTTGAACTCCACCACCACGGCGCGGACCGCGTCCATGATCGGCTGACCGTCCGGGCACCGGGCGAAATGCGCCCGCATCACCTCGAGCTGGCCGCCGAAATCGCCCCACACGACGTCGTTCTTGGACTCGAAGTAGCGGAAGAAGGTGCGCTTGCTGATCCCCACCTCCGCCGCGATGCCCTCCACCGTGGTCGCCTCGAACCCGTCGCGCGCGAACAGGTCGAAGGCCGCCCGCTCCAGCTCGGCGGCGTTCGTCGAAGGCCGCCGACCAGGCCGGTTGGCGGGCGAACCGCCGTCGGGAGATCTTTTTTCCGCCATCACCCTTCCAATTTGTCACCCGGTGTCATTATGCTGGCGGTCACACTCATCCGATACGACTCCACAGGAGGAGCCATGAGCGACACGACCGCCCACCGAACAGTAGTCGGCGACAGCGACGCCCTCGTCGAGGAAGACCTGCTCGTCGAGGACGTCTCGATCGACGGCATGTGCGGTGTCTACTGACCCGGCGGCATTCGACCCGGCCCTGCCCTACCGTCTGGCGGGGTCGGTGTCGCTGCGGCCCGAACCCTTCGGAGCGCTGGTCTACGACTTCGAGACCCGGCGACTCTCCTTTCTGAAAACACCACTGCTGGTCACGGTGGTGCGCGAACTCGACCGGCACCCCGACGTGCTGAGCACCCTCGACGCGGCCGAGGTCCCGGCCGCCGACCGCGACCGCTATCTGCGTGCCCTCGCCGGACTGTGCGAATCGGGCATCCTCCGCTCCCGTACCGCCCGCTGACCGCGAACAGGACGACCCATGAAACTGGTGGAACACTTCGAATACGGCCTCGACTCACCGATCTGCCTGACGTGGGAGCTGACCTACGCCTGCAACCTGGCCTGCGAACACTGCCTGTCGTCGTCGGGCCGCCGCGACCCGCGCGAGCTGACCACGGCCGAATGCAAGGCCGTCATCGACGAGTTCCAGCGGATGCAGGTCTTCTACGTCAACATCGGCGGCGGTGAGCCCACCGTCCGCTCGGACTTCTGGGAGCTGGTGGACTACGCCGTAGACCATCGGGTCGGAGTCAAGTTCTCCACCAACGGCGTTCGCCTCACCCCCGAGCGGGCGCGGAAGCTGGCCGGGTCCGACTACATCGACGTGCAGATCTCCATCGACGGCGCGACCGCGGAGGTCAACGACGCGGTCCGCGGGCCCGGATCGTTCGCCACGGCCTATCGCGCGATGGAGAATCTCGCCGCCGCCGGATTCGAGAACTTCAAGATCTCGGTCGTCATGACCCGCCACAACGTGGGCCAGCTGGACGAATTCAAGGCCATCGCCGACCGTTTCGGCGCGCAGCTACGCATCACCCGCCTGCGCCCGTCCGGACGCGGCGCCGACGTCTGGAACGAGCTGCACCCCACCGCCGACCAGCAGTTGCAGCTGTACGACTGGCTGGTCGCGAACGGCGAGGGCGTGCTCACCGGTGACTCCTTCTTCCACCTCAACGCGCTGGGCTCCGATCCGCTGCCGGGGCTGAACCTGTGCGGCGCGGGCCGCGTGGTCTGCCTGATCGACCCGGTCGGCGACGTCTACGCCTGCCCGTTCGCCATCCACGACGAGTTCCTCGCCGGAAATGTCCGCGACACAGGCGGTTTCGAGAGCGTCTGGCGGACCTCGGAACTGTTCACCCGGCTGCGCGCCCCGCAGACCGGCGGCAGCTGCGCGTCGTGTTCGGCCTACGACTCCTGCCGCGGCGGCTGCATGGCCGCGAAATTCTTCACCGGCCTCCCGCTCGACGGCCCGGACCCCGAATGTGTGCGCGGCAACGCGGAATCCGCGCTCGCGACGGTCGGCGCACGGCCCGAGCCCGACAAGGACCACTCCCGCACGGGCGCCCGGCGGTCGGTCACCCTCGGCATGCCCTCGACCCGTCCCGTCGCGACCCCCGACCGGGCCTGCGACACCAGCCCGCTGGCCGGGCTCCGGTAAGCCGTTATCAGACAAGGACTTTCACGATGGCAAGCACGAAAGACTGGTTCGAGTCCGTTGCCGAGGCGCAGCGGCGGGCGAAGAAACGCGTCCCGAAATCGGTATATCTGGCGCTGCTGGCGGGTTCGGAGGCGGGCGTCACGCTCGACGACAATGCCGCGGCCTTCACCGAACTCGGCTTCCGCCCGCACATCGCCGACCTGCCCGCCACCCGCGACCTGTCCACCACCGTTCTGGGCCAGGAGATCTCGTTCCCGGTGATCTGTTCCCCGACCGGGGTGCAGGCCGTCGACCCGGAGGGCGAGGTGGGCGTGGCGCGGGGCGCGGCGCAGTCCGGCACCGCGATCGGCCTGTCCTCCTTCGGATCCAAGCCCGTCGAGGAGGTCGTCGCCGCCAACGACAAGACGTTCTTCCAGGTCTACTGGCTCGGCGACAAGGACGCCATGACCGCGCGCCTCGACCGCGCCCGCGCGGCCGGGGCCAAGGGCATCATCGTCACCCTGGACTGGGTGTTCGCCTCCGCCCGCGACTGGGGCAGCCCCGCCCTGCCCGAGCGGATCGACGTCAGGACCGCGATGAGTTTCGCGCCCCAGGTCCTGGCCCGGCCCGGCTGGCTGTGGCGGTTCGCCCGCTCCGGCCACCTGCCCGACCTGACCACCCCCAACCTGGTGCCGCGCGGTCAGCAGGGGCCGACGTTCTTCGGCGCGTACGGCGAGTGGATGGGCACCCCGCCGCCCACCTGGAACGACCTGGCCTGGCTGCGGCAGCAGTGGGACGGCCCGTTCCTGATCAAGGGCATCGGCCGCCCCGACGACGCGAAAAGGGCCGTCGACATCGGCGCCACCGCGATCTCGGTGTCCAATCACGGCGGCAACAATCTCGACTCCACCCCGGCCACGATTCGCCTGCTGCCCGGCATCGCCGACGCCGTGGGCGACCAGCTGGAGATCCTGCTCGACGGCGGCATCCGGCGCGGCGGCGATGTCGTCAAGGCGTTGGCGCTCGGCGCCCGCGCCGTGATGATCGGCCGTCCCTATCTCTGGGGTATGGCCGCCGCCGGCGGGCACGGCGTGCACAACGTGCTCGAGGTGCTGCGCCAGGGCATCGACTCCACGCTCTACGGCCTGGGCCACTCCTCGATCCACGAGGTGACTCGCGACGACATCGTGATACCGGACGGGTTCACCCGGGGCCTGTGATGATCGACGCGCCCGTCGCCGTCGTCACCGGCGCCGCCCGCGGCATCGGCGCCGCGACCGTGCACCGGCTCGCCGATGCGGGCTGGCGGGTCGTCGCCGTCGACGCCTGCGCCGACGACCCGCGGGTCCCCTACGCGCTCGCCACCCGGGAGCAGCTGCGCTCGGTTGCCCGGGCGCACAACGGTTTCGTGGACGACGTGGTCGCCGACGTCCGGGATCTCGACGCACTCATCGCCGTCGTACGGTCGGCCGAGGAGCGGTTCGGCCGGCTCGACGCCGCGGTCGCCGCCGCGGCGGTGATGACCGGTGGCGGCCGCCCGCTCTGGGAGACCGTTACCGCCGATTGGGCGCCGATGTTCGACGTGGGCGTGCACGGCGTCGCCAATCTGGCCCGCGCGGCCGTCCCGGCCATGCTCCGCCGCCCCGCACCGCGCACCGGGCGGTTCGTCGCGCTCGCCTCCGCCGCCGCGCACCACGGGATGTGGCGGCTGGCCGGGTACAACGCCGCCAAACACGCCGTCGCCGGCCTGGTCAAAGGGCTCGCCCACGATCTGCGCGGCACCGGGGTCACCGCCGTCGCGGTCTCCCCCGGTTCGACCCGCACCGACCTGCTCACCGAATCGGCCCGGCTCTACGACCTCGACACCGTCGACGACTTCGCCGATCATCAGCTGCTCGGGCGCATCCTGGAACCCGCCGAGATCGCCGCGACCGTCGCCTGGCTGTGCGCGCCCGAATCCGCCTGTGTCACAGGCAGTGTCATCCACGCCGACGGAGGATTCCTGCCATGAGGCTGCGGCTGGATTCCGGCGTCCGCCGCTTCGGTGACGGCCGCGTGCTGCTCGGCGGATCGCCGTCCCACGTGCTGCGGCTGGGCGCGGGCGGCGCCCGGCTGCTCGACAGCTGGCTGGACGGCACACCCGTCGACACCGCGTCCCGGGCCTTCGCGCGGCGGCTCCTGGACGCAGGGGTCGTGCATCCGATCCCGGCGGATACTGTCACGAAACTCACTGTGACGCTGGTAGTTCCGGTCCGGGACAATCCGGATGGACTCGCCCGGGTGCTCGCCGCGACCACCGGCATCACCGAGCGGACGGTCGTGGACGACGCCTCCGCCACGCCGCTCGCCGCGGCCACCGTCCGGCACCATAGGCAGCGCGGCCCGGCCGCCGCCCGCAATACCGGGTGGCGCAGCGCCACAACGCCTTTGGTCGCCTTCCTCGACTCCGACACGGTCCCGTCCGACGACTGGCTCGAGACCGTCCTGCCGCTGTTCCACGATCCCGCCGTCGCCGCCGTGGCCCCGCGGGTCCGGTCACTGACCGGCGGCCCGGTCGGGCGCTACGAGGCACGCCGGTCCGCCCTGGACATGGGGTCCGAACCGGCCGCCGTCCGGCCGGACGGCCGGGTGCGCTACGTCCCGGCCGCGGCCCTCGTCGTGCGGGTCGACGCGCTGCGGGCGATCGGCGGATTCGACGAGACGCTGCGGTTCGGCGAGGACGTCGACCTCGTCTGGCGGCTCCTCGACGCCGGGTATTCGGTGCGCTACCAACCGGATTCGACCGTCCACCACGAACCGCGCCGCACCGTCGCCGCCTTCGTCCGCCAGCGCTTCGACTACGGCACCTCCGCCGCGCCGCTCGCCCGGCGCCACCCCCGGCTGCTGCCCGCCGCCCACCTGACCGGGACCACCGCCGCACAGGTCGCGCTCGTCCTCACCGGACACTCTGTGGCAGCGGGACTTCCGAGTATGTTCTCCCTCGCTCGCACCGCGTGGACGCTGCACCGCCGCGACATACCGCTGACCGTCGCGACCACACAGGCCGCGTCGGGGCAACTCGCGCTCGTCCGGCACCTGGCCGACGCGCTGCGCCGCGTGTGGTGGCCGCTCGCGCTGTGCACCGGGCGGGGGCGGCGGCTGCTGCTCCTCGCGCTCCTCGCCGCGACTGTCGAAACATCCTCCCGCACAATCAATCCCGCACTGGCGATCGCCGACGACATCGCCTACGGCCTCGGGGTCTGGACCGGATGCGTGCGACACCGCACCCTCGTCCCCCTCGCACCCCGACTGCACCGGAGGCAGGCCCGCCGCTCATGACCGCACTGGCCGACCTCCGGTTCACCGACCTCACCGATCGCGCGCACCGCACCGTGCTCGCGATCCCGTTGGGCGCCACCGAACAACACGGCCCGCACCTGCCGCTGCACACCGACACCACCATCGCCGCCGAACTCTGCCGGCGGCTGGCCGCCGCGCGCCCCGACGTCCTCGCCGCACCGGCCGTCCCCTACGGCGCGAGCGGCGAGCACGCGGACTTCCCCGGCACCCTCTCCGTCGGCCGGGCGGCGCTGGAACTGCTCCTCGTCGAACTCGTCCGCTCCGCCGACCGTTTCGCCGGGGTCGTCCTCGTCAACGGCCACGGCGGCAACCTCCAGCCGCTCCACGCCGCCACCCGCACCCTGCACGCCGAAGGACGGAACGTCCTGGCCTGGTCCCCCACCGGCGCCCCCGGCGACAGCCACGCCGGCCACACCGAAACCTCCGTCATGCTCCGCCTGCGCCCCGACACCGTCGACATGCGGCACGCGGAGGCGGGAAACACCCAGCCCCTCGATCGGCTCATCGACGACCTGCGCGATCACGGCGTCGCGGCCGTCAGCCCCAACGGCGTCCTGGGAGACCCGTCCACCGCCGACCCCACCGACGGCGACCGCATCCTCGACCGTTGGGCGGAACTGCTGATCGAACGGACGGAGAGACACTTCGGCCTCAATCCATAGGCCCCCGCACACCCTCTCACCCGGAAATGCCTGCGGCATGGCGCAATTGGGCGAGGAAGTCGGTGCTGTCGTCGCTGGCGACGAGGTAGTGGGAGACCGCGAGGCGGACTAGCGTGCCCGCGACGACGACCGGATCATCCTGCGGCACAAGCGGTTCGAGGTAGGCGCGCATGATCGGGATGACACGCGCGATCTGGGAGAGCACGTGGTCGGGCTCGATGTCGACGAGCCGGCTCAGCGCGTACGACTTCTGGTGCTCGACCATGTATCTCAGCACGGCGTCCAGGCGCTCGGGCCCCGCGAGCCCCTCGATTGCGGCCCGCAATCCCTCCTCGATGTTGTGCTGCTCGTATTCGCCGAATGCCGCCATCAGCTCCTCCTTGGAGGAGAACAGCCGATAGAGCGTCGGCCGGGAGACCTTCGCCTGCTGGGCGACGTCGGAGAGGCTCAACTTGCCGTAGCCCTTGCGGCTGAGCACCTCGAAGGTCGCGCGCAGGATCCGCGTACGGGTGGCGTCGCTGCGTGCGCCGGTCGTCGAGTCCACTTTACAACCTTTACATAATCTGTAACTTCTGTCACGCTTGGCGGAGTCGAACAACAGAAGAGGCACCATGGCCGACACACTCGTCTCCGACGACGCCATCGACTTCGATCCGTTCTCCGCGGAGTTCCACGACGATCCCCACCGGATCTACCGGAGGCTGCGCGCGGACGCTCCCGTCTATCACAGTGCCCGCTACGGCTTCTGGGCACTGTCCCGCCACGCCGATGTCGCGCCGGCGATGAAGGACTTCGAGACATACTCCTCCGCCCGAGGCGTCACCCTGGAGCAGGTCCTCGCACCGGAATCGCCCGAGCGGATCCCGATGATCATCATGATGGACCCGCCGGAACACACGCGGATGCGCAAGCTGGTGAGCAAGGTGTTCACCCCGCGCGCCATCGCCGAGCTGGCGCCGATGATCGAGGCGACGATCCGCACGTTCATCGAACGCCTCGATCCCGAGCGGTTCGACGTGGTGGCCGACTTCTCGACGCTGTTCCCGCTCGAGGTCATCACCACCATGCTCGGTGTCCCGCAGGAAGATCGGCCGCGGCTGCGGGCCTGGCTGGCCGCGCCGCTGGAGCGGGAGCAGGGCCGGATCGGCCTCGGCGAGGAGGGGCGGCTCGCGGTCGAGGCGTCGACCGCGTTGTACGCCCGGCTCATCGCGGAGCGCCGGGCGGCCCCGCGCGACGATATGATCAGCCGGCTCGTCGAGGTCGAGGTCGATCGCGAGGACGGCAACGCCACCCGGCTCACCGACCGCGAAATCCTCGGCTTCACTTCACTTCTCGCGGGGGCGGGCGCGGAGACGGTCGCCAAACTGGTCGGCACCGCCGCGGTCCTCTTCGCCGACCACCCGGACCAGTGGCGGGCGCTGCGGGACGACCGCTCCCTGCTTCCCGGAGCGTTCGAGGAAATCCTGCGCTACGACGGCCCGGTCCAGTACGACGTGCGCCACACCCGCCGCGACGTGACGCTGCACGACCGCACGATCCCCGCGCAGAGCCCGGTACTGATGCTGCTGGCCTCGGCCACGCGTGATCCCGATGCCTTCCCGGACGCCGACCGCTTCGATATCACCCGACCCTTCGCCGGCCACAATCTCGGCTTCGGTCTCGGCATCCACCACTGCCTCGGCGCCGCCCTCGCCCGCCTGGAAGGCCGGATCGCACTCGACGCCATGCTCGATCTCATGCCCGAATACGACCTCGACCGCCCCGGCCTGCGCAGGTCCCGGGTCACCAGCGTCGCCGGCTGGACCAACGTCCCGGTGCGAGTCGGAGCCCGTTAGCTAGGTGATGTTCAGGGCCGGGGTCGCCGGGAACGTGACCGGCAGTGCCGTCAACGCCCGGTGGAACGGACCCGGCCGCCAGCTCGGCGCGCCCTCGCTGGTGTCGAGCCGGAGTTCGGGCAGCGCGTCGAGCAGCTGGTCGATGGCGTCCTGCGCGATCAGATAGGCCAGCGACTGCGCGGGGCAGGCGTGCGGGCCGATGCCCCACGCCAGGTGGGAGCGATTGCCGGTCAGGTCGCCGCCGCGGATGGACGGGTCGTTGTTGCAGGCCGCCATGCTGATGACGACCGGCTGATGCGCCGGTAGCCACGCGTCCTCGATGAGGATCGGCTGGCGGGGGTAGGTGATCAGGAGGT
Source organism: Nocardia transvalensis NBRC 15921 (assembly GCF_000308875.1). Taxonomy (GTDB): domain Bacteria; phylum Actinomycetota; class Actinomycetes; order Mycobacteriales; family Mycobacteriaceae; genus Nocardia; species Nocardia transvalensis. The sequence goes on from NZ_BAGL01000127.1 coordinate 54,564, forward strand.
TCGCCAGCGGCGGGTCCTCGAACAACACCTCGTCCAGGGCGTCGCGGGAGGAGAGGTTCCCGCCCAGGACGCTGCCGCCGAAACGGTCGTCGGTGAGGATCAGCAGCAGGGCGTTGACGATCAGGTTCAACTCGAACTCGATGCCGGTGCCGTACACCTGCGACACATGGTGCGACACCTCCACATCGTCCAGCGCGGCCGAATGCTGTTGCAGCACAGAGGTGATGTCGTTGCCCGGCTCCGCCCGCTTCAGCATGACCAGATCCATCAGCGCCTGGCCCAGCATCTGGTTGCCCTTCTCGGCGTCGACGCCCTCGAGCAGGGCAGCCGTCCCGGCGGCGACCTGCTGCCCGATCTCCGGCGGGCAGCCGAGCATGACGTTGACGACCTCGAACGCCAGCGGATACACGTACTGGCTGATGAGTTCCGCGCGGCCCTCCTCGCAGAAACCGTTGATGAGGGGGGTGGCGATCTGCTCCACGATGTCGTGCATGGCGTAGAGGTCGACGGCCTGGATACTCGCGGTGATGGCCTGCCGGTACCGCCCGTATTCCGCGCCGGTGCTCCGGCTGGCCATCGGACGCCACTCCAGCAGCGGCAGGATCGGGCAATCGGACGGGACGGTCTCCTGCCAGACCCGCGGATCGGCGGGAAAGTGCTCGGGGTCGTTGAGGATTCGCACCGCCGCGCGGTAGCCGATCACCAGCGTCGCGGGTACGCCGGGCGCGAGTTCGACCGGCGCCAGCGAGCCGAACCGGCCGCGCATGTCCCGATAGGCCCGGTGTGGGTCGGCGGCGAACTCCGGCGTGTACAGCGGCACTCGCGGACCGTCGGAATCGATCGGTGAACCGTGGGCGACCGGGCACGACGGTGCGCCCACGGTGGACTGCGGCGTCCTCGACAACAAAAGCTCCAGACTCGTTCGTATTGCGCACTGCTGCGGGATCGCACCGTGCCGGATCGCCACTCCGGCAAGCGCGGTCGACATCGCTCGCCTCGGCAGGAGACCGGACGATGGTACAGCGGTTCGCGCGACACGGCGCGACATCGGCTAAACGCCAAGCGCCCCAAGCGAATCGTGGTCGTCGATGGCCGTGGTGATGCGTTTCAGCAACGTGAGGCACGTTTCGTTCGACTGCATCCTGGGCTGATAGGCCGCCCTGCCGATGGTGAAAGCCCATGCGGCATAGGCGAACATGGACTGCTGCCGGTACAGCAGCCAGGCGTCGTCGAACGACGGCGCCTTCCCGCCGGCCTGCCCCAGTTCCTCCAGATATGCCCGCAGCAGGTCGCGATCCCACGCTCGCCGGTCCTCGGGCTCGCATCCCGAGTTGACGGTGTAGGCGAAATCGTGCGCCCACCCGCCGCGCATCACCACCTGCCAGTCGACGTACCCCATGCGCCCCTCGGCGGTCCGGTAGGTCTGCCCGATGTGCGGGTCGCCGTGCAGCAGGGTCGGGGGCACGTCGTCGGTCGCGATCGTGATCGCCCGCTCGACGCCCGCCCACAGCCGGTCGGCCTGTCCGTGCAGGGCATCGGGTACGACCTCCTCGGCCCGGCGCAGGCCGACCTCGCAGCGCTTCCGCATATCGATCGCGGCTAGGTAGGCGTCGAGCATGTAGGCCGGGGTGTTGAGGACGTCGATCGCCGGACTCTCCCAGAAGGTCCCGTGCAGCCGCGCGAGATTGCGTACCAGGTCCTCGATCTGGTCGCGGCCGATCGGTGCGGTCGGCTCGCTGAACTCGGCCCCGCGGGTGGCGGCGATATCCTCCATGAGCGCGATCGACCGCCACGAGGCCGGATCGGAGGCGCCCCAATAGCCGATCGGGGCCTCCATCTCCACGCTCGGCCGGAAGTTCTTGAAGAAGCGGGTCTCGCCGTCGATCATCTTCCCGCCGCCGAGCAGGATGCGCTGGCTGAACGCCGTGGTGGTCTTCGCGAACAGCTCCCGCGGCAGCCCCGCCTCGAGGCCCGCGTCGTTGTATTCGACCCGGAGCGCCACCCGGGTGGAGGTGCCGCGGCTGCCGTTCGACGTCTCGAACGAAAGCACCTCGGCCGCAGGAACATCGCGGCACAGCACCGCCGTCAGCCACTCGGGGGTGACGGACTCCCCGGAGACGGGAACATCGTCGAGGGACCGCGCCTTCGGCCGGGTGATCAACTCGCCCGCCATGTGGGCGCCGACCGTGACCGATCGCCCGAGCAGCCAGAGCTTGTGGTTCATGCGCTTGCCTCGATTCCGGAGTACGACAACACTGGCGCGCCGTCACGACCGACCGGCAGACGCCCGCAGACCGTACACCAGATACCGTGCTACGCCGACGGTTTCGTGAGGTCGTAGACCGTCGCGCCACCGACGTCGGTGGCGGCGAAGTGGGACTCGACCCAGGCCACTATCTCGGCGCTGGGGCCGGACCGCCCACGGCCGGGCCCCCGGTCCTCGCCGCCGAGGAAGTAGTGGATATCCCCGTCGGCGACGTACTTCCGGAAGCGGTCGAGGGTCGGATAGGCGTCACCACCGGTGAACCCGCCGATCGCCATCAGCGACTTGCCGGTCGCCAACTCGAGGCCGCTGACCTCATGGGATCCGATCGCGGCCGCCGCCCACCGGTTGTCGGCCTGCTTCAGCAACTGTTGCAGGGCAGGGTTGTCCGCCGAGCTTCCCGGCCCACCGCGCCGGGCTGCGTCATCGCCGGAATCCGCTGCGGGCAAAGGCATCTTGATGCCAGGCGCACCCATACCGCCCGGCCGGGGCCCGCCCCACCCTCCACTATCGGTCTTCGGGCCCGATGTGGGCATGCCGCCGGTGTGCGAATCCGTCACGGCCACATTGTCGATCGCGAAGGCGGACGGCCCCGCGAGACCGGTCACCAGACCCACCGCGGCGACGGCGGCCGCCCATTTCCCGAGCCGATGGGCGCCCGCCACGACCACCGCAGCGACGAGCAGGCATCCGATCAGCACGACCCAGCGCAGCGCCGGAAACCATTCGGGGGTGCGCCCGAGCAGGACGAAACCCCACACACCCGTCACCGCCGACATCGCGCCGAGCGCCACGCGAGCCGCGACATTCGTTCTCATCCGCCACAATTCGACGACTCCCAGCGCCACCAGCGCGGCCGAAGCGGGCGCCAGGGCCACGGTGTAATAGGGGTGGATGATGCCCTTCATGAAGCTGAAGACCAGACCGGTGACCAGCACCCATCCGCCCCACAGGAGCAGCGCGGCCCGGGTGCGGCCGGTGCGCGGCGCGGACCGGGTGAACCACAGCAGCGCGACGAGCCCGATCAGCGCCGCCGGGAGCAGCCAGGAGATCTCGGTACCCATGGTGTCGCGGAACAGCCGGTTCAGGCCGGTATCGCCACCGAACATCGCACCGGGACCGCCGCCGGTGGGACCACCGGGGCCACCGCCCGGACCGCCGCCGGGGCCGCCGTTTCCGTTACCGCCGAAGACTCGTCCGAGCCCGTTGTACCCGAGTGCCAGCTGCACCAGGCTGTTGTCGGTCGAGCCACCGATGTAGGGCCGCGAATCGGCCGGCCACACCGTCCCGAGCACGAGGTACCAGCCGCACGAAACCACCACCGCCACAGCCGCTCCCAGCAGCTTCCAGATCCGCGGCCAGAACCCGATGGGCGCGGCGACGAGGAAGGCCAGCGCGAACGCGGGCAGCACCAGGAACGCCTGCAGGAGTTTGGCGAGGAATCCGAACCCGATCGCCACCCCGGCCAGTGCCAGCCACCGTCCACTGCCGTTCTCGATCGCGCGCACCACGCAGTAGGCCGCGACGACCATCAGAAATACCAGCAGCGCATCCGGGTTGTTGTCGCGAAACATGGTGACCGCCACCGGCGTCAGCGCCAGCACGCCCCCGGCGAGCAGTCCGGCCGCGGGCCCGTGCCATCGCCGCACGGCGGCGTAGACGAGGGCGACCGACGCCACGGCCATCAACGCCTGCGGCAGCAGCATCGAGAAGGTGCTGAATCCGAGCAGCCGCCCCGACAGCGCCATCACCCACAGCGCGGCGGGCGGCTTGTCCACCGTGATCGCGTTTCCGGCGTCCAGCGACCCGAAGAACAGCGCCTTCCAATCCTGGGTGCCGGCCTGAACCGCGGCCGCGTAGTACTCGTTGGCCCACCCGAGGGCGCTCAGACCCCAGAGATAGAACACCAGCGTCGCCACCAGCAGCACCCACAGTGCCGGACGGGCCCACCGCTGCTCCCGCGATTCGGTGGTCTCCACCCGATCGGCGGGCACGTCGGTCGTCGTCATAGCCATCCTCTCGCGCGCATCGCACCAATGCTGGAGCAAACAGCTGGGGATCAGGTCGGCGCTCCCTGGGGATCAGCTGTGAGTCACCGCAGGTAAGACGCGCCGTTCACGTCGAGGACGGCGCCGGAACTCCATACCGCCTCCGGCGAGGCGAGGTAGCGCACGGCCGCCGCGATCTCGGCAGGCTCGGCCACCCTCCCGAACGGGCTCTGGGCCCGCACCTCATCGGTGACCCGACCGGCCACCCGTTCGGTCGCCACGAAGCCCGGCGCCACGGAGGCCACCCCAATCCCATAGGGCGCCAATGACATAGCGAGCGATTGCCCCATCGCCTGCACCGCGGCCTTGGTCGCACCGTAGGCCGGGTGATCGGGCTCGCCCCGAAACGCACCACGCGAACCCACATTCACGATCCGCCCCGGAACGCCCTTCTCGATCATGTGCCGCGCCACGCAGTACGACACATGAGCCGTCCCGAGCAGATTCACGTCCACCGTCCGCCGCCAGGCCTCCTCCCACTCGTCGTACCCGGTCGAGGGCAGCGGGTGCGGCAGATTGACCGCCGCATTGTTCACCAGAACCTCGACCGTCCCGAGCCCTGCCACCGCCGCCTCGACAATCTCCGCCGCACCCGCGGAACTGGCGATATCCCCGCCGACCAGCGTGTGCCCCTCGCCGGCCAGCCCACGCAACGTCACCTCGGCCTCGTCCCGTCGCGACGAGTAATGCACCGCGACCCGATCACCACTCTCGGCGAACGCAGCCGCCACCGCCCGCCCGATCCCCCGCGACGCACCCGTCACCAACACACCACGCCCCACGCGCTGTCCCTTTCATCCTTCGCCGACGAATCCGAACCGGAAACCGCCGATTTCCGACGGATATTACATCTTGCTCCGCGGCGCAGCCGGCCGGCGACCGACCCGAAAATATCGTGGAAGCACCTGCGCCCCAACATTACTCGGATTGCGTGTCTATACAGCGGTTGACAAGAGACTCTTTGAACCCCTAAAGATATTTCCGTGCAAAACGAACATTTCAGGTGGAAGCCGTACGTGTCGAAATTTGTGGCGGTCGCGGCCTTCGCAGCGGCCGGTCTCGGCGTCGCGACCGGCACCGCATCGGCAGTTGAGGGCGTCGACGGATGCATCTCGTACTCGTACGAGGACGGGATCGCGCACACCAAGGTCTATTACCACAATCGCTGCAATACGACGCAGGGCGTCACGATCTACCCGGAGGAGAACGGGTGCGGCAATTGGACGACCCGGCTCGCTCCCGACGAAAAGGGTAATCACGAGTCCGAATTCAACTGCGGAGTCTCGGGTGTGAGCAATATCGACGGCTGACCGGCAATAACCCAACACCTCGGCCGCCCGGGCCGGTGCGTGCCGTAATCGGATTCCGGTCGACTGGTGTCGGACTACCCGAGCCACTGGCACGCAACGGTTCCGGGTGGCCTCCCGGTCGGCTACGGCGCCGCGATGGGCAGCGACGGAAACTGCGGTATCCCGCTGCCGGTCGGCGGCAGGAGCGGGATCCCCGGCGAGCGATCGTCGTCGTCGTCGAAATCGTCGTACCGGTTGTATTCGTTGTACTCGTTGTATTCGTTGTAGCGGTTGAACTCGTTGTACTGGTTGCGCCGCGGCGGCCGCGGCCGCTCGGGTCGCGGATGCCCGTGCTTGGACGGACGTGAATCCGAATCCTTGTGCGGCTTATGCGAATCCGGCTTCTTCGGCTTCCCCTGCGCAGCGTCCACCCCGACCTCCGGCTCGAGAACCGGCGCACCCGCGAACGCCGGCGCCACCACCCCACCCACCGGCGCCAGAACCAGCACCGACGTAACAGCGGTACGAATCAGTGTTCGCCGGACACGACCGCGCCCCGCTCCGTATGAATCCATTCCATCCCTCGCTCGCACGTCACCGAGTGGCACAAGTCCCAGCAACGCAACGCGTCAATCCTCTTAATGTGCCATCATTTAACGGTACATCAAGTCATGGCTTATACGTGCGGAATGCTTCGAATCGCCTCGCCCCGGTCAGCGGGCCTGCGGTCCGAAGAGGTCCGGGAGCCCGTCCGATACCTGGTCGGGGAACTGGGGTGCGCGTTTGGACAGGAACGAATCCACGCCCTCACGCACGTCGTCGGACTTGCCTCGGAGGTAGATGGCGACGGATTCGGCCTGGTGGGCGGTTTCGGGACTGTCGGCGCCGAGCATCCGCCACATCAGTTGGCGGGTCAGCGCGACCGAGACCGGTGCCGTACCCGTGGCCAGGGTCCGCGCCGCCTCGATCGCACGGGCCAGGACCGTTTCGGCAGGGGCCACCTCGCGCACCAGGCCCTGCGCGAGAGCTTCGGCCGCGGGAATCGTGCGGCCGCCGAGCGTCCACTCCAACGCCGTCGACACCCCGACCACGCGCGGCAGGAACCAGGTCGAGCACGCCTCGGGCACGAGCCCACGCCGGACGAAGACGAAGCCGAATTTCGCTGTGCCCGAAGCAATCCGGATATCGCACGGCAGCGTCATCGTGACACCGACGCCTGCGGCGGGGCCGTTGATCGCGGCGATCACCGGCTTGTGCGACCGGTAGATCCGCAGCGCCACCCGGCCACCCTGGTCCGCGGGTGCGCCACCGGTGTCCGGGTCGTCGCCGAGGACGAAGGTGTCGCCGCCCGCGGCGAGATCGGCCCCGGCACAGAACGCGCGGCCGGTGCCGGTGAGCACGACCGCGCGGACCGTATCGTCCGCGTCGGTCTCGTCGAAGGCCGCGATGACGCGCTCGCACATCTCGTCGGTGAACGCGTTGAGCCGATCGGGCCGGTGCAGGCGCACGATCGCGATCTCACCGTCCCGTTCGAGCAGCACCGGACCGCCGTCGGTCTCCATGTTGATGTCCGGACGCATCGCACCTTCTCGAATCGGTCCGCGACATCACGGCATTCGTCGCGGATAGCGGTCCGGATCAACGTACCGCTGGAACCGTGACCGCTACCCACCGCATCGCTCGACGAGGCTTACGGGGTCGGCTTCAGGCCGCGGGCCGGGTCGATGAAGGCGTTCGTCACCAGGTTGGCGGCGGTGAGGCCGTCGGGGACCTGTTGGCCGCGGGCGCGCAGAACCGGTGTCACCGCGGCGATTACGCGGTCTATGCGGGCGGTGTCGAAATTGCCGAGGGTGGCGTCGGGGCCGTTGCCTACGATGTGTTCGGCCAGTTGTACGCGGACCGAGTCGGTGTTGCCGGCGGCGGTCATCGGGGGGCCGTCGGGGATGCTCTGCGCGATGCGGAGCAGGGCGTCGTTGGTGGGGCCGGGGTTGGTGATGTAGTCGATCTGGGCCTGTTGCAGCAGGGGGACGAGCTTGGTCAGGCAGGGGCCGAGCTTGTCCAGCTCGCCGCTGCGCACCGACCAGGCGTGCGGATACGTCTCGTACCCGGCTTCGTGGACGAGCAGGGATTTCACCGGCTTCAACCAGCCCTTGACGTCGTGCTCCCAGCGATACGGCTCGTTGGACACGTAGCCCTGCTGCATGACCCGGCCGTGTTCGGCGACGAAACGGCTGGGCGTGCCGTCGAACGACGCGTCGGCCTGCTCGGGGCGCACGAAGCCGTTGGCGATCAGGTAGTCCATGAAGGGCTTGCCCTCGCTGTAGACGACGGGCGCACCGGACGCGGCCACGTCCCGCCACGAGTTCACCTGGTAGGTCGCCGGATCCCACATGACGATCTGCGGATTGATATCCAGCGAGGCGAAGACGCCCTGCACCGGGAACTTGGCCTGGGACCGGATCGCCTCGTCGGTCGGCACGAAACCCAGTGTGATACTGGGGTCCTGGTACATCTGCGCGGGCACCGGCTGCCCGCCGAGGAACGGCCCGCCGAGGCGAACCTCGACATTGATCCCGGTATCCTTCAACGGCCCGACATACGCGCCCTTCTTCACATCGACGGTTCCGTCGGGACCCACGAGCTGATAGGCCGCCGCACGTTCCGGCGTTGCGTACCAATCCGTTTGGATGACGACGGTCGACGGGCAGACCCCGGCCAGCGGGCCCTGCCCGGTGGGCGCGGGCGTCGTGGTGGCGCTACTACAGGCCGACAGCACGGCGGCACAGGCGAGCGCCGTCACGGCGAAAAGGTGTTTCCTCATGAGCATTCCTGAAATGTCGAAGTGATCGGTGCGAAGCTATGCGCCGCGGTCGCGGCCGTGTGCCCGGTCGACACGACCGGCCAGAAAGTCGAAGAGCCAGAACAGGATCAGCCCGACCAGCGAGGACAACAGCAGCGCGGTCAGCAGTTGCTCGGTCGCCAGCCGCTGCCGGTAGACGTCGATCATCCGCCCGATGCCCGGCTGCCCCTGCCGGAAGAAGAAGTCCGCGACGATCGAGCCGATGACGGCCATCCCGCCGGAGATCTTGAATCCCGAGATCATCGCCGGAAGCGCCGCCGGCAGTTGCAGTTTCACGAGGCGCTGCCAGCGGTTCGCGCCGTGCAGCGTGAACAGGTCGTGTTCGGCCGCGGCCACAGATTTCAGCCCGAACAGCGTATTCGTGATGACCGGGAACAGCGACACCATCACGCAGACGATGACGCGGCTGCCGAATTCGTATCCGAACCAGAATCCGAACAGCGGCACCACCGCCAGGATCGGAATCGTCTGCAGGATCACCGCATACGGGTACAGCGAATACTCCGCCCACCGCGCCTGGCTCATGACCACCGCGAACGCGATACCCACCACGATCGCGATACCGAGCCCGACCAGCGCGATCTGCACCGTGGACCACAGCGCGCTCACGATCTCGGTGCGGGCCGCCGAATCCAGCAGTCCCTTCGAGAGCACCGTCTCCGGCGGCGGCAGCAGGAACCGCGACTGCTCCGGCAGCAGGTAGTGCCCCGCGATGAACCACGCGATCATCACGATCGCGAACACCACGACGGGCGCGACGATGCGGACCGGCCCGCCCCGCAGGCGCGGAAGTCGTTGCCGCGCAGACACTCGCGCCGTCTCCGGGGCGCCGGTGACCGCCGTCATGCCGCCGTCTCCCGCTCGGCGCCGTGCAACGCGGCGGACACCTCGGCGGCGATCTCACCGAACTCGGCGGTGAATCGGATCTCCGGCTTGCGCGGAAAGTCCAGCGGCACCGGAATTTCGGCGGCCACCCGGCCCGGCCGCCCGGTCAGCACGATCACACGCGTCGACATGAACACCGCCTCGGCGACGGAATGCGTCACGAACACCCCCGCGAAGGCGTCCCGCTGGAACAGGCGGCTCACCTCCTCGTTCAGTCGCTGCCGGGTGATCTCGTCGAGGGCGCCGAACGGCTCGTCGAACAGGAACAGCTCGGGCCGCAGCGTCAGCGCGCGTGCGATCGACGCGCGCATCCGCATACCGCCGGACAACTGGGCGGGTTTGTGTTTCTCGAATCCGGCCAGCCCCACGCGTTCCAGCGCGTCGAGGGCGGCCGCCCGGCGGCTGCGGCGGTCGGCCCCGGACAGTTCGGCCGGCAGTTCGACATTGGCCAGCACGCTGCGCCACGCCAGCAGCGTCGCCTCCTGGAAGATGTAGCCGAGCCGTCCGGTGGCGACGTCGACCGTGCCGGAACTCGGCCGCTCGAATCCCGCGGCCAGCCGCAGCAGGGTCGACTTGCCGCACCCGGAGGGCCCGACCAGCGAGACGAATTCGCCTGGCCGGACCGCGATGTCGACATCCTGTAAAGCGTGGGTGCCGTTCGCGAACGTCAGCCCGACGCGGTGGAAGGTGAGCGACGAGCCGGGAGCCGCGCCCTCAGGGGCGGATTTCGTATACCCTGCCCGCTCCGCGTCCGCGGAGGTGGTCACTGCGGTGCTACTCATACCTAAGAGTTCTATCTGCGGGTCGTTGCCGCGGTCGTTCCGGATGATTAAGCGCTTGTTTCGTATACAATCAATTCACCAACACTCCGTCCCGGGCGACGACGCGCCCGCCTTTCAGCACCAGCCGACGTTCGGGCACGGAAACGACCGCCGCGCCGGGGGTTTCGGCGTCCACGGCGAAGAGATCGGCCGGCGCGCCGACCTCGAGCCCATACCGTTCGAGGCCGAGAACCCGTGCCCCGCCATAGGTTCCGGCGGCCAGCGCGAGTTCGATCTCCGAATCGGCGACCAGCCGGTCCCGGTAGGCGACGGTGTTGATCCGCCGCAGCATGTCACCGTCGCCGTACGGGGTCCACAGATCGCGGATGCCGTCGTTGCCCAGCGCCAGTGCGGCATTCGCCGCGTGCATCATCCGGACCGGGACGACCGGCGCCTCCCCCACCGCGCAGGTCACCATGGCGACACCGGCCTCGGCCAGCGCGTCCGCGACGCGGCGCTGCTCGTCGGCCGGCAGCGTCCCCATGGCGTAGGCGTGACTGATCGCGACCCGTCCGGACAGGCCGGTGGCCCTGGTGCGTTCGATGATCAGATCGAACTCCCAGGCGCCCAGCGGACCGCCGTCGTGCAGGTGGATGTCGACCTTCGCGCCGAACTTCTCGGCCAGCCCGAAAACGATGTCGAGCTGCGCGGCCGGATCGCGGTCGTACCCCGCCGGATCCAGTCCGCCGACCACCTCGACGCCGTCGGCCAGGGCCGCCGCCATCAGGTCGGCGGTCCCCGGACGGGTGATCAGGCCGCCCTGCGGGAACGCGACGAGTTCGACATCGATCCGCCCGGCGTGCCGAGCGGCGGCCGCCCGCACCGCCGCCACGCCGTCCAGCCCGACCTCGGGATCGATATCGACATGACTGCGCACATACGCCGTTCCGCGCCGCGCCATCTCGCCGAGCAGGTTCGCCGCGTACTCGGCGCTGGGCAGACCCAGTTCGGCGCGGCGGCCCTCGCCGTTGGCGATGCGGCCCGCCAGCGTCCGGCCGCCGGTGTTGGGCGTCCACGGACCGCTCCACAGCGTCTTGTCCAGGTGGCAGTGGCTGTCGACGAGGCCCGGAAATACCAGGGCCCCAGCCAGATCGATGACGTCGGCGTCGACGGCCGACAGGCCGGCACCGATCGCCTCGATGCGCCCGTGACGGATCAGAATGTCGGCGATCCCGGTGGGCTGTCCGGGCGTCCAGGGTCGTCCGCCGGTCACCAGCAGGTCGTTCACCGTCATTGCCTCCTTCTGTATACGACCGAAAAATGCAGTAGATTCATGGAATTCGATCCGACCTCGTGGGGGCGATATGAGCGGCACCGTTCGGCGCATGACACCGCAGCAGGTGTGCCGCGCCCTCCGCGACGACATCATCACCGGCGTCTTCGCGCCCGGTCAGCGCCTCACGGAGGACACCCTGGCCGAGCGCTACGGGGTGTCCCGGGTTCCGGTGCGGGAGGCGCTGCGCACCCTGCAGGCCGAGGGATTTGCCTGGTCGCGGCCTTATGCCGGGGTGTTCGTCGCGGAGCTGACCGAGGCGGAGGCCGCCGATCTGCTGGAGATCCGGGCCCAGCTCGAGCCGCTGTGCGCCGCCCGGGCCGCGGTCCGCCACACTCCCGAGCAGCTCGGGCGGCTCAAGGAGCTCACCGCGCTCGGCCAGGACGCGGTCCGCGGGGGCCGTCTCGACGAGGTCACCCGGCTCAACAGCCGCTTCCACGAGGTACTCGCGGAGGCGTCCGGCAGCACCCTGCTCGCCCAGCTGATCACCCAGCTCAGCCAGAAGATCGCCTGGGTGTACGCGGTCGAGTTGCCGCGTCGCGCCGGAGATTCCTGGCACGAACACGAGGACATCTGCGCGGCGCTGGAAGCAGGCGACGCCGAGCGGGCGCGGGCGCTGGTGGCCGACCATATCGCCCACGCCGCCTCGGCGTACCGGCTGCGAGCCCGCCCGGAAGCCGCTGCGACACAGGATGCTTCGTAACACCGGCGAAGCATCCCGCACCCCGGAACGAAACACGCCGGTCGTATACAACTGGTGTCGTAATTCTCTCGGGAGGTATCCATGGCGGATCTGGTCTTGCGCGATGCCCGCATCGCCGACGATGCGGAGCCGGTCGACATCGTCATCACGGACGGCGTCATCACGGCGATCGGGCACGGGCTGCCGGTGTCCGCCGCCGACGAGATCGACTGCGCCGCACGGGTCGTCATCCCCGGCCTGATCGAATCGCATCTGCACCTGGACAAGGCGCTGCTGGATGCCGAGCGCCCGAACCCCACCGGCACCCTCGCGGGGGCGATCGCGGTCACCGCCGAACTCAAGAGCGGATTCACCGTCGACTCCATCCGCGAGCGCGCCCGCCGCGTGCTCGACGCGGCGATCGCCCACGGCACCACGGTGATCCGGGCGCACCCCGATGTCGATCCCATCGTGGGCCTGCACGGCGTGCGGGCGCTGCTGGAACTGCGCGAAGAGTATCGCGAGCGCATCGACCTGCAGATCGTCGCGTTTCCCCAGGAGGGCATCCTCCGCGCGCCCGGCACCCTGAAGTTGCTGCGCGAGAGCCTGCTGTCGGGTGCGGACGTGATCGGCGGCTGCGCCTACAACGAGGCGACGGTCGCCGACTGCCGCCGTCACGTCGACATCGTGTTCGACCTGGCCGCGGAATTCGCTGTGCCCGTGGACATCCACGCGGATTTCGCCGACGACGGCACCGATCCCCGATTCGCCATGGCCGACTACATCGCCGAGGCCACCGAGCGCGCGGGCATGGGCGGGCGAGTGACGCTGGGGCATATGACGTCGCTGGCGGGGCGGACGCCCGAACAGCGCAGCCGCACCCTGGCCCGCCTCGCCGACGCCGGGGTCGCGGTCGTCCCGCTGCCGGCCACCGACATGCACCTGGGCGGGCGCTCCGACACCACCAATGTCCGGCGCGGCATCGCGCCCATCCGCGAGCTGTGGCAGGCCGGTGTGACCACCGCCTACTCCTCCAACAACATTCGCAATGCCTTCACCCCGTACGGTAATGCCGACCTGCTCGACATCGGCCTGTTCCTGGCGCAGACCTGCCACCTCTCCGGCCCGGCGGACATGCTGCGCGTGCTGGATATGGCGACCGGTCAGGCCGCCCGGGTGACCGGCATCGCCGATCGCCACGGCATCCGCGTCGGCGCGACGGCCGATCTGGTGGTGCTGTCCTCTCACCGTGTCGCGGACGTCCTGCTGGACCGTCCCGACCGCTGCTATGTACTCAAGGCGGGCCGAGTCGTGGCCCGCACCACGCGCATTCGCGAACTCGCGTGGGACGAGACGGTCGTCGCTCATGCGGCCCGCTCGTTTCCCTGATGGACCAAGGCGTCGACACGGCGCTTGTAGTCGTTGAATTCCGGTGCGGTCGTGTCGCGTTCGGCGGGCAGGTCGATATCGAGGATCTGCCGAACGTGCCCCGCGTTGCCGTGCGCCGAGCCGCCCGCCATCACCACGACCCGATCCGCGAGGTACACCGCCTCATCGATGCTGTGCGTGATGAACACGACCGTGACACCGGTCTCGCGATGAATCCGTTTCAGCTCGGCCTGCATGGCGGAACGTGTCAGGGCGTCCAATGCCCCGAACGGCTCGTCCATCAGCAGGACCGCGGGCCGGTTCGCCAGGACGCGGGCGATCGCCACCCGCTGCTGCATGCCCCCGGACAGCTGATGCGGGAACGCGTCGCGCATGCGGGCGAGCCCGACCGTCGCCAGGCAGCGTTCGGTGGTCTCGCGGACGTCGGCACGGGTCAGGCGCGCCTGTTTCGGCCCGTACGCGATGTTCTCGGCCACGGTGAGCCACGGGAACAGGCCGTAGTCCTGGAACACGACGCCGCGATCCGGGCCGGGTCCGGTGATCGGCTCGTCACCGACGGTCACCGAACCCGTTGTGGGGGACTCGAATCCGGCGAGTATGCGCAGCAGCGTGGATTTGCCGCCGCCGCTCGCGCCGACGACGCAGACGAATTCGCCGGCGGTGATGTCCAGCCCGATGGCCTCGACGGCGAACCCGTCCGCGCCGGGGTAGCGCTTGCCGAGGCGTTCGATGTGGATGTGGGCCGGGCGGCGCGGACGGCGGCCGGTGGTGTAGATCTTCACGGTGACCTCGTCTTACGTGGCGGCGGGGAGGAGTGGGCGGCGGCGCACGAGCATGCGGACCGCGAGCAGCAGCACGCGGTCGGCGAGGAATCCGGCCAGGCCGATGACGATCATGACCGCGACGATGAGATCGGTGCGGGACTGCTCCCGGGCCTGGGTGATCAGCGCGCCCAATCCGACTCGGATGCCGACGGTTTCGCCGACGACGAGAATCACCCAGGACAGTCCGAGCGCGATCCGCAGGCCGGAGACGATGCCCGGCACCGCGGCCGGGAGCACGACCTTGTACAGCGTCTGCGCCGGTCGGGTGCCGAGCATCGCCGCCGCCTCGAACAGTCGCGGCGGCACGGCCTGCACCCCGGCGATGGTGTTGAGCAGGATCGCGAACACGGCGGCGAGGAACACCAGGAAGATGGTCGACCGGTCGCCGAACCCGATGATCAGCAGCGACAGCGGCGCCCACGCGGTGACCGGAATCGGCCGGATCAGATTGATCGTCGGCTCCACCATCCGGTACACGAGGCGGGAGCGGCCCATGACGATGCCGAGGGGGACGGCGATGAGGGCGGCGAGCGCGAAACCCTGCACCACCCGCACGGTGCTGGCGTACAGATGCAGCCACAGGGTGCCGCTGTAGGTGTCGTCGATGAGGCCGCCGAACCCCAGATCGGCCAGCCGCCGCGCCACCTCGAGCGGCGTGGGCAGGTATCGCATCTGGATGCCCAGCGGCAGTGTCCAGCCGCCGTGTACTCCCCTGTCCCACAACAGGATCAGCAGCGCGGGCACCGGCAGCGCCCACAGCAGGGACAGCGCCCGGGACCGGTAGCGCGCGACCACGCGAGGGGCCTGCTCGGTGGGCGCGGCGGTAGCCGTGCCGGTGCCGGGCTGAGCGGGTGCGTCGGCGCGCGTCATCACGCGCCCGCTGTCTCTACGACGCCGGTGTCGAACACCTTCGTCATATCGGGGGCCTGGGGCAGCTGGTCGAAGGCGACCATCTGCTCGGCCAGCGCCGCCACGCGTTGCCGGTACTCGTCGTCGAGTTCCCAGCGCAGCGTGACATTTCCGACGGAGGTGTCCGCCACGGCGCGGTCGAGGCCGAAGGTGTCGACCAGGCCCTGCGCCCAGGCGTCGTGGTCGGACTTCATGAAGTTCAGCGCCTGGATCAGGCTGTGCACGGTCTGCCGCGCCCGCTCACGATCGCCGGTGAGCAGTTCGCCGCGTGTGCCGAGGACGATGTTGACGCCGCCGATCGCGGTGTCGTACGGCGAGAGTATCTGCCGCGCACCGGCTCTCAGCGCGAGGGAGACGCCGGTCTCGGCGCTGAGGAAGCCGTCGATCTGCCCGGATCGGTAGGCGTTCACCATATCCGAGTAGGCCAGGTTGACCAGCTGCACATCGGTCGCCGGATCGAGTCCGTGCGCGCGCAGCGTCAGCTTCAGCAGGATCTCCTGGGACGAGCCCGCCGGGTATCCGATCTTCTTGCCGCGCAAGTCGTTCGGGGTCGTGATCTCGGGACGGCCGACGAATCCGGAGCCGCCGTTCGCGGCCGAGGCGATGATCCGCACGTCCTGTCCGGCGGCGATGCCCGCCAGCATCGACGGCGCGCCCAGCAGGCCGAAGTCGACGGCGCCGGAGGCGAGGGCGTTCTTGATATCCGGCGAGTTCTCGAACAGGACGATCTCGTAGGTGGTGCCCGCGGGCGCGAATCGCTGCATGAAATACGGTGCGTACAAATGCGGTTGACCGCGCAGGGTGCCGATGCGGATGGCGTGCGGATCCGAGCCGCCGACACTGTCGGGAGTGGAGATACAGGCGGTGAGCCCGGCGAGCGTCACCACGGCGAACACGGCCGCGAGCAGGGCACGGAGGGGGCGTTTCATGAGGGTTCCTTACTGGACTGCGTTGCCTCGGCCAGGACAGCGGCGCTGCTGCTCGCCAGGCGGATCAGGGAGCGGTCGGTGCCGCGCGGGCCGACCAGGCACAGTCCGGCGGGGGCGCCGCCGATCCGGCCCACCGGCACGGTGACCGCGGGCAGGCCCGCGATCGAGGCCAGGCAGGTCAGCCGGAGCGTGTGGGCACGGGCGGCCTCCCGATCCGCGACGGCGATCGCGCGGTGCGGCGGCGGGGCGGCGGTGCTGGGCAGCACCAGGACTCGCCGGGCGAGCACCTCCCGGATCTGTGCGGCCGCGTCGGCGAGCACGCTCCGCGCGGCCGTGGCGGCCGCCTCCCGGACGGTGGCGGCGTAGGCGAATCGCCCGGCGACCTCGGCCTCCAGAGCGCCGGGGTGGGCGCTGATCCAGGGACCGTGCTGCGCCCACGCCTCGAAGGCCTGGACCGTGCGGAACGCCTCGTACCACGTGTCGAGGTCCGCGCCGAGATCGACAGGTTCGGCACCGAGCGCCAGGCCGGCGGATCGGGCGGCCGCCACGATGCCGGGCTCGGCCACGGCGCACACGTACGGCTCGATGACGAACCGATCCGGCACCGAATCCGTTCCGGGAATGAGGCATTCGGCCACAGCGGCCAAGGTTTGCGCGTCGCGGGTCAGCCAGCCGACGGTGTCGAAGGACGGGGCCAGCGGCAGCAGTCCGCGCGTGTCGACGCGGCCGTGGCTGGTGCGAATGCCCCAGAGTCCCTGATACGCGCCGGGCACCCGGATCGACCCCGCGGTGTCGGTGCCGAGTCCGACCGTGACCTCCCCGCGGGCCACCGCGACCGCGGGACCGCTCGACGACCCGCCCGGAACTCGGTCGGGCGCAGCGGGATTGACCGGCATGCCGAAGCGTCCGTTGCCGCCGCTGATGCTGTAGGCGAATTCGTCGGTCTGCGCGATTCCGGTGATCTCGGCGCCGGCCTCCAGCAGCGCCGTCACCGCGGCCGCGTGCCGCGGCTCCGGCTCGTCGTGCTCCGGATAGGACCGCACCCCGGCCCCGATGGCGAATCCGGCCACCGCGTACAGATCCTTCACCGCCACGGTGTGACCGGAGAGCACGCCGGATCCGGTGGCGGGCACCAGCGGAGCGCCGCGCGCCCGCCACACCGTGGCATCGATCGTCATCGGGCTCGCTCCAGGATGTAGCGGGCGAAGCCGGTGGCCGCCGGGCCGTCGAAGTCGGCGACGCGCACCTCGCCGTGCACGCCGCGAACCAGGTCCACGGCCTGCGAGACGGTGAAATCCGCCGCGGCGCTGAGATATAGGTACGCCTGCCGCGGATCGGCGTCGAACAGCGCGACGACCAGCTCGATCGCATTGCGCACGCACAGGCCGAGCGCCGCGTTCAGATCGGCGTCCAATCCCGTCGGAATCACCAGCCCGTGCCCGGCCGCGAACGGGCCCACGGCACGGCTCAGTCCGCTGACCTGTTCGGCCGCAACGACATCGAGGGTCAGCGTGGCGCGCAGCGGCGCCTCGAACGCGGTCAGCGCCACCTCGCCGTCGCCCTGGGCGAAGTGCGGATCGCCGATATAGAACAGCGCGTCGGGAACCTGTACCGGCAGAAAGAGAGTCGCGCCCGGAGTGAGCAGCCGGATATCGATGTTCCCGCCGTGCGGTCCGGGCGGCGTCGAATCGAGCCGCGATGTGGTGTCGGTGGCCACGCCCATGATCCCGAGGAACGGCGCCAGGGGAAACCGGGCCCCGGCGGGCCGGTCGTGACGAATCGGCATGGCGCCGAACCAGTCTCCGTCCCGCTCGTGCACCGTGCAGAACTGGCCGTAGGAACCGTCGAAGTCGGGATCTCCGGCCAGCACGCCCCGGCCGTGCCGCGTCGACACGACGCCGTAGGGCGCGCGCATCACCAGATCGTCGACCCGGACCGCGAGCAGATCGCCCGGACGGGCCCCGGCGATCGCGATCGGGCCGGTCACGATGTGGGGTCCGGCGCCGGCCTCGCGCGTCCGGGTCGCGGTCACCTCGACGGCGTCGGCCAGCACCTGATCGCGCGCCACCCCGTGGCGGCCGAAGTAGGCCACCGGATCCGAGCCCTGATCCGCCAGAATCCCCTCGTGGCTCACGGTGTCGACCACCACGGTCGTCCCCGGCGCGACCGTGGCGACCGGCGAGTCACCCGCACAGGGCACCCGGCCCCACAGCACCCGCCCCGGATCCGCCGGGACGTACACCGCGTTACCGCCGACCCCGTCACCCTGCTGCAACACCGGAAATGCCGCCGGACGTTCCTGAACACTCGACGTCACCCTCGCACCTTCCGCCACCCGAACCAGATTGGTCGGACCATTCGACAGCCTGACAGTAAGTCGCCGACGGGGTCGGCGCGATCCGAGCCGGGGAACGTAACCAGCGCTTTACGACCGCGAAATACCAGCCCGTGAACAGTACGAACGTGTGAACTTCACCAGCGCGACGCCGCCGTGGCCGGGCCGGCGCTCGGACGCCCGCGATATTCTTCAGGCAACCGGCTTCGCATTGGTCGGACCACAGGCGAAAGGGACTGCGCGCGATGACCGCATCGATTCCACCGCTGCGCCGCTCGCACAGCGTGAGCGCGGAGGTGGCGGCCCATCTGGAGCGGCTGATCATCACCGGCGAACTCCGCGCCGGCGATCGGCTGCCCCCGGAACGCGAACTCGCCGCGCGCATGAACGTCTCCCGCTCGTCCCTGCGCCAGGCCATGTTCGAACTGGAGTCGAAGAAGCTCATCGAGCGGCGGCAGGGCCGCGGCAGCACCGTCACCGACATCTCCACCAGCGCAGCCGAATTGCACGACAGCCTCGGGGCGCTCGATATCGAACTCGGTCATGCCACCGAGCTGCGCGATCTGGTCGAGCCGCGGATCGCCCAGCTGGCGGCGCTGCGTGCCGTGGAGTCGAATCTGTTGTCGCTGAACGAGGTTCTGACCCGCTCCGACGAAACCCTCTCCCCTGCCGACTCCATGCGGCTGGACATCGAATTCCACACCCTGCTCGCCCACGCGGCCCAGAACCCGCTGCTGGTGACGCTGTGCACCAAGACCACCGACTGGACCGAGCGCACCCGAATCCTCTCGCACCGCTCCCGCCTGGGCCGCCGCATCTCGATCGAGGGCCACCGCCTCATCCTCGACGCGGTCACCGCTCACGACGGCCCAGGCGCGGCCGCGGCCATGGAACGACATCTACGGGAAGTCCGCGAGGTCAGCACCCCACCCCGCTGACGGCCTACGTCATGTTCGCCTCAGTATTGCCGGATCGACCGAAAAACCTGCCGGAAAACAAAACATCAGAGGCGGAAAACAAAACTCGGTCACCGAATCGAGAGCACCGGATATCCCCAGGGCCAGGAAGGTTTCGGCGATCGACCGGAGCCCCTTTCCGGCCTACAGTGCCCGGCACGACCTCGATGGAAGGACGCCGATGGCGACCGAACTCTGTCTTCCCGTCACGTATCTGGTGGGAAGCGCCAATGCAGCGACACGACGTGCGGCCATGGAGAAATTCGAAACCCTCTGGAAATACCTGCCGTCCTTCCCGGAAGGCGATACCCCGTTTCCCGGCTGGATCATGCCGCGATTGCGTGCCACGTTCGCACTGCCCGGAATGACGAAAGTCGGTGCAGGGAACATCGAACTGGCGTACGACGGCATGCCGACCTACGAATACCGGGGCGATCGGGAACTGGTGATCCCGCCGGTGCTGCTGGGATATTTCGATCAGGCGGAGGCGGCCAAGCCGATCCTGGACGCCATGATCGAACGGCACGGCACCGCGAAGCCCTACCAGGCGAATATCATCGACCCGTTCGACCACGCCTTCTTCGCACTCGGCGCCGAGGGCATCACCAGGCATTACGAGTCGTTCCGCGCCCCGGCGCTGGCCGAGATCTCGGCAATACACGCGCTGTTCGGCGGCGACGTCGTCTTCCAACTGGAAAGTCCCGCACGGATGGTGGCGCTGGAAAGCATCGCCTCGGACTCGGAGCGTGCGGCGCGGGCGGCCGAGATGGGTTCGGATATAGCGGAATTCGTGCGCCGGATGCCCGAGGGCGCACAGGTGACGATGCACATCTGCCGTGGCGACTGGGAGCACACCACCTGGTCGAAACGCATCGACGGTTACGAACCCCTCGTCCTACTGGCCAACGAGATCGTCGCGGCGTGGCCCTCCGGCAGGGTGCTGCGGGGCATTCACATTCCGCTCGCCGGCGCGGACGTATTGCCCATCGCCGACGAGGCGGACGCCGAAATCTACCGGCCACTGGAACAATTGACGACCGAGGTACCGGTCTATGCGGGAATCGTCCACGAACAGGCGACGCCGGAGCGCATTCTCACGGCGCTGGCGCACGCTCGCCGTTACTACCCACAGCCGTTCGGCGGGCTGGGAACGTCGTGCGGTATGGCTCGGATGAGCGAACCGGAAATGGATCGGGCGCTGGGGTTGCTCGCGGAATTGGCGGCCAGGGTCGGCACAGCGGAACCCGCTGCCCTGCCCGGGTGATCCACGGCCGCTCCCCCGCGCTCCGATCGATCACTCCGGTTGTTACGCAGCGGGTTTCAAATGCACCGGCAGCAGCAGGGGACCCGAGGTGAGGAACTGCGGAGGATACGGCAGCTCGGCGGGATCGCTCGCGATGCTCAGTCCGGGATATCGGGTGAACAAGGTGGACAACGCGATCCGGGCTTCCAGCCGGGCCAGCGGCGCGCCGAGGCACACGTGCGGGCCGCGGCCGAACGCCAGCTGGTCGCGGTGGTCGTGGTCGATGTCGAAGACATCGGCGTCGGGATGACGTTCCGGATCGCGGCCGACGCCGCCGTACCAGGTCACGATCGCACCGGCGGGAATGTCGGTACCGGCAATGGTGATGTCCCGCAGCGGGAATCGCAGATTCACGGTGAACACCGACGAGCAGTAGCGCAGCGCCTCCTCCACGACGTCGGCCCATCGGTCCTGCGTGCGCGCCTTGTCGAGTTGAGCGGGATGGGCGCACAGCGTGATGATCGCGTTACCCAGCAGGTGCACGGTCGTCTCGTGCCCGGCCGCGATCGCCAGCCACAGCATGCTCACCAATTCCTCGGTGCTGAGGCCGCTGTCGTCGCCGGCCAGTGCGCTGGTCAGGTCGTCACCGGGCGCCCGGCGTGTGCGTTCGATCAATTCCGCCAGGTACCCGGTCATGTCCTGCATGGCGGCCTGCATCTGTTCGGCGGTGCTCGTATGCGATACCAGGGTGCTGGTCCAGTCCCGCATCGGCTCCTGCTCGTCGCCGGGAACGCCGAACAGCTCGCAGATCACCCGCACCGGCAGCGGGGTGGTGAAGGCGGAGACGAGATCGACCGGGTCGCCGCCGTCCGGGAAGGCGTCCACGAGTTCGGTGGTGATCTGTTGTATCCGCGGTTCCAGAGCGGCGACCCGGGCAGGCGTGAACGCCTTGCTGATGGTTCGGCGCAGGCGCCGGTGCTCGTCACCGTCCTGGTTGAGCATGTGCTCCATCTGAGTGAGCGCCCGCATCGGCCAATCCGCCGGAATGCTGCCGTCGTGCAGCGCCGGGCAACTCCTGGCGTTGTGGCTGATCGACGTTCCGTCGCCCGCCAGCAGCTCGGTCACGGCGCGGTGACTCACCGCCGCCCACGCCCCGACACCGCCGGGGAGTTCGATGGGAACGATGTCGCCGCGCCGGCGCATCCGCTCGTAGGTCCGCAGAACGGTTTCGCCGGGGGTGGGCAACTGGATGACGGGCTGGGTCATGTCGGCTCCGGGGGTGTGATCGAAGGATGTCACGCACGGCCGGTGAGCGGGTGCGTGTGCGCCAGTGTCGGTCGCCGTCCGTCCGGCTACCGGTGGAAGCCGGATACTGTGCCCGCCAACGAAAATCCGGTGCATGAGAACAAACTTGCGGTTAAGGTGTCACCCTCCCCCCGAGCCTCCGAGGCGCCGAGATGAAGTTCCACAGCCTGGCGATCGCCGATGTCAACATCTGGACCGAAGTCGCCAACGACATCGTTCCCATGGCGCACCGCTACCGAGAACCCGAGCGCTGGCGTGCCGACATGACCGTGCAGGAGACGGATTCCTACAGCCTGCTGCACTGGGACCAGATCGGGGACCGGCTGGCGTTCCGTACCCCGTCGCATATCCGCCGGGCGTCGGCCGAACACTTCTATTGGGTCGTCGTACCGCAGCGCGGCGCCTTCGCCGCCGCCGACGCGGACGGGGTGACGTGTATCGCGCCGGGCCGCGCGGTCGTGCTCGCGCTGGATCGCGAGTGCCGCTTGCACATTCCCGGCTCGGCGGCCTTCGGATTCCAGGTGCCGCGTTCGGAATTCGATCATCGGTCACCACTCCCGGACACCCGCCGGCCCGAACTCCCGCTCGATTCCGGTCTCGGCCGCATCGCCGTGAGCATGATGCGCAGCCTGCATGCCGAGCAGTCCGCCATGACCGGCCCGGAATTCGACGCGGTGTGCGACCGGATCACCGAATTGCTGTGCCTGATCATGGCGGGCGACTTCACCCCACAGCACGCGCAGCTGTCGGACATCGCGCAGGCCGTCCGCCGATATGTGCGCCGGAACATCGGCACCTCCGACATCCGGCTGCCCGCGGTGGCACAGGCGCTCGGCTGGTCGCCTCGGCAGGTGCGTTCCGCCCTGCACCATGCGGGCACCACCTATCGCGCGGTGCGCCAGGACGAGGCTCTGCGCGCCGCCCGCGGCATGCTCGAGGATCCGGCACACACGCTGTCGGTAGCCGAGATCGCTGCCCGCACCGGACTCACCGGCACCTGGTTCGCCACCGCGTTCAAGCAGCGCTATGGCGAGACTCCGCGCGAGTTTCGCAAACGAAAGGCAGCGGAGGCGCGGAGTCCCTCAGCCGGACCGTGATCCGGATGCCCGCCGGGCTCGGCGGGCGAGAGCGCGCAGGCGAGCCCAGTCCATCTCGGGAGTGGAGCGGGGTGTGCCCGGCCTGGTCCGGGGGACGCGGACGCGCAGGGCCGCCGGTGCGATGGTGCAGCGCACCGGCGTGGAGAGCAGCAGGGATTCGCCGTCGACGCCCACGGGAATCGCGTCGGCGTCGGCGTCGACGACGACCTCGTCGCTGGTCTGCCGGACGAGCCCGCGAACGCGGCCGGGCCGCATCAGGCCGACGGCGGCGCGGGCCGTGGCGACCGACAGCACCACCACCCCGAGCATGCCGCGGTCCATGCGCTCCCGGCGGCCCAGACCGGCGAGATCGCCTGCGCCGTAAGGATTGTTGCTGACCAGTACCGCCTGCGGCCCCTCGACGACCGTCTCGCCGATGCGCACGGCGAGGTGCGCGCCGGTGTGCCCGGCGAGCAGATCCGGGAGCATCTGCAGCGCCGTCGCGGCCTTGTCGTCGCGGTACGCAGGACTGCGGACCAGTTCGGCGTAGACACCGAACGAGGCGTTGTTGACGAACGGCCGGTCGTTGACGATCCCCAGATCCAGTCGCAGCTCGACGCCGTCGGTCAGAGCGTCGAGCGAGGCGGCGGGATCGTCCCGATCGAGACCGAGATCCATGGCGAAGTGATTGCGGGTACCCGCGCTGATCACGAGGAACGGCACGCCGGACGCGGCGGCCACACCGGCCACCAGGCCCTGGGTTCCGTCGCCGCCCGCCACCCCGAGCAGATCGGCGCCCCGCGCGACCGCGTCGCGGGCGACGGCCACCACGTCGACGGGCTCCGGCCCCTCCACCAGCAGCACCTCGGCCCCCAGGTCCAATGCCTTGCGCCGCAGATCGAATCGCTCGACCTTGCCGCCACCCGACCGCGGATTCATGATCAGGAACGGCCGCGCCGGCGGTGGCGTCACGTGCTCGGGCATGCCGCCGGCCGCCGGGTCGCGCAGCGCGGCGTGCGTGCAGATCAGCGCGAGCGCCGCGAACCCGCACGACAGCAGCACCACCCACAGCAGGTGGGTGCGAATGAACAGCGCGAACACCACGATCGGCACCACGATCGCCGCCCCCGCCGCGACGGCCCGGACCACCCCGCGCCGCGCCAGCAACCAGTACAGGGACGCGACGGTCAGCACCGCCCCGCCCGTCGCGACCACGAGCAGGCCGACGGACCCGGCCACTCCGGCCGCGGCGACGGGGACGAGCAGCGCACCGGCGAGACAGGTGAAAGCCGCGCGTGCGGCCCACCGGGGCCCGCGCGAATCGGCCGCCGTGTCATGGGTATTCACGAGGCACCTCGTTCCGGGGGATGGTCGTGGGCGCGGAAATCGGCGACGGCGGCGTCGAGGGTGGGATAGAAGCGGGTGGCGTCGAAGCGTTCGCCGACCTCGTACCGGGCGAACCGATCCTTGATCGGTCCCTTCATCTCGGCGAAGACGAGGCGCACCCCTTTGCTCGCCAGATAGTGGTCGAGGTCGACGAGTTCGTCGACGGCGGTGGTGTCCAGCCCGGTGATCGGCTCGGCGGCGACGACAACCCATTCGACCGGTGTCGGCGCGCGGGCGACCAGTTGCCGGACGTACCCGTCGAGCATCTCGCCGTTGGCGAAGAACAGCGGGGCATCGAAACGCACGATGACCAGGCCGGGAATGCGACGGCCGTCCGGATGGCGTTCGACGTCGTGATAGCCGTAGGGGTCGTCCGTGGCGACCAGCTCGGTGCGGTACGGCTGCCAGGCGCGCACGACCACCGCCGCGAACGACAGCCCGATCGCGACGAGAATGCCCTGGAGCACGCCGACGAAGACGACGCCGAGAAACGCCGCGGCGGCGAGACCGAATTCCACGCCGCTCATGCGCCGCAGCCGGATCATTCCGCGGACGTCGACGAGGGCGGTGGCCGCGACGATGACCACGGCCGCCAACGCGCTGTCGGGAAGGTAGGCGGTGACGCCGGGGGCGACGAGTACGAACGCCAGGACCGCCAGCGCACCTACCACACCGGCGAGTTGGGTGTGCGCGCCGTTCTGCTCGGCCACCGGCGTGCGAGAACCGCTGGCCGACACCGGAAAACCACCGAACAGCCCGCCCGCGATATTGGCCGCGCCGATGGCCTTCATCTCGGTGCTGCCGTTCACGTCGTGGCCGTGCCGGGCGGCGAAGGTACGGGAGAGCACGCCGGTGTCGGCGAACGCGATGAGCGCGATCCCCGCGGCCGGCCCGATCAGGTGTGTCACATCGTCCCAGCCGACACCGCCGATCGACGGCGGCGGCAGTCCCTCCGGCAACGCGCCGACCATGCCGATCTCATCGGTCAGCCCGAGTGCCGCGGACAGGACGATCGCGGCCACCACGGCGACCAGCACGCCGGGAACGGCGGGCCACCACCGCCGGAACGTGACGATGACCGCGATCGCACCGGCGCCGAGCCCGGCCGCGACGGGATCGGCCTCGCCCGCGAACAGCGCCCGCACGGTGTCGGCGAACTCCTCGAGGACCCCGGAGGCGTCGACGGAGACGCCGAGCAGTTTGGGCAGCTGTCCGATGACGACGATGAGCGCGATCGCGTTCAGATATCCGAGCCGGATGGGTTTGGACAGCAGATCGGTGAAGAACCCCAGGCGCAGGAAACCGGCGATCACCAGGATGAGCCCGACCAATACTCCGAGGACACCCGCAAAGGCGAGTCGTCCTTCGACGTCACCCGCCGCAGCCAGCGGCACCACGGCGGCGGCGATGAGCGGAGCCAGCGAGGAATCCGGACCCAGCACCAGAATTCGCGACGGCCCCACCACCGCGTAGGTGAGCAGCGGGACGATGGTGGCGTACAGACCGGCATACGCGGGCAGCCCGGCCGCCTCGGCGTACCCCATACCCGCGGGAATCAGCAACGCGGTCAGCACCAGTCCGGCGGTCACGTCGGCACGCAACCATTGCCGCTGATATCCGAGGACGGTCGCGATACCCGGTAATCGGTCCAAGCCGAACAATCTGCTCATCAATCGGCCTCTCCCTGTTCAGAGATCCTGGCCGACGACAATCCGTGGCCACTAGGGACCAAGTACTCCAAACCGCATGCGCTGCACTGGTCCGTGTCCTACGGCCCGTAGGCTTCGAATGGAACCGACCGCACGAGGGAGGGACCATGACTTCGATCGTGCGCCGCGCCCCGTGGACCTTCTCCTGGCTCGCGCTGCTGCTGATCACGACCATCGTCCAGCATTCGGTGCCGCCCGGTGACCTGCAGCGCCTGCTGGGCGAGCGGTCCACCAATCTCCGGCATCTCGAATCGGATCCGCTGCACGTCCTCGTCACCAGCCTGTTGTGGATCGACGGCTATTTCTGGCTCCCCTACCTGCTGTTGTTCTGCGTCTTCCTGGCGCCGGCCGAACGCTGGCTGGGTGCGCTCCGGTGGGCGGTCACCGGCCTCACCGCCCACGTCCTGGCCACCTTTATCAGCGAGGGCATTCTGGCCTGGGCGATACGGCACGGCCATGCCGATCCCGGAATGATCGATGTGCGCGACATCGGTGTCAGCTATTTCCTCACCGGCATCATCGGCATTCTGACCTACCACATCGCGCGCCCCTGGCGATGGGCGTATCTGGCCGGCGTCCTGATGTGTCTCGGCCTTCCGCTACTCGTCCATCTCACTTTCACCGGTATCGGGCATTTCTCCGCGATGCTGATCGGGCTGGCCGCCTTCCCGCTCACGCGCGGGCGGACCGCGCCGCCCTGGAATCCCGCCGAGGCGTGGCGGCAGCGGTTTCACCGGGACGACCGCCCATCGGCATAGAGTCGTTGCTGGTCGACGACGGATCGACGTGGTTCGACCGCGGTCGCGACCCGCATCGGCTCGGGCGGTCGAGATCTGCGCCGAAGCCCGCGGCGGACCGCCTTCTCGGCCTCGACGACGACCGGGACGATCACTGCCCAGCCGAGGCAGGCGAGCCATTGCGGACCGGTCAGCGATGTCGTCATGAGGAGTTCCTGGAGGAATCCCAGTTCCACCGCGCACACGGTGACAATCGTTGGTATAGAGAGGATTTGGAGCGCTTTGAGTACGGGTGGGGTGAGGCCCGACTCCGGATCGCGGCGCATCACGAGCCCTGCGAAAATGGACCCGAGCGACAGCACCACGAACGCCATTGTCATCGGGACGTTCGCGACGGTCGTACTCATATCACCGGGGGCGAGGAGCATCGCGGCGAGCGTGACGCCGAACTGCAGGATGCCGTAGGCCAGCCACTGCACGAACGAATTCCTGTTGGCGATCTGCACGGCGGGATCCCGTGGCGGTTTGCTCATCAGGTTCGGGGCCGGCGGATCGGACATGATGACGGCGACCGGGAACAGGGTGATGAAGAAATGCTGGAACAGCACCATCAGCGGCGTCAGCGCCACACCCTCGTTGATGTCGAAAATGCTCGCGACGAGGAACAGCAGAACCAGCGAGAACAGCTTGCCCATCTGATAGCGGATGTAGGACACGATCTTGTCGTAGATGTTGCGGCCCAACCGAACCGCGGTGATCAAGGTCCCGAAGTTGTCGTCGGTGAGCACCATATTGCCCGCCTGTTTGGTGACCTCGCTGCCCGATCCCATCGCGACGCCGATATCGGCCTTCTTCAGCGCGGCGGCATCGTTGACGGCGTCACCGGTCATCGCCACCACCGCGCCGCCGCGCTGCAGGATGTCGACGATGCGTAATTTGTCCTGCGGTGTGACGCGGCCGAACACATGCAGATTCGGGAGTGCCGCCGCCAATTCGTCGTCGGTCATCGTCTGGAGTTCGGTGCCGCCGATCGCGCCCGGGGCGAGGCCCAGTTCGGCGCCGATCGCGGACGCGGTGATCGCGTGGTCGCCGGTGATCATCCGGATATCGATCCCCGCGTCGCGAGCGACGCGCACCGATTCGACCGCCTCCGGCCGCAGCGGATCGATGATGCCGACCATGCCGACGAACGTGAGTTCGTCGACGAACCACATGGGGTTGCCCCGCGCGGCCTCCTCCTGCCCGTCGAGCCGGCGCACGGCGAATGCCAGGACCCGAAGCCCCTTTTCGGACATCGTCCGGTTCGCGGCGGTCAGCTCCTCCCGGACGTCGTCGATCGGCACCGGCTGCCGACCCGGACGGAAGGCCGACGTGCACCGGGCGAGGACCACGTCGGGGCCGCCCTTGACCAATTCCAGGAATCGGGTCGTCCCGTCCACCTCGAGGTGGTGGAACGTCGCCATGAATTTGTACGCGGAGTCGAACGGCACCTCGGCGACGCGCGGATAGGTGCGCCGGGTGAGCGAGGCGTCGACGCCCATCTTCGCCGCGAGCACCACGAGCGCGGCCTCGGTGGGATCGCCGACGACCGCGCCGGATTCCGACACGGTGGCGTCGCTGTCCAGGCACAGCCCGTACGCGAGCAGCGTGAAATCGGGAACCCCGCCGCCCGCGGCCTGGGTGATCTTGCCCATGGTGCTGTATCCCTCGCCGTCCACCGTGTACCAGCGGGTGTGGAAATACAGCGACCGGACCGTCATCTGATTCATGGTCAGCGTGCCGGTCTTGTCCGAGTTGATCGCGCTCGTGGCTCCGAGCGTCTCCACGTCGGCGAGGGATTTGACCACGGCCTGGGCGTCGGCCAGCTTGCGCCCGCCGTAGGCCAGCATCGCCTGCACGAACGTCGGGAGTCCGGTCGGGATCGCGGAGACCGCGACGGAGATGCCCAGCAGGAGCAGGGTCGTGAAGTCCAGTCCGCGAATCACCCCGATGACCACGGTGATCGCCACCGCGGTCCACGCGATCGCGCCGAGAACCTTGGTGAGCGAACCCAATTCGCGCTGCAACGGTGACCTGCTCGGCGTGACGGCCGACAGCATCGACGCGATCCGGCCCATCTGGGTGTGCATGCCCGTCTCGGTCACCACCATGCTCGCGGTACCGCGGGTGACCGAGGTGTTCTGGAAGAGCATGTTGCTGCGATCGCCGAGCGGGACGTCGGTGGCGACGAGCGTCTCCGGATCCTTCGGGACCGGGGCGCTCTCGCCGGTCAGCGCCGCCTCCTGCGTCTCCAGGGTCGCCGAGGTGAGCAGCCGGCCGTCCGCGGGAACGACGTCGCCCGCTTCCACGTCGACGATGTCGCCCGGCACGAGTTCGGTGGCGTCGAGCTGGACCAGCGTTCCCGACCGGACGACGCGCGCCTGCGGCGTCTGCATCCGCGCCAGCGCATCGACACTGGCGCGGGCCTGGACCTCCTGCTGTGTCCCCAGCACCACGTTGAAGACGACGAGCACCGCGACCACGATCGCCGTGGGGATCTCGCCGATGATCAGGCTGATCACGACCACCGCGATCAGCATCAGGTTCATCGGATCCTTCAACTGCGTCAGCGCGATCGCCCAGACGGACGGCTCGGGCTCGGCGGCGATCTCGTTGGTGCCGTAGCGGCGCCGGCGTTCCTCGGCGTCACCGGGCGACAGCCCCGACCCGGCATCGGAGGTCAGAGCGGACACCACCACGGCGGCATCCTGTGCGTGCCAGGCGATCTCCATCGTCTCGGTGGTGAGCGCGGGCGCCCGGCCCGGTGCGGGTTGTGTGCGAGTCATGACGTTGCTCGGCTCAGTAGGGGGTCGGGATCCAGCGCAGCGGTTGCGCCGGCTGCTGGTAGCCGTCGGGGTCCTGCTGTTCCGGCAGCGTGATTTCGGGACGTTTCAAAGGCTCGTACGGGATCTGGCGCAACAGATGACTGATGATGTTGAGCCGTCCGCGCTTCTTGTCGTCGTTCAGTGCGACATACCAGGGCGCCCATCCGGTATCGGAGAAATGGAACATCTCGTCCCGCGCCCGCGCGTAGTCGTACCAGCGGCTGTAGGACAGCAAATCCAGGTCGGACAGCTTCCAGATCTTTCGCGGGTCGTCGATGCGGCTCTGCAAGCGCGCCGTCTGCTGTTCCTGACTCACCTCCAGCCAGTACTTCAGCAGGATCACCCCGGAATCGACTATCGCGCGCTCGAATTCGGGGATGAGGTGCAGGAATCGCTGTGCCTGCTCCTCGGTGCAGAACCCCATCACGCGCTCGACACCGGCACGGTTGTACCAGCTGCGGTCGAAGAGCACGACCTCCCCGCCCGCCGGAAAGTGCGGCACATACCGCTGGACGTACATCTGCGACTTCTCCCGCTCGGTGGGCGCGGGCAGGGCCACCGTCCGGAACACCCGCGGACTCACCCGCTCGGTGATCGCCTTGATCACCCCGCCCTTCCCCGCGGTATCGCGCCCCTCGAACACGACGCAGACCTTCGCCTCCGACGACTTCACCCACTCCTGCACCGCGACAAGCTCGGCCTGCAACGGCGTCAGCAGCCGCCGATATTCCTTGTTCTTCATCGGCGCGTCCTTCGCGCCGCTCTTCCCAGATTTCGACCCCACGACCGGTTCTCCCGTCGCTCTACGTTGTCGAGCACGGTCGGCCCATTAAGATGCACGGGGGTTGTCACCGTCGACGTCGGCCGTGGCGCAAAGCGCTTCATCGGTACCGACCAATTCCAATACGGTACACCGGGCACGCCGGTGCCGTTATACCCCTGTTGTCGCTCCCGGCGTGAATGAATCCGACCAGTCGCAGTTGTCGGATCGAGCCGAATTGTCGCGCAACAATGCAAACGACAGTAGGACAACTCACGGCTAAGGCTCGGTGTCACCGAGGGTGTTGATGTAGTCGCCGAATCGTGGGGTGGGCCGGATTTCGACACCGTCGTCACTCGGACGTACGGTAGCGGCCAGATCCAGGGACCCGTTGTGCCACAGATACACCCAGGAATTGATCGGCCACGGATCGTTCGCGGCGTGCGACACCGCCAAGTGGGCGAGGACGGTGACCGATCGGATCACCTCGAGCCCGGTCACGGGGTAGACGTACATACTTTCCTTGGCCGGCAGGATGAACACCGCTCCGTGCGGTCCGGTCACCGGGTAGTCGCCGAGCCAGCGGGCATGCGCGGTCAAGTACTCCGGTCCGGTGAGCAACGCGATCGGGGCGAGCCCGTCGGCCACGTCGACGTCGAATCGAGCGTACTGAATCTCCACGCCCCCGTCGGCATACACATTGCGATCAGCGAGGGCGAACAAATCCCATTCACCGATCGGCCACTGCGCCAGCATGTCGTAGGTGACCGGCGTGACGGTATGAATCCGATCGATCACCACACGCTGAATCAACCCGGGCGCAACGATCCGCCTCACCTCGTTACCGAGACCGCTTCCCGTGGAGTACAACCGGGTCCGAACCAGGTTCCGCATCACCCTGAAATCGGTGTAGTCGAGCGGACTCTCACGGTCGACCGCACCCTCGACCTCCCGCGTATCGAAGACATCATCGACCAGCGCCGGCCACTCCTCAACCTCCAGCGCCGCCGCCCGACGCCGCAGATTACCGAGAAACATCACGAACGTCGTCGGCCCCGACAACATCACCGCATCAGGCGCAGTGAGCCGGAAGGAGTAGCCCCGCCGCCGCGCCACCGACTCCACCACCGCCACCAGCCGATCCTCGTACATCCGCCGATCCCCCATCCTCCGCCACCCTGGCACGGACTCATCCGCGGCCCCGTCGCGTCATTGTGGACCAAAGCACCGACATCTCTTCAGCCACTGCCTCTACCGAATGCGGCCAGAGTCCGGCTTGATGTGCCGAGCCTCCACGAGTACCTGGTAAGCAACTCGCTTGCGCGGGCAGTCGTCGCGGTCACACGCTCTGTGCTGCTGCATGATTCGATGGGCTGCTGCGACCGTCACCGGGTACCCCGGCACCTCGTGCGTCAACTCCGCGGTCCAGAGGATTTGTGTCGGCGCGTCGCGGTCGTGTCGCTCGCACTCGCGTTCGGCACGAAGCAGCAAATACACGACGCCCCCAGCGACCACGAACAGCGCCGCGATCACCGACCAGCCCGTCCCGGTGCTCACACCTGCCCGACCTGACAGGGGAATGCCGTCCAGCGCGCGAAACTCATTCGGGGGCATGAGGTTTCGACGTCCACGATGCACATCAGTGCGTGCAGCTGCATAGCATCGAGATGGGCGGGCGACGGCGCAATCACGGCGTCGACATCAGCGGCGCGCACCTGGTCGACCAGCGGAAGCACAGACGGTCCGGGCCAGTACAGGCGATAGCCGAGTTGGCGTGCGAGCCTGCGGATGCGAGCGTCCTCCAGCTCCGACCACGAACTTACGGAAACATCTACCCATGCGAACGCAGTTGGATCTGCTCTCATTGTCCGTACCTCCCGCAGTCGTCGCTGATGCGCGCCCACCGCCGGGGAGCATTGACATCGACCGGGAGGCGTCATGGTGGGGCTGGTCGACGTGTTATCTCGGGACACCGAAACCCGGCAGCGGGGCTGAATCCGAGCCTTCCGGTTTCGGTACGGCTAATACGAGTACATCAGGGAGTAAAAGGGAGTAACTTGCCGCTCACATCGACCGGTACAGGGGGCGGGCCTATGGTGGAGGTCGAGTGGACAGCTCACGAGATTCGTGCGCTGCGGGCTACTTCGAAGATGAGCAGACCCGAATTCGCGCGTCTCATCGGGGTTACCAGGCGAACGCTGTCGCTGTGGGAGTCCGGCCGAACCGGACAGCCACGGGCAGCCAGTCGCCGCTTGCTCGACCACGTGCTCGCCAGTACGGACGCCGACACGATTGCTCGCTTCGACCAGAGGACCCGCTCGACTGCGCTCGTCCCGGAAAGAGAAGTGGAGGACGAGATGCAGCGACGGCAATTCCTCAGCGCGGTTGCTGCCGCAATCGCCGGAGGCCCTGACGCACTCGAGCACTGGCTTCCCCGATTGCCTGCCGCAGTTGCCGCGCTGCCAACCCGTGTAGGCGCGGCCGATGTGGCGCAGTTGCGGTCGATCACCGACGATCTCCGCCGAATGGCGAACCACCACGGCGGGTGTGCGGCAGTCGATGCCGCCTGTGGTGCTCTGTCGTGGAGTTCACAGCTTCTCCCCCGAGCGAGCACTCCGTCAGTACGCGATGACCTCTGCCTGGCCTTGGCCCACTTGGCGAACATCGCGGGCTGGGCTTGTCACGATGCAGGAAATCAGGAGCAGGCCCGTCGGTTGCTCGCGCAAGCGCTGACCTACAGCCGCAGCGTGGACAGCGCCGAAGCCGACAGCCTCACCGCGACCGGAATGTACGGGCTGGGACGCATCAGCCTGCACCAGCGCAAGCCGAAGGAAACGCTGTGGTTCGCCCAGCTCGGCCAAGTCGCCGCCCAGGGCGGCCGCGACCTCAGCGGATCCGCAAGACTCCACGCCACCGCGGCATGGGCATACGCGTTGATGGGACAGCACCGTCAAGTCGAAGACAGCCTCGATCGAGCCCACCACGAGATGTGCCG
Organism: Nocardia transvalensis NBRC 15921; assembly: GCF_000308875.1. Classification (GTDB taxonomy): domain Bacteria; phylum Actinomycetota; class Actinomycetes; order Mycobacteriales; family Mycobacteriaceae; genus Nocardia; species Nocardia transvalensis. The sequence goes on from NZ_BAGL01000127.1 coordinate 88,102, forward strand.
CGTCGACACCGCCACTCTGGAACCATGGCACCGCCTGTTCTTCACGCACGGTGACTTCACCGGCCACCGTGCCCTCGTCAGCCAGGTGCTGGCGACCTCGGACTCTGTGAACGCGCGCACCTACGCCGAGCGCGCAGCCGAGCTGGCCACCACCTCGCTGGCCGAATCAGGTCCCGACCGAGCGCCCCGCAGTCTCCTCTTCGACCGAATCGTCCTGGCCACAAGTCAACTCCTCGCACACGACGTCGACGCCGGCACCGCGACAGCGTTTCACGCGCTATCGGATGCAGGCGCGATCCGCAGTGTTCGAGCCGTCGAACGATTCGCCGAGGTCGGTACAGCGGCACAACCGTTCGTAAGTCGGCATTCGGGCGCGGACCAGATCGTCAGCGAGATCAAGGCCCTCATGCCATCAGACCATGACTGAACTCGCTCCCGACCGCGCCACAGAGCTGGCACGGGTGCTGCATCAGGCGTGCGACCTAGCCGGTCTCAGTGGTGCGGCCGAGGGCGCTGAGCTGTTGAAGTACACCAACAACGCCGTCTATCGACTCCCCCGAATCGCCACGATCGCTCGCGTGGGTATCGGCCCGATCGGCAGAACTCGGGCCACTCGGATCGTCACAGTTGCGCGATGGCTCGCCCACCACGACGCCCCCACGGTCCGGCTCGCTGATGCCGAACAGCCAGTCCTAATCGGCGACGACTACGCCGTGACATTCTGGCGCGAACTCGGGCGTCAGCCGCCGGAGAACGGCTGGACCGCAGCGGATCTCACTCGACCACTGAAAGAACTCCACCGCATCCCATTCACGGGAGCATCGATACCGTCGTGGGACCCGTTCTCGCCTGCCGAACAACGAATCGCTGCCGCCGACGGTGTCGACGCTGACGACCTCCACTGGCTCCAGACCGAATGGACCAAGGCCAGAACCCATTACGAGCAGCTGAACCCGACCCACGCAGTCGTCCACGGCGACGCACACACCGGAAACCTCCTCCGAACATCGACCGACCGCGTTGTCCTCGCCGACCTCGACAGCACCGGCATCGGCCCAAAAGCATGGGACCTCGTCGTAACCGCCGTAGGAGCAATACGGTTCGGGCGACCCGGGTTCTACACAGACCTCTCGAACACCTACGGCTGGGACATCACACGGACAAGCGAATGGCCACTACTCCGGCGAATTCGCGAACTAATCCTCGTCACCAGTGCACTACCAGACCTCCGACGCCGACCGCAGATGGCAGCCGAACACCAACACCGCCTCCACACCCTTCGACACGAAACACGCAACATTCTTTGGCATCCATACCGGTGATTACAGCGGATGCGTGACGGCTAAAGAGATATGCCCGTCCCAATTCACCGGAACCGCACCAGTACCCAAATCGGCGGGACTCTGAACGGAAGGCCAGATACAGATTATCTGTCACGGATCTCGAGGTACCGATAGGGCTTGTGTGTCGATCTCCGATGTTCCCGTTCGACCTATGGACGAGAGGGCCCGCCAAGGGCCCGGACAACCTATCCGAGCGAGGAAGAACATGACTATCACCGATCTCGATGTACTGCTCGGCTCCTGGGAACTCACCGGGCGCACCCGCAAGTCCGACCACGACGATGTCACCGGAGAGCTCACCACGACCTGGATCCTGAACGGCCAACTCCTACACCTCATCGGCAGTATGCGGATCGGTGAAACGGAGATCCACAGCCTCGAGGTGATCTGGCCCGACGAAACCACCTCGGGCTTCGCCGCGCACGTGTATTCCGGTTCCGGTGCCCCGTTGGACTACCACTGGAGCCGCGACGGGGACACCCTCATCCATGCTGGTCTCGGTATGACCTACACCGGCACCATCAGCCCCGACGGAGCCACGATCACCGGCATATGGCAGCCTGACCCGGACCGTCCGGATATGGCCGAGGCCGAATACCGCGCCACCATGCGCCGGGTCTCTCCGTAGGCCGCCGGTAACCGGCGGCCTACGAACGACCCGCCCCTGAGACCAGCCACACTGCTGAGCAAATCATCGGAAGTAGATGTAGTCCTGGACCCAGTGGAACCCTCGGTTGCGCAGGGTGAAGCTGTTCAGGTCTACACGTTCGAGGGTGATCACTACCGGGCTGTTGTGGAGGGTGCCGCGTAGGAGTAGCCGGTTCGGGGTGGGTTGTTCGTGAGACAGGGTCGCCAAAGGTGTTCGAGGGCCGGTGGATTCGCCTGTACTGAGTTCCAAAGTTCCGTTGGGCAAGAAGTTAACGACAGCGGGGATGAGATCGCCGTCCATTTCTTGGTAGGTCACCTGGCCGGGGGCGTCGAAAACCAGCCGTTGCCAACGAATTTCGTCGGTGGTCAGCGGAGGGCGCGGCTGGCCGTCGAGGGTGAAGTCACGGACGTCCCAGATGCCGTACAGCTCGGATTTGGGGCTGTCGGGACCGTACTGTTCCTGCCAGACCCTCCATCGGTCGGAAGCGCCGACCAGCGCGATCCATAGACCGAGCGACACCGTGATCCACAGCGCGATGCGGTTCTTCCGACCGTCGGTGAACAGCGCGGGTTGCGTCAGCGGCTCGCACGCGCGTTGCCGCACAAAGACATCGGCCAATCGCCGCAGGTACGGGGCTAGCAGGATCAGGCTGATCAGGAGCAGGTGCGAGGCGAGCAGTTTCTCCGGTATGTCGAACGACATGTTCATCAGGAGGATTTCCGCGGTGCTCGCCAGACTCAACGCCGCGCCGAGGACGGCGGTCCGAGGCACGAACAGCAACAGCCCGGCCACGACTTCCACTGCGCCGAGCGACATCTCGTACGGATAGGAGCTGCCGACCTGCAACCACAGCACCGAGGCCGGACTCATATCGCCGTACGGTTCCAGCAGCTGAGCGAGTCCGGGCGCCGGCATCTGGGTGGGAATCAGCTTGGCGAACCCGAAGCCGATCATCGTGCCGCCCAGCGATATTCGTAAGAACAGCGTAAACCAAGCCAGCAACCGGGGGTGCGCAGCACGACGGTCGAAGACGGTCCACACCGCGGCCGATACGACGGCGACGACAAGGACGCAGAACATCAGCACCCAGGCGGCTGTCTGGTCTCCGGCGCCGGAGTCCTGGTGCAACGCCGTGTCGACGCCGAAAACCGTTCTGCCCACCCACCCGGTGACGGGGTCCGTATGGGAGGTGATCCACCACCCGCTGTACCGGCGGAACCACGGCCCGAGAAGGCCGACCACCGTGAACGGGACGAAATTGAGGAGCAGGTTGTACAGCCCGAAATAGACGAGGCAGAATCGGAATGCGAAGCGCGTCAGCGGATGCCAGCGGGACTGTGTGGTGGCGGTGTCCTTCACTGCTGCCGCATCCTCGGGTCGTGGGTGGGGTCGGCGTACAGCGGCGGACAGCCGTACTCGGCTGCCTCGGGGCGTAGTTCGTAGTGCCAGGGTTCGTTGCGGTAGATCTGGCACAGCCCGTAAGCGGCCCCATATCTGGACAGCCACGCCGCGGCCGCGGTAGGCCCGATGTCGACCGCGTCCCCCGATACGTGCGCGGACGTGGTGGAATCGGCCACCCATCGAGCGGCCTCACGCGCCGAGCCGTACTTCGAGACCGCCTCGCGCAGTAGTTGTTCCTGATACTCCGCCGAACGCCAGCCGCTGTTGACGACGAACTCGACCCCGTCGTCCGCCGCGTCCGTCGCGGCGAGCCGGAGGGCGGAGCGCAATGCGGGATCGAGGTTGGCCACAGCCGGAATATCGTCGTCGAAGATCGTCACACCGCGAGGAACAGCGCCGTCGGCGAGAGATCCCGCCTCGCGATGCCGGTTACCGTGCGGAAGGTGGAGGGACCACCCGGTCGAGGACAGCGACTGGAAGGCGAGGAGACCGACAGGCGCCGCAGCGGCGATCACGAGGGCGGCGAGGGCGGCGGCCCCGCCCCGGCGACGCCCGGTTCGTGCTGGTTGACTCTGTTTCATGCCTTCAGTGAAGGCAGCGCGATGTTGCCGGGGCGTATGCGATTTTCGATATGCCCGCGATATGTCCCGATCGGCAGAATCGAGAGGCTATGCGTGTACTACTCGTCGAGGACGAACCCTATTTGGCGGAAGCCATCCGCGACGGCCTGCGCCGGGAAGCGATCGCCGCCGATATCGCCGGTGACGGCGACACCGCGTTGGAGCTGTTGAGCATCAACGCCTACGAGATCGCCGTCCTCGACCGCGACATCCCGGGCCCCTCCGGGGACGAGGTCGCCGCGCGCATCGTCGCCTCCGGCAGCGGCATGCCGATCCTGATGCTCACCGCCGCCGACCGGCTCGACGACAAGGCCTCCGGGTTCGAGCTGGGCGCCGACGACTACCTCACCAAACCCTTCGAACTCCGCGAACTCGTCCTGCGGCTCCGCGCGCTCGATCGCAGGCGCTCCCACAGCAGACCGCCGGTGCGCGAGATCGCGGGTCTGCGGGTGGATCCGTTCCGCCGCGAGGTCTACCGCGACGGCCGCTACGTCCCGCTGACCCGGAAGCAATTCGCCGTGCTCGAAATCCTCGTCGCCGCCGAAGGCGGTGTCGTCAGCGCCGAAGAACTGTTGGAACGAGCGTGGGACGAGAACGCGGATCCGTTCACCAATGCCGTGCGCATCACGGTGTCGGCTCTGCGCAAACGCCTCGGCGAGCCCTGGATCATCGGCACGGTGGCCGGCGTCGGCTACCGCATCGACACCGGGCGGGACGGAGCCGATCGTGAATAGACCGCCCGGCGTGAGCGTCCGGCTCAAACTCACCCTCAGCTACGCCGGATTCATCATGTTCGCCGGTACCTTGCTGCTCGCGGCCGTGCTGGTCTTCTACCTGTACTTCCTGCCCGCCGATTGGATGAGCACCACCGGCAACTTCTGGATCAACCGCTCGGCCCTCCTCCGCGCGTTCGCTCCGTTCATGGCCGTCGTACTGGCCTTCCTGCTGGTCTTCGGTCTCGTGGGCGGGTGGCTGCTCGCCGGCTGGATGCTCACCCCGCTGACCCGGATCACCGCCGCCACCCGGATGGCCGCGAACGGCTCACTCTCGCACCGGATTCGGTTACCGGGACGCGGCGACGAGTTCCGTGAACTCGCCGACGTCTTCGACACCATGCTCGCCCGCCTGGAGGCCCACGTCGCCGAGGAACAGCGATTCGCGGCCAACGCCTCCCACGAACTGCGCACACCCCTGGCCATCACGCAGACGCTGCTGGACGTGGCACGCACCGATCGCGACCGCGACACAGGCGAACTCGTCGACCGCCTGCACGTCGTCAACTCCAGGGCGATCGAACTCACCGAGGCCTTGCTGCTGCTCAGCCGGGCCGATCAACGGTCCTTCACCCGCGAACACGTCGACCTGTCCCTCCTCGCGGAAGAAGCCACCGAAACGCTGCTTCCACTCGCGGAAGAACAGGGCGTGACCCTCGACGCCTCCGGCCAGATGGCCCACACCATCGGCTCCCACGCCCTCCTGCTGCAACTGACCACGAACCTGGTGCACAACGCGATCGTCCACAACCTGCCGGAACAGGGCATCGCGTGGATCAGGACCAACGCTTACCCCGGTGCGGTGGAACTCACGGTCGAGAACACCGGCGAGCTACTAGACCCGCGGATCGTTTCCACACTGGTCGAGCGTTTCCAGCGCGGCACCGACCGTGTCCGCGGCCGGCACGCCGGTGCGGGCCTCGGCCTCGCCATCGTCAACAGCATCACCCAGGCACACGGCGGCACCCTCACCCTCACCGCCCGCCCCGCCGGTGGCCTGCGCGTCACGGTGCAGCTACCTGCGCAGTGAGGGGCGGTTTACGGGCGATAGTGATGCTGGCATTCTCGCGGCCATGTCTCGACAGTTTCAGGTTGTCATCGACTGCCACGATCCGGATGGGATGGCAGCCTTCTGGTCCGCGGCGCTGGACTACCGCATCGACTCGGTCCCGGAGGGCTACGACGGCTGGATGGAATACCAGATCGGTCAAGGCTTTCCGGAGGACGAAAGGGTCCGCTTCGCTACCGTGTACAACCCGCAAGGACCGGAGCGCGTGAGTTTCCTCGGGGTACCCGAATCCAAGACCGTCAAGAACCGGCTGCACCTGGACATTCAGGCGACCCTGCCGGACGACTCGATGGCACGCAAGATCGAACGGGTCGACGCACTGGTGGCACAACTCCGTGAAATCGGTGGTACCGCGCTGCGAACCGGCCGGGAGCGCGGCCAATACTTCGTGACCATGGCCGACGTGGAGGGCAACGAATTCTGCGTGCATTGAACCGTAGTGGGCCTGTCTTGGCACACTGATAACTCCTCTGACCTCCCCGTAGGCACGGGTTCACTGTGGTTTCCAATATCTCCAGTCGAGGGAGTAGATCGTGGTCTTCAAAGCGGTCTCCGCGTTCACCGTGTTCTTGACCAGGATGGTCACGGCGGCAATACCTTGGCGGCTGGTTCGGACACAGAGGAGATCGTTGACAGCCACATTGTCGACTGCGGGTGTTCGAGTCCGATCGGTCAGCGCGCGGTCGCAGTTTGCCGGGTTGGGCGGGGTGCCGGGTGGCAGTCGCGCTGTGAGCGCTCCGTTCGCGGCCGCGATGGACGTGTGATCCAGCGTGATGTCGGCGAGGCCGTCACCGTCCGGTCGCTGGTCGAGGGCGTCCAGGTCCACGGAGAAACCCGATGACGAGACCTTGCTGCCACGCTCGAATTCCGAAGTGGAACTCTGGCGGGGGCTCGGCGTAGTGGAACTCAGGGGAGAGTTTTCGGTGCTGGTTCCGGTTACGGTGCTGTAGATCCCGAATCCGGTGCCGCCACCGACGATCAGCAGAATCGCGATCACCGCGGCCAAGCCGCCACCACCGAAGTGAATCGATCCGATCTGGAATTTCCTGCTTTTGTCGATGGCGCCGGCGGCCGCATCTCCGTGGATACTGGTGTGCTTTCCGGTCGTCAGCGACGAGAGCTGTGCGGTCGGTCGGCCCAATGCACCGGCCACTGCCTGAGCGAATGACGCGTCACGGGTGAATTCGTCTGTCAAGACAGCGCTTGTCAGCTCACGCGCTGTCGAGTCCTCCGGTTCGGCGGACAATGCGTCCAAGGCGTGGGAGCCTGCGCGACTGGCCCGAAGGCGATCCGCAATGAGGGTGCCGATCGAATCCGAGACCTGGCCGGCAAACCTTTCGGCCAGCGCCGCAACGGCTTTGGAAGCAAGCTCGTCGATATTCATGGCTTCCCCCCGCCGCCCGCGCCAGTGAACTACGGGTTCAGAGGCTAGCACGGCGAAAAGCCGCAGAACTCGTTTCCGCCCGCATCAGGCACCACACCGGTTCGGGTAGACGCGGCCGCGACACGATGACTTCATGATGTGTGGCACTGGCCGCGGCCCGGACTAGGACCGGCTCAGCGTGGCCGCGTCGCTCTCCCATGAGAGCAGTGTCTGTTCCCACGTGCGGTGTATCCGGTCGAGGCCGGGGAGTCCGGCGCTCGCTCGGAAGCATGCGGTGGCGGTGTCTCCGTTGACAAGGAGGAGCACGCTCAGCGGAAGGCCTCCGAGGGTGGTCGTGATCGGATCGATCGCGGTGACGGGATCGCCGTGCAGCGCGAGGGGGTGACGCAAAACGACATTCGACACCGAGGTCGGAGCACGTCGGGGCGTCGAGAGAGCGGAAAACGTGGTGCGCATGAGCCATGCGGGCGTGCTGTCGAAGTTGCGGCGCAATGCTGCCCGGACGGTGGGTGACTTCAACGGCACGGTGGCGCTGACGGTGCCGGCCAGCCGTTGGTCGAAGGGGAGCGGCGTTCCGGGCAATCGGAGGTAGGAGATCGCTGTTCTGTTGCCCGCCAGTGCGACCTCGTCCGGGCGGCGGACGTTGGCCGACACCAGCAACGGCATGTCGGGCAGGTCGGCAGTTCCACGGATCTCGCTCTGCCAGCTCGCGAGCGCGTGGGCGAGCGCTGCGACATACACATCGTTGCGGGTGCAGCCGGAAGCGCGGGCGATGGAGGTGAGCGTACCGGTGGGCACGCGGCTCCATGCGAATCCGACCTCGTGTGTGGGCCGGGACTCGGGCAGGTCCCAGGTGCCCAGGCTCCGGAGGCTCCGCAGATCCGTTGCGGCGCACTGCATTCGCGTGCGCGCCGACGCGCGCGGATTCTGGGCGAAGCCGTGATATGCCGCCGACGATTCGCTCTCGGGGACACCGGGCGCGAACAGCGACTCCAGTGTTCGAAGCATTCCCGCGCCGTCCTGCACACTGTGGTGGACCAGATACAGCAGGGCGTATCGGTCCGGCGCGTAACCACGGAGCAACCACATCCGCCAGTGCGGAGCATCCTCCGGCAACGGAGTTTTCGCCAGCTCGACGACGACCTGCTCCAGATTTTCCTGGACAGGCACAACATATTCGGCAACGTGGCTGCTGAGGTCCACCTCGTCGACCACCGTCCAACGCCGCGCTCCCTGGGGCATCCATGCCGCCAAGGCCGGTAGAGCGGCCAGCCGGGTGCCGATGTAGTCCCGAATGTCACCGAGTTGCGGCGGTTGCCCGTCGAAGTGCAGAACTGCCCCGATATTCAGCTGAATTTCGGAAGAGACCAAACCACGTAACGTCCGATCCATTGCCGTAGTGGGCATGTCGAGGGTGCTCATCCTGCATTTCCCTTCAAATGTGCGGCTTCGGCGACATCACCGCGTCCACGGGAGTTTTCCACAGGGTCGGTGCGACCGCAACGCGCGGCAGTTGTAATTCGTTGCACGGCAGCCGATTCGCCGACTTCGTGTCTGCCGGGCGCGGGTTCGACAGCGTCACCGCCCGAGCAGCGGAGGGTGCTGGCCAGGCGACCGGCGACCTCGTTGATCCGCTGGGGAACAGGAAGATTGGCACAAGTACCGGCCGGACAGTAGGCTCCTCGGCACAGCACCAGCAGTTGTTCGGCGGCCGAAAGCGGGAATACGTGAATGCCCGCGTCCCCAGCAGACACGAATTTGCGGAGTTCCATTCTTGAATACAACACAGCCCCGGCCGGAAATCCCGGCCTGTCCGGTCGTCCACGGCTCACCGATAGCTTCCGAAGGTCCGCGGGTGCCGCTCCACTCACCGGAATTTGCCGCGGATCCGTATCGTGCCTACGACGAAATGCGCGGAAAGTACGGCTCTTTGGCTCCGGTCGAGCTCGCGCCGGGCGTGCCGGCCACATTGGTGGTCGGGTACGCCACCGCGCTGCGGATCCTCAACGATCCCGAGCACTTCCCCGCCGATCCACGCGTCTGGCAGCAGAACATCCCGGCCGACTGCCCGGTCCGGCCACTGATGGAGTGGCGCCCCAACGGGACTCGAAACGACGGAGCGGTCCTCCTGCGCTACCGGCAGGCAATCACCGCGAGTATCAAAGCGGTGGATCTGTACACGCTCGACGCCACCGTGGAGAAGATCGCCATCCCGCTGATCAACGCCTTTTGCCAGACCGGTGCAGCCGATCTGATCAGCCAGTACGCACTCCCGCTCGCATTCGCGGTCACCGATTCCATGCTCGGCTGCCCGCCGAAGATCGGACAGCGGGTCGCCTCAGGCATGATCGCGATGCTCGAAGGAATCGACGCCGAGAAGGGCAACGAGATGATCGCCGAGGGGCTGCTGGAACTGGTGGCCCTCAAACGGGCCCATCCCGGCAACGACATCACCTCGCTGCTGCTGCAGCATCCGGCCGAACTGGATGATCTGGAGATCATCCACCAGCTGACGAGCTTCTACGGCGGGATCGAACTGGAACAGAACCTGATCGGCAATACCCTGCTGCTGATCCTGTCCGACGAACGCTTCGGCGGAAGTGTCGTCGGCGGGAACCTGTCCACCCGCGACGCACTCGACGAAGTCTTGTTCAACAATCCGCCACTGGCGAACCAGCTCACCACCTATCCCCGTCAGCCGGTCCTTATCGACGACGTGTGGCTGCCTGCACACCAGCCGATTCTCATCAGCATGGCCGGCTGCAACAACGACCCCGCGATCCGGACCGAGAATCTCACGGGCAATCGCTCGCATCTGGCGTGGGGCATCGGACCACACGCCTGCCCTGCGCAGTCGCTGGCCTACCTGATTGCTCAGGGGGCGATCGATCAGCTTCTCGACGCGCTGCCCGAGGTCCGGCTGGCCATATCGGCCGACGTGCCGACCTGGCGGCCTGGTCCCTTCCACCGCGCCTTGGCAGCCCTGCCGGTCACCTTTCCCCCCTCGGCTCCGTTGAACGGCTGACCTGCGTACCCCGTTATGGGCGCCCTGATCGTGCGCACGCCCTGGCCGAATCGCCGGATGGAGGCGACAGGGCGGTGGCGGCCTACGGTCGGCGCAGGTGCCTGGGTGGCGTCCCGGATAGTTCCCGTTCGGCACAACGTTCCACGAGCCGGGGGGCAAAATCCCTCATGGCCGAGTTGGAGAACCGTTCGCGGAACTGCTCGACGGTTGCGGCAACGGTGGCCGAAGACGCCTCGGGATGATTGGCGGCGAGTCGCTCGATGATGGCGTTGATCTGCGCAGCCACGTTATTTTGCATGGCGATCCTTGTCTGGCCGACTTCTACGGTCCCGCATGTAGAACGGCTCACCCGCACCTTCGGCCTCTCTGACGGCCGGGCTACGCGGCGTCGCCGAACCGCCGGTGAATATACCACCATTCGGTGGGCCACCACATGGCGATACGTAGAATGAATACGACCAACCCGGCAGGCGTCTGGTTCCGGGTTACACATACCTTGGTGGCTCCAGCCGCATATGGCTGACGTTTCCGCGCGGAGCCGGAACTCGCCGGCGGCGGCTGACAGGATTGCTCGCGAAGACGGCGTTCTCGACGAGTTTGTGCCCGGCCGCTCGGCACGACGCAGTCGGAGAACGACACCTGGTAGGTGCCGGCCGACCGGAGGCCGATCATGTCCCATCGCCTGACCACGTGCGCGCCCGCGGTGCCGCGGGGCACCAGGACCGTGTGGTAGGCAGATCTTCACCGCACCGCCGGCTCACGAGGGCATCCAGCGGAAAGCACCGGGTTGCATTGCACCGCAACGTGATCGCTCGTGGAACGACCGCCCGATGCGATAGCGGACGACGAAGCGAAGTCGTGGACTGATCGAGTGGGCGCAGAGGGGTTCGAACCCCCGACCGCTGGTGTGTAAAACCAGTGCTCTACCGCTGAGCTATACGCCCGCGTCCGGCGCCGGGTGACCGGCGGGACGGAGTGCCGCGTAGTTGCGGCGGGTTACGAATCTAACGCAGCGAGGGCTTTCTCCCAAGCTGCCTGGTCACGGGGCTCGCCGGGGCCGTTCATCTCCGAGAAGCGGATGATGCCGTCCTTGTCTATGACGAAGGTGCCGCGGTTGGCGAAGCCGGATTTGTCGTTGAAGACGCCGTAGGTCTGGGCGACGGCGCCGTGGGGCCAGAAGTCCGACAGCAGGGGGAAGGTGTAGCCCTGCTCCGCCGCCCAGATCTTGTGGGTGGGCGGCGGGCCGACGGAGATCGCGAGGATCTCGGCGTTGTCGTTCTGGAACTTGGGCAGCTCGTCCCGCACCTTGCACAGCTCGCCCTGGCAGATTCCGGTGAACGCCAAGGGGTAGAACACGATCAGGACGTTCTTCTGCCCGCGGTAGTCGGACAGGCGGACTTCCTGGTTGTTCTGGTCCTTCAGCGTGAAATCCGGTGCGACCGTGCCCTCTTCGAGCGGCATGCGCTGTCCTCCTGTGATCGATGGCGGCGTCCGCGGTACGGGCGTGACTACACAGCAGGCAGCACGATCCCACCCCTGTTCCAGCGTAGTCGAACAGGCGGTCAGCGCTGCTTCGTGGGCGTCTTGGGCTGCATCAGCTTGGTCCCGGTCCACACACCGAGGCTGACGGGCGTGGTGGACGTCAGGCCCGCCGTGGGCGCCGACTCGGCGATCTCGCTGGGATCGACGTGGCCGGGCCGGCCGGTCTTGGGGGTGAGCACCCAGATGACACCGTCATCGGAGAGCGGGCTGATCGCGTCCATCAGCTCGTCGGCCAGATCGCCGTCACCGTCACGCCACCAGAGCAGGACGACGTCGACCACCTCATCGGTGTCTTCGTCCACCATCTCGGCGCCCGATACCTCCTCGATCTCCTCCCTCAGACCGTCGTCGGTGTCATCGTCCCAGCCCAGTTCCTGAATCACCATTCCGTGAGAAATGCCGAGCTGCTTCTGAGCGTTGTTCTGCGCGTCCGCCGCGGCGACCACGGTGGTGTCCTCCTCAACTGCCGACAGTAGATAGGTGCAAGCGAACATGGTTATCGGCCGCAGCGCAAGCCGATCCGCCCAAATACATCCCGAAATGTCGCGTAGCGCGGCGTCTCCCGGGGGTCCGGATCGGCTTCCGCCTCAGCGCGTCGGGCATGCGTTACGCACGGTGTTCAGCGTGTCGTTGACCCGCTTGCTGGCGTCGTTCAGCGGTCCGACGGGGGCGGTGTAGGTCATTTTGCGAGATTCGTCCGCCAGCGCCCGCGCGGCCACCACATAGTCGGTGAACTTCTGCGCCAGGTCGGCCGGTAGCGCGTCGCCGGAGGAGCTCACGCGGCCCTCCACGGTGCGCGCGGCGTTCTCGAGCGTCTCCGCGGCCGAGTCGCGCTTGGCGTCCTGATCGGGCGCGTTGGCGTCGTGGGCGTCGACGAACTCGTTGTACTTGGTCACCGCGACTCCGGAGAGGTCGCGGAACGGACTGCAGTTCTCGGTGATGGCCTTGTCCTGAGCGGCCGCCTTCGCCGAGGAGGTCGCCGCCGCCGAGGACGCCGACATCTCGGTCCGGAACGCGGCCGCATCCGTCTCGTTCACGGTAGCGGTACCGTGGACGCTGCTGGAGCAGCCGGCTATCACCAGTCCCGTGCCGACCGCGAAAGTCGCGCACGCCAACCCGAACCCACGTGGGTTCAGCAGTTTCATCTTCCTCCCCGCTTCTGACCTGGGCGGTGTCCATCCGACAGTGTTCGCGGTGGCGCACACCGCAGTTGCCTGGAGAACGGTACTGGATTTCCGGCTGACATGATGACCTGGGACGCATCATCGACAAGGATGTGAGATGCGCCCCATGACGTGAGTGACGGACGGCCCGCCCACCAGCGCGGCCGTCCGGGGTTAGAGCCATCAGCTTGTCCACCCCTGTACGAGGAGCTTTGATTTTGACAGACGTGATGCACCCGAAGTCGTCGAGTTCCACCGCCAACGGCGCTGCCGCCGACCCGGAGTCGGCACGCGCGCGGCCGGCTGGTGCACGTGTGCGTGTGATCCGCGAGGGGGTGGCGTCATACCTACCGGACATCGACCCGGAGGAAACCGGCGAATGGCTGGAGTCGTTCGACGAGATGCTCGATCGCGAGGGTCCCGGCCGTGCCCGCTACCTGATGCTGCGGCTGCTCGAGCGCGCCGGTGAGCGCCATGTCGCCATCCCCGCGCTGACCTCGACGGACTACGTCAACACCATCCCCACCGAGAACGAGCCCTGGTTCCCCGGCGACGAGGAGGTCGAGCGCCGCTACCGCGCCTGGATCCGCTGGAACGCCGCGGTCATGGTGCACCGCGCGCAGCGGCCGGGAATCGGTGTGGGCGGCCACATCTCGACCTACGCGTCGTCGGCGGCGATGTACGAGGTCGGCTTCAACCACTTCTTCCGCGGCAAGGACCATCCCGGCGGCGGCGACCAGATCTTCATCCAGGGCCACGCCTCCCCCGGCATCTACGCCCGCGCGTATCTCGAGGGCCGCCTCGGCGAGGATCAGCTCGACGGGTTCCGCCAGGAGTACAGCCACGGCGGTCCGGGCCACGGCCTGTCGTCGTATCCGCATCCGCGCCTGATGCCCGATTTCTGGGAATTCCCCACGGTCTCCATGGGTCTGGGCCCGATGAACGCCATCTACCAGGCCCGGTTCAACCACTACCTGCACGATCGTGGCATCAAGGACACCTCCGACCAGCACGTGTGGGCGTTCCTCGGCGACGGCGAGATGGACGAGCCGGAGTCGCGCGGCCTGATCCAGGTGGCGGCCAACGAGGGTCTGGACAACCTGACCTTCGTCATCAACTGCAACTTGCAGCGGCTGGACGGCCCGGTGCGCGGCAACGGCAAGATCATCCAGGAGCTGGAGTCGTTCTTCCGCGGCGCCGGCTGGAACGTCATCAAGGTCATCTGGGGCCGCGAGTGGGACGCGCTGCTGAGCGCCGACCGCGACGGCGCGCTGGTCAACCTGATGAACTCCACGCCCGACGGCGACTACCAGACCTACAAGGCCAACGACGGCGCCTACGTGCGCGAGCACTTCTTCGGGCGCGACCCGCGCACCAAGGAACTGGTGAAGGGCCTGTCGGATCAGCAGATCTGGAACCTCAAGCGCGGCGGCCACGACTACCGCAAGATCTACGCGGCCTACGCGGCGGCGCTGGCGCACCAGGGCCAGCCGACGGTCATCCTGGCCAAGACGATCAAGGGTTACGGCCTGGGCAAGCACTTCGAGGCCCGCAACGCCACCCACCAGATGAAGAAGATGACGCTGGACGATCTGAAGTCGTTCCGCGACGTGCAGCGCATCCCGATCTCCGACGAACAGCTCGAGGCCGATCCGTACCTGCCGCCCTACTACCACCCCGGCCAGGACGATCCGGCCATCCAGTACATGCTCGACCGGCGTCGCCAGCTCGGCGGTTTCGTCCCCGAGCGGCGCACCGCGCCCAAGCCCCTGCAACTTCCCGGCGACGAGCCGTACCGCACGGTGCGCAAGGGTTCGGGCAAGCAGAACGTCGCGACCACGATGGCGTTCGTGCGCCTGATGAAGGAGTTGCTGCGCGACAAGGAGATCGGCAAGCGGATCGTGCCGATCATCCCCGACGAGGCCCGCACCTTCGGGATGGACTCGTGGTTCCCTTCGTTGAAGATCTACAACCGCAACGGGCAGTTGTACACGTCCGTCGACGCGGAATTGATGCTTGCCTACAAAGAGAGCTCGGTCGGGCAGATCCTGCACGAGGGCATCAACGAGGCCGGATCGACCGCGTCGTTCACCGCGGCGGGCACCTCGTACGCCACTCAGGGCGAGCCGATGATCCCGCTGTACATCTTCTATTCGATGTTCGGATTCCAGCGCACCGGCGACGGGCTGTGGGCCGCGGCCGACCAGCTCGCCCGCGGCTTCGTGCTCGGGGCTACCGCCGGGCGAACCACGCTGACCGGTGAGGGACTGCAGCACAACGACGGTCACTCGCTGCTGCTGGCGTCGACGAATCCGGCGGTGGTCGCCTACGATCCGGCGTTCTCCTTCGAGATCGCCCACATCGTGCGCGACGGGCTGCGCCGCATGTACGGCGGCGGGCAGCCGGAGCCCGGCGTGCTGCCGGGTACGCACCCGCATCTGGCGAAGGATCCCTTCGGCGGTGAGAGCGTCTTCTACTACATCACCCTGTACAACGAGCCCTATACGCAGCCGGCCGAGCCGGACGACCTCGATATCGAGGGCCTGCTCAAGGGCATCTACCTGTACAAGCGCGGTGGCGAGGGCGATGTGCGCGCGCAGATCCTGGTGTCCGGCGTGACCGTGCCCGACGGCGTGCGCGCGCAGGAGCTGCTGGCCTCGGAGTGGGGTGTGCAGGCGGACGTGTGGTCGGTGACGTCGTTCAGCGAGCTGCGCAAGGAGGCGGTGGCCAAGGAGATCGCGGCGCTGCGCGATCCGGGAACCGATCCCGGCGTTCCCTATGTCACGCAGGTGCTCTCGCAGGCCCAGGGCCCGTTCGTCGCCGCCTCGGACTGGCTGCGCGCGGTGCAGGACCAGATCCGCAAGTGGGTGCCCGGCGACTACGTCACCCTCGGCACCGACGGATTCGGGTTCTCCGACACGCGTCCGGCCGCGCGCCGGGTGTTCAACGTCGACGCCCAGTCCATCGCGGTGGCGGCGCTGCAGG
The DNA here is from genome assembly GCF_000308875.1 of Nocardia transvalensis NBRC 15921. Lineage (GTDB taxonomy): Bacteria > Actinomycetota > Actinomycetes > Mycobacteriales > Mycobacteriaceae > Nocardia > Nocardia transvalensis. The sequence goes on from NZ_BAGL01000127.1 coordinate 104,056, forward strand.
CGCTGGCCCGCGCGGGCAAGGTCGACAAGGCCGTGGCCGTCGACGCCGCGGCCCGGTACCGCATCGGCGATGTCGACGCCGCGGAGCAGTCCACCAGCGGCGAAGAACAGCTGGCGTGAGCGGACGGGACGCGGCTGGTCCCGGCCGAAAGCATGCCGGGACAACGAACTGGCATGCCGGGACAACGAACTGGCATGCCGGGATAACGGATGGGTCGGCCGCGTCCTATGTCATCTCCGCGAAACATCGCGCCGATATCGCAGCGCGACAGATTGTCTCCGCGGCACACCGGGGGTACAGGGGGATGCGGGGGCAGCGCCCCCACAGGAGAGTATTGAGCAGTGGAACGTAAACCGCCGCGGCCGCGCCGGGTCTCCGACACGTCGTCCCAACACGAGGTCTACCTGCCGACCGGCGCGCTCTCGCCCTATCAGCAGACCCGCGATCCGCTCCCGGACACCCTGCTCAAGCGGGTGAAACAGTTCTCGGGCCGGCTGTCGACCGAGGCCATCGCCTCGATGGAGGACCGGCTGCCGTTCTTCGGCGACCTGGACGCCGCGCAGCGGGCCGGCGTGCAGATGCTGGTGCAGACCGCGGTGGTGAACTTCCTGGAGTGGCTGCAGGATCCCGAGAGCGACATCCGGTTCAGCCTCGACGCCTTCCAGGTGATCCCGCAGGATCTGGCGCGGCGGCTGACGCTGCGCCAGACCGTCGACATGGTCCGCGTGGCCATGGAGTTCTTCGAGCAGTGGCTGCCGGCGCTGGCCCGCAACGATCGGCAGCTGGTGGCGCTGACCGAGGCGGTGCTGCGCTACGGGCGTGAACTCGGCTTCGCGGCCGCCTCGGTATACGCCAGCGCGGCCGAGTCGCGCGGCGCGTGGGACACCCGGCTCGAGGCCCTCGTCGTGGACGCCGTTGTACGCGGAGACACCGGGCCCGAGATGCTCTCGCGCGCTGCCACTCTGAACTGGGACGCGACCGCGCCGGCGACCGTGCTGGTCGGCATCCCGCCCAGCGATCAGGTCACCGTGGTCGGCTCGGTGCACACCCTCGCCGCCCGGCACGGCCGCGCGGCGCTGGCCGTGATCCAGGGGTCGCGGCTGGTGATGGTGGTCAGCGGGAACCTCGGCGATATCGGCTACCCCTCCCCCTTCCTGGTCGATCTGCTGGCCGAATCGTTCTCCGACGGTCCCGTGGTGATCGGCCCGACCACTCGCACGCTGTCCGCGGCGCACGTCAGCGCGGTGGAGGCGATGGCGGGGATGGAGGCCGTGGTGGGCTGGCGCGGCGCCCCGCGGCCGGTGCACGCCTCGGAGCTGCTACCCGAGCGGGCCCTGCTCGGGGACCGCGCTGCGGTCGACGCTCTGAACGAGTATCTTGTGCTACCGTTGGCCGCCGCCGGCTCGGCCCTGGCCGACACCCTCGATGCCTACCTGGATTGCGGTGGCGCCGTCGAGACTTGTGCGCGCCAGCTGTTCGTTCATCCAAATACGGTCCGATATCGGTTGAAGCGTATCGCCGACATCACCGGCCGGGATCCGATGAATCCGCGGGACGCCTACGTGCTCCGGATCGCCGCCACGATAGGCCGGCTGACACGAACCCGTAACGAAGTGCCCACTTCCGCCCCAGACGCCTCTTCCGCCCCACTTTACGAAGACGGAATGTAACGAGTCCGGCGAATCGGTCGATCCCGGCAACCCACCGGCCGTTTTGTGGAGTCCACACAAAAGCCGTCCGGAAGCTTCATCGGCGTCGACATCTCCACGGAGGGCATCCACGGTGTTTTGTAGAGGCGTGATCGCGTTGTACGCCCCAGGACAGGGCTCCCAGACACCCGGCATGCTCGCGCCTTGGCTCGATCTTCCCGGCGCGCGTGACCGTCTCGAACTGTGGTCCAAGGCCTCCGGCCTGGATCTGGTGCAGCTCGGCACCACCGCCACCGCGGACGAGATCAAGGACACCGCGGTGACACAACCTCTCGTGGTCGCCGCGGCGCTGCTCGCGTTCGCGGAGATCCCCGAGGCATCGGTTCCGGCGGACACCATCGTCGCCGGACACTCGGTCGGTGAATTCGCCGCGGCGGCCGTCGCCGGGGTCATCACCCCCGACGAGGCCGTCACCCTGGCCGCCATCCGCGGCGCGGAGATGGCCAAGGCGTGCGCACTGGAACCGACCGGCATGTCGGCCGTCCTCGGTGGCGACGAGACCGTCGTCCTCGAGCGGCTCGCCGAGCTGGACCTCGTACCCGCCAACCGCAACGCCGCCGGCCAGATCGTGGCGGCGGGGCGGCTGGACGCGCTGGCGGAACTGGCGGCCAACCCGCCGGAGAAGGCGCGCATCCGCGCGCTGCCCGTCGCCGGCGCCTTCCACACCGCTTTCATGGCGCCCGCGCAGGACGCCGTGACGGGAGCGATCGCGCAGATCACTCCCGGCGAGCCGACCCGGACCCTGCTGTCGAACTTCGACGGCAAGCCGGTCATCTCGGGCAAAGACGCCATCGAGAAGCTCGCGGCGCAGGTCACCCGGCCCGTCCGGTGGGATCTGTGCACGGAGACCGTGCGCGCGGCAGGGGTGGCCGGTGTGGCCGAACTGCCTCCTGCCGGAACCCTCGTCGGAATCGCCAAGCGGGAGCTCAAGGGCACCCCGAATCTGGCGCTGAAGACCCCCGAAGACATCCCCGCGTTGGCCGAACTGTCGGCAAACGGATAGCTTTCCTCGCGGCACGCAACGATGCGGCCGTGAGCGAGTCGACGGAAACACTCCGCCGTCTCGGACCGAAAAAACAATCGGACGCTAGTGAGTAACAAGAAGGGAGCCACGAAGTGGCCGCTCTGACCCAGGAACAGATCGTCGAAGAGCTCGGCAAGATCATCGAAGAGGTGACCGGCATCGAGCCCTCCGAGGTGACGATCGAGAAGTCCTTCGTCGACGACCTGGACATCGACTCGCTGTCGATGGTCGAGATCGCGGTGCAGACCGAGGACAAGTACGGCGTCAAGATCCCCGACGAGGATCTCGCCAGCCTCAAGACCGTGGGTGACGCCGTGGGCTACATCCAGAAGCTCGAGGCGGAGAACGCCGACGCGGCCGAGGAGCTCAAGGCCAAGTTCGGCGCGGCCGAGTAAGGGCCCGATACCGTGACCACTCCTTCCACCTTGAACGGGAACTTTCCCAACGTCGTCGTAACGAGCCTGGCGGCGACCACGTCGATCGCGGGCGACGTCGATGCGACGTGGAAGGGACTCCTCAACGGCGAGAGCGGCATCGAGACGCTCGAGGATTCCTTTGTCGAGGAATACGACCTTCCGGTCCGCATCGGCGGCCACCTGAAGGTCCGTCCGGAGACCCAGCTCAGCCGGGTCGAATGTCGTCGCATGGCGTACGTCGAGCAGCTCGCGACCGTTCTCGGTCGCGAGGTGTGGCGCAACGCGGGAAGCCCCGAGGTCGACCCCGAGCGGCTCGGCGTGGCGATCGGCACCGGCCTCGGCGGCGGCGACGCGCTCATCGACTCGGTCGACAAGCTGAAGAACGGTGGCTATCGCAAGATCTCGCCGCTGGCAGTTCAGATGGTCATGCCGAACGGGCCGTCCGCCGTTGTGGGTCTGGAACTCCAGGCCCGGGCGGGAGTGGTCACGCCGGTATCGGCGTGCTCGTCGGGTTCGGAAGCCATCGCGAACGCGTGGCGGATGATCGTGATGGGCGACGCCGACATGGTCGTCACCGGCGGGGTCGAGGGCTACATCGATGCGGTGCCGATCGCGGCGTTCTCCATGATGCGCGCGATGAGCACCCGCAACGACGACCCGAAGGGCGCCTCGCGTCCGTTCGACTCCGGGCGTGACGGTTTCGTCTTCGGCGAGGCCGGTGCGCTGATGGTCGTGGAGACCGAGGAGCACGCCAAGGCGCGCGGGGCCACCATCCACGCTCGCCTGATGGGCGCGGGTATCACCTCCGACGGTTTCCACCTGGTCGCCCCGGCCCCCGACGGCAAGGGCGCGGCACGCGCGATGACCCGGGCGATGCAGACCGCGGGTCTGACCCAGAAGGACATCACCCACGTCAACGCGCACGCGACCGCGACGCCGATCGGCGACACCGCCGAGGCGAACGCGATCAACCTGGCCGTCGGCAACCACGCCTCGGTCTACGCCCCGAAGTCCGCTCTGGGGCACTCGATCGGCGCCGTCGGCGCCCTCGAGTCGGTGCTCACCGTGCTCAGCATCCGGGACGGCATCGTGCCGCCCACGCTGAACCTGGAGAGCCAGGATCCGGAGATCGACCTCGATGTCGTGCACGGCGAGGCCCGCCGCCAGGACATCGAGTACGCGATCAACAACTCGTTCGGATTCGGTGGGCACAATGTGGCGCTCGCCTTCGGCCGGTACTGACGCCGAGCCGATCACACAGCGATCCCGGTGGGGTTTCCGGAACCGCGGAAACCCCACCGGGACAACTGCATTCACAGCCGCGGCAGCGACTCCACTTTCCCTCGAGGAGACAACGCGATGACCACCATGGTCCCCGCCCAGGCGGACGCCACGACCGATCCCCGTGATCCGCTGGGCCGGTTGCAGCGCTTCTTCGATCCCGGAACGGTGCTGCCGCTGCACCCGCGCGACAAGTCCGGTGTGCTGGCGGCCGTCGGCGAGGTCGACGGCGTGCGCACCGTCGCCTACTGCTCGGACGCCACCGTCATGGGCGGCGCGATGGGCGTCGAGGGCTGCAAGCACATCGTCGACGCCATCGACACGGCTATCGACTCCAAGATCCCCGTCGTCGGCATCTGGCATTCCGGCGGGGCCCGCCTGGCCGAGGGTGTCGAGGCGCTGCACGCGGTCGGTCTCGTCTTCGAGGCCATGGTCCGCGCGTCCGGCCTGGTCCCCCAGATTTCCGTCGTCGTCGGCTTCGCGGCCGGTGGCGCGGCCTACGGTCCCGCGCTCACCGATGTCGTCATCATGGCCCCGGAGGGTCGCGTCTTCGTGACCGGCCCGGACGTGGTGCGCTCGGTGACCGGCGAGAACGTGGATATGGAAACGCTCGGCGGCCCGGTCACCCACGGCAAGAAGTCCGGCGTGTGCCACATCGTCGCCAACGACGAGAACGACGCCATGCACCGCGGCCGCCGGCTGGTCTCGATGTTCGCCGAGCAGGGTGAATTCGACCTGCTCGCCGCCGAACACGGCGATGTCGACCTCAAGGCGATGCTCCCGGCCTCGGCCAAGCGCGCCTACGACGTGAAGCCGGTCGTGCACGAACTGCTCGACAACGTGGACGGTGAGTCCACCTTCGAGGAGTTGCAGGGCGGCTACGCGCGCAGCATCGTGACCGGCCTGGGCCGCCTCGGTGGCCGCACCGTCGGCGTCCTCGCCAACAATCCGCTGCGCATGGGCGGCTGCCTCACCTCCGAAAGTGCCGAGAAGGCAGCGCGTTTCGTGCGGCTGTGCAACTCCTTCGGCATCCCGATCGTGGTCGTCACCGACGTGCCCGGCTACCTGCCCGGCGTCGGGATGGAGTGGGAGGGCGTGGTGCGCCGCGGCGCCAAGCTGCTGCACGCCTTCGCCGAGGCCCGCGTCCCGCGCGTCACGCTGGTGACCCGGAAGATCTACGGCGGCGCCTACATCGCCATGAATGCCCGCTCGCTGGGCGCGACCGCGGTGTTCGCCTGGCCCGAGTCCGAGGTGGCCGTCATGGGCGCCAAGGCCGCGGTCGGCATCCTGCACAAGAAGGCGATCGCCAAGGCGCCCGAGGAGGAGCGCGAGGCGATGATCGAGCGACTCACCGCCGAGCACGAGGCCATCGCCGGCGGTGTCGGCCGCGCCCTCGCCATCGGCGTCGTCGACGAGGTCATCGACCCCGCCAAGACCCGCTCCACCCTCGCCGCCGCCCTCGCGTCGGCCCCGGCCCGCGCGAGCCACAACAAGAACATCCCGCTGTAAGTCGTCGCTCCGGATTTCATATACGAAACCGGTAGCCTGCCGGTAACCCGCGCGATATGGCGGCGGCACACGCGCCACATATTTTCCCGCCATGACGGTGGTGACCGATGTTCCCGAGATCTCCGGGAACGATGAGGACGGTGCGCCTCGCTCGCGCTGGTACAGCTCGCTGTTCGTGCAGTTGCTGGTGGCGATCGTGGCCGGGATCGCGGTGGGCGCGCTGTGGCCGGGGCTGGGCGCGGACCTGAAACCGCTGGCCGACGGCTTCATCAAACTGATCAAGATGGTGATCGCGCCGATCGTGTTCTGCACGGTCGTGCTCGGCATCGCGCATGTCGGGGATATGAAGGCGGTGGGCCGGATCGGGGTCAAGGCCCTGATCTACTTCGAGGCCGTCACCACGTTCGCGCTGCTGTTCGGGCTGCTGGTGGGCAATCTGGTCCAGCCGGGCAGCGGCTTCCACATCGATGCGCAGACACTGGCCACCGGCGCGGACCAGGTGGCGAAGAAGACCGGTAACGGGGAGCTGCCGCACACCGTCGAGTTTCTGCTGAATATCGTTCCGGCGTCGGTGATCTCGGCGTTCGCGGAGAATCAGCTGTTGCAGGTCCTGTTCTTCGCGGTGCTGTTCGGCCTGGCGCTGGCGAAGTTCCGCGAGCGCGTGCCGACCATGATCCCGCAGGCGATCGACCAGATCGGGCAGATCTTCTTCGTCATCATCGGGTGGATCATGCGGCTGTCGCCGCTCGGCGCGTTCGGGGCGATGGCCTACATCATCGGGCAGTACGGGCTGTCGTCGCTGGGCAGCTACGGCAAGCTCATCGCCTGCTGCTATCTCGCCGCGGCGCTGTTCCTGCTGGTGCTGGCGGCGATCGTGCGGGTGTTCGCGGGGGTGAATCCCTGGAAGCTGCTGAAGTACGTGAAGGACGAGCTGTTCCTGGCGCTCGGCACCGCCTCCACCGAGGCCGTGCTGCCGCGCATCATGACCAAGCTGACCGACGCCGGCTGTTCGCGGGCGTGCACGGGACTGGTGATCCCGACCGGGTACTCGTTCAATCTCGACGGGGCCACCCTCTACCTGTCGATCTGCGTGCTGTTCCTCGCGCAAGCGCTGGGGGTGGATCTCAGTGTGGGCGAACAGATTACGGCGCTGCTGGTGCTGATGCTCACGTCCAAGGGGATGGCGGGCGTGCCGGGTTCGTCGTTCCTGGCGCTGTCGGCCACCATCTCCGCCATCGGGCACGGCTCCATCCCCGTCGCGGCCGTCGCGGTCCTGCTCGGCGCGGACCGGATCATGGATTCGATGCGGGTCTCGGTGAATCTGCTCGGCAACTGCGTGGCCACGCTCGTGGTCGCGAACTGGGAAGGGCAACTGGACAAGTCGCGCATGCGCGCGGTGCTGGACGGTGCGCGGGTGTAGGTGCGGGAATGCCTCGCGCCGGCATCGGGTTGTGCGCCCGGCGAAGTGCGGGAATGCCTCGCGCCGGCATCGGGTTGTCCACCGCGACAACCATTGAGCTGGCGGTCCGGGCTGCCCGGCGCCGGAAGGGCCGGGTATGAAGTTCGCAGTCAGTTACAACAGTGCCTTCTACGGCGGCGATCCCGATGCCATCGTCGCCTACGCGCGGCATGCGGAGGCGTGCGGATTCGAGGGCCTGTACCTGCCCGAACATCTGGCCCTGCGCCCCGGGACGACGCTGCACGGCACGGAGGTCCAGCTCGACCTGCCGTTCCTCGACCCGCTCGACACCCTCGCCTACGTCGCCGCGGCCACCGACCGGCTGCTCCTGGGCACCGGAGTCCTGTTGCTGCCGTACCGGCATCCGGTGGTGCTGGCCAAGCAGCTGGCGACGATCGACACCCTGTCCAAGGGCCGCATGCGGCTGCTGACGATCGGGATCGGCATCCTCGCGGAGGAGGCGGATGCGGCGGGGGTCGACTTCCGCACCCGCGGACGCCGCACCGACGAGGCGATCGACGTGCTGCGCCTGCTGTGGTCCGGCGGCACGGAGGGCGTCAGCTACGACGGGGAGTTCTACTCCCTCGACAAGGTCGTGCAGTATCCGAAGCCCTACGAGGCCACCACACTCCCCATCCACATCGGCGGGTCGAGTAACGCGGCCGCCCGCCGGGTCGGGCTGCGCGGTGACGGATACTTCGCCGGAGGCGCGCTGGTCCCGCAGGAACGGGCCGAGCAGTGGGAGCTGGCGCGCTCGACCGCCGCGGCGGCCGGGCGGAATCCGGACCTGCTCGACTACTCCCGCTGGAGCGGCATCGACCTGACCGACGAGCGGCTCGCGGCCTTCACCGAGGCGGGAGTCACGCGCCTCGTCGTCAGCGCCACTGCGCCCGACCCGAAGGAGCGCCTCGACGAACTGTCCCGCTTCGCCGAGCGGTTCATCCACGCAGGTTCGTGATCCGCGCCTCGCGGCTGAGCCAACCGGCACTATCAAAACGGGAGCGCCGGCCGGTTGCGACAGTCGCGCTTTCCAGCGGGAGCATCGGCGACGGCAGGCGCTGTCCAGCGCAAGCACCCGGCCGGGTAGGGGCAGTCGGCGCTACCCGGCGGGAGCGAGGCGGGCGAGTAGGGCATTCCTGATCGGGTCGCGGGTGGTGCACACCAGCGCGAAGGTCGCCTGCCGCATGAGTCGTTCCGGGGTCGAGTCGGCGGCGGTGGCGCGGCTGCCGACCGCCACGACGCCCGCGGCCGCGGCATTGACGGCGGCCTGGGCGATCTCGGCGCGCAGGGCGTAGGTCGCCTCGGCGTCGCCCACGGCCGAGGCGAAGCGTTCCCGCAGGGCGGCGAACTGGGTGTCGTAGGCGGCCGTATCGGCGCCCAGGTCGTGCAGTTGCCGCACGCAGCGCGACAGCACGCCGAGCGACAGGGCCCCGTTCACCCAGTCGGTCAGGCTGCCGCGGCCCGCGGTGAACTCGCCGAGCGATTTCACGCCGACGAGGCGGGAGCCGTCGATGAAGGCGTTGTCGTAGGTGACTCGGACCGTCGCGCTGGCGTCGGCGGCGATCAGCGGGATGCGCTCCGCCGTCACGCCCTGCGTAGTATCGGACGGAACCAGCAGTGTCGCAACGGATTCCGTCTCGCCCGAGCGCAGGCGGACCGAGGTGGCCACCGCGTCGACGTAACCCCAGCCCGTCACGAAGGGGGCGGTGCCGGTCAGCGCGAAGCCGCCGTCGACGGGCTCGGCGAACAGCGTCGGGGCCGTGCGCGCACCGGCGTAGGACACGCCGCACCGGTATCGCCCCTCGCGCATCTCCGGCAGGAGGCGGTCACGCAGCTCCGCGTTGTCACCGAAGGCGACCGCCCGCAGGGCGCCGAGGTGCTGTGCCCACACGAAACCCGTTGCCAGACAACCGCCGAGCACGGTGGCGGCCGTATCGATCAGCGCGTCGGGGGTCATCCCCTCCGACAGCACGAACCCGTAGAAACCCCGCTCGGCCAACGCGTCGAAGTTCCCCGGCGGGATGACCCCGGTGCGGTCCACCTCCCCGGCCCGCGGATCGAGGACCTCCTCAACCACCTGTCGCGCCGCGGCCGGCCAGTCCTGAGCCACGGATCACCCCTCCCGATCGACATGTCGCCCTCCGGCACTCTATCGGCCGGAACCCCCAGCGCGGAGGTGTGGGTCCCGGCCGAGAGCATGCCGGGACAGCAGGAGGTTTCGTGGCGGGCAGCGGGTGTCGCCGCTCAGCCGACGTCGCGGCGCAGCCAGGTGACCTCCGCGCCCTCGCCGCCCCAGCGGAACGGCTCGAGGTCGTCGTCCCAGGCGGTGCCGAGGGCCTGGTCGATCTCCGCGGTGATTTCCGACGGGGTGTGCCGGCCGCGTTCGTGGGCGGCCCGCACTATTTCCCGGAGGCGATTTTCTCCCACCACGACATCGCCGTTGGCGCCCGTCGCGCCGCGCCACAGACCCAGGCCGGGGACGAAACAGTAGCGTTCGCCGTCGACGCCCTCACTGGGATCCTCGGTGACTTCGAAACGCAACACCGGCCACGCTCGCAAAGCCGTAGCAATCCTCGATCCCGTGCCCACCGGGCCTACCCAGTCGGTGGTCGCGCGCAGCTGACCCGACGCCGCCGGCTGTGATGTCCAGCGCAATTTCGCGGGTGACTTCAGGGCCGAGGAGAGGGTCCACTCGATGTGCGGGCACAGCGCGGCCGGCGACGAATGGATGTACACAACACCAGTCGTCGCATCAGCGAACTGATTCGATGCGCGCACCAGTACCTCCAGCCTCGACGTGGGACGTCTTCCCCAACATCCCTGCTGCGAGCCGGTGCGTTGCCCGAGTTTACTGGAGTGCCCGGAGTTACGGGTGTTACTTTGTTGCCGTGTCGCGCGATGTGGTGATCTCGGCGATGACCGCGTCGCTGAACGTCGGCCATACCGCGCGCGCCCAGTCGCCGAAATTCTCGTCGCTCAGCGCCACGCACGCCACCCCGAGCGCCGGATCGGCCCACAGGAACGTCCCCGACTGGCCGAAGTGGCCGTAGGTCCGGGGCGAGTTGGCGGCGCCCGTCCAGTGCGGAGTTTTATGGTCGCGGATCTCGAATCCCAGACCCCAATCATTGGGGCGCTGGGTGCCATAGCCGGGCAGCACGCCGTTGCGGCCCGGGAATTGCACCCCGGTCGCCTCGTCGAGCGTTTGCCGGGAAATGAGCGTGGGGTTCAGCAACTCTCCCGCGAAACGGAGCAGGTCGTCCAGCGAGGACCGTGCCGCATGACCCGCCGAACCGGCGAGCACCGAGGATTTCATTTCGAGAGGCTCGAATACTGCCTCGTGCAGATATTCCGGGAAGTCGATTCCGGTCTGGTCGGTCACGAACCGCGCCAGCACCTCGAATCCGGAGCTGGAGTAGATGCGCCGCTCCCCCGGCTCGGCCATGATCACGTTGGTGTCGAAGGCCAGCCCCGAGGTGTGGGCCAGCAGGTGGCGCACGGTGGCGCCGGGCGGTCCGGCCGGCTGGTCGAGTTCGATGGCGCCTTCCTCCACGGCCACCAGGACCGCGTAGGCCGCTAGGGGTTTGGTCACGGAGGCGAGTGCGAACACCCGTTCCCTGTCGCCCTCGACACCCACAACCCCTCGAGAGGTTGCCACCCCTGCCGCGGCATGCCGAACCGGCCACTCCCGAATCTGCTCCAGCGCTCGCACGCGCAAGAGCCTACGACTCGTCCCCACCGCCCCCACGCCCGGTTCCGCGTGTCCCCGTCCCGCCTCGCGCGTCGCCTCCCCCTACCAGCGGGCGGGGAAACATGCGTCCCCACAGAACAATCGCGCCACCCACACGAACACGACACATGCGCCCGCCGAGAACAATCAAGCCACCCGCGAACACGACGCATGTGCCCCGCCGAGAACAATCAAGCCACCCACACGAACACGACGCATGTGCCCCGCCGAGAGCAATCAGGTCGCGCGCGGGCATGGCGGCGGGGCCGATACGATCGTCCGATCATGAGTGAGTTACCCACGATTCACGGCGAGGTGGCGGCCGGGTTCGGGCCGGTCGCGGATGCGTTCCGGCGGAACTTCGCGCGGCACGGGGAGATCGGGGCGGCGGTCGCGGTGTATGCCGGGGATCGGGCCGTGGTGGATCTGTGGGCGGGGTTCCGGGATCGGCGGCGGAGCGTGCCCTGGGAGCGCGACACGATGGCGCCGGTGTTCTCCTCCACGAAGGGGATGGCGGCGTTCGTGATCGCGAGCGCGGTCTCGCGCGGCCTGCTCGGCTACGAGGAGCCGGTGGCGCGGTACTGGCCCGAATTCGGCTCGCACGGTAAGGATTCGGTGACCGTGCGCCAGCTCATCGACCATCAGGCCGGGCTGCCGGTGCTCGATCGGGTGGTGCGCCTGGGCGATATGGCCGATCGGGACGGGCTCGCCGATATCCTCGCGGCCCAGAAACCGATGTGGCGGCCCGGAACCCGGCACGGCTACCACCCGATCACCGCGGGGCTGTACCAGGGAGAGCTGATTCGCCGGGTCGACCCGGAGCGCCGGAGCCTGGGCCGGGTCTTCGCCGAGGATTTCGCCGCGCCGCTGGGCGCCGACTTCTTCATCGGCCTGCCCGCCGACGAGCCGCTCGACCGTGTCGCCGCACTCTCGGCGACGGCGGGCCTGGACGTGCTGCGCTATGAGCGAGATCTGCCGCTGCGCATAGGGATTCAGCTCTACGCCAAGCGCGGGCTCACCTACCGGGCCCTCAGCAGCCCCCGCACCGGCGCACCGCAGAAGGCCGCCCGGCGCGAATTCCTCGGCGTGGAGAGCCCGGCCGCCGGCGGCGTCGGCACCGCCCGCGCGCTGGCCAGAGTGTACGGCGCGGCCGCCGCCGATACCGGCGAACTGCCCGTCGACGCCCCGACCCTGGACCGGCTCGCCGCCGCCGACACCGCCGCGGACGTCCCCGCCGACGACCTGATCCTGCTCACTCGGAGCCGCTACCACCTCGGCTTCCGAAAGTCCTGCGGCACATTCCGTTTCGGCTCCGACAAGCGCGCGTACGGCACCACCGGCTACGGCGGTTCCTTCGGCTTCGCCGATCCCGCCACCGGCCTCGGCTTCGGCTACGTCATGAACCGCCTCGGCACCGCCGTCCTCGACGACGCCCGCGCTCGCAACCTCCGACAGGCCCTCCTTCGCTGCCTGTAGCTCTCATGAGTGCGGTCGGGAGTTCCCGGCCAAAAACGTGCCGGGAAAGAGGGAGGCGTGCCGGGGCAGAGGGAGGCGTGCCGGGAAAGAGGGAGGCGTGCCTGGAAAGAGGGAGGCGTGCCTGGAAAGAGGGAGGCGTGCCGTGCCTCGGGGTCAGGCGGCGACGTCGTGGAGGTGGTGGACGAGGTCGTGGGCGAAGTAGCGGGACATGGAGTCGACGGTGAAATCGGAGCCGTTGCTGCGGCGGGCGGCGCGGGCGCGGTCGGCCGGGGGCACGGATTCGAAAGCGCGGGAGACGGTTTCGGCGGCCGCGAGGAGTGCGGTGGCGACGGTGGCGGGGTCTTGGTCGCCGTAGCGGGCGGCCGTGGCGGTGGCGTCCTGGTCCCAGTTGGAGAACATCGGGACCCCGGCGGAATCGAGGGTGACGGCCGGGTCGTAGGCGGGGATATCCGCGACGGGCGCGGCCCCGGTACCGGTCAGGGCGATATCGAGACGATGGGTGAAGATCCGGCACACATCGCGCACATGGGCCGCGTATTCCAGCGGAGACCACGTCGACTCGTCCGGCCGGACCGCCGCCTCCGGCCGCCGGAGCACGACCGCGAAGCGGGCCGCGGCATCGCGGGTCAGGTCCGGGACCTGCTCGTAACCGGTCCCGGGCCCGTCGAAACCGCACTCCGGGCAGGTCGCGCTCAGGACCCAGGTCCAGTCCTTGTCATCGGGAACGATCGGCATGCCGGAAAATCTATCCTGGCCGCAATTGAACGGCCACACAATTCCAGCCAATGCTCGCCGAGATTCCGTCAGGCGGCGCTCACTCCATCAGGCCGCGCGCCATATCGAACAGCTCGAGGGTGATGGAGTGCAGGAAGTCGCCGACCTGCTTGGGCGCCTTCCCCGCGAACGCGCGCGCGTGCGTGCCCTCCAGCACGATGCCGAGCTTGAAACAGGCCAGCACGGTGTACCAGGTGACATTGCTCAGGTCGCGGTCGGAGAACCGCCCGTAGTGCGCGATCATCTCCTGCGGCGTCGGCAGGCCGCCGACCTCGCCGAGCTTGCCGACCAGCGCGCCCTTGGTGGTCCCGGGCTCCGGGCGGGTCGCGATCTGCCAGCCCAGATCCAGCAGCGGATCGCCGATGGTCGACATCTCCCAGTCGACCATCGCCGCCACCTGCGGGCCGTCGTAGGAGAACATCATGTTCGCCAGGTGGCAGTCGCCGTGCAGGATGCCGGGCTGCCAGTCGGACGGCCGGTTGCGATCCAGCCAGTCGCCGACCTGCGTGACACCCGGGATCTCCGGTCCCGGATAGCCCTCGTTGGCGCTGTAGGACTCGAGTTCGGCCGTCCAGCGCGGCACCTGGCGCTCCAGGAATCCCTCCGGCTTGCCGTAGTCGGCCAGCCCCAGCTCCCGGTAGTCCAGCGCGCCGAGCCGCGCGATGGCCTCGACCGCCGACAGGCCCATCTGCCGCCGGATCTCCGGATCGCCGGCGTGCAGGGCGGGCAGTTCGGTCTGCGGGTTGAATCCGGTGACCGGTTCCATGAGGTAGAACACCGCGCCCAGGACCGATTCGTCGGGGCACGCCGCGATCACCTCGGGCGCGCGCACGCCCGACCCGGTGAGCGCGCCGAGCAGCCGCGCCTCGCGCCGGATGACCTCGTTGCTCTTGGGCCGCAGATGCTTGGGACCGCGGCGCAGCACGTAGGCGCGGCCGCCGCGGGTGAACCGCAGCATAATGTTCTGGGTGCCGCCGCCGAGCGGCGCCACATCCTCGAACTCACCGCCGGGCAGGCCCTGCTCATCCATCCATTTCCCGACGATCGTGAAGTCGACGACCTCGCGGTCCACATCGGCCGGTTGCACCACAGACATGTCCCACATTGTGCACCAGCCGGCGCGGGCAACTGAAGGCATATGCCCTCAATGCGGTGTGCCGGTGGTTCGCGGGTACCGGATACGGTGAATCCATGAGCACGACCCGCAGGAATGCGGTATCCCCGGTGACCGCCGCACCACTGCGCACGCTGCTCGTCGACAACTACGACTCGTTCACCTACAACCTCTTCCAGCTCATCGCCGACGTGAACGGCGTGGAGCCGGTCGTGGTGCGCAACGACGCGGCCGATCCGCCGCCGCTGTCCGGATTCGACAACATCGTGATCTCCCCCGGGCCCGGACGGCCCGACGTGCCAAGGGATTTCGGTATCTCCCGGTGGCTCATCGAGCGGGCGGAGATCCCGCTGCTGGGCGTGTGTCTCGGACATCAGGGCATCGTGCTGGCGACGGGCGGGACGGTCACCGCGGCACCGGCGCCCCGGCACGGCTATCCGGACCGGATCACCCACGACGGCCGCGATCTGTTCGCCGGAATGCCCGACGGGTTCACCGCCGTGCGGTACCACTCCCTGTGCGCCGACCGGCCGCTGTCGGACGACCTGGAGATCACCGCGACGGCCCCCGACGGCGTCGTCATGGGCGTGCGACATCGCGACCGGCCGCAGTGGGGCGTGCAGTTCCACCCCGAATCGATCGCGAGCGAGCATGGTGCGACCCTGCTCCGCAATTTCGCCCGCCTCACCCGGGAGTACGCGCGGGAGCGACCCGGACTGCGGACCGGCGATCATGCCGGTCGCCGCGTTCCGGATGCGGTGATGAGTTCTCCGCCCCCGACGCCCGAAGATCACCGCACTACCGAATTGACGGTCCTGCACGAGGTGCTGGACCGCGCGGTGGACACCGAGGCGATATTCCTGCGGCTGTTCGAGCAGTCCCCACACGCGTTCTGGCTCGACAGCGCGCTCACGCAGCCGGGCACGGGCCGGTTCTCCTTCCTCGGCGACGCCTCCGGCCCGCTCGCGGAGGTGGTGCGTTACCGAGTGGGCGAGGGGCGCGTAGAGGTCGAGACGCGCGCGGGCCGCCGCATCGTCGCCGGTTCGGTACTGGACTACCTGTCCGCCCGGCTGCGTGGGATGCGGCCCCGATTGCCCGATGTGCCTTTCGATTTCGCCGGGGGATACGTCGGCTACCTGGGTTACGAGGCGAAGGCCGACTGCGGGGGCTCCGCCGTGCACCGCTCCCCCGCCCCGGACGCGCAGTGGATCTTCGCGGACCGCGTGATCGTGGTGGACCACGTCACCGAGCGCACCCACCTGATCGCCGTAACCGACCCGAAAACCGCTGCGGCAGGGCGAGATTGGCTCACTCGGACCCGCGTGACCATGGCCGGACTCCCGGATCGGATCGATCCCGGCCCGCTGGACCTGCCCGCCGACGAGCACGCCGTCGCCGCGGGCCTGACCCGCGGCCGGGACCGGTACCTCGCCGACATCGCCGAGATACAGGCGAAGCTGCGGGCCGGGGAGACCTACGAGGTCAACCTCACCGACACCGTCCACATCGACTGCGACAGCGACGGCCTGGAGGTCTATCGCACCCTGCGCCGCAGCAACCCCGCGCCCTACGCGGCATTCCTGCGCTTCGGCGAGCTGGAGGTGGCGTGCTCGTCGCCGGAGCGGTTCCTGAAGGTCGACAGCGCGCGGACGGTCGAGAGCCGACCGATCAAGGGCACCGCACCCCGCGGGCAGACTCCCGCCGCCGACGAGAACCTGCGCCGCGCACTGGAATTGGATCCCAAGACCCGCGCCGAGAACCTGATGATCGTGGACCTGCTGCGCAACGACCTGGGCCGGGTCTGCGAGGTCGGCAGCGTGCACGTGCCCGACCTCATGGTCGCGGAGAGCTACGCGACCATGCACCAGCTGGTATCGACCGTCCGCGGCCGGTTGCGTCCGGAGGTCGACGTGATCGACTGCCTGCGTGCGTGTTTCCCGGGCGGCTCGATGACCGGGGCGCCGAAACTACGCACCATGGAGATCATCGACGCGCTGGAGACCGAGGCGCGCGGCGTGTATTCGGGCGCCGTCGGATTCCTCGGCCTGGGCGGCACCGCCGACCTGAATATCGTCATCCGCACGGCCGTCCGGCACGACGGGCACTGGTCGGTCGGCGCAGGCGGCGCGATCGTGCTGGACTCCGACGCCGAGGCCGAATACCACGAGATGGTCCTCAAGGCCGCCGCCGCCCTGCGCGCCGCCACGGCGGTCGCGAGCATGAATTCCGCCGTAGCCCAGGCATAGCCCCGCGCGGTCGAGCGGATGTGTCGGCCACGCCTGGCATAGTTCGATCACGATGACACGCATCGATCCGACACCGGTACCGACGTCGCTGCTGACCGTGCGCCTGTCCTGGCGGTCGGCGCACGCGGTGGACGCGCACGCCGTACTGCTGTCCGGCGGCCGGGCGCGGTCCGGGCACGACGCGGTGTTCTTCAACGCGCCCCGGCATCCGTCGCAGGCCGTCACGCTGGACCAGGAGCCGCTGCCGGGGACCGCGCGGCTGTCGGTCTCGCTGCCGCGCACCGAGGCCGAGGTCGATCGCGTCGTCGTGGCCGGATCGGTGGCGGACGGAGAGCTGGCCGAGGTACCCGGCCTGGCACTGAGCGTCGAGGATGCCGAGGGGCTGGTGGCACGGGCCGATCCGGCGCCACCGGCGGGCGCGCGCGCCATGGTGTTCGGCGAATTCCACCGACGGGACGGCCGCTGGTGGTTTCACGCGGACGGCACCGGAAACGCCTCGCTCGCGGAGCTTTTCGCCGCATTCGGGGTCCCGGTGGCGGCGATGTCGCTGACTCGCACCACCGTCGGCGACCGCGTGGGCGAGATCCACTCCGCGCCACCGGATCCCGACCGCGCCGACTGGCACCCCGACCCCGGCGGCGCATCGGTGTCGCGGTGGTGGGACGGCGCGGAGTGGACCGGCGCGACCGCGCCGGCGCCACCGTCGGACGCACGCGCCTGCGTCCGCTGCGGCCGGCGTCGCGGCTGGCGGATGCTCGGCGGCTCCTCCCCCTGCCGCCCCTGCGCCGCCGAGATCGAGGAGTACCTGCGCGGCTGGCGCGGCCGGGCCTGGCGGGTACTCACCGGCGAGGGCCCGCGCGGCGAGGCGTGGGAGGAACTCTGGACGGCCCTGCGATACCAGCGCATCGACGCCGAGACCGGCCGCGCCGCACTGCGGCCACCGGGCCTGGCCTACGTGGAGCGGCTGGCGGCCTTCGCGCTCGCCGACGGCGAGGTCACGCCCGACGCCCTGGACGATTTCGAGGCGACCGCCGAATCGCTGGCCCTCACCGGCCCGCAGATCGACGACCTGCGCCGGCGCCTGCACCGCGGCCACACGCTGACCCGCCTGCGCGCGGGCGAGCTGCCCTACGTGCGCGCCACCGACCTGCACCTCGATCCCGAGGAGCGGGTGCACGTGGATGTGGCGGCGACCCGCGTCCGGCAGCTGGCCCGCGGCCCGAAAACCACTGCGGGACGGCTGATCTGCTCGAACAAGAAGCTGCGCTTCGTCGGGCCCGAGGCGGGCGTGGAACTCCCGTGGTCACGCATCGTCTCCGTCACCGCCGACGCGGGCACGGTCTCCGTCTCGGCGACCTCCGCGCGCGGCGGCGCCGACTTCGAGGTCGCCGACCCGGAGCTGATCGCCGCCGCGCTCGAAGGCGCGCTACGGGTGGCCAAACGGCTGGCCCTCGCACCCGGCCGCCGCGACCGCCGCTCCATCCCGCCGGAGATCAAGGCCGAGGTCTGGCAGCGCGACGGCGGCCGGTGCGCCGAGTGCGGCGCCACCCACTACCTCGAATTCGACCACGTCATCCCCTTCAGCCGCGGCGGGGCCACCAGTGCTGCCAACCTGCAGATCCTGTGCCGTGGCTGCAATCGAACCAAGGGCGCACGCATCTGACCATCGAGGGTGAACGCCGCGGATCCCGAGCTGACGGCCGGTCGATATCGGATCCGAGTAGCACCCCGTTGTGCCGCCTCGCCTCCGACACGTGCCCCGTTGCACGCGCCCGCCGCAGGCCCCGGAACCAGGCGCTCCCGCCGCTTCTCCGCCACGGCATCGCGCCCCGCACCGCCCGCCTACCGCGCGAATTCACCCCGATAGGCTCTTGAAACGTCACGTCCCATAACGGTCGGATTACCCGGCCTGTCGCCCGCACAGTGCCGCCGACTCACGGCCTCGATACACGCACCCGCCGCCCGGGAATCGGATACCGAACCGCCCGCGGCATCGGGTGTACCACGCACGGGCCCAGTGCCGGGAATCCACTCGCGGGTATGCGAATCAGCTGGCGAGAGCCGCGGTGGTGGCCGATCGAATTGCGGTGGTAACCGTTTCGGGGGATTCGAGCATGACCAGGTGGCCGCAGGAGGGAACGGTGACGGACTCGACCGGGTTGAGCGTGGCGTTGAGGCGCGCGCCCGCGGCCGGGGACAGGATGCGATTCTTCTCGCCCCAGATCGTGGTGATCGGCGGGAAGGTCGGTCCGGGGCGGAAGCGGTCGAGTTCGGCCAGCCGCGGCAGGTCGCGCGCGATGGCGGCGGCCGGGAGCAGGCGGCGGGGTTCCGACCAGCGGCGCCGCAGACCGGCGACGGCCTCCGGACCACGGCTGCGCCCTTCGGGGCCGAGCTGTTCACGCACCACCCACGAGGCGGCCGGACCGGGCAGCCGGGTGGCCCCGGCCAGGCTGTCGAGCGGCAGGTAGCGGGCCGCGCGGGCGGTCCAGCCGGTCGGCGTGGGTCGCAGCGTGGCGGCGGTGAGCGGGCTGCTCAGCACCAGCGCGCGGACGAGCTGCGGATTGCGGCGCGCGTACAGCAGCGACAGCGCGCTGCCGAAACAGTGGCCGACGAGGATGAGGTTGCGCAGCCGGTGGGACGCGACGAACTCCGACACCAGCCGCAGATAGTTGTCGACGGTGTACCCGGAGTCGGGAATATCGGACTCGCCGTAACCCATCAAATCCATCGCGTAGACGCTGTGCGTACGCCGCATGGCCTCGAACTGCTCGGACCAGATGGTGCGATCCCCGCCGATGTTGTGCAGGAACAAGATCGGATCGCCGGAGCCGGCGTGGTCGTAGGCGATCGACACGCCGTCGTAATCGAACACCGGCATCGGACGCTCTCCTCATCGAGTAGCGATGTGCTGCACAGGCTCTCCGGGCAGTGCCACCCATACTAACCGGTACCGGACGTAACACAAGGCGTTCCGATGCCCCTTCATTCCGGGGCGCAATACCCATTACCCGAGGTCACGGCGTCGGACCAGGGTCATTGGTCCCTCGTTACTCCCGAGTTCCACCTCCGTCATCGGACCGTGCCGACCGCCACGGCACTACGCGTGTTCGGGCAGCACCTGCTCGCGGCGCAGCCAGTCCTTCAGTTCCGCCATGCCCGTATCCCGGTCGACGACCGGCCGATAGCCGAAATCCCTTGCCGCGGCGCTGATATCGTAGGTTCCGGTCCGCGTCATCACCGCGACCGTATAGCGCGACAGCGGCGGTGACCAGCGCTCGGCGACGAACGGTACGCGCCGGGCGGCCTCGATCACCGCGACGATCCCCGACACCAGCCGCCGATCCAATTTCCGCGAGGGCGGCTCGTACCCGAGTTCCGCGGTGACCTGCGCCAGGAACCGCCACACGTCGGTCCGTTCGGCATCGGCCACGAAGTAGGGCTTCCCGCCGACGTTGTCCGAGGCGGCCGCCCGGACGCACGCGTCGACGATATTGCCGACGTGGCACAGCGACGCGTACACATCGCGCCCGAACGACAGATCGGGCAGCGTCCCCGCGGCCGCGCGATCCAGCAGGCGCACGATCGGCCCCGACCGGTCCCCCGCACCCCAGATCGCCCGCGGCCGCAGCGCGCAGGTGGTGAATCCGGGCGCGTCGGCGGCGAGGACGAGCCGCTCGGCGGCGGCCTTGGTCTCGCAGTAATAGTTGAGGTACCGGCGCGGATACGGCACCGACTCGTCGATGTCGACCTGGTCGCCGCCGTCGCGCTCCATCAGGGCGCTCGGGCTGGAGATGTACACGAACCGCGACGCCCCGCCCACCCGGGCCGCCGCCAGCAGCCGCTCGGTCGCCCGGACGTTCGCCTGCCGGAACTGCTCCCGCGTCCCGCGCTCGTCCACCCGCGCGGCGCTGTGGAATACGACGTCGACCCCCGTCGCCGCCCGCGTCAGCGACGCCGGGTCGGTCAGATCTCCGACGACGACCCGGACCTTCTCGATCGCGCCGCCGATATCGCGCAGATTACTGGTGGGCCGCACCAGGATCGACACGTCGTAATCGCCGTCGAGCACCAGCCGCCGCACCAGCGCGCCGCCGAGGAATCCCGACGCCCCGGTCACCAAGGCCCTCATGACGCCTCCCCGGGCAGGGTCCGCCACCAGGTCAGCCCGAAGATCTGGGTCATCGCGGCGGTCTCCAGCCGGGAGCGACCGGCGCGATCGTCGGCGGCCAGCGCCATCGGGATCTGCGCCGCGTGACCGGCGGTGCTGAGAATCAGGTCGGTCCACCACAGCGTGCGCAGCACGCGGCTGGCGGGAGCGCGCCCGGCCACCGCGACCAGCAGGCCCACCAGCAGATACAGCCATCCCAGCAGCGGGACGGCCCGGAGCACAACGGTTTTCACTGTTCACCTCTCTTCAGTCGGCGGTCCGCCCAGATCGCCAGCTTCTCCCGCCCGATCTTGGCGTTGTGCCGGATGTCCACCGGGAATCCGGGATGGAACAGGAAGGCCGTCACCGGCCTGGCAACCTCGAACTCGGCACGGCGCGAACGCAATTCGGTCTCGACGGCCGACTTGTCCACTCCCGGATCGAGTTCGACGCACAGCACCGGCCGTTGCGCGCCACGCGGCCCCACCCCGACCAGCGCCGTGCGCGCGACCCCGGGCACGGTGTTGAACACCTGCTCGACCTGCACGGTGAACATCGGCCCGTCGAGCGTGGTCAGGCGCTGACTCTTACGGCCGCAGAACCAGATTCGCTCCTGCTCGTCGATCCACGCCAGATCGCCGGTGCGATGCCAGATGACGTCGCCGTCGACGATCTTGCCGGTCGCGTTGGCCACCTCCGGCCAGAAATAGCGGGTACTCACATTGGGCCCCGCCACCACCAGCTCCCCGATCCCGCGCGAGCCCACCAGATCCGTCTCCCGCGCCGCGGCCGCCGCCCAGGTGGGCAGCCGGTCGTCGGTGATCGCGACGATGCGGGCGCGCACATCCTTGGCAGGACGGCCCACGCACACGCCGTCGCCGCTGTGCGCGCGTTCGACGAGTCCGCCCAGCAGTTCCCGCGATTCGATCGTCGACATGGGCAACGCCTCGGTCGAGCCGTATCCGGCGTAGACCCGGGCCTCCTCGGGCAGCACCAGCCGCAGGCCCGCGATGCACCAATCCGGGACGGGCGCGCCGCCGGAATAGATGCTCTGCAGGCTCGGCAGCCGCGTGCCGTGCTCCTCGAGATAACGCAGCAGCGGGATCAGCACCGCCGGCGAGGCGAACATGGTCCGCACCCCGAATCGGTTCACCGCGTCCACCACGTGTGCCGGATCGGTGGA
The DNA here is from genome assembly GCF_000308875.1 of Nocardia transvalensis NBRC 15921. Classification (GTDB taxonomy): domain Bacteria; phylum Actinomycetota; class Actinomycetes; order Mycobacteriales; family Mycobacteriaceae; genus Nocardia; species Nocardia transvalensis. The sequence continues at coordinate 126,121 of NZ_BAGL01000127.1, forward strand.
CCCGACCTCGGACGGGATCAGCGGCGGCAGCACGCAGCGCGATCCGAGCAGCAGTTCGAGGATGCCCGCGACCGGCGCGGTGATCAGCGAGGTGCCCGGCGCGATCCGCTCGCGCGCGTCGTCGACCTGGTCGATCATCGCGCTGATGTTCCCGTGCGTGAGCACCACCGCCTTCGCGGGACCGGTACTGCCGGTGGTGTAGGCGATCAGCAGCGGATCGCCGTCCGGCGCGGGTTCCCGATCCGGCACGGGCGCACGCGGTGCGCGCCCCCAGCTCGCCAGCGTCGGGCCGCACCAGAACCACCGGCGGCCGACCGTGACCGCCAGCCGCACCCTGCGGAAGTAGGGCCGGAACACCACCCGCACCGCCTGCGCCTGCGGCACGCCCACGAACGCCTCGGCGTCGGCGGCCTGCAGGCAGCGCAGCATCTTCAGCAGGCCCATCCCGGGATCGATCACCACCGGCACCGCACCGATCTTGAACAGGCCGTACAGGACCGCGTACAGCTCCGGCCCCGGCGTCACCAGCACGATGGTGCGCGTGCCGGGCCCCACCCCGGCCGCGGTGAACCGCTCGGCGATCGCATCGGACCACGCGTCGAGTTCGGCGTAGGTCAGGCGCCGGTACGCCGGCAGGCCCGTGCCGGTCTTCCCGTCCGGATGGATCACCGCCTCCCGATCCGGGTGTGCGGCAACGATTTCGCGGAACCGGTCGAGCGCGCGCCAGTAGATCGCGGTGGTCACCACGGCGCCCCGCTCCGGGACCCGCGCGGGGATATCCGGGCGGGTGCGACTTTCGCGATCACTCGAATGGTGAATACATAATTCGGCACGATGGCCCCCTGAAAATTGTCGCGGAATGCGAAAGATACCGGTGAGGCTACCGCACAGCGCACGGGCACGCCACCATGATGCTCGCCAAATCCTTTGGGGAGCGGTAAATTACGTGTGTCATACGGTACCGTTACGCGTTTCGCGGAAACCCCTATATACCCCTATCGCACGCTCCGGCCCCGTCGGCGGGCCGCTGCCGCCCACCCGCCCTTGGCGTGCGAGTAAACGGAAAAGGTACCTGTTACCAGGCCGATTCGGCCGCCTCGACGTCGCATCGCCGGACGACTACGCCCTGGTAACGTACGGCTCGGCATCGGTGCTACTGGACTACGACGGCACCCGGTATCGGAATTCTCCCGAATACCCATTCGCCGCACCAGAATTCGACCGCATTCGCGAAACAATCCTGAGAGTAGGGGGCCATGCGTACTCGTTTCGAATCGCTCGGGGCATACACACCGAGCACGGTGCGCTCCACCGAAGATCTGATCTCCAGCCTGTCGGTGCCCAGATCCCTGGACCTGGAACGCATCACGGGAATCAAGAATCGCCGCGTACACAATTCCGATCCGGACGACTACGAATCGTCGTTCGAACTGGCGCAGCGGGCGGTCGAGGACTGCCTGCGCCACTCCGACTACACCGCCGCCGATCTGGACGTGGTGATCTCGGTATCGATCACCCGCTTTCGCGGCCCCGACTTCTTCTGTTACGCACCGTCTTTCGCGCTCATGCTGCGCAACGCCATCGGCGCGGACCACGCCCTGCACTTCGATTTGTCCAACGCCTGCGCCGGCATGGTGACCGGAGTCATGGTGCTGGACCGGATGATCAAGGCCGGCGTGGTGCGCAACGGGCTGGTGGTCAGCGGCGAGCAGATCACCCCGATCGCCGAAACCGCCGCCCGCGAGATCAGCCAGCCCTACGACCCCCAGTTCGCGGCGCTGACCGTGGGCGACGCGGCGGTCGCCGTGGTGGTCGACGACCGCGGTGACGACGACGACGAGATCCACTACATCGAGCTGACGACCGCCGCCTACGGCGCCGAGTTCTGCCTGGGCATGCCGAGCGACAAGACCACCGGCATCGCCATGTACACCGACAACCGGCAGCTCGCCAGCGAGAAGCGCTACCAGCAGGCCCTGGACCGCATGTCGGACTTCCTGACACAGACGGGCCGCACCTGGGAGAGCGAGAAATACGACTACTGGATCCACCACCAGTTCAGCGGGCCGGCGATCGAGTACATCACGCAGCTCGCCGCCCAGCACTTCGACACCCCGATGCCGCAGTCGCTCAGCGTGCTGGACGAATTCGGCAACACCGCCTCCACATCGCACTTCCTCGTATTGCACGAACACCTTGCCCGGCAGCGGATTCCGCGCGGATCCAAGGTGCTGCTGATCCCCGAGGCGTCCGGCATCGTCTCCGGGCATCTCGCCGCGACCATCTCCCGATTGGAGGCCTGACCGTGAGCACCGCCATCGTCTCCGCCGCCACGTGCCTGGATCTCGACACCGGCAGCTATTTCGAACTCGCCACGCGCGCCGGGCACGCATGTCTCGAGCAGGCCGGTGTCGCACCCGAGCGGGTCGGCATCGTGGTCAACGCCGGCGTCTTCCGCGACAGCAACATCTCCGAACCGGCCGTCGCCGCACTCATCCAGCAGCGGCTGGGCATCGGCCTGGAATACAGCACAGGGCAGGTGCCGACCTTCTCGTTCGATCTCATGAACGGCGCCGGGGGCGTCGTGCACGCCCTGACCGCCGTGCACTCCTTCCTCGCGCCCGGCGAGTTCGAGTACGCGCTGATCGTCGCCGGCGACACCCATCCGTCCACCCGCCGATACGTGGAGGGTTTTCCCTACACCGCAGGTGGCGCGGCCCTCCTCCTGCGTTCCTCCACCAGCGCGGGCGGCTTCGGGCGACCGTACACGACGCAGACCGAGGGGGCCGCGCAGCCGACCGCGTGGGTGGATCTGACCGCGGCGGGGACCGGCGGCCGCACCGCGCTGTCGGTGCGCAGCGGGCCGGGCGATCCGCTGGCATACGCCGCCGAGGTGGTGCGGTCCTGCATGGACGGCGAGGGTATCGACCGCAGCCACTTCGCCACCGGCGCGGCCGTGCTGCTGACCCCGGCCCCGGAGCCCGGCTTCCGCGAGCGGCTGGCGTATCGGCTGGGTGTGCCCATCGCGGCCGTCGCCGGGGTCGATCCGGCCGTCGGCGATCCCTACACCGCGGCGCCCGTGCACGCGTACCTGACCGCGGCCGCCGCGGGCCTCCTCGACGGGGCGCGGGCCGTGCTGTTCCTGGCCGCCGACGACAGCTCCGCGGTCTGTGTGGCGTATCGGCCGCAACCACTGGAATCCATTGGTGCGGGCAAGGCGCTGCGTACCAAACACATTGACGTGTAGCATGATTCACGCGGCAGGCCGCCCCGGCTAGGGTGGGAATCGCCTCGGTGGCCGCCGAAAGACCCGTGCACCGGCTGAATCCGGGTGTCCGTGTGACACCCACCGCCGCAACGATGCCGCTCACCAGTACCGCTGGCCCCTTCCGGGCCATCCTCCCCTTCAGTCGGGCACTCCGATCGATGAAGGGACTGGAGAATGCAGTGGTCGGTCGCTCGGGACCGGACCCGAACATCGATCGTCGCAGGCCCGCGCGAGCAAGTCGTCGCGCGGCCACGACGAGCGGACGGGGACGAGACCCTATCCACACTACTGCGCGGCGGCGAACCGGAGCGGCTACGAGCGGCCTCGGCTCTTGCGGTGCTGGGCGGCGCCGCTACCGTGCCGCTGGCGGCCGAGCTGGCGGAGCTCGACTCGGATCGGATACGCGCCGTCGTCGCGGAGTTCGCCGAGGTGGGCTGGGCCGCGCAGGAGCGTTTCGCGCATCCCGCGATCGCGGCGCGCGTCCTGCACGAGGTACCCGTCCAGCAGCGTCGCGAACTACACGGCCGGGCGGCGGAACTGTTGCACCGCAACGGTTTTCCCTGTTCCGTTGTCGCCTCGCAGCTGGTGGCCGCCGGCGACGCCCGCAGCACGTGGGCGGCCCAGGTGCTCGTCGCCGCCGCCGATCAAGCGCTGGCCGACGACGAAATCGACTGTGCCGCACAGCGGCTGGAGCTCGCCTATCGGGCCAGCCGGCGGGCCGGCGGACGCGCCGCCATCGCCGCGCGGCTGGTATCGGTCGAGTGGCGGCTCAATCCGTCCACGCGCACGCGTAACTTCGGGCGACTCAAGGCCGCCCTCTATACCGGCCGGGTGCCGTACGCGGAGCTGCCGGCGGCCGTCCTGCACATGCTGTGGCACGGCTACGAGCAGCACGCCGACCACGCGCTGGCCCGGCTGGAACGCGGGCCCGCGGGCACACTGACCTTCAGCCCGCGCGTCGACTTCCTCTGCGCGTGGCTGCGATACACCCACCCGACCCACCTGGAGCGCCACCGCAAGCTGTTCACCGACCGGGCCCGGATCGGCGTGGGCAGCAGCGCGGACCGGGACTCCCCGCATCGGCAGGCGGCCGACCTGCTGGGCGCCCTGACCGTGCAGCACCCGCCGGCCGATGTGGCCGCCGCCGCGCAGCGCATCCTGGCCTGCCACCGGCTCGGGCCGACCACCGTCGAGGCGCTGGTGGCCGCCGTCGACTGCCTCATCCACACCGACCGCCTCGACACCGCCGACGCCTGGTGCGCGTCGCTGCTGGCGGAGGCCGAGGCGCGGCACGCGCCCACCTGGCGGTCGATCTTCGCCGCGCTGCGCGCCGACACCCTGCTGCGCCGCGGCAATCTCACCGCCGCCGCCGAGAACGCCACGCTGGCCCTCAATCTCGTTCCCGCCGAACATCTCGGGGTGTGGGCGGGACTCCCGATCGCGGTGCTGGTGCGCGCGCTCACCGCGCAGGGCAATCACACCGAGGCCGCCGCGCAGCTGCGCCGCCCGGTGCCGCGCGCGATGCTGGAGTCCCGGTTCGCGCTGGCGTACCTGCACGCGCACGGGCACCACTGCCTGGCGACCGGACGGCCAGAGGAGGCGCTGCGGCACTTCCGCCAGTGCGGCACCCTGATGCGACAGTGGAATCTGGACTTCGCCTGGCTGGTGCCGTGGCGCAACGATATGGCCGCGGCCTATCTCGGCCTCGGTGAGCGCCGGCGGGCCCAGGCGCTGGCCACCGTGCACCTCGAGCTGATCGGCGGGCCGGAGCGGCATCCCAGCGGCGGGATGTCGCTGCGGATCCTGGCGGCCACCGGCGACGCGCACCGGCGGGTCCCGCTGCTGCGCCGGGCCGTCGCCGTGGCCCGCGCGGGCGCCGACGAACTCGAATTGGCCACGACCCTCAGCGAGCTGGGCCGCGCGCACCGGTCGATCGGGGATGCCGACAAGGCCCGTCCGCTACTGCGCGAGGCCGTCCGGCTGGCCGAGTCCTGCGGTTCCGGCGCGCTGGTGCGGCGGCTGCGGGGCGACCGCACCCCGCCCACCGCCGCGCCGCCGCCGCGCGTGCGCGTCACCCCGAGCCGCGTCGACGCGCTGAGCCCGGCCGAGCGCCGGGTCGCCGAGCTGGCGGCCCTCGGGAAACGCAATCGCGAGATCGCCGACACCCTCGACATCACCACCAGCACGGTCGAACAGCACCTGACGCGGGTGTACCGCAAGCTGTCGGTCGCGCGCCGGGGCGAATTGCGGTTCGTCCTGGCGGCCCAGGAAACGGCGGAATCCGCCGCGGGTTAGGGCGCCGCCGCCCGAAAAGGACCGAACGGATGGGACTTTCGCGTGATTAGTCCCTATTGTCCGTTATTATCCGCCGATTAGCCTAATCGGCGGTACCGGATTCGCGGTGTGGTAGCGAATTGTGCTGCCACAAACCGCATTCTGATCATCACCCGTCGATTCCGCTGGGTAACAGGCCGCGACCGAAGGAAATGCCGAGTGTTGCCGTGTTCGGACAGAATTCGGACGTATCGGTCGACGGCCTGTTAGCCGAATGGTGGCTGCAAAACAATTCAAGATCAGTCAAAGAAAGATCAAAAACATTGCTACGCAACGAACTCGAGCTGTGTATGCTGAGGATCGATCGAGTTCCAGGAACGGAATGGGACTACGTGAGGGCGGTGTCGTAGGTGAATGTCAACAGTCTCCGGATACGCCGTGCGGGCATCGTAGCGATAGCTCTCGGCGTGCTGGCCCTGGTGGTAACCGGGCCTTTGGATCGATTGTTGCTCGGCGTATTCATGTGTGTCGGCCTCGGATTGGGCTGGGTGAATGCGCGGGTCACCTGGATGTCGGTCACCCGGATAACCCGGTCCGAATCACCGAGCAGACAAGCGCTGACGGCATCCACTGCCGCGCGGCTGTTCGGTATTACGCTCCTTTCCCTGCTGGTGGCTTTCCTCGCCCGGCCGAACGGAATAGGAATCTTCTTCGGACTGGCCGTATTCCAAGTCGTTCTGATTCTTCACACCGTCGTGCCCGAAGTGAAAGGGCTCCGCCAGCAGTCATGACAACTCCCGTGGTTCTACTCGCCGAAGACGAGCAGAAGATCAAGGTCGGCCACCACGCGGTGGCGCACTTCCTGGGCATGGAATTCAACGTCGACACCATCGTGTCGACCTGCGTCGCAGCGGCTCTCGTCCTCGTGCTGGCGATCATCCTGCGCGTCAAACTGACCTCGGGCGTGCCCAACGGCGTCCAGCTGTTCTTCGAGACCGTCACGGTCGGCATGCGCAATCAAGTGGAGAATGCGATCGGGGTGAAGATCGCACCCTTCGTCCTGCCGCTGGCGGTCACGCTGTTCACCTTCATCCTGCTGTCGAACTGGTTGTCGGTGCTGCCGGTGCAGTACGGCGACGGTGAGCTCATCGCTCCCCCGGCATCGGACGTCAACTTCGTCTATGCGCTGGCATTGTTCGTCTTCGTCTTCTATCAGGGCGCGGGTATCGCCCGCCGCGGCGTGGGTACGCACTTCAAGCAATTGCTGAAGGGCCATACCGGCTGGGGCCCGATGGTTTTCATCAACGTCATCGAGGAGATCGCGAAACCGGTCTCGCTGTCGCTGCGGTTGTTCGGCAACATGTTCGCCGGCGGCGTGATGGTCTCGGTGATCACGCTGTTCCCGTTCTGGATCAGCTGGGGCCCGAATGCCATCTGGAAGCTGTTCGACATGTTCGTCGGCTTCATCCAGGCGTTCATCTTCTCGCTGCTGACGATCCTCTACTTCAGCCAATCCATGGCGCTGGAGCACGAAGACCACTGACCCGAATCCCGATCGGCGCCGCCGATCGTTCCAACGTAGGAGAACAGGAAGTAAAAAATGGCAGATCCAGCAACCGCGACCATCATCCAGGGCGCTCTCATCGGTGGCGGTCTCATCATGGCCGGCGGCGCCATCGGTGCCGGCATCGGTGACGGTCTCGCGGGTTCCGCGCTGATCAACGGGGTCACCCGCCAGCCGGAGGCCGAGGGGCGGCTGCGTAACAACTTCTTCCTGACGGTCGGTCTGGTCGAGGCCGCGTACTTCATCAACCTCGCCTTCATGGCACTGTTCGTATTCGCGACTCCCGGTAAGTAAACAAGCATGTCCCCGCAGACAGACGTGGTCGCCGAGGGGAACTTCCTGGTCCCCAACGGCACCTTCCTGGCCGAATTGCTGATCTTTCTGATCGTGCTCGGCGTCATCTGGTTCCTCGTCGTTCCGCCGATCCGCAAGGTGCTGGCGGACCGCGAGGCCCGGGTGGCCGAGACCGCGGTCAACAGCAAGGAGGCCAAGGAGGTGTTCGCCGAGGCCGACGCCCGCTACCAGACAGCGTTGGAGAAGGCGCGCGCCGAGGCCGCCGACATCCGCAACGAGGCCCGCGCCGAGGGCCGGGCCATTCTCGAGGAGATGCGCGGCGAGGCCCAGCGCGAGGCCGACGAGATCGTCGCCGAATCCGCCGCGCAGTTGCGCGCCCAGGCGGACCAGGTGGCGGCGGAGCTGCGCCAGGATGTCGAGCCGCTGGCCCAGTCGCTGGCCCACCGCGTCGTCGCGGGTGACGATCGGCGTGCCGGAACGGGTTCCGGTCATCAAACAGGACGGGCGTCGTCATGAACCATCCCATCGGAGTGCTCGCCGAGGGCATCTACGACATCACCATCGACTGGCCGGTCTTCATCAGCCAGCTGTTCGGTTTCGCGGTGATCGTCTTCGTCTTCGTGAAATGGATTGTCCCGCCGGTCAAGTCGCTGATGGAGCGCTCCCAGGAGACGGTCCGCAAGCAGCTGGAGGAGAGCGAGGAGGCCACGACGAAACTCGCCGAGGCCAAGCAGGCGTACGACAGCGCCCTCGCCCAGGCACAGGCCGAACTCGAGGTCCTGCGGGCCGACGCCCGCGCCGACGCCGAGTTCATCATCGCGCAGATGCGCGATGCCGCCGCCGCGGAGGTCGACCGGGTCCGCAAGCAGGGCCGCGCGCAGATCCTGCAATTGCGCCGCCAGATGATCCGCGACCTGGAAACCGATCTTGCCGCCGCCATGCTGGAGCTGACCGAGGAGAAGGTCCGCGATCAGGTCAGCACGCCGCGCGCCAAGTCGGAGAGCATCGAGAAGTTCCTGGAAGACCTGGAGGCCCTGGCCAATTCGGGCCCCGGCGCCCGCAGCGAGGTCCGCTCCCGCTGGAACTGAACGCCCCTTCTGCCCGACCTCACAGCGCGGAATCTCCGCCGTGAGGTCGGTGCAATAGTTGGTTCATCGCATGCAAACGACTTGCGACCGTGACGAAACCGGTCGGTGGTTTCCTGGAAGCATGAGTCTCACTTCATGGTTCAAGTCCAAGTCCGCCGCCGCGGTCGACGAGGCCCCGATCTACGACCGGATCGGTGGCCACGAGGCGCTCGAAGCGGTCGTCGAGGACTTCTATGTCCGGGTCCTCGCCGACGACCAGCTGTCGCCGTTCTTCACCGGTACCAACATGTCTCGGCTGAAGGGCCGTCAGGTCGAATTCTTCGCGGCCGCGCTCGGCGGGCCCGGCCCGTACACCGGTGCGCCGATGAAGCAGGTGCATCAGGGCCGCGGGATCACCATGGAGCACTTCGGCTTGGTCGCCGGTCATCTCACCGAGGCATTGAAGGCCGCCGGCGTCCCCGATGATCTGGTCGCCCAGATCATCGGGGCGATCGCTCCGCTGGCCGACGACATCACCTCCGGCCCGGCGACCTAGAGCCGGAAGCGTCCGGCGAAGCCGCGCAGGGGCAGATCGGCGCTGGTGATAATGCCCGGCCGCGCCGCGACGACGGACCTGATCGAGTTGAGGGCGGGAAGTCCGGTGACGGTCATGCCGATGGAGGCGAAGTTCGCCGGATTGGACAGGTCGAATCCCTTGCGGGGGAAGACCATGTGCTTACTGTAGATGTTCGGGTCGCCGGTGATCTGAGTGATATAGCAGCCCTTGATATTCCACGCCGGGTCGGTGTGGGGGGTCATCTGCCATTCCAGATGGGTCTCCACCCGCGGCACGCCGTCGACCATGCCCTGGTACTTGATGTAGTTGGCGCCCAGGGAGCCCTTGGGCAGGACGTACCAGCCGAGGTCGACGTCCTTGGTGCAGGCACCGAGTTCGTAGCCGAAGGTCACCTCGTCGAGTTCGAGGCCGAAGGCGTCGGCCATCAGGTAGACCGAGTCGGCGAAGACGGCGGTGTACTTGTGCAGCGAATCCGGGATGGTCGGATCGTCGACCGGACGGCCGTAGCCGACGGCCTTCCAGGTGTCGACCGAGTGGTGGCAGGAGACGTCGACCGATTCGGTGACGGTGACGTTCTCGATCTCGGAAACGTCGGCGCTGTGCACGATTCCGAGGATCTGGCACAGGCCGGGATTCATGCCGGTGCCGTAGAACGTGGAGTTCCCGCGCTCGCAGGCGGCCTGGATGATCTCGCTGACCTTGCGGCCCGACGGGTGCGGGTGATTGGTGTCGCGGTGGTACCCGGTGATCCAATCCGCGGTGGTCACCACGTTGATCCCCGCCTCGAGGACCTTCTCGTAGAGGTCCTCGTCGGGGAACACACCGTGAAAGGTGAGCACGTCGGGCCGGGCGTCGATGATCTCCTGCACCGAACCCGTCGCGGTCACCCCGATCGGGCCGATACCGGCGATCTCGCCCGCGTCGCGACCCACCTTGTCGGGCGAATAGCAGTGCAGCCCAATGAGTTCGAGGTCGGGGTGGGAGCGGATGCGGCCGATCATCTCGGTGCCGACGTTGCCGGTCGCGACCTGGAATACCCGGACCTTGTCGGTGGCGCTCATGCGGGATGCCCTTCTGTTTGTAGTTCGGGATAGAACTGCCTCGCCCAGGCACGGAGTGCGCGGAAACCCTCGAACTCCTTGCGCGACAATGCCGGTGGGTCCGAGTAGCGCTGGTGGGACCAGATGTGGATATCGGCCTCGAACTGCTCGATGACGAAGTCGGCCATCGTCTTTCCGTAACGGGTCAGCTCCGGGGAGTCGTCGCCGGGCTTGCGGCCGATCCATACCGTGAAGCGCACGTCGGAGGTGCGGTCGTCGACGGGCGTCACCGCGGGCATGGTGCGGTTGTCGACCATGCCCCAGCTCTTGGTGATCGAGCACCCCAGCCCCGCGTTGATCGATTCGACGCCGCTCTGCACGTCGTCGGCGGTGGCGTTCTCGTCGAAGGCGATGGTGAAATCGACGTAGGAGACGGGGCCGGAGAAGTCGTGCCGGGTGAATTCCGGGATGAACGGCGTCTTGTGCACGAACTTGAAGTGGGCGAAGTCGACGCCGTTCTCCATGACGTACTGCGGATGCAGTTCCAGGCCCTGCCGGAAGAGCGTGGCCGCGGGCACCGGCGGGTAGTAGTCGGCGGCGGTCCGGCCGTCGCCGAAGGCCTCGAACATATCGGGGATCTCGAAATGCGGTGGGCGGCCTTCGATGTCGTACCAGATCCACACCCCTTCGTTCCGCTCGACGACGGGGTAGCTGCGGATGCGGCGGCCCTTGTTCGGATGGCTCTCGTAGGGGATGCAGACGTTGCGCCCCTCGCGATTCCACTCCCAGCCGTGGAACGGGCACACCAGATTCTCGCCCTCGACGTGACCGCCATAGCCGAGGTGTGCGCCGAGATGTTCGCAGTAGGCGTCGAAGACGGCGATCTCTCCCGACGCCGACCGCCAGGCGACCATCTCGCGGCCGAAGTACTTCATCGTGTGGACAGCGCCGACCACGATCTCCGAACACCACGCCACCTGAAACCAGCCTGTCGGCTCCATCGACAGCGGTGGTTTTGCCATCTCGATCCTCCTTCGCCCGACCAGCGGCATCACTAACGTAGAACCCTCTTTGAAAAAATACAAGAGGGTTGGGTGAAAATGGATTACGCTGGTCAGGGTCAGTACAATCGGCGCTCATGGCAGATGTGGCGGTAGGCGGGCGGCGCGCGAACAAGCGCGGTATCCAGTCGCGGGAGAGCATGCTCGAGGCCGCGATCACCTCGCTGGCCACGGGCGATCCCGCCGCGGTCTCGGGTAACCGGATCGCCCGCGACATCGGCGCGACCTGGGGCGTGGTCAAGTACCAGTTCGGCGATATCGACGGCCTGTGGGCGGCCGTCCTGCGCCACACCGCCGACAAGCGCGGCGACCTCCCCGCCGGCATCGCCCGCGACGGCACCCTGCACGACCGCGTGAGCGCCCTCATCAACGCCATGGCCACCGGCCTGCACCGCCCCGAATCCCTCGCCATCGAAACCCTGCGCGCCGCCCTCCCCCGCGACCACGCCGAACTCGAACGCGACTACCCCCTCACCGCCGCCGAACTGGCCTCCTGGAAACCCAACTGGGACAACGCCTGCCAACGCGCCTTCGCCGACCTCGACCTGGACCCCACCAAGGTCCGCCAAGCAGCCGCCCTCATTCCCGCCGCCATGCGAGGCATAACCTCCGAACGCACCCTGGGCACCTACGGCGACCTCGACGACGCCCTGACCGCCCTCATCGGCGGCATAGTCGCCTACCTGGAGAGCTGAGGCTTCGCGCTCGTCTACACCGCCGGATGACGTCCGGTAGAGTCGACCGAAACGTCCTGCCCCACTGGGGCATATGTGATTCAGGGGGCGCTTTGTCGAGCGACGAGATGTCGGTGGACGCGGCCGCGGTGCTGGCCGCCAAGGCTTCCCTCGACGGGATCCATCGCTCACTCGAATCCGGGTTCGGCACGCTGGTGACAGAGGTCGAGACCTTGTTGCGAGACGGATGGCTCGGCACCTCCGCGAACGGGTTCGGCGAGTTGTTCCAGTCCGCGCGCGGCCGGTTCGAGCACTTGCTGCAAGAGGCCGATCAGATCGCGGCGGCCGTGCCCAAGGCGGTGGACACGATTACCGGCACGGATCGATCGAACGCGGGTGCTCTCGGCGAGAACCACCGCTGGCTGAATCTATAAGGGGTAGTCGTGGATTCCGGGGAGGGCTATTCCGTCGATCTGGAGATGCTCGAGAATGTCGAGTCCAGAGTCGCCGGGTTCGTGGGGTTCTGCCGGGACCAGTTGGAAGCGATCGAACACTCGGTGGGTTCGACGCAGCAACGGTGGACGGGCGACGCCGCGGACGCGTATCAGTCCCGCCACACCGACTGGCTACATCGGGCAGCCGAGGCAATGGAATTGCTGGACCAGGTCCGCACGCGGTTGACGACCGCTCGTAAGGCATACCAGGGCGCTCTCGACGCGAACACGACGATGTTCGGCTGAGCCGGGTGACAGCACAGGGGGGCAGGGCCCGGCATGGCCATAGCTGACTACAGATGGTTCCCGTATTTCCAATTCGCCGCCGCAGCGGATACGGCCTCGGGTGAGATACGCAAGAAGATCGACGAGATCGCGCCCGCCGTAGAACAATTCGGCACCGGGATGGCCGGCGATGACACCGACGTCGGCAAGCCATGGGGTGTGAGCTGGGACACCGGCATCAATCAGTTTCTCCCCGCCGTCTGCCAACTCGCGGACGCCTACGGCGCCATCGCCAACCGCGCCTATGCCGCGGGGATGAATTTTCAGAGAGCGGAGTGGGCGGCCGGCGGTGGTCACGGCGATGCGCCGCTGCCACCGACCCAACCGCCCGTAAACGTCGATCAGCGAACCGTGCTCGGCAATCTGCCGTCGGCGATCGGGCCGAACGGCGAAGCCCTCGTGACCGATATCCCGGGGCTCGTCGACCAGATCGACAAGGACATGCCCAACGGGCACGACGTCAAGTTGGACGAGGTCGGAGGCCTGCTCCGGGGGTTGCGCGATGTCGTGCGACATCACACCGACGAGGTGCGCCGGTACGGTCGCGAGCCCGGATCCCGCGACTCACGTGACGCGCACCTGCTCTACGACGAATACGTCAAGAACGTTCTGGCGCCTTCGGGGATGTTGATCGACGATGCCGGCACACTAGCGAACGGCGCCACCACATTCGGTCAGGAACTGGTCAAACAGCGCCGGGACATGCGCGATGCGATCCAGGACCTGACCAATACGGCCGGAGTCACCATCGCGGTCGGTGTCGCCGGAACCTTCGTCACGGCGTCGGGGTCGGATTGGGCCGCGGCGGGCGTCACCACGGCCCGGGTCGCGACCACCGCCAACCGCATTCGGAATCTGATCGAAGTACTGCAGGCCGCGTCCCGGCGGATCGGCACCGGGATTGCCCAGCCGCGTGTCACCGCTGCCGTCGTACGGCTGATAGCCGAGACGATCAACAAGCCCCTCATCGATTTCGAGATCGATCCGGATACCGGTGCCATCAAAACCCGGCCGGTGTTTCCGAAGTGGAAGCAGGATGCTTGGGAACGGTATCAGGCCGACTGCGTCAATCGTCCTAGCGGCTGTATGTCGATGGAGGAGTGGAGTAAGAAGTACGACCAGTTGATGGAGAACTCATCCAACGGTTCGGACTGGGATCAAGACGTCGGCGAGCTGCTGGGATACACCAAGGAGAACGGGTGGAAGCCGCAGCAGTATGTCGCCGATATCCCAGGCCGTCGGTACGACTTCGTTCACTATAATGAGTACGGAGAGCCCGACGAACTAGTCGAGAACAAGAGTGGCCGCCTGGACGAGGATCAGCTCGCAAAAGACGAACAAGCCCTGGAGGACGGTTTCAAGGTGACTTACAACCTCAAGACACCCGTGTCACCCAGCCAGCAAGCGTCACTCGATCGACTCAAAGCCGAGTACGGCGACCAGTTCACCGTCAATACCTATTACTAGCAGCAGAAGGAGGTCTCGATGCCACCACGAAAGGCTGATGTAGACATTCGGGAAACGCCCGAATTCAGGCAATACCAAGATAACGAGCGCTTCCAAGCATGGCTGCGTATGCACGACGCCGCAATGGAAATCGACACGCCCCTGTTCGATATGACAGGAATGAACGAATTATATTCGCGCGAAGGCCTGGTTCGTGCCGAGAGAGAGCTAGTGAAAAAATTCGCCGACAGCGGCGGGGCATTCACAACGGATAACTACAAGCTGGGCATGCGATTCGTTTATTACATCGGCGAGACCTTCCGGCGCGCCATCGAGGGGAGATGGGTTGCTTTGCCTCCTGACCCACCACAGAGTCCTCAGCCCAAATCGGTCATCGACGTGGAATACCGCTCCAAGTTCTACAACCCTCAGCACATGATCGGGCTCGCGTTGGGCAGGCGCACAGGCACGGAGATCACCTCGATCTTCGACCGGGCAGTCAAGGCACATCAGAAATGGGTCGATGCGGGTCGACCGGCGCGGGGAACCTGGGAGGGCTACGCGTAGCAGGTCAATGCTCGGGCGGGCCGATCAGACCATCGAGTGGTTTCGGGAATCCAGCAGGGCGGGGATGTGGGCGTAGCCGCGGAGGTTGACCAGTTCGCGGCGGGGTGGGGTGGTGGAGATCTGGAGGGTGGGGAAGCGTTCGTGGAGGGTGCGCAGGGCGATGACGCCTTCCGAGCGAGCGAGATTCGCGCCCAGGCAGGCGTGGACGCCGCTGGAGAACGAGACGTGGTCGCGGGCGTTGGTGCGCGTCACGTCGAAGTCGTCGGGGTCGGTGAAGACTTCCGGGTCGCGATTCGCGCCGCCGAGGAGCAGCGTGATCATCTGGCCGCGGGCGATGTGATGGCCGTCGAGTTCCACCTCGCGCAGGGCCTTGCGAGCGGTCCACTGCACGGGGCTGTCGAAGCGGAGGATCTCTTCGATTGCCCCGGACCACAATTCGGGCCGCGCGGCCAGCAATTCCAGCTGCTCCGGGTGCTGGTGCAGGGCGACGACGCCGTTGCCGATGAGGTTGACGGTGGTCTCGAATCCGGCGCCGGCCAGCAGCGCCGTCGTGTACATGAGTTCTTCCTTGGTCAGCTCGCCACCGGTCACCAATCCGCTCAGAATGTTGTCGCCCGGTTCGGCGCGCAGGTGGTCGAGGTGCTCGTCGAGGAATTCGCGGGCGTCCAGCAAGGCGTCCTGGGCGCGGCGATAGGCCCGCCAGGAGATTCCGGTGTCCAGCAGCGCCGCCCCGGCCTCGCCCGCGGCGAGCATGCGCGCCCGCACATCCCGTGGGATGCCGAGCATTTCGGAGATGATGGCCGCGGGCAGCTCCACCGCGAAATCGGTGATGAGGTCGGCTCGCCGCCGGGCCGCCAGCGCGTCGAGCAGTTCGCCGGTGACTTCGTCGATCCGGTCGGTCAGCCGCCGCACGGCCCGCGGCGTGAACTCCTGGGAGACCAGTTTGCGGTAGCGAGTGTGCTCCGGCGGATCGAGCGACAGCATGGCCGGCGGCTCGATGGGATTGGGCAGCCGCGGATCCGTCGCCCGGATCAGCGCCTGTACCGGCCGCGGAATATTCAGCTCCGCGGGCACGACCACACCGAAGTCGCTGGACCGCAACACCTTCCGCACGATCCCATGATCGGCCGACACCCACGTGGTAGGCGTCCGAACCACCCGCCCCCGCTCCCGGATACGCGCAGCGAGCAGATACGGATCAGCCCGCGCCGCCGGATCCGCCAAGATCCGCGCAAGCGGCTCCCCCCGCCGAACCTGCGCCTTCAAATACACCCGCGGCAGCCCATGTATCGCAGCCCAGTGAACCCCGGTCTTCATCCCTGAAAGTTAGCGCGCCCCACAGCGCGCCACATCGTACCGAGGTCTGAAATCGAACTCCGCCCACAGTCTGGAAGAACCGCATGCGGCCTCCCGCCGATCGAGCACGGGAGGCCGCGACGCCGCCTATTTCAGGACTACCGGCAGACGGTCGTGCCCGTTCGCGATGAAACCGGGGACCGTGCCGATCTCGTCGGGAGAGACGGCGAATTTCATCTGCGGGAACCGCTGGAACAGGGTGGGCAGTGCCACCTGCGCCTCCAGCCTCGCGAGCGGTGCGCCCAGGCAGCGATGGGCGCCGTAGCCGAATGCCATGTGGTCCTTGGTCGTCCGCGTGGGGTCGAACTCGTCCGCGCTGTCGCCGTACACATTCGGGTCCCGATTGGCACCGGCCGGGCAGGCGAGGATCGGGTCGCCCGCCGTGATCGCCACCTCGCCGAGAACGAAATCCCGCACCGCATAGCGCAACGGAACGTGCGCGATAGAGGGCTCGAACCGCAGCACCTCCTCGATCACATCCACCCAGCCGACAGCACCGTCGACCGCGGCGGCCAGCTGGTCAGGATGGGTGAGCAGGAGATAGATCGCCTGGTCGATCAGGTCCACCGTCGTCTCGTGCCCGGCGTTGATCGTCAGGTACAGCGTGCCGACGAGTTCCTCGGTGCTGAAATCCTTTTCGGGATCGTCGGCGTAGGCGATGAGC
Organism: Nocardia transvalensis NBRC 15921; assembly: GCF_000308875.1. Classification (GTDB taxonomy): domain Bacteria; phylum Actinomycetota; class Actinomycetes; order Mycobacteriales; family Mycobacteriaceae; genus Nocardia; species Nocardia transvalensis. The sequence goes on from NZ_BAGL01000127.1 coordinate 142,752, forward strand.
GTGCTGGTCATATCGTCGCCCGGAGTGTCCCGCCGATAGGCAACGAGGTCCTGCAGCAGTCCGATCATCTGTTCGTAGTTCGCCACGGCCGCCTCCTCGGTCAGGGCGATATCGAAGATGCCGTCCACGCATTTCCGCAGTGGCCCGATCAGGTGCTCGGGCACTCCCATCAGTTCGTTGATCACACGCAACGGCAGCGGATAGGCGAAATGCTCGCGGATGTCGACGATGTCGCCTTCCGGCGTGCCGTCCAGCCCGGCTACCAGATCGTCGGCGATCGACCGGATGCGAGGTTCGAGCGCGAGGGTGCGCCGGTTGGTGAACGCGGGCGTCACGTAGTTGCGGAGCCGACGGTGTTCGGGTCCGTAGGCGGTGAACATCGAGCGCGTATTCACCCAGTTCAGGAGCGGAAAGTCCTTGCCTACCTTCCCGTTTCGAAACGCCGGCCAGTGCTGATGCGGATCCTTGGACACCGCGGAGCCGGACAGAATTTCCTTGAGCAGTGCCGCGTCGGTCACCGACCACGCGGGCACTCCTCCCGGGAGCACAACCTTGGTGACCGGCCCTCGCTGCCGGATGCGGGCGATCTCACCCTGGATATCGGGACCTTCGGGATCAATGACGATGGGGTCGGTGTTGTTCTGCATGCGAACTCCAATCTGCCCGTGAACCGGCAGGCCGAGGTCCACTTCGCGCCGCCCCCGACCTCTAGATCATCTACAACGGTAGCTTTCGATACCGTTGGGTCTCTATCGTTTTCGGTAAAGTTTTGATGATGTTTGCCAGACGGCAGCGGAGGATCTCAGCGACCCTCGTGCAGGATCAGCCTGCGATATTCGATCCCGACGGCGGCGCACCGATCTGGATTCGGCGGTTGTACTCGCGCAGGTACTCCGCCTTCCAACGCGGCCAGTCGACGTACCTGTCCCCGACTTCGGCCCGATACCGCCGATACTGCGACCCCTTCGTGCGAATCAGCGATCGTTGCGACTCCCGCGCCGCCCGCCGAGCAGCATCGAGCCCCCGCCGCAACTGCCACCCGGTGAGTTCCACTGGAGGATCACGAAATACGCTCGACCTTCGCCACCACATCTGAACCCCCTCGGAGTAGCCGGAACTACCACCGTACGTCCCATCTTCGGGCGACAGCCGGCTCCTTCCGCCAAGCCGGTCCTACCACACCGGATCCGGAGCGTGGTCGGAGGAACACCATGGCCATTCGCACGATCGGCCGACTAATCTGCCCGCTCCGGGCAGGGTACGGACCGAATCGCCTGGAACAATCCCGCGGTCGACAACGCCCCGCCTGACATCACGCTCACCAGCAACGCCTTCACCGACAACGGCTCTCTCCCACAGCGTTCGCAGGAACCGGCGTCGGCGACAACATCTCCCCACACTCTGCGATGGACGCCAGCCCCACCCACAGCCCCTACCACCACATCTTCCAACTCTTCGCCCTGGACGCCCCCAGCGGTCTGGACAAAGACGCCACCCTCACCGATGCCGGCGAGTCCCATGCAGGGCCACGTGCTCGCGCGAGGCAAGCTGACCGGCACATTCGAGCGTCCCCTGACCCACCTACCCTGTCCAGAACCCCACAGCGACAATTGCGTTGCTGTAGCCAGCGACCCGGGCGACTGCATCCCGCAGTTCACGACCGACGGTCAACTCACAGAATAAGGAACAGCACAGCAAGGACGCGTCATGCCCCTCCGGCGCATCGGAGGATGCAAACAACTACTGGCATCGGCATACAGGAGCGCCTCGGCCAATGCAGCCGTCCCGGTTCCGCACCCGGTGGAGATCATCACAGCCGGGTAGCCGGAGGCGATCTCTGACCTGCTCGGGCAACTCGATACGTTCGCGACGGCGACGTTTGCCTCGGCTCAGAATCGACTGGAGATAGTCTCAGGTCCGGTTGGCTTTGAGCCTCCCATAGATGGCGTCCAGTGCATCTCGCAGCAGGGCTACCGTGTGGATTTCCAACTGTTCGCAATGAAAATAAGCCGAACTGCGGTATCGCGGCTAAGCGGCCCACTGGTATCTGATATGGCGGACTAAATTGTAACGCCGTAGCTATCTCGCCGCGCCATGCGCCGATCATGCCATTTGCCCCTACCGAAGGTCACCATTGATGGGTATTGTCCTAGCCCATCTCGCTGGAAGGGGATCTGTCATGCCGCTAACCGTTCAGCACCGCGCTGCAACTTCGCCAAACCGCAACAGCGCACTAACCCGATCCGAGATGCTCACTGCCTCACGGTTGGTGCTCGTGCCTGCCATGACCATCGGCATTATGGTGCATGCACCGATCGTCACGATCGGAACGCTACTGCTCTTCGTCTTGATGGACGTCGGCGACGGCATCCTGGCCCGCTGGCACGGCGAGGAGACGCTCCGCCGTCGCATGCTTGACTCCATCGCCGACCGATTCGCCGTACACGCGGTCTTCGCGGCTTACGCAGTGACCGCGATGTCGCTCCCCGCCGTGTGGCTCGCCCTGGTGGCGCGGGATGGTATCCAGACGGTCACCGGCATGAAAGCTGCGAAACAAGGGTTCATCGGTGTCGGCGGCATGTCGCACAAGCTCCTTGGCCTCGGGACCGCGGTCGTGGGTGGCTGGTTCGTCCTCAGGGACGGCGTGCCGTGGCAGCTCAGCGCTGCGATGGTGGCAGGACTGACTTGGTGCACAGTCACCTACACCGTTCAAATGAATCGTCTTCTGCGAAGGGAAAACACGACGGGGGTTGTACAGGTCCCAGCTGGTCTGGCCATAGCGCGGGGGAACGAGGGTGACGGGTAACAAGAACAATCCGGAGAGTGCCGATAAGCCTGCGGAAGACCCGGAGACGAGCGCAGGCGCACGTGAGGAACCCCAGCCTCGGAACGATGCGGATAAAACTTCATCAGGCGGGTCTGATGACACTACCCGCGATGCCAAAACACCGCCCGGGCTGGTTCCCCTGGAACCCAACGACCAGGCAATTATTGTCTGGGCCTCATCTCTTTTGGTTCTGATTGTCATCGGTATCGTGGGATGGACCAATCGGAATCTGTTTGATTTCCCAATTCACCTCGCTATCGCAGACGTGGCATATCTGATACTTTCGCCCCTGGTGCTATTGCCGGTGGGCACGGCCCTGGCCAAGCTAGTTGGAAAACAAGACCATAATGAACATCCATCGCATCGAGAGAAGGCCGCCCAAGCCGACAAACAAAAGCAGTGGCGCTACTTCTTCTTTTTATGGATTTCATCTATAGCCCAGTTCGCGATAATTACGGGGCTCATAGCAGAAACGGGTGGTGTGGTAAATAGTCCATATGCACCCATCCTCATCACCTTTCTAACCCTTGCCCTGTACGTGGCTCGGGGTGGCGACCGCAAGAGCCGGCTACGAGGAACGGGTTCGATCCTAATTCTGTGGACAACCGGCGTAATCCTCCTGACCGCGCTTACCGTTGTGCAACGGTGGGTTGAGCCGCTGAAGCCGGAACGGCAGGTGCAGCAAGCGGTCGATGAGCTTGCCGTCAAATGCCAAACACCCACCGTACTAGTTGAGCCGGCCATCCCGATGCTGCCGTATTGGTGGGTAAATATCATCACCCTTTCGATCGGCATGCTCATTGCATTCGGAATCAAATACTTCGCCAACCTGGACATGAGAGAATCGAGTACGTAGCAGGCGATCGTTAATTGCCAGCACATACAGCATCGTGTACCACTTCAACCCACATGATGGGCCATATCATACCTAGGGAGCCGCCAGAGTCTCTCTGAGATTTCCTGTACTACACCCTCCGGCGAATCTACGCTCGGGTGTCTCTGTGGCCTCAGAGTTCAGCCAGTAGCGTGACGCTGGACTACCAATTATGAGAGGGACAGAACCGGCTTCGGCCTATACTCCAGATTCTGCCTCCGTCCCATTCACATCCCGCTCCACCGCCTCAAAGATCCCCACATCCGTCTTCTGCTGCCACTCCGGCAGCTTCTCCCACGGCGCCACATACCCCGGCTTCGGATCAGGGATGCGGGCATAGATCTGTCCCACCCAGCAGATGGCCACGAACCGTCCCTTGGTCTCCGGGCTGAGGTGACTGGTGGCACCGTTCGTGAGTCGGATGAACTCGGCCACCTGCTCGTACACCGCAGCAGCGCTGGCCCGCTCCCAATCCGGCGTGCTCTCCCACGGCGTGATGTAGCTGTCCTTCGGTGTACCGGGATAGTGGGCAGTTACGCCCGCAATCCACGCATCCCGAAAGACCCTGCCGCCGTGTTCGTTAGCGCTTGTCACAGTGCTCCTTGCTCGTCATGGATCAGGGTGCCGCCGCTGTCAGGGTAGTGATCTGCCGGTCCAGGTGAGCGATGTGCCGGTCCCCCTCGAGTTCGCCAAGGTGCTGCCGCAACTGTCCGAGTCGCCGACCCAGATAGCCGGACTTGGTGCGGCGAGCAATATCTACCGCCGTTCCGCCATACCACACCGTTTGCACCGGATCAGCGCGTAAGGCCCCAGCCGCGGCCAGGTCGACCAGCACGCTAGCCCGCCTCCGGGTGGACAAGGGCCGACCGAGTAACGACGTCAGGATGTCCTCTGCCGGTCCAGGCCGGGCTAGCTGCACCAAGCAACTGGCTTGTTCCTCGTCGATGCGGGCACCGTTGAAGCGCAGCCAGCCGCAGATCGGGGTATCGGTGAGGGTCAGGACACCACGGGCCGCGTCGAACGCCTGCTCGCATCCGGCGGCATCGCCGAGGCCGGCGAGGACTTGCGCCCGCACGCTCTCCACCCAATATCGGGTGGGGAGCTGGCTATCGCCGCGATGAGCAATCCTGGCGGCCTGCTCCACCAGGGGCAGGGCATCTTGGTAGCGGGTATCGAAAATGCCCAAGTAGGCGTGCCGGGTCAGCGCACAGGCCCACAAGTCATAGGCCCGCGCCTCGGCCGCGAACGTGCCGGAGAGGGCGTAGCAGTGGGCCGCCTCGGCGAGGTGGTCGGCATCGAGCAGAATTTCGCCGGACAGTTGCAAGGCATCGGCGATCAGCTCTTGCTGGCGGCGCCGAAGCTCCGGAGTGCGGATATCGCGGAGACCTTCAATGAGCGTATGCATTTGCTCACGGGCGGCACCGAACACCACGGCTTTTGTTTCGGCCGCACCGTAGTCCTGCCACAGCAGCTCGTTGACCGCCTCGTGCTGCGCGAGCGTGGCGGCATCGGCCTGGCCTGTCACCGCGGCGAAACGCAGTCGATCCCAGTCGATCGTGACGGGGACAGCGAGGGTTGTGGCAATGCTCAGCAGCCGCAACAACTCTCGCCGATTCATGTCCGTAATCTCCGTGGGGTACCCACCGCCGGGTTTGGCGGAGTGACTACCACCCACAGTAGTAGACGCTGCTGCGCGGACCGGCTCAGCGGCCGGGATGCTCACCACGCCCGTTGCATCGGCTTGCGACAGTTCGCCGCTGGTCAGCCCGCCGGAAGCGCCCAGGCTGTGCCGGGAAGATATATGGTGCCGCTGCCGCCAGGCGGCTTCGCCTTCTCGCAGGATCTGCTCGAAGCGTTCCCGGTCCTCTGAGGTAGCCCGCTGGTCGAGCGCTGTGTCCAGGATGGCCTGCGTGGCCGAACGCGGCTTCACGCTGCCGAGTCCCGCCCGCCAATTCGTCACCGTGGTGGTTTCGAGGCCCAGGAGCGCGGCGAAGTCACGCACCGACCGCCGCATCGCTTCCTGCAACGCGGCTGCCTCAAATCCCGTCCACTCCCGCCCTCTGACCATAACCCCACCTACGGTACGCCCTGACCTGGGCAAACCCGTATGAAACCCACACACTATGCCCACGCCAGGCACTCGCGAGGGATTCATCCGGCCAGCCAGGCTGGAGGAGCGCTATTTCACTCTTCACAAAGGGAAACACCATGCCTCGCAATCTGTTTCGCTTGCTCGTCATGGCGGTCGCGGTCACCGGCTCGGTACTGGTCGGCGACGCCGACGGATCAGCTAGCGCCACACCATCCGCCCACTGCCCAATTGCTGCTCCAGTTCGCACCGGCGTCCCCGACCACATGAAGGAGTACTGCGACCGTCAGTACTATGACGAACTCATCCCCGGCTGCCAGGCCCGATTCAGCACGTCGGACAAGCGGCGGCAGTGCTACGAGCTGGTCAACCAGTGGTACGCCGATTGCCTGACAGGCAAGCACTATCCGTTCCGGTGGGCCCACGCACGTCTGCCAAAGGCCGAGGCAGCGGAATAGGATCAGGCGCATGCCGATCACGTGGGAGCTGGGCGAACCGATCGCTGTCCGCACGCTGCACCGAGGCGATGAACCGGTGACGGTGGAAATAGGCCGGCCGCGGCCGTACATGGAGAGCGAAGACTTCTTCTGCCCATTCCGCATCACTGGCATTGAGCTGCAGGAGGAGGGCTACACCGTCGGCGTAGATTCTGTCCAGGCGCTCACGTTGACGCTCGCTCGCGTCGGCGATGTATTGGCTGTCAGCGGCAACAGCTACAGCTTCCTGGGCGGAACGGATCTGGGGTTCCCGCGGAGTTCGGGGTAGTCCACGGCTGCTCCGTCGGTGTTTGGGAAGTCCAGTAGCCGTACAGACTGTCGGACTTTCGATTGGCCATCGACGACGAATACTTCTGCACTGCTTCGGGTTCAGCCCTGGGTGCCAGCCGCCTCGATACCCAAAAGGCCAGCGTCTCCCGGACCGATCAGCGCGCATAGCCACCTGCAACGGCACAATTTCCGACCCGGTCCCCTCCCGCCCCCTGGCCATAGCCCTATGTCAGTTAAACCACCCTGACCTGGGTAAATACGTTCAGTGGCCCCACAGTACCCCGCCACTAGCCTGTCGCGTCCGGAACCGCTTGGGGGCCAAAGTGAAACCGGTACCCGATACCACGCCGACGCTGTAGCAGGCTGTTTCCAGACAAAGCCGGAGAAGCGGCGAAAGCCCTTGGCATCGAGTACCTCCAGTACCGAATCGACCGACTTGGGGAGGTATCCGCACAATGCCGTACAACACGCTCGCCATCCACCGTCTCGTCGCCCTGACAGAACAGCAATCCCATCTGGCCCCAGATATTCCGTTCACCGTGGACTGTGCCCATGCGGTCATGCAATTCCACGTGGGCTGCCGGGCAGCGTTCTGTTTGCGCAAGGCCGCTGCGCTCGATGTTCTGGTCGCAGCTGGACTCGTGGTGCCGTCTACGGCTCATCCGCGGTGACGGCACATATCTATGACGAACAAGGTGCCATCACTGCCCAATGCCAAGCAATTGCACAGGGCATTCCGGGGTGAGGTTGAAGCAATCGAGCCGGTGAAGATCCTTGATGCGGCTGCCCGCATGGTTCCGGTATACGACAAGCGCAAGAAGGCCGTACGCACCATGCGCGAACAGGACGGTGTGGCCAGCGACGAACTACGCAGAGCGGTCGGGGATTTCATCACTGCCGAAGTGTCGCTGGCGGCGCTGGCGATGACCATCGACCGTAACGTCAGCGAAGTACTCCGAGGGCGGGACCACGTTTCCGGTGTCTGGCATACGGAGACAGTCGGTTTGGTGGTCTCGCGGATGGCCGAACTTTGGCTGAACTACCTCGACAATCAATCCCATGAGGACGCCTACTGGGTGGCCCGGATGAGTGATGCCTACAACTTCTTGGTCGCGGAGTTGACGACGGGGCGTCGACTGCCGCCGGATATGTGAGGGTGGGTGACTTCGATATGACGCCAGATCCTTTGCATGGCAGCACTTTTGTACAAGCGGACAGCCACCTGGCCGAGCATATGTGCCAAGTACGGTTGTTGGAGCTGACCATGGGACGCGCGTTCGAGCTACGCATCGCGCACCGCAACCATCCTCCGGACGAGTGTCTGGTCCACTTGGCCGTGGCGGTGTTCCTGCTCGACGGGGAATGAGGCGACTTGCCGGATTGGACGCGGCATCATTCCTGTCGCCACCATTCGAGACAACATCGGCACCGCATCGGGTACTCGGCAACCTTCGGATTCTCGACTGGAGACGAGGGGTGCCGTTCAGGAGGCGGCCAGTTGATCGTGCCGTTCGGTCATCACCGTCAGATCGGACACGGTTCCGATCTGACGACATTCCGAATGACGGCCCGCGCAAAATTTATAGCTCTACAAGCGCTGTTCTGGATCCACAGACACCTTAGACTCAGCGTTTCCGCTGGTAGGTCAGGTGGGTGGGACGGGTGGGGCTCGAACCCACGACCAACGGATTATGAGTCCGCGGCTCTAACCGACTGAGCTACCGTCCCCCGGCCGCAGCGCATGCTATGCGGGCTTGAAGATGGTACCGGGTTCGGGCGGGGGGCACCTAGTCGGATCGCCGGATAGGGTGGGCGGGGAACCGATGGGAGGAGTGGCGTGGCGGATTTGTTCGTGTACGTGTTGCGGGGGCATCAGTGGTTGTATGAGCGGTCGGGTGGGCTCGTGGGGCATCGGCTGCTGTTCGGGAATCCGACGTTGTTGTTGCGGACCGTGGGGCGGAAGACGGGGCAGGCGCGGACCTCTGCGCTGACGTATGCGCAGGATGGTGCGGATTTCGTGGTCACGGCGTCCAATGGTGGGTCGCCGCGGCCGCCGGGGTGGCTGGCCAATGTGAAGGCGCGGCCGGAGTGCGAGATCCAGGTGGGGCGGCGGCGGATTCCGGTCACGGCCCGGCCGACGTATCCGGACGATCCGGAGTACGCGCGGCGGTGGAAGCTGGCGGACGAGGTCAACGGCGGCCGGTATACGCAGTATCAGAAGATGACCGATCGGCCGATCGCGCTGGTGGTGCTGAGTCCGAGGTAGGGCCGGGACCCACGTGGTGTGGTGTGGATCCCGGCCAAAAGCGTGCCGGGATAACCTCGGAATAGAGGACATGCCGATCACCTCGGGGCGCGGCGTACCGATCACCTCGGGGCACGCGGCGTACCGATCACCTCGGGGCGCGGCGTACCGATCACCTCGGGGCACGCGGCGTACCGATCACCTCGGGGCACGGGCGTGCCGGGATCAGGTCGGCCGCGGTGAGTGCAACGGTCACACCGTGAGGATCGTGCGTCCCACTGCCTGGCGGGCTTCTATGGTGGCGTGTGCTTCGACTGCCTGGTCGAGCGGGAAGGTTTGGCCGACAACGACTTCCAGGTCTCCCTCGGCGGCGGCGACAAGGGCGCGGGTGCCGAGGGCGGCCCAGTCGGTTTCGGCGCGGGTGATGTCCATGAGGGTCAGGACGGTGATGCCCTGTGCCGCGGCGTGTTCGGTGTCGAGTTCGGCGAATCCGCCTGCGGCGTTGCCGTATCCGAGGAAACGACCGCCGCGGGCGAGGGCGCCGAGGGCGTCCTGGCCGATCCGGCCGCCCGCGCCGTCCAGCACGACATCGACCCCCGATCCGCCGGTGAGTTCCAGCACCTGATCAGTCCAGCCCGGTTCCTCGTAGTCCACCACCTCGGCCGCGCCGAGCCGCCGCGCCAGGGCCAGCTTGCGCTCGCCGTGGGCCGCCGCGATCACCCGCGCTCCCGCTTTGTGGGCCAGCTGGGTGAGCAGGGTGCCCAGGCCGCCGCCGGCCGCGGTGATCAATACCGTCCGGTCCGGCCGGAAGTCCGCCTGCCGAGCGACCGCCATCGCGGTCCGCCCGTCATGGACGAGCGCCGCGGCATGCACGAAATCCAGGCCCTCCGGCAATTCCGCCAACTCGCCCGACCGCGCCGCCGCCCGCTCGGCATACCCGCCGATCGGCAGCCCGCCGCCGATCCCGCTCGCGACAGTGGCCGTCGCCACACGTTTGCCGACCCACGCCGGATCGACGCCCTCCCCCACGGCCGAGACCACGCCGGCGATCGCGCCGCCCGGCACATACGGCGGCCGGATGTCGAAGAAGTCCGTGCCCCAGCCGCCGCGCAGCCGCGCGTCGAGGAACATCACATCCGCGGCGGCCACATCCACCACGACCTCGCCCGGACCGGCGACCGGATCCTGCGCCTCCGACAGCGCCAGCACCTCCGGACCACCGAACGCCTTGGCTTCGATCACTCGCATCCTGACCACTTCCTTCGTTCCGACGATGACGGGACCCAGCCTTCTACCTGAACGAAGGTTGAGGTCAAATCCGGATGCCGGGATTTCGCCACACGGCGGGTCGACTGGTGATCGAGTCGAAGGTTCGGCTATCCTGACAATCGAGGGGAGTACTTCCCAAGCGTCATGCCGGTCAGTACGGATTCCGCCATCGGAATCCCCGGGTGGCCACCCGAGTGAGGGTGAAGGAGACCTCGGGTGTTCCGCCATGCCCGAGGAGATCGATGAGCCCCACAGATTCCGTCCACGCCGCAGCATCCATCAGCACCATCGGTTCGCCGTGGCTGTGGGCTGCCACGATCGGCGGAGTCCTGCTCCTGCTGGGCTTGGACTTCCTGGTCACCCGCAAACCGCACGAGGTATCGATGCGGGAGGCGATCGGGTGGTCGGTCTTCTACATCGCGCTGCCGATCGTCTTCGGGCTCGTCCTCTGGGCCGGGTACGGCGGCGCCCCCGCGACCGAATTCTTCACCGGCTACCTGCTGGAGAAATCGCTCTCGGTCGACAACCTGTTCATCTTCATGCTGCTGCTGTCGGCGTTCGCGGTCCCGGCGGCGCTCGCGCAGCGGGTACTGCTGTTCGGCATCGTCGGCGCGCTGGTGTTGCGCGGCATCTTCATCGCCCTCGGCGCCGCCGCGCTCGCCTCGCTGGACTGGGCGTTCCTGTTGTTCGGCGCGATCCTGCTGGTGACGGCCGCCAAACTGCTCGTCGACGCGGTCCGCGGGCAGGAACAGGAAGTCGATATCGCGAGCATGCGGTCGGTGCGGCTGATGCGCAAACTCATGCCGGTCACCGACGACTACCACGGCACCAGCATGACGGTGCGCGAGGCCGGTAAGCGGGCGCTGACCCCGCTGGCGCTGGTGGTCACCGCGGTGATGGCCACCGACCTCGTGTTCGCGGTCGACTCGGTGCCGGCGGTCTACGGCGTCACCGGCGATCCGTATCTGGTCTTCGCCACCAACGCGTTCGCGCTGCTCGGCCTGCGGGCGCTGTACTTCGTCCTGCAGGCGGCGCTGTCGCGGCTGGTGCACCTGGCCTACGGTCTGGGCGTCATCCTGGCGTTCATCGGCGTGAAGCTGGTGCTGCACTGGGCGCACGAGATCTGGACCTGGCTGCCGGAGATCCCGACGCTGGCCTCGCTGGGCGTGATCGTGGTGGTGCTCGCGGTGGTCACCGTCACCAGCCTGTGGGCGACCCGTGATGCCGATTCCGAGACGACGGCGTCGGCCTCGTAATCCACGGCGGTTGATCGGCCACTCCACCCGGGCTTACTGTGAACCGTGCTGTTACAACGGTTCCGCCGCGTCGACCTGGGCCGCATGCAACGAGCCGTGGACGATCTGGTGCTGTCGGAGGCGGTGTTCAAGACCTGCCCCTGGCAGCCGCGGGAACTCGTGGAAACCGGTCTGCGCCAATGGCTGCGGTGCTGCGGCGCGGCCATGCGCGACGAGCAGATCATCGGCATGCCGTCACACGCGGTCGACGAGGCGTGGCACGGGCTGATCCTGTGCACCGCCCGCTACGCCCGGTTCTGCGACGCCGCCTACGGCCGGTTCCTGCATCACTTCCCGGAGGGCGACGGATCCGGCAGCGGCTCCGGCGATTCCATGGCCACGCAGCTCGGCCGCACCGTCGTCGCCTGGACCATGGTGGCCCGGCCCGGCGAGAAGTGCGTGCTGTGGGACCTCGACACCGTGGTCGGTGTCGAGCATCCCTGGGGCATTACGCGCGACCATGTCGAATCCGTCGAATCCGCGCTGCGCACATCCGAGTCCCGGTGAAGCCGCGGTAGCGTCAGCTGCCACCGCCACCGCCTCCTCCGCCGCAACCGCCCCCACCACCTCCGCCGCCACAACTGCTTCCCCCGCCACCACAACTGCTCCCGCCGCCACCACAGCTACTCCCGCCGCCACAGCCGCTGTTCCCGCCACCACAACTGCTGGAGGAATCACCGCCCGCGTAGTAACTCCCGCCGGATCCGGAACCGCCGTATCCCCACCGGTTCCGCCGCTGGGAGTTGTTGGCGGACTTCACTATCGCCGCGACGACGGCCGCGATACCCCCGATCACGACCGCGACGAAGGCGATTCCAATCACAATTGTCATAGCCGGACAGTAGCCAATCACGCCAAAGATCGGCTTAAGAACCGGTAGCCGACACCTGGCCCCGGACGAGGACGAGACGCTCTAGCGATCGCACCTGACCGGGTCACCGTTGACGGCGTGCTCGTCACACTCATCATGGAACGACCCGGCCGCACGGAAACTGCTGCGGGACCATGGATCCCGGCGCTGCGGGTCCCGCGCGGCCCGGACGAGCAGAACCACACACCCGCAAATCAGGCTGATCGCAGCGACCATCGTCACAGTATCCATAACGGGAACCTAGGAGCGGGCCCCAACGACCCGCTTAAGATCCGGTTGCAGGGCTAGGTGAGTTTGACGCGGGCGGCGACGAAGCGGGCTACGGCGGGGGCGAAGCGGTTGAAGTGGTACTGGAGGTGGGCCTCGGGGGTTACGGGGACGACGGCGCGGTCGCGTTCGACGGCGCGGACGATCTGGGCGGCGACCTTCTCGGGTCCGTAGCTGCGCATCCGGTAGAGGTTGTCGTACTTGGCCTGCTTGGCGGCCTCCTCGTCCGCGGAGACGCCCGAGAACTTGGTCGTGGCAACGATATTGGTGTGCACGATGCCGGGGCAGATCGTGTGCACGGCGATGCCCTTGCCTGCGAGTTCGGCGCGCAGGCAGTCGGAGAACATGAAGACCGCGGACTTGCTGGTGGAGTAGGCGCTGAAGCCACGCTGCGGGGTGTAGGCGGCCATACTGGAGAGATTGACGATGTGGCCGCCCAGCCCGCGCTCGGCCATCGCGGCGCCGAAGGTGCGGCAGCCGTTGACCACTCCCCCGAGGTTCACCCGCAGCACCCGGTCGAATTCGCTTGCGCTGGTGGCGAAGAAGTCGCCGGCCTGGCCGATGCCCGCGTTGTTGATCAGGATGTCGGGCACCCCGTGCGCGGCGATCACAGCGGCGGCATGGTCGGCCACGGCGCTCTCGTCGGAGACGTCCAGCGCGTAGGGATGCGCGACACCGCCTGCGGCCGTGACCAATTCGGCGGTCTCCTTGGCCGCGTCCAGATTGATGTCCGACAGCACGATCTCGGCCCCGCGGCGCGCGAAGTCCAGCGCGGTCTCGCGCCCGATCCCGCTGCCGCCGCCGGTGATCACCACCAGCTGATCCTCGAACCGCCGCCGCGCGCGACCCACCTCGGCCCGACGCAGCGCCCGCGGGGCGTCCCCGCCGCCGATCGATTCGACGAGTTCGGTGGTGGCCGTGGCCAGCAATTCCGGATGCGAGAACGGCAGCCAGTGGCCGCCGCCGACCTCGCGCCGCCACAGCCGCGGCACCCACTGTTGCGAATCGGAGTATCCCGCGGGCCGCACCGCCACGTCGCGGCGGGCGATGATCAGCTGCACCGGCACCTCGGTGCGGCGCTCGCGCGGGCTCAGCAGCCGCTGCACGATATTGGCGCGATAGATCCGCATCCCGTCGAAGAAGTCCTCGCGGAACGTCGGCCCCAGTGTGACGTTGTCCGGGGCGGTTTCGTTCATCAGGCCGACGAACCGCCGCCAGACCCGCTCCGCCGACAGCGGACGCAGCACCACCCGCGGCACCCCCGGCGTCATGAACAGGAAGGTGTACGCCGACGACAGCAGCTGCGTGAACGGCCCCCAGACCGCACCGCGAGACAGCTTGGCGCGCATCCACTTTCCCATGTGGTCGAGGTTGGGGCCGGAGACCGAGGTGAACGAGGCGATCCGGTCGGCGGCCTGCGGTTCGCACACCGCCTCCCACATCTCCACCGAACCCCAGTCGTGCGCGAGCACGTGGACGGGCCGGTCGGGGCTGACCGCGCCGGCGACGGCGAAGAAGTCGGCGGCGAACCGGTCCAGCCGGTAGTCCTCGGTGCGCGCGGTGCGCGTCGAGCGGCCGTGCCCGCGGGTGTCGTAGGCGACGACGTGAAACCTGTTCGCCAGCAACGGGATCACCCGATCCCACAGGTGGTGGTCGTCGGGCCAGCCGTGCACCAGCACCACGGTCTCGGCGCTCGGCTCGCCGTATTCGTAGACGGCGAGGTCGAATTCGCCGCTGCGCACGGTCCGCTCCACGTCGGGAACGGGAATCTGTTCGGTCACGATGTTCTCCTTCGGCACTTCGTCGTGCGGGTGGCGGATCTCAGAGATCCAGCACCAAACGGTCACCGTCGCAGCGGGATACGCACAGCAGCATCTCCCCGTCCGCGCGTTCGTCCGGGGTGAGTACGGTGTCGCGATGATCTACTGTCCCAGACAGTGTACGCACCTTGCAGGTGCGGCAGAAGCCCTGCCTGCACGAGTACGCGGTGTCCGGGCGCACCTTCAGCACCTCCTCCAGCGCCGATCGGTCGGCCGGCACCTCCACCACCTCGCCCGTGCGCGCGAGTTCGACCGCGAACGGCTTGCCGTCGACGACGGGCGGGGCGGAGAACCGCTCGGAGTGCAGTTCCACGGCGGGTAGCGCGCGCACGGCGGCGGCGACGGTGGCCGTCATCGCGACCGGGCCGCAGCAGTACACCGAGGTATCGGGCCCGACCCGCGGCAGGAGATCCGCCGCGGTCGGCAGGCCGTGCTCGTCGTCGGTGCGCACGGTCACCCGCGTGCCGAAACTCTCGATCTCGTCGAGGAACGGAATGGTGTCGCGGCTGCGTCCGGCGTAGACCATGGTCCAGTCGACGCCCAGCCGGTGCGCCATCCGCACCATCGGCAGGATCGGCGTGATGCCGATGCCGCCCGCCACGAAATGCACACGGGCGGCGGCGGAACCGTGACCGGGCAGCACGAACGGGAAGGCGTTGCGCGGGCCGCGGACCGTGATCGGACTGCCGGTCGTCAGCGTCTCGTGCACCTCCAGCGATCCGCCGCCGCCGTCCGGAATGCGCCGCACCGCAACGCGATAGCTGTGCCGGTCGGCCGGATCGCCGCACAGCGAGTACTGGCGCAGCTTGCCCGACGGCAGCTCCAGGTCGAGGTGCGCGCCGGGGCGCCACGGCGGCAGTTCGCGGCCGTCGGGCGCGGCGAGCAGGAGGCTGATCACATCGGTGTCGCGGGCCTCCACGCGCCGGTGCACCACCGTCAGGGCCAGACGCCGATCGTCCACGCGGCCTCCGGGTTCCGCGCGGTTGATCAGCGATGCCCAGCGCATGCGGGTCTCGGCGATGGTGTGGAAGACCCGGATCGCGCGGTCCGGCCGGTGCTTGCCGTACAGGTCCACCGGGGGCCGCGCCGGCACCGGCCGCCGTGTGGTCACGAAGCCATCCGTTGTGCCGCAGGTGATTTGGCCAGATACGCGACGGCCTGCGCGGTCGATCCGACCGACGCCGGGGTGTAACCCGGCTGGAATACCGACAGCGCGCTCCACAGCAGCGACGGAATTCCCGGCGACGCGCCCCGCCACATCGAGCCGAAGATCTTCAGCACCAGCCGGGGATAGCGCATATCCGGCAGCGAAGGATCTTGGCGCACAAGGTATTTCGTGCCGCGCAGCAGGAGCGATACGAAGATCGGGAAGGTGATGAGCATCAGCGCGCAGCGCCGGACGTAGCCGACATCGAAGTACTCCGCGACGTCGTGCGCGACGAAACGGTGCTCGACCTCCTCGGCGCCGTGCCAGCGGAACAGGTCCAGCACGTTCGGGTCGGCGCCGAACTTCTCGAGATCGGCATTGAGCACCCAGTCGCCCAGGAACGCGAAGAAGTGCTCGAGGGTCGCGATGAAGCCCAGGCGCTCGACCAGCGTCTGGAATTCCCGGCGGGCATTCTCGCTCTCACGGGGACCGAGGGTCTTGCGGAACAGGAACTCCATCTGCCGCACGTACGGCTCGACATCGATGCCGTGCGCGGCGAACACCTCGTCCAGCACCCCGTTGTGGGCCTCGGCGTGCATCGATTCCTGGCCGATGAACCCGAGCATCTGCTCGCGCAGCTTCTCGTCCTTGACCAGCGGCAGCGCCTCGGAGAACGTCTGGCAGAACATCCGCTCACCCTCCGGGAGCAGCAGGTTCAGCGCATTGATCAGGTGCGAGCCGATGGGCTCGGCGGGCATCCAGTGCAACGGCGTGTCACGCCAGTCGAACTGCACGTTCCGGGCCTGCAGGGCCACCTCACCCGGATCGATCGTCACGCGGCGCGCCCGAGAGGGAAGTAGCTTCATCGGTACTCCTGGTGTTCTGGTCCCGGCGGTCGGTCCTTTCGACAGCCGTTTGCTTCGTGACCGTAGCAACAGTGTACCTATATATGCGACTTCGAGTTACACCTAGCGTGCGCGAGTGGCAGACCGCAGGTCAGCGCTTGGTCAGCGGCCGTATCAGCGTTTCGCCCCCGGCGACGGACGTGGTGGCCTTGGTGTAGACGTGACCGGGTTCGACCACATCGGACAGCACGATGTGCACCTGTTTGGTGTCGAAGTGCCCCTCGGCGCAGTTCGGGTCGCAGGTGTTGAACTTCTGGACCCCGTCACCCTCGGCCGTCTCCGGCCCCCAGGTCTTCCACTGGATCTCCTCCACCCGCAGGCCCAGATCCGCGCAGGCCAGGATCAGATTCGCCGGGCGGACGGCGGGCTTGTCGAACGGGCAGTCGATCACCTCGGGCAGCGAGTTCGCCGTGGGCGCCTGCCCGGAATCGTCCCCGCCGCAGCCCGCCAGCGCCAGGGCCACCGACACCGCCGCCGCGGCGACGGCGAGCCCGCGTCCAGGTGCCGGAATACCGATCATCCGCACTCGTCTGCCTCCATCCAGCCTCTGTTCACCGGATCATTACCCATCCGGGCCGTGTTCGCACGCGGCGCGCGGAAATTCCCCCGGCGCGCGCCTCGGCGACCGTCAGCTGCCGCCCTCGCGCCAGCCCCGCGACCATGCCCAGAGCGGCTCCAGCGCCACGGCGAGTTCCCTTCCGGCCGTAGTCAATTCATAGGCCTTGTCAGGACGCTTCAGCACCAGACCGGCGCTCTGCAGGTGCTGCAGGCGCACCGAGAGCATGCTCGACGAGCAGTTGTCCATGCGGCGGCGCAGTTCCAGGAAGCCGATCGGGCCGGGCTCGATCCCCCAGACGATCCGCAGCATCCAGCGCTGGCCGAGCAGGTCCATCGCGGCGTGCATCGGCGCCGGGTCGCCCGCAGCGGGCCGTCTTGCGCTTCTCATTTCGAACTACCATAGTGATTCTGAATTAGAAGCGATCGAGTGGGAGTGCGGTGTGGATTCGCAGAGAATCGCGGTGGTGACCGGGGCGTCCCGCGGGATCGGCGCGCAGACGGCGCGGGTACTGGCCGCGCGCGGCGACCACGTGGTGATCAACTACCGTGAGAAGCGCAGGCGCGCAGCGGAACTCGCCGAGGAGATCGAGGCGGCGGGCGGGCGCGCGTCGATCGCCGGGGCCGATCTGTCGGACGAGACGGCCGCGCGGGCGCTGGTCGAGGAGGTGGTCGGCCGGTCCGGGCGCATCGATGTGCTGGTCCTCAACGCCTCCGGCGGTCTCGAGCACGGCGCTCCCCCGGAGTACGCGCTGGCGATCAACCGGGATGCCCAGGTCAGGCTGGTGCGGCTCGCCCTGCCGCATATGCCGGCCGGTGGTCGCATCGTCTTCGTCACCAGTCATCAGGCGCACTTCCACGGTCGCAAGCCGGTTCCGGAGGCGTACGAGCCGATCGCGGCGAGCAAGCGCGCCGGGGAGGACGCGCTGCGGGCGCTCATTCCCGAATTGGCCATTCGCGGAATCGATTTCACGGTGGTGTCCGGCGATATGATCGACGGTACGATCATCGTGCGACTGTTGCAGCGCCGCGATCCGGACGCCGTCGCCGCCCGCGCCGAACACGGCGCGCTGCCGACGATCGAGGAGTTCGCGACCGCCGTCGCCGACGCGTCCGTGAGCGAGACGGAGCCCGGGCACACCGTGTACGTCGGGGGCGCCGACTACCTGGCGCACCGCTGAGCGTCCGGACCGGCGGCCGTCAGTCCGGCCAGGCCGGGCTGCGCTTCTCCAGGAACGCGGCCATCCCCTCGCGAGCGCCCGGCAGCTGGGAGGCCGCGGCCATGACCTCGAGCGCGATCGCGTAGGCGTCGGCCTCGGGGCGGTCCAGCTGGGCGTAGAGGGTGTGTTTGCCGAGGGCCTTGGCGGCCCGGCTGCCGCGGGTGGCGCGGGCCAGCAGGTCCGTGACCGCGGTATCCAGGTCGGCGTCGGGGACCACGCGATTGATCAGGCCCCACCGCTCGGCCGTGTGCGCGTCGATCGGATCGCCGGTCAGGGCGAGTTCCATCAGGCGTTTGCGGCCGACCGCGCGGGCCACGGGCACGGCCGGAGTGTGGCAGAACCAGCCGCCCTTACCGCCGGGCAGCGCGAATCCGGCCGATTCCGCCGCGACGGCCAGGTCGCAGGACGCCACCAGCTGGCAGCCGGCGGCGGTCGCCAGCCCGTGCACCCGGGCGATCACCACCTGCGGCACCGACTGGACGGCCGACATCAGCTCGGTGCACAGCGTCAGCAGATCGCGCACGCCCATCAGATCGCGCGCGGCCACATCGGCGAAATCGTGGCCCGCGGAGAAGACCGGGCCGTTGGCCGCCAGGACGATACCGGTCGCATCGCTCTCACCAGCGGCCCGGACAGCCGCCAGCAGTTCGGTCAGGTGCTCGGCGGACAGGGCATTACGCCGCTCCGGCCGGTTCATGGTGATGCGAACGGTGTCGCCGCTGCGCGCGACGAGCAGGTGCTGATAGTCGACGGCGGTCATATCCCCCACGGTAATCCGCACCGCTGCCTTCGTTGGCCGCCGTATCCACCACGCAATTCGCCCCACCACGACCGCCGACCACCACATCCACCACGTAATCCGCACCGCCGCCCTCGTCGGCCACCACATCCACCACGTAATTCGCATCGCCGCCCTCGTCGGCCGCGCTATGGTCCGGGTGTGGCGGACCGGGTGCGGATGCGATTGCGGGTCGACGATTTCGATGATGCCGAGTTCGCGCCGTATCTAGAGCGGGCGGGCGAGGCGGGGGTTACCTTCACGACGCTGGCCGGGCTGGGCGATACCGAGGACAACCGGCGGGCGGTCTACGAGCTGAACCGGATCTGTGCGGCCGATATCCCCGAGCGTGGCGAATTCTTCTCCTACGCCGAGTATGTCGCGCAGCGGTTCGAGGCGCGCGGTTACGATCCAGCCGGGGTGATCCTGGCGGTGCGGGCGGGCGAATTGGTCGGCATGAGCGCGGTGTCGTTGCACGCCGAGCCCGGCGTGGCGTTCAGCGAGATGACAGGCGTGCTCAGACCCTTTCGGGGACACGGCCTTTCGCTGGCACTCAAACTTCTGGCGATCACCTTCGCGCGGTCGGCTGGCTATCGCTGGATGGTCACCTTTCACCATCCGCGCAATGCCGCGGCGATCGCCATGAACCAGCGCCTCGGATTTCACATGTACGGCGAAGATCAGGCCGGCCGGGTGTGAGCGCGGGGTCACTACGCTGGTCGGGGTGTCGGCCGAGGAGCGAGCAGGGTTACCGGTGATCGGTACCGGCGCGGAGACGCGCTGGGCGGATCATGCGCGGTGGCGAGGGGCGGTGCGGCGGGCCACGCTGCCCGGTGGGCTGCCGGTGTGGGTGGTCGCGGGATACGACGAGGTGGCGGGGTTGCTCGCCGATCCGCGGCTGAGCCTGGACAAGCAGCATTCGAGCGGTGGCTATGCCGGATTCGCGTTGCCGCCCGCGCTGGACCGGAATCTGCTGAATATGGACGGCGACGAGCACATTCGCGTGCGACGGCTGGCCGCGCCCGCGTTCACCCGGCGGTCCGCCGCGGCGCTACGCGACACGGTGTCGCGGATCGCGGAGTCGGCATTTGCGGCACTACCGGGCGACGAGACGGTGGATGTTCTTGCACGGCTGTGTGTTCCGATTCCGGCGGTGGTGATCGGTGAATTGCTGGGCGTACCGGCCGATCTGCACAACCGGTTGCGGCATGCCGCCGATGCCATGGTGACGCTCGATCCGTCCTCTTCCGAATCCGCTCGGCGGCTGCGGGATTCGATCGGCTGGATGGTCGCCACCTTCACCGAACTGATCGGCGCCAAGCGCGCCGAGCCGGGCGACGACCTGCTCAGCGGATGGATCCGGGCCCGCGACGACGAGGATCGGCTGAGCGAGGACGAACTCGTATCGCTGGCCTTCCTGATGATGATGGCGGGGCTCGAGAACGCGGTCCACCTGTGCGGGAACGCCATCGCCGCCGCGCTCACGGACGACCCGATCCGCGACTGGGCCGCACAGCGCGCCCGGATGACGGCGCGGGCGAATCCCGCGCCCTTCGCCATCCGGCGCTTCGCCACCGAGGACCTGCCCCTCGGGGACGTGCTGGTTCCCTGCGGCGACACCGTCCTGCTATCGCTGTTCGGTGCCGATTCCGACCCCGCCCGCGACGGCAGGCCGAGCCTCCTGTTCGGCCGTGGCCCGCACTATTGCCTCGGTGCCCAAGTCGGCAACCTCATCGTGGACGCCGTCGTGCCCGAACTGTTCACCCGCTTTCCGGGTGCCCGGCTCGCGATACCGGAAAGCGCACTGCGCTACCGGAATTCGTGGCGCTCGCACGGGCTGGAGGCTCTGCCGGTGGTTCTGGGTCGCTGACGGCCGGTTCACCACGACACTCCCGCGCCCTCTTTTTCCGGCGTGCATTTGGCCGGAATCCATCGTGAGCGCGGTGGTTTCCGGCCAAAAGCATGCCGGAAAAGAGAGTAGTAGCGCCGCGTGTCATGAGTGCTGGCCCGGCGGGAGTATGGGTGCTGGCCCCGGCGGGGATATGGATTCTGACACCGGCGGGAACATGGGTTCTGACACCGGCCGGAACATGGGTTCTGACACCGGGGGGATCGGATGGGTGTTATGGCGGAGGCTCGGCGATACCCTGCCGGGAATTGTCGGGTGGTGGGCCGGCGCTGATGCTGTGGGAATGAACGATATTCGATATGGGCTGTTGTTGCCCGGGGGGCTGGCTCAGCTGGCGGCGGGGAATTCGGCGCGAGGGCTGCTGGATATGGTGGTCGGGGCGGAGCGGGCCGGGTTCGATTCGGTGTGGGCGGGGGATTCGCTGGTGCGGGCGCGGGTGGAGCCGTTGGCGTTGCTCGCCGCGGCCGCGTCGGTGACCGAGCGGATCACCCTCGGGACCGCCGCGTTGATTCCGGCGTATCGGCATCCGGTGCAGGCGGCGTTGACGCTGGCCTCCCTGGATCTCCTGTCGGAGGGGCGGCTGATTCTCGGTGTGGGGGCCGGATTTCCGGGGTTCAGCGAGCCGGAGTTCGAATTGTCCGGCGTGCGGTTCAAGACCCGGTTCTCCCATCTCGACGATACGGTGCGGCTGTGGCCGCAGCTGTGGTCCGGGAATTCGGAACCGTTCCACGGCAAGGTGCTCCGGTACGACTGGCTGCCGGAGGTGCCGAGCCCGCACCGGCCGGGTGGGCCGCCGGTCTGGCTGGCCGGGATCACTCCCGCGGCGCTGGCCCGGACCGGGCGGTTGTACGACGGCTGGCTCCCCTACCCGCCCGAGACGGAGGACTACAGCGCGGGTTTGGCGGCGATCGAGGAGACCCGGGAAGCGGAAGGACGCCCCGCCGACGCGATCACCCCTGCGCTGTTCGCCACCGTGTACATCGATGACGATGCAGACCGTGGGCGATCCGCGCTGGAGGAGTACTGCCAGGCGACCTACAACATGCCACTGGAGGCGGTCGGCACCATCCAGGTGATGATCACCGGGTCCGCGGAACATGTTGCCGCCCAGCTGGACCGGTATGTGAAGGCGGGAGCACGGCACTTGTTGATTCGCATCGCGGCCGTCGGTCCCGAGTCGTTCGCCGATCAGTTGGATCGGGTCGCGGCGCTGCTTCCGGGCTAGTCGGGTGGTGGATTCCGGCCAGAAGCGTGCCGGAAAAGATGGGCGGACGCGCCGGAAAAGGTGGGCGGACGCGCCGGAAAAGATGGGGGGGACTTGCCCGGAGACGGGGGGTTATGCGCGGCGGTGGATTCCGGTGTCGGTGCGGAACGCCACGTCCATGGGGATCGGGCCGTCGGGGCCGCCGGTGAAGGAGATCTGGGGGCGGATGGGCTTGTCGTCGTGGGGGTTCAGTTCGAGGCGCTGGGCCAGGGTGGCCAGGACGAGGACGGCTTCCATATTGGCGAAACCGTAGGCCACGCACATGCGCTTGCCGGCGCCGAAGGGCAGGGAGGCGTGCTTCTGGGCGGGCTTGAGGTTCTCGGCGAGATAGCGGGACGGGTCGAAATCGTCCGGCCTGTCCCAGATCCGGCCGTGGTGGTGCAATCCGTGCAGGATGATGGCGATCGTGGTGCCCGACCGGATCGGATAGTCACCGAGGACGTCGTCGCCGAGAGCGACCCGCGCCAGCCCGATGACCGGCGGGTACACCCGCATGGTCTCCGCGACGACCGCTCTGGTCCACGGGAGGCGGTCGACGTCGGCGGCGGTCGGGGCGCGACCGCCCAGCACCGTATCCACTTCCTCGTAGAGCCGTTGCCGCACAGCGGGATTGCGGCCGAGCAGATGCCACGCCCACGCGAGCGCCGTCGCGGTGGTCTCCATACCGGCGCCGATGAAGGTGATCAGCTCCTCGCGAATCTCCTGATCCGTGTAGGCGTAACCGGTTTCGGGGTCGCGGGCATCCATCAGCAGCGCCAGCAGATTGTCCTTACGCGTGATCCGGCCGCTGCGATGGTCGGCGATCAACCCGTCGATCACCTTCTCGACGTGCCGCAGATCCCGCATCGCCCGCGGCGCGAACACCCAGCTGATCACCCGCATCACCCGCATCGGCAGGCGCGGATTGTCCGCCGATTCGGGATGCGGCCCGTGCCGCAGCACCCACTTGGAGGCGGCGCGGATCGGGCGGCTCAGGTTGGTCATGAAGCCGATCCCGAAGTACCGCAACAGGACCGACAGCCGCACCTCCGTCATCGGCCCGGACAGATCGGTGCCGAACATGGTGCGGGCCACGATATCCAGTGTGAGCCTGTTCATCTCGGCATTGATGTCGATCGGCCCGCCCGCGCGGCTCAACTCGGCAATCCGGTCCACGGCGGCCCCGGCGGCCTCGGTCATCGGCCCGGCGAAGCGGTCGACATTGCGCTTGCCGAACACCGGCTGCACCAGGCGCCGGTTGCGCATCCAGCGCTGATCGTCCAGATCGGTGACCAGGCCGCGGCCGAACGCCACTGCCAGCATGTCGTACTCGGCGCTCTTGCCGTAGTTGTTCTGATTGGACACCAGGACGTGCCGCGCCAGCTCCGGACTGCGCACCACCACGAACTTCAGGAACGGCATGCGCGCCACCAGCACATCGTCCTGGCCGGGCAGCGCGGTGAGGTATTCGACGACCGTGTGGTCGCGCACCCGCGGCACAGTCTTCAGCGCGAGCTTCCACGATTGCCACCACGACACCGTCGTGCCGTGCCAGCGGATGAATGTCGGTAGGTGGCGGGGCGGATGCAGTACCGCACTGCCGGATCCGGTCGTGGTCCGCGTCTTGGACGCCATGGCAACCCTGCCTCCGAACTGGGTGTTTGCTGTCCGCACCCGGAATTCAGTGTACAGATGTGCACCCAAATGGCAATACCTGTGACGCTTCGTATCAGATGCCTCGCCACCCCGATTCGAGTAACCGACTACTCGCGAATCGGACACCGGCCGGGCGCACAGTGGTGAGGCCGGGCCCACCGGACCGGGCCCGTCCCCGCGTCCCGAGGAGGCGTCATGCCCCACACCATCCGGAACCCCACCGTGGCCGCCGAACAACACCGGGAGCTGATCGAGGAATTCCACGCCCTGATCGCGAAACATCCCGAGGCGGAGGGAAAGTTCGTGCTCGCGCATCTGCCCGAAGGCCCGCGCGAGCACTCGCCGGAGACCCCGCCGATCGTGTGGGAGTGCGAACCCACCGACTTCGGATTGGATTGCCGCCCCGTGATTCTGGAAGTCGAACCGCGCTGCTAACGCCCGAGGCCATGGCTTTCTCGGTGAGAACTAGGTACCCGTGGACTGCATCGGCGGTGGCCCGACGGTTTCCCGAGGAGCGAAGCGGTGAATCGGGCCATCGGTCGCGGCCAGCGCGCGCCCCGATCCGCCGCGGCGCACCGCGACGATCTCGGCGGCCACCGCCACGGCGGTCTCCTCCGGGCTGTGCCCGCCCAGATCCAATCCGATCGGCGAATGTAGTTGGGCCAGTTCGCTTTCTGTGATTCCGGCCGCTCGCAGGCGGGCCAGGCGGTCGCGGTGGGTGCGGCGCGAGCCCATCGCACCCACATAGGCGACCGGCCGCCGCAGCGCCACCTCCAGCACGGGGACGTCGAATTTCGCGTCGTGGGTGAGCACGCAGATCACCGTGCGCGAATCCACCTCCGTCCGTTCGAGATAGCGGTGCGGCCACTCGAGGATCACCTCGTCGGCGTCCGGGAAGCGGGCCGGTGTGGCGAAGACCGGTCGCGCGTCGCAGACCGTCACGTGGTAGCCGAGGAACTTGCCGATACGGGCGACGGCGCCGGCGAAGTCGATGGCGCCGAACACGATCATTCGCGGCGGCGGCACCGACGACTCGACGAAGACGGTGACTTCCTTGTCGCCGCAACCGATCACCCGCATCCCGGTGGCGCCGAGGTCGAGCATGGCCCGAGCCTCGGCGACCACCTTCGCATCGAATCGCGCGCCGTACGCCCAGTCCGGGCCCAGCGCCTGCACAGCGCCGCTGCCCAGATCCCGGACCAGGGCCACCGGCCCCACCCGGCCCAGCGCCTTTTCGATGGTCTCGTGATCGCGCAAGCCGACCGGGTGGACGAACACCTCCAGCACGCCGCCACAGGTCAGCCCGACCGCGAAGGCGTCGGAATCGCTGTAGCCGAAGGTCTCCCGCCGCGGCGAACCGGTGCGCAGCGCCTCCCGGCACAGGTCGTAGACCGCGCCCTCGACGCATCCGCCCGAGATACTGCCGGCGACGTTACCGTCCTCGTCCACCGCGAGGGCGGCTCCCAGCGGCCGCGGCGCACTGCCGGTGATCCCGACGATGCTCGCCACGGCGTACCGCTTACCCGCCGAATGCCAGTGCCGCAGTTGATCGGTCAGCTCACGCATCATCCTCACCCGCCTAGGAGTACTTCGATACCGGAGATGGCGAAGTAGGCCGCGAAGACCACACTCACCACCCAGACCAGCCAGTGGATCTCGCGGAACTTGCCGCGCGCCGCCTTGATCACCGTGTAGGCGATCAGGCCCGCGCCCACGCCGTTGGTGATCGAGTAGGTGAACGGCATCGCGACGATGGTCAGGAAGGCCGGGACCGCGACCTCCAGGTCGTTCCAGTCGATCTTGCGGGCCTGCGTCATCATCAGCGCGCCGACCAGGACCAGCGCGGGCGCCGCCGCCTGGATCGGCACCACCCCGGCGATCGGGGTGAAGAAGATTGCGAGACAGAACAATCCGCCGGTCACGACGCTGGTCAGGCCGGTACGGGCGCCCTCACCGACACCCGTCGCCGACTCCACGTACACGGTGCTGCCCGCGCCGCCCGACGCACCGCCGATGATCTGCGCGACGCCGTCGGTGGTGAGCACCTTGCCCAGGCCCGGCATGGTGCCGCGCTCGTCCAGCAGGCCCGCCTCGTCGCACACGCCGAAGATCGTGCCCATGGCGTCGAAGAAGCCGGTCAGCACCAGCGTGAACAACACCACGCCCGCGGTCATCGCCCCGGCGCGGGCGAAGCCGCCCAGCGGATCGATGTGCAGCATCAGGCCGAAATCCGGTGCGGCGAACAGCTTGTCGGGTACCTCCGGCACGACCGTGCCCCACGCCTTCGGGTCGATGTCGGCCGCCGTGTTGAGGACGATCGCCAGGAGGGTGGCGATGGCGATGCTGATCAGGATCGCGCCCGGCACCTTGCGGATGTAGAGCGCCAGCATCAGCAGCAGGCCGACCCCGAACACCACCACCGGCCAGCCCTGGAGATGTCCGTCCGGGCCCAGGCCCACGGGCGGGCCGGTGGGCGATCCGTGCCCGACCACGCCGGCCGACACCAGGCCGATCATCGCGATGAACATGCCGATCCCGACGCCGATCGCGTTCTTCAGCGCCAGCGGGATCGCGTTGATGATCATCGTCCGCAGGCCGGTCGCGGCCAGGATCACGATGACCACGCCCATCAGCGCCACCAGGCCCATGGTCTGCGGCCAGGTCATGTGCGGCGCGGCCTGGAACGCCACCACCGGCACCACGCCCAGCCCGGCGGCCAGCGCCAGCGGCACATTGCCCACCAGGCCCATCAGGACGGTGGACAGGCCCGCGGAGAATGCCGTGGCGGTGGTGAGCTGGGCGATGCTCAGGTGCTTGCCGTCGATATCGGTGGCGCCGCCCAGAATCAGCGGCACCAGCAGGATGACATAGGCCATGGCGACGAATGTGGTGATCCCGCCGCGGATTTCGCGGGAGACCGTGGTGCGCCGCTCGCTGAGACGGAACAGCCGGTCCAGGGCGGATCTCCCGGCTGTCGGAGCGGTGCGGGTCTGAACTTGGGTCATGGCGTGCCCTCCTCGGGGCATGGCCGACCTGCGGTCCGTGCCGTCAACGGACCTGGGGTGCGGGTGCGGATTCAGTTCTCCCGGCGTGCTTTTGGCCGGGATCTCGCGAGATTCCGGCCAAAAGCACGCCGGAAAACGGGTCAACAGCTTTAGATGATGTCCGTCGGGCGGACCGGAACACGCGTGATGTTTCCGGTACCGCCGGCGTTCCGGCAGGCGTTGCGTATCGCGGAGACGATCGCCGGAGTGGACGAGAGCGTCGGTGGCTCACCGGCCCCGCGCAGCCCGTAGGGGGCGCGGGGGTCGGCGTTCTCGAGGATCTCCAGTTTCTGGGTGGGTGTGTCGAGAATGGTCGGGATGAGATAGTCCGTGAACGAGGGGTTGCGCACCTTTCCGTCGGTTACCTGAATTTCCTCCATGACCGCCAGGCCGAGGCCCTGAACGGACCCGCCGTGGATCTGGCCCTCCAGCGACAGCCGGTTCATGATCTTGCCGACGTCCTGGACCGCGTCCAGGGCGACGACCTTGACCAGGCCCAGTTCGGTGTCGACGTCCACCACGGCGCGGTGCACGCAGACGGCGAGCTGGGTGTGGCTGTCGCCCTGGCCGGTCACGGGATCCATACCGGTGGTCGGATGGTGCTGGAATACGCGTGTCTCTTCGACGACCCCCTCATCGAGAACGTCGACGAGCGCCGCGAGCACCTCACCGGTATGGGAAACCACCTTGCCGCCAACCAGATTCGCCGCTCCGGTATGGCCCTTGTCCGCGGCCAGCGCGAGCACGCGGGCCCGCACCGCCTCGCAGGCGGTCTTGACCGCGCCGCCGGTCATGTAGGTCTGCCGCGACGCGGAGGAGGATCCGGCGTCGCCCACCCCGTTGTCGGCGGGGTGGATGGTCACCCGCTCGACGCCGAGTTCGGTGCGGGCGATCTGCGCCTCCACGGTGACCAGGCCCTGGCCGACCTCGGCCGCGGCGGTGTGCACCAGCGCGACCGGTTCGCCCGCGACGACCTCCAGCCGCACCCGGGCGGTGGAGTAGTCGTCGAAGCCCTCGGAGAAGCAGATGTTCTTGATGCCGATGCCGTAACCGACGCCGCGCACCACGCCCTCGCCGTGCGTGGTCTGGGACGCGCCGCCGGGCAAGTTGCGAATATCGGTGGCGTCCAACGCCTCCGGCAGCGGCATCGACTCCAGCTGGCCGAGCATTTCGCGCAACGGCGTCGGCGCGTGCACCACCTGGCCGGTGGCGAGCGTGGAACCCTGTGCGACGACATTGATCTGGCGCACGTGCACCGGGTCCATGCCGAGCGCGTCGGCGAGTTTGTCCATCATCGACTCGTGCGCGAAACACGCCTGCACCGCGCCGAATCCACGCATGGCGCCACACGGCGGGTTGTTGGTGTAGACGCCGTACGCGTCGATCTCGAGGTGCGGCACCTCGTACGGGCCCAGGGCCAGCGAGGACGCGTTGCCGGTGACATTGAGCGTGGCGGAGGTGTAGGCGCCACCGTCGAGGACGATCTTCACCTTGGCGAAGGTCAGTTTGCCGTCGCGGGTCGCGCCGTACTCGTACCACATCCGCGCCGGATGCCGGTGCACGTGACCGAAGAACGACTCCTCGCGGTTGTACACCATCTTGACCGGCCGGCCGGTGTACAGGGCCAGCATGCCGGCGTGGATCTGCATCGACAGGTCCTCGCGCCCGCCGAACGCGCCGCCGACGCCCGCGAGGGTCATGCGGATCTTCTCCGGGGGCAGGCGCAGGCACGGGCCGATCTGGGACAGATCGTTGTGCATCCACTGGGTGGCGACGTAGAAGTCGAGCCCGCCGTCCTCGGCCGGGACGACCAGGCCGGATTCGGGGCCGAGGAAGGCCTGGTCCTGGATGCCGACCTCGTACTGCTCCGCGATCACGACATCGGCGAGGGCGCGGCCCACCTCGATATCGCCGACGCGCACGGGCTGGTGGCGGGCGATGCCGCCGCGCTCCTGGACCTTGTGGGTCTGCGGATCATCCACCACCGCAACGGGATCGGTGATCGGCTCCAGCACCTCCCACTCGATCTCGATGGCCCGCATGGCGCGGCGGGCGGTCTCGGGGTGGTCGGCGGCGACCAGCGCGACGGGCTCGCCCTGGTGGCGTACCTCGTCGAAGGCCAGGACCGGCTGATCCCAGGTGTGGTCGAGGCCGTAGACCTTGCGGCCGGGGACGTCCTCGTGGGTGAGGACGGCGTGCACCCCGGCGATCGCGACGGCCGCGGTGATATCGATGCCGAGGATCCGCGCCCGCGGGTGGGGGCTGCGCAGCGTCGCGCCCCACAGCATGCCGTCCATCCACAGATCGGACGAATAGGCGAACTCGCCCTTCACCTTCAGCGTGCCGTCGGGGCGCAGCGGGCTCTCGCCGACACCGCCCCGGCCGGGCGCGGCGACCTGTCCGGGGAACCGGGTGGAACGTGTCGAGGTCATCACTCCCCCTCTTCGCGCAGCAGCCGCGTGCGCGCGGTAACACCGGCGCGGGCGACGGCGTCCTGGGACATCGTGCGCAGTTCGTCGTTTTCTACAACCGTGCGGCCGCCGACCAGCAGCCGCGCCAGCGGCGGGGTCGGGCCGAAGACCAGCGCGCACACCGGATCGGCGATCGCCGCGCGGAATCCGTCGACGCGCCAGACGGCGATATCGGCCAGTTTCCCGACCTCCAGGCTGCCGATCTCCCGGTGGCGGCCCAGGTTCCGGGCGCCGCCGAGGGTGCCGATCTCGAGGGTCTGGCGGGCGGTGAGCGCCTGTGGGCCGTGTACCGCGCGCTGGAACAGCATGGCCTGCCGCATCTCTCCGGCCATCGTGGTCAGCTCACTGGAGGCGGCGCCGTCGACGCCGAGGCCGACCGGCGCTCCGGCGGCGAGCAGATCCGAGACCCGGGCGATGCCCGCGCCGAGCCGCGCGTTGGAGCTGGGGCAGTGCGCCGAACCGCTGCCGGTGTCGGCGAATCGCTGAATGTCCTTGTCGTGCAGGTGCACCGCGTGGGCGAACCACACGTCGTCGCCGAGCCAGCCGATCTTCTCCATGTATTCGACCGGGGTGCAGCCCATCTGCTCGAGGCAGTGCTTCTCCTCGTCGAGGGTTTCGGCGAGGTGGGTGTGCAGGCGCACGCCCTTGTCGCGGGCGAGAGTGGCCGATTCGCGCATCAGGGTCTCGCTGACGGAGAACGGCGAGCACGGCGCGACGGCCACGCGCAGCATCGAATCGAACGACGGATCGTGGTAGCGGTCGATGGTTTCCGCTGTGCCGGTGAGGATGTCGTCGGTGCGTTCGACCACCTCGTCCGGGGGCAGGCCGCCGTCGGACTGTCCGCGGTCCATGGAGCCGCGGCAGGGGTGGAAGCGCAGGCCGACCTCGGTGGCGGCGCGCACCTCGGCCTCGAACAGATCGCCGCGGCCCTTCGGGAAGACATAGTGGTGGTCGGTCGAGGTGGTGGCGCCGGACAGCGCCAGCCACGCCAGGCCCGCGGCGGCCGCGCCGTAGGTGACGTCGGCGTCGATCCGCGCCCACGTGCGGTACAGCCCGGTCAGCCACTCGAACAGCGTCGAATCCTGGTACAGGCCCTGGGTGGCCCACTGGTACAGGTGGTGGTGGGTGTTGACCAGGCCCGGGGTGACCAGGCAGCCGCGACCGTTCACCCGCTCGGCCCCGTCGATCGCCGGCGCGGGCCCGGCGCCGAGCCCGGTGATGCGCCCGTTCTCGACGGTGAGGTACCCGTTCTCGATCTCGGGGCCCACAACCGGTGCGATGTAGGCGTTTTCGATGACGAGGCGATGGCCCCCGGCATTCGCCGGGGAAGTGAGAGACTCCGTGCCGGGGGAAGTGAGAGACTCCGTGCCGGGGGAAGTGGGAGACTTGGCGGGCTGGGAAGTGGGGGGCGTCATTCGGCGGCCGCCTTTCGGGTGGCGGCGGCGCGGACGGCGTCGAGGATCTTCTCGTAACCGGTGCAGCGGCAGAGGTTTCCGGCTAGGGCCTCGCGGATCTCGGCGTCCGAGGGGTCCGGGTTGCGCTCGATCAGGTCGTGCGCCTGGACGATCAGGCCCGGGGTGCAGAATCCGCACTGCACCGCGCCGGCCTCCACGAACGCCTGCTGCATGGGGTCGAGCTTCTCGCCCTCCGCGAGCCCTTCCACCGTCCGGACCGACCGCCCGTGGGCCTGCCCGGCGGCGACCAGGCACGAGCAGACCGGGGTGCCGTCCAAATACACTGTGCAGGAACCACATTCGCCCTGTTCGCAGGCGTTCTTGGAGCCCGGCAGCCCCATTCGCTCGCGCAGCATGTACAGCAGGCTCTCGCCCTCCCACACGTCGTCGACGTGCTCGGACGCCCCGTTGACCTCGAAGCTCACCCGCATCAGGCCACCCTCCTCTGCGCCGCCAGGTCGTTCCAGGCCCAGGTCAGCGTGCGGCGCGCCAGCACCGACAGGGCATGTTTGCGGTAGTCGGCCGTGCCGCGCACGTCGTCGATCGGCTCGGCCGCGGCCGCGACCAGCTCGCCGAAATCGCGGGCCACCGCCTCGGTCAGCGGGGCCGGATCGTCCCACGGCAGCGCGTCGGCCAGATACTGTTCGGCCTCCGTCGCGCGCAGCGGGGTGGGTCCGGCCGATCCGATGCCCGCACCGGCGGTGCGGGCCTGGGGGCGCAGCGCCACCGCGAACGAGCACACCGCGATCACCATGGCGTTCCGGGTGCCGACCTTCGAGAAGTACTGCGGCCCCGCCGCCGGTTCGAGCCAGATCGCCCGGATCAGTTCGTCCGGCTCCAGCGCGTTCTTCTTGACCCAGACGTAGAAGTCGTCGATCGGGATCATGCGGGAGCCGCGCGCGGCGGATTCGACCTCGATCACGGCGTCCGCGGCGAGCAATGCCGGATGGGTGTCCCCGGCCGGGGACGCGGCGCCCAGATTGCCGCCCACCGATCCGCGATTGCGGATCTGTGGCGACCCCACGGTGCGCGCGGCCTGCGCCAGCGCGGGCACCTGCCGTCCCAGGTCACGGATGATCGTCACGTACGGCACGCCCGCGCCGATGCGCAGCCGGCCACCGATCTCCTCGGTGCGCAGCAGTTCACGGCAGGGATTGAGGTCCAGCAGCGCGTCCGGACGGCCCTTGTCGAAATTCAGCTCGACCATCACGTCGGTGCCGCCCTGGACGGGCACGGCATCGGGACGGGCCGCCTTGATCTCGAGCGCCTCGGCCCAGTCTCCGGGTCGCAGGAATTCCATGGTCACTCCATCGGCATCTATCGGTGTTCCGCCAGTACACCCGCGCGGAGCACACCGCGGCCACGACCGGACAGACGAACTGTGGGCCAGTTCACATGGGGGTCTTTGTGCTTATCTCCAAACCGGATGACGGCCCGGTTTCCCGCGGTGACAGCGACGTTGCTCCGGTCACGACCGCATTACCCGCGCAACCCGCGTCAACTCCCGCGCGACGGGGCCGGGGCTGTTAGCGTCGGAATTCATGCGGCTTCGTTCCCTGCTCACCATGCCGGATCTGGGCCTCGAGCTCGTCACCGGGGAAGAGGAGCTCGACCGCTTCGTGCGCTGGGTCGTCACCCAGGATCTGCCCGACCCCAGCCGCTACCTGTCCGGCGGCGAACTGGTGCTCACGGGCATGCAGTGGCGGACAACCCCCGAGGACAGCGAGACGTTCGTCGCGGCGCTCGCGCGGGCCAAGGCGGCCGCGCTGGCCACCGGCGACGCCCGCTACGGCGCACCGCCCGAGGACGTCGTGGAGGCGTGCCGCCGCCACCGGATCCCGCTGTTCCGGGTGCACGAGACGGTGGCGTTCGCGACGGTCACCGAGCGGCTCACCCGCGACCTGTCCACCGGGCGGGCGGCGGACCTCTCGGCGATCCTCGACCGGCACCGGCAGCTGGTGTCGGGCACGGGGCTGGGCTCGGTCCTGGAGCTGATCGGCCGCGATCTCGGCATGCGCTGCTGGGTGGCGTCCTCGACCGGGCGCGTGGTCGCCGGTCCGCAGGAGCCGCCGCCCGCGGAAGCCGTGACCGCATTCCTGAGCGCGAGTCGCCTGCCCTGCGTGATCACGGACGAGAACCGGCCCTATTCGCTGTTCGCCGTCGACGAGGACGGCACCTCCCGCGCCGCCGACTGGCTGCTGATCTTCGAGGGCGACTGCGCCGACTGGCCGGAGGCGCGGCGCGCGCTGACCGGCGAGCTGGCCGCGGTCGTCTCGTTGGAGCGCGCGCGGCAGGACGACCGGCAGAGCGCGGAGGGCCGGCTCGCGGAGGAGCTGGTCCAGCTGATCGTCTCCGACGCCAAACCGGCGGAGATCATTTCGCGCCTGGAGCTCACCGGGCTGGGCGCCGACGGCAGCTATGTCGCGGTGGCCGCCGCGGCCGAGGACGGGTTGCGGCCCAGGGAGTTACGCGTGCTGCTCCGCGAAATCCTGTACGGCAGAACGCCGGCCGCCGGTATCGTCGACGGCGAGGCGATCGCCTTGATACCGACGGACCACTCCGTACTCGACGTCATCCAGGCCGCGGTGAACACCCTGGCGCCTGGGCTGGGCGCGAGCCGGCTGTCGATCGGGGTGAGCGGCATCGTCGACGCCGAATCGCTGCGGGGCGCGGTCGACGAGGCCCGGCACGCCCGGCGGGTGGCCACCGACCGGCACGACCCCGCCTGCGTGGTCGGCCACGAGGAACTGGCCACCCACATGATGCTGCTGGCCAGCGTCCCCGACGAGGTGCGGCGGATGTTTCGGCTGCGCCTGCTCGACCCGCTGACCACCTACGACGAGAACAACAGCTCCGATCTCGTGCACACCCTCGAAATCTTTCTGGAGACCTCCGGATCCTGGGCCCGCAGCGCCGAGATCCTGCACGTGCACGTGAACACCCTGCGCTACCGGATCGCCCGCATCGAGGAGCTGACCGGGCGGGATCTGTCCCGGCTGGAAGACCGGGTCGACTTCTTCCTTGCGCTCGCGCTGCGCTGACCGGTTCAGGCGACGGTAAGTGCTGGAGTGCCCTCCAGATCAAGGGTTCGGCTCCGCCTCCGGCAGCGCGACCGTCACCGAGAGCATTGCCAGTCCCATATCGCGAATCATGTGATCCAGTCCGGCCAGGATCGCTGCGAGGGCGTTCTCCGTCTTGTCCAGCCGCACGGCGGGGGTCTCGTCACCGTCGAATACGGCGCCGATCGCGTCCAGCCGTAGCCCGACGTCGAACAACTGCCGCACCAGCTGATCGGCGATCCCGGCGAATACCAGAGTGTTGCAACAACATTCGCCGGACACTGCGCCACACCCCAGCGCAACCCCCTCGTAGTTTCCCTGCATACCGCCTCGCTTCCTCGGAGGACGTGTAAACCCCGTTATTTCCGATATCGGACTGGGATAACCCCGACCTCGAGCGGCTAAACCCGCCCGGATACGGGCATCTGCGCTGAAGACGCAGCGCCGCAAGAGCTTTCGCGCTAACTGCATGATCTGTCATGTACCGAAGGCAGTCAGTGGCCCTTGGCGGCGCCCGCGCGGACGCGGCCGCCATGCCGACCCGGGCGAACGCACGGTGAACGAGGCGCGTCACGGCGGGTACCAAATGCCAAAGCGTTCAATCGGTTTCCGAGTTCGTTGTTCACCGCCGGGAGGCTGACCGTTCATCA
Organism: Nocardia transvalensis NBRC 15921; assembly: GCF_000308875.1. Classification (GTDB taxonomy): domain Bacteria; phylum Actinomycetota; class Actinomycetes; order Mycobacteriales; family Mycobacteriaceae; genus Nocardia; species Nocardia transvalensis. Next base: position 177,167 of record NZ_BAGL01000127.1, read on the forward strand.
CGCCGCGTTAACGTTCCCGGGTCGTTTCCGGGGACTGTGGATCAGCCCTGATGACCTGCCCGCTTCGAAGCTCGAGACCGTGCCCCGCGGGGTACCCACGGAGACGAATCAGGTTGTAGCGGTGAACAACTGGATCACGGATCTACAGGATCCGGCGCGCCGGCGCCTGCCCGCGACCGGCCGGCGCTGCGGCGCGTGGCTGTCGGCCACCCGGCGACGGCGCTGGACGACCGGGCTTCTGCTCGGCGTCTTCGTCCTGTTCGTGTGTCCCGGGCTACTCGGGACCGCGGCCACGGCGGCGACGGGCGGTCACAGCGCCGGCTCGTCGGTCGGCAGCGCGCTCGGCTGGACGCATGTCAGGGACTCCTCGGGTGTCGAGGCGTCCGGCTATCTGTTCGCGACCGATCACGGCGGCGTCTTCAGTCCCGGGAATACAGCGATGTCCATGGTTCTCGGGCTGGAGTTCGCGGGCTGGAAGATCATCGTCATCACGGCGATCTGGCTCATCGGCTACGCCCTGAGCTTCGAGTGGCTCGCCCTCTTCGCCAAGGTGCTGACCGGGGTGGCGGACGCGCTCACCGGGCAGATCGCCACCCCGCTCATGCTCGTGACCGCCGCGACGATCGGCGCGGTGTGCGTCGCGTGGTTCGTCGTGCGCGGCTACTACAGCAAGGCCACCGTGCAGGTGGTGACGATGCTGATGGTCGCGACGATCGGGCCGATATTCCTCGCCGAACCGCTGGCCGACGCGCTGTCGCCACACGGATTGCTCGCGGAGGGACGCGATCTCGGCATCTCGGTGGCGGCCGGGCTGGCCGGGAACGGGCGCGCCGATCCGGCCGGGACGGTCGCGACGCTCCAGAACACGCTGACCGACAATTTCGCGCGTCGGCCGCTGCAGGTGTGGAATTTCGGGCACGTCGTCGACAGTTCACCGGCCTGCCGCGCGGCGTGGTCGGCGAGTATCGCGACCGGCGACGAGGACGTCGTCAAGCAGGCCATCGGCAGATGCGGCGACCGTGCGGCGCGGGCCTCGATGGACAATCCCAACTTCGAACAGGTCGGCACCGGACTGCTGCTGCTCGTCGCCGGCGCGATCATGCTCGCCTTCGGGGCGGTGCTGGCGGTGAAGGTGATCCGGACGGCACTCGACACGATCTACCACGGCCTGATGTCGATATTCGGTTTCGCCGCAGGCGGTTTCGTCTACGGACCGACGCAGACGTTCCTGATCCGCAACCTGATCGACGGCGTGGTCGCCGCCGCGCGCATGACGGCCTTCACCATATTTCTCGGGGTGTACGTGCTGATCCTCGGCAATCTGTTCGCGCTCGCGGGCGACCAGGTCATGGTGGTGTTCATCGTCGGGGCGATCGTGGAGATCGTCGCCATCTCGCAGCTGCGGCGGCTCAGCGCGAGCCTGGACCGGGGCAACGAGTGGCTCGCCAACCGCGTCGCGCTGGCCGTCCAGGGCGGTGGCGGCGGCCGCGGCTCGGGCTCGTCGGGCGGGAAGGCGCTGGGGATGGGCGAGATCGGCGTGAAGCACTCGGCGCATATGGGCCTGCTGCCCGCGCTCGCCGCGGTCAGCACCGTCAACAACTCGCCGGTGTCCGAATGGCTGACCGGCGTGCGGTCACCGCTGCGCCTGAATTCGCGCATGGAATCGCATGCGCAGCGTGGCCAGTGGGGGTTCTGGGGCGCGCCGGGCGTCGGCGGTCCCGGGGGCACCTACGCGCGGTCCTACATGAAATGGGAGCAGTACGAGGCCGGCGCCCGGGAGGCGGTCCGGCAGAACGGCGGGGTCAACTCGTTCCGGGGCGCCGCCGCGGCGTTGCAGGGTTTGGAGGACGTCGGCGGCGGTACCGGTGACGGGTGGGCCGTGCTGCGGTCGCTCGGCTTCACCGACCGGAACGTCATGAGGCATGCGATTCGATCCTGGGAGATCGTCGACGCGAACGCGGCCGGCGAGACCCTGGCCGACAAGCATCTCGGCCATGTCGTCGCGGCGGCCAAGCGGGCGCAGGAATCGGCGAACAATCTCGTGAACGGTCACGGCACCGCCGAGGAGGCCGCGGCCGATATGGCGACGCTGCAGGCCGCCGCGTTCCGCTTCCATCGCGCGAATCCGCCCGGCGTGAGCCTCGAGCGCGGCGCCTACACGAACGAGCAGCAGGCCTTCATCGACGACTACATGAACGATCCGACGGCCGCGAAGTTCAAGCAGTTGCAGGGCCTGGCGGACGGCGACACCCAGCACGCGACCGGGATGCTGCAGAACGTCGGTGGCAGGGACGGCGCCGGGCGCATTCTGCAAGCGATCGGAAACCGGCACTCCACCGACGTCCTGGACTCGGTCAACAGGATGATCGCCGATCCGACCGACTTCCAGCGGATGCGCGACGCCCGGCGCCAGATCGCCAACGCCGGCACCACCGACCAGTGGGCCTCCGGCCGTTCCCGGACCCCGTGGAACTCGCTGGCCACACCGAACGCCCAACCGCCGTCGGTCGCCTGGCAGAACGCGTGGCGCACGGCGATGAACGGCCACGTCATCAGGTTGCTGAGGTGACCCCGGGCCGACCGCGCCGCGGCGCGGGAGCCGGTGGCGTCAGTCGCCCGTCGGCGGTATGCGTGCCCGCTTGTTTCAGCCGCCGCAGCACGGGCGACAGTTCGAAGCTGTGCACGCCGTCCAGGGCGGCCATGCGCGTGGTGACGTACCGGTACAGATCGTCGGCGTTGTCGCAGGACAGCACGGCGAAAAGGTTGAACGGCCCGGTGATCGCGGCGGCGTAGGCGGTCTCCGGCTGGTCGGCGACGGCCCGCCCCACGGCGTCCAGGCGCACCGGGGCCACACCGAGCCAGAGGAAGGCGATCAGCGACGAGCCCTGGGCCGCCGGGGCGATATCGAGGTCGAAGTAGAGAATCCCGGCGGCCTGGAGCGCTGCGATACGCCTGGTCACCCGGCCTATCGTCAGACCGGTGGCGCGCGCGAGCACCGAGTAGCCGGTGCGGCCGTCGCGGGCCAGCAGGTCGAGCAGGGCTGTATCCTCCGGGCGCAGGCTCGGGTCGTCCTCGGTCCCGTCGACCGCGGGCGGTGGCGTGTCCTGCCCGGATCGTCGGCCGCGCCAATCTCTGACGTCCCGGCCGAGGAAACGGTGCAGGATCATCGAGGCGGAGATGTCGTGCACGGGCGCGCTGCGCCGCAATCGCTGCACCAGCAGATCGTCGCGGTCCCCCGGGCTGCGCGGGTGCAGCGAGAAGACCACCTCGGCGCCCGCGGCGGCGATCGAAACCCACGCCGCGTCAGGACGTTTCGCCAGCGCCTCGGCGACCTGCTGGGCCCCGTCGGGGCGGCAGCGGACGCGCACGATCCAGTCGTTCTCGCCGACCGCGGGCGCGTCGACCGCGCCGATCACGCGCACCACGCCGTCGCGCCGCAGCCGCCGGTACCGCCGCGCGACCGTCTGCTCGGCCACCCCCAGTTCGGCGCCGACGCGGCTGAACGGCCGGCGCGGATCCAGCTGGAGGATCTGCACGATCTGTCTATCCAGCGCGTCCAGGGAGGACAAGTTGTGCATTTCTGCCGCTGCCATGGGAGGAAATGTACGCCGAAAGGCCGTTCACACGACTCGATCGATCGATATCCGGATACTCGAGCCCCGTTCGACTACCGAATTTCGAGAGAGGACAACGGTTTTGCGCAGATGGCTACCGCTACTGACGGTATGTCTGGGCACCTTCATGCTGCTCATCGACGTCACGATCGTGAATGTGGCGCTCCCCGACATCCAGCACGATCTCGGCGCGTCGTTCGGCGCGCTGCAGTGGGTCGTCGACGGCTACGCGCTGGCCATGGCCGCCCTGCTGCTCGGCGCCGGCTCCGTGGCCGACCTGGCCGGGCATCGGCGGACCTACCTGGCCGGACTCACGCTGTTCGCGGCGGCGTCCCTGGCGTGCGGGCTCGCGCCGAATCCCGCGGTGCTCATCGCCGCCCGGATCGTCCAGGGCGCGGGTGCGGCGGCCATGTCGTGCACCAGCTTCGCGCTGTTGAATCGCTGCTACACCGGATCCGATCGCGCCACCGCCTACGGCCTGTGGGGCGCGGTCGCGGGGGCGTCCTCGGCGATCGGGCCGATCGTCGGCGGCGTGCTGACCGACGCGGCGTCGTGGCGGTGGATCTTCTTCGTCAACCTGCCGGTCAGCGTGGTCGCGATCGTGCTGTGCGCCCGGGTGTTCGACCACGACCGGCCACACGGCGGCCGGGTCGACCTCGGCGGGACGTTGTCGTTCACCGCCGCCGCGGCATCCGCCACCTACGCGCTGATCCGCGCCGGTGAGGACGGCTGGTCGCAGGCGGTCGTCTGGTGGGCGGCGGCGGTCGCGGTGGCGGCGTCGGCGGTGTTCCTGGTCATCGAGAATCGTTCGCGGCACGCGATGTTCGACCTCGCGCTGCTGCGCAACCGACGGTTCACCGGAGTTCTGATCGCCGGTGCGGCGCTGTTCTTCGCGGCGTTCGGGGCGTTGATGTACACCCAGATCTGGATGCAGTCGGTACTCGGGCTGAGCGCGATCCAGGCCGGGTTCGTCGGACTTCCCCTGTCCGCCATGGCCTTCGCGGTGTCGGGGGGCATCGGCAGATTCCTGCACGGGCCCGGCGCGGGTCCTGTCATCGGTGGCGGCTTACTCATCGTCGGCGCGGGCGGTGTGCTCGGCGCGCTGCTGGTGCACGGCGACTCCGCTTGGGCCGCACTGATTCCCGGCTTCCTGGCTATCGGCCTGGGTGTCGGGCTGGCCACCGCGACACTGGGTTCCGCCGCGACGGCGGCGGTGTCGTGGCAGCGCGCCGGAATGGCCACGGGCGCGTTGAACACCGCGCAGCAGCTCGGCTTCACCGTCGCCATCGCTACGCTCGGCAGCGCCTTCACCGCGCGTGCCCGGGACGTGCTCGCCGCGCACGCGGTACCTGATCCGGACGCCACCGCACGCGCGGTCGCGGGCGGGCAGACGCCCATGCTGCTCACCCACGCACCGGCCGAGCTACACGACGCGATCCGGACCGCCGCGGCGGCGGGCGTCCAGGGCACCCTCGCCGCCGCCGGGTGCATCGGCATCTTCGGAGCCGTGGCCACCGCCGTCCTGCTGCGAAACCGGCGTCGCGACACCCTCGAGGCCGCTCCCGTTACGGAACCCTCGCGGGCCTGACCGGATACCGGCAGCGCGTGCGGTTCGGGGTGACGGCCGACCGCCGCGCGCTGCCGGTAGCGTGGATCGGCATGGCAGCGCCGCACCCCGCACTCTCGACTCCGGGCACCCGGACGCTGGCGGCCGCGTGCCGGGCCGATATCCCGGCGCTGACCAGGCGGTTGATCTCGGCGATCTTCACCGACAATCCGGAGTGGACCGACTACACCTCGGTGCCGCGGGCCGATCTGCGCGACGGGTGCAAGCGGTATCTGACGCGGATCCTGGAGTTGCTGGGTGGGGCGGGCGGCGATCCGGAGCACGACGATGTGGCGGCCTCGATCGGCAGGCATCGGGCCGAGCAGGGAGTGCCGATGGAGGCCATGCTGCGGACGTTCCGGCTCGGCGGCGGCATCGTCTGGGAGGCGCTGCTGGATCAGGCCGAGGACGCCGGGCCGCAGGTGATCCGGGAGGCCGGGACCGCGATGTGGACGGTGATCGACGGGCTGTCCTCCGCACTGGTCACCTCCTATCGCAATACCGAGCTCGAGCAGGTGCGCCGCGACGAACGGCGGCGGCACGCGCTGATCGAGGACCTGCTGGCGGGGCGGGCGCACGATGCCGGATTCGCCGCCCGCGCGGCCCGCGAGCTGAATCTACCCGCGCAGGGCGCGTATCTGGTGGTGGCGGCGCGCGGCGACGGGCGGCCGCTGCGGGCGGGAGCCGAAACCACGTTGTCGGCGTTGGGAATTCGGTCGGTGTGGCACGACCGGGTGGATACCACGATCGGGCTGGTGGCGCTCGAACATCGCGGCGCCGACGCCGTGCTGCGCCACCTGCGGCCCCTGGTACGCGGGCGCGCCGGCGCCTCCCCCGCCGTTCCCGGCCTGGCACAGGTGGATTCGGCGCACGCGCTGTCGCTCATCGCGGTCGAAACGCTGTCCGAGGACGCGACGGGCCTCGTGTCGCTCGACGAGCGATACCAGGAGGCGCTGCTCGTGCACTCCCCCGGCCTCACCGATCTGCTGCTGGACCACGCCCTCGGCCCGGTGCTGCGCCTGCCCGAGAAGGAGCGCGACATCCTGCTGCGCACACTGTCGGCGTGGCTGGCCGAGAACTGCTCCGCCGCCAACGCCGCCCCCCGCCTGCACTGCCACCGCAATACGGTGATCAATCGGCTGCAACGCATTTCGACGCTGCTCGACCGGCCCTTGGAAGGCCAGCGCTCCTACGTCGAACTGTCGCTCGCGCTGGCCGCCCTCGAATTACGCTGAGTCCAGCGTCGATACGCGGTCGCGTATCGAGGGCATGATCGTGAGCCGCGCGCACAGCCGGAGTCCGCGCGCGGCCGTGGCGTGCATTGTGGTGGGGGCGCTGCTATGCGCCGAGCGCGTTGGCCAGGTAGGGCCAGGAGTCGTGGAGGTCCGCCTCGAACTGGCCCCAGGTGTGCGAGCCCTCCGGGCGGTTCACATGGATTGCGGGGATGCCGATCTGGGCGAGCCTGCCCGCGAAGGCGGCGGTGCAGGAGCTGGCGATCGCCTCGACCGGCGGGAACGGCCAGCCGCCGTCATCGATCGGACCCGGGGCGCCCGTCGCCGCCGAGAGGTAGACGGTCTTGCCGGCCAGCGCACCGGCGTGCGCGAAGTCGTCGTGCGCCTGCCAGCCCGCGCCGCCCGGAAAGCCCCACATATTCCCGGGATTCGCGCCGCCGCGCACCAATTGGGCTGTGATCAGGCCGATTCCGGCGGGATCGGCCGACCACGGGCAGCCGCTGTAGGAGGCGACCGCGTCGTACTGATCCGGCGCCTGGATGGCCAGGTCGAGCGCCGACGCCCCGCTCATGGACACCCCGGCGATCGCATTGCGCCCGGTGCCGCCCAGATGCGGGTCGAGGGCCGCGGGTAGCTCGCGGGTGAGGAACGTCTGCCAGCGGCCGCGGCCCACCACGGGATCCTCGGCGACCCAGTCCGTGTACATGCTGTAGGCGCCGCCGATCGGCATGACCACGTTGACATGCTTGTCCGCGAAGAAGTCCCGGACATCCGTATCGTCCCACCAGGAGATGCCGTCCAGGCCGCCGCCGATGCCCGTCAGCAGGTAGAGGGTCGGCGCGGGGCCGCCCGGCGCGCGGATCACCCTGCTGCTCACCACCTGGCCCATCGCGGGCGAGTAGACGTCCATCCGGGACACCGAACCGCCCAGGGATTCCTCACCGACCACCCGCGCGGGGTCGGGCGCCGCCTCGGCGGGCGCCGGTAGCAGACATGCCGCGGCGGAGGCGGTCAGCAGACTGACGAGCGCGGCCACGTACTTTCCAGACCTCACAATTCCGTTGTACGCCCGAAGATCACGCGTCCGCAGCGATCCGGGAAAGAAATTTGTCATCCCGTGACCGCGATGATCACCGTGCGATCACCCGAAATCCGCCGCACCCGGTTGGGCGCTGCGCCCAATCCTGGACGGCGATTCCTGGGCTACCGGGTCATTGTTTGTGCACCTGGTGACGACAAGACTCGTTCGCGATGACTCGCGCCACAACCGCGGCGGGGTCGGAATCATCGAGATGAGGAGCACCACGAGTGCCGGAGTTCGATCTTCTGGTCGTCGGCGGCGGCCCGGGCGGGTACGTCGCCGCCATCCGCGCCGCCCAGCGCGGCCTGTCGGTGGGTCTGGTGGAGAAGGAGCGGCCCGGCGGGGTCTGCCTGAACTGGGGCTGCATCCCGACCAAGGCCATGTTGCGCTCGGCCGAGGTCTTCCAGACCGTCGCCGCCGCAGCCGAATTCGGTGTCCTCGCCGATAATGTGCGCTACGACTTCGGCGCGGTGCGCCAGCGCAAGGACGGCATCGTCAAGGAACTCACGGACGGGGTCGCGGGCCTGCTGAAGGCCAATGGGGTGACCGTCGTCGAGGGGCACGCGCGCTTCACCGGCCCCACCACCGTCGAGGTGCACGAGGTCGGCCCGTCGCCGATCTTCCCCGGCGGCCCGCGCTACGCCGCCGCGCCCGCCGCGCCGATCCGCACGATCGAGGCGAAGGATGTGATCGTCGCGACGGGCTCGGTCCCGGCGCGGTTGCCGATCCCCGGCGCCGACCTGCCCGGCGTGGTCACCTCCGACGGCGCGTTCGGCCTCACCGAGGTCCCGCGCCGGCTGGTGGTGATCGGGGGCAGCGCGGTCGGCGCGGAGTGGGCGAGCCTGTTCGCCACCTTCGGCAGCGAGGTGACGATCGTCGAGATGCAGGATCGCCTGGTTCCGCTGGAGGACAGGGATATCGGCGTCGCGCTGGGCCGGTCGTTCGGCAAGCGCGGGATCACCGTGCTGACCGGAGCGACGGTCGAATCGATCGCCTCCGGCGACGCGCTGCGCGTCACCGTCGGCGGGTCCCGGGCTCGCGAACTCGACGCCGACGTGGTGCTGGTGGGCGTGGGACGCCGCCCCAACACCGCCGACCTCGGCCTCGAGACCGCGGGGATCACCACGGACGCACGGGGTTTCATCACGGTCGACGACCAGCTGCGCACCGGCGTGGACCACGTCTACGCCATCGGCGACGTCACCGGCCGGGCCCTGCTCGCGCACGTCGCCTCCCATCAGGGCCTCATCGCCGCCGATGTGATCGCCGGGCATCCGGCGCACATCGACTACACGGTGATCCCGGCGGCCACCTTCACCCATCCGGAGATCGCGAGCGTGGGCCTCACCGAGGACGCGGCCCGCGCCGCCGGGCACGAGGTGGTCACCGCGAAGTTCCCGTTCGCGGCGCTGGGGCGGCCGCGGACCTTCGGCGACACCGAGGGGTTCATGAAGATCGTTGCCGGACAACGGCACAACGAGGTGCTCGGCGTGCACATCATCGGCCCGTCGGCCAGCGACCTGATCACCGAGGGCGCCCTGGCGATCACACTGGAGGCGACGCTGGACGAACTCGCCGACACCATCCACGCCCACCCCACTCTCGGCGAGATCGGTATGGAGGCCGCCCTGACCGGGCTCGGCCTGCCGGTACACATCGCGCCGCGCCAGCGTTGAGGAGGCCCACCCGTGACCACGACCACCGCACCGCGCAAGACCGCCCGCAAGGCGCGTAGCGCCTCGAACACCAAGGCGGACAACCGGTTCGCCGCCGAGGATCCGCAGACCCTGCGCGGGCTGTACCGCGACATGCTGTTCGTGCGGCGCTTCGAGGAGCGCACCGCGCAGAGCTACCAGCAGGCCAAGATCGGCGGCTACTGCCACCTCAACCTCGGCGAGGAGGCCACGGTGGTCGGCCTGGCCGCGGCCATGCGGCCCACCGACTACCTGTTCACGAACTACCGCGAGCACGGCTACGCCCTCGCCAAGGGCATCGAGCCCGGACGGGTGATGGCCGAGCTGTACGGCCGCTCCACCGGCACCTCGAAGGGCTGGGGCGGCTCGATGCACATGTACGACACCGCGACCCGGCTGCTGGGCGGCTACGCCATCGTGGGCGGGCAGGTCCCGCTGGCCGTGGGCGCCGCGATGGCCATCGACTACCGCGGCGGCGACGACGTGGTGGTGTGCCAGATGGGCGACGGGACGACGAATATCGGCGCGTTCCACGAATCGCTCAATATCGCCGCGCTGTGGCGGCTTCCGGTGCTGTTCCTGGTGATCAACAACCAGACCGGCATGGGCACCACCGTCGAGCGCTCCTCGGCCGAACCGGATCTCTACAAGCGGGCCGAGTCCTACCGGATTCGCGGCGAGCGGGTCGACGGCACCGATGTGCTCGCGGTCCGCGATATCGCCGCCGAACTGCTGGAAGGCGCACGGCGCGAAGGGAAACCGGCGCTGCTGGAGGCGGTCAGCTACCGGCTCAAGGGCCACTCGGTGGTCGATCCGGCGAAATATCGCTCCGCCGAAGATGTTTCGGCCGCGCGCGAGCACGATCCCGTCGCGCGGCTCGCCGCCGACCTCACCGCGGCCGGGCTGCTCTCGGAGCAGGACATCGCCGATATCGAGGCCGAGGTCCGCGCTACCGTCGCGGCGGCCGTCGAATTCGCCGACGCCAGCCCGCATCCGGAGCCGTCGAGCCTGTTCGACTACACCTATGCCACCCCGGTGCCCGGCGATTCCCGCCGCCTGCCCGCCGATCCGCTGTTCACCGCCTGATTAGGACGCATTTCCCATGCCAGTCATGACCTATCGCGAAGCGCTGCGCGACACCCTGCGCCAGGAGATGCGGCGGGACGACGACATCCTGCTCATCGGCGAGGAGATCGGCGTCTTCGAGGGCTCCTACAAGATCACCGCCGGGCTGCTCGAGGAATTCGGCGAGAAGCGGGTGCGCGACACCCCGATCGCCGAGGAGGGTTTCGTCGGCGCGGCCATCGGCGCCGCCATGCTGGGGCTGCGCCCGGTCGTCGAGATCATGACGATCAACTTCTCGCTGCTCGCGCTGGACCAGATCGTCAATCACGCCGCGAAGATCTACGGCATGTTCGGCGGGCAGACCAGCGTGCCCATGGTGATCCGCACGCCCGGCGGCGGCGGTCAGCAGCTGGGGGCGACGCATTCGCAGAACATCGAGCTGTACTACGCGTTCGTGCCCGGCCTCAAGGTGGTCGCGCCGAGTACGCCGGCCGACGCGCGGGCGCTGCTGCGGGCCGCGATCACCGACAACGATCCGGTGCTGTTCCTGGAGAACCTCTCCCTCTACAACACCAAAGGCGAAGTGCCCGACGACCTTCCGCCCGTGCAGATCGGCAAGGCCGCGGTCACGCGGGAGGGTTCCGACATCACGCTGATCGGCTACTCGCGGATGGCGACGGTGGCGACCCAGGTCGCCGAACGGCTTGCCGGAGAGGGCATCTCGGCGGAGGTGATCGACCTGCGCAGCCTGCGGCCACTGGATCGCGACACTGTCATCGCGTCGGTCCGCAAGACCGGCTGCGCCGTGATCGGCGAGGACGACTGGCTCACCTACGGCATCGGCGCGGAGATCGCCGCCTCGATCTCCGACGGCGCGTTCGACTACCTCGACGCGCCCGTGCGGCGGGTGGCCATGGCCGAGGTGCCGTTGCCGTACGCCAAACCGCTGGAGCGGATCGCGCTGCCGTCGGCCGATTCGCTGTACACCGCCGCGGTGGAGACCCTCGCGGCCGTGGGCCGCCGCCGCTGAGCACCCCCGCGCCGAATCCGAAGGACACCTACATTGCCTGAAATCACCATGCCCCGCCTGTCCGACACCATGGAGGACGGCGTCATCGCGTCCTGGCTGAAGCAGGTGGGCGATCCGGTCGCGCGCGGCGAGGTGCTCGCCGAGATCGAGACCGACAAGGCGCTCATGGAACTCGAAGCCTACGACGACGGGGTGCTCGAGCAGATCCTCGCCGACGCGGGCGCGCGGGTGCCGATCGGCGAGCCCATCGCGATCGTCGGGGACGGGAGCGGGGCCGCCGCGAAGCCGAGTTCACCTGCACCGACGGAGCCCGGCACCGGCGCACCGTCGGGTACGGAAGCTTCTGCCGCCCAAAGTGTTTCGGCGGCCGAAACCACGTCGCCACACGATGCCCGGATCACAGGTGGAGCGCCTACCGCCGGGCGACCCAAGTCCTCGCCGCTGGCCCGGAAGATCGCGAAGGAGCTGGGCGTCGATCTCGCATCCGTGACCGGCACGGGGCCCGGGGGCCGGGTCACCCGGCGGGATGTCGAGTCGGCGACGAGCACTCCGGTCGCGAGCAGCGAATCCTCGACCGGCACAACGGAATCACCCGCGCGGGCCGACACGGCACCGGCGACGACCGGCGCGCTTCCCGCCGCGAGCGACTACGACGAGATCCCGCTCACCAACATCCAGCGGGTGTCGGCCCTGCGGCTCACCGAGAGCAAGCAGCAGGCCCCGCACATCTACCTCACCAGCGCGATCGACGTCACCGACCTGCTGGCGTTCCGCGCCGAGATCAACACCACCCTGGAGGCGGCGGACAAGGGGAAGGTCAGCGTCAACGACCTGCTGGTCAAGGCGGTGGCCTCGACGCTGCGCGCGGATCCCGCGGTGAACGTCACCTTCGCGGGCGACAAACTCCTGCGGCACCGCGGGATTCACCTCGGCGTCGCCGTGGCCACGCCCGCGGGACTGCTGGTGCCGGTGATCCGTGACGCCGACCGCAAGAGCGTCTCCGAGATCGCCGCCGAGGCCCGCGATCTGGCCGGCCGGGCCCGCGATCGCAAGCTGCGCGCCGAGGAGATGTCCGGCGGCACCTTCACCCTCTCGAATCTCGGCATGTTCGGCATCGAGGAGTTCACGGCCGTCATCAACCCGCCGGAGTCCGCGATCCTCGCGATCGGCGCCGCCCGCGACGAGCTGCGCCTGGACGGCGACGAGGTGGTGTCCCGCAAGATCCTGCGCGTCACCCTCTCCGCCGACCACCGCGCGATCGACGGCGCCGTCGCCGCCCGCTTCCTCCGCCACCTCACCGACCTCCTCGAACACCCCCTCCGCATCATCACCTGAGTACTTCCCGCCGAGCATCCCGGCTTCTTCGGGCGGCGGGAATATCGTGCCGTGCCGGTGTCGTTGGTCGCGACATGCGGGGAACAGTCGCGTGAACGCGGGATTCCAGCTCTTCGGCGAGCACATCCTCTGGACCGACCTGATCGGGAACGTCCTGTCGCTGGGCGTGGTGTGGCTGGCCATGCGCAAGACCGTGTGGACCTGGCCGGTGCAGATCGCCGGGGCGCTCCTGCTGCTGGCCGCGTCACTGGACGCCCACGTCCCCGGCAACGCGCTCAAACAGGTGCTGTTCTGCGCGCTGGCCGCGTACGGCTGGATGTCCTGGGTGCGCGGGCGGCGTGATCGCCACGGGCTGCTGGTGCGCCCGGCGACGACCCGCGAACGCGTATTCCTGCTCGCCGTGCTGGTGCTCGGCACCGTGCTGGTGGCCGAGCTGTTCATCCACCTGACCTGGCTGCACGTCGCCTGGTCCCCGTGGGCCAACGCCTACATCTTCGTCGGCAGCGCGATCGCCACCTTCGCCCAGAGCCGCGCCCTGGTCGACTTCTGGATCATCTGGATGCTGGTCGACCTGGTCGGCGTACCCCTGGCCTTCAACTCCGGCCTGTACGTCTCGGGCGCGGTCTACGGACTCTTCTTCGTCATGGTCATGGTGGGCTTCACCCGCTGGCGGCGGGAATACCGCCAGCGTGAAGCCCTCCCGCTACAGCAGGTTTCGTAGTTTCAAGTCGGTGGCGTACTTCTCGATCAGGGCCGGGGTCAGGTGCGGGATGTCGGCGGCGGCGCCGATTCTCGCCTCCTGCACGGCGGCCTGGAACTTCTTGGCGGGAAGCATCGCGCCGCGGATCGGTGCGCCGGGGCGGCGGTAGGCGTGCAGGAGCGGGAGGACCGAATGCTGCCGCTGCTGCTCCGGCAGGGCGCGCAGGGCGGTCTCGAAGCGCGACAGCCACTGCCCGTAGTCGTCGATGCGCTCGATCGGATGCCCGGCCGCGATGAGCCAGTCGATGAATTCGTCGAGCCCCAGCCCGTCGTCGTGCGGATTGAGGACGTCGAAGGTCTCGTAGCCGCTACCGACCCGCATGCCGAGGGTGGTGATGGCCTCCGCGGTGAAATCGGCGGGCAGCCCGTCGTAGTGGGCGCGCTGCCGATTCCCCTCGGCATCGGCCTCGTAGAACGACTTCGGCGCCACCCCGGTGGCCAGCACGCTCAGGAAGAGCCGGGTGAACATGTCGGGCAGATTGAACTGACCGCCGTAGCGGCTGTGCGCGAGGATCATGTCCGAGCGGAACACCGCCACCGGCAGCCCGCACAGATCGTGCGCCTCCCGCAGCAGCACCTCCCCCGCCCACTTGCTGTTGCCGTACCCGTTGGCGTATCCGTCGCCGAGCGACCGCACCCCGCTGATCTCGCGGATATCGCCGTCCTCGGTGAACACCTGCGGATTCACCTGATCGGCGACGCCCACCGTGGACAGGTAGGTCACCGGCTTCAGCCGCGCCGTCAGCGCCAGCCGGATCACCTCCGCGGTGCCGACCACATTCGGGCCGAACAGCTGGTCGTAGGGCAGCACGTGGTTCACCAGCGCCGCCGGATGCACGATCAGATCGACCGAATCCGCCAGTCGCCGCCAGTCCGCCTCGGCCACACCGAAATTCGGCTCGCCGATATCTCCGGCCAGCACCTCCAGCGTCCCCTCGGCCAGCTCCCGGTAGTGCGACAGCAGCTCCGGATCGCCGCTGTCGAACACCTCGTCCAGCCGCGCCCGCGCCGCCGCCGCGTCGCTGCCGCGCACGACGCAGATCAGGGTGCCGCCCGAATCATGCAGCCGCCGCAGCCATTCCAGGCACAGGAACCGGCCGAGGTACCCGTTGGCGCCCGTCAGCAAGACGGTGTCGGGCGAGCGCGGCGCGCGGGGCAGGGCGGTCGCTCCCGCGAGGGTCTCGGCGTCGATGAACTTGTCCAGAGTCAGGTCGGCCGCGCGGATCTCGGTCCCCGCGCCGTGCACCGAGGCCGCCGTCGGGCGGGTGCCGCCCGAGGCCCGCTCGGTCTCGATGTACTCCGCCAGCCGCCGCAGATCGGTCGCCGGGCCGACGATCACGCCGACCGGCACCTCGACCGCGAAGATCTCCTGCAGCAGGGTCGACAGCGACAGCGCCGACAGGGAGTCCCCGCCGAGGTCCGCGAAGTGCGCGTCGGGCCGCAGATCCGTTGTCGCACAGCCCAGCAGCGCCTTGGCCGCGCGGCTCACCGTCTCCAGCACCGGCAGGTCGGCCGCGGCGGTGCGCAGCGCGGTCAGTTCGTCCTGCTGCTCGCGCGAGAGCTCGTCGTAGCGCTCCTCGAGCCGGTCGCCGTAGCGCTGCTTCAGCTTGGGCCGCAACAGTTTCCCGATACCCGACAGCAGGCCGTTCGCCATACTGAACGCCTCGGGCTCCACCAGGAAGTCGCGCGGAATCTCGTAGGACTCGAGTTCGGCGTCCCTGGCGACCCGCTGGAGCGATTCGCCGATCGCCGCCTTCAACTCCGCCGGCTCCGGATGCGCCGTTACCGCGTCGTCGGTCGGCACGATCACCGCCAGCAGGTAGGCGCGCTCACTGGACCCGTAGACGTAGATCTGCCGGACCAGCGGACTGCTCGTGTAGAGGGCCTCCAGCTTCGACACCGCCACGAATTCGCCCTGCGACAGCTTCAGCACGTTGTTGCGCCGGTCGACGTACACCAGCCGGTCCCGCCCGATCTCGGCCATCACGTCGCCGGTGCGGTAGAAGCCGTCGGCGTCGAAGATCTCGGCGTTCAGCTCCGGCCGCTTGTAGTAGCCGGGCACCAGCGTCTCGGATTTGAGCAGCAGTTCGCCGCGCGGATACGGCTTGTCGGTGCCGAAGTAGCCGAGTTCGGGCACGTCTTCCAGCCGGTAGTCGAGCACCGGCGGGCGCTGGAGTTCGTTGTTGAGCAGCACGCCGCCGCCGGTCTCGGTGGCGCCGTAGCCGTCGAACATGCCGATCTCGAGCACCGACTCCATGAACGCGCGCATCTCCGGCGACAGCGGGGCGCTGCCCACCAGGGCCAGCAGGAAGCGACCGCCCAGGAAGTGTTCGCGCAGTTCGGTTTTCACCTCGCGCTCGACCTGTTCGCGGTCGCCGCCGGCCGCCAGCCGCCGGTCCACCTCGCTGCGGTAGCGCTGGAACACCATGTCGCACACGCGCGGAACGAAGAACACCATCGTCGGCCGGCACAGCGTGATGTCGTCGAACAGCGTGGACATATCGCTGCGCGCCGCGAAGTACACGGTGCCGCCGAGCGACAGGGCGCTGATCAGCGAGCCCCGGCCCGCGACGTGGCTCATCGGCATGTAGCTGAAGCCGAGGACCGGCATCGGCCGGTCGCCCCCGGAGCGCCACATGCGCGTCAGCAGGCGCGCGGGATAGATTGCGCCCTTGGGTGTTCCGGTGCTGCCGGAGGTGTAGATCAGCAGCGACAGCTCGTCCTCGTCGCCGTCCGTGTGCAGCGGTGCGGCGGGCAGGTCGCGGCCGCGCGCCAGCACCTCGTCGAGAGTGTCGACGGTGACCGGGCTGTCGGCCAGCCGGGCGCGGGCCGACTCCAGGGCGGCGCGGTGATCGTCGTCCTCGGCGTAGTAGTCGAAGACGACCACCGAGCGCACCGAATCGCCGGACAGCACCAGATCCACCCCCGCGCCCAGCTGTTCGATATCGGTGGCGAGCACCCGCGGTTCGGTCTCGGCGGCAATCGGGGTCAGCTGCGCGAGCGACGCGCCCGCCTGCAGCGGCACCGAGACCGCGCCCAGGCAGGCGCAGGCGAGGTCGACCACCGTGTAGTCGATACCGGTGAAACCGAGAATGGCGACGAAATCTCCCGCGCGCGTGGGCCGTTCGGGATCGTGATGCCAGGCGGCCATCAGCGCGCGCACGCGCTCCCACAGCTCGCCGTAGGTGATGGTGTCGTAGCGGGGCAGCAGGCGCGCGTGGCGCCGGCCGCTGTCGTCGGCGACGAATTCGACCGCCCGCCGACCGGCCGCCGGGCGGTCGGCATAGCCCTCCATGATCGTCGCCACCACCGACGCCAGCCCCAGGCCGGGGGCCTGCACGGCCTTCGCCACCGCCTCGTCGGGGAGGGCGGCCCGGACCTGCTCGTCGCCCTCTATCAGTTCGGTGGCCCGTCGAATCAATTGCGCCTGCGCGTCCGTGATCTCCATCCCCAGAATGTCCATCCCCGACCTCTCCGAGTGTGTTCGACTTGATGAATGCGCGCGCGGGGCACAGCTCGATCCCGCGCCTATTAATTTACCTACGCTAACTAGTTCAACGGTCCCGCCGCACGCGACCCGCTGTCAAGGGCGTCACGATTCACGATGACATCGATCGAGCTAGGGGCCAGTGAGGCGTACGTCACGCTGCGCGGTATGCACGGTTTGCCCGTTTGCGTAAACGAGGAGCGAATTCCCGGAAACCCCGGATCGCACTATCGATTTCGTTACCATCGAGCCCGGAGCCGAGCGCGCAAACGTAATTCACCATTGTCGAGCAGAAATAGATTGCTGTACCGGCTATTTCGTGCGAGAGCACACGCACAAGGCGTACGACGGCTCAGCGGCAACTACTGTCGAGACAGCTGACCGGACAACTGACCGGACATGCTCGGCCGGACCGGTTACGATCCCGGGGAGATGGGTTAGCGCGCGTAAGGAGAGGTCTATGTCCCAGAAGGTTCGCGGCGTCATCGCTCGCAACGCCGGAGCGCCGGTCGAGATCGTCGACATCGTCGTCCCCGATCCGGGCCCGCGCGATGTGGTGGTGCGGGTGCTGGCGTGCGGGGTGTGCCACACCGATCTGACCTACCGCGAGGGCGGTATCAACGACGAGTTCCCGTTCCTGCTGGGCCACGAGGCCGCGGGCGTGGTGGAGACCGTCGGCGACGACGTCACGCACGTCCGACCGGGCGACCACGTCGTCCTGAACTGGCGCGCGGTGTGCGGCGCCTGCCGGGCGTGCCGGCGCGGCAAGCCGTGGTACTGCTTCAGCACCCACAACGCGAGCCGCCCGATGACGCTGGCCGACGGCACCACCCTCACCCCCGCGCTCGGGATCGGGGCGTTCGCCGACAAGACGCTGGTCCACGAGGGCCAGTGCACCGTCATCGAACCCGACACCGATCCGGCGGTGGCCGGACTGCTCGGCTGCGGCGTGATGGCCGGGCTCGGCGCGGCCATCAATACCGGCAACGTGCGCTACGGCGATTCGGTCGCGGTGATCGGCTGCGGCGGCGTCGGCGACGCCGCCATCGCCGGGGCACGGCTGGCCGGGGCCACCACGATCATCGCCGTCGACCGCGATCCGCGGAAACTGGAGTGGGCCACCGAACTCGGCGCCACCCACACCCTCGAGGCCGGCGACGACATCGTCGAGCGCGTCCAGGAGCTGACCGGCGGATTCGGCGCCGACGTGGTGATCGACGCGGTGGGCCGGCCCGAGACCTGGAAGCAGGCGTTCTACGCCCGCGATCTGGCCGGGACCGTGGTCCTCGTCGGCGTGCCCACCCCGGATATGCGCCTGGAGATGCCGCTGATCGACTTCTTCTCCCACGGCGGCGCGCTGAAGTCCTCCTGGTACGGCGACTGCCTGCCCGAGCGCGACTTCCCCATGCTGCTCGACCTGTACCGCCAGGGCCGACTGCCGCTGGAACGCTTTGTCAGCGAACGCGTTCCGCTCGACGGCGTGGAGCAGGCCTTCACCACCATGCACCACGGCGACGTGCTGCGCTCGGTGGTGGTGCTGTGAACATCCAGCGCGTGGTCACCTCCGGCACATTCGAATTGGACGGCGGCAGTTGGGATGTCGACAACAACGTCTGGGTGGTCGGCACCGGCGACGAGGCGGTGATCATCGACGCCGCCCACGACCCGGCCCCGATACTCGCCGCCGTCGAGGGCCGCACGGTCACCGCGATCGTCTGCACCCACGCCCACAACGACCACATCAACGTCGCCCCGGCGCTGGCCGAGGCGACGGGCGCGCCGATCCTGCTGCACCCCGCCGACGACATGCTCTGGCAGGCCGTACATCCCGGCGTCCCGTACCGTCCGTTGACGGGTGATCAGCGAATTCCGTTGGGCGACAACGCTCTCCAGGTACTGCACACGCCCGGCCACTCGCCCGGATGCTGCAGCCTGTACCTCGAGTCGGAGCGGGTGGTGTTCACCGGCGACACCCTGTTCTCCGGCGGCCCGGGGGCCACCGGGCGCTCGTATTCGCACTTCCCGACCATCGTCGAGTCCATCCGGACGCGGTTGCTGGCCCTGCCGGAGGAGACGGTCGTCCATACGGGCCACGGCGACTCCACCACCATCGGCGCCGAGGCGCCGCATCTGAGCGAGTGGATCCACCGGGGGCACTGAGGGATTCCGCACATTTGCCACCAAGCGATTGCTTGGTGGGCTACCCTCGGTGGCGCAGGAGGACGGTGATCGGCATCGGTCGGGCAAACGATGCACCGCCGTTGCCGGTCCGCGCACGCGCGACCGTAGGGAATATCAACGGGGATGTGACCAGGGGCAATTCGGTTGTCGCGTGTCGTCCGAAAGCGAGGCGACAGACAGGAAACCCCCATAATGAACACCGTCCGGCAGATCCCGGATCCCGATCACCCGCTGCTTCCCGTGGCGCGGGCCTACGTCAACTACTTCACACCGACGGTCACCGGGTCGCACAACGTCCCGGAAACCGGACCGGCGCTGGTCATCGGCAATCACTCGTCGATCTACTGGGCGCCCGAGATATGGCTCACCTACCTGTCCATGCTGGACCGCCGCCCGGTCGACCCCTCGTTCGGCGTGGCGCACGACATCCTTTTGCGCACCCCGTTTCTCGGTGACAGCCTGCGAAGTTTCGGCGTGCTGCCGGCGTCGCGCGAGGCCGCCACGACCGCTGTGAAGGACGGCGGCGCCGTCCTGGTCTACCCGGGCGGCGACTGGGAGGCGTGCCGGCCGTGGTCCGACCGGGGCCGGATCGATCTCGCCGGTCGCAAGGGATTCGTCCGGCTCGCACTGGAACTCGGCATCCCGGTCGTTCCGGCCGTCGCCACCGGCGGGCACGATTCCATCTTCATCGTCAGCCGCGGTGAACGCACCGCCCGGCTGCTGCGCCTGGACAAGCTGTTGCGCGCCAAGGTCTTTCCCTACACCGTGGGCGTGCCGTTCGGGGTGGCGCCCGTGGTCCCGCAGGTCCCGCTGCCCGCGACGGTCAACCTGAGCTTCCTGCCCCCGCTGGACTGGTCGACGCGGCCCGGCGATCCCGAGAATCCGGCCGAGGTCGACGCCTGCTACCGGGAGACCGTGGACACCATGCAGGCCGAACTCGACCGGTTGCGGGCGGAGACGCCCAATCCGGTCGCGACCGGAATCAAGCGGCACGTGGAAGGGCTGCCGGGCCCGCTGTCGGCGCTGGCGAAGGTCCTGTAGTCAGGCCGACATCACCGTCTCGATGGACCGCACCACCGCGGCGGCGTGCTCGCCGAGATAGAAATGGCCACCGTCGTAGGTGGTGAGCGCGAAGCCGCCGGTGGTGTGCTCGCTCCAGGCGCGGGCCTCCGCCACGGTCACCTTCGGATCCTGTAATCCGATGTGGGCGTGGATCGGCGCGGACACCGTCGCGCCGGCGGGGCCGCGGTAGGTCTCGGCGGCCTTGTAGTCGCTGCGGATGGCGGGCAGGACGGCGCGCAGCATCTCGTCGTCGTCGAGGACCCGGACGTCGGATCCGTTGAGCCGCCGCACCTCCGCGAGCAGGCCGGCGTCGTCGAGCAGGTGGACGGTCTCGGTGCGCACCCGCGACGGCGCCCGGCGTCCGGAGACGAACAGCCCGGCGGGCTCCGCGCCGCGGTCCTCCAGCAGCCGTGCCACCTCGAAGGCCACCGAGGCGCCCATGCTGTGCCCGAACAGGTACAGCGGGCGGTCGAGCCACGGCACGAGTTCCGCGGCAACGAGTCTCGCCATTTCCGGTACGCTCTCGATGCGGCGCTCGTGCCGCCGGTCCTGCCGGCCGGGGTACTGGACGGCCAGGACCTCGTGCTCGGGCGCGACCATCCTGGACACGGGATGGAAGTACGACGCGGACCCCCCGGCGTGCGCCAGGCACACCAGCCGCGCCCGCGGATCGGTGCGCGGGTGGAAGCGCCGCACCCACGTGCCGCCGTCGCGCTCTGCGCTGCTCATCGAGGGCCCCCTTTCGTTCTGCGTGACCCCCGTCATTGTCACGGGGATCACGCATTCCGGCCAGCGGGAGCGGTTCTCAGGTCAGCAGGAACGCCATCAGCGGTAGCAGCAGGGCCGTATACGTGCCGAGCACGGCGGCGGCTATCCGCCGCCGGGAGGTCTGCGGCAATCGGTTCGAGAGCCCCTCGTAGGTTCCGATCGCGACGAAGGCCAGTCCCCACGCGACCAGCGCCCGGCTGCCCATGCGGCCCAGCTGGTCGGCGAAGATCACCGCCAGCACCGAGATCGTCACTCCGGCAGAGCCGTTCGACACCCACACGGAGACGTCCGGCCGCCCGCCGTACGGCGACGCGGCCGCCCAGGCGCCCTTCGGCCGCGGCACCCCGTTGCGCCGGCTCCACAGCGCCCGGCCGATCGGCTCGAATACCGTTGTGCCCTCGTCGGTTCCGTCCAGCTGCGCCCGGACCCGGATCATCGCCTCCAGCGCCTGCGCGGTCGCGGACGAGGTCACATACCCCTCCGGGGAGGTCCGGAATCCGCCGTACTGGGCGTGCAGCGGTTCCCGTTCCTGCAGTTCCAGCAGGCTCGTGAGGGCTTGCTGGACAACCGGATCCCCCACCGCCTGCGGATCACCGGCCGTCACCGCGCACAGCGTCGCGTGCAGCGTGAGGTGCCGCCAGGTATCGGCCGCGCCGCCGCGCCGGAACGACTCCTCCTCGATCCGGATGCCGCCGCGGCGCAGCGCCGTGATCAACCGGCACAGGGCCAGCTCGCGCGCGTGCACGAAACGGTCGCCGCCGATCTCCGCAACCTGGGGATGCGCCAATGTCGCTACCACACAGGCGGATTCGAACAGCCGCTGCTTGCGCGGGGCACGATCGAGGACGGCCGATACCAGGCGCCCGGCGCCCCACAGCACCGCCTCCATCGCGATCGCGTCCGACTTCGCCGCCGCGCCGAGGGCCTGGATCGCGACCGCGGTCGCGGTGATCGAGACCGGGCCCGAGCGATCGGTCATCGGCCAGCCACCGGAGTCGGCGTCCTGCGCCGCCAGCAGCGCGCGCCGGAACGCGACCGCGTCCGGGTCGTCGGCCCCGACCCCCAGGCATTGCAGGCCGCGCAGCCGCCAGGCCACCTCGAGCGGTGACAGGAGATCGGAAACCACTGTGCCGGAATCATTTCCGCGCATCAGCAGCGCCACCTGCCTGGCTCGCGGTATCTCCCGTCCGGCGAGCGCCAGCGCGCACACCACCTCGGCCGTGCTGACCGGATTCGGGCTCACATCCGAAATCCAACCCCAGCCCGCCCCATCACGACCGTCCTGCCGCTGATGGCTGTACAGCCAGTCCACCGCGGCACCGATACGGCCGTCCAAATCCGTTGCCCGCGCAACCCGCATCGTCACCACTTCCCGCCTCCATTCTCCCTCGCAATACCCGCTGGGAAATGGCCGCATACCGGTGAGTCCCGATAGTTATGCGACGTAAATCAGCCGTCTACCAGGGAAATTCGTGTGACTCAGCGGCCGTAGGCGGCGAGGAAGGTGGTGACCGCGGCGGCCGTGACGGGATCGCGTTCGGACGCGGGCACGGGACGGGTGCCGAACCGCGACCGCGCGTCCACGGGACCCGTGAGCAGCGCGGCGAACTGGGCGGCCGCCAGGTCCGGGTCGTCGATCCGGAGGGCGCCCGACAGCGCCAGCCGCGCCAGCCGGTCGGCCAGCGCGCGGGTGACCCGGGCGGCGACCTCGTCGAGGAGTTCCAGCAGATCCGGGAACTGCGCGGCCTCGGCCGCCACCAGACGGCGCAGGGCGCGGGAATCCTCCGCGCAGTAGCAGGCGGCCAGGTGCGATCCCACATCGCGCAGCGTCTCGGCAATGTCACTGTGCGCGTCCGAGAGTCGTTCCACAGCAGCGAGATTCGCCGCGAGCGCACTGTCCGACAGCGCCCGAACGGCCTCGCGGAACAGCGTCTGCTTATCGCCGAAGTGGTTGTAGACGGTGGCCTTGGCGACACCTGCCTCGGCCGCGATCTCGTCGACACGGGCCTGGGCGTAGCCGACCCGGGTGAACACGGTGAAGGCGGCCGTCAGCACGGCCCGCTGCTTATCGATACGGCCGCGAACCGGGTGGGTCCGGGAGGTTCCGGTGGCGGCGCTCATCTCTCCAGCATAGCGAATCTGGACTCATGAGTCTGCTAGCCTGTCCTCACGAGTACTAGACTCGTGAGTCTAGTATTTCGATCGTTCGAGTACACATGAGGAGATTGTTGTGCGAACCGTGGTCATCACCGGGGGAACCGACGGCATGGGCAGAGCGCTCGCCGAGACCTACCTGCGCCGCGGCGATCGCGTCGTCGTCCTGGGGACCGATGCGGCGAAGGGACAGGCGGTCCTCGACGTCGCGGCCGACGTGGGCGCGGCCGGCCGCGCCGAATTCCTGCGGGCGGATCTGAGTCTGGTCGCCGAGAACCGGCGGGTGATCGAGCACATCACCGCGACGTACCCCGTCATCGACGCGCTGGTGCTCGGGGCGCGCTACTACCGCGCCACCCGGGTGGTCACCGCCGAGGGCTTCGAGAGCAGTTTCGCGCTGTTCTACCTGAGCCGGTATCTGCTCGGCCACGGCCTGGCCGCGCACCTGGAGCGAGCCGAGTCACCGGTCCTGCTCGACCTGTCCGGCCCCGGCGGCGACCTGACCCGAATCCGCTGGGGCGACCTGCAGTTCGCGCACGACTACCGCCCCGACGAGGTCATGGGTCAGTGCGGAAAGCTCAGCGACCTCCTCGCCGTCGCCTTCACCCGCCGCTACCCCGGCAGCCGTATCCGCTACGTCCTGCTGCACCCCGGTCTCACCGCCACGGGCTTCACCGGCGACTACGACGCCGCCAGCGCGGAAATCCTCGCCGGCATGCGCGAGCGCGCCCAGCCGATCGAGGCGGCCCTCCCCCGCCTGCTGCGCCACCTCGACAATCCACCGACGGCCCCCCTGTCCGCCTTCATGCAGGACACTCCGGTCGACGTCCACGGCGAGCCCTTCGACCCGCACGCGGCGGACCGGCTGGCGGCGATGACCGCGGCCCTGCTGGCCTAGGCATCGCCGATCGCCGCCCGCCGCGAGTGCCGGGTTACGGCGTGGAGTAGCCGATGAGCGCGCCGATTCCGGCCCCGATCGGGACGGTGACCAGGGCGCCGACGCCGCCGAGGAAGAAGCCGATGACCGCGCCGATTCCGGCCCCGATCAGCGCGCCGACCCCCGCGTTGTGCTGCTTGCGGGCTTCGGTGTCCGACGCTTCGTCGATGTTCTGCGCGACCTGCGCGGTGTGGTCGTTCGCGGTCAGCGTGAGCGAACGTCCCGCGGCATCGATCCGCGGGGTGAGACCGACTGCCCCGCCCGCGACCGGAACGGTCAGCGGTACCCGGGCAACCTCGTTACCTGCGACATCGGTGAGGGTGACGGCCTGACCGTCCTGGGTCAGGGCGAAGGTGCCCGCCGCGACGGTCGTCGTCACGCCGGTGCGATCCGCCGTCGGCGCGGCCACGTACGCCACGCCGTGGTCGGCGCCGCTGATCGCCGCCTCTGCGGCCGGTGCGGGCTGCGCCTGGACGACGCCCGCGGTGACACCCACGGCGCCGATCGCGAGCACGGCGGTAGCAGCGATTCGCTTGGCTCTCATGACTTTCCCCTTATTCGAACGGCCCGGTGACAGCCGACTATCCCCACACGACCGGATCTCGGCCGTCCCCATTGTTACGCGAAAAACCGTGTGCAGCGGTCGGTTTCCGAAATCTTATGGTCACTTGACAAAGAAAGTTCGCGCGTCGTGCAATGATCGACCAGCCGGATCGAAGGCATTGCAGTGGACACCGCTCGCTCGACAGCACGCTAGGAGCCACATCATGGTCACGATCGTCGGCGGCGGCATCGCCGGAACGGTTCTCGCCGGAGCGCTTGCCCGGCACGGGCATCCGGCCACGCTGTACGAACGCCAGGCGAACCCGCGCAACGGGCAGTTCCTCGTCCTCGACGGGCGGGCTCACCAGGCACTTTCCGATCTCGGCGTCGAGACCGAGCGCCTGCACGCGGCCTCCCATCCCCTGACCGCGCTGCGGATCGCGTACACGGCCAACGAGCGCACCCGTCCCAGCGAGGGCCACCGCCTGTATTTCCGCGACGACCTGATGCGGGTGCTCGCCGACTTCGCCCGCGCCACCAGCGCCGAACTGTACGACGGCGTTTCGATCACCGATGTCGACCCCGCCACGGGCGCCCTCCGGGCGGGCGATACCGCCATCGCCGCCGACGGCCTGGTGATCGCCTCCGACGGAACGGATTCGGTCGCCCGCGCCCGGCTCGAACCCGACCGGAAGGCCGAATACGCCGGGCAGACGGTCGTCTACGGCACCACCAACCATCCGCTCCGGCTGGACAGCGAACCCTCGGTCCTGCATTTCCAGGGACAACTCGGCACGGGTGTCCTGCCGTCCGGCACCTTCGGCCATTTCTGGAACGACGATGTCGCGGTGTGGTTCACGCGCATCACCCAGCCCGAACTGCCGCCCGAGGCGACGGGCACGCATCCGGCGGCGGACTGGGCCGAGGCGGTCCGCTCGGCCGCACCCGCCATCACGGACCTGGTCGACGCGATGGTGGCCGACACCGACACGGTGCGGGTGATCAACGCTCGCAACGTCCCGCTGCCCGGCGCGCAGCCGCCGCGACCTCCGATCATCCTGTGCGGCGACGCCGATCACGCCATCACGCCCGCCGCGGGCGTGGGGGCTCGCGATGCCATCGAGGACGCGGCGGCCCTCGCCGCCGCCCTCACCACCGGCGCCGACCCGGCGGCCGCCATGGCCGAGCGGCGCAAGCAGATCACCGAGGAGCGCGACCGGATCGCCCGGCTCTACGAACAGCGTCGCCGGTAGGCATCACCAGCCACGGCGGAGACTCCGGGATTCGTCGGGCCGGTCCGACCCGACGGTCCGCATAAGGGCCAGCACGGCCGAACTCGAATCCCGGATGATCAGATCCAGATCGTCCAGCACGCCTGACAGGTCGGTGCGACCGCGGTCGCGGGCCGGGAGCTGAGAGCGGGCGAGTTGCAACTGCAGTCCGGTATCGAACAGGTGCCGCACCAATCGATCACAGGACTTGACGAAGTCGTCGAACTCTCGCATCGACCACTCCGCCAACCGCTGTTCGACGTACTCGGCGACCGTATCCCCAGCCATACCGTCCGGGGTGACCGGCACTGCGAATAGTTGGTTGTCATCGGACATCAGCAATCCACGCCCTTTGTGCAACCCTCAGGGTCACGCACCGTCGAGCACCCCGCCCGAGACTGCGGCCGATGTCGGGAACCGTCGGGTACGCAACCGTTTTCTCGGAAACAGGACCCGCCACGAAGGACGAATCCAACTACGATTTATACACCATCCCGGACCGGCGAACCGTACCGAAATCGATACGGAACCATCAGGGGCACATCATGATTCGAGACCGGTCGGTGTGATCGGGCGGTCGCGCACAGGCCGAGACGCGCAGCGCAGCGTCGATCCGCACACCGACGACACCGGAGAGAAGACATGCCCAGCTTCACCGACACCCACGCCCTGTCCGACGCCGAATCGCTGCGGCGGCTGGGGGACATCAGTTTCGGCAGGATCGTCTACCACCGGCACGCCCTGCCGACGATCCAGCCCGTCAGCCATATCGTCGACGCCGGGGTGATCTTCGTGCACGCCGAACCGCACACGCTCACCCTGACACCCCACCGCCAGGCCGTAGCCTACGAGGCCGACACCATCGACCCGGCCACGCACGCCGGCTGGTGCGTCACGGTCGTCGGTTTCGCCGAGGACCTGACCACCCGCGACATTCGCACCCCCCTCCAGCACCTGCTCGACGTCCCCCACCCCCATCGCGTCATCCGCATCCGCCCGGAGTTCATCACCGGCACCGAATACGGCCCCGCCCTCCACCCCATAGGCAACCCCGGCCCTGAAAGCACCCACCACAACCCGTCGACCTCCTGACCCGGACCCCACCCCATCCCCGCAGGTAGATGCCCGATTTGGGCCACCGAAGACCAATACGCTAAAGTTTCTTCTCGGCCCGCCCGGACGGACGAGCCCATCAGTCCCCAATAGCTCAATTGGCAGAGCAGCCGACTGTTAATCGGCAGGTTACTGGTTCGAGTCCAGTTTGGGGAGCATAAAACGGCCCCTGACCAGCGGTTCACCTTGCACGGTCTGGGGCCGATTCAATGCCGTTCCGCATCTACCGGCGCCAGCCTCTACGGTTCATGCGTTCGAAGTAAGCATCGTCCGCCGCTTGAATCTCTTCTTCTGTTCGGGGGCGGCGCGTGTCGGAGACCGACGGCGTATCGGCCAGCAGCTCGTGTATCGGCTGCCGTAGTCGCGGATCGGCCTTACGCGCGATTTCCTGTACTTCGGCTTTCACGTCGGCACGGGCTCGGCGGTAACAGTCGAGCAGCGTGCTCTCGAGCTGGGTGTTGTTCCAGCGCATGGCGCCGCGAGCAATCTGCAGGGTGGTGATGTCGCCGTGGGCATCGACTTCGACAGTGACACCGCGGGTTTCGGCGCGACCACGAACCTTCTCGAGAGCGCGAGTCAGTCGGGTGCCGTTGCGGCGGACGTCGGCGAGAATGCGTTGGATCTGCTGTTCCCAGGCGGCTGTGTCTGTCACCGGCGCCCCAATTTCTTGAGGACCTTCTTGACGACTTCGGGCATCGGCCGCACCTCGTCGCGCCGCACCTTCTCCTGACCGGTGTAAATTCGATAGTAGCGAAACAGTTCGGGGCCCAGCAGGTTTACGACCTCGGGTTCATCGAAGATATTCTCCACGAACGCCACGGCTATCAGGTCCGACACCGCGTTCTGTCCGTCGCCCCAGCCGTCCTCGAGTTCGGCGAAAAATGGCGCCAAACGTAATCGCGGGTTGTCACTCTCGTGTGCGACTCCGACAACCCAACGCGCGATGTCGCCCATGAGAACCGTGGGCAGCATTTCATTGTTGTCGCGAATATGTTCGGCGATGATCGGCCCGATCTCGGGCTCGAGCTCGGCGAGCCGTTCGATGAACGCCGACAGTTCGGGCACGAGGCTCTTCGTCCAGGCATACAGCATGTCCAGGATCTCTTGATCGGTTCGATCGTTCATATCGTCACCGTGCCCTTCTCTCTACGGATCCTATTTTCCCGCCAAGGCATCCATCAGATTCTGTAACTCCTTGATCGCAACCGCCCGATCGGCGGGGTCGTTATTGGCCCTGTTCATCAGCCAGTTCGCCAGCGCCCGCTGCGACTCCACACCCTTCGTAAGATGCCATTTTCCTTCTGTGGGAACAAGATTCGCGTACTCGTTACGAATCGCGTCAGCCGTAGTGCCGTCACCGACGCGATCCGGATTGCCCGCGCCCTTGTACAGGTCGTTGAGGATATTCTGCAGTTTGGAGTCGTTCACCGTCGGTTTCGTGGCCGGTGGTTTCGGAGTCGGCACCGGTGGTGGGCTGCCGTCACCGGATTTCCACAGCTTGGTCTTGGCTTTCTCCAGCCACTGTCCGATCTTCGACGCCATCGCCCGCAACCGAACCGGCACACTCGCCGCCACCCTGGCAGCGATCGTCGCCGCGGCGCCGGCGAGCCGCTCGATAACGCGGCCGATCCGAGCGGCGTACACCGCTATCCGAGCCACCGCGGCACCGTTGCCGAGGAGTTCGGAGAGCGCACCGGTAAACGGGATCAGGACCGCCATGCCGACTTCCCACGCCGCGGTCTCGGCGAGCATCTTGCCCAGCTCGTCGAGAATCTCGGAGTGGGCGTCATCGAGTTGCTGTGCGTAATCGCCACACGCGTCACCGAGTTCGCGGAATCCTGCCTGCAGATCCATGTAGTCGGCAGTGGACTGACTGCAGGTCGCGATCGCTGTGGGAATCTCCGGCGACTGCTGATTCTCCAATAGCGAGACCGCAGTGGTTATCGGTGTGGTCGCCGTCCCGAGTGCGTCCGCCGCGGCGTACCAGACGTCGCGGGCGGCGCGGAGCTGGTCCTGATGTCCATTCGGCCAGGCGAGCCCGGCTACGGCGTTGATCAACGACCATCCGAACGGCTCCGCGGTCCCGGCCCCGGAAGCCGACGGCACCGACAGCGCCGGACACGGTTCCACTCCGAGAATCGGCGGATCCGGTGGTGTCGTCCCGGACGGATTCGCCGCGGCGTCGCCGGAGACGTGATTGTAGGCACCGGCCGCGAGAAGGTCGCGGATACGGGCGGACTGGGTTATCAGTTTCGATGATGCCTGCAGTGCGGCGTCGACCGAGTCGTCGTAGGTCGCCGCCCAAGAGGTCCCCGCCGAGTCACTGCCCGCCATTCCCGAATACCCCTGCAGCGTCCGGACCAGGGCACCGTGGACCTCGTCGGCGCCGTCCCGGACGCCTCCGAAGGATTCGCCTGCCGAGTGGTAGTCGGTCGGGCGGCAGACGATGATCGGGAAGGTCGGCGGGGCCATTATGTCGGCCACATTCCGTGGTTGGTGCCGGCGGCGCCGGAATAGTTCTCATGGGCAACGCGGGCAACGTCGCGCAGCTCGCCCAGGTTCTCCCGCATTTCCGCCGCCCCGGCCAACCATTTCGTGTGCGCGGCACGCTGCGTCTCGGCCGCTCGGCTGTCCCAGGAGAGATGCAGATCGGCGATATGCCGATCGACATCGTCGAGAATGGCATCGACCTCGGCGCCGAAGCCCGACATCTTCACGATCGCGTCATCGAGCTGCTGCAGATCGACTCGGAACTGATCGTCGGCCGTCATGTCCGCTGCTCACCCCCGGCCTGCGCGATCGAGTCGCTGTTGCGTTCGTCCTGCGCCTCGTACAGCGTCGCGGTAGCCGCCAGATCCGACGCCGACTGCTCCAACGCCTCGACGATGGCGTCCGCGCCGGCTTTCCACTCCAGCCACGATTCGTCGTACGCCGATGCCGACCTCCCTTGCCAGCCGTCGGCGAGCAGTTCGCGGCCGACCGTGCGGTCGAGTTCGGCGATTTTCTCTCCGAGATAGCGCGCCTTACCGCCGATGTAGGCGGCCGCCTCCCGTAATCGCGCTGGATCGACTTGCACCCCACCTGACACGACGCCCTCCCTTGCGTCGATGAAATCGCCCTTCGAATATAAGCCTTGCTCAGCCGTATCTCATGGTGAAACCTCGAGCAAATATGGAGTTTGTGCCGACTCCGCGTAAGAATCAGGCTTTTTCATGTGGAAAGGGTCCTATACACCGCAAGAGAGCAAACAAAATTTCCATCGAACGTGCATTTGCACGGTCGCATCGGCGCTCGGGGGTTGGTTTCTCACTCGGAAACCCGGAGTTTGCATTCTGAACCCCTCAACCGCACGACCCCGGGCCGAAGGGCTGGCCTGTGGTCCAGGTGAGGGCTTCGACGTGGGGGGTGCCGTCGGGCATGATCTGGACTATCGGCATGGCTTTGGCTATCGGGTTGCCGTGGCTGGCCTGGGTGAAGGCGATTTGGCCGGTGACGCCGGGAACGGGGGTCTGGCAGTCGAATTCGCTGATGGCGTCGGCTACCGTCTTCGGGTTGTCGACCGGGGCGGGGTTGGTGCGGGCCGCGGTGGCGGCCGTGAGTACGGCGTCGTAGGCCATCATGACGTAGCCGTCGGCGAGGTCCGCGGGGACGCCGAAGTGCTGACCGGTGAACTCGGCGAGGAATGCGTCGTAGTTGTGGGCGTTGTCGGCCTGACCGGGGGTGGCGGCATTCCACTCACCACCCGTCGCTACCGCCGTATAGAAGACGTTGACGTGCAGCGAGGTGAAATCCGGCAGCTTCTGGCCGAGCAGGTTGTTGGCGTCGTCGCTGCTCATGACGTCCACCGTGTCCAGACCGCACGCTCCGCCCTCCGCCAGGACGGTGAGGAAGAATCCGAGGTCCGTGCCGCGCCCGGCGAAATAGATCACGGGAGGTTTTTTCCAGCAGATCACGTCCCGCATCTCGGCGAATCTCTTCGTCATGTAGGTCGCGCGGCTGATGTCGTTGAGCGGGACGTCCGGCGACTTGTAGATCTTCGTGTCGGGCTCCCCGCCGTAGCGATCCTTGAATGCGGTCGCGAAGGCCGGACCGAGCGTCGACGCGTAGAGGTCGTCCTCGTTGGCGTCCTTCACCAGCATGGCATCGGGATAATTCCGCTTCGACAGATAGTCGACCGCGGCCTTGGCGGCATCCGTGTTGGTCGGGGTGATCCGGAAGAATCGATCGATGTATTCGTTGGTGCCCGGCTCGAGGTTCATATCGTCACCGCTGGTGGACGCCGCGATGCTGGCGATGTGCTCGCGGGAGAGATCGCTGGCCGCCTTCCGTGTGGTGACCAGGCTCTGCCCGAATCCGGTGACCGCGACGATGTGCTGATCGTCCCGCGCGTCGACGATAGCCCGCACGGCTGTCGATTCGTACTGCCCGTTGCTGCCGAAACTGGCGAGCAGGAGTTTGACCGGCGGGGTCGGACCTCCGGCCACCGATTGGTGGTTCGCCCGCCACGCCGCAGTAAGCGCGCCTTGGACCTCGTGCCGCACGTTCTTGAACGCGAGGCTGTCGTTCTCCGGATTCGGCGTGAGGTCGTCCAGCAGGACGATCGTGACGAATTCCGGTCCGGTGACCGCGGCATTCAGCTTGGCCACCTGCTGTTCCAGATCCGTCAGGGGATCGCCGTCGCGCAGGGTGGTGGATTCCAGGTTCAACCCGACGCACACCGCCGGATCTCCGACGCTTTCCAATCCGGGCCCACAATCCGGGCGCGACACCACTTTCCAGATCACCACGCCGGCGACGATCAGGATCACAGCTGCCAGCGCGGTGGTAATCCTGAGGTGACGCCGCCACCACGGCGCATGCACTACCGCGCTCTGGGGTTTCTGTCCGCCGGGAAACCGACGCAGAAAATTCGGGACGAGTCGGTGACGGTTCCAGCGCATGACGGCATCCATTTCGTCGGAGTCAGAACATCTTCCCGGCGCGTTCGGCAGCGGCCATCAGCGCCGCGACATCGGACCGGTGCGACTCGCGGACCAGCCCCGCGTAGGAGTTCACGACGATGTCGCGCAATGTGGGCGTGGGCGCGGTGAACGGATTGGCGATCAGCCATCGCGCCGCGACGAGCCGAGCGACGGTGTTGCGCACCGGCGTTCGATGCTCGCCCGTGATGCCCACATCCTCGGCGACCAGCTCGTCGTAGATCTCGTCGCAGTCCCGGTCGAGCGGCTTGTCGTCGGGCGCGCTGGTCACCAGCTCCAGCTGATCGATCCAGCGCCGGTGCGGCAGATCCTGGAAGCTCGCCTCGAAGTACCCGACGACATCGGCGAACTTGCCGAGGGCGAGCCGGCAGTACGCGGTGCGCACCGGATCGGCCTGGGTGGCAGGGTCGTACAGCAGGGTCTCGAACTGCTCCTTGTACGACGGCCCGTCCTCCGCCGTCGCACGTTCCGTGAGCGCGGCGAGCAGGGTGCGCGCGATCCACGGCTGCAACTCGGCGGGTTCCGACGTGCCGCCGCCCTCGTCGGGCGCGACGACCCACAGGGCCGCCCGCAGCTCGGTCAGGATCTGCCCGACGTGCGTCTGGGCGGCCAGGTTGGCGGAGTCGGCGTGCACCAGCCACGGCGCGGTCGCGAACGGGGCGGCCGACACCACGTCGTCGACGCCGATATCCGTCAGGTGCTCGGTGAGGCGCAGGTCCTCGACGCGGGAGGTCCACGTCTCCGAATCGATTCCCAGACTGGAGGGATGCAGCGCGTCGCGGCTGCCCTGTCGCACCTCTCGGCCGTGTAACAGCCCGGCGAGCGTGTGCACGCGGTCCGGAAGCCCGCCGGTGGCCCGATGGACCAGCGCCCACCGGATGCGATTCTCCTCGTCGTCCGTTCCGAGTACGTCGTGGCTGGGGGTGACGATCCTGGCGGTCGCGGCGAAGTCGAGCGGTTCCAGCAGCACCGGGTAGTACGGGTGGCGTCGGCGGGTGGCGTCCACCGTTTCGGCCCAGTGCCCGTACTCGGCATTGTGGCACCGCGGTACCGGATACACCCGGTCCGGCCGACCCTCGCTCGACCTCCACGGCGGCAGCCAGGTGGTCTCCCAGTCCGGGTTCCATCGGCCGCTCGACGCGATCACCACGAGCGCGTCGTGATCGCCCGGATGCTGGCGCAGATGACGTTCCCGCGCGGTCAGCAGATCCGAGACGAATTCGCCGCCACCGGGGTGGTGGAGATCGTCCAGCAGCAGGACCCAGTTGTGCAGATGCTTTGTGCCGCCGGGGTTGTCGCAGTGGCACGACGAGTACACGTCCGGCGCGGACATGCGCAGATGGCTCTCCCGGACGTCGGCGAGGAACGCGGCGGTCAGCCAGGCGGTCATATCCGCGGGATGGGCGCGGGCCTCCACGTTCAGCATCACCAGCGCGTCCAGCGCCGACGCCGCGTCCTCGGCCTGGGGCATATCGGTGAACCAGTTCCCGGCGCGGCGCAGCGGCCGCCGCTCGATGGCCCGGACCAGCGGTGGCAGCGTCAGGTTGATCGCCTGAGCCAGGATCGGCGTCAGGATCTGGGCCTGCACCGCCGCCTCGGTCAGCATGCGAACCCGCGGTTCGAGCTCACGACGGCCCGGGAATACGCGGTCGATCGCCTCCTGCAGCGTGGTTCGGGCATTCTCCCAGCTGAGGGTGTCCAGCGGGGTGAGCACGGCGATCAGGCCGAGCGTGAAGCGCAGGAATCGGGCTGGGCGCCGGGCGGGCCACTTGCGCGACAGGTCGAACGCCAAGTGCGCCAGGACTTCTACGGTGGTGACCGGCTCGGGCCGCCGGAAGTCGAACCGCGCGTGGACGATTCCGCCGCCACAATCCCTCGAAATGGCTGTCAGCGCGGAACTCTTTCCGGTGCCTACGGATCCGAGCAGGACCACCACCGGTTGCTGCCGCTGCCGGCCCCGCTGCGGCCGGTTCCAGAGCAGCCGCCGAGCCAATACCACTGTCGCGTCGATAGCTTCCCCCACAACGTTCGGTGGCTCCGCCGCACCGTCGGTCGACCGTGCGGCACCGTGATCTACCCCACCTTCGATTCTGCATGATTCCGTCCGGGACCGCTCCCGGACGAGTCGATCGATCCGAATCGCAAGCAACGAATCGTGCGCTATCGGTTCGTGGGTGGCCGGCGCGTGATCCGGCTCACTCGCTGTCACGGGAGTCGGCCGGCCGGCGTCTGTATGGGAATCCACACGAAACGGATGTCACGGAGGAATCCCATGCGTCTCATTGTTTTCGGAGCGAACGGGCGGACCGGCAGAGTGCTCACGCGGCTGGCCCTGGATGCGGGGCACGATGTCGTGGCCGTCACGCGACAACCCGCGGGGTTTCCCCTCGCGCACGAACGGCTCACCGTCGTCGAAGGTGATGTGCACCAGAGGGATTCGGTGTATGACGCGGTCGCTGGTGGTGATGCGGTGGTGTCCGCGCTCGGGGTGCCCGGCGGGGGCAGGCAAGAGATCAGCACCTACTCCGTGGGAGCGGAGAATATGATCGCCGCCATGCGGCGGCACGGTATCCGGCGCATCGTGGTCGTCTCCTCGGCGGCGCTCGATCCGAAGCCCTATTCGGAGGCCGGATTCCTGTTCAATCGGATATTCGTGCCGGTGCTCGTGCGGTTCGTGGGAAAGACGCTCTACGCCGATATGCGGCGGATGGAGGAGTTGCTCGCGGCCAGCGGCCTGGACTGGACGGCGATGCGGCCGGGCGGGCTCTACGACCTGCCCGAGGTCACCGAGTACACGATGGCCGAGAGGCACGTCGACCGCCGGTACACCGCGCGCATCGATCTGGCGGACTGCATGCTGCGTCAGGTGAGTGACGATCGGTTCGTGGGAACGACGGTCGGCGTCGGCACCGCGGTGCGGAATCCGAGCCTGATCGAATTCGTGCGTGCTGAGGCGCTCGGCGGCAGCTGACCGGCGGAGCGCTCGTGTCTGCGATGATCCCTCCGATACCGGCCGGAGACAATATGCCGTCCGATCGATTGGAAATTCGGCGCCGGAACCCCGATGTTCGCTGAATTGCGCTTCCGATAACAATATGGTCGATTCTCCTGCCCGCCGGGCCCGAGGACACCGGCGGCGGCCATGCCGAACCGGCCGGTGTCGCGGCGGCGCGGCTATTCACGGATCCTCGCAGCTCACGCCAGCCCAGCGCGGTGAGCGACGCCCTGCCGGGTGGGATAAGCTTGCGCCTCCGGTTTATTCGGCAGCGATGAAGGGAATGTGAATGGCGCGCAAGGTCATCGTCGAGCTGGTGGACGACTACGACGGCAAGTCCGAGGCCGAGGAGACGGTGCGGTTTGCTGTCGACGGGTCCGAATACGAGATCGACCTGTCGGTGCTGAACGCCGGCAAGCTGCGGGGCGTCTTCGAGCAGTGGACTCCTCATGCGCGCAAGGTCGGCCGCACCGCGCGGGCGAAGGACAAGGCTCCTTCCCGCACGGCGGCCGGACGGGAGCAGACGGCGGCGATCCGGGAGTGGGCGCGTAAGAACGGCTACTCCGTGTCCCAGCGGGGCCGGATTCAGTCCGAGGTGGTCGAGGCCTACAACAAGGCCAGTTAAAGTTCGGGCGTCGCCGGGCCGACCGCCGCGCGGTCGGCCGGCAGCGACCGGCTCGGCGAGCGGACCCCTTGATCGAGGGCTTCCGCGGCGAGCAGCCGGCCCAGAATCGTTGTTGCCGGGTGGGTGAGTAGTTGTTGCGGGGAGCCTGTTTCCACGATGCGGCCGTGGTCGACGATGACCAGCCGGTCGGCCCGGCTGAGCTGGGTGCGCAGGTCGTGGCTGATGGACAGGATCGTGGCGCCGGTCTCGCGGCGGTAGGCGTCCACGTGGTCGAGGATGCGCTGGGCGAGGGGGCGGTCCAGGGCGGTGGTGATCTCGTCGCAGACGAGGATGCGGGGGCGGGCCAGCAGGGCGCGGGCGAGCGCAGCGCGCTGTAGCTGGCCGCCGGACAGACCGGCGGGGTGACGCCGGGCCTCGTCGGGGGCGATACCGAGGTCGGCGAGCAGATCGAGGGCGGCGGTGCGCGCGGCCGCGCGGCCCATTCCACACAGCCGGACGCCGGTCGCTGCGACCTGGTCGGCGACCGTGCGGCGCGGGTCGAACGAGGCCGCCGACTCCTGCCAGACGTACTGGATTGCCGCGATCTGCGTGCGGGATCGCTTGCGCAGCAACGGTATCGGCTCGCCGTCGAGCAGGATCTCCCCCGCCGCGGGCGCGATCAGGCCGGAGATACAGCGGGCGATGGTCGACTTGCCCGCGCCGGAGACGCCGATCATGCCGAGGGCCTCGCCGCGCCGGAGGTCCAGGTCGACGCCGGTCACGATCCGCGCACCCCGCGCCCGCACCGAGATCGCGCGCAGGCGCAGCACGGTGTCGCGGTCCGGCGGCGACGAGCGCGGCGTCGGCTCGTCGGTGACCGGCAGCGCCTCCGGGGTGTCCACCACGCGCCCCGCACGCACGACCAGGATCCGGTCGCTCACCTGCCGCACCGCGAACGCGTCGTGGGTTACCAGGACGACCGCCCTTCCGGCACACCGCAATCCGTCCAGGCTGTCCAGCAGCGTCGCCCGCGCGATCGAATCCAGGCCGACGGTCGGCTCGTCCACCACCAGCACATCGGGCGCGCAGACCAGCACCTGCGCCAGCGCGAGCCGCGCCCGCTCCCCACCCGAGAACTCGTGGGGAAACCGCCGCAGCAGGCGGTCGAGGGCCTCGTCATCGAGATCGAACGCCGAATCCGCCAACGCCCGAGCAACCAGCGCACGCCGGTCTCGCGCCCGCGAGCCGGGCATCACCCCACGTCCGCCGACTCGGACGCGGATCGGCTCCCGCACTCCGCCTCGAATGCGGCCGTCACCAGTCCGTTTTCGTCCATCGACCCCGTGTCGTCCACCCGCTCGGCCTTCACCCTCGGGCGTCACCTTGCCCAGGTGGAGACCGGCCAATTCGCCCAGGGCGGCACCGAGACGGCGAGCGGGATTCAGCGTGGATCCGGCGTGCTGTGGGAGGTAGCCGATGCGGAGGGCGGCGGGGACGCGGATATCGCCGGTGACGGTGCGTCCGGGGCGGTCGATTCCGGCGACGGCGGCCGCGATCGTCGTCTTGCCCGCCCCGGACGGGCCGAAGAGGGTGAGGATACGACCCGGCTCGACGTCGAAGGCGATGTCCTCGACGAGGACGGACGCACCGGCGCGGACGCTCAACCCGCGCACCGAAATCAGCGGCGTCGCACCATCATTCATGCGGCACTCGCTCGAAGCGCGACCGTCTGCGGGTCGGCGAGCAGATCGTCGCACAGCAGGTTGATGCCGATCACCAGCAGCACGATCAGCCCGGCGGGGAGCGCGACCGCCCACGGCGCAAGGGTGAGGGCGTCCTTGTTCGCGGCCACCGACACCGCCCAGTCCGTCGACGTCGTGTCGAAGCCGAGCCCGAGGAAATTGGCGGAGGCGAGGAAATAGACGGCGGCGGTGAAGCGAACGCCGACATCCGCGGCGATCGGCCGCATCATCTCGCGGGCGGCATAGGACCCGTACCGGTAGGCGCGGCTCTCCCCCTGCATACGCAGCGCATCCATCACCGGACCGTGCACGACCGCGCGCGCCGCCATCCGCACGAACCGCGAGATCGGCGCGATCAGCGCGATGCCGATCGCACACGCGATCGCCACCGCGGACCCGCGCGTGCGCAGCGCGGCCACCATGATGATCAGCAACGACGGCAGGCACAGCAGCACATCCATCGGCCGCATGAGCAGGTCGTCGAGCCATGCCCGCGGCGCCGCGGCGGCGGCCACCCCGATCACGAATCCCACGGCGTACGCGCCCAGCACCGTGACCGCGGCGACAACGAGGAAGGTGCGCCCGCCGGTCAGCGCGGCGGCGAGCACGTCCCGGCCCAGCCGGTCGGTGCCGAACGGCGACCACTCCGACGGCCCGAACGGCGCCTGCCTGTCCGCGGGCGCCGACCGGGCGACGTACGGCCCCGCGACCGCGACGATCAGCGGTACCGCCACCAGCGTCAGATACACCCACCGCCGTCCGCTCATCGCGGTAGCCCCGCCGCGGACCACGGAACCATCCGCTGCCCGACGAGATCGATCACCAGATTGATCGCGATCGCGAGCACCCCGGTGATCGCGACGATCGCCAGGATCACCGGATCGTCGCGATTGCCGATCGCCCCGATCAGCTCGGACGCGATCCCCGGCATGACGAAGACGGCCTCCACGATCAACACCCCCGACAGCAGCCCGTCACCGGTCCGCCCCAATTCCTGTAAAGCGGGGCCGAGCGCATTGGGCGCGACATGACGCGCCAGCAGCGATCTCCGCCGGACACCGAGGCGTCGCGCCTGCGCGATATAGGGCTGCGCCATGACGTCGACGACCCCGGCGCGCACCAGGCGCACGAGCGGCGCGGCGACCCGGGCGACCATCACGATCAGCGGCAGGACAAGGTATTCGGGCCGGCTGAGCACCGTATCCGGTTCGGTGCCCAGGAATGTCGCGGGCAGCAGGTTCATTTCGAGCGCCACATAGGTCACCAGCAGCACCGCGAGCACGAAGTCCGGGATCGAGTCGAATCCGATACTCACGGAGGTGATGACGCGGTCGCGCACCGATCCGGGCCGCAGTCCCGCCGCGAATCCGGCGGTCACGGCCGTGGGCAGCAGCAGCGCCAGCGCCAGGACCGCCATCAGTCCCGTCGTCAGGAACGGGCCCGCGATCAGGCCGCCGACGCGCTCGCCGCTGGCGTAGGACACGCCGAAATCACCCGTCACCGCGTGCCCGAGCCACGCCAGAAACCGTTGCGTCGGAGCGACATCCAGCCCGATCAGATGCCGTGCGGCCGCCCGTTGATCGGCGCCGAGGACATCGTTGTTCTGAACATCGGCGGCGTCGCCCGGCAGCAGCAGCGACAGCACGAACACCAGCACCGCGAGGACCAGCAGCTGCCCCACACCGATTCCCGTGCGGCGCACCAGGAATCGAGCGAACGGCGTGCCCACGAACCGCTACCGGATCCCGACCACGATGCGGTCGTCGCCGTACTGCCAGACCGGACCGGCCTCGGAGAATCCGGCCGCGCGGGCGAAGGCGACGTAGTCGTGCACGGTGGGCCGGTCCCGGACCGTGTGCTCGAAACCGCCGTCGCGGCGCCGGACCAGGTCGGCGAGTTCCGGCGCCTGTTCCACGGCCGCCCACCAGGCCGCCCAGTCCTCCAGTTCCTGTGCCCCCCGGCGCTGCGCCCGGCGGGTGGTCAGTGCCTTCGCCAGCTCGTCGAGGCGCGGGCCGACCGGTCCTTCGTAGAGGTGATCGCCGTCGATGAACAGGCCGCCCGGCCGCAGCACGTCGGCGCACACTCCGATCAAGGCGCGCAACGGCTTCCGGTTCATCCAGTGCAGCGCGGTGGTGCTGACGAACGCGTCCGGCGCGCGTTCCAGCCCGAGTTCGTCCAGCCAGCCGTCCACCCGCAGATCGGCGAAGACGGTCCGGAACCGGTCCGACCCCAGCGCGAGATCGGCCAGTCCGAGCAGCAGCGGATCGGCGTCGACCCCGACGATGCTCGCCTCCGGGAACCGCCGCAGCAGCCGTGCGGACAGCGTGCCGGGACCGACGCCCAGGTCGACGATCAGCGGATCGTCGCGGCCCGCCAGTTCCGCCACGATGTCGCCGATCACCTCGAACCGCTGCTCGCGGTCGGGCATGTAGTACTCCTGCTGTCGGTCCCAGCGGTCGATCCAGTACCGCGCCCGCTCCGCGTCCAGCGCGGCCGTCATCCGGCCACGACCTTGTCGAATCGCGCCCAGTCGTGCGAATTGGGCACGGCCGCCGGGGTGTCGCGGAACTTCGCTCCCGTCGCGGAGTTCCAGTGCGTATTGCCGAAGAACACGAATCCTCCTCTGTCGTACAGTATTTCGTGCATCATGCGGTAGACGGCCGCGCGGCCCGTTTCCGTCGGGGTCGCCTGTGCCTTGGCGTACAGCGCGTCGAATTCCGGATCGGACCACTTCGTGCGGTTCTGCGGTGAGCCGGTCAGCAGACGGGACGCGAAGTGGCTGGGGATCGACAGCGGCCCCGACTGGCCCATCGTGAGCGGGCCGGTGTTCAGCGCGTCCGTGTAGTAGCTGTCCTTGGAGCCGAGTACCACGTTCACCCGGACCCCGCACCGCGCCGCCTGCTCCGCGAAAAGCCGTGCCGCCTCGACGAATCCGTGGGCGACCGGGGCGGTGAACAGGTCGAACGACAGATCCCGGACGCCCGCCTTGCGCAGCAGCCGCCCCGCCTCGTCGGGGTTGTAGTCGTGCTGCGGCAGGTCGGCGTAGTACTGGTAGCCCTTGCCGAAGACGTCGTTGCCGACGTCGCCCTGCCCCTCGAGCGCCACCTTCACCAATTCGGCGCGGTCGACCATGCGCATCACCGCGCGCCGCACGTCCGGGTTGTCGAACGGCGGGCGGTCGGTCTTCATGGCGAAGAAGTAGATTCCGCTGTTCGGCGTCGACTCGAGCGAAACACCCTGCCGCCCTTGCAATGTCCGCGCCGCGGACGGGGTCAGGTTGTCCGCGAAGTCGATCTGCCCGCTCTGCACCGCCGCCAGCCGGGCGTCCGGCTCCGCGCTGACGATCCGCAGGCGGCGCACCGAGGGCGCGCCGTCCCAATAGTGGTCGTAGGCCGTCGCGCTGAATTCCCTTCCGGCATCGAATGATTCGAAGACGAACGGCCCGGTGCCCACCGGCCGGGAGAAGTCCGTGGCGCCGTCCTGGACGATCTTGGTCCCGTAGGCCGACAGGGCTTGGAGGAATTCGAAGCCCGGCGTCCGCAGCGCGATCTCGACGGTGAGATCGTCGACGGCCCGCGACTGCGACAGATCGACCTGGTCGAGCGTGGCTGCGGCGATGAACGGCCGCCGCTGCGGCGGGCCGAGCACCCGCGACAGCGTGTACAGCACGTCCCGGGAGGTGACCTTCTTCCCGTCGTGCCAGCGCGCGTCCCGCAACACGATGCGCCAGCGCGTGCCGTCGGCATTCGGCTCGCCGGACGCGGCCAGCCGCGGGATCGGCCGCATCGCGCCGTCGATCTCGAACAGACCGTCGTAGACCGCCTTCATCCGGGCCTCGTCGATGAACAAGGTATTCACGCCCGGATCGATGCCCTCGCCCGCGCCGGAACCCTGAAATGCCGCGGTGAAGGTATCGACATCACCCGCGAACCGCCCACCGCAGCCCACGGCCAGCGCTCCCGCGGCGGCGACGCCACCCGCCAGAAATCCCCGGCGACTCAGCGCCCGCATATTCGACTCCCATCGCGTCTGGCACCCCACGCGACGAAGACATGCACAAACGAACCGCCATGTGCCGGTCCACTCGGCGCATCGACCATTTCCACGTGATCGTGACCGTTCCAGTCCTGCACCCTCAGGTATCTGGCTTCGGCTCACGAATAAGCCTCACAGTTGCGGGACAGCGCCGGATTCGCACCGGACTTCCCTGCGGGCAGCCGATATCCTACGCGAGACGCCCTGTCCCGGTGATCACCAGATATCCGCCCAGGCCGGCCGCTCCGGGATATCGAAGGCCGCGGAATGCCCGTGGACCAGCATCGGCACGGTCGTCCCCGCCGGGATGCGGTCCCGCAATTCCGTCGCCCGCGCCCGGAAGAATTCCGAGTACACGTAGTCCTTGTGCTGCCGGACGTCCACGCCGGTCGCCGGATGGACGAACGTCACCTCGATCCGCACCCGATGCTGGTCGAAGCCGTTGACCCGGTTCAGCCGCCGGTAGCTCGACTCGGCCACCGTTCCGGTCGTCACCGACCCCGAGCGCCGCAGCGCCGCCCGCCGAACACGCCAGATCAGGCCCAGCACCACCTGGGTCCACAGCAGCATCGCGACCACCAGGGACACCGGCAGCATCAGCGTCGCCCCGACGCCGTCGCCGAATATCCGCCGCCCGAGCCACAATCCGGCCCACGCGACCCCCGCCACGAACAGCACCGCGGCCGCCCCGCAGACCAGTACCCACAGCATGGCCGCGGGACCGGCCAGAATTCGCCCCTGCCGCACCCGACATCCTCTCCTTCGGCGACATCTCCCCCATCGGTCGGCGAAGAACCCTCCGCCCACGCAGCGTACCGGCAGAATGGCGACAGGAAGGAGGGTCGGCGTGGTGGACGAGATGGTCGTGGTGGATGCCGCGAATGTCGTCGGGTCCAGGCCCGACGGCTGGTGGCGCGATCGAGCCGGGGCCGCCCGGCGGTTGCTGGACGCGCTCGAGGCGGCGCCCGATGTGCTCACGGCCGAAGTCGTCGTCGTGCTGGAAGGGGCGGCCAAGCGCGCCGTCGATCCCGGAGCCGTGCCGGCCGGGAGGATGCGGGTGGTGCTCGCGGAAGGATCCGGCGACGACACGATCGTCGACGTCGTGGCATCCGCCCACGCCCGGCAAGTCACGGTCGTGACAGCAGACCGCGGCCTCCGACAACGGGTAGAGGCCCTCGGCGCACGCACGGTCGGCCCCCGCTGGCTCTTGGACGCCCTCTGATCCCCGCCGCGGGTACTCGGCGAGAATTACTGGGCGGCAAGGGAGATGATGGCGCCGTGCTGAATATCTTCGACGCGGATTTCGCCCGCGACCCCTGGCCGGTCTTGCGGTCGTTGCGGGCCACCGGGGGCGTACATCGCGTCAGCACCCCGGACGGGCCGCCCGCCTGGCTGCTGACCGGTTACGACGACGTGCGGGCCGGACTGCTCGACGACCGGCTGTCGACGGCCGTGCGGCATGCGAACGGCCGTGACTATCGCGGGTTCTCGGTCCCCGCACCCCTGGACCGGTTCCAGGCCGCCGAGCCCGATG
Source organism: Nocardia transvalensis NBRC 15921 (assembly GCF_000308875.1). GTDB lineage: Bacteria > Actinomycetota > Actinomycetes > Mycobacteriales > Mycobacteriaceae > Nocardia > Nocardia transvalensis. The sequence goes on from NZ_BAGL01000127.1 coordinate 219,988, forward strand.
AGCACGCGCGGCTGCGCCGGGTTCTGGTCGGCGAGCTACAGGCCCGGCGTCTGACCGAGTGGCCCGAACGTGCCTCGGCCCTGGTGGATCCGCTACTGCGGACCGTCGAGGGGGAGCGCGAATTCGATCTCGTCGAGCGCATCGCGATACCGCTCCCCGCGGCGATCGTGACCGAACTGCTGGGGCTGCCGGCCGCCGAAGGCGCGGCGCTGCTGGGCTGGGCCGAGTCGACACTGCGCCCCGGCGCCGCCCCACGAGCGCGGGACACCCTGGCAACCATGAGGCAGATCATCACGGCCACGATCGATCGCGGCGGCCGGGGCGCGGACACAGTGCTCGGCCGGCTGGTTCGGCCCCAGGAGGAAAGCGGCGCAGTGGATTCCGATGAGCTGGCCAGTCTGCTGTTCTATTTGTTGTTCGTGTTCTACGAGGTGCTCGTCGATCTGATCGCGGGTGCGGTGTGGGCCCTGGCCGACCGGCCGGATCGGCTCTCCGCGCTGGAGATTGCGCCCGAGCGCTCGGTCGATGAGCTCCTGCGTTACCTGTCGCCGCAGGTCCTGGCCGGCCCGCGCTTCGCGACAGCGGACATCGAGATCGGCGACCATACGATCGCGGCCGGGCAGACCGTGCTGCTGTGCCTGGCCTCCGCGAATCACGATCCCGCGACGTTCCGCGACCCGGAGGAACTGGATCTGCGCCGCGATCCCAACCCGCAGTTGGGCCTCGGCTTCGGCGTACACGCCTGCGTCGGCACCGCTGTGGCGCGACCGGTCGCCGCGGCCGTGCTCACGCGGATCCATGCCCGATGGCCCGCGCTGCGTATCGCGGGCGACGCCGGTGACCTGCCGTGGCGTTCCGGGTTCCGCCATCGCGGCCCGCTCACCCTGCCCGTGCGGACCTGAACTTCCCGGTCAGGTGGGGTGCATGCCGATGACCGGGTGGCGGGCGGGGTGGAGAGTGGTGAGGAGGGTGTGCATGGTGTTCGGGTCTACCGCTACGCAGCCTGCTGTTGGTTCGTTCGCGGAGACGTGGAGGAAGAACGCGGAGCCGTCTCCCGGGATGGTCGGGGTGCGGTTGTAGTCGATGACCAGGGCGTAGTCGTATTGGGGTGCGGTGCGGGCCAGGTTCTCCGCGGCTGTGGTGTCGAACGGGCAGGTCGGCTCGGCGCAGCGGTACTTCTGGTTGTAGAGCGGGCTGCCCGGGTCCGAGACCCACCACCAGGTGTTCGACGAATCGACCTGTAGATAAGGAAGATTCGCGGGGACGGGCAGGCGGCCGAAGCCCTCGGACAGGGGGAAGATGCCCTCCGGAGTGTAGGACGCGCCCTCGCGCGCCCGCGTCGAAATTCCTTCCGCGCCAACCCATGCGGGGACCGCGAGCGTGCGCTCCCAGTCCGCGCCGTCCGGGCGCTGCCACAGCTCCAGGGTTCCGTGGTCGGCGCCCGCCGGGGCGGTCACCCAGACGACCTGAGTTCCCGGGACGGACGCCGGATCGAAGGGTGGCTTCTCGCTACGGGGGACCAGGACGAGGACCAGGACCGCAGCCGCCACCAACACCACGACCGATACCGATATCCACCGGAAACCACTGCGCCCCAGCCACTTCGGCCGCGCTGTCACGCGCGCTCCGCGCGCAGGCCGTCGAGCACGAACGGCAACGATTCCCGCCAGGCCGACTCGCCGGCACTCTCCCCGAGCAGCGACAGCGCCCAGAGCAGGTTCACCACGGCGGTATCGGTGGCATCCGGCCGGATCGCGCCGGAGCGGCGCGCACGCTCGAAGACGGCCGAGAACTGGCCCATCCCCCGCGCACACGCCTCCGCCAGCTGGACCGCGGTCGGATGGTTGCCGACGAATGCCTCGAGCAGGCCGCGATCGATGGTGAGCAGATCGAGCATGGCCTCGGCGAATCCGGTGAACGCGAGCCACGGATCCGGTTCGGCGGCGGCGCGGTCGGCGATCTCGTCGAATGCCGACACGCGGGCGGGCAGCAGCGCGTCGATGAGCGCGTCGCGGGTGGGGAAATGGTTGTAGAGGGTGCCGATGCTGACCCCCGCCCGCCGCGCGACCTCCTCCAGCGAGCCCGCGAGGCCCTGTTCGGTGAACACGTCCGCGGCCGCGCGCAGCAACCGGTCGCGGTTGCGGGCGGCGTCGCGGCGCATCGGTTTGGTCACGGCCCTCATTCTACAAAACTCGAGGGACCCCTCAGATAAAACTTGAGGGCCCCCTCAGTGTAGTGCTAGCCTGATGAAAACTGAGGCACCCCTCAATATCTGGAAGGAAGACGAAATGAGCACTCCCACAGCCGTAATCGTCGGCATCGGCCCCGGTCTCGGGTTGTCCATGGCGCGTCGCTTCGGGCGCGAAGGATTCCGGATCGCGTTCGTCTCGCGCAGCGCGGACCGCCATCCCGCCTACCTGGCCGAACTGGCCGCGGAGGGCATCGAGGCAACCGGCTATGTCGCCAATGTCACCGACGAGGCCCGTCTGGGCGAGGTGCTGACGGAGATCGATAGCGCCGGCGCTATCGAATTCGCCTACTACGGCCCCGGTGCGCCGGGCGCGCCGATCGTCCCGATCGCCGAGGTCGACATCGCGACCGCGCGGGCCGCCTTCGACTGGGTCTGGCCCGCCGTGCAGGTCGCGCGGGCCGTGCTGCCGGGCATGATCGAGCGCGGCACGGGCGGAGTGCTGATCGCGGGCGGGCTGTCGAGCATCCGCCCGATGCCGATGCTCGGCCAGCTCGCCCTGGCCTCCGCCGCCCTGCGCAACTACGCGGTCACCCTGCACGCCGACCTCGCCGGCCGCGGCGTCTACGCGGGCACGCTCACCATCGGCGGCCTGGTGGAGCGCGGCGACATCTACGCCGCCGTCACCGCCGATCCCGCGAAATACGGTGCCGCCGAGGGCCATACGCTGAATCCGGACGAGATCGCCGACACGGCGTGGGAAATGTACCGCGCCCGCGACCGCGCCGAGCAGGTGTTCGACGTCCTCGGCTGAGGTTTGCCCGCGCCTTGCGGTGCGACCTGTCGGACCCTTCTGGCATGCTACTCACACATCCCGTTCCGGCATGCTGCGAACACATTCCGTTCCAGCACGCCCCCGACACATTTGCCGGCGAGCTGCTAACACATCTCCCGGCATGCCGCTAACGCATCTCGCGGTGAGCTGCTAACACATCTCCCGGCATGCTTGTGGCTGGGAGCCATGGTGGTGCGGACGGCACGCCCGGATGCGGCGGCCGGATCGACAGCGCACGCGGGCGTCGGGCAGGATGTACGGCGCGGACAGTGACTGGGAGGAGCCCAAGGAATGCTGCGGTTGATCATCGGCCTCGCAGCCGGATACGTGCTCGGGACGAAGGCCGGGCGCGCCCGTTACGAGCAGATCAGCAAGACCACCCGCGCCATCACCGCCAGCCCGGTCACCCGCAAACTGGTCACGGTCGGCCGCCAGAAGCTGTCGGACAAGCTCAGCACGCAACCCAAGCTGGAGCCGATGGAACCCCTGGACGAGCGCACCACCGTCCTGATCCCCCACGACCAGATCCGCGGCTGAGCAGGTACGACGGAACGGCGGTCTCGGTGCTCAGCCCATGGCCTGGTCGCGCAGGCTCTTGCGGTACTGCTCGAGGGCGACGACGTCGCCGAACAGGGACATGTAGGCGTCGGCCTGTTCGGTCGCGGAGATGCGTTGCAGCTTCGACTTCAGTTCGGCGACTTGGCGACCCACCCAGGCCTCCTGGACCCCTGCCAGCAGTCCGGCGATGATGCGCGGCAAGTCGTCGAGGGATTTGGCCGGGACCGGTTCGGCGGCGAGTTCGGAGACCAGGGCGCGTAGACCTAGGTCGTCGGTGTGGTCGGCGACCCGGGCGACCCATTCGGCGCCGCCGAGTCCCGCGGCCGTACCGCCCGCCTCCGCGATCGCGGTCCGCACCGCGACATAGGCGGGATGGGTGAACGCGTCGATGTCCAGCGCGTCGAAGACCGGCCCGGCCAGCGCCGGATACTGCAGCGCGGCGGCCAGCGCCTGACGCTGCGGCAGCAGGACCGGATCGTTCGGCCGCGGCGGCGCGGTGATCTGCGCGGGCACCCCGGCGTCGCCGTCCGGTGCCGGGGCGGAGGCGCGCCGGTCCGGCTGGGCACCGTTGCGGCCGGTCCTGTTGCGGCCGTGCAGGTTCCGCGCCTCGTCGCCGACCCGCCGTTCCACCAGCCGCTCGTCCATGCCGATCAGCCCCGCGAGCCGGGTCGCGTACGCGCGGCGCTTGGCGTTGTCCTTGATCTGGGCCACCACCGGCGCGGCCTCGCGCAGCGCCTGCGCCTGCTTGTCGGCGCTCATATCCTTGGTGATCGGGTCGTCGTAGTGCTTCTCGACCATGCCGCGGATCACGAAGTCGAACAACGGAACTCGCCGCGCGACCAGATCGCGGACCGCGCCGTCGCCGGCACTCTGGCGCAGCTCGCACGGATCCTGACCGTCGGGCGCCACCGCGATATAGGTCTGCCCGGCCAGCCGCTGGTCGCCGGAGAACGCCTTCAGCGCCGCCGCCTGACCGGCCGCGTCGCCGTCGAAGGTGTAGATGATCTCGCCGCGCCAGAAGTTGTCGTCCATCAGCAGCCGCCGGAGCATCGTCATATGCTCCTCGCCGAATGCCGTACCGCAGGAGGCGACGGCGGTCTTCACACCCGCCAGATGCATCGCCATCACGTCGGTGTAGCCCTCGACCACCACGGCCTGATGGCTCTTGGCGATCTCCCGCTTGGCCAGGTCGAGACCGAACAGGACCTGAGACTTCTTGTACAGCACCGTTTCCGGCGTGTTGATGTACTTGGCCGTCATCTGGTCGTCGTCGTAGAGCCGGCGGGCGCCGAATCCGATCACCTCGCCGCTGAGGTTGCGGATGGGCCACAGCAGCCGCCGATGGAACCGGTCGATGTGCCCGTGGCGGCCCGGCTTGGACAGGCCCGCCGCCTCCAGCTCCTTGGTGTCGAAACCCTTGCGCTGCAGGTGTTTCGTGAGGCTGTCCCACCCGCCGGGAGCGAAACCGCAGCCGAAGTGCTTGGCCGCGTTCCGGTCGAAGTTGCGGTCGGTGAGGTATTTGACGGCGGCCGCGGCCCCGGGCTCGTTGAGCTGCGCCATATAGAACTCGTGCGCGGCGGCGTTGGCGGCGACCAGCCGGGAGCGCGTGCCCCGGTCGCGCTGCACCGAGGTCCCGCCACCCTCGTAGCTGATCTGGAAACCGATCCGGTCGGCCATCTGCTCGACGGCCTCGACGAATCCGATGTGGTCGATCTTCTGCAGGAACGCGAAGACGTCGCCGCCCTCGCCGCAGCCGAAGCAGTGGAACAGACCGTGATTGGGCCGCACGTGGAACGACGGCGACTTCTCGTCGTGGAAGGGGCACAGCCCCTTCATGGAATCCGCGCCGGCCCGCTTGAGCGAGACGTATTCGCCGACGACGTCCTCGATGCGTACGCGTTCACGTATTGCCGCGATATCGCGATCAGGGAGTCTTCCGGCCACGGTGTCCGAGTCTAGCGCCGCCCCGGGCGCGTCTCCGACCCGGAGGCTCAGGGAATGCCCGCGGCCACCCGTTCCAGGCGGCTCTCGGTGAACGAGGCGATCTGGTCGACGATCACCCGGATCCGGGCCGTGTCGTCGGGGGCCTCGTCCCACCACGGCAGCAGGACCGGGTCGAGGCTGCGGGGAGCGGTGGCGAGGAGGTGATCGGCGACCAGCAGGAGGCGTTCGCGCTGGGCGGCCTGGCGCTTGTTGTGTTCCGGATCGGACATGACGTACCGCAGCGCGACGGTCTTGAGCATCGCGACCTCGGCGGCGACGACGCGAGGCACCTCGAGATCGGCGGCGTAGCGCGACAGCCGGCGTCCGCCCCACGCCTCCCGCGTGGCCTCCACCGCGGCCGTCGCGAAACGGCCCACCAGATCGCTGGTCAGGCGTTTCAGCGCGACCGACGCGCGCAGGGTCCCGTCGTATTCCGCGGCGGCCGCGATCACCGGGAGTTCCGACAGGCGTTCGGCGGCGCCGGTAAGCTCGTCGTGGGTCAGCGTGCGGTGCTGCGCGCGGCCGAGTTCGGCCAGTGCCCGCTGCTCCGCCGGATCGGCCAGGGCACGCAGGTCGATGCGGCCCGCGATGACCCCGTCCTCGACGTCGTGCACGGAGTAGGCGACGTCGTCGGACCAGTCCATCACCTGCGACTCCAGGCACTGGCGGCGTTCCGGAGCGCCCTCGCGCACCCAGTCCAGACGGCGCAGGTCCACCTCGTACGCACCGAACTTCCCGCCGGAAGCCGTTCTGCCCCAGGGATATTTGACCGTCGCGTCCAGCGCCGCGCGGGTGAGGTTGAGCCCGTAGCTCTCCTCCCCGCCGAAGCTCCCCGCGGCGAACACCTTCGGCTCCAGGCGGGTGAGGATGCGCAGATTCTGCGCGTTCCCCTCGAATCCGCCGTGGGCGTCGGCGAATCCGTCGAGGGCGCGTTCGCCGTTGTGGCCGTAGGGCGGATGACCGATGTCGTGGGCCAGCCCGGCCAGATCCACCAGGTCCGGATCGCAGCCCAGACCCTCGGCGATACTGCGGCCGATCTGGGCGACCTCGAGCGAATGGGTGAGCCGCGTGCGCGGGGTGTCGCCGTCGCGCGGGCCCATCACCTGCGTCTTGTCCGCGAGCCGCCGCAGCGCCGCCGAATGCAGCACCCGGGCGCGGTCGCGGGCGAAATCGGTGCGGCGCGCGGGGGCGGGCGACCAGTGCAGCCCCGCGGTATCCCGGACCTCGGCGACCAGCCGCTCCCGATCTTGATCACCGTAGGCGTCGCTCATGGCGCTACTCCCGTGAGATTCATTGCTCCGCTGTGTATTTGAAGTCGGCGGAGTAATGGGTGAGGTGGTACCAGAGCAGGGCCGCCGTCTCGCGGGCGATGCCGTGGAACTGCGATTCGCGGGTGTAGACGGCCGGGCCGGTGCGCGTGGGCGCCGTCCACGCCTTCAGGCCCTCGTCGCGGGCCATGGTGCGGGTGCGCAGGGAATGCCACGGATCGCTGACCAGGACCGCCGAGCCCAGGTCGCGGTCGTGCATGGCGGCCGCGACGGCCTCGATGCTCTGCACGGTGTCCGAACCGGTCTCCACCGCGAGGATCCGGTCCGCCGGCACACCCTTGTTCGCCAGGTAGGTTTTGCCGGAGGCGGCCTCGGTGTAGTTGTCGCCGCTGCGTTTTCCGCCGACGGTGATCACCAGCGGCGCCACGCCGCTGGCGTACAGGTGCTGCGCCTGCTGCAGCCGCGCCTCGAAGACCGACGACGGGGTGCCGTCGTACTGCGCGGCGCCCAGGACGACGATCGCGTCGGCGCGGGAGTAGTCGTCGATGCGCGCCACCTGCCACACCCGGATGGCCGTGCCGCCGACCACCACGATCGCCATCAGCACCGTGCCGGCAATCAACCGGCCCGCCCAGCGCAGCACCGCGGACCCGCGGCGACGGGGTGCGGGCGCGGCGGAACGGGTGGGCGCGGGACGGGTCGGGGCCGAGGGCATTCCATGAGTCTGCCAGCGCTCGGTCACGCCGAGGTTGCGGTGTGACGCGGTCTGCATCCAGCCGGTTTTCACCAACCGCGCTGTCGCCACTCCGCGAGATGCGGGCGCTCGGCGCCGAGGGTGGTGTCGTCGCCGTGGCCCGGGTAGACGGCCGTGTCGTCGCCGTAGCGATCGAACAGTTTGCTCGTGACGTCGCCGTAGAGGGAGTCGAAGTCCTCCGGCGATGTGGTCCGGCCGACACCGCCCGGGAACAGCGAGTCGCCGGTGAACAGGTGCGTGCGCCCGGCGCCGTCGGTCAGCGCCAGCGCGACCGAGCCCGGGGTGTGGCCGCGCAGGTGGATCGCCTCGAGGGCCAGATCGCCGACGCGCACCGTATCGCCCTCGGGCAGCAGCCGGTCCGGCGCGACCGGCAGCGGGGCGGCGTCCAGTTCGTGGGCGGCGGTCGGGATGCTCGTCTCGGCGACGACCTTCTCGAGGCCCTGCCAGTGGTCGAAATGCTGGTGGGTGGTGACGATCAGCCCCACCCGGTCCGGCGCTTCCTGGCCGAGCAGTTCGAGGAGGCGGTCGGGTTCGTTGGCCGCATCGATCAGCAGGGCCGCGCCGGAGGCGGTGTCCTGCACCAGGTAGGTGTTGTTGTCCATCGGGCCGACCGACATCTTGACGATGCGCGCGCCCGGCACATCGCGCTGCTGGGGGTTCGAACCCGGCGAGACATGACCCGTGTAGGGAGTATCGATCGCGATCATCCCTCCGATCGTAGTCGCGGAAGGACTGCCGGACCGATCGCCGGTCAGCTCGCGGGCGGCACCGGCTCGCCGGAGCGGGTGGCCAGCCACTGCTGGATCTCGAGCAGCGTGCCCTCGGGATCACGCAGATAGGCGCAGCGGACGCGGCCGCCGAATTCGACCGGACCGGCGGCGATTTCGGCGCCGCGGGCGGTGAGTTCGGTGAGGTAGGCGTCGAGATCGTCCACGCGCAGGGAGACCAGCGCGGTATCGGCCGAGCCGGGGCGCAGCGCGCCGCCGAGCATGGCGTCGAGATCGTCGCGGGCGTGCAGGGACAGGCTGCTGCCGAGGTCGGGCTTGAATGCCGCGTACGGCGGCTGCGGATCGTCGAACTGGGGTTTCAGGCCGATGACGTCGCGGTAGAACGCGAGGCAGCGGTCGAAATCGGACACGATCAGGCGGATCTGGGTCAGATGCACCGTGCTGAAAATACGCCCTCGCCTCCAGGCGATATCCCCAGGTCCGGACCTTACAGCCAGCCGAGGCGCTCGGCGGTGCGGACCGCCTCGGCGCGGGTGCGGGTGCCGGTCTTGCCGATAGCCGCGGACAGGTGGTTGCGGACCGTGCCCTCGGACAGGTGGAGGCGCTCGGCGATGGCCCCCGCAGTCGCTCCGTCGGCGGCCGCGGCGAGCACCTCGCGCTCGCGGGGCGTGAGCGGAGACGTTCCGGCGGTGAGGGTTTCGGTGGCCAGCGCCGGATCCACCACCCGCAGGCCCATCTGCACGCGCCGCACGGCATCGGCCAATTCCCTTGCGGGCGTGTCCTTGACGATGAATCCGTCCGCACCCGCATCGATCGCCCGCCGCAGATAACCGGGACGGCCGAACGTCGTCACCATGAGAATCCGCACCCCCGGATGGGCGGCATGCAACCGCTCCGCCACCGAGATCCCGTCCAGCCCAGGCATTTCCACATCCAGCAGCACCACATCGGGAGTGGTGCGCTCGACCGCCGCCAGCACCTCGTCCCCCCGCCCGACCTCCCCCACCACCTCGAGATCCGACTCCAACCCGAGCAGCGCCGCCAGCGCCCCCCGCACCAGCGCCTGATCATCGGCCAGCAACAGCCGGATCACCGCCCGAACCCCCACGTCCCGAATACGCCCACGCCAAGACGATAACCCGCCCCGCCCCCAACCATTTCCCGGCAGCCCGCTCACACATTTCCCGGCATGCTTTTGGCCGGGATCCATCGTCGAGCCGGTGGATTCCGGCCAAAAGCATGCCGGAAAACGGGCCGGCATGCCGGAAGACGGGCCGGGCGGGTCAGGGGGCTTCGGGGAAGGTGGCGGTGAGGGTGAGGCCACCGGTGGGTGGGACCGAGAGGGTGAGGGTGCCGCCGGCGGCACGGACTCGTTCGCGTAGGCCCGCGAGGCCGGAGCCGTATTCGGCGGCGGGGTTCATTCCGGTGCCGTCGTCGGTGATTTCTATAGTGGTGGCGGTTACGCGCACCGTGCAGCGGTGGGCGTGGCTGTGGCGGACGACGTTCGTGATCGCCTCGCGCAGCACCCAGGCGAGGATCGTGTGGTCCCCGGGCGGAAGGTCGGAGGCGGCGGGCAGGTCGGCGTCTATTCCGGCGGCGCGCAGTGCCGTGCGGGCGGTGGCCAGTTCGCCGGGCAGTGTGGTCTCGCGCAGGCCGCCGACGGTGTCGCGCACTCCGGCGAGCGCCTCGCGGGCCAGTCGCTCCACATCGGCCATCTCGGCTTTCGCCCGGTCGGGGTCGAGGTCCACGAGCCGTTGCGCCAGTTCGGTTTTCACGGTGATGACGGTCAGCGAATGCCCGAGGATGTCGTGCACGTCGCGGGCGACCCGGTTGCGGTCCTCGACGATCTTCAGGTCCGCCGCCTGCCGCTGGGCCACGAGCCGCAGCCGCTTGCCGCGCCGGCCGATCTCGCGCCCGCACCAGATCGCGATCATGAGGAATGCCAACAGAAACGAGGTGCCGCCGAGTTGCCAGGAGGGATTCACCGCCGACACGATGACCAGCGCCGCCGCGATCGAGACGACGACGAAGCCGGCCTCCCGGAACGGGAGCGTGATCATGGCCATCATCGCGACGTACATCGCCATCGGCAGCGCGGCCCCGCCCAGCAACCCCAGCTCCGCGCAGACCAGCACGCCCATGGCGCCCAGCACCCACCAGACCCGGCGGTCCGGGGCCGGATCCGCGAACGCCACCTCCTCCTCGGAACGGTGAAACCGCACCGTGACCACCATGATGAGCACCGCGAGACCGACGACGCCGGCCGCCGCGAAACTCGCGCGCACCTGCTCCCCGCGTTCCCAGCGCTCGCTGACCGGGCCGACCGTGTAGAACAACCACAGCAGCGCCAGGAATCCCCCGGCCCCGCCCCGCCGCCATCGAGATTGCTCGGTCGGGCCGACGACCGCGCGATCGAGCAGCTCCGAGATCCGCCCGGGAATCCCGTTCGGCCCGAAACGCTCCCGCTTCCCCTCGGCATGCCTGGTCACAGGGCCGGACGGTACCCCACCCACCGCGGGCCGGTCAGCGGGCGGTGTCACGCCGGAACAGCAGCGCGGCGCCGCCGCCGAAGACCACCGCCCAGATCACGACGTTGCACACCGCGATCAGGGCCGGTCCGGTCCCGGTGTCGCCGAACGGCAGCCGGGCCAGGGTGGCGATCCCGTTGGTGGGGAACACCTTCGAGACCGTCTCGAACCAGCCGTGCAGCGGCATGAACAGCCCGCCGGCGAAGGACAGCAGCGCGAGGACCAGGCCGAGCACCTGCATGACGTTCTCCATCGGCAGCAGATAGCCGATGAACAGCCCGAACGCCGCGAAGACCAAGGATCCGACCCACGCGATGAGGAAGCAGCCCACCCACGCCGACGCGGGCAGCTCGGCGCCCCGGATCGCGCCGGCCACGAAGACCACGGCGACCGACATCAGCCCCAGCGTCATCGCGACCGCGATCTTGGTGGCGATGTAGGCGAGCGGCCGCAGCGGGGTCAGGCGCAGCTGCCTGCTCCATCCCGCCGCCCGCTCCACCGACACCATCGCCCCGCCGGTGGTGGTGGCGAGCATGGCCCCGTACACCGCCATCGACACCATCACGTAGGCGGTGACGTTCCCGGAGCCGTAAGCGTCTGTGCGGAAGGATGATTGGGTGCCGAAGAGGGCGAAGAACACCGCCGGCATCACCAGCGTGATGACCATGGTCCGCCGGTTGCGCAGCAGTCGCCGCAGCTCCGATCGCAGGAATTCGAGGCTGAATCCGCCCAGGCCGGGGGCCTGCGGCGGCACGAAGGTCGAGTGTCGTCATATCAGTTGTCTCCGGTCAGTGCGAGGAAGGCGTCTTCGAGGTTGTGCCCGGTGATCTCCAGGTCGAATGCCGGTGTGGCGGTGAGCAGATAGCGCGCGACGGCGTCGGAGTCCTTGGCGTGCACCAGGATCCGGTCACCGCGCTGCTCCACCCGGTCGACGCCCGCGATGGTCAGCAGCCGGTCCCGGTCGGCGCCGGGCAGGGTGGCGGAGACCAGGCGCCCGGCAGCGAGGTTCTTGATCGAGGCGGAGCTGCCGTCGGCGACCACTCTTCCGTTGCGCACCAGCACGATCCGGTCGGCGTAGGCGTCGGCCTCGTCGAGGTAGTGGGTGGCGAAGACGACGGTCCGGCCCTCACCTACATCGCGGCGGATTGCGTTCCAGAAGTCGCGGCGGCCCTCGACATCCATACCGGTGGTCGGCTCGTCGAGGACCAGCAGATCCGGGTCGGGCAGCAGGGCGAGGGCGAAGCGCAGCCGCTGCTGTTGCCCGCCCGAGCATTTGCCCACCAATCGGTCGGCGATGCCGTCTATTCCGGCGCGGACCAGGACCTCCCGGGCAGGCCGCGGCGAGGCGTGCAGGGCGGCCACCATGCGCACGGTCTCCGCGACGGTGAGGTCGGGCAGCAGGCCACCCGATTGCAGCACCGCCGCGATCCGCCCGGCGGCGATCGCGTCATCCGGTGTGCCGCCGAGGATTCGGACGTGACCGGCATCGGACCGCTGCAACCCGAGCATCATGTCGATGGTGGTCGACTTACCCGCGCCGTTGGGCCCGAGGAAGGCGACGATCTCCCCCGGCGCGACGACCAGGTCGAGCCCGTCGACCGCCCGGACGACGCCACCGTGGGCATGAAACGACTTGGCGAGCCCCTGAATCTCGACCGCCGGAACGGCAGCGACCCGGCCCGCCGAGCCGGAGGTCATGGCTGATGTCATACCTCGACTCTCGCCGACCCCAGCCCCGCACACCTCGCTCGAGCGTCACGAAGGTGGCATGACAGATGTCAGGGGTGCAGCACGATCTTCCCGCGAGTGTGCCCCTGTTCCAGCTCCCGATAGGCGTCGCGGACCTGGGCCAGGGGGTAGGTGGCGGCGATGGGGACGATCAGGGTGCCCGCGGCAACGAGGTCGGCCAGTTCGGCGAGGACGTCGATGGTGTCGGCGGCGCCGTTGCCCTCGGATTTCACGCCGTACTTCTGCACGGCCGCGAAGTCGATGACGGTGTTGATGCGCTCCAGCCCGACACCGAGTTCGAGGGCGAGGTCCACGTAGCCGTCGCCGTGGAAGTCGAGGAAGGCATCGACCCCGCTCGGCGCGACCGCGCGAATCCGCTCGGCCAGCCCGTCACCGTAGCCGACCGGGACGACGCCGAGCGAGCGCAGCCACTCCTGATTATCCGGACCCGCGATCCCGATCACCGTCGCGCCGCGAGCCCGGAGCAGTTGCACCGCAACGGATCCCACGCCCCCGGCCGCGGCGGAGACCACGACCACATCGTCCTTGCCGGCCTCCACGGCGCGTACGGCCGCGAACGCCGTCGTCCCCGCGACGAACAGCGATCCGGCCACATCCCACGGCACCTCGGCGGGTTTCGGAGCCACCTGGTCGACCGACGCGACGACGTGCGTGGCATGGCTGGCCCGCTTGTGGGTGAACCCGATCACCTCGTCACCGACGGCCAGCCCGCTGACGCCGGATCCCACGGCGGAGATCCGGCCCGCGAAATCGCTGCCCTGTCCGGACGGGAACGTCGCCGGCCAGCGGTCGTGCAGCGCGCCGCTGCGAATCTTGGTCTCCCCCGGGTTGATTCCGGCGGCGACCACCGCGACCACGACCTCCCCCGACCCGGGAACCGGATCCGGAACCTCGACCACGTCCAGTACGTCGATATCGCCGTACCGGTCGAACCTGACCGCCTGTGCCATGGGCCGCACCTTCCTGTCGAGATCGTCTCGTGCAGGCGGAACAGCCCGCCCACCCGAGTTATTTCCCGGGGCGCGCCATGGTGTTCCGGGCAGGCCCAGGCGTTTCGGGTACGCCGCGCGGAATCAGGCGCCGAGCAGCCGCTGCGCCAGATATCCCTCGACCTGGTCCAGCGCGATGCGCTCCTGCGTCATGGAATCCCGCTCGCGGACGGTGACCGCCTGATCCTCGAGGGTGTCGAAGTCGACGGTGATGCAGAACGGGGTGCCGATCTCGTCCTGGCGGCGGTAGCGCTTGCCGATCGCCTGCGCGTCGTCGAACTGCACGTTCCAGTTCTTGCGCAGCTGCGCCGCGAGATCGCGGGCCTTCGGCGACAGGTCGGCGTTGCGCGACAGCGGCAGCACGGCCGCCTTCACCGGAGCCAGGCGACGGTCCAGCCGCAGCACCGTGCGCTTCTCCGGGACGCCCTTGGCATTCGGCGCCTCGTCCTCGGTGTAGGCGTCGATGAGGAAGGCCATCAGCGAGCGGGTCAGGCCGGCCGCGGGCTCGATCACGTACGGGATGTAGCGCTCGTTGTTGGCCTGGTCGAAGTAGCTCAGCTCCTGGCCCGAATGCTCCGAATGCGTCTTCAGGTCGAAGTCGGTGCGGTTGGCGACGCCCTCCAGCTCACCCCACTCGCTGCCCTGGAAGTGGAAGCGGTACTCGATATCGACCGTGCGGGTCGAGTAGTGCGAGAGCTTCTCCTTCGGGTGCTCGTAGAGCCGCAGGTTCTCGGGATCGATGCCCAGGTCGATGTACCAGTCGCGGCGCGCGTCGATCCAGTACTGGTGCCACTGCTCGTCCTCGCCCGGCTTGACGAAGAACTCCATCTCCATCTGCTCGAACTCGCGGGTGCGGAAGATGAAGTTGCCCGGCGTGATCTCGTTGCGGAAGCTCTTGCCGATCTGGGCGATGCCGAACGGCGGCTTCTTGCGCGCGGTGGTCATGACGTTGGCGAAGTTCACGAAGATGCCCTGCGCGGTCTCCGGGCGCAGGTAGTGCAGGCCCTCCTCGGACTCGATCGGGCCGAGGTAGGTCTTGAGCATCATGTTGAAGTCGCGCGGTTCGGTCCACTTGCCGACCGTGCCGCAGTCGGGGCACGCGATCGACGTCATCGGGACCGTGTCCGGATCCTCGACGTTGTTCTTCTCCGCGTACGCCTCCTGCAGGTGGTCCTGTCGGTGCCGCTTGTGGCAGTTGAGGCATTCGACCAGCGGATCGTTGAACACCGAGACGTGACCGGAGGCCACCCACACCGGCCGCGGGAGGATGATCGAGGAGTCCAGGCCGACGACGTCGTCGCGGCTGGTCACCATGGACCGCCACCACTGCCGCTTGATGTTCTCCTTCAGTTCCACGCCCAGCGGGCCGTAGTCCCACGCCGACCTGGTGCCTCCGTAGATCTCGCCACTGGGGAAGACGAGACCCCGGCGCTTGGCGAGATTGGCGACGGTGTCGACCTTCGACTTGGGTGCCACGACTGAAGCTCTCCCTCTGGATGGGTGTAGGACGCGAGTCCGTTCAGAGTATCGGCCGGACCCCGGACCGGTCGAAGCAGTATCCGCACATCAGCGCCCGGAGTGTCAGATTGACATGCGCACCTGTGCATACCAATAATGGCATCGGTTTCCAATAAGGAGTTGGTTCGATGACCGCCGACAGTGGTGTTCCCGCACGGCGCAGCCGCGTCGCCGTGGAGGCGCCCACCCCGATCCCTCACGACCCCTATCCGTATCGGGCTCCGTCCGCTCCGGCGGTGCCGCCGCGCGGCATCCTGGACAATGCGGGCGAGCTGTTGCGGGCGCTGGCGGCGCCGGTGCGCATCGCCATCGTGCTGCAGCTTCGCGAGTCGCCACGTTGCGTCCACGAGTTGGTCGATACCCTGGGCGTGACGCAGCCTCTGGTGAGCCAGCATCTGCGCATCCTGAAGTCGGCGGGCGTGGTGCGCGGGGAGCGCACCGGCCGCGAGGTGATCTACGAACTCGTCGACGACCACCTCGCGCGCATCGTGGTCGACGCCGTCGCACATGCTGAAGAAGGGTGACAGCATTCGTGCCGGACATCGCAGGCACACCGTTCGCACATGGCTGAGGAAGGATGATTCGTGCCGGACATCACAGGCACAACAGCAAAGGGCGCAGAGAAGACAGTCGGTATTCGCAGCACCCGTCAGCGCAGCGCGATCGCCGCGCTGCTCGATGACATCGAGGAGTTCCGGTCCGCGCAGGAACTGCACGACGAGCTGCGGCGCCGCGGTGAGGGCATCGGTCTGACCACGGTCTACCGCACCCTCCAATCGCTGGCCGAGGCAGGCAAGGTGGACGTGCTGCGCACCGACACCGGCGAGTCGGTCTACCGCCAGTGTTCCAAGGGCCACCACCACCATCTGGTCTGCCGCCACTGCGGCCGCACCGTGGAGGTCGAGGGCCCCACGGTCGAGGCCTGGGCCGAATCCGTGGCCTCCCAGCACGGCTTCACCGAGATCAGCCACACCATGGAGGTCTTCGGCACCTGCCGCCGCTGCGCCGCCGTCCGCGACGGCCACCCGGCCCACGCCTGACCTCCCGCACACCGGCTCGCCGGCAGTCCACGAAACGCCCGCGCGGCCGGTCGCGGATGTTCCCGCACCCGTGCGTAAGTCAGGCGGGGACGGGTTCGGGGGTGGGGGTGCGGCTGGGGCGGAGGGCGCCGAGGGCGAGGAGGAGCAGGGCGAAGGCGGCCCAGCCGAGAAGGACTACGAGGGGCGTGGTGGCGGCGTGGCCGTCGAAGAAGGCGACCGAGCGGAGCAGGGTGGCGGCGGCGCCGGGCGGCAGTAGCTGGCCGATCGCGCCCCACGGCTGCGGCAGCAGTTCGGGAGCCGAGGTGGCGGCGGAGAACGGGTTGCCGATCAGCAGCATGAGCAGCGCGCCGACGCCGATGCCGGGCGGGCCGATCAGGGTCGCCAGCCCGGCGATCGTGCCCGCGACGGCGAAGGAAACCAAGCCCCCGATCGAGGCCAGGGCAAGGTAGGAGCCGGGCAGCAGGCTGAGCCAGCCCTGCACCACGGCCATACTCAGCAGTCCGGACGCGATCCCGAAGGTCACCAGCCCGACCAGCCGCGATCGCACGCCGGGCACCAGCAGGCTCACCAGGACACCGCCCGCGATACCGGCCATGACCAGCGGCAGCACCATCGCCCCGAAACCGGCCCCGCGCGGATCGTCGGCATCGGCGGGCACCACATCCTGCACCGGCGCGGCCGCGGAACCCGACAGTTGCTGCGCGATCGCCGTGAGCTGTTGCGCCACAACGGGACTCGCGGCAGACGCGACGACGACCCGCGGCGCCCCGCCGTCGGTGACGATGGCGCCGTAGGCCTCGCGCCGCTCGACGGCCGTGCGGGCGGCCGCCTCGTCGGACACGGTGGTGATGTCGAACGCCCCGGAATCGTGCTCGGCGAGCTTGCCCGCGACCACGGCCGCCGCCGGACCGGACACGGCGACGGGCAGATCCCGCGGCTTCATGTTGACGGCCGGCCAGGCGAAGGCGATGAGCATGACGGCTTGCACCAGGGCGGCGACAAGGCCCACCCCGACCGCGCGCGACATGGCGTTCATGACGTACTCCCAAGAAAATCGGAGGCTCGTTCTCTTAAGCCCTACCGTCGCAAGCCCCCGCTTCCTTGTCAAGAACGGATATTCGTTTTATTTTTGAAACATGCCCCGAGTCAGCGAGGAACACCTGGAACGCCGCCGGCAGCAGATCCTCGACGCCGCGCAGACGTGCTTCGCGCGCAAGGGCTTCCACCCCACCTCCATGCAGGACGTATTCACCGAATCGGGCCTGTCGGCGGGCGCGGTGTACCGCTACTTCAAGAGCAAGGACGACCTCATCGCGGCGCTGGCGGCCGACGCGACTTTGATGCTGCGCGGGCTGATGGACGACGTCATCGAGCGAGATCCCCTGCCGACCCCCGCCGAGCTGGTCACCGAGCTGACCGGCGAGGTCGTCCGCCTCAACGAGAACGGCGGGCGGGTGCGGCTCGCCCCGCAGGCCTGGGCGCTCGCCGTCACCGACCACGATGTCAAGGGGTATGTCGCAGCGGCGATCGGCACGATGCGCGACCGCTGGCTGGCCTACGCCGACCGGATGCGCGACGTCGGCTGGCTACCGCCCGACGCCGATACCGAGGCCGTCGCCAAGGCGCTGATCGGGGTCATGCCCGGTTTCATGCTCCAGTATCTGCTGCTCGGCGACACGGTTCCCGCCGATATCGGCCGCGGCCTCGACTACCTGCTGCCGACCTTCCGGCACGCCACCGCCGAAACGTAGCCCGCGCCGGCCTCAGGGCACCAGGCCCTTACGCGCCTGGCCGGCGCCGGACAACACCAGCAGCAGCATGGTGGCGAGGGCGTCGTCGTCCAAGCCCGCGGCCGGGAAGGTGTAGCGCAGGATCACGTCGGCGAGTTTCTCGCGCACCTTGAGGGTGAGCGATCCGAACTGCAGATCACTGTTGCGATCGGCGACCCGCTTGTGCAGCTGGGTCTTGAGCGGGCGGTCCCAGGCCAGCAGGCAGGTCAGGGTGAGCACGTCCAGGCCGGGCGCGAGATTCACGCCGCGCAGCGAGCACAGCGCGCCGTCGTATTCGAAGCCGATCCCGCCGTCCTCGACCCGGATGCCGATGTCGTATCCGGCCAGGCAGGCGCCGGCGCGTTCCTGCAGTTCCTGCGCCGCGGAGATGTCGCCGCTCACTTCACTCCGCCGAAGCGGCGGTCGCGCTTGGCGTACTCCACGCAGGCCTCCCACAGGTTGCGGCGGTCGAAGTCCGGGAACAGGGTGTGCTGGTACACGAATTCCGCGTAGGCCGCCTGCCAGATCAGGAAGTTCGAGCTGCGCAGCTCGCCGGACGGACGCAGGAACAGGTCCACGTCGGGCATATCCGGCTCGTCGAGGTAACGCTGGAAGGTCGACTCGTCGATCTTCTCCGGATCGAGTTTGCCCGCGGCCACCGCGCGCCCGATTTCCCGTGCGGCATCGGCGATCTCGGCGCGCCCGCCGTAGTTGACGCACATGGTGAGGGTCATCACCGTATTGTCCTTGGTGAGTTCCTCGGCGACCTCGAGCTCCTTGATCACGCTGCGCCACAACCGCGGTCGCCGCCCGGCCCAGCGCACCCGCACACCCATCTCGTGCATCTCGTCGCGGCGACGGCGGATCACGTCCCGGTTGAAGCCCATCAGGAAGCGCACCTCGTCGGGGCTGCGCCGCCAGTTCTCGGTCGAGAAGGCATACGCCGACAGCCATTTCACGCCGATCTCGATGCAACCCTCGACGGTGTCCATGAGCACCGCCTCGCCGCGCTCGTGCCCGGCGGTGCGCGGCAGCCCGCGCTCCTGCGCCCACCGCCCGTTGCCGTCCATCACCAGCGCCACGTGCTTGGGCACGAATTCCAGCGGCAGGGCAGGCGCGGTGGCCCCCGACGGATGCGGAGACGGCGGCCGGATCGTGCGGGTGGACGGAGCGGCGGGTTGGGTGCGATTACCGATCACATCTCCATCCTGCATCACGGGCTCGAGCGGCCGTTCACGACATCCACCGTCCGCAGATACTCGGCCTCGGGCGGGGCCAGGTCGCGGCCGTCCACCAGCACCGCCCGCTCCTCCGGGATATCGCGCAATCCGATCCGGTCGGCCATCAGCGCGCGCCCGTAGCCCACGAGCATCCGCAGCGGGAACCCACCGAGGTATCCGGAGGCGGAGGTCTCCGCGGTCAGCCGTATTTTTCCGGTTCACCCGCGCAGCAGGGCGACGCTGTAGGCGACGATCCAGGCGATCCACCCGAGCCAGCCGACGAGCCCCGTGAGCGCGATCCGGTCGGTCCCTTCGACGTTGTACGGGCTGGCGGAGGCGGAAACGAAAAGCAGTGCCGCACTGACATATCCGAGCACCGCATGCCAGCCCGGGATGAAGTCCGCGCCCATCCCGGCGGCCGAGAAACCCAGCAGCGCGATCGCCAGGAACAGCTGGTTGAACCCGAACAGCACGGTGCTCAGGCTCCACAGCGCGACCGTCGACCCGCGATCGTGCTCCGCCGCCGCGGCCATGGCGAACCGGAGCGCCTCGACGGTGGCGAACGCGATGTTCTGCATCAGCACCCCGGCGAAGCCGACCAGCGCCCACGCCGTGGCCCCGCTCCCGCCCTCCCACAGCCGCGCCAGCAGCCCGGCGGCGAAGACGGTGGTGCACACCCAGGTCGCGGGCGCGAGCACCGACGGCCGCTTCAGCGCGTCGCCGACAGCGGCGAAGGCGCCCACGACTTCGTCGATCCCCTTGCCCGCCATGGGCATCGGCAACCGACCCCGCACATAGAAGACATTGACGACGACAGCCGCCACCACGAACCCGATACCGCCCAGACCCGCCAGATCGGTGAAACTCATGACCAGCATCCTCAATCAGTTTTACGCAACGTATATTGAATATAGATACCGGAAGATGGGAGGGCAATGGCCGAGGACCAACCGCCCCGGCGGCGCTACGACTCGCTGCGCCGTCAGGAACAGGCGCACCGTACCCGCGCGGAGATCGCCGAGGCCGCGCGCCGCCTGTTCGTCTCCCAGGGCTGGGCGGCGACCACCGTGCGCGACGTGGCGCGCGCGGCCGGGGTCTCGGTGCCGACCGTCTATGCCGCCTACACCTCCAAGTCCGGCCTGGTCCGGGCGCTGGTGGACGCCGCGGACCTGTCCGCCGACATGGGCCGGATGCTGGCGGGCCTGGAGGGTTCGGCGGATCCCCGGCGGCAGCTCGCCGCGATGGCCGGATACGACCGCCGGCTGTTCGAGCGATCGGGCGATCTCATCACGCTCATCCGCGAGGCGGGCCGCACCGAACCCGAACTGGCCGGCGCCTACCGCGACGCGAGGAGACTCGCCGACGACACCCGCGTCCAGGTCTTCTCCGGATGGCCCGCGGGAACCCTGCGCGCGGATCTCGACATCCCGGCCGCCGTCGACATCTTCGCGGCGCTGTGCAATATCGACGTCTACGCCACCCTGACCGGGGAACGCGGCTGGTCGCCCGATCGCGTCGAGCGCTGGTGGACCGAGACCCTGGCCCGCGAACTGCTCCGCTGACCCGCGCTCCGTCCCGCCACGCGCCCGGCCCCCGCGCTACGGTGGTGGCGACCGTGGCGGCTCGACGAAGGGTACGACCGTGACCAGCGAGAACGCGACCAGGCTCGCGGTATTGATCGATGCCGACAATGCCCAGCCGGGTATCGCGGACGGCTTGCTCGCCGAGGTCGCCAAGTACGGCACGGCGCACGTCAAGCGCGCCTACGGCGACTGGACGAGCACGAATCTGAGGGGCTGGAAGGATCAGCTGCTGGAGCAGTCGATCCAGCCCATCCAGCAGTTCGGGTACACGACCGGGAAGAACGCCACCGATTCCGCGATGATCATCGACGCGATGGATCTGCTCTACACCGGCAAGCTCGACGGTTTCGTGATCGTCTCCAGCGACAGCGATTTCACGCGGCTGGCCAGCCGGATCCGCGAATCCGGGCTCACCGTCTACGGTTTCGGCCAGCGCAAGACGCCGAAACCGTTCGTCGCCGCGTGCGACAAGTTCGTCTACACCGAAAACCTCACCCACACAGCCGAAGAGGCGCCCGCGAAGTCACGCAAGACCGCGGCCAACCAGCTGAAGGGCGACGCCAAGCTGATGAACCTGCTGCGCAACGCCGTCGACGCGGCCTCCGACGACGCGGGGTGGGCGATGCTGTCGGGCGTCGGCTCGATCATCAACAAGCAGCGCCCCGACTTCGACCCGCGCACATACGGTTACACCAAACTCGGCGAGCTGTTCGCCGCGACGACACTGTTCGACCTGGAGGGCCGCAGCCCGGGCGAGGGCAAGCCCGAGATCACCTACGTCCGCGACATCCGCTACCGGCCGGAGAAGTAGCGGGGGTTTCACCCCACGCGGGTTTCCTCGGCCTGCACCCCGTGCGGCCGGGAACGCTCGATCAGGGGCAGGGTGCGCAGCTGGCGTTCCAGGTGCCATTGCAGGTGGGCGGCGGTCAGGCCGCTGGCTTGGCGGCGGATCGATTCCGGGACGGCGTCGATGCCCGACCATTCACCGCGGTAGAGGGCGCTCATCAGATCCAGCACGCCCACCGCGGGCGTCGCCGATCCCGGCGGGCGGCAGTGCACGCACACCGCTCCCCCGGCCGCCACATGGAAGGCCCGGTGCGGGCCCGGCGTCGCGCAGCGGGCGCAGTCGACCAGCGCCGGCGCCCAGCCGGCGAAGCCCATGGCCCGCAGCAGGAACGCGTCGAGGATCAGTTCGTGCGGGCGATGCGCGTCGGCGATCGCGCGCAGGGCGCCCGCGGTCAGGGTGTGCAGCCGGGGCGCCGGGGCACGCTCCTCCCCGGCCAGCCGCTCGGCGGTCTCCAGGACCGCGCACGCGGTGGTGTAGCGGCCGTAGTCGGCGACGATATCCGCCGCGAACGCCTCCACCGTGTGCACCTGGGTCACGGTGTCGAGACTGCGCCCCGGATGCAGCTGGATGTCGACGTACGCGAACGGCTCCAGCCGCGCCCCGAACTTCGACCGCGTCCGCCGCACCCCCTTGGCCACCGCCCGCACCAGCCCGTGCTGCCGCGTCAGCAGCGTGACGATGCGATCGGCCTCGCCCAGCTTGTGCTGGCGCAGCACGATCGCATGGTCACGGTACAAGCGCACGGCCACATCTTCCCACGCCCAGGCGACGAGGTGGCACAGCGTGCGGGTTTCCGGCCCAAAGCGTGCCGGAAAATGGTGGGTCGCGCCGGAGCGGAAACCCGGGTCGTGCCGACGAGTGGAGGTACCCGCCGTTCAGCGCTGAACCCCGACGCCCTCCTCGTACACCTGGATGATGCGGGGCGCGTGGAGCGTCCGCAGGAGGAGGGTGGTCCACCCCGTGCGGGAGCGGTCGATGGCGAAATCGTCGGCCTCGAGCAGCATGCGTTCGGGGCCTTGCAGTTCCATCGTGACCGCGGGGTGGCCGAGCGGGACGTCGACGATGGCCGTGCGGTTACCCCAGACGATCAGCCGCCGCCGGCTCATCGCGATGGCGCCGCCATCGATATTCCCCCAGCTCGACGACGCGTAGTGCAGCGCTGTCCGGTAACTGCGGTGTGCCACCGATCCACCGACCGGGCCGAACACCACGATCCCTTCCGACTCGAGATCCGAACGCAGTTGCAGCGGTAGCTCTTTCGAGCCGAACGCCCGGGACATGAACTTCACGGGGTGCATGGTAGGTGGAATCGACCCCCGGCGTCGATGCGCGCTGGACGGACGACCTGCGCAAATACCTGCCATCGACATCACAATTCGAATACGGGCATGATCGTCGCCGCTAGGAGGGCATGGCGACAGCCAAGCTGGACGAATGACCAGATGCGCGCTACCTTCTCCAGCAGCAGGAAGAGACGGAGATCACCATGACCACGGCCTCGACACGCGACCTCGGACTGGCCGATACGGCGGCCGCCCTCGCCGCGGGCACGATCGGTTCGGTGGCCGCGACCACCGCTGCACTCGACCGCATCGAGGCGAGCGGGCCCACGCTCAACGCCTTCCGGGTGGTGCGCCGCGAGGCCGCGCTCGCCGAGGCCGCCGACCGCGACCGCCGGCTCGCGGCGGGTGAGCGCCTGCCGCTGCTCGGGGTGCCGATCGCGATCAAGGACGACACCGATATCGCCGGAGAACCAACCGCTTTCGGCTGCGGCGGCGACTTCCCGCCGAAGACCGAGGACGGCGAGCCGGTGCGGCGGCTGCGGGCGGCCGGTGCGGTGATCGTCGGCAAGACCAATACCTGCGAGATCGGCCAGTGGCCGTTCACCGACGCCGAATCCTTCGGCTACACCCGCAATCCCTGGGACGCGCGGCACACCCCGGGCGGCTCCTCGGGCGGGTCGGCCGCCGCGGTCGCCGCCGGGCTCGTCCCCGCCGCGCTGGGCTCCGACGGCGCGGGTTCGGTGCGCATTCCGGCGTCGTGGACGAATCTGGTCGGCATCAAACCCCAGCGCGGCCGGATCTCCACCTGGCCGCTGGCCGAATCCTTCAACGGCCTCACCGTCAACGGCCCGCTCGCCCGCACCGTCGCCGACGCGGCCCTGCTGCTGGACATCGCGGCCGGACCGCATCCGGGAGACCGGCACACCCCGCCCGCGCTGACCGTCTCCGATGCCGTCGGCCGCGATCCGGGCCGCCTGAAAATCGCTCTGTCCCTGAGCATTCCGTTCACGGCGACCAGGACGTCCCTCGACCCGGAAGTCGCCGCCCGGGTGCACGCGACGGCCGACGCCCTGCGCGCGCTCGGACACGAGGTCACCGTCGCGGACCTGCACTACGGGCTGCTGATCGGCGCCACCTTCCTGCCCCGCTCGATGACGGGTATCCGCGCCGCGCTCGCAAAACTGCCCGGCGCCCAGGTCGATTCGCGCACCAGGTTCAACGCCGCCGTCGGCCTGGCCCTCGGCGGACCGGCGCTCGCCGCCGCGCGGACCGCGGAACCGGTGCTGCACCGGCGGATCGGACGCTTCTTCGACGAATACGACGTCGTCCTGGCGCCCACCACCGCCACACCGCCGCCGCCCGTGGACGCCATGGACGGCCTCGGCGTCTCCGCCACCGACGCCCTCATCACGGCCGCCTGCCCCTACACCTGGCCGTGGAACGTGCTGGGCTGGCCCAGCGTCAACGTCCCCGCCGGCTTCACCGACTCCGGCCTGCCGGTCGGCGCGCAGCTGATGGGCCCCGCGAACTCCGAACCGCTGCTGGTTTCCGTTGCGGCGCAACTGGAATCGGAGCTGCGCTGGGACCGGCATCGGCCCGCGCCCTGGTGGGAGAACTAGAAGCCCAGCTTCCCCAGCTGTTTCGGGTCGCGCTGCCAGTCCTTGGCCACCTTGACGTGCAGGTGCAGGTAGATCCGCGTGCCGAGGATGTGCTCGATCTGCTTGCGGGCCGCGGTGCCGACCTCCTTGAGCCGGGAGCCGCCCTTGCCGATGACGATGGCCTTCTGGCTGGGGCGCTCCACGTAGAGGAGGGCGTGCACGTCGAGCATCTCCTCGTTCTCTTCGCGCGGCAGCACTTCCTCGATGACGACGGCCAGCGAATGCGGCAGCTCGTCACGGACGCCCTCGAGCGCGGCCTCGCGGATCAGCTCGGCCATGAGCGTTTCCTCGGGCTCGTCGGTCAGCTCGCCGTCGGGGTAGAACGCCGGTCCCTCGGGCATCTGCGCGGCGATCACGTCGATGAGCACCTCGACCTGCTCGCCCTTCACCGCCGACACCGGGACCACCTCGGCCTCGGGTCCGAGCAGCTCCGAGACGGCGACCAGCTGGTGGGCGACCTGGTCCCGGCTCACCTTGTCGATCTTGGTGACCACGCCGAGCAGGGTGTTCTTCGGCGCCATCTGCTTGACCTGCTGCACGATCCAGCGGTCGCCGGGGCCGATCTTCTCGTCGGCGGGGATGCAGAGGGCGATGACGTCGACCTCGGAGTAGGTGTCGCGCACCAGATCGTTGAGCCGCTGGCCGAGCAGGGTGCGCGGCCGGTGCAGTCCGGGAGTGTCGACCAGGATCAGCTGCGCGTGGTCACGGTGCACGATGCCGCGGATGGTGTGCCGGGTGGTCTGCGGGCGCGAGGACGTGATCGCGATCTTCTGGCCCACCATGGCATTGGTGAGCGTGGATTTACCCGTATTGGGACGGCCGACGAAACAGACGAAGCCGGAACGGAATTCGCCGTCCTTCGACGGCCCGGTGCTCATTCGAACACCCCGGACTCGGCGTCGAGGTCGAAACCGTCGGGCAGGTTCCGTGGGCGCACCGCGTTGGATTCGCCGCCGATCGGATTCTCCACGCCGTACGGATTCTCCGCCGCCACACCGTCACCCGACGGGGCGACGTCCCCGAGCGTCTCGACGACCTCGCCCTTGCGATCCGCGAGCACGACCCGGGCATCCGGCGAGATCTCGTGCACCGCACCGATTCCCGCGTCCTGCCGCTGCCCGCCGACCAGCACCGCGGCCTCGAATCCCTCGGCGCCGCTGGAGATCGCGGCCGCCACCGCCGCCTGCAACGCGGTCAGCCGCAGCACCTTCAGCTCCACCGCCCCGGCGGCGTAGGTGCGGCCGTCGGTGTCGCGCACCGCGGCGCCGGTACCGCCGCCGGTGCGGCCCATCGCACCGCGTGCCAGCACCACCAGCTTGTTGTCCTCGGCGCCCAGTCCGGCGGCGTCACTCATCGCTCGCTCCATCCTCGTGTCCGGCAAAACCGTTGTTGCTCTTGTGTTCGGCGTCGACCTTCTCCGGCGCGCGCTTGACGACGACGGTGTGGACGCGGACCCGCCCGCGGGCGTCGGCACCACCCTCGCCGCGCAACTGCAGGCCGTGGGCCACGACCTTCGACCCCGGCAGCGGCACCCTGCCCAGCGCGTGCGCGAGCAGTCCGCCGACGGTGTCGACGTCCTCCTCCTCGATCTCCATGCCGAACAGCTCACCGAGATCGTCCACCGACAGCCGCGCCGCCACCCGGTACTTGCCGTTGCCGAGATCCTCGATCGGGGCGATCTCGTCGGTGTCGTACTCGTCGGCGATCTCCCCCACGATCTCCTCGAGCACGTCCTCGATCGTCACCAATCCGGCGATGCCGCCGTACTCGTCGACCAGCAGCGCCATGTGGATGCGGCGGCGCTGCATCTCGTCCAGCAGTTCGTCGAGGGGTTTGGAGTCGGGCACGAACACCGGCGGCCGCATCACCTCGCGCACCCGCACCTTCTTGCCCCGATCGGCATACGGCACAAGGTCTTTCAGGTAGACCACGCCGACGATGTCGTCGACGTTCTCCCCGATCACCGGAATCCGTGAATGTCCGGACCGGACGGCCAGGGACATCGCCTGGGCCGCCGTCTTCTCCGCCTCGATCCACACCATCTCGGTGCGCGGCACCATGACCGCGCGGGCCGAGGTGTCGCCGAGTTCGAAGACCGACTGGATCATCCGGCGCTCGTCGGGATCCACGACGCCGCTCTGCTGCGCCATGTCCACGACCTCGCGCAACTCGACCTCGGAGGCGAAGGGTCCGTTGCGGAATCCCTTACCGGGCGTGATCGCGTTACCGATCAGGATCAGCAGCCGGCTCAGCGGGCCGAGCAGCAGGCCGATCGCCTGCAGCGGCAGCGTGGCGCCGAGCGCGATCGAATACGCGTGCTGGCGACCGAGTGTCCGCGGGCCGACGCCGATGACCACGTAGTCGACCAGCACCATCACGACCGCGGTAAGCAGCAGGGCCCACCCGGTGCTCAGCCAGTCGGTCAGCGCCGCGGCCAGCAGGACGGTGGCGGTGATCTCGCAGGCCAGCCGCAGCAGCACCATCAGATTCACGTAGCGCGGGCGGTCGCGCACGATGCGGGCCAGCCGCCGGGCGCCACCGCGATCGGCGCGCACCAGATCCTCCACCCGGGCGGGCGAGATCGTGGCCAGCGACGCGTCGATGGCCGCGAATACGCCGCCGACCGGCACCAGCAGAATCGCCAGGAGCAGCAGGATCAGTGAGTTCACGCGGGATCCAGCGGGTCACCGGGTGCGGTGAACCCGGTCTTGCCGAGCAGGCGTCGGTCGCGCTCGGCGAGTTCGGCACGGCGCTGCGCCTCGCGCAGGCTCTCGTACCATTCGGAGAGCAGCCTGTTCTGCAGGCCGAACATCTCCTTCTCCTCCTCGGGCTCGGCGTGGTCGTAGCCGAGCAGGTGCAGGACGCCGTGGACGGTCAGCAGCGCCAGCTCGTGGTCGAGCGCGTGACCGGCCTTGGTCGCCTGCGCGCCCGCGAATTCGGGGCACAGCACGATATCCCCCAGCATCGACGGGCCGGGCTCGCCGCCGTCGGGCCGCCCGCCCGGCTCCAGCTCGTCCATCGGGAAGGACATCACGTCGGTCGGGCCGGGCAGATCCATCCAGCGCATGTGCAGGTCGGCCATGGTGTCGAGATCGACCAGCACCATCGACAGCTCCGCCGCCGGATGCACATCCATCCGGCCGATCACGAATCGCGCGACACTGACCAGCTCTTCCTCGGATACGTCCATACCCGACTCGTTGGCGATCTCGATGCTCACCCTCGTAAGCCTAATCGGAGGTGACGGAGGATTTACCGCCGCCCGGCACGGCTGGCCGCGCGACGCTGGGCGCGGTTGCCCGGATAGTGGGGCAGCTGCTGCGGGCGCTCCTCGGCCTCGTAGCGGCCGTAGGCGTCGACGATCTCGGCGACCAGGCGGTGGCGGACCACGTCACTCGAAGTCAGTTCGGCGAAGTGGATGTCGTCGACGTCCATGAGGATGTCGCTCACCACGCGCAGGCCCGAACGCGTGCCGCCCGGGAGATCGACCTGGGTGATGTCACCGGTGACGACGATCTTGGAACCGAACCCGAGCCGGGTCAGGAACATCTTCATCTGCTCGGGCGTGGTGTTCTGCGCCTCGTCCAGGATGATGAACGAATCGTTGAGCGACCGGCCGCGCATGTAGGCCAGCGGCGCCACCTCGATCACGCCCGACTGCATGAGCTTCGGGATCGCCTCCGGATCCATCATGTCGTGCAGCGCGTCGTAGAGCGGGCGCAGGTACGGATCGATCTTCTCGTTCAGCGTGCCCGGCAGGAAGCCCAGGCGCTCGCCCGCCTCCACCGCAGGGCGGGTGAGGATGATCCGGTTGACCTGCTTGGTCTGCAGCGCCTGCACGGCCTTCGCGACCGCGAGGTAAGTCTTGCCGGTGCCGGCGGGACCGATGCCGAACACGATGGTGTTCTCGTCGATCGCGTCGACGTAGCGCTTCTGGTTCAGTGTCTTGGGGCGGATGGTCTTCCCGCGCCGGGACAGGATGTCCAGGCTCAGGACCTCGGCCGGGGAATCCGAGGAGCCCTCGGTGAGCATGGAGTACGTGTGCCGGACCGCCTCGGGCGTGACGACGCGGTTGCGGCCGGTGAGCGCCACCAATTGCTCGACCACGCGCTCAGCCAGCGCCACATCGGCGGCGCGGCCGGTCAGGGTCACCGAATTGCCTCGGACGTGGATATCGGCGTCGAGCAGGCGCTCGAGTTCCCGGAGGTTCGCGTCGGCCGAGCCGAGGAAGCCGAAGACGGACTCAGGTGCGAGTTCGATGCTGGAGCGGACGGTCCGTGCGGCAGGGCTCGAGCCGTTGCCGCCGGCTCCGATGCCGGCCTGTGGGGTTGTCGGGTCGCCGATGTCGCCTGGAGTTCGCAATAGGTGCTATGGCCTGCTTCCGGTCTCGAACCTGTGGTCTCGTGTGATGAAAGTTTAACGCGGCCTACCGACAGAGCCCAGTGAATATGCGGCTACCAGCAGGTCACGGGCGCGTTCCGGATAGTTTCGCCTGGCGCGAACCGGGTACCTACCCCTACTCACCGCTGCGCCCGATCGAAGGCGAAGTCGCGGAAGCGCCGCACCGCCTCCGAGGGGGCGGCATCCGCCGACCAGATCAGCCCGACCGCACGGGAGGCGCCGGGATCCGCCAGCGGCACCAGCACCGGCCCCGGCTGCGGTCCCCGCACCGGCGGCTCCTCCTCCAGCGGGTACAGCGCGACGCCCAGACCGGCCCCGACCAGGCCCGCGACCGTCACCAGATCGGTCGACTCCAGAGCGATGCGGGGGCGGAAGTCGGCGGCGGCGCACAGGTCGTCGAGGATGCGGCGCATGCCGAAGCCCGCGGGCATGGCCACGAATTCCGCATCGGCGGCCTCGGCCAGCCGGACTTGCCGTCGTCCCGCGAGACGGTGGTCGGCCGGGACCGCCAAGGCGAGCCGCTGCCGCAGCAGGGTGCGCCAGCCCAGCCCGGACGCGGCGGGTTTCGGCGAGACCAGACCGAGGTCGGCGGATCCGTCCAGGACCCGGGCCGTCACGGCCGCAGCGGCATCCTGGCTGAGCACGAAGGTGATGCGGCCCGAACCGCGGCGGAAGTCGGCGACCAGCTGCGGCACCAGCCGTGCGCCGAAGGTGTGCAGGAAGGTCAGGCGCACCACGCCTTTGGCGGGGTTGGCGAGGTCGGCCAATTCCCGTGCGGCGGCATCCAGTTCGGCTTGGGCGCGGCGGGCGTGCTCGTAGTAGACGCGGCCGAACTCGTTGAGCGTCAGGCGTTTTCCGTGCCGGTCGAACAGCCGCACCCCGAGGCGGTGCTCGAGCCTGGCCAGCATGCGCGAAAGCGTCGGCTGCACGAGATGCAGCTGATCCGCGGCGGCCCCGACCCGCTCCAGCTCGGCGAGCGTGAGAAACCAGTGCAAATCGTCACTCGGCACGGGCGGCCGCTCCCTCCGGACCTCTGCTAATGCTCCTGCGGCATGAACTTCGCAATCATTATGCATTTCCTTTCGAAGTGTGCCCGGGCCGATGCTGGGGTCATGACCACCGCAGCCGCCGCCTCGCCCGATACCGCGACACACGAACGGCGGATCACGGTGGCGCTGTTCGCGGCGGGCCTGACCACCTTCGCCTCGATGTACAGCGCGCAGGCGCTGCTGCCGAGCCTGTCGGTGGCCTTTGCCGCGACGCCCGCCCGCGCGGCGCTCGCGGTCTCGCTGACGACCGGGCTGCTGGCCCTGGCGATCGTGCCGGTGAGCGTGCTGTCGGGGCGGTTCGGCCGCACCCGCGTGATGATCGTGTCGGCGGTGGTGTCGAGCGTGATCGGCCTGCTGCTGCCGCTCAGCCCGAACCTGGACGTCCTGCTCGCCGGGCGCGCGATCCAGGGTCTGGCGCTGGCCGGGGTGCCCGCGGTGGCGATGGCGTATCTGGCCGAGGAGATCGGCTCCGCCGGGCTCGGCGCGGCCATGGGCGTCTACGTCGCGGGCACCAGCATCGGCGGGCTGGCGGGACGGCTGCTGCCGGCCTTCACCCTCGAGGTGGCGTCGTGGCGGTGGGGCGACGCCGCGGTCGCGGTGGCGGCGGCGCTGTGCACGATCTGGTTCGTGCGGTGCCTGCCCCCGTCGCGCCGGTTCGAGGCCCGGCCGCTCGGAATCCGGTCGCTGACAAGCGATCTCGCGGGTCACCTGCGTCACCGCACGCTACTCGCCCTGTTCGGCCTGGCGTTCGTGCTGATGGGCGGATTCGTCTCGCTGTACAACTTCCTCGGCTACCGGCTGATCGATGCGCCGTTCGGATTGTCCGCCGCCACAGCGGGTCTGGTGTTCCTGATGTACCTGGCGGGAACTGTCACCTCCGCGACCGCGGGCCGCATGGCCGACCGCCACGGCCGCCCGCGGATACTCGCCCTCTCCGTCGCGGTCATGGCCGTCGGACTGCTGATCTCCCTCCCCGACAGCCTCCCCTTCGTCCTGCTCGGCATCCTGCTCTGCACGGCGGGCTTCTTCGGCGCCCACTCCGTCGCCAGCGGCTGGGTCGGCGCCGCCGCCACCGGCAACCGCGCCGCCGCCTCCTCCCTCTACCTCTTCGCCTACTACCTCGGCAGCTCGATAGCCGGCGGCGCCGCCGGCATCGCCTACGGCCACCACGGCTGGGCAGGTCTCACGGGATACGTCGGAGCCCTACTCGCCATCGCGATCGCCCTCACCACAACCCTCGCCCGATCGGCCCGCGGTCACGCCATATCGTCGGGAAGGATCCGAAACGCCGCGTAGCGACTGATACCACTAGGGTGGCCTATCGATGCAGTTCGGTGGCGAACAGCTCTGTTGTGCGGGTCCAGGAGTCGGTCGCGGCGGGCTCGTTGTAGGGCTCGCGGCCGGGGAAGAAGAAGGCGTGGTGGGCGCCCGGGTAGACGACCAGGTCGTGGCGCACACCGGCTTCGGTGAGCGCGGTGGCGATGTGGTCGCGCTGGGCGGCATCGATGACGTGGTCGAGTTCGGCGAAGAGCATCAAGATGCGGACGTCGCGTTGTGCGATCTCGCCGGTGTGAGCCAGCAGCGGATCGGGCTTGCTCAGTGCGGTGCCCGACTCGGTCAGCCAGCCCGGGTAGTAGATGGCGGCCGCAGCGATATCGAGCCTGGTCGCCGCGAAATAGGCCAGGTGCCCGCCGAGACTGAAGCCCAGCAATCCGGTCCTGCCGGAGGCGCCCGCATGCTCGCGTACATGGGCCAGCGCGGCCCGCAGATCGGCCTCGACGCCGTCGCGGGTGAGCTGCCCGAGCCATTCGAAGGCGAGTGCCCGGTTCTCCGCGCTTTCGGTCAATCCCTCGGCCGTTCGCGGACCCAAGCGGTGATAGACGTTCACCGCGACGGCGACATAGCCGAGTGCCGCGACGCGGTCGACGATCGCGCGCACCTCAGGCGTCAGGCCCCACAGCTCGGCGCCGACCAGGACGACGGGAAAGGCGTCCTCGCCCGCGGGCCGCGCCACGTAGGCGGCCATCGGCGAGCCCTCCACCTCGATATCGACTCGCCGCGTGGTGATTTCGTGCGCCATGCTCGACCTCCGTCTCTCGCCGCGAACTCTGCCAGGTCCGCGGACGATCGGCACGCCGGGGCCTGGTCGATCGCTGGTCCCATGTCGCCCCATGTGAGGTGCGACACATTCGAACGGGCCGTGGGAACCACACCCCGACCGGTCCGTCTAATGCCATGACGGACAACACCGTTCGAGACGAAGGAATACGTATGAAGCTTCGGATGGCCACCATTCTCGTATCCGCCGCGCTGGCGGGCGCGGGACTGATCACGGCCGGCTCCGCCGCGGCGCTCGCCCCGTCGGCGACCCCGGCCCACCAGCAGGCTCCCGAAGGTTGCCAGCCGCCTCCGCTCGGTCCCGACGGTAAGCCGCTGCCCCCGCCGCTCGGCCCGGACGGTCGCCCCCTGCCCCCGCCCAACGGTGCGGACGGCAAGCCGTGCCCGCCGCCGCTGGGCCCCGACGGCAAGCCCCTGCCTCCTCCGCCCGGCGCACCGCTCCCCCCGCCGCCGGGAGCCTGACGGCCCGCGCAGTGCCGACCCTTCCGTGCCGATTCCGCACGGCTGGAGCCGATCTCACCGATCGAACCCCGAGAAGGTCGGCACTGCCCGTGTCTCACGCATCCGATACGGAACAGAGCTGACGCGTCCGGTACGGACGCCGACTGACGCACCCAGCCTGCAAGCACGGGCCGGCCTGAACCAGTGAAGACGCCTACGTCCGCACACGGACGAGTAAGTCGGCGCATCTCACCGGGGCGCAGGGCTTTACAGCCGGTGCTACCAGCGCGGGGTCAGAGCGCCCAAGGCCCCCAGGGCGACCGCGGCGGCGGTGGATGTGCGCAGGACCGTGGGACCCAGCAGGACGGGAACCGCGCCCGCGTCGGCGAGGGCGGTCAGTTCGCTGTCGTCCAGGCCGCCCTCCGGGCCGACGATCAGCACGACACCGGACGTCCCCGCGAAGGGAAGGTCCGTGAAGCGGGAGGCGCCCGACTCGTGCAGTGCGGCGACGACACCGTTGTCCGCCTTGACCTTTCGCACCAGCCCCAGCACATCCGCAGTGCGGTGCAGATCGGTCACCTCGGGAATGTAGGCCCGGCGCGACTGCCGCGCGGCGGACCGCGCGGCCGCCCGCCACTTGTCGACGCCCTTGCGCGCCTTGCTTTCCCAGTTCGACACGCAGCGCGCGGCCTGCCACGGAACGATGACGTCGGCACCCGCCTCGGTCATCAACTCCACCGCCAGCTCGGACCGATCCGATTTGGGCAGCGCCTGAACCACGGTCACCGGCGGTGCGACGGGTTCGGCGAGCGATCGGCTCGAGACCTGAAGTTCGAGCCGATCCTTCTGTGCCGCAACGACCTCCGACTCGGCCAGTACGCCCGCGCCGTCGGAGAGCGTGATCGGTTCGCCGACCCGGATCCGCCGCACGGTCGCCGCGTGCCGGCCCTCCGCACCGTCCAGCACCGCGATCGCACCCGGCTCCGGGATGTCGTCGAGGTAGAAAACCGTTGCGGCCACGCCCGTTTCAGCGCCCGCTGAACGAGGCCCGCAACCGCGCGAAGAGTCCGCTGTTGTGCTCGGACTGCGCCGACAGCACCTCGGTGCGCTCACCGTTGCGGGTCGACTTGTACTTGCGCAGCAACTCCGACTGCTTGTTGTCCAGCTTCGTCGGCACCACGATGTCCAGGTGGGCGACCAGATCGCCGCGCGCACTGGACCGCAGCTTCGGCATGCCGTGCCCGCGCAGCACCGACACCTCGCCGGGCTGGGTGCCCGCGGGAATCGTCAGCTCGGTCGGGCCGTCTAGGATCGTGTCGATCACCACGGTGGTGCCCAGCGCGGCGTCCACCATCGGCACCCGAATCGTGCAGTGCAGGTCGTCGCCGTCGCGGACGAACGTGTCGTGCGGCTGCTCGACGATCTCGACGTACAGGTCACCGGCCGGGCCGCCGCCGGGGCCGATCTCGCCCTGCGCGGCCAGCCGCACCCGCATGCCGTTGGCGACACCCGCGGGGATCGGCGCGGCGATCTCGCGGCGCGACCGCACCCGGCCGTCGCCGCCGCACTTGCGGCAGGGGTCCGGAATGGTCTCGCCGGTGCCGCGGCAGGTCGGGCACGGCCGGGAGGTCATGACCTGGCCGAGGAACGAGCGCTGCACGGTCTGCACCTCGCCCGCGCCGGCGCAGGTCTCACAGCGCACCGGCTTCGAATTGCCGTTGGTGCCCGCGCCCTGGCAGGTATCGCACAGGACGGCGGTGTCGACGGTCAGGTGCTTGGTGACCCCGACCGCGCATTCGGCCAGCGACAGCCGCGTCCGCAACAGCGAATCGGCGCCCGGCTGCACACGGCCGCGCGGCCGGCGCGGACCGCCCGAATTCATCCCGCCGAAGAACGCCTCGAAGACATCGCCCAGACCACCGAATCCGGCCCCGGCGAAACCGCCCGCGCCGCCGCCCGCCGACTCCATCGGGTCGCCGCCCATATCGACGATGCGCCGCTTCTCGGGGTCGCTCAGCACCTCGTAGGCGGTCGACACGTCGCGGAACTTCTCCTGCGCGTCCGCGTCCGGATTGACGTCGGGGTGCAGTTCTCGCGCCAGCTTCCGGTAGGCGCGCTTGATCTCCTGATCGGTCGCGTTGCGGCCGATGCCGAGAATTCCGTAGTAGTCCCGTGCCACTTGCGTCTCTAGTCCTGTTCCGATTCTGTTCCGCTCACAACCCTTGCGGCCGTGGCCGGCTCATCGCTCGGCGAGTACCTCGCCGATGTATCGAGCGACCGCCGCCACCGAAGCGATGGTCCCGGGATAATCCATGCGGGTAGGGCCGAGCACTCCCATCCCCCCGAGCACGGTACCCGGCACACCGTACCCGGTGGACACCACGGAGGTGCCACGCATCTGCTCCACCTGCGTCTCCTCGCCGATCTGCACGGTCACCATGCCCGGTTCCTGCGCGGCGGCCAGTAGTTTCAATACGATCACCTGCTCTTCGAGCGCCTCCAGCACCGAACGCAGCGAGCCGGGGAAGCCGAAGTCCCCTACATTACGGGTCAGGTTGGCGGTGCCACCCAGCACCAGCCGCTCCTCGGGATGTTCGACCAGCGTCTCCACCAGCACCGTGGACACGCGGACCAGAACATCGCGCAGTCGCGGCGGGGCGTCGACGGGGAGTTCGGCCACCGCCGCGGAGGCCGCCGACAGGCGCTTGCCGTCCATGGCCTTACCGAGCATGGCGCGGAGCGCGGCCAGATCCTCGTCGTCGACGACCGTGCCCAGATCGACGAGGCGCTGGTCGACGCGGCCGGTATCGGTGATGACCACGAGCAGCAGGCGCGCCGGATTGAGCGCGACGACCTCGAGATGGCGGACCGTCGACGCCGAGACGGTCGGGTAC
This sequence comes from Nocardia transvalensis NBRC 15921, assembly GCF_000308875.1. Taxonomy (GTDB): domain Bacteria; phylum Actinomycetota; class Actinomycetes; order Mycobacteriales; family Mycobacteriaceae; genus Nocardia; species Nocardia transvalensis. The sequence continues at coordinate 255,389 of NZ_BAGL01000127.1, forward strand.
TGCACCATCGCGACCTGCCTGGTCAGCTGCGCGAGCAGCCGCACGCCGCGACGCAGCACGTCGTCCAGGTCGACGCCGCTCTCCAGGAAATCGATGATGGCCCGGCGCTCCGCCGGCGACAGCGGCTTGACCTCGGCGATGTGATCGACGAATTGCCGGTAGCCCTTGTCGGTGGGTATGCGCCCGGAACTGGTGTGCGGCTGGGCGATGTAGCCCTCGGCCTCGAGCACCGCCATATCGTTGCGCACGGTGGCGCTGGACACACCCAGATTGTGCCGGTCGACCAGGGTCTTCGACCCGATCGGCTCCTTGGTCGCGATGTAGTCCGCGACGATGGCACGCAGGACCTCGATCCGCCGCTGTTCCGTGCTCGGCATCGGCCCTACCTCCTCGCTTGCCCTCGGCTCCGCCGGGCATCCGCCCGCGCCACGGCACGACGCGATCACACGGATCCCCGGTTCATCCCCCTCCAGTCTAAGTGCACAGCCGCAAATCCCCCGCGCACCGGTTCCAACCCTGGTGGTTGTGGCGTCGAGGGGAGAGTGGAAAGCCGCCGCGGCATGGGCGCGACGGCTCGGCGCACCCCGTCGTAGAACCGGACGAGGCGCTGATCACACCCTGTTCTCAGTCGGGGTGAGCTTCTTTCCCCGCTGCGGCGTCGAGGCCCAGCATGGCCAGTAGCGACTCGCAATCGGCGGCATCCGACGCATGACTCGCGACCGCACGGGCAGCCAGAGCACGCCGGCGCGCACCCTCTGCCCTCTCCGCGGCGCGTGACTCGGCGAACTCGCTCTGATCGTTGACAAAGGGTGTACGGGCCTGCGGCATGGGACTCCTCGGGGTTGCGTCGAACGCTACACCGCCCAGCACCCCACCTCAGCCCAACGGTCGAATCCGCCCCGGCCCGACCACCCGACCAGGCCCGCAGCCGACACCCGTTGCTACAGTCTGCGATCACGTCGAGGGGGAACCACCGATGCCACACAACATCCTGAAGCCGGACCTGCCCGATATCGTCCGCGGCAATCGGCGGGAGCGATGAACGACTTCCCCGAAGACGAGATGGACGTGCCGCTAACGGTGTCGAAGCGCCCCGAAGCGGAGATTGCCTGGGGCGAGAAGAAACGGATGCACCCGACTCGCGATATCAGATTTCTGGCAACTCACCCGCGACCTCTTCCTGAACTGGGCGTTCCCGGCGCTCGATGTCAACGCGGTCCTATACGGCGAATGGCCATTGTGTGGGACATGCCTCCGCCGACAGCGCGGGCTGCGGCTGCTCGGCCGAACTGTCCTGCTGCTCGGGCCGGTAATACTCCTTGCGGCTGCCATTACGCGCGCAGCGGGACCGGCGGAACTCTATATTCCGCTGATCATCGCATTCTTTCCGTTCTGGTTGCCCATAGGCACACTCACTGCCGTTCTGTTTTTCGCGAAGGCACAGCAATTCGTGAGATGCCGGCCGATCGTGTCGGAGAATTCGGTGACAATTCGCGCCCACCCCGCTTTCGCTGCCGCCGTGGAAAAAGGCCCAGTCGATTCTCGGCCGCGACCCGGGGCATCAGGTCAGGAGGTCTCGGACGACGGCGTCGGCGAGTAGGCGGCCGCGGTCGGTGAGGGTCATGGTGTCACCGGAGCGGGTGGCGAGGCCGTCTGCGATTACTCGCTGGGCTGCGGATCGGCCGGAGGGGTTCAGGGCGTCCAGGGGTAGGCCGGTGCGGAGGCGGACGGTGAGCATGACGCGTTCGGTGTAGCGCTCTTCGGGGGTCAGGGACTCCCAGCCGGCGGCGGGGAGGGTGCCCTGGGTGACGCGGTCGGCGTAGCGGGACGGGTGCTTCACGTTCCACCAGCGGACGCCGCCGAGGTGGCTGTGGGCGCCGGGGCCGGCGCCCAGCCAGTCGCCGCCGCCCCAGTAGCCGAGGTTGTGGCGGCAGCGGGCGGGATCGCTTGCGGCCCAATTGGATACCTCGTACCAGGTGAGGCCGGCAGCGGTCAGGCGGGTGTCGATCTGCTCATAGCGGGCGGCGAGGACGTCGTCGTCGGGGGCGGGGAGTTCGCCGCGGCGCACCCTGCGGGCCAGCGCGGTGCCGTCCTCGACGATCAGCGAATACGCGGAGACGTGGTCGACGCCGGCGGCGAGGACCGCGTCGAGGCTGGCGTCCAGGTCGGCATCCGTCTCACCCGGCGTCCCGTAGATGAGATCGAGATTGACGTGGTCGAATCCGGCGTCCCGGGCCTCGCGCGCGGCGGCCACGGCCCGGCCGGGCGTATGCGTGCGATCGAGCACCCGCAACACGTGTTCGGCGGCGGACTGCATACCCAGCGACACCCGCGTGAACCCGGCCGCCCGGATCCGCTCGAAGAACCGCGGCGAGGTCGACTCCGGATTGGATTCCGTCGTGACCTCGGCCCCGTCGGCGAGCACGAAGTTCGCCCGGACCGCGTCCAGCACCTCCGCCAGCCCGTCACCCCCGAGCAGCGACGGCGTCCCACCCCCGACGAAGATCGTCGACACCTCCGGCTGCGAACCCGGCAACGCGCCGAATACGCTTGCGGCCGTAGCCAATTCACCCCGCAGCGCCTCCATCCACGACCGCGGCGACGACGAGCTGCCCAACTCCCCCGCCGTGTAGGTGTTGAAATCGCAGTACCCGCACCGCGTCGCACAGAACGGCACGTGCACGTAGATGCCGAAGGGACCGCCGCCGAAATCGGTCAGCACCGGAGCCGCCGAACCGAGTTCCGCGGCAGTCCCACCAGCAATCGAAGTCACCGTCCCAGTCTGCCCACCACCCGGTTGTGACGTGGAACCGGCCTCACCCCCGGGGCACCTCCGTGTTCTGGCAGGCGCTCAACAGCCATCGGCCGTCGGACCGGGTCATCACGTACATCGGCGACCCCTCGCCGGTGACCTCCCCCGCATTGTCGAAGTACAGCTGCCGCACCTTCACCGCGGCGACATCGGGACGCAGGAAGCGCACGAGAACCACCTCGTACGTCGCGGTCCCGGCACGCATGGCACCGGGAAGAACCGAGGCGGTGAACTCGGCGATGGCGTCCCGCCCGACGAGCAGCTTGCCGCCGCCTGTGGTCCAGATCGCATCGGGATGGAACAGGCCGACGAACTCGTCGACGAGTTCGTTCCGCTGGGCGTGCTGAACGGTGCCGACGACGTCGTGGATGGCATCGAGATCGGCCTGCGTAGTTGTCATGGGACGATCCTGAGACCCGAACAAAGGTAGAGGTCAAGAGCCGGAGATCATTTCGGCCGTTTCGGTGCGTCGATCTATGACGGATCTCACAAATTAGGACGGCCGTCCAGGGAATTTCCCTCGAATTCGCGGAAAATATGGGTAGGCGGTCGGAACGACCCCGCTGACATGGCACAATAGGCTGCATGACTGGGCTCGGAGTACGACTGGTGGCGCGTCGCCACGTCGACTTCAAGCGTGTCTGCAGTGCCAGCTGTCTGCCGGATTGCCTCCGGTAGCGCGGCCTTCTACCGACTGCGGCGTCCTTTCGACGCTATTCTCCCGGCCGCCCGAATACCGAAGGCGTGAGCCAGCCCCTCCCGCCTGCCGCAAGGCCTGATCCATCCGCAGGAGCGACCCTATGACGTCGAGTACCGACGCCGGTCCCAACTCAGAGTCCCGCGCGACGCGCGAACAAGAAGTCGCCCGCGAGCGCGAGCAAGCCGCTCGCGAGCGCCGGGTTCGTTCGCGTGCCCAGACCGGCAACGCCCCACGCGAGCGCACCGGTAAGCCGGTCCGCCGCAAGTCCGAGGGTCAGTGGGCGCTCGGCTACCGCGAGCCGCTGAACCCGAACGAGCAGAGCAAGAAGGACGACAACCCGCTCAACGTCCGCGCCCGCATCGAGAACATCTACGCCAAGGGCGGCTTCGACTCCATCGACAAGAGCGACCTGCGCGGCCGCTTCCGCTGGTGGGGCCTCTACACTCAGCGCGAGCAGGGCTACGACGGCACCTGGACCGGCGACGAGAACATCGACCTGCTCGAGGCCAAGTACTTCATGATGCGGGTGCGCTGCGACGGCGGCGCGCTGAACGTCGAGCAGGTGCGCACCCTCGGCGGCATCTCCACGGAGTTCGGGCGCGATACCGCCGACCTCTCCGACCGCGAGAACGTGCAGTACCACTGGATCGAGATCGAGAACGTCCCCGAGATCTGGCGGCGCCTCGAGTCGGTCGGCCTGCAGACGACCGAGGCCTGCGGCGACTGCCCCCGCGTCGTCCTGGGCTCGCCGCTGGCGGGCGAGTCGCTGAACGAGGTCCTCGACGCCACGTCCGCGATCGAGGAGATCACGCGCCGCTACATCGGCAAGAAGGAGTACTCGAACCTTCCCCGCAAGTTCAAGACCGCGATCTCCGGCCAGCAGGACGTCGTTCACGAGATCAACGACGTCGCCTTCGTCGGCGTCGAGCATCCCGAGCACGGCCCCGGCCTGGATCTGTGGGTCGGCGGCGGGCTGTCCACCAACCCGATGCTGGCGCAGCGCGTCGGCGCGTGGGTGCCGCTGGACGAGGTGCCCGACGTCTGGGAGGCCGTCGTCTCGCTGTTCCGCGACTACGGCTACCGCCGCCTGCGCACCAAGGCCCGGCTGAAGTTCCTGATCAAGGACTGGGGCATCGAAAAATTCCGCGAAGTTCTCGAAACGGAGTACCTGAAGCGGAAGCTGATCGACGGCCCCGCGCCGGAGCAGCCGACCCGCCCCATCGACCACGTCGGCGTGCAGAAGCTGCGCAACGGGCTCAACGCGGTCGGGTTCTCCCCCATCGCCGGCCGTGTCACGGGCAGCATCCTCACCCAGGTCGCCGACGCCGTGGAGCGCATCGGCTCCGACCGCATCCGCTTCACCCCGTACCAGAAGCTGATCGTGCTCGACGTGCCCGACGACAAGGTCGACCAGCTGATCGACGAGCTGGAACCGCTGGGCCTGCACGGGCGTCCGTCGATGTGGCGGCGAAACCTGCTGGCGTGCAGCGGTATCGAGTTCTGCAAGCTGTCGTTCGTGGAGACCCGCAAGCGGTCCCAGCATCTGGCGCCGGAACTCGAGCAGCGGCTGGCCGATATCAACGCCCAGC
>NZ_BAGL01000126.1 GCF_000308875.1 Nocardia transvalensis NBRC 15921
CTGTCGTAGTCGTCGTGCAGGTGGTGGTGGCCGTCGCCGTCGTGGTGGTCGTGATCGTCGGCGAGCAGCTCGTCGAAGCTGAGCTGCTCGGCGACCAGAGGCGATCGCGAACGCGGCGGGTCGAACAGCAGATGCGGGTCGATACGGCCGTGGGTGGTGGCGTACACCGGCGCACCGCCCACCAGCTCGGCGATCTCCGCGCGCAGCCGGTCCAGGCGGTCGGCGGGCACCCGGTCGGCCTTGTTCAGCACGATCAGATCGGCCAGCCGCAGATGCGTCGCCAGTTCGGGATGCCGGGCGCGGCTGTCGTCGAAATGCTCCGCGTCGACGACCTCGACCAGGCCGCCGTACCGGATGCGCGGATTGTCGCTGCCGACCACCATGCGGATGAGATTGCTCGGTTCGGCCAGGCCGCTGGCCTCCACCACGATCACATCGATGCGATTGCGCGGTTCCGCCAGCCGCGCGAACAGATCGTCCAGCTCGGAGACGTCGACCGCGCAGCACACGCACCCGTTGCCGAGCGACACCATCGCGTCGACCTGCCCGGCCACCAGCATGGCATCGATATTGACGGCCCCGAAGTCGTTGACCACCACGCCGATCCGCGTCTCCCGCTGCCGCAGCAGAGCGTTGAGCAGCGTCGTCTTCCCGGCCCCCAGATACCCCGCCACGATCAGTACGGGAATGCGCCGGTCCATCCGGCCCAACTCGTCCTCGGCACGCATTCCGGCCATGCTAGCGGGACCCCGCCCGCCTCCTGCGCGCCGACGCGAGTGGCGCGCCACACCCCGAAACGACCTGCGCACCCGCCACGGGCGACGGGTGCGCAGGTATCGGCTGACGAGTTAGCGAGTGGACGGGGTACTACGGGTGCCCAGGTTGTTCTGGGTACCCGGGGTGTTCTGCGCACCGGGTGAATTCTGCGTACCGGGTGTCGCCGGCTCGCTCTGGGAGTTCGGCGAACTCGAACCGCCCGGGCCGAGCAGGGTGGAGGCCAGCGTGTAGGCCAGGTTGATCAGCTGCGAGTTGACCGTCGCATCCTCCATACCCAGCGACTTGGCGAGCGGCAGGAGCAGCTGCATGGCGGTGGTCACCAGGCCGCTGGCCGACGTGTCCGGGGTGGACTCGGTGCCCTGCTGCGACTGCCCGCCGGGCGACGTCCCCTGCGAGTAGGCCCCCGGCGTTCCCGAGTTCCCGGAGTTCGGCGCACCGGGGGTATAGGCGTCCGGCGCGGTGTACACATTCGGCGCACCGGGCGTGTAACCACTCGGCGCGGACGCCCCCGGAGATGTCGAGGACTGCCCGGACCCGCCCGGGGTCGACTGCCCCGTCCCGGCCTGACCGGGAACGGACTGTCCCGGAGACGTCTGGCCGGGAACGGACTGACCCGGAGATGTCTGACCGGGGACAGACTGATTCGGCGACGCCTGCCCCGGCACAGATCCCGGGGATGCCTGCCCCGGCACGGACTGCCCCGGAGACGTCTGGCCGGGAACGACCTGCTCCGGAGACGCCTGATCGGGTACGACCTGCGCCGGCACTGCCCGGCTGGGCACGGCATTCTGCCGAGCGGATTGACCGGGCGGAACCTGATCCGGCGCAGGCTGTCCGGGCGCGGACTGCGCGGGGACTGCTTGTCCGGGCGAACCCTGCTCCGACTGCCCCGGCACGGGATGCGAGGCCGCCTGGCCGCCCGCCGAACCCGACGGCGGCGGCGTGTCACCGTAGCCGAGCAGATAACCGGTCAGGCCGGTGGCGATGGCGACCGCGTGCTTGAGCTGGCCCTCGCGGGACTCCAGCAGCGCGGCGTCGTCGGTATTGACCCCGTTGCCCATTTCCAGGAACACGTCCGGCACCTGGGTCAGCGCCGGGCCGGCGATATCGGAGCGGGTCTGCAACCCGTCCACCGCCCCGTTGTAGGTGGCGGCCGGGAAACCGGCCTGCAGGTAGGCGTCCCGCACGACCTTGGTCGCGGCCATCCCCGCACTCGACTGCACGAGATTCGCCTTGACATCCGGAACCGGCAGCTGCGGAACGATCAGATGGAATCCGCTGCCGGACGCGGGTCCGCCGTCGGCGTGGATGCTGATCGCGACATCGGCGCCCGACCGGTTGGCCGCGGCCGCGCGCTCGTCGACGCAACCACCCCAGCCGGTGTCGTCCTGGCGGCTGAGCACCACGGTGGCGCCCATCGCCTCCAGCGACTGCTTGACCAGCTGCGACACATTCCAGGTGACGGTGTGCTCGGGGACCCCGTTGAGGGTCGTCATACCCGTCGTCTGGCATTCCTTGGTGCCGCCCCGGCCGTCGTTCACCTGGCGGCTGATGTCCTGTGCGTGCTCGCCACCCTGATGTCCCGGATCGAGGAACACCGTCTTACCGGCCAGTTTCGTCGACATGTCCTGGTCGGGCGGGGCGGCGACAGCGACCGCCGGGAGGATCCCGGCGGATGGAGCGAGGGCCGCGGCCGTGACGGCGAGGCAGAGACCGGCCTTGACGATGCTTGGCTTCATGTGCGGACGGCGCACCCGGATCGGGGTCGCCCCTCCCTTCCCACTAGTAACACCAAACCCAGTGGTTCACTCTGGCAACGCAGGTCCCATGAAGCAAGTACAGTTACCGAACCGTTACTGGCATTGTCATGCCGATCGTGGCAGCTGACGCAGTGACCGCAGCGCGTAATGCACGCGTGTCTTCACCGTCCCCACCGGGACTCCCAGGTCGTCAGCAACATCCTGGTAAGCGCGATCGCGCAGGATCACCTGGACCACGGCGTGTCGCTGCGGATCGGGCAGCCGCTCCAGCAGTTCCGCGACCAGTAGCCCGTCGGCCAGCGTGTCGGCGAAATCCGGCCGGACCCACCGCGCGTCGGCGACGTCCTCGAAGTCGTCCCAGCTGGCCTCGACCGGCCGCACCGCCCGCATACGGCCGATATCGGTGAGCACGTTCCGCTCGATCGACAGCAGCCAGGTGCGGACGCTGCCCTTGCCGGGGTCGTAGGTGGCGCAGCCGCGCCAGCCGCGCAGCAGCGTCTCCTGCACCGCGTGCTCGGCCAGGCCGGCGTCGCCGAGCCGCCGCAGCGCACGCCAATGCAATAACCCCTGGTCGGTGGCGACCACCGCGGCGAGCCCGGATTCGGTACACAGTCGCGCGCACCGCGGGCCGCAGGCGGTGTCGCGGTGGCGGGGGACGGGCCGGAGACCACTCATGTCAGGAATATCGCGAGAAGACCGCGGAAGGCATCGCCTCGCGCACACCAATTTCCGGCGAATCGCCCGCTGTGCCGGATCACGAAATTTCATCAATTCGGCCAAACGGCGCACAGAACTCTGATAGACCGGACCCCCGGAAGACACGGGGAACTTCCGGGGCTGTCCGGACCGATCGGCGGCCCGCACGTGAACTCGAGGAGGAACGCCGTGCGTGGACGCACGTTTGCGATCGCGGGCGCCGTGGCGTCCGCCGTAACCGTACTCGGATCCGGAACCGCTGCCGCGGATCCGGCGACGAGCATGCCCGGAGACGGGCTGTACCGGGTCGGGGTCGACATCCTGCCCGGCATCTATCAGGCGCCGGGATCGAACGATCCGGTCCATGCCTGCTACTGGCAGCGGCTGAAGAAGGTTCCCGACGCCGCCGAGGCCGACCCGAACCAGGACATCACCGCCAGCGATCTCACCCATTCGACTCCGGTCCGGGTGCTGATCAAGCCGGGCGATGTCGCCTTCTCCGCCACCAACTGTGGCGGCCCCTGGGTGATGATGCCCGCACCGCCGCCGACCGGTTCCTACGGTCCCGGCGGTTCGTTCGGCAGCGAATTCTGACCCTTCGCGGCGGCGCGCGACTCGCGCCGCCGCGAGGCGCCGCGCCCCCGATGTGAGCGCTCACACTGATCCGGTGTACTGTCCGGCTGAGTCCGTCGCGCATCCATCGGAGGTTGTCATGGCGTTGCCGCCACCCGATCGCACGCCCGCCTCGCGCACCCGCCGGGCGGCGCGGTGATCACCACGCGCCGGACACTGGCCGACGGCCGGGAGATCCTGTACTTCGACGCCGATCCGGGCGTCCCGCGCACCGCGACCGACACGCGCGACCTGCCCCGCACCCACACCCACTCCCAGCGGCGCTTCGATCCGCTGCTGGGCGAGTGGGTGGTGATCGCCTCGCACCGGCAGACCCGCACCTTCCTGCCGCCGGCCGACCTGTGCCCGCTGTGCCCGTCGACGCCGGAGCGCGCCACCGAGGTCCCCGAATCCGACTACCAGGTCGCGGTTTTCGAGAATCGGTTCCCGTCGCTCTCGACCGGGCACGCCGATTTCCCCGCGACCGTGGAGGGTTCGCCCCTGACACCGCTGCGCGACGGCTACGGACGCTGTGAAGTGGTGTGCTTCACCAGCGTTCACGATTCGTCGTTCGCCGACCTCGATGAGCCGCGGGCCCGCCTGGTGCTGGACACCTGGGCCCACCGCAGCGCCGAACTCGGCGCGCTCGACGGCATCGAGCAGGTGTTCTGCTTCGAGAATCACGGCGAGGAGATCGGCGTGACGCTCTCCCATCCACACGGGCAGATCTACGCCTACCCGTTCGTGACCCCGCGCGTGGCCAAGATCTCGGAGAACGTCGGCCGGTACCGGAAGTCGCACGGCGGCAACCTGTTCGGCGATCTGCTGGCCGCCGAGCGCGCGGCCGGGGTGCGAGTGGTGACCGCCAACGACGAGTGGACGGCCTTCGTCCCGCCGTTCGCGCGCTGGCCCTACGAGGTACAGCTGTATCCGCACCGGCGGGTCGCCGACATCCCCGACCTCGACGACGCGCAGCGCGACGCCTTCGCGGCGCTGTATCTCGATGTGCTGGGCCGGTTCGCCCGCCGGTTCGACACCCCGATGCCCTATATCGCGGCCTGGAATCAGGCCCCGACGCCGAGAGCCGATGCGCCGCGCGAGGATTGGTGGTTGCACATGCAGCTCTTCTCGATTCGCCGGGCGCCCGGGAAATTGAAGTACCTGGCCGGTTCGGAGTCCGGGATGAACGTCTTCATCAGCGACACCACGCCGGAGACCGTGGCGGCCGAACTGCGAGAGGTGGCACCGTGACCGAACAGCCGCTGCCACAGGGCGTCTGGGCCGCGCCCGGGCGGGTCAACATCATAGGCGAGCACACCGACTACAACGACGGCTACGCCCTGCCGATCGCCCTCCCCCAGGTCGTCACGTGCGCGGCGGCGGCCGCCACCGGCGGATACGTCCGGGTGACCTCGCGCCAGCATCCCGGCGAAACGGTCCGCGAACCCCTAGCGGGCCTCGCGGATTCGGAGGTCACCGGATGGGCGCGGTATCCGCTCGGCGTCGTGCACGAATATCTCCGGCGCGGGCACGAGATCCCGGGCGTGGAGCTGGAATTGGACGGCGCGGTGCCCGTCGGCGCCGGGCTGTCGTCCTCGGCGGCGGTCGAGTGTTCGGTCGCGATCGCACTGCGCGACCTGTTCGGCCTGCCGGTGACCGATACCGATCTCATCGATATCGGCAGGGCCGCGGAGAACTCCTACGTCGGCGCGGCCACGGGCACGCTGGACCAGTCCGCCTCGGTGCTGTGCACGGCCGGGCACGCGCTGTTCCTCGACTTCGGCAAGGGCGAGCACGCGCAGGTGCCGTTCGACCTGGCCGCGGCCGGCCTCGCGCTGCTGGTCGTCGACACCAACACCCCGCATCAACTCGTCGACGGCGGGTACGCCAAGCGCCGGACCGAATGCGAGCGGGCGGCCGCGGCGCTCGGGGTCGGCAGCCTGCGCGAGATCACCGACACCGCGGACGTCGAGCGGATCGCCGACCCGGTGCTGCGGCGGCGGGCGCGCCACATCGTCTCCGAGAACGACCGGGTGCTGACGGTGGCCGAGACGCTGCGCGGCGGCGGCGACCCCCGCGCGATCGGACCGATCCTCACCGCCGGGCACGCGTCGCTGCGCGACGACTTCGAGATCTCCACGCCCCAGCTCGACGCCGCGGTCGAGGCCGCCCTGTCCGCCGGTGCGCACGGCGCCCGGATGGTGGGCGGCGGATTCGGCGGCAGCATCATCGCTCTGATCGAGGCCGACCGCACCGAACCGACCGCCCGGGCGGTCGCGGCGCGATTCCGTGCCGAAGAGTTCGCCGAACCACGCACCTTCGTCGCGGTGCCCTCGGCGGGCGCGCATCGAGTGTCCTGACCGGCCGTTCGAACCGGCTGTGCAACGGTTGCGGATTTCGGTATACCCCTATTCTGTATCGCCACAGTCCGAAATTTTTGCGAATCCGGCGAATTCCGACCGGCGATGATGCACTCGCAACTGCAACCACAGGTGTGAGTGCATCTGCGAGGCAGATCCGGGTGTGCACGCCGGTCAGCAACCGTCATCGATGGCATCTACGCAGCTCTGATGACATAATCCAGGACGGAAACAACGATCGGGCAGCCTCCTGGCATACCAGCGGTGAGAATCGAGCCCGGCAAATAGCCCATACGGCCGTGTATCGGTCGCGCGGTGAATCTGCGAATTCGGCGAATTCTCTACAGCTCGCCGAATCCGGAACGTACCGTGGTGACGGGATTAGCCCGGCTGCCAATGGTTACTCAGTTCCAGGGTGTGGCCGGGCCCCGGGGGATCGAGGCCGCCACAACCCGATTACGGCCTCCGCCGCATGGCAATGTCGCCGCCTTTACATCGAAACCCATGTTCTGGAGGAAATCATCATGACCGGATCCGACGCCGCCCTCATCGCCGGGCTGCCTGCCGGCAGTTGGCGCAAGTCCAGTTTCAGCGGACCGGACGGCAACTGCGTCGAATGCGCTCCCCTGCCCGACTCCACCGTGGCCGTGCGCAACAGCAATCGTCCCGAGGACGGGGCGCTCGTGTTCACTCGCGCCGAACTGTCGGCCTGGATTCGCGGGTGCGGCGCCGGGGAATTCGACGATCTACTCTGACAGCGAGCCGGTCACGCGGCAGCCCGATTAGGGTTGGCGCATGACCAGGCGCAGGATTCTCATCACGGGCGCGAGCTCGGGACTCGGCGCGGGCATGGCTCGCGAATTCGCACGGCGAGGACGAGACCTCGCGCTGTGCGCGCGCCGAGTCGACAATCTCGAACAGTTGCGTTCCGAATTGCGTGCCGCACATCCCGGCATCACCGTCGCGGTGCGCGGTCTCGACGTGAACGACCACGCCGCGGTGCCGCGCGTATTCGACGAACTGCACGACGAACTCGGCGGGCTGGACCGCGTCATCGTGAATGCCGGCCTGGGCAAGGGCGCGGCGCTGGGCACCGGCCGCGCCGACGCGAATATCGCGACCGCCACAACCAATTTCGTCTCCGCCCTCGCACAGGCCGAGGCCGCCCTGCGCATCTTTCGCGCCCAGAACTCCGGCCATCTCGTGCTCATCTCGTCGATGAGCGCGGTGCGCGGGCTGCCCGGGAAGAAGGCCGCGTATTCGGCCAGTAAGGCCGGGCTGTCCGCACTCGGCGAGGGGCTGGCGATCGAATTGCGCGCCGACCCGATCGCCGTGACCACCGTGCAGCCGGGATTCATCGCCACCGACATGGCGGCCCGGGCCGGTGACGCCACGCTGGTGGCGCCGCTGGACAAGGGCGTCGCCTCGATGGTCGCCGCGATCGAGCGTGAGGTGGTCAGGGCGTCGGTGCCCGCATGGCCCTGGCGCGCACTCGGTCTCGCGCTCCCCTTGTTGCCGCGCACTATTGTGGCGCGCTTCGGCTGAATCGCGAGCCACATAGGACATGCCCCCATGCGGTGAGGTCACTCACAATCCGGGGCCCGTTCCGATGTGAAAGTTCACCATCACATCGATGTCCGGGCGTTTGCCCGCCCGTCGGCGCATCCGGCGTTCCCGCATGCCCCGGCCTACCCGCCCCGAATCAGCGCGGTAGCCAGAAGATAGCCCCTATCCGATACTCAGAGTCACTTCTACGACTCGTAGCAGATTGTTGCCCCCAATGATCGAGATGCGGTTGGGCATCGGACTAGTTACTCTCGGGTAGCATCGTTGCTCGTTCCTAATTCACTTGCATTCGTCACCCATTTTCAGGAGGCGACGTGTCGCATTCCCGCTTCGAATCACTCGGCGCATATCTACCAGAAAAGTCCGTTACCACCGAAGAGTTGCTCTCGCGCCTGAAGGTGCCGCCGGCCTTCGATCTCGAAAAGATCACAGGCGTGCGCGAACGACGAGTGCGCGCCACCGGAACGGACGCCCCCGAGGACTCCTTCACCTTCGCCGTCCACGCGGCCGAGGACTGTTTGTCCAGGTCACAGTACTCAGCCGGGGAGCTGGAGGTGATCATCTCCACCTCCATCACGCGCAGCAAGAACGGCACCCGCATGTATATGGAGCCGTCCTTCGCCTCGGCGATAGCGAAGAAGATCGGCGCGGGAAAGGCGATCACATTCGACCTTTCCAATGCCTGCGCGGGAATGCTTACGGGCACCTACATTCTGGACCGGATGATTTGCGCCGGAATCGTGCGCAACGGTCTGGTCGTCAGCGGAGAGGCCATCACGCCGATTGCCGATACCGCCGTAGAGGAAATTACCGAGAAATACGATCTGCAATTCGCCTCCCTCACCGTCGGCGATTCCGGGGCGGCCGCGGTACTGGACCGCTCGGTCGATGAACGCGACCGGATCGAGTACATCGAGTTGGTCACCGCCTCGGAGTTCTCGCACCTGTGCCTCGGTATGCCGAGCGAGAAGTCCCAGGGTGTCGCGCTCTACACCGACAACCGCAAGATGCACAACGAGGACCGTTTCGTGCTGTGGACCGACGCCCAGCGCGAGTTCTACGACCGGCGCGGCACCACGTTCGCCGACGAGAATTTCGACTACGTCATCCATCACCAGTTCGGCGCGGCCGCGATTCCGTATATGAACGCCATCGCCGAGCGCGAGTTCGGCGCCCCGATGCCGCCGGACCTCAATGTCATCTCCAAGTACGGAAACACCTCCAGCACTTCGCATTTCATCGTGCTGCACGATCACCTGAGCCGGCAGGAGATCCCGGCCGGATCGAAACTGCTGATGGTGCCCGCCGCCTCCGGCGTCGTCGGCGGATTCCTGTCCACCACGATTTCGTCTCTGAAGGTCTAGGGGTTTGCCATGGGTGTGCGCATCACATCGACCGGAATCAGCCGCGACGCCGATACGTTCAGCATCGTCGACCACAGCGGGCGGGCTGCGCGCCGCAGCCTGGAGCGGGCCGGGATACGGCCGGACCAGGTCGGCGTCCTGATCAACGCCGGCGTATTCCGCGACTCCAACACGGTCGAACCGGCCGTCTCGGCCCTGATCCAGAAGTCCGCCGGCATCGGCCTGGACTACCGGTCCGGCGATTCGCGGTCGTTCTCGTTCGACCTGATGAACGGCGCGGTCGGCGTGCTCAACGCGGTCCAGGTGGCGCAGTCGGTCCTGACGACAGGCAGCGCGGAGCACGTGCTCATCGTCTCCGGCGACACCCATCCGTCGCTGGCCCGCGGCGCCGCGGACGACGAATTCCCCTATGCCACAGCGAGTGCCGCGCTGCTGCTGGAGAACACCGCGCGGGACGAGGGATTCGGCCGGGTGCACACCTCCACCGGCGACGGCACGCCGGCGGTCGAGTCGTACGTCGACGTCGCCACCATGGGCACCGTCGGGCGCACCCTGATGACGGTGGAACGCGAGCCCGGTTTCGAGGACCGCCTGCTCGACGTCGCCCTCGAGGTGGCGCGCGCCGCGCTCGACGAGGCGGACGACATCGACCTGGCCGCGACCGCGGTGATCGCCTCCACGCCGAGCGCCGCCTTCCCGCAGCGCCTGGCCGACAAGCTCGGCATCGCGGCGGTCCGCCTGCCGGAGCTGGAGGCCGGCGACCCCCACACCGCGGCCCTACCCCTGGCCTACGACCATGCGGTCCGCGAGGATTCGCTCGCCGGCTACACCCGCGTCCTGTTCGTCGCCGCCGGTGCCGGCCCCTCGGCCGCCGCGGTGCTGTACCGCCTCCCCGCCGGAGAGCGGAACCCGTCTCCCGCCGCAGAGCAGAACCTGTCTTCCGCCGCGGTGCCACACCCGTCTCCCGCCGCAGTGCAACACCCGTCTCCCGCCGCGGTCGGGGCGGCGGGATGAGCGGGGCGCGGCGAGGGGCGGCGGCGTGAGTTCCGGTACCTACTGGGGGGCGGTGGACCGGTTCCGTGCCGTGGTCGCGTCGGATCCGGACCGGGAGGCGGTGTTCTCCGCCTCCGGCCGGACCGGCGCGGGCCTGCCCGAGTATCGGCCGCTGACCTACCGGGAACTCGATGCCTGGTCGGACGCGATCGCCGAAAGGCTGAGCGCCGCCGGGGTTTCCAGCGGCACCCGCACCATCGTGCTGGTGCTGCCCAGCCCCGAGCTGTACGCGATCATGGTCGGCCTGTTGAAGATCGGCGCGGTCCCGGTGGTCATCGATCCGGGCATGGGGCTGCGAAAGATGCTGCGCTGCCTACAGGCCGCCGACGCGGAGGCGTTCATCGGCATCCCGCAGGCGCATGCCGCGCGCGTGCTGTTCCGCCGGTACTTCCGCCGGGTGCGGGTACCGGTGACGGTGGGGCGGCGCTGGTTCTGGGGCGGCGCCACGCTGCGCGGCTGGGGCCGCACCCCCGAAGGCCCACTGCCGCACCGGGATCCGGCGCCGGATGACGATCTGCTGCTCATCGCGTTCACCACCGGGAGCACCGGCCCGGCGAAGGCCGTGGAACTCACGCACGGGAACCTGTCGGCGATGGTCGACCAGGTGGACGCGGCCCGCGACCGAGTGCCGCCCGGCACGTCGCTGATCACGCTGCCGCTGGTGGGCGTCCTGGATCTGCTGCTCGGGTCGCGCTGCGTGCTGCCCCCGCTGATCCCGAGCAAGGTCGGATCCACCGATCCGGCGCAGGTCGCGGACGCGATCGTCCGGTTCGGGGTGCGCACCATGTTCGCCTCCCCCGCCGTGCTCATCCCGCTGCTGCGGCATCTGGAGAGTTCCGGCACGGAACTGCCGACGCTGCGCAGCATCTACTCCGGCGGCGCGCCCGTGCCGGACTGGTGTATCGCCGGACTGCGCGAGGTCCTCGATCCGGAGGTGCGGATATTCGCCGGGTACGGGTCGACCGAGGCGCTGCCCATGTCGACCGTCGAATCTCGTGAGCTGGCAGACGGCCTGGTCGACCGCGCACATCGCGGCGAGGGCACCTGCATCGGCCGGCCCGCGCACCGCGTCCGGGCCCGAGTGGTGGCCGTCACCGACGATCCGATCCCGACCTGGGCCGATGCCGAAGCCCGTGCGGGCGAGCTGGATTCGACCGGGAATATCGGCGAACTGGTGGTCGCCGGGCCGAATGTGAGTACCCGCTACTACTGGCCTCGGTCCGCGAACGCGACCGGCAAGATCGCCGACGGCGACGTGATCTGGCATCGCACCGGCGATCTGGCGTGGATCGACGAACAGGATCGGATCTGGTTCTGCGGCCGCAAGAGTCAGCGCGTCGTCACCGCGACCGGCCCTCTGTTCACCGTGCAGGTCGAGCAGGTGTTCACCGTGGTGCCGGGCGTGGCCCGCACCGCGCTGGTGGGTATCGGGGAGCGCGGCGCACAACGCCCGGTGCTGTGTGTCGAGCTGGAGCCGGGCGCCGACCAGGCCGCCGTCGCGCTGGCGTTGAAGGCGCGGGGCGCCGAATTCGACCTCACCGCACCGGTTTCGGAGTTCCTGTTCCATCCGTCGTTCCCGGTCGACATCCGGCACAACGCCAAGATCGGCCGCGAGCAGCTGGCGGAGTGGGCGGCGGAGCAGACGGGGGCGCGGCGATGAGAACGACCGCGCTGCGGGCCGTTCCGATCCTCGGATGGCTGTACCTGGCCGCCGGACTGGTGGTCGCGGCCACCGACCGGACGCCGAGCAGCCGGGCGCTGCGGGCGCTGTGGTGGATCGACGCCTTCCTCAGCGTCGTCGTCCACGCCGCGCAGATCCCGGTGGCGCTGCGGGCGTCCCGGGGCAGCGGCCGGTCGCCGGCGCGGACCGCCGCGATGACCCAGATATTCGGCCTCACCTGGTGGCGTACCCGGCGGGACGAGCGCCGCCCGGATCAGGAGATGTGATGAAGGCACTGGTGACCGGCGCGTCCGGATTCCTCGGCGGCGCCCTGGCCCGCCGGCTCGTGCGCGACGGCGATCGGAAGGTGGCCGTCCTGGCCCGGCCGACCAGCGATCTGCGGGGCGTGGACGATCTCGACGGCATCGAGGTGGTCTACGGCGATCTCACCGACGAGGCCTCGCTGGAACGCGCGGTCGCCGGGGTCGACGTCGTCTTCCACAGCGCCGCCCGCGTGGACGAGCGCGGTACCCGGGCCCAGTTCTGGGACGAGAACGTGCGCGGCACCGAGCGGCTGCTGGCGGCGGCGAAGCGGGCGGGCGCGTCCCGGTTCGTCTCCGTCTCCAGCCCGAGCGCGCTGATGGACCGCGACGGCGGCGATCAGGTCGACATCGACGAATCGGTGCCGTACCCGCGCCGGTACCTGAATCTCTACTCGGAGACCAAGGCCGCGGCCGAACGCGCCGTATTATCCGCCGACACAACCGATTTCACGGCCTGTGCGCTGCGCCCGCGGGCGATCTGGGGCGCGGGCGACCGCTCGGGGCCGATCGTGCGGCTGCTCGGCCGTACCGCCGAGGGAAAACTTCCGGACCTGTCGTTCGGGCGCGATGTCTACGCGTCGCTGTGCCACGTCGACAATGTCGTCGACGCCTGCCTGAAGGCGGCGGCCTCCGACGCCGTCGGCGGCAAAGCGTATTTCCTCGCCGACGCCGAGCGGACCGACGTGTGGAAGTTCCTCGCCGAGGTCGCGGGCCGACTGGGCTATCCCGCGCCGAGCCGCACCCCCGACCCGCGGGCGCTGGACGCGGCCGTCGCGGTCATCGAGACCGTCTGGCGCGTCCCGGCGGTCGCGCGGCGCTGGTCTCCCCCGCTGTCGCGCTACGTCGTGGCGCTGCTGACCCGGACCGCCACCTACG
The DNA here is from genome assembly GCF_000308875.1 of Nocardia transvalensis NBRC 15921. Lineage (GTDB taxonomy): Bacteria > Actinomycetota > Actinomycetes > Mycobacteriales > Mycobacteriaceae > Nocardia > Nocardia transvalensis. Next base: position 13,048 of record NZ_BAGL01000126.1, read on the forward strand.
ACACCGGCGCGGCCGCACGGGATTTCGCGTACCGGCCCATCATCGACCGCGACCGCGGGCTGGCCGAATTCCTGGCCTGGCTCGACGACGTGGGCGGCGTCGGCGAACTCACCCGCGGCCTGCGCTGACCGAGTGCACCAGGAGTCCACCATGACCACCACCAACACTGCCTTCCGTCGCCGCGTCTCCCCCACCGAGCGGATGTACTTCCCCATGCGGGATCTCGCGCCGCCGTTCCTCATGCAGATGGAGTTCCGCGGCGCGGGCTCGCTCGACGCCGACGAACTGCGCCGGGCCGTCGCGATCGCCGCCGATGCCTGTCCGGGCGCGCGGCTGGTACGCGACGGCCGGTACTGGGTGGACGGCGGCGTGGCCCCGGCCGTGCGCGAGATCTCCGGATATGTGGCGAACGAGCCGCGGCTGGAGGCGGATTCGGTGCTGACCAGTCCGATCGGGCCGAATCCGGAGACCACCTGCGAGGTGCTGCTGCTGACCGGCGAATCGGTGAGCGTGGTCTTCCGGGTATTCCACGGCGTCATGGACGGTATGGGCATGGCGCTGTGGGCGAAGAGTGTGTTCCGGGTGCTGCGCGGCGGGGAACCGCTGCCGCTGCCCGATCCGATCGCGGACCACGAGCTGGTGCGGAGGGTGGGCGCCCCCGGCCGCCCGACCCCGATGGCGCCGCGGTTCCGGTCGGCCGTCGGGCACGGACGGCAGGATCCGGGCGTGGCACGGCATCTGTTGCGGCACCGCACGATCGACGCCACCGGACCTGGGGCCGTGGCCCGGATCGCGGGCATGCTGGCGACGGAAGCCGGGACGCCCCAGCGCATCATGGTGCCGGTGGATCTGCGCCGCCACGACCCGGAGCTGCGGTCCACCGCGAATCTCGCGCTGCCGCTGTTCCTGGACGTAGCTCCCGGCCAGAACTGGCCGGAGATCAACGCCGAGAAGCGGATCGGCCTGCGGGAACGCCGGGAACTCAACCAGATGGCCTCGACCGGTCTGGCGAACGTCCCGCCCGCCGTAGGCCGCGCGATCCTGCGGACCACCAACTGGCTGGGCTCGCGATACGGGCGGAACCTGGCCTCCGCCACGGTCTCCCACATGGGCCGCTTCGACCTCGAGGACCTGCGCTTCGGCGACTTCTCGCCCACCTCGGTGCGGGTGCTGCCGCAGCACAGCGTGGCGATGCCGCTGTTGTTCGCGATGGTCGAGGCGGGCGGGCGCACCGAGCTGACGGTGTCGGCACGCAACGGGCGCGGGGTCGAGGGCCGGCTGGAGGCGCTGCTCGACCGGGTCGCTTCGACATTGGAAGAGGAACTGCCGCAGCGAGATTCGACACCGGCATGACGGCCTGGGCGCGTGCGGTGGCGGGGCGGCCGGTGGTCGTTCTCGTCGCCGCGATCGGATTCGCGGTGCTGTGCGGGCTGTTCGGCGCCGATCTGCAGAGCCGGGTGAGCGCCGCCGGATTCACCGATCCCGGCAGCGAATCGGCGCTGGTCGACCGGGCGGCCGCGCACCAGCTCGGCCCGCAGAACCCGGACGTGATCGCCATTTATACGGTCCCGGACGGGCAGACGCTCGCGGATCTCGGGCCGCGCGTGGAGCAGGCGGCCGCCCGTGTCGATCCCGGCCTGCTGGCGCACCGCGTCGAAACCTATTGGAACAACGCGCCACCCAAGCAGGGCTTCCTGCGCTCCGGCGACGGCCGTCAGGCGCTGGCGGTGGTGTATGCCTCCGGCGACGACAACCAGCGCATCTCCACGTATCCGGATATTGCCGCCGCACTGCGGGTTCCAGGCGTCGAGACGACGTTCACCGGCTACAGCGCGCTGGCCCAGGAGATCAGCGATCAGTCCCGCCACGATCTGGTGCTGGCCGAATCCGTCTCGCTGCCGGTGACTCTCGCGATCCTGGTGCTCGTCTTCGGCGGTGTCGTCGCGGCGGCGCTGCCGGTGCTGGTCGGCGTGCTCGCGGTGCTCGGGTCCCTGGGCGCGGTGGGGGTGATCGCGCGGTGTACCGAGGTGAGCGTGTTCGCCGTGAACGTCGCCTCGCTGCTCGGGCTCGGCCTGGCCATCGATTACGGGCTGTTCGTGGTGAGCAGATACCGGGAGGAACTGGCCGCGGGGCGCGGCGTGCGCGAGGCGGTCGGCCGCGCCATGGCCACCGCGGGGCGCACCGTGCTGTTCTCGGCGCTGCTGCTGGTGTGCGCGTTCGCGGGGACGTTCGTCTTCCCGCAGTCGGTGCTGCGCTCGCTGGGCTTCGGCGCGATCGCCGCGGTGGTGCTGGCGGCGGCGCTCTCGCTGACCGTGTTGCCCGCGGCATTGCTGCTGCTCGGCGATCGAATCGGGAGGTGGAGCTGGCGCGGGGACGCCTTCGAGCACGGTGAGCGGCGCGCGGCCCGGTTCTGGGGCCGCGTCGTCGACGTCGTGCTGAAACGGCCCGGTGTGGTCGCGCTCGCGATCACCGCGGTGCTGCTCGGGCTGGCGCTGCCGCTGACGGGAGCCAGGCTCGGCGATATCGACCACACCGCGCTGCCCGCCGGCAACGAGGTACGCACCACCGTCGACGATCTGGCCGCGCACTTCCCCGGTGCCAGCAGCGGGGCGACCGTGCTGGTCCGCGGCGACGGCACCACGAGCAATGCCACCATGACCGCGCTGACCCGGGAGATCGGCGGAATTCCGGGCGTCCACCAGGTGGTGCAGGTGGGGCGCGATGCCGACGGGGTCGTACTGCATGCCGCGCTGGATGTTCCCGACCGTTCGCAACCGGCGACCGAAATCGTCACGCGGATCAGGGAACTCGACGTTCCGGATGGAATCGCGCTACAGGTCGGCGGGCAGTCGGCGGCGACGGTCGACAGCGTGGACGTCATCGTGTCGCGGCTGCCGCTGATGATCGCCGTCATGGTCGCGGCGACGCTGGTGCTGCTGCTGGCCGCGTTCCGGTCGGTGGTGCTGCCGGTGAAGGCCGTCCTCATGGCCTTTCTCAGCCTCGCCGCAACCTTCGGCGTGCTGAGCTGGATCTTCTACCAGGGTCACCTGGCCGGGGTGCTGGGGGTGAGCGTCGGACCGCTGTCGGCGGGGATGATGGTGCTCATCATCGCGGTGGTATTCGGGCTGTCCACCGATTACGAGGTGTTTCTGCTGTCGCGAATGGCCGAGGCGCACCGGGAGGGGGCCGATACGGCGGACGCGGTGCGGATCGGGATCGTGAAGACCGCCCGCGTGATCACCGCCGCCGCAACGCTTCTCGTGTTCATCACCGGGGCCTTCACACTGTCGCCGCTGACGCCGATGCGGTTCCTCGGGCTCGGCATGATCATCGCGCTGATCGTCGACGCCACCCTGGTCCGGATGCTGCTGGTGCCGGCGCTGGTGAAACTCATGGGCCCGGTCAACTGGTGGCCCGGCGGGCGGCGGGCGGTCGCCGCGACCGTCGCCGAGTCGGAGGTCCGGTCGGCCACGGCACAGCGGCCATTACCCGGCGGGTAATCGACGGGCGCGCCAGCACCCGGCATGCTCGGTCCATGATCGATACCGAGGGGACGCAGCTGTTCCACACGACCATGCCGTTCACCGAGAAGCTCGGCATCGAAGTGCTCGAGCACGGGCCCGAGGTGGTGCGCAGTCGCCTGGCCTGGGACGAGAGCCTGTGCACCCTCGGCGGAGCCCTGCACGGCGGCGTCCTGATGGCACTCGCCGACGCGACCGGCGCGGTCTGCGCCTACCTGAACCTGCCCGCGGGAAAACAGGGCACGACCACCGTCGAATCGAAGACGAACTTCCTGCGCGCCGTCCGCTCCGGCCACGCCGTCGCCACGTCCCGCCCCCTCCACACCGGCCGCACCCTCATCGTCGTAGAAACCGAAATCCACGACACCACAGCCAAACTCGTAGCCAAGATCACCCAAACCCAAGCCGTCCTCTGACCCACCCCGTTCCCAAATTCGTTTCCCGGCATGCTTTCGGCCGGGAACCACCTCCCCGCAACCGTGGGTTTCCGGCCAAAAGCGTGCCGGAAGAATGGGGGTGGCCGGGTGCGCGAGGATGGGCAGGGTGCCGGAAGGCACCGTCATGATGGACCGGAGGTTGCGATGGGTGACGGGGTGCGGGGGTGGTGGGCAGGGGTGCGAACGCCCGAATTGAGTGTGCCGACGGCCGAGGAGACGGTGGCGGCGCGGCGGCGGTTCTTCGGGGACGACGTCGTGGATCCGGTGACCGGGGCCGTGCGGGCGGATCGGGTGGTCGTGTCGTGGTTCGGGTGTGCGAGTTTCGCCGTGGCGATGGGTGGGACGGTGCTGCTGCTCGATGCCTGGGTGCCGCGGGGCGCGACCTCCGGGTACGTGCCGACCACGCCGACGGAGGTGGCGGCGCTGCGGCCCGCGGCGATCTGTATCGGCCACGGACACTTCGATCATGCCGCGGATGCCGGTCCGATCGCGCGGGCGAGTGGTGCGGTCGTCCACGGCACCGCCGAGCATTGCGACACCATCCGCGCGAGCCTCGGCAGTGACGCCGTAATAGACTGCGTGACACTGGGTTCCGAGGATTCCGAGCCCGGTGACCGGTACGAGCGGGAGATCGCCCCCGGCTTGGCGGTCACCGTCGTGCGGCACCTGCATTCCGCGCCGACCGGCCGGGACCGCGGTCCGTCCGGTTCGCCCGCCGTGCGACCGGCCCCGTGCCCCTGCGATATCCGCGTGCACCGGCCCGCCCTCGCCGACACCGCGCACCTGCTGACGCACCTCGCCGATCCGGAGGGCGGCACGCTGCTGTACCAATTCCGTACCGGCGACTTCACTCTCACCTGGCACGATTCGTCCGGGCCGCTGCTGGACCGCGCGCCGGGCGTCCTGGACGTCCTGCGCGACCTGCCCGCCAGCGATCTCCAGCTCGGAGCGGTGCAGGGGTTCAACCAGTTCACCAACGGCCTGCGGGACCCGCGCAGCTATATCGAGGCGGTGCGGCCCAGGGTGTTCGCGCCGAGCCACCACGACAACTGGCTGCCCGTCATGACGGCCCGCGGCGAGGCGTTCCGGGAGCCGCTACGGGCGGAGCTGGCCCGCATCCCCGCCGACCGCCGCCCGGAACTGCGCATGCTCACCGATCGCGACGACTACCTCGCACCGGCCCGGCTGACCTTCACGGTGTGACGCCGGCGGTGCGCAGCACGACCCGGCCGCGATTGCGCCGCGTCTCGATCAGCTCGAGCGCGGCCTCGACGCGATCGAACGGGAACTCCACGTGGCGCGGCCGGATGTGCCCGTCCGCCAGCAGTTTCCACAATTCGCGGCGATAGGACGCGACGAGGTCCGGCTCCGTCCGCGCGAGCAGGCCCACCGAGAATCCCGTGACGGTCTTGAGGTCCGCCAGCAGGCTCCCGGCCGCGATATTGCCGCCCCCGGCGCTGTAGGCCACGAACCGGCCGTGCGGCGCGAGCGCGTCCACGCCGCGCTGCACCAGGTCGCCGCCGACGCCGTCCACGACGACATCGAATCGCTCGTCCCACGGCTCGGCGTACGACATCACCGCGTCCGCGCCGCAGTCGCGCACGAACTCCGCCTTGTCCGGCGAGCCGACCGCACCGACCACGCGGGCCGCGCCGAGCGCCCGCGCGATCTGCACCGCGAGATGTCCGCTGCCGCTGGCCGCGGCGGTGATCAGCGTCGTCTCCCCGGCCGCGCGATGCCCGGCGCGGACCGCGCCCATCGCCACCAGCCCGCCGCGCACCAGGGCCAGCCCGTCGGCATCGCCGACCTCGGCGGGGATCTCGGTCACCAGGGCCGGGACCGCGAGCACGTGGTCGGCGTAGACGCCGTCGAACACCACGCCGCCCACGCGCTTACCCACCCAGTCCGACGGGACGTCCGGACCGGCCGCGAGCACCGTGCCGACCATCTCACCGCCCGGGTCGGCGGCGGTGCCGGAGTTCAGCATTCGCAGCAGACCCACATGGACGCCGACCAGGTCGGTGCGGACCAGCAGCTGCCCGGGACCGGGCTCGGGGAGCGGGCACTCGACGAGTTCGGGTCGGCCGCTGAATCGAATCTTGCGCACAGATCGCGCCTTTCGGTGGTCCGGGGCGGGGGCCGAGCGCCCCCGCCCGAGGTGTCTCGGGACGCGCCCTAGCAGGTATTCCGTGGCAGCATGCGCATTCTCCTTCCGATAAAACTTACAACGGACGTAAGATTAGCCTCGGCCTACTTAGTACGTCAATGGGAAATTTACCACCGTGGTAATCTTCCGGCCGTGAGCACAGCAGAACCGGGACTGCGGGAGACCAAGAAGCGCGAGACCCGCCAGTCGATCTCCGATCACGCCACCCGCCTGTTCATCGCGCACGGCTTCGAGGCCACCACCATTGCCGACATCGCCGTGGCCGCCCGGGTGGCGAAGAAGACCGTGACGAACTACTTCCCCCGTAAGGAGGACATGGCGCTCGACATCCACCACGAGTTCGTCTCCTCGCTCGCCGACACCGTCGCAACACGAGCTACCGGCGAGTCCGCACTGTCCGCGCTACGTAACGAATTCCACGCCGCAGCAGCCCGTTTCGATGCCCGCGCCGGATTCTCCGGTCCGAACTTCTGCCGCATGCTCACCGCCAGCCCCACGCTCACGACCCGCCTGCGCGAACTGCACGAGCTGCGGGAGATCGCCCTCGCCGAGGTCCTGCCCGGCGACGACATCACCCGCCGGGCCGCCGCCGCGCAGTTCGGGGCCGCGCACCGCCTGCTGTTCCAGCGAGTTCAGGAACTCACGCTGCGCGGGATGTCGCGTACGCGCATCGCCGCCACCGTCCGCGAGGAGGCCGACCGGATATTCGGCATGCTCGAACCGGGCCTCGGCGACTACGCGGTCGCCTGACCGCCGTCGGTTTTCTTACCGATCGGTGACGCGCCCGCGCGTTTCGCCCCACGGTAGGCCCGCAGCGGCAAGGATCGGGGCATGATGCCGACCGCGACACCCCTGACCTGAGCCGATGCGGGTACTTCTGACCGGCGCCGCCGGATTCATCGGTTCGCATATCCACCGTGCCCTGATCGATTCCGGTGACGAGGTGGTCCCGGCCGATCTCATGCTGGCCGCCGCGCACGGCGACGACGCCCCGGCCCCCGACGGCGTGCGCCGAGCCGATGTCCGCGACCCCGAGGCGGTGGCCGACCTGCTGCGCGGGGTTGATGTCGTCTGCCATCAGGCGGCCGTGGTGGGCGCGGGCGTCAGCGCCGCCGACGCCCCCGCCTACGCCAGCCACAACGATCTCGGCACGGCCGTCCTGCTGGCGGCGATGGCGCGAGCAGGGGTCGAGCGGCTGGTGCTGGCCTCGTCGATGGTCGTCTACGGCGAAGGCCGGTATCGCACAGCCGATTCCGAGGTGGCCGACCCGTCGCCCCGCCGCCGCGAAGATCTCGACCAGGGCCTGTTCGACCATCGCGATCCGGTCACCGGCGCACCGCTGACCTGGGCCCCGATCGATGAGGACAGCCCGCTGCGGCCGCGCAGCCTCTACGCGGCGAGCAAGGTGGCGCAGGAGAACTACGCCTGCGCGTGGGCCGCGGCGACCGGCGGCGCGGTGACGGCGCTGCGATACCACAATGTCTACGGAGACGGAATGCCCCGGGACACACCATATTCCGGTGTCGCGGCGATCTTCCGCTCCTCCGTGGAGGCGGGCGAGGCGCCGCGCGTCTTCGAGGACGGCCGCCAGATGCGCGATTTCGTCCACGTCCGCGATATCGCCGCCGCCAATGTCGCGGCGATCCATCGCCCGCAGCCGGGTTTCGTGCCGCTCAACATCTCCTCCGGCACCCCGATCGATATCCGCACCGTCGCGACTCTGCTGTCCCGCGCCGCCGACGGCAAACCGCCCGTGGTGACCGGCGAGTACCGCCCCGGCGATGTCCGCCACATCGTCGCGAGCCCCGCGAAGGCCGCCGAGGTCCTGGACTTTCGCGCCGCCGTCGACCCCGCCGACGGCATCACCGCATTCGCGACCGCGCCCCTGCGCGCGGCGTCCGGTACCGGCGCCCCGACGTGGCGGTGACCGGTCTCAGTCAGGTAGCAGGGGCAGGCGAATCTCGAAGCGGCAGCCCACCTCTCGATTGCAGGCGGTGACGGTGCCGTGGTGTGCCTCGATCAGTCCGGCGGCGATGGCCAGGCCCATACCGCTGTTGGAGCCGATATCGCCCGCCGCCGGGGAACGTGCGGCGGTGCCGCGATAGGCGACCTCGAAGATGCGCGGGAGGTCGGCGGCGGCGATCCCCGGACCGGTGTCGTCCACGCGCGTCCAGGCCCAGCCGTCGGAGGCGCCGGCGGAGATATCGATCCGGCCGCCGGACGGCGTGTGTTCGATGGCATTGGCGACCAGATTGGTCAGCACCCGGGTCAGGGCGCGATCGCTGCCGGAGACCACGATCGGCGAATCCGGCTGCCGCGCCGCGAGACTCACCCGGGCGCGGTCGGCGGTGGGCTGGTTGGCGGCGGCCACCTCGTCGATCAGCTCGCGGAAATCCAGTGGCTCCACCCGCAATCGGAGGGCGCCGGAGTTGATCTTCGACATCTCGAACAGATCGTCAACCATCGCCGAGAGCCGATTGGTCTCGCGCACGATCTGATTCGCGTAGCGCTCGATGGTGTCCGGCCGGTCGGCCACCCCGTCGACCAGCGCCTCCCCCATCGCGCGAATCCCGGCCAGCGGGGTGCGCAGGTCGTGGCTGACCCACGTCACCAGGTCGCGGCGGGACCGTTCGGCGGCGCGCTCCTGTTCGCGCATCTGTCGCTCCCACACCGTCTTCCGCGCCTGGACGCGGCCCAGCACGACGGCCGCGGGCACCGCCACGACCGTGACGACGCCGAGCACGGTCCCGATCCGCCGCAGCTCGTCGGTGAACATCATCCCGCTGACCGCCACCACGCCGGCCAGGCCCGCCAGGGTGGGGATGAGGACCAGCACCACCATGCTGGTGGTCAGGCTGCGATTGTGGGTGAGCCGGATGGCGATGGCGCCCAACGCCACCACCGGCACCGATCCGGCCAGCGCGTAGCCGATCAGCTGCGGTAGATCAGTCGGCATCGTCGTCCTCCCCCGGCCGGTCCCAGGCGTAGCCGCGACCCCAGATCGTCTCGATGCGGTGCGCTGCGCCGAGTTTGGCGCGCAGGCGCTTGATGTGCACGGTGACGGTGGACTGATCGCCGAACGACCAGCCCCACACCCGTTCCAGCAGTTCGGTGCGGCCGAAGACACGGTGCGGATGGGCGAGCAGGAAGGCCAGCAGGTCGAATTCGCGAGCGGTCAGCTCCACCCGCCGGCCGTCCACGAGAACCGATTGCGCACCGGGGCGGAGTTCGATACCGCCGCTGCGCAGCACCTCGTCGCCCGTGGGTGCCGGCCGGTTCGTCCGGCGCAGCACCGAGGCCACGCGCAGCGCGAGTTCGCGGGGGCTGAACGGTTTCACGATGTAGTCGTCGGCGCCGGACCGCAGGCCTACCACCCGGTCCTCCTCCTCGCCGAGGGCGGTGAGCAGGATGATCGGCATATCGTAGTGCGGGCCGGCACGCACCGTCCGGCACAGCTCGATACCGTCCGGCGGCGGCATCATGACGTCCAGGATCGCCAGGTCGATCTCGTTGCGCGCCAGCACCTCCGCCGTCGCGGGACCGTCGGCGGTTTCCACCACCGACAGTCCGTCCCGCTCGAGGTAGCGGCGCACCACCTCCCGGACCACCGGATCGTCGTCGGCCACCAGAATGCGCATGAGACTTACCAACTCGTCAGTAGCAGGTGATTGAGCAACAGCGCCGCCACCGCCTGGGCGGCGAGCCACCACCGTACCGAGCGCGGTGGCAGCAGCGCGGTGGCCGCGAGCAGCCACATGTCGAAGGGCAACCAGATCCGTTCCGTCTCCGCCTTACTCAGCCCACTGAGGTCGGCGGCGACGATCGCGGCCAGTCCCGCCGTAGCGAGCAGAGCCGCCGGATCGACGACCGCTCGCCACCGCTCGAGATACACGGAGAGCGCCCTCCGAATCTTCACCGGCCCAGCATCGTTGCCCGTCGCCGGACCCTCTCGGATCATCCGGCCCAGACCCAGCCCTCGCGCGACACGATGGCCCGCGGCCACCGTCGCCAACCCCACCGCGCACACAGTGGCGGCCAGATTCCCCCACACCCAGTAGGAGTACGGGCGCACGCTGGCTATGCCCTGGTAGTAGCGCTCGATTACCAGGTGGTATCCGTCGAGCCACCAAAATCCGGAGGCGGTGAAGGCGGCCACGACGAGCGCGACCCCGATCAGGGCGGGCAATGCCGGACGTAGACCACGCGCGAGCAGTACGGCAGCGGCGGGGATCACCATCAACACCAGCCCGTAGTTCAGATACAGGCCGAATCCGAACAGCGATCCGGAGACCAGGGCGACAACCGGCCACCCCGTACCGCGCCGGGTCGCGACGGCGAGCAGCGCGACCGCCCAGGCCGTGACGCCCGCGAACAGGGCATCGGCGGATACTCCGATCCAGATCGCCGCCGGCGCCAGCGCGAGGAACGGGGTCACCGCGCGGGCGCGATCGGGCGCGCCCAGTGCCTTCAGCGCGATCGGGACCGCCACGGCCGCACTGCATCCCACGACCACGCACGCCGCGCCCGCCCACGCCCCACCACCGAGCCCGATACGGTCCAGCCACACGAAGACCAGCAGCGCTCCGGGAGGATGCCCGGAGGTGTGCGTGGTCCACGAATCGGGCTGGAAGTCCAGGATCCGGTCCGAGAACCCGCGCAGCATGACCCCGATATCGCCGACCCCGCCCACCTCGTGCAGATACTCGTGCCAGGTCGTCAGCCGACCGGCGAATCCGCGCTGCCACCCATCGATCATCGCCAGCGAGAACGTCCACGCCATCGCGGTCACCCAGGTCACCAGCAGCAGCCGCCCCCACGGCAGGCGGCGCACGGCGACCGGACCGAGGCCGACCACCAGAACAGCGACGGCGACAGCCGGACCGGTCCCCCAGCCCACATGCGGCAGCCACCCGCCGAAGATCGGCGCCGCGGCCGCGTAGATGAGATCCCGATAGTGTTCGCCACGAATTCGCGGGACCACGAAGGCGACCGCGACCAGAACCGCCCCCGCGCCGGCGCACAGCAGGTCGGCACGGCCAGCGGCACGCCGGCGGAGACGGGGAGGGGACGAACGCTGCACGAGTTCACCCTAGGCGGCGGCACGACCGGAATACGCACCAACTGCGCGTCCGCGCCCCGCCGTCACACATTTGTCACCGGTTCAATGACCCCGGATCGCGCGCGCGGGTCATACGGTCTCCTTGTGACCGATACACGCAGCGCACACGACATCACCGTGGTGATTCCGTGCCACAACGAAGCCGGAGCGTTGCCCGGCGTACTCGCCGCGGTCCCGCCCGGATATCGGGTGATCGTGGTGGACAACGCGTCCACCGACGACACGGCCGCGGTCGCCCGCGCCGCGGGGGCGACGGTCGTCAGCGAGCGGACTCCGGGATACGGCTCGGCCGTGCACGCCGGAGTGTGCGCGGCCGAGACCCCCGTGATCGCCGTGCTGGACGGCGACGGTTCCATGGATGCCGGAGAGTTGCCGTACCTGCTCGGCGACCTGGAACCCGGCGTCGACATGGTGGCCGGGCGGCGACGGCCGATCGGATCCGGCGCCTGGCCGTGGCACGCCCGGCTGGGCAATGCGGTGATCGCCGGGATGCTGCGCCGCAGGCACGGCCTGCCCGTGCACGATATCGCCGCCATGCGGGTCATCCGCCGCGAGCAACTGCTGGAACTCGGTGCGCTGCACCCGCGTTCGGGCTATCCGCTGGCGCTGCTGATCGGGGCGGCGCGGGCCCGGTGGCGAATCGTGGAGCGCGACATCAGCTACCGGCCGCGCACGCACGGGGTGTCGAAGGTCTCCGGATCGGTGACCGGCACCGCACGCGCGATCCGCGACTTCTGGAGCGTGCGATGAGAACCATCGACGCCACCCTGCTGGTCATCGCCAAGGCCCCGATCGCCGGATTCGCGAAAACCCGCCTCACACCGCCGTTCTCGCCGCGCGAGGCGGCCGAACTCGCGGCGGCCGCCCTGCTCGACACCCTGACCGCCGTGCGCCACAGCGGTATCCGGCACCGTGTCGTCGCGTGGACCGGGGATCTGGAGCGCGCGGAACGCGCCGACGACCTGGCCGCGGAGCTGGCCCACTTCACCCTCGTCCCGCAGCGCGGCGACACCTTCGGACGACGACTGGCCCACGCGCACAACGACGCCGCCGCCTTCGGCCTCCCGGTTCTGCAGATCGGCATGGACACCCCGCAGGCCGGCCCTGCCCTGCTCGCCGCCGGCGCCACACGGCTGCTCGACTGCGGCGACACCGTGCTGGGCCGCGCCGCCGACGGCGGCTGGTGGGCGCTGGGACTGACCGACCCGGGCTCGGCCCGCGTCCTGGCCGACGTCCCGATGTCCACCAGCAGCACCGGCGAACGCACCCGAACGGCGCTGCGCGACATCGGATGCCGGATCCACCGCCTCCCGGTTCTGTCGGATGTCGACACCGTCGCCGACGCCTTCGCCGTGGCCGCGGAGTACCGCGGACGTTTCCCGCGCACCCTGGAACGCCTCCGGCCGGATCACCTACCCGCCACCCCGGGCGGCGGAACGCCCCGATGGGACACGGCCACAACCACTGTCGGCGTCGCCCACTCGGACTGAACGGTCAGCCCAGGACGCCGTTCACCGCCGCGACCAGATCGGCCGCGCGGAAGTCCGGCGCGCCCTCGACGATGTGGTTGGTGACATAGCCGAACGCGATGCCCCGCCGCGGATCGCCGAAGGCCAGCGATCCACCGCGCCCCGGATGCCCGAACGCCGACGGCCCGCTCATCGGGAAGGTCTCGGTGGGCAGCATGTATCCGGAGGCGTAGCGGTTGGGCAGAAGCAGCACGCGGTCGATGCCGTTCGCCTGTTCGCGGGCGGCGGCGGCCACCGTCTCCTCGGTCAGCAACCGGATCCCGTCGACCTCGCCGATCAGCGCGGCATACAGCCGCGCCAGCCCGCGCGCCGTCCCGATGCCGTTACTCGACGGGATCTCCGCGGCCTGCACCGCGCGCGAATCGAAATCGGGATCGGCCGGATCGGTCACCGCGAAGGCCCGGGTGAGCAGGGATTCCGGATCCAGGGAGGCGGCGACCATCGCGCGCATATCCGCCGGAATCGCGTCGAGCGGCACCGCGGACAGATCGGGCTTGGGCGCGAACACCAGCCGGCTCACCCGGCCGCGCTCCTCCTCCGGCAGCCCGATGAAGAAGTCGACGCCCAGCGGCCCGGCGATCTCCTCGGCCACGAACCGGCCGGGCGACCGGCCCGACACCCGCCGGATCACCTCGCCCACCAGCCAGCCGAAGGTCCGGCCGTGATAGCCGTGCGCGGTGCCCGGCGTCCACGACGGCCGCTGCGCGGCCAGCGCCGCGACCATCGGGTCCCAGGCCAGCGCGTCGTCGAGCGGGACGGGCCGATCCAGCGCCACCACGCCGGACCGGTGCGACAGCAGCCAGCGCACCGGGATGTCGGTCTTGCCCGCGGCGGCGAACTCCGGCCAATACCGCGCGACCGGCGCGTCGAGGTCGAGTTCACCGCGTTGGGCCAGCAGATGCGCGGCGGTCGCGGTGACGCCCTTGGTCGCGGAGTAGACCAGTTGGAGTGTGTCGCGTTCCCACGGCCGGTCGGTGGCCGGATCGGCCAGACCGCCCCACAGGTCCACCACCGGACGCCCGTCGCGATAGACCGTCACCGCCGCCCCGATATCGCCGTATTCGGCGAAGTTCCGGGCGAACGCGTCCCGCACCGGTTCGAATCCCGGTTCCACCGTCCCGTCGATCGTCATGCCTGTCTCGAACACCGGGCCGGGGCCGGGGATTCCCGTTCAGGACGCGGGTGGGTGTTCGCTGTGGTCGTGCGCTGTCTCCGGTGCGCCGCCCATCATGCGCAGCATCGGGAGGCCGCCGGTGCGGGCGAAGCGGATCACCAGGACGGCCGCCAGGGCCAGGAATATCAGGTTCAGCCAGGTGGTGTAGTTCCAGCGGATGCCCTCCTCCATCACCATGGCGTTGCGCTGCGACGGGATGAGTCCCATTGCGCCGAAGAGGATTTCGACCGCGTAGCCGGCGCCGACCATGGCCGCGTAGAAGGCGCCGAGGATGGTCAACATCATGCGGGTGCCGTAGTACTTCCGGTAGATGTTCAGGATCGGCAGGATCAGCAGGTCGGCGAAGAGGAAGGCAGTGACACCGCCGAAGCTGATGCCGCCGTTCCACAGCACGGCCGCCAGCGGCACGTTGCCGATCGAGCACACGAACGCCAGTATCGCCACCAGCGGCCCGATGATCGGGCCCCAGATCGCCGACAGCACGGGGTGCTCGGTCAGAAAGAAGCTCTGCCAGAACGAGTCCGGCACCCACGCGCCGATCGCCCCGGCGACGAGCAGGCCGATGACGAGATCGCGCAGGATCGCCGCCCACTCCATCACGAAGACGTTCGAGACCGCGGTGAACCCGCGCGGCGACAGCAGGCGGGCCACGAAGGATCCGCCGCCGGTCACCGACATGTCCATGGCCGCATGGCCTTCCATCGATCCGGCCACGCCCCGGTCGGCCTGCCGCCGGGCCGCGTCGATCAACCGGGACCGCACGAACAACCGGAACAGCACCGCCACCAGAACGATCATGATCGGTCCGCCGACGAATTCGGCCGCGGTGAACTGCCAGCCCATCAGCAGGGCCAGGATGATGCCGAGTTCGACGACCAGATTGGTGGAGCCGATCTCGAAGGCCATCGCGGCGGTGAAGTTCGCGCCCTTGCGAAACAGCGAGCGCGCCAGCGCGACCGCCGCGTACGAGCACGAGGAGGACGCGGCGCCCAGCACCGACGCCAGCGCGAGCGTGCGCGGCCGGTCGTCGCCGAGCAGCCGCACGACCGTCGACTTGCGCACCACCGCCTGCACGACGGCGGACAGTGTGAATCCGAGGATCAGCGCCCAGAGGATCTCCCAGGCCATCGACCCGGTCAGGGCGAGCGCGTGGGCTATCGCGTGCATCGCGGCATGGGGCGGTCAGACCTCAGCCAGCCTCGGCGCCAGGGCCGCGACCCGCTCGGTGTAGTCGACCGGGTCGCCGTCGGGCATCAGGTCGAACTGCGTGATACCCAGGGCCGCATAGCTTTCCGCCGCCTTCAGGAATCCGTCCGGATCCTCGACGATCGGGCCGAGGTAGACGGCGGTCTTGCGGATGGCGTCGTAGTCGGTCCCCTCGGCCGCGCAGTGCCGGCGCAGCACGTCCAGCTTGTGCGCGACGTCGTCGGGGGTGGAGGCGAACAGATTGCACGCGTCGGCATAGCGCGCCACCAGCAGCAGGGTCTTCTGCTCGCCACCGCCGCCGATCAGGATCGGCGGGCGCGGGCGGCTCAACGGCGCTGGGACGCACAGGGTTTCGTCCAGTTGATAATGCTTGCCCTGGAAGGGGCCGTTGTCGTCGCTCCACATCTGCAGGCAGATCCGCACGGTCTCCTCGAGGCGCTCGAACCGCTCCGCCATCGGCACCAGCGGCACGCCGAGCCCGCGCTGTTCGCGCTCGTACCAGGAGGCCCCGATGCCGAGCTGCCCGCGCCCGCCGGACAGCACGTCCAGCGTGGTGACGATCTTGGCGAGCAGGCCGGGATGCCGGTACATCACACCGGTGACCAGCACCGACAACCGCATGCGCGAGGTGAGGGCGGCGACGTAGCCGAGCGTGGTGTACGCCTCCAGCATCGGCTCCTCGGCGGTGCCGCGGTGCTCCATCTGGAAGTAGTGGTCCATCACCGTGAACTCGGTGAATCCGGCGTCCTCGGCGATGCGCGCGCTGCGCCCGATCGATTCGGCGGTCCGCGCCGGATCGGCCGGTGTCGTGAAGTTCCAGTAGTGCAGGCTCAGGTCCATAGCTTCCTCTCGCGAGACGAAGTGGCCGCACGTGGGCGACGCCCTACGCGCTCACCCTAGTCCCCCGTACCGCCGCCACCATCCCGGCCAGCGCGGGCACGCCGACGACCAGGGCGAATACCGCCGCGCCGCGCGTCACCCCGATCGCGTCCCCGAGGTATCCGGCGGCCACCGGCAGCGCCGCCGCCGGGATGTATCCGCCGATGGTGAGCGCCGCGTTGGCCTCGGCGCGCCGGGTGTCCGGCACCGCGGTGAACAGCAGGGTCAGCCCGCCGAGCTGCCCGAGTCCCTGCCCCGCGCCCGCCAGCACGGCGGCCGCGATCAGCGCCGCGAGCGAGCCGGCGACCGCCGCGACACCGAGCGCCAGCATCGCCGCTACGGTCGACACCGCGCCCGCCACCAGCACCGTCCGGACGGCCAGCGCCCGCGCCGCGAACTGGGCCCCGGTCGCCGCGGCGAACATCGCGAAGGCCATGGCGCCCGCGACGATCGGAGTGCTCGCACCCAGCAGCCCGGCCAGGAGAACGGGACCCAGCGACAGGACGAACGAGGTCGCGGTGATACCGGGCCCGAATACCGCCACCCCGGCCGCGAGCTGCCCCCGATTCTCTCGCGGAACGGACGGAACTCGCAGCCAGGCAACGGATTTCGCCGAGGGCACCGACGACGGCAGCCCCGCGACGACGACACCGGCGGAGACCAGCAGCACCGCCTCGACGGCGAAGACGAGCACGGTCGGCGCGGGCAGCAGCTGCGACAGCACGCCCGCGAGCAGCGGCCCGGTCCCCGCGCCGAACACCATCGCCGTGGAGGCCGCCAGCGCCGCCAAGCCCTGCCGCTCGGGCCCGGCGACATCGGCGACCGCCGCCATACCCGCCGACACCGTCGCCCCCACCGCGATACCGGTCAGCACCCGGGCCACCCCGAGCGCCGCCACCGAACCGGCGGTCGCGAACAGAACGCACGCGATCAGCGCCAGCGCCACCCCCGGCAGCAGTACCGGCCGCCGCCCGATCCGGTCGGACAGCACGCCCGCGACCAGCAGCGCGCCGATCAGGCCCACGATGTATCCGGCGAAGACCACCGTCATGGTCCCGGCCGAGAAGCCGAGCCGCGCCTGCCACAGCGGATACAGCGGGGTGGCCGCGTTCGAGAGCACGAACACCGCGAACACCGGCCAGGCGGCGAGCCAGATACGTCCGGTGCGCACCGGCGTGAACGCCGCCGGGCGGGACAGCAGGGTGACCATCACTAACCTCCGGGATTAGTACGAGAATTCTCGTATAAGTACGAACAGAGTCGTACTGTAGCACCACTACGAGAAAAGTCGTACAGTGTCGGCATGGCCACCACCGCAACCCGGCGCTGGGCCCGGCACCCCGAGCCGCCCGGCGCCCCGGACCCGCTGCCCGAACCGGCGCCCGCCGACATCCGGCTGGAGACGGTCCTGGGCGCGCTCAGCGATCCGCTCCGGATGGGAATCGTCAGGACCTTGCTGCTGGAGGCCGAGGGGTTCGACCATCCCTGTGGCTGGTTCGGCATACCGCGCCCGAAATCGTCGCTGACCCATCACTTCCGCGCGCTGCGCGAGGCCGGTGTCCTGCGGCAGCGGCAGTACGGGCTGGAGCGCCGCAGCCAGGTGCGCATCGACGATCTGCAGGCGCGCTTTCCCGGACTCCTCGATCTGGTCGCCGCCTGGACGCCCCCGGAATGAGCGCGGTGGTCGCGATTGCCGCGTGTCGGCGGCGGGGTTCGCCCCATACTTGCGGGCATGACGATCTCGACCGCGGACCGGCTGGCGATTCACGAACTGCTGGCATTGCACGGGCATCTCAGCGATGCCGGGGCGTTCGACCGGATGACCGAGGTGTTCACCGACGATGTGGTCTACGACATGAACGAGTACGGCGCGGGCCTGGTGCACGGCCTCGCCGCGCTACGGGATATGGCGATCGAGCTCGGTGACCGGAATCCGGTGGGACACCACGTCACCAACATCATCATCGCCGCGACCGACGGCGATACGGTACTGGTGCGCGCCAAGGGAATCGGCGTCGCCACCGACGGCACCGTCGGCAGCGTCACCTACGACGACATCGTCCGCCGCACCCCCGACGGCTGGCGCATCGCGCACCGCCGAGTGGTGCCGAGGCGGAGACCGTTGGCCCCCTGAGCCGTTCACGCTCATGCGAACAACGCGCGGTGTTCCCGCGCCCAGTCGAGGAACGTACGCGGCGGCCGACCGGTGATTTCTTCGACCTCCGGATGTACCACCGAGGTGAAGGATTCCAGCGCCGTGGCGCGCAAAGCCATGATGGCGTCGGCTATTTCGGGCTCGACGCCGAAGCCGAGCAGCGCGGCGCGCGCCTCCTCCGGCGTCGACTCCGCGTAGCACAGCGGGCGGCCGAGGACGTCGGCCAGGATCTCCGTCTGCTCACCCGGCGACAGGGCGCGCGGCCCGCTCAGGGTGTAGACGCGGCCCTCGTGCCCCGGCTCGGTCAGCGCCGCTGTCGCGACGGCGGCGATATCGCGTGGATCGACGACCGCGATCCGGCCTTGCCCGTACGGCGCGGACACCGTATCGTGCGCGCGGATCGATGCCGCCCAGTGCAGCGCATTACTCATGAAACCCAAGGGGCGCAGCATGGTCCACGCCAGGCCACTGTCCCGGACCGCGCGTTCGCCCGCTCGGTGCCAGACCGGAATCGGGTCGCCCGCCGCCGGATCCCCGACCCGTCCGGAGGACAGCTTCACCAGATGCCGCACCCCCGCGTGCGCGGCGGCCTTCGCGACATTCGCGTCGTGCCTGGGGATGTCGGGCCCGGCCGACAGCAGGAAGACGCGCTCCGCCCCGGCGAACACATTCGTGAGATCGTCCGGATCGCCCAGATCCGCGCGCACGACCTCGGCCTCGGGCGGCAATCCGGCCTCCTCGGGCCGCCGGGTGACCGCTCGCACCCGGTTACCCGACGCGAGCAACTGGTCGACCACTTCGCGGCCGACGGTCCCGGTGGCTCCGGTGACGACAATCATGGGGCACTCCTTCATTCGGCTCCTGCGGGCCATCCCGCGCCCTCGAGCCTGCGGAGTGCGTGCCGATCAATCCACCGAGTGGCCGGGCGGCGTCACATATCCGACGCGCCGACCGCCCTCCACCCGGAAATCCTCCCCAGCAGGCGGGCGGTATCGATACTTTCCGCGGTGCCGCGCGGGGCCCGGGTGCGCTGCCACAGCAGGACGAGCACGGCCGCGGCGCCGGCGAACATCAACGCCGCGGTGACCCCCAGGCCCACGGTGAACGGATGCGCGGCCCCCGCCCCGCCCGCGGGCACGGGCGCGGACAGCCCGAGCCCCAGCCCGAGCGTCAAACCCAGCTGTCCGGCAATCGTTTTCGCCGCCGCCGCGGTGCCGGCGGAGTCGGCCGGAACCGCCGACATGAGTTCCGCCGACTGCGTGTTCTGCACCCACATGACGCCGAATCCGACCACCGCGAAAATCAGCGAATACCGGGACAGCTCCGTGTCCACCCCCATGCGCGCCAGAACCACCACACCCGCCCCGACGCACAGCAGCCCGGAGACGTACATCGGCCGCACCGGCACACCACGCTCCCGGGCCGTCACCGCGAGGACCGCGCCGAGCACCATGCCGAGGTAGAACGGGATCACCACCACCGCCGCCAGGGACGCCGACAGGCCGCGCTCGTGCTGGATCGCGCCGAGGGCCCGCACCGCGACCATCGCCGCGGCGCATCCGGCCAGCACCCCGGTCAGGCACGCGGCGCGGAAGGGCCGGGACGCGAACAACCGCAGCGGCGACCCCGGTCGCGGATTCCGCAGCTCCCGCCGGACGACCAGCGCCACCACCCCGAGCGCGCCGACCATCGCGGCGAGCGCCCAGAGATCGGTCCAGCCCCGGTCCGCGACCACGCTCAGGGCGCCGACGAGACCCGCCGCGGCGGCCGCGGCCGGCAGCAGATCGAGCACGCCGACCGCGCCCGGCTCGGCCGCCTTCGAATCCGGGACCGCCAGCCAGGCCGGTACGAGAAACAGCACAGCCAGGAGACCGACGGTGAGATAGCCTGTGCGCCAAGTCGTTCCGTCGATCAGCCCGATGCCGATGACACTCGCCGCCATGACAGCCACCGACTGCACGCCCAGCCACACCCCGAATACGCGCGGCAGATCGGCCGCCGCGAACAGGGCGGGCAGGATCGCCAGCGTCATACCGAAGCTCGCGGCCAGCCCCGCGCCGGTCAGTGCCCGCCCGAGCACGAAGACCAGCGGACCCGACGCGTAGGTGGTGAGGACCGCGCCGATCGCCACCACGATGACGCCACCGAGCAGCACTCGCCGCCGCCCGAACCGATCACCGAGCAGGCCGGTCCCGAGCACGCACGCGACCAGCGTCATGGCACCCGTGCAGGTGGCCGGTACGGCGGTCCCGGAGTTCATGCCGAAGTACTCGGCCGCCCGCGGCGCGGCGATCGCGTTGATCACCGCGTCGCCTCCCAGCAGACCGGAGACCAGGGCGAGGGCCAGCAGCGCCAGCGCCCTGCGGGGTCGAAGCCGCCGTACCTGATCGGGCCAGACTTGCGAACTCGGCATGCCAGCCTCCCTGCCACACTTACTCGGTCGGTAAGCCCCCGGAGCGGGGCGGCAAACGTTCAGCATGTCGAGTATCCGAGAGTGAAACACCCTCAGACAAGATCATTTGCCAATCGGAGACCGAAGCGCAATCAACCGGCACGCCGGATGCTCGCGCGGGGCAGGGTGACCGGCCCGGTCAGCGAGGCTTGATACGGCCCGCGGAGACCAGCGCGTCGTAGGCCGCGGCCTTGCGAGCGCAATCGGCGACCGTGCAGTCCAGGTGCTGCTGCATGGTGCGATGCGCCTCGGGCACGGCGAACGGATGCTCCGGAGCGGTGTGCGGCAGCGCCGCGGGAACCGCCACGGCCGGAGGGACCGATTCGGCCAGCAACCGCTGGCGGATCTCGGCGACGCTGGTGCGGCCGGTGGGCAGGCGCTGCGGGCGCACGCTCATCACCAGGGCCACCATCACGCCGACCATCACCATGGTCGCGGCGAAAACCTGCCAGCCGCCCATCATTTCACCTCCCCCGGGGCCGAAGTGACTGCGTTGTCCACATATTCGCAACAGGTGTTCATGACTCTCTCATGGATTCCGAATTACCTTGATGCAGTGGGTATTACGCGTACCCCGGCGGCGCGAGGTGGACCGAGACATCGTTGCGGCCCACCCGTGCCGCCAACAGCCGACCGGCGAGGTACCGGGCGGCCGCGTCGTCGCCGGTCCACACGCTCACGCACGGACCGGACGGATCGTTGGCCGGGATCAGGGCCGCCTCGGCGTCGGCGACCCGGACCACCGGCAGGATCGGGCCGAGCGTCTGCTGGGTGAGCACGCTCATCGCCGGATCCGCGTCGGCGAGCACCGTCGGTTCGAAGACCTGCCCCTCGGCGGTGCCGCCGATGCGCAGGCTCGCTCCCTTGGCCAGGGCATCCTGAACCTGGTCGCCGAGGTGGCGGACATGCGCCGCCGAGGTCACCGGCGTGACGCGGATATCGCCGGGATCGTCGGCGCCGAACGCGGCGACCTCGGTGACCAGCCGCTCGACGAACGCGTCGTAGACGGGCGCCGCGACGAACACCCGCTCGACGCTGTGACAGTTCTGCCCCGATTCGGCGAGGCCGCCCAGCGCGATGCCCGCCGCTGCGCCGCCGAGATCGGCATCGGGCAGCACGATCGCGGAGGACTTGCCGCCGACCGCGAGCCGGCACGGGATCAGCCGTGCCGCGGCCCGCAGCGCCACCACCTTGCCGGTCTCGGGCGAGCCGGTGAAGTACACGTGATCCACCGCGTCGACGACGGCCGGGCCGGCCTCGGGCCCGACCACCAGGTCCAGCACCGGCGGCGCACCGATCGCGGCCCAGCCCGCGAGGGCGGCGCGCACCGTCAGCGGCGTCACCGACGAGGGTTTGACCAGCACCGCGGAGCCGGCCATCAGGGCCGGCACCGCATCGAGAAGGGTCGAGGCCAGCGGATACGTCCACGGGGACACGACACCGACCACCGCACACGGGCGGTAGGTGATCGCGAGCTGGAGCGCGACGCTCGGGTTGCCGTGCGTCCGCTGCCAGGATGCGCCGAGAAAGTCGGCACCATGGGTGCGATGGTAGTCCAGCGCATCGATGCCGAGGCGGAATTCCCGCAAAGCCGCGGCAACCGACTTCCCGGTTTCCGACGCGAGCAGATCGGCCAGCGTATCCCTGTTGTCGGACAACCATTCCCGGAAACGCGTGAGCCACTGCACGCGTCCGACGACACCCATTGCCCGCCAAGACATCTGGGCCTGGCGCAGCGCGGCCGTCACCGCCCGGACGTGGTCCGGGCCGTGGATCGGCAGGGTGCCCAGCGCTCGGCCGTCGCCGGGCGAGGTCACGGTGAGCCAGGCGTTGCCGGCGGAATTCGGGTGGGTGGACAGCATTCGGCTCACTCCGGACGGTGGGGACGCGGCACGATCGCTCCGCGGCCGCGTACGCACATCGGGACGAAACGGAAGTCCGAAAGGAGAGAAGTGCGCCGATAGCGGTGCGGCATGTGAGAAACCGTATGGCTAACTTGCACCGGCAACCAGCGCGCAATGGGCCAGAAATCGGCGAATATCGGCCGATTCCAGCAAACTTACCGGCGAGTATCCCGTCGCGCGGGGCCTCTCGCCGCCACACCGGATGCCCTGCGGCACACCCGGATTCCCGGGGCAACCCACGAGATCCGAACGCGGGAACACCAGGTCGCTCCGGCGTCCCCGCGTTCACCCCGTCGTTCCGGTCCCGGAAGGCCCGGGAGCCCGGACATTTCGCCCGTATGCACCGCGCGCGGACGGTAAGAGGGGCGTAGAAAATACGGATCTTGCCCAGATCAGCGGATTAGGGCCACCGGAGCGCAAATCTCTGCGACGATGCCTAGGTGAACGAGCCTGCGCAGGTGCGGTCGATCAACGGTGTGGCGCTGCTGGCGGACTACGCGATCACGCGCGGTCTGCGAATGCCGGACGTTCTGCGGGGCAGCGGCATTCGCGAACAGCAGTTGCAGGATCCGAGCGGTGAGATCACGCTCGATCAGGAACTCACCCTGTTGCGCAACGTCGTCCGGGGTGTTCACGACGAGCCGGGACTCGGCCTGATGGCCGGGCTGCTGTGCCATCCGCCGTCGTTCGGGGTGCTCGGATTCGCCGTGATGAGCAGTCCGACGCTGCGCCACGCGGCCGATATCGGCGTCCGCTACGCCGATCTGTGGTTCACCGTCGCCCGGCACGGCCTGGTGGAGCACGGCGACGAGCTGTGGCTGGTGCGCGACGACAACGGAGTCCCGCCGGATCTGCGCCGTTTCACTCTGGAGCGCGACTTCTCGGCTATCGCCACCATCCAGCAGGATCTGGTGCCCATGCGGGTGCCGACGCTGCGGGTGGAGGT
Organism: Nocardia transvalensis NBRC 15921; assembly: GCF_000308875.1. Lineage (GTDB taxonomy): Bacteria > Actinomycetota > Actinomycetes > Mycobacteriales > Mycobacteriaceae > Nocardia > Nocardia transvalensis. The sequence continues at coordinate 36,537 of NZ_BAGL01000126.1, forward strand.
CACCGTCGAGCCGCATCCGGTCTACGAGATGTTCGCGACCATGCTCGGCGTCGACAAGATCACCTTCGGCGCCCCGCGGTCCCTCATGGCCTGGCACCGCAGCACCCTGGACGTCCCGCTCCCCCAGGCCAATATCGCGACCGCCCGCTTCTACGAGCAGCAATGCGCGGACATCATGCAGCGCCGGCGCAGCCGCGGCGGGGTCAGCGGGCGGGTGCGGCAGCTACTCATCCGGCACGGCGGGGTGACCGACCAGTCCCGTATCGCGGCCGACCTGGATGTCAGCGTGCGCACCCTGCGCCGCCGCCTCGCCGACGAGGGCACCACCTTCCGGGAACTGAGCAACGAGACCGTCGGCCTGCTCGCCGAGGAGCTACTCGTCGCCGGGCTGACGGTGGAGAACGTGGCCGACCGGCTCGGCTACTCCAGTGTCTCCGCGTTCACCTCGGCGTTCCGGTCCTGGAAGGGGCAGCCGCCCGGGCACTTCGCGCGAGTGCACCGCGGGCGGGCCATCGCGCGGGTGTAGGGGTGTGCCGGGGTCCCGACCCGCCGTGATGACTTCGAGACTGCTCAATCCGGTTCAACGAGGCGAACTGGTCTTATTCTGCGTCAATGGCACCAACTAACGAAGAAGTCTTCGAAGGGCCATTACATCAACTGGCCCGTGGCGCGTGGCAATCCATGCTGTTCATCGCACTCCTGTCGGTGGTCATCGGCATTCTGGTCCTGGTCTGGCCAGGGCCGACACTGGTGGTCGCCGGCGTTCTGTTCGGCATCTATCTGTTGATATCCGGCATTCTCCAGCTGGTCGCGGCCTTCGGTCCGCACGTCAGTGCCGGGTGGCGGGCGCTGTCGCTGGTCAGTGGCATTCTGGCCTTCATCCTGGCGTTCTTCAGTTTCCGCCACATCGGCAACGCGATCGTCCTGCTGGCGCTGTGGATCGGCATCAGCTGGCTGTTCCACGGCATCGCGGTGCTGGTCGGCGGCGTCGAGGTGGCCAAGGGCGTGCCGGGGCGCGGCTGGGCGATCTTCTACGGCGTCGTGCTGCTGATCGGCGGCATCGTGCTGGTGGTCTGGCCGATCGGCTCGATTCTCACGCTCACCCTGGTCACCGGCTGGTGGCTGATCATCATGGGCATCGTGGAGGGGTTCTACGCCTTCCAGGTGCGCAGCGCGGCCAAACATACTCCCGCCGAGGTGTGACACCCCGCCGCCCACCACCTCCGCCCCGGCGAATTCGTCCGGGGCGGAGCCGTTTTCGGAGTCATCCGGTCAGGATCGCCAGACAGGCGTCGCGCAGTGCGGCGACGCCGATGACCGGCCGCTCGTGCCGGCCCGGATCCGCCAGGTGGCGTTCGCGGTCGCCCAGCGCGGTCACCATGAGCATCGAGGCCAGCCGCAACCGTTCGGCGAACACCTCGCGCGGCAGTCGCGGCAGGGCCCGGCGCAGGCATGCGGTCAGTGCGTGCACGCTGTCGGCCTCCGGCTGACCGGCCGCGGTCGCCGCGGGATCGTAGCGCGGGTTGCGCATGGTCTCGGCCATGAACCGCAGGTAGGAGCCGGGTTCGGTGCGCGCGTCGAGGGTTTCGGCCAGCGGATCGATCAGCGCGGCCACCAGTTCGGCCACATCGCCGTCGCGGCCGGACCGCCGCAGCGCGTCGAGCCGTTCGGTGCGCCGCGCATTGACCTCGGCCATGCGCCAGGCGTAGATCGCCGCGACGAGCCGATACTTGCTGCCGTAGTGGTAGGCGACGGCCGAGGTGTTGCGCTGTCCGGCGGCGGCCGCGATCTGCCGCAGCGATACCGCGTCGATGCCGAACTCCGCGAACAGCCGCTCGGCCGCCACCAGGATGCGTTGCGGCGCCGCCGCGGTCACCGTGCCGCCGCGATGCGGAACAGCCCGGTGGTGGCGCCCTGGTACTGCGTGCCGTCCGGTGCGATCGAGCCGACCATCTCCAGCGGGTCCGCGACCGCGCTCGCGCCGATCCGCTGCCGGGTGCGGACCTCGCCGGTCGCGGGGTCGACCACGGTGTAGTCGAACGTGTCCGCCGGGGTGGTCGTGCCGCCGGGCAACGCCGGATTCCGGGTGACGGTGTAGATGTCGCCGTCGGCCAGCGACAGACGCGGAACGGCCGCGGAAGCAACGGAATTGGTCCATCGCACCGCGCATCCGGCCCCCGCGGGGTCGATGTCGACGCGGGTCATGCCGCCGGTGAATCCGGCCGTGGGCGGATCGCTGGGCCCGGCCGTGCCCGCGGGGTACGGGTATCCGTACGTACTCGCGACGACGACACTGTTCCCCGAGCCGATCGGCGAGTTCTCGGTGCCGCTCGGGCCGGGCGGCAGCACCGCCACCGAACAGATCTGCCGGCCGGTGGCCGAGTCGTAGACCAGCAGGTTCTCCTGAGGCGTGGCATTGTCGGTGATCGTCACGTACTCCGAACCGGTGCGGGGGCCGAAGAAGGTCGGGGTGGCGCCGGTCCCCCAGCTCAGCTGGCCCGGCTTGCGTGCGGGGCCGCGATCGTAGTAGTGACTCCAAACCACCTGCGGGACACCGGATTCACTTGCTCGCACCAGATACAGCGCGTGATCACCGGCGATTGCGACACCTTCCGCGGCGGAGGCGATACTGTTCGCGACACCCTCACCCGAACCCAGCGAAATCGACTGGACCGCACCGGTTTCCGGGTCCAGATAGCCGGTCCTCCCGTGATCGGTGGCGAACCAGATCCGGCCGTCGCGATCGGGCACCAGCGATTCGACGGCATCGCAGCCCGCTCCCCCGCACGGCTGGGTCACCGCGGCGGCAACCGAGACCGTGCGCCGAGCGACCAGCCGCCAAGCCCCGTCCACCGCCCGGTCGTGCCCGACCCAGGTGATCGAATCCCCACCGGTGGCGACCACGAAATCGCCTGCGGCATCGACATATCCGTACACGCCGCCGAGCAGGCTGCCCGACGGTAGCGGCAGCGTGGCCAGCGGATCACCGGTCGCCGGGTCGAGCAGGTACACGACCGGCGACCGCGTGGCGATCGACGTGCACAGCGCCTGAGGCAACCCGTCCGCCCCGATCAAGATGGTGGGGCACGCGGCCCCCAACTCGACGAACCGGGCCGCCACCGGCCCGGCCCCCGGCCCCGGATTCGGCGTCGTGTCCGACGCTTCGGCATCCCCGTGCATGGTCGCCGTCCCTATCGGCCCGAGATGCGCGTTCGGCGGCGCGGCAGGCCCGAACTCCCCGGCCCCCGCACTCCCGCAGGCCAGCCCCACCACGATGGCGACACCCACCAGCCGGCCGACCCATCGCCCACTCGCACGCATACCGGAGAGGGTAACGCAAGTGCGTTAAACGTGCCGCCCATCGCCCACCGATTCCTTTTCCGAGACAGCCGCCGAGGAAGGAGAAAGGCTGCTACCGTCGACAAGGCGCGAGGTCAGCACGTTTTCACAGTGCGCCCCCACATCTCGGGGCTTCGCAGGGCATCGGCGCGCGGTCAGACTGGTCGGTGATCAATGCTCGGGGGCAGATGACCAGCACTCGCATGCTCGCCGGCCGACCGTTCCCCTATCCACAGGATGTGTGATCGGCTGGCCGACAGCATGTTCGGGGTGAAGTAGTGCTGTGCAACACCGACAACACGGGAGGATTGTCGATGATGGACCAGAGCAGTGCCGCACATCCGAAACGGGCGCCGTACAGCAGCCGGTTCGGCCCGTTCGGCGAGATGGTGACGATGATGCGCGACCCGCTGGCCGTCCTGGAACGGCTGGCGGGCGAGCACGGGCCGATCACGGAGTTCCGGGTCGGGCCCGCCCGCGCGCTGCTGGTGGCGGCGCCGGACCCCATTCACGAGGTACTGGTCGGCAATGCCGCCGACTTCGGCCGCGCCCGGGCGATGGTGCTCGGGCTGTGGCCCGCGCTGCGCAACGGGCTGGTCGTCTCCGAGGGCGAGTTGCACCACCGCCAGCGCGGGATGATCGGCCCGCTGTTCACGCCGCGCCGGATGACCGCCTATGCCGAGGCGATCACCACCCAGATTCGCGTCCACCTCGACCGGTGGTCGGCGGCGGGCCCGTTCGACGCGCTCGACTCCATGCAGCGGCTCACCCACGACATCATGGGCGAGCTGTTCGCGGGCGAGGCGCTGGCGGACGACGAGGAGGCCCTGGCCGCGATCACGCGCGTCTTCGACTGGGAGATCCGGCTGCTGAGCCGCCCGGTCGTGGCGCCCCTGTTCGTCCCGACCCGGCGCAATCGCACCTTCCTGCGCGATATCGCCTATCTCCGCGAGCGCGTCGGGGAACTCGTCGAGGCCCGCCGCAGCGGCGCGGCCACCGGCACCGACATGCTCCAGGCCCTGGTCGAGGCCCGCGACGCCGACGGCCCCATGGATTTCGAGCAACTGGTCGACGAGACGATCAACCTATGGGCCTCCGGCATCGAGACCTCCTCCGACGCCCAGTTCTGGACCGCGTACGCGCTGTCGCGGAATCCGGAGGTGGCCGAGCGGGCCCGCGCGGAGACCGACCGCGTCCTCGGCGGGCGGCCGCCCACGGCCGAGGACCTACCGAATCTACCGTACTGCCTCCAGGTGTTCAAGGAGGCCATGCGGCTGTACTCGCCGGCGCCCGCGTTCCTGCGGCAGGCGGTGCGCGACACCACGGTCGGCGACTATCACGTGCGGCGCGGCACGGTCGTCTTCGTGGCGCCGTGGGTGATGCACCGCTCGCCGCAGTGGTTCCCGCGGCCGCTGGTCTTCGATCCCGACCGCTTCGCGCCCGACCGCAAGCTACCGCGGCACGCGTACCTGCCGTTCGGCGCGGGGAAGCACGTCTGCGTCGGATCGGCGCTGGCGCTGCTCGAGGGTCAGCTGTTCACGGCGATGCTGCTGAACTCCGGAACGCTGACGGTCCTCGACGGGGACGCACGACCCCATCTGCAAACCAATCTCCGGCCGCGGGGCCGGGTGCACGTGATGTACGAGGCCCGCGAGGCGGCACAGGTGGGTGATTCGACCGCATGGGCCTGATCCGGACGTCGCCGTGACCGCCGCACCGAGGGAGACCACGGGTGCGCCGGTCGGTCCGGCGGCGAACCGGATCACACGTTCCGCGGCACTGCTGATCGGTGCGATCGGCGTACTGCTCGGGCCCGCCGTGGGCCGGGAGGCCTGGGAGCAGGCGCGGTTCCTGGAGTGGTGGTGGACGCCGCTGGCATTCACCACCGTCTTCGGGACCTGCCTAGTGCTGGCCGCGCTGTCCTTCTCGATCTCGCCGCGCGCGGTGCGAGGGCTGTGCGGGGCGGTGTGCGGCGGCATCCTGCTGTCGATCGTGGTGCTGCCGTTGGCGATTCGCGATCCCGCCCTGCACGACGATCCGTTCTGGCTGCTGCGCACGGTGGCTCTGGGCGCGGCGGGCGTGCTGGTGTGGCGGCCGCGGGTGGCGACCGCCGTACTCGTGCTGGTCGTCGGCGGCGGCGCCCTCGCCAACGGGTGGCTTCAGGGCGGCGTGCGCTGGCTGCCGCTGGTGCTGGACTTCACCCGGAACTTCGGGATCGCGGGCCTGCTCACCTGGGGCCTGTTCACGGTCGTCCGCGCCGCCGCCACGCTCGACGAGGAGTCGGTGCGGGCCGAGCGCGACGCGGCCGAGGTCGCGGCGGCGGATGCGAAAAGCCGTGAGCGGGCGCGGTTTTCCGCGATCATCCACGACGAGGTGATGTCGACCCTGCTCGACGCCTCGCGCGGCCGGGACTCCACCGCACTGGGCCGCCTGGCCCACCGGGCGCTCGGCCGGTTCGACGAATTCCGGCGCAGCGGGGAGGAGGGCGGCGAACTGGACGCGTTCGGCGCCATCGGGACATTGCGGGCGACGGTGTCGGCGATCAACCCGGGCATCACGTTTCGCGCCAAACGGCTCACCGGATTCGCGCGCCTCCAAGTGCCCGCCGATGTCGGCGATGCCATCGCGGCGGCGCTGGCCGAGGCGGTCCGCAACAGCCTGCGCCACGGCGGCGGCATCGGGCGGCGGGTGCGCCGCGAGGTCACCGTGACGGTCGGCACGGGAGCGCTGCGGGTCGAAATGCGGGACGACGGCGCGGGTTTCGACGCGGAGACGGTGCCGGTGCACCGGCTCGGGGTGCGGCGCAGCATTCTCGCGCGCATGGCCGACCTGCCCGGCGGCGCCGCGTTCGTGGAATCCGCGCCGGGACAGGGCACCACGGTCACGCTGGTGTGGGTGCATCCGAGCGTCGACGAGGAGCAGCCGGACGCCCGGCCCGAGGTGCCGGTGGGCGCGCACCCGCCGGAACGCTGGGATCTGCGCGGCCTGCTCGGTCTGCGGGGCGCGCAGGGTGCACTGGTGACGGCCGTCCTGCTGGCCACGATCGCCTCGATGTCGGTGTCGAATATTCGCAGCATTCCCGGACATCAGACCGGAATCCTGGTGGCGTACGCGGCGATCGCGGTCGCGGCGGTGGTGACGCTGGCGATCGACACCGACCCCTTCCCGTGGCCGGTCGCGGCGGCGGTGGCGGCCGTCGGGCCCGTGTCCGCGGCGCTCGCCTACGACCACGTCGGGCCGGAGCAGGTGCACGAATTCGTCTGGACGATCTACGCGTTCTCCGTGGTGCTGTGTTTTCTGGCCGTCCGGGGGCGCAGCGGGTACGCGACGGCGAGCATCGTGGCGGCGACGCTGGTCGCGGTATTCGCCCTGGGCCTGGGCGTTCGCGGTGTCGCGCTATCGATGACGCCGTTGATCATCGTCGTCGCCGGGACGCTGATGGCGGCCATCGCCCGCTCGAATCTGCGGGCGCTGCGGCAACTGGCCGACGAATCGGCGGCGCGCGCGGCGGCACAGGCGACCCTGCGGGCGCAGGGCGAGGAGCGGGCCCGCCAACTGGAGCGGCTCGACGAGCGGGCGCGCCCCATGCTCGAGCGGATCGCCGCCGGCGACGGCCTCACCGAGGCCGAACGCCACGAATCGCGCGTGCTGGAGGCCGAACTGCGCGACAGCCTGCGCGCGCCCACCCTGACCACCGGCGGCCTCGTCGCGGCCACCCGCGGCGCCCGCAGCCGCGGCGTCGAGGTCCTGCTCCTGGACGACGGCGGCCTGGCCGACGCCCCCGAAGCCCTCACGGCCACGGTCCTCGAGGAGGTGGCCCAGCAACTGGACAAGGCCAACGCGGGAACCATCACGGTCCGCATCCTCCCCCGCGGCCGCCACGTCCTCGCCACCATCCTCGTGGACGCCCCGGACGAGATGCGCCGCATAGAAATAGGCCACGACGGGACAACCCGAACCTTGGTCGATCACGGGTGACGCGGACACTGTTTCCACTGGCGAGCGAGCATCACCTCATTACCCGAACCGCACCTACTTCCACTTCCTCTTGCCGTGGAGAAGGGTCATGACCTTGGCGACGCGTTTGTCGGTGGCGGTGGTGCGGTCGAAGGTGGTGAGGGACAGGAGGGGCTGGAAGCGCTGGCGGGCCACGGCGTGGGCGTAGGTGAATTCGCGCAGGCCGTCGGGGCCGTGGATGCGGCCGAAGCCGGAGTCCGCGACGCCACCGAACGGGAGCGACGGGATCTGCGGGAAGTTGAATACCGCGTTGACCCCGACCATTCCGGTACGTAGCCGCCCGGCCAGTTCCCGGCCCTGATTCCGCGAGTACACCACCGCGGACAAACCGTAGCGGCTCGCGTTCGCCAGCTTCACCGCCTCGTCCATATCCTCGACCTTCGTGACGGTCAGGGTGGGACCGAAGGTCTCCTCGGTGACGGCGAGCGAATCCTCCGGCACGTCCACGAGCACCGTCGGCTGCACGATCTGGCCGGAGATCCCGTCGAGGCCGCCGGTGCGCGCGCTGCCGCCCCGGGCGAGCGCGTCCTCGATATGACTGCGAACGACCTCGACCTGCCGCGCCATCGTGACCGGACCGATCTGCGCACCCGCGTCGATACCGGCGCGCACCGCTTTCGCCTGTGTCACAAGCTTTTCCAGGAACTGCTCGTAGGCCAGCCGGTGCACGTACACGCGTTCGGTGCCGATACACGACTGCCCGGCATTGGCCATGCCCGCCCAGAGCGCGGCATTCGCCGCGACATTCAGATCGGCGTCGGCGTCGACGATCAGCACATCCTTACCGCCGCACTCGGCCACCAGCGGGGTGAGGGTTTCGGCGCAGGTGGCCATGACCCGTTTGGCCGTGGCGGTCGATCCGGTGAAGGCGATCTTGTCGACGCCGGACCGGCACAGCGCGGCCCCGGTGCCGCCGTCGCCGGTGATCAGTTGCAGCACCGGCTGTTCCGGCACGACCTCGGCGAACATGTCGACCAGCCACCGCCCGACGCCCGGACTGAACTCACTCGGCTTGAACACCACCGCGTTGCCGGCGGCCAGCGCGTAGACGATCGATCCGAGCGGGGTGAACACCGGATAGTTCCACGGGCCGATGACCCCGATGACGCCCAGCGGCTTGTACTCGACCGAGGCCGCCTGGTTGAACGTGAGCAGACTCGTGCGAGCGCTCTTGCGGCCCAGCACCTTTCGCGCGTTCTTCCCGGCCCACTTCAGATGTTCGAGCGACAGCGACACCTCGAGAGCGCCGTCGGAATGCGGCTTGCCGGTCTCGTCATGGATCACCGCGGCCAGCTGGCCCATGCGGCGCGCGAGCACGCCCGCGAAGCGCGTGAGCCGCTCGCCGCGCTCGGCATAGGTCAGCCCGGACCACCAGTCGAAGGCGGTGCGGGCACGCTCGACGGCGGCGGCGACGTCCGCCTCGGTCTGCACGGGATAGGTGCCGACGAGTTCGCCGGTGCCCGGATTACGCACCTCGAACTCGGACTGGGCGGTGGTGGTGTCGAAGTCGGTGGTGGTCATCGGCTGCTCTCCTTCGCCGCGCCGGCGGCCGTCGCCACCCGGCCACGGCCGCGAATCAGGTCGGCGGCCTTCTCGCCGATCATGACGGTGGGTGCGTTGGTGTTGCCGCGCGGGATGCGCGGCATGATCGAGGCGTCGACCACGCGCAGGTTCTCGGTGCCGCGCACGCGCAGCTCCGGATCCACGACGGCCGTCTCACCGGTGCCCATGGCGCAGGTGCCGACGGGATGGAACAGGGTCTGGGTCCAGCGCTCCACGTGGGCGCGCAGCGCGTCCTCGTCGCCCGCGTCGGCGGCATCCGGAAGATGCAGGCGCTCCAGATGTTTCGACAGCGGCGCCTGATTCGCGATCTCGATCAGCTGGCGCGCTCCGGCCAGCAGGATGTCGAAGTCCCGGGAGTCCGACAGGTAGGCCGGATCGATATCCGGCTTCCACCGCGGATCGGTCGAGCGCAACCGCAGCCGGCCGCGGCTGTGCACCTCGACGAGGGTCGGCCCGGCGGTGAACATCGGGGCGATCGGCTCGTGGAAACCGTTGTCGTAGAAGGCCGTCGGGGCGACGTGGTACTGCATGTCCGGGGCCGTGGCGCCGGAGCGCAGGCGGGTGAAACCACCGCCCTCACCGATATTCGACGCCAGCGGCCCGCGGCCGAACGCCTGCCACTGCGCCAACCGCAGCGGCGTCTCGAACTGCGCGAGATCGGAGGTGCCGCGGGTGCGCCACAGCAGCGGCGTCACGGGGTGGTCGTGCAGGTTCTCGCCCACGCCCGGCACGTCGGCGATCACCTTCACGCCGGTGTCCCGCAGGTGCGCGGCCGGGCCGATCCCCGACAGCATCAGCAGCTGCGGGGAATTGATCGCGCCGCCGGACAGCAGCACCTCGGCCTCGGCGTAGGCGGTCTGTTCCGCGCCGTCCCGCAGGTAGCCGACACCGATCGCGCGGGTGCCGTCGAAGACCACCCGGGTGGCCAGGGCGTCGGTGCGCACCGTCAGATTCGGGCGCGACAGGGCCGGGCGCAGGTAGCCGTCGGCCGTCGACCAGCGGCGGCCCCTGCGGTGGGTCACCTGGTAGCGGCCGACGCCGTCCTGGGCCGCGCCGTTGAAGTCGTGGGTCCGCGGGAGGCCCGCCGCGGCGGCCGCCTCGATCCAGGCGTCGGTGAGTTCGTGTGTGTAGCGGGGGTTCTCGACGTGCAGCGGTCCCGCGGTGCCGTGGTACACCGACTGCAATCCCGTATTGGTCTCGGATTTCACGAAATACGGCAGCACGTCGTCGAAACCCCAACCGGCCGCGCCGAAGTCGCGCCGCCAGCCGTCGTAGTCCACGGCGTTGCCGCGGATGTAGATCATGGCGTTCATCGACGAGCAGCCGCCGAGGCCCTTCATCCGGGGCCAGTAGGCGCGGCGACCGCCCAGGTGCTTCTGCGGGGTCGTCTCGTAGCGCCAATCCCATCGCGTGCGCAGCAGCGTGCCCCACGCCGCGGGGATGTGGATCTCATCGGCGTCGTCGACCGGTCCCGCCTCCAGCAGCAATACGGACACCGATGGATCCTCGGTGAGCCGGTGCGCGAGCACGCATCCCGCGCTCCCCGCACCCACTACGACGTAGTCGAACGACTCCCGATCGGTCATCGAGACCTCCCTTACAGACGGCAATGGCCCCATTGTTCACGTCACGACCGGGGTATTCGTTCGATTCGCCGGATTGCTGCCTCGTCGCTGCCCGTTCGCGTGCATGCTGAGCGGTCAGGCCCATCGCGAGGCGGCTTCCGGACGCCCGATCTCCGCCCACAGCACCGTCCGGCCCGCCGTGCAGTACTGTCCGCAACGGACGCTGATCCGCTCGACCGTCTCGGTGACGAGACGTCCGGAATCGGCTATGACACTAGCGTTTTCGGCCGAGTCGTGCACCTCGATCACCAGCCGCCCCGACGACACCGCACGCAGGCGGATGCCCATCCGCGTCGGATATCCGAGGTCCCGCGCCTCGACGGCGGCGACGAAGGCGCCCGTCATCTCCCGGACGGCGCGTTCGCCGTCGATCAGCACATCGTCCCAGCGCCATCGGAGCACCGTATTGCGGACGAAGATCGCCGCCACCGTAACGGCACGTCGAGGAGACCGTCATCTCCCGGCGTCATGTCCCGATGTGCGGAGCATCGGCGGGCACCATCTTGTTCGCCTGCACCAGAACGGATTTGGCGTGCCGTAATGCCGGGCAGAGCGTGATCGGGCACTCTTTGTGCACCTGCATCACCCGGTGCGCCTCCGCGACGGTCCACTGCCGTCCCGGCGAGGGCGGCGCGTGCACCATCAGGATCGGATGCGCTTGATCGGGCAGCATTGTCGGTTCCGGCACGTGATAGATGTTGCCCAGGTCACAGAGTCGGAGGAAGGTAAGGACCACGCAGGCTTCAGCAATCGGTAGCAAACGGACAGCAGGGGGTGCCGTGGCGGATGTGACGATGTGGACCGGCAGGCATGTCAAGGCGCTGCGGGACGCCACCCGGAAGACGCAACAGCAATTGGCCGACGACCTGACCTGCGCCCAGCGCACGGTGAGCTTCTGGGAGAGCCGTCCCGACGGCAAGGTCAGCACCGGTTTCCAAGCGCGCCTGGACAGGCTTCTGATCAACGCGGACCATGGGTCGAAGAGGCGCTTCTATGAACTGACGGGAGACCCGGACGTGAACCGGCGAGACTTCCTGGCCTCGACCGCAGCCGTGGTGGGCATGTCGACCCTGCGCGGGCAGGACACACCCGTCGTGACCGCCGATGCGATCGAGCACTTGAAAACCACCGTCCACTCGGCCATGCAGTTGGACGACAAACTCGGCTCGAATGCCGCCCGCCCGATCATCGAAGCGCAGGCGAAGACCTGCGCGACACTACTGCGCGATTGCCCGCCGAGCCTGCGACGCCAACTGCATTCACTGACAGGCGAAGCCACCGCCAGCCACGCCTGGGCGGTATGGGACCAGGGTGACGCCAAGGGTGCCGACGAGATGTTCCAGCTGGCTTATCGACACGCGGCAGAAGCGGGCGACACCGATATCGCGGCCGGAATCCTCTGCCATCGAACGCAATTGGCCGTCAACACTCACCAATACGCCCGCAGCGCCGACCTGGCCGACGCAATGCTCCTCGTTCCCTCCCATGACGGCCGCGTCAACGATTTCCGACGGCTCTGCGCGGCACAGGCTTTCGCGGCAACAGGGAGAACCCACGACGCCTGGACACAACTCGGCCGAGTCACCGACGACTATGCCGAACAGACCACCCCGGACGAGTCCTACTGCTACTACCAATCCCGCTGGACCACCGGCGTGAAAACCGCACGCTGCCTCGCCCTCTCCGGAGAGTCCCAGTCAGCGGCCGACGCCGTCCAAGCCACACTCCCCCTCATCCCCGCACACGCCAAACGAGACCAGGCACTATCCAATTTCCACCTGGCACAGGCAGCGGCCGCAATCGACGTCGACCGCGCCTGCGCCGCAGCCCGCGACGCAATAGACCTAACTCGCGGCAGCGCCTCCCCCCGAGTCCGACAGGTCTACGCCGACACCAGAACCCACCTGAACCCCTGGTCCTCAACCCGCGCAGTCCGCCAACTCGACGACTACGCCGCCGGAGTCCTCACCTGATTTCGCGGTTGTAGGCCGTAGCGGGTGCAGTCACAGCCGGTGAAGTAGATGGCGTCGTAGTCTGCCGCGTCGACTTGGTCTGGGGCGGCGGTGGTTTCGAGCAACGCCATCCGTGCTGGATCGGCACGCCATGCCTGTGGAGAGGCTATGTCACGCAGGGGCGCCGAGCGGGGGATGCTCGAGAACGCGGGGCTTGTACTCGACCAGCTGGATGCGGCCGTCGAAGGTGCGGTGGTCGATCATCTCGAGGGCGACGTCCGGATAACCGTCGTATATACGTTCCGCGCCCGTGGCACCGGTGATGACCGGGAACATCACGACCCGGAATCGGTCGACGAGTCCGGCTCGCAGCAGGGACCGGCACAGGCTCAGGCTGCCGATGGTGGTGAGGAGCCCGGAACCACTCGATTTCATGGCGCGGACCGCCTCGATGGCATCGTCGCGGACGAGCGTGGAGTTGGCCCACGTCAGTGGCTCCTCGAGTGAGGAGGAGAACACCACCTTGGACGCTTTGGTGAGCCCGTCGACGGACGCCTCTTCTTCCGGCCGGAACTCCTCTTGGCCATCGGGGACCTCGCCGGCGGCGAAGCCAGACATCAGGCGGTAGGTGTTCGCTCCCATCAGGTGGGTGGTCTCCGGCTGCTCGCCGAGCCACGCGAGGTACTCCGGGCCCTCGAGACCCCAGAATCCGGGCCACCCCTCTCCCGACCCGTAGCCGTCGAGGGAGGTGATGAAGTCGACGAGAAGCTCCGACATGGCACTGTCCTTTCCTAGGGTGTCATGAGCTTCGACCGCCCGGGAGCCACAAACTCATCGGCCGAGCCGCTGGCCCACAGTCCTGTTTCCAGGGCCGGCGAGAGAAATGAGTCGATTCTGGCAGGCGGCGGCTATGTCCAGGATCAGCTCGGAGAACTCCGCCGGCCGGGCGAGCGGGAAGTAGTGCCCGGCACGGGGGATGACCAGTAGCCGGCCTTGTTCGCAGGCGGTCAGTGTTCGGCGCTCACCGATACGGAAGTGATCGTGCGCGCCGTTCACGAGCCAGACCGGCCCGGGATACGCCGCGAGGCTTCCTGTCAGATCGAAATTGCCAAGCGCGGCAACGACATCGGGAATTGCTTCGGTGGCGATGCCGCCGAGTTCGATGTCGTGCGCCACCCGGGCGGGCAGGACCCTCTCGAAGGCTCGGCGGCTGATTCGTTCACCGCCGTCGGGGCGAGCCGTCAACGCCTTGTGCATGGCTTTGAAGGGCATTGCCAGCATCCGGTTGGGCGGGCAGCTGGCCCCGGCGACGATCAATCCCGCTACCCGCGCGGGGTCCGATGCCGCAGCCGCGGTGCTGACGAACCCGCCCAGGGAGTGTCCCACCAGCACTGCGCGGCCACCGACACTGTCGATGCTGTCGTGGATCGCGGTAATCGCCGCATTCAGAGTGAAGTGTTCGCCACGACGGGTCCCGTGCCCCGGCAGGTCGACCGTCGCCACTGGTCGCTCGGCGACTACCCGTTCGGCAACCGCAGGCCAGCAGCGTGCGCTGAGTCGAATGCCATGAACCAGAACGATGGGAAGTGGGGGCATGCTCATTCCTTAATTTGCAACACAACGTTGCGTTGCAATCTAACGGCAGGCTCGCGAATTCGCAACGCAACGTTGCGTTGTACTGTGGGCGGTGTGGAGAGATCGGAACGGCGGCCCGGACACGGCCCGCGACGGGCACAGGAGATCTTCGTGGCCACCCTCAACCTGTTGTCCGCGGCGGGCTACGAGGGACTGACCATGGAAGAGGTCGCAGCGCGCTCGCACGTCAACAAGACGACGCTGTATCGCTGGTGGCCATCCAAGGACGCGCTGCTGGCCGCCGCCCTGGACGATTCCGACTTGCTGAGTTTCGACATCCCCGATACCGGAACCCTGCGTGGAGACCTATCGGCAGTAGCGGCAGGGATCCATCGACTGCTCACCGATGAAACGACCGCGCCCATCGCGGCCGCGGTACTCGCCGCCACACCGGTCCGGCCGCGGCTGGCCACGATCGGGCGCGCCTTCTTCGCCGGTCGGCTGGAACGGGAACGCCCCCTGTTCGATCGGGCAATCCAACGTGGCGAACTACCCCCCTCGGCCGATCCAGCAACGATCATGGACGCGTTGGCCGGTGCGATCTGGTTCCGCATACTCTTGCGCGGCGAGCCGGCGTCGCCCGAATACCTGCGCGCCATCGTCGATCTCGTTGTGGCAGGCATCGAAACCTAGTCAGAAGATCAGGGGATTCCAGCCGAAGAAACGAAGTAGACGCAACGGCGGCGTTGCGCACCTACACCCCGGCCGGGTTCGCGATGATGCTCGTCATGAGCAATGCAGTGCTTGCTGTGGATCTGGGGAAGACCCGGTGCCGGGCGTCGCTTCGGGCCGGCGGAGGCGAGAAGGACAGTGCCGAGGGGCCGGGGGCGCCGGGGCTGGCCTCGGCGGATGGGGTGGGGGCGGCGGTGCGGGCGATCGAGGGCGTGCTCGGGGAGATCGATGGGGCGGCAACGGATTTCGTGCTGTCGGTGGGGGCGGCGGGGGCGGCGTCCGCGCCCGAGGCTCGGGACGAACTCGCGCGGCGGCTGGCGGGGATGCGGAGGGTGGCGGGGGTGGCGGTGACCTCGGATGCCGTCACCGCGCACGCGGGGGCGCTGGGCGGGACGCCGGGGGTGGTGCTGGCGGCGGGGACGGGGGCGGTGGTGACCGCGGTCGACGGGGCGGGCGTGTTCACCCGTGTCGACGGGTGGGGGCCGCTGCTCGGGGACGAGGGCAGTGGCGGGTGGATCGGGGTCGAGGGGCTGCGGGCCGCGCTGCGCAGTCACGACGGGCGCGGCCCGGACACCGCGCTGGCCGTCGCAGCGGCGGAACGGTACGGGCCGCTCGACGCGCTGCCGCGGCTGTTCGGGCAGCACGAGAATCCGGCGCTGCTCGCCGCGGAGTTCGCACCGGCCGTCGCGGCGTGCGCCGAATCCGACGAGACGGCCGCGGACATCATGGGCGCGGCGGGCCACGCGCTGGCCCGCGCGGTCCTCGCCGCGATCAAGACCAGCGGCCTGCCGACCCCGGCACCGTATGCGGTGACCGGCGGATTGATCGAACTCGGCGCGGCGCTGTCGACCCCGCTGAACCGCGCGCTGGCGGGCGTCGTAGAGCCCAGAGCCGCGCGCGGACGGCCCATCGACGGCGCCGCCCTGCTCGGCACGGATACGACCACGGCGCTGGAACCCTTGATCACACGGATCGTCTGAGAGTTATTGACAGGAACTCCGTTGAGAGCTGACACTCATTTGCAGTCTGCCTATCGCGTCACCGGGAGTTCACGATGAACGCACTCAATGTGGCCGTCATCGTCGTCTACCTGGTGACCATCGCCTGGATCGGCCTGCGGCTGTCCGGGAAGCAGCGCTCCGCCGGCGACTACTTCGTCGGCGAGGGGCGCATGCCGTGGTGGACGGTGTGCTTCTCGGTCGTGGCCACCGAAACCAGTGTGCTGACGGTGATCTCGATCCCGGGCGGCGCGTACACCGATCAGGGGTTCGGCAACGTCACGCTGGCCTTCGGCTACATCATCGGCCGCACGGTCGTCGCCGTCGCGCTCATCCCGCTGTACAAGCGCGGCGGGTTCGTCAGCGCCTACCAGTACCTCCGGCAGCGTTTCGGCCGGTATCTCCAGGGCGTGGCGTCGGTGACGTTCGTGGTGACGCGGCTGCTCGCCGAGGGCGTGCGGCTGTTCGCCTCGGCCATCCCGATCAAACTGCTGCTGGGCGAATTCGGCGTGAGCATGGGGTACGACGTCATCATCGTGGTCGTGACGCTGCTGACGGTCGTCTACACCTACCTCGGCGGCATCAAGGCGGTGATCTGGACCGACGCGTTGCAGATGGGCCTGTATCTCACCGGGGCGCTCATCGCGATCGGCGTCCTGACCGGCCATGTCGGCGCGTCCGGCTGGGCCGATGCCCTGCACGGCGGCAAATTCCATTTCATCGATACCGACTTCGGCCTGTCACACATCCTCACCAGCAGCTTCGCGTTGCCCACGGCGATCATCGGCGGCGCGATCTTCGCCATGGCCTCGCACGGCTCGGATCAGCTGATCGTGCAGCGCATCCTGGCCACCCGGTCGGTGCGCGACAGCCAGAAGGCGATGGTCGCCTCCGGGGTGTTCATCGCGGTGCAGTTCGCCGCCTTCTCACTGGTCGGCGCGCTGCTGTGGTCCTACAACGAGGGCAAGACACCCAAGCAGTTGGGCCTGTCGAGTTCCGACGGACTGTATCCCGACTTCATCCTGCACGGCCTGCCCGTGGTGATCTCGGGGCTGCTGGTCGCGGGCATCCTCGGCGCGGCCATGGGGTCGCTGTCGGCGGCGCTGAACTCGATGTCGAATTCGACCGTGGCCGACATCATCCACAGCTTCTCCCGCCGTGAGATCTCCGATGACACCATGCTGCGGCTGGGCCGGTTCATGACGGTGGTGTGGGCGGTGCTGATGGCGCTGTTCGCCATGGGTTTCAGCGCGACCACCGGGAACGTCTACCTGACGGCGCTGGCGATCGCCGGCTACACCTACGGCGCGCTGCTCGGCGCGTTCCTGCTCGGCCGGCTGATCAAGCGCGCCAACGAATTCGACGCGATCGTGGCCTTCGTCGCCACGGTGCTCGTGATGACCTTCGTGGTCCGCGTCGTCAAGATCGACGTCACGGTGGCCGGGGCGCCGAGCCGGAAGGGCATCGCCGCACAGTGGTTGGTGCCGATCGGCGTCGCGGTCACCCTCGTGGTCGGCGGGATCACCAGCCGGTTCCATCCGACACCCGAACCCGCGCCGCCCCCGGAATCCGTTCGGGCGGTGGTCTAGTGCGCGTGATCGGGTTGATGTCCGGAACGTCCCACGACGCGATCGACGCGGTCGCGGCGGATATCGACCTGCGCGACACCACGATTCACGTCCGCGTCGCGGGCCTGCTCAGCCGCCCCTACCCCGGCGCACTGCGCCGCGACCTGATCGCCGCGCTCCCGCCCGGCGCCACCGACCTGGCAACCGTCTGCCGGCTCGACACCCTGATCGGTCAGGAGTTCGCGGCGGCGGCCGCGGCGGCCGTCGACGAATTCTTCCGCGGCGCGGCGGATCTGGTGGCCTCGCACGGGCAGACCGTGTACCACTGGGTCGAGGAGGGCGCCGTGCGCGGCTCGCTCCAGATCGGACGGCCCGCGTGGATCGCCGAGCGCACCGGACTGCCCGTGATCAGCGATTTCCGCTCCGCCGATATCGCGGCCGGCGGTCAGGGCGCGCCGCTGGTCGCGCTGTTCGATCTGCTGTGGCTGGCCGGCCGGTCCGGACACTCGGTCGCCCTGAATATCGGCGGCATCGCCAATGTGACCGTCCTCGGCGATCCCCCGGTCGCCTTCGACACCGGCCCCGGCAACGCCCTGATCGACGCGGCGGTGGAGTTGTGCACCGGCGGCCGGGACCATGTCGACCGCGACGGCAAGCTGGCGGCAACCGGAACCGTCGATCCGGACCTGCTGGATACGTTGCTCGACGAACCCTACTATCGCGCGACTTCTCCCAAGACCACGGGGAAGGAACTGTTCCACCGCGGGTACCTGGAACGCGTATTGTGGAAGCGGGCATTAGGACCCAGCGATATCGTCGCTACCGTGACCGAGCTGACCGCCCGCACCATCGCCGACGCCCTGGAGCCATTCGCCCCCACCGAGGTGATCGCCTCCGGCGGCGGCACTCACAATCCGGCTCTGATGAAGGCATTGGCGGCACGCCTGGACACCGCCCGGCTACGCGTCTCCGACGACCTCGGACTGCCGTCGGCGGCCAAGGAGGCCACCGCCTTCGCGGTCCTGGGATTCCTGGCCGCACACCAACTCCCAGGCAACCAGCCCGCATGCACCGGCGCACGGCGGGCTACGATTCTCGGTTCCCTTACTCCCGGTGCGGCCGGATTCCCTTCCGTCGCACCGCCCGCCGCTCCACCCCGACACCTCACGCTGGACGGATGACGCGATGACCGACGGTGACGATGTCCGCACCCGCCTGCTGGCGGCACTCCCCCGACTCACCCCGACCGCCCGCCGGGTCGCCCAGGTGATCCGCGACGATCCGGCGGGGACGGCGCAACTGACCGTGAACCAGCTCGCCGAACGCGCCGAGACCAGCACCTCGGCGGTCGTCCGCCTGGCCAAAACCCTTGGCTACGAGGGCTACCCGCAGCTGCGCCTGGCCCTGGCGGCCACCGGGACCGAGGACCGCACGCCGGTGCTCGCCACCGATATCGATCCCGACGACACGCCGCCGAAGGTGCTGCACAAACTCGCCGCTTTCGAGACCGAGGGACTGCTCGCCACCGCCGAACGCGCCGACGCCGCGACGATGGCGGCGGTCTCCGAGAGCCTGGCGCAGGCCCGCCGGATCCAGCTGATCGGCATCGGCGCGTCGGGCCTGGTGGCGATGGACATGGCGCAGAAGCTCACCCGGATCGGACTGTGGTGCGGCGCCTGCACTTCCGAGGACGACGCGCTGGTCCAGGCGGCCCTGCTCGGCGGCGACGACGTCTCGATGGCCTTCTCGCACTCCGGGGAGACCGGCGGCGTCGTCGAGGCCGTGCGCCGCGCCGCCCGCGCGGGAGCCGCCACGGTGGCCGTGACCGCGGGCGCCGGGTCGACGCTGGCGGCGACGGCCGCGCGCACCCTGCTGGCGGCCGGGCGCGAAGACGGTTTCCGGTCGGCGGCCATGGCGAGCCGGATGAGCCAGCTGCTCATCGTGGACGCGCTGTATGTCGGTGTCCTGCAGCGCACACCGGACGCGGCCCAGGCCCTGCATCGCACGCACGACGCGGTCGCCGACCGCCGGGTCCCGCGCCGGCCGAAGGAGAGATAGTGGACGAGGAGAGCGCTTCGGACGAGATCGGCGCCTTAGCCACCGAAACACCCAATCCCCGCACCACGACCCTGGACATCATGCCGGTCGACCTCCTGCTGCGCACCATGAACGACGAGGATTCGCACGTGGCCACGGCTGTGGCGCAGGCGATTCCGGAGATCGGGCAGGCCGTCGCCACGATCGTGGCGGCCCGGTCGCACGGCGGGCGGCTGATCTACGCCGGGGCGGGCACCAGCGGCCGGCTCGGCGTCCTGGACGCGGCCGAATGCCCGCCCACCTTCGGCACCGATCCCGGTGAGGTCGTCGGGATCATCGCGGGCGGCGGGCGGGCCCTGACCGCGGCCGTCGAGGGCGCGGAGGACGACTCCACAGCCGCCGCAGGCGACCTGGCCGCCATCGAGCTGACCGGTGCCGACGTGGTCGTCGCCCTGGCCGCCAGCGGGCGCACCCCGTACGCGATCGGCGCCCTCGACTACGCCCGGTCGATCGGCTCCCCGGCGGTGGCCGTATCGTGCAACCGGCCCGCCGAATTGAGCCGCCACGCCGATATCGCCATCGAGATCGACACCGGCCCCGAGATTCTCACCGGATCGACCCGGTTGAAGGCGGGCACGGCGCAGAAGATGGTGTGCAACATGCTGACCACCGCGGTGATGGTCCGCGAGGGCAAGGTGTACGGCAACCTCATGGTCGACATGCACCCGTCCAATTCCAAGCTGATCGACCGCGCGCGCCGGATCGTCGCCGAGGCCACCGGCATCGACACCGGCTCCGCCGCATCGCTTCTCGACGCCGCCGACGGGCACGCCAAGACCGCCATCGTCATGCAGCTCGCGGGGGTCGACGCGGATCGCGCCCGCCAGATGCTCGCGGCCACGGACGGATTCGTGCGGCGAGCCGTCGGCGACGAGTGATTCCCACCGGTGCGGGGTGTTCGCCGCGCCGATCCGCCCGGTCCTGGGTAGCCTGTCCCCCAACTTATAGCTGGTAGATAGCCCGGCCGGGCGACCACGCGGAGGTATACGTGCAGTACGTGATCGGAGTGGTCGGCCTGCTGGTCTTCCTGCTACTCGCCTGGTTGCCGAGTTCGGACCGGCGGGCGGCCGCGGGCAAACTCGGCCGCGTCGCGGTGCTGCTGGTCGTCCAGTTCGCCCTCGCGTTCCTGCTGCTGAAGACGGGCGCGGGCACGGCGCTGGTGCGGGTCGTCCGCGACGGGTTCCAGCACATCCTGAACTACGCGGCGCAGGGCACCGAGTTCGTCTTCGGCGATCTGGTGCGGGTCGGCGGCGACAGCGGCCCGGCGTTCCTGTTCTCCGTGCTGATGCCGATCGTCTTCGTCTCGGCGCTGATCGGCATCCTCCAGCACATCCGGGTGCTGCCACTGATCATCAAGTATGTCGGCACGGTGCTGTCGTGGGTGAGCGGTTTCGGCAAGGTCGAATCGTTCAATGCCGTCGCGGCGGTCATCCTCGGGCAGTCGGAGGTCTTCATCTCGCTGCGCGGCATGCTGGAACGCATTCCGCCGCAACGGATGTACACCCTGGCCGCATCGGCGATGTCGACGGTGTCGGCGGGCATCCTCGGCGCGTACATGCAGTTGATCGACGCCCGATTCGTCATCGCGGCCATCATGCTCAACCTGCTGGGTGTCTTCGTGGTGACCGCGCTGGTCAACCCGTACACGGTCACGGCCGAGGAGGACGCCGAACTGCTCGCCGCGGAGTCCGAGGACAGCCGCAAGGCGCAGTCGTTCTTCGAGATGCTGACCGAGTACATCCTGCTCGGATTCCGCGTCGCGTTCACCGTCGCGGCCATGCTCATCGGCTTCATCGCGCTGCTGGCCATGGTGAACGGGATCTTCGCGGCGGTGTTCCACGGCACCACCTTCCAGGACATCATGGGGTACGTCTTCGCCCCGCTGGCCTGGCTGACCGGCGTGCCGTGGGACGAGGCCGTCGACGTCGGCAAGTTCATGGGCACGAAGCTGGTGTCCAACGAGATCGTCGCCATGCAGCAGCTGCGCCAGGGGCACGGCGGGCTGTCGGAGCATTCGATGGCGATCGTGTCCACCTATCTGGTGTCGTTCGCGAACTTCTCCAGCATCGCCATCATCATCGGCGCGGTCCGCAGCCTCAACGAGAAGCAGGGCCTCGTGGCCGCTCGCTACGGCCTGCGCCTGCTGTATTCGGCCACCCTCGTCAGCTTCCTCTCCGCCACGATCGTCGGACTGCTCAGCTGACGCGGCAGCGCCCCCGGTAGCGGGGCGGCCGCCGCGTTGGGCCGCGTCACCGACCGCCCCCGCGGACGGTGGTGACCGGAAACAAATCCGATGCGGCGGAATGTCTTTCGGCCCTCGACCGGATTACCTTCTCCGTTCGACGGGTCAGCGGCGCCCCGGGTCTCGACACACCCGAGGAGTGAGCCGATATATGAGCGAGCAGTCGTGGCCGCTGGCAGCGCGCGAAACGCACACGGGCAAGCGGACGTTCGTCGTGCAGATCCTGCTGGCCCTCGGGGCCCTGGCGGTGGTGGCCGCCGGATGCTACGCCCTCGTGGTCGGCGCGCTACCGCAGGAGCGGGAGGCGCCCGCCGTCGTCCCGCCGTCGGCGGTCACCTGGACCGGCGTGGTTCCGCGCTGACCACACACACATTCGTTCCGAGGAGGAGTATGGACACTCTGACCCGCGCACCCGCCGATCAGGCTCGCCGGCTGGTCGGTCACCGCTATCGCCTGGCCGATCATTACGAGGTGGGGCGGGAGAAGATTCGCGAATTCGCTCGCGCGCTCCAGGATTCGCATCCGGCGCATCGCAGCGAACTGGCCGCCGCGGAGCTGGGATTCGACTCGCTGATCGCTCCCGCGACCTTCGCGACCCTGCCGTGGATGCGCTCGCAGGACGAGGTCCTCAGCACCCACCTCACCGAATACGATCTGGGACAGGTACTTCAGGCCGATCAGATGCTGGAGTTCGCCCGGCCGCTGACCGCCGGGGACGTCCTCACCGCGGACGTGTACTTCCAATCCTTCCGGCAGGTACGCGATCTCGACCTGCTCACCACGAAGAACGTTCTCACCGACCGCCAGGGCGTCCCGGTGCAGGCCGGGACCACCACGCTGGTCGCTCGCACCGGCGGCGGCGTCCGCACAGATCTGACCGATATGGTGGACGGGATCATCATGTCCGGTCTGGGCACCGCGGACCGGCAGGCGCGCCACTTCGACAGTACGGGCTCCCTGCTCCCGGTGTCGGGCGACGCGATCGCGGTCACGCCGCTGGGGCGACGGCCGCGAACCGCCTGCACCGCCGCGGATCTCGCGCCCGGGGACGAGCTGCCGACCCGCACGATCCGCCTGACCCGTGGCGATCTGGCGAACTTCGCGGGCGTCACCGGCGACGCCAACCCGATCCACTTCAGCGACGATGTCGCCGTGGCCGCCGGGCTGCCGTCGGTCGTCGCGCACGGCATGCTCACCATGGGCCTGGGCGCGGGATACCTGACCGGGTGGCTGGGCGACCCGGCGGCGCTGACACGGTACGGCGTGCGCTTCTCCGGCACGCTGCCCGTCGCCGCCGGCACACCCAGCACCATCGAATTCGGCGGTGTGGTCAAGACCGTGGACACCGTGCAGCGGACCGCGACGATCGCGCTCACCGCGAAGGGCAACGGGCAGAAGTTGTTCAGCCGTGCCAGCGCGGTGGTCGCGCTCCGCTGACGGGGACTACTCGTCCGGGTCGAACCCGTTGCGCTGCTTGGTGGCGCGGGCGCGGCGGCGTTCGGCCCGGAGTTCGGCGAGTTCCTGCTCCAGGGTCTCGGCGATGCGGAACTGGCCCGTGTCGTAGACGCTCAGCGGGTCCTCGTCGGACGAGGACGACGCGGGCTTGCTCGCGACCTTCTTGGACTTGGCGGAACCGTTCGTGCCCGAGTCGCCGAGGTCGTCGACCCGGTAGCTCGTGGCCGTGGTGCTGGGGGTCTTCGGGGTCCAGATATCCGGCTCCTCGGCCGGATCCAGCACGTCGCCGGTCGACTTCGCCGACTTCTCGGCCGACTTCGTCTCGGGGGCGGTGCCGGGGAGCGCGGCCTGGGGCACCGGCGGACGGGTGTCCGGCGCGGCCTGGCGGATGAAGCTGACGAACGTGGGCAGCGTGCGGCGGATCTGCTCGGCCGGGTCGGGCAGTTCCCGCACCTGTTCGGTGGCGCGGGCGATGGCCTGCCCGTAGCGATGGCTCGCGGCGTTGTGAATGAGCAGCGAGACGCCGATCATCACCGGCGCGACCGCGTGCACACCCACGTCGTACCACGAACCGCTACGGAGGTACGGGTAGGTGTTCAGGACGACGGTCAGCGCCAGCAGCGAGAGCTCGGCCATGGCGACCTGGCGGGCACTGTCCAAGATGCCCCACTCGGCGACCTTGTTCGTGCCGATCATGATGATGATCAGGCAGACCGAGATCATGGCCTCGAGCAGGTAACTGAACCAGAACAGCGGGTCGGTCGCGCCACCGGGCGCGATGTTGTGCTGCACGTTGACCGCGGACCACAGCATGCCGGCCGCCACGACGCCGGCCAGGCCGCGCTGCGACCAGGCTCGGTGCCGGTACAGCGAGGCGAGCTTGGCATGCGGGCTGGACTCGCGACGCTGCGCGGCAACGGCCTTGCGGGCCATCAACAGATCTCGCATATCGGCCTTCGCGATCGCCTCTGAGGTCTGCCTTGCGCGGTCCGATGCGGAAGCCGCGGCCTGGACGTTCTTCCAGCGTTGGTCGCGCTCCTGTTCACGGATCTTCTCGGCGAGCTCACGTTCGGCGAGGAGTTCGTCTTCGGAGAGGGCGTCGGTCAGCGCGGGGTCGAACTGGTACGCGAGGCGCCCACGGGCATGCTCGACCCGCTTCGCCAGCTGCGCGACCTCGTCTCCGTTGGGACGTTCGAGGGTCAACGCGACCACCGCCCGGTGAGAAGCAATGGCCGACAGATGATCACGAGTGGGAACGGCACACGACATTAATAGTCGATCGACCGCCATCCGCGAAACTGTAGATTTGCCGAAATCCATAGTTCATCGGCGTGGCGGGCGCGACACGCCGAGTTCGGTTATCGGAGTCGTTGTGGCGAGCAGGACAATTCGTCGGTTTTGTGTCGATAGAGGCTGGACCTTATCAGGCGGCAGCGGCCGTGGTAAGCATCCGCCGCACGGCCTCGGGGTCCGCGACATCGATCACCAGTCGCGTGAAATCGCCACCGGACAGATCGATCTGCAGCGCGCGCCCGTCGAACAGCGTGTCCCAGAACTCCTTGCGGCCCTTGCCGCGGAACGTCCCGGCGGCGATCACGCCGGGGAAGAAGGTTCCGGGCGCGCGCATCCACGGCGGGCGGCTGTCCACCGGGGCCGGCGCGACGGCCCGGACATCGGTGAGGTCGAAGCGGAGCTGCTCGCGCAGCCCCAGGAAGCGGTGTGCGCCGCGGACATGCACCGTCACTGTCGTACCCGTGACCTCGATGTCGACCATCGTGCACCTGCCTCTCACCCGAGATGATGTGGTCACCATCCAGAATGCTGAGCAAGGCTGACCGGAGTCTGAGGCGTTCCTTTGAGTTCTCTCAGATTCCGGAAATCCGCGCATAACCGACTGGACGGCACGATCATGTCGGCCAGCCGCGGCGAGGACCGATCTCCCGAACACCCGGCGGTGCGCGTTTAGGATCGGACCATGCGGGTGGGACCACGACTTTCCGGTGTGCTGGCTTTCGCGGTTCTCCTGGCCGTGGTGGTGGCCACCGCGTGGGGGCAGCAGCCGCACGGGCATCGGCCCGCCACCGCGCCCGCCGGGGAGTTCAGTGCCGAGCGCGCGCTGCGCACGGTCGAGGCGATCGCGTCCCGGCCACACCCGTCCGGCACGCCCGAACACGACCGCGTCCGCGACCTGCTCGCCGACGACCTGCGAAAACTCGGTCTGGATACCGAGATTCACTCGGGTGTGGGCCGCTATCCCGCCGCGCTGGAGCGCGATGTGGTGGGCATGGCCCAGGTCGGCAATATCGTCGCCCGATGGCCCGGCAGCGCTCCGACCGGGACCGTCTACCTTGCCGCGCACTACGATTCCGTGCCCTCGGGCCCCGGCGCGAACGACGACGGCGTGGGGGTCGCGACGATCCTGGAGGCCGTCCGCGCGCTGCGGGCGAGCGGTGCGACGCCGCGCAACGACCTCGTCGTCCTGCTGACCGACGCCGAGGAACTCGGGCTCCTGGGGGCCGAGGCGTTCGCGGACGCGGGCCACGCCGATCCGCGCGGCGGGGTGGTCGTCAATCACGAGGCGCGTGGAGCGGGCGGCCCGCCGCTGCTGTGGCGGATCACCCATCCCGACGGGGATCTGATCCGCACGGTCGCCGGGATCCCGCATCCCGACACCGACTCGCTGTCGACCACGCTGGCGGGCGCCCAGACGGGCAGCAACACCGATTTCGCCGCCCTCGACCCCACCGGCCTGCGCGTCCTGGACTGGGCGTACGCGGGCCGGAACGCTTACTACCACAATCCATTCGACGATCCGGCCCACGTGAGTCTCGCGACCGTGCAGCAGCTGGGCGACAACACGGTCGCGCAGTCCCGCGCCTTCGGCGACCGCGACCTCGCGAATCGGGCCGACGACGACCGCGCGTACTTCTCGCTGCCGTTCGGGACGCTGATCGTGCTGCCGCTGTGGCTGATCGCCGTTCTCGCGGTGGCCGCGCTGATCGCCGCGGGGTGGGTGGTCCGGGCGCTGCGGCGCGACGGCGAGGCGTCCGTGCGGCGCGTACTCGGCGCGGCGGCGACCGCCCTGCTCGCGCTGCCCGTGGCGATGGGAGCGACATACGGGCTGTGGGCGGCGGTCGTGGCGATCCGGCCGGAGTATCGGCCGCTGTTCGTCGACCCGTACCGGCCGGAGAGCTATTACGCGGCGGTGCTGGTGCTGTGTGTCGCCGTGCTCGCCGCCTGGTACACGCTCGCGCGCAAGCTATTCGGGCCCTCCGCCGCCGCGGTCGGCATGCTGTGCTGCGTGACGGTCCTGGGCGCGGGATTCACCGCGGTGGCCCCCGCTGCCGCCCAGGCGCTCGTCGTCCCCGGGTTCTTCGCCGCGGCCGGTGTGGCGCTCACCTTCTCGATTCCCGCGCCGTGGCGGCTGCCGGTGCTCACCGTCTTCCTGACGCCCGCGGCACTCTTCCTCGGCGCCACGGTGTGGTCGGGGTTGCAGACCGGCATCACCGGCGCGCCCTTCCTCGTCGCTCCGTCCGTGGTGCTGCTGGGCGGGCTGCTGTGGTTCCCGCTCACGCACGCCTGGCCGAAACGTCGCGCGGTTCTGATCCCCGCCGCCGCACTGGTTCTCGCGGTGGCGCTGGCCGCGGCCGGGCTCGCGGTCGACCGGTTCGACGACCGGCATCCGCTGATGTCGCAGCTGGCCTACGCGCTGGACGCGGACCGCCAGGAGGCACAGTGGATTTCACGGCAGCCGCCGGATCACTGGACGCGGCGGTTCGTCGAATCGGGGGCTCCACGAGGACAATTCGCGGACCTGTGGTCCGAGACCGTCGCCGCCGGCCCCGCGCCGGCGCGGCCGCTCTCCGCACCGGTCGCCGAGGTCCTGTCCGATACCACGGATTCCGGTCATCGGACGATACGGCTGCGCCTGCGGTCCACCCGGGGCGCCACCGCCCTCGCGCTGCGCTACGACACGCCGATCCACACGCTGCGTGTCGCGGGACGCGACCTGACTCCCGCACCGAAACAGGGCTTCCAGTTCACCGCGCCCCCGGCCGAGGGGATCGACGTGGAACTGACCGCTCCGGCCGGACCGCTCGCCCTGCGCGTGGTCGACTACTCCTGGCTTCCCGATTCGGGTCTCGCCGATCCGCCGCCGGACATCTTCTACCGTCAGGACAGCGCGGCCGCCGTCTTCGCGACCGTCAAGGGTGTGTGAGCGCGGGTCAGTGGTGCACCGAGGCCCGGCGCCAGGCGGTCACGGGTTGCAGGTAGCCGTTGGCGTTGAGCCATTGCACCGTGTCGGCGATATCGTCCACCGGGATGCCCGAATCGCGGGCCAGGTCGTCGATGGTGCCGGCGCCGCCGGACTCCTTCACCTGATGCAGCACGTACAGCTCGAATTCGGTGAGCTGGTGGTGCGATCCGAGTACGTAGGTGGCGCCGACGGTGAGCTGCCACGCGGTCGTTTGCACGATATAGCGGTGACGGCGCAGGAACGCCAGCGTGTCCTCCACCGCGTACGCGGGTTGATCCAGGAGGCGCGCCAACTCGTCGGCGGTGTGGGCGGCTGGGCTGTCGGCCAAAATCTCGAGCGTGTCGAGTTGGGCTGGGGTGAGTTCAGTCATTCCTCGATACCGATGGTGGCAGCTTGTCCGGGGGCGTGAGCAGACGGTACAGGTAACTTGACGAATTCGCCCAGTCGCTGAATTTCCAGTGGTGGCAGTACTTGTGAACGGCGGTGGTTTCGATCGGCCGTTATCGTGGCGGGTACGCACCGGACGGTGACGGCGCCGCGGCATCAGGCGCCGGGTTTGTGACAGGGTCCGGCCGCGAGGCTGCCGTCGTGCCGGGAATGCCGTCCTGCACAACGAATCCGGCGCGCGTGGTGATCGGAGCCCCCGGCGTCCGGATATACGGCACGACCCGAAAGTCGCTGCGCCACAGCCGGTGATCCAGCTCCACGCGCACGTAGCCGCGCTGTCCGTTGAAGAATCTGAGATCCGGGTTGGCGGCCAGCAGCTGCCGTCCGCGCTCTGGAAGGTCGGCGCCGTCACCGCCGGTGGTGATCGAGGTGCCGGTGAATTCGGTGGCGACGACCGGCGATTCCGGCCGGGCGTAGTCGGCGCGCAGGTCGGCGGCGTAGTTCTCGTGCCGGTCGCCGGTGATGACGACGAGGTTGCGCACGCCGCGATCGGCCGCCGCGCCCAGCACCGCGTTGCGGTCGGCGACGTAGCCGTCCCACGAGTCGGTGCCCACGGCGACGCCCGGGCCCGGATCGTAGTCGGACTGGGCCATCGCCACCTGGTTCCCGAGGATCTGCCAGCGCGCGGGTGATCCGGTGAGGCCGTCGAGCAGCCATTCCCGTTGCCGCGCACCGAGTATCGTGCGGCCGTCCGCGAACCGGTCGTCGCATCCGGTGACGAGGCTGCCGTCGCCGCACGCCTGCCGGGTCCGATACTGCCGGGTGTCGAGCATGGTGATCTCCGCGAGATCGCCGAACCGGTAGCGGCGGTGCAGATGCACGGCGGGCCCGGACGGCAGCTGAGCGAGTCGCAGCGGCTGATGCTCGTACATGGCCTGGAAAGCGGCCGCGCGACGCCGCCGGAACAGCGCGGGGATCCGGTAGATGTCGAGGCCCAGCCCGGGCGAATCGCCGGCCCAGTTGTTGTCGACCTCGTGATCGTCCATGGTGACCAGCCACGGGAAGGCGGCGTGCGCGGCCCGCAGCGGCGGCTCGGCCTTGTTCTGCGCGTAGAGCAGCCGGTAGCCGGCCAGATCGACGGCCTCGGTCCAGAACCGGCGGTCCATCGTCGCGCCCGACCGGCCCAGCATCCACGCGCGCTCGTAGATGTAGTCGCCCAGATGCACGACCAGATCCAGGTCCTCGGCGCTCATGTGCTCGTAGGCGGTGAAGTAGCCGGAACTCCAGGACTGGCAGGAGGCGAATGCGAAACGCATTCGCGCGGTCGGGGTTCCGGGCGCGGGGGCGGTGCGGGTCCGGCCCACCGGCGAGATCGCCGAGCCCGCGCGGAAGCGGTAGAAGTACCAGCGATCCGGCTCCAGCCCGTGCACCTCCGGATGCACACTGTGGGCGAACTCACGCGTCGCGACCGCCGATCCGCGGGCCGCCACCCGCCGGAAGCCCTCGTCCTCGGCGACCTCGTAGTCGACGGTCACCGGCGCGAGCGCCATCCCGCCGAGCCCGTCTGGGGCCAGCGGATCCGGTGCGAGCCGAGTCCACAACACCACCCCGTCGGCGGTCGGATCCCCGGACGCCACGCCGAGAGCGAACGGATCGTTCCCCCGCCATCGCGGCGCGGCGTACCTCGCGCTCGCGCCCATCGAGGCCCCGACCAGCAGCGCGCCCGCCCCCGCGGACCCGAGTCTCATCAGCTGCCGCCGCGACAGAGCCATATGCCAGACTAACGCGGCCCTCCCTGCCGAAGATCGGAAGGAGAACCACTGTGACCACCTTGGTGATCGGCGCGCGCGGCTTCGTCGGCGGCGGCGTCCTGACCCGGCTGCTCGAGTCGGGCGAATCCGTCCGTGCCTCCAGCCGTGACCCCGAGACCGCTCGATTCCCCGACGGCGTCGAGGCCGTCCGCGCCGACCTGACGGATCCCTCGACCCTGCCCGCCGCGCTGGCGGGCGTGACGAAGGTCTTCCTCTACGCCCATCCGGAAACGGCCGCGGAGTTCGCCGCCGCGGCGGTGGCGGCGGGCGTGGAGCATGTGGCGCTGCTGTCCTCCGGCACCGTCGTGCAGCCGAACGCGGAGCAGAATCCGATCGCGGTCCGGCACGCGACCGTCGAGCAGGCCCTGACGGACTCCGGCCTGCCGCACACGTTCGTGCGGCCGGGCTACTTCGCCACCAACTCGCTGCGGTGGACGTCCATTCGCACCGACCGGGTGTTCCGCACGTCTTTCCCCGACGCGACCACCTCTCCCGTGCACGAACGCGACATCTCCGACGTGGCCGCGCACGCCCTGCTCCACCAGGCCGGTACGTCCGCGGCGCACTCGGTGCTCGGGCCGGGTCCGATCACCCTGCGCGACCAGGTCGCCGCGATCTCCGACGCGCTGGGCGAACCCGTGCGTCTCGAGGAGGTCGACGTCGACACCTACCGCGCCGAGTTGCTCACCCAGCTCCCGCCTTTCGTCGTGGACATGTTCATCCGCTCCGAGGGCACCGTCCCCAACCCGCCACCCGACATCGCCACCGACTCGGTCCCCGACCTCCTCGGCCGCCCGGCCCTGTCGTTCACCGAATGGGCCCGAGACCACGCCGCCGACTTTCGCTGAGCCGCCATGTCCCACCGGCTACGTCTCGGTGAGAATCGTGGGCGCCAGGGATTCCGGCCGAAAGCATGCCGGAAAAATGGTGCTGCGGGCCACATGCCGCCGGGGCAGTGCCCGAAGTGGGTGTGGGGCAGGTCATCTCGCGGGGAGGGGCGGGCCGATCCACGGCTCGGCGGTACTCTCGGGCTGGTGAGGAAGTGGTTGCGGCGGAAGTCCTATCCGGTCGGGCGGTTCGATCGGGCGGTCGGTGGGGGCGTGGCGATGCTGCCCGTCTCGGGACTCGATCGGGGGATGCTGCGGCTGACGCGCTCCGCCGATCACGGTGTGCTGTGGCTGGTCATCGCGGCCGTGCTGGCCACCCGCAAGGGGGCGAGCCGGCGGGCCGCGCTGCGCGGTGTGGTCGCGCTCGGCGGCGCCAGTGTCAGCGCCAATACGGTGAAGGCGGTGTTCGGGCGACGGCGGCCGGCGCCCGAACTGCTCCCGCTGGATCGGCGGCTCATTCGCCGCCCGATGTCGTCCTCGTTCCCCTCGGGGCACAGCGCCTCGGCGATCGCGTTCGCCACCGCGGTCGCGATGGAGAGTCCGCGCAGCGCGCGGGTGGTGGCCCCGCTGGCCGCCACGGTCGCGTATTCGCGGGTGCACACGGGCGTGCACTGGACCTCCGACGTCCTGGTCGGCGCGGCGCTCGGCAGCGGGATCGCGCTGGCCACGCGGCGGTGGTGGCCGATCCGGCACTCCGACGAGGCGCGGGCCCGCCCGGTCCGCGAGGTGCCCGTGCTGATCGACGGCAAGGGCCTCGTGGTGGTGGTCAATCCGATGTCCGGCGATCCCGGCTACGACCCGGCCGACGACATCGCCCGGGCCCTGCCCGCCGCCACCGTGCTGCGGACCGAACCCGGCGTCGACTGTGCCGAACAGCTGACGCGGGTGCTGGCGGAGCGCGCCGAGCGGCCCGCCGCGGTGGGCGTCGCGGGCGGTGACGGCACGGTCGCGGCGATCGCGACCGTGGCGCTGGACCAGGATCTGCCGCTGGTGGTCATCCCCACCGGCACCCTCAACCACTTCGCCCGTGATGTCGGCGTCTACGACCTGCGCGAGGTCGTGGACGCCACCGGCGCCGGAGAGGCGGTCTCGGTGGACGTCGCGAGCGTGGAATACGGCAGCGGCGGCGAGTCCCGCACCCAGTATTGGATCAATACCGCCAGCATCGGCGCCTACTCCGATCTGGTGCGGCTGCGCGAGAAGTGGGAGAAGCGCTGGGGCAAGTGGCCCGCCTTCGCCGCGGCCCTGCTGGTCACCCTGCGCCGGGCCGAGCCGATCCGCGTCGACGTGGACGGCCGCAGCCGCGAGGTGTGGTTCCTGTTCGTGGGCAACGGGTATTACGACCCGCCCGGCGCGGTCCCCGCGTTCCGTTCCCGCCTGGACTCCGGTCTGCTGGACGTCCGCTGGCTGCGCGCGGACCTGAAGTTCTCCCGCACCCGCGCCGCGGGCGCCCTGCTGCTCGCCGCCATCGGCCACAGCAAGGTCTACGGCGAGCAGATGGTCGCGGGCCTGACCGTCCACCTCCGCTCCCCCCAGGCCGTCGCCACCGACGGCGAGGTCGTCGGCGAGGGCACCCGCCTCCACTTCTCGGTCCCCGGCCAGATAGCCGTCTACCGCCGCGACGAACAGAACCCCCGCTGGGCCGACCGCGACCGCCCCCACCACAGGCAGTAGGCGAGGGCGGGCCGCGCCGTCAGTTCACACGTTCGGATGCGCCCGCCGCAACGCGCGCAGTTCGTCCGCTCGCGGATCCGCGACGTCATAGGACTCGGGCGAATCGAAGATCCGCACCGAACGCGTGGCGGCGTCGAAGGCGGACCACCCCGGGTCGCCGTGCGTCGCGAAGCGGACCCACGCCCGGTGCACCTCGTCGGCCAGCCGCTGCGGCGGGTTCGGCCCGGTCAGGGTGTGCGCCTCGTCGATCTGGTCGAAGACGAAGGGCACCTCCATGACGTGGGAGGCGCCGAGGTCGGGGATGCCGGAGCGCCATGCGAACTCGTAGACGTAGGTCGAATTCCCCGCTGCCGCGGTGTATTCCGCGATGCGCATGGCATCGTCACGGAACACCAGGTCGGTCACGACGGCCGCGAAGACATCGGCGGGGGACGCACCCGGGCGATTGGCGGCGTAGCGCTCCGCGACCGCGGGCTCGAGCCCGTACCGCGCCAGCGCGATCGGTAGCGTCTCGGCGGTGATCCCCGCGGCGATTCCGGTCGGGAAGGTGTAGAACCGGAATTCCTCGGCGGTCCAGCCGATGATCAGCGGGACCGTCCGATCCGGGTGGGCCGCAAGGATATCCGTCGGCCGGTCCGGGATCAGCTCGCCGTCGATCACGGGGAAGAAGCTGAGGATGCCGAGCCCGTTCGTGATGACCGAGGCGCCCCACCGGGCGGGATCCGGATCGGTCATCAGATCGAGCGCGGTCGCGTCCTGCGCCGACCGCAGCTGATCCGGGCCGAGTTCGCCGAAGGCCGCGGCCGTCGGGTCGATGCCGATCTTCGCGGCCACCTGCTCGGCGACCTTGCGCGCGTCGTCGGCCGCGGCGACGGCGGATCCGTTGGCGCTCTGCACGATCGCGCGCCGGAACAGCCCGCGCGCCTGCGGGGCGACGAGCAGGTTCACCACGCTCATCCCGCCGGCCGACTCGCCGAAGACGGTCACATTCCCCGGATCTCCGCCGAAGGCCGCCACATTCTCCTGCACCCAGTGCAACGCGAAGATCTGGTCGCGCAGGCCACGATTGAGCGGTGCGCCCGGGACGGCCGCGAATCCGGAGATCCCGAGCCGGTAGTTGATCGATACGACCACGACCCCGTCGCGCGCGAATGCGCTGCCGTCGTAGATCTTTTGCGAGTTCGACCCGCGGACGAACGCGCCGCCGTGGATCCACACCAGCACCGGCAGCCCCGAGCCGCCGGCGTCCGGGGTCCAGACGTTCACGTTGAGGTACTCGTCGCCGGGAACGCCGTCGCTGCCGATCAGCGCGTGGATCGGCGCCGGATACGGCGACTGCGCGCAGGTGGCCCCCAGCTCGACGGCGTCGCGCACCCCGGACCATTCGGTCACCGGCTGCGGCGCCTCGAACCGCGCGGGGCCCACCGGCGGCGCGGCGTAGGGAATACCCAGGAAGCTGCTGATCCCGCCGTCGGCCAGCCCCCGCACCTTGCCACCCGAGACGGACACGATCGTTTCCATGTGACCTCCTTCGTTCCCGTGATTCTCGCCCGACCCCGAGACTCCTCGCACGGGATTGCCCACATGTCCGCCCCGGCCGGCGCGGCTGACACGTCATTCAGACTGGCATACGCGAGGCAAGCGAGGCACGCGGGTGATGGCTACCGGGCGCTCCAGCCCCCGTCCATCACGTAGGACGCGCCCGTCACCATGCCCGCGTCGGCGGACACCAGCCAGTGCACCAGTGCCGCAACTTCTTCCGGCTCGATGAGGCGTTTGATCACGCTCTCGGTGAGCAGGACCTGTTCCACCACTTCCTGTTCGGCGATGCCGTGGGCGCGTGCCTGATCCGCGATCTGCTTGTCCACCAACGGTGTTCGCACATAGCCGGGATTCACGCAGTTGCTGGTGACGCCGTGCGGCCCGCCCTCGAGCGCCGTCACCTTCGACAATCCCTCGAGCGCGTGCTTGGCGGTGACGTAGGCGACCTTGTACTGCGAGGCCCGGATCCCGTGCACCGACGAGATATTGACGATCCGCCCGAATCCGCCCGCGTACATGTGCGGCAGCGCGGCCCGCACGAGGAGGAACGGCGCCTCCACCATCAGCGCGAGCATCCGGCGGAACTGCTCAGGCGGAAAGTCCTCGATCGGGCTGACGCTCTGCACGCCCGCGTTGTTGACCAGAATGTCGGTCTCCAGCCGCAGCTCCGCCAGGGCGTCGACGTCCAGGAGATCCACCGCCCAGGCCCGCCCGCCGATCTCGCGGGCCAGCGTCTCGGCCCCGGCCGCGTCCACATCGGCGACCGTGACGGCCGCGCCGCGAGCGGCCAGGGCCCGCGCGCACGCCGCCCCGATACCGCTCGCGCCGCCGGTCACCACGGCCGTCCGCCCGGTCAGATCGCTCATTCGGCAACCACCCTCATCGTGGCTGCCGCGCCGGGCCGCGGCTCGAGGTCCGCGCGGTCGACCGCCTCCAGGTCGACGCCCTTGGTCTCGCGGGCGAAGGCGACGGCGACCAGCGTGACGCCCGCCGCCGCGGCCAGGTACCACGCGATCGGCACCGCGGACCCGAAGGCGTCCAGCAGCCGCACGGCGATGATCGGCGCCAGCGATCCCGCCACGATCGACGTCACCTGATACCCCAGGGACACACCGGAATACCGCATCCGGGTCGGGAACATCTCCGCCATGATCGCCGGCTGCGGCGCGTACATGAACGCATGGAACACCAGGCCGATGACAACCGCGGCCATGATGACGACGTTGTGCCCGCTGTCCATCATCGGGAACGCGAAGAAGCCCCACGTCGCGGTCGCCAGCGTGCCCACCAGGTAGACCGGACGCCGGCCGATCCGATCGCTGAGCCGCCCGACCAGCGGGATCACCACGAAATGCACGGCGTGCGCGGCCAGCAGCCACCACAGGATCACCTGGGTGTCCACCTTCACGTGCACCTTGAGATACGTGATGGAGAAGGTGACCACCAGGTAGTACATGATGTTCTCGCCGAACCGCAGCCCCATCGCGGTGAACACCCCGCGCGGATACCGCCGCAGCACCTCGGCCACGCTGAACGAGGTCTGCCGCACCTGTTCCCTCTCGCGCTGTGCCGCGGCGAAGATCGGCGCGTCGGTCACCTTGGTCCGCACGTAGTAGCCGACCAGCACCACCACCGCCGACAGCCAGAACGCCACGCGCCAGCCCCAGCTCAGGAAGGCCGCGTCCGACAGCGTGGAGGTCATCACCAGCAGCACGACCGTCGCGAGCATATTGCCCGCGGGCACCCCGGCCTGCGGCCAGCTCGCCCAGAATCCGCGGGCGCGGCTCGGGCTGTGCTCGGCCACCAGCAGCACCGCGCCGCCCCATTCGCCGCCGACCGCGAAACCCTGCACGAACCGCAGGATCACCAGCAGCGTGGGCGCCCAGTACCCGACCTGATGGAAGGTCGGCAGGCAGCCCATCAGGAAGGTCGAGGCGCCCACCAGCACCAGGCTGAGCTGCAACAGCTTCTTGCGA
Organism: Nocardia transvalensis NBRC 15921; assembly: GCF_000308875.1. Taxonomy (GTDB): domain Bacteria; phylum Actinomycetota; class Actinomycetes; order Mycobacteriales; family Mycobacteriaceae; genus Nocardia; species Nocardia transvalensis. The sequence continues at coordinate 72,235 of NZ_BAGL01000126.1, forward strand.
CCGTACTTGTCGCCGAAGTGCCCGAAGACGATGCCGCCCAACGGCCGTGCCGCGAAGCCGACCGCGTAGGTGACGAACGCGGCGAGGATCCCGTCCAGATCGCTGTCGCTCGCGGGGAAGAACACCTTGCTGAAGACCAGCGTGGCGGCCGTGCCGTAGAGGAAGAACTCGTACCACTCGACGACCGTCCCGGCCATGGACGCCGCGACGACCCGCCGCAGCCCCGCGGTCACTCCGCCCGATCCGCCACCGCCCGGCGTGCTGGAAACCCTCATCGCACCGCTCCTTCATGACCTCGGCCACGTATATATGTGATGGCCGCCACATCTCAAGGTCTTCGGTGAGTATTGGTGCAGATGAAGGTGACCGCAATGCCCAGATCCGCAGGGCATATCTGCGAGAATGCAGAAATGAGCGGGTACTCGGCGAATCGGCGTCCCAGCGCCGACGATCTGCTGGTCCTGCTCGCGGTCGGCCGGTCCGGCCGATTCGTCACCGCCGCAGAGGAACTCGGCATCAACCACACCACGATCTCGCGGCGCATCGCGGCCCTGGAGCAGGCGCTGGGCGGCCGGGTGCTCACCCGCGTCACGGGCGGCTGGGAGCTCACCGAACTCGGGCGGGAGGCGCTCGCCGCGGCGGAGGCGGTGGAATCGGCGGTCCGGTCGCTGGCCACCGAGGCGGACGGCAGCCGCGCGCTCGAGGGGGTCGTGCGCATCTCCGCGACGGACGGTTTCAGCGCGTATATCGCCGCGCCCTCGGCGGCCCGGGTGCGGCGCCGCCATCCGCGCGTCGCCGTGGAGATCGTGGCGGCCACGCGACGGGCGTCGACGCAGCGGTCCGGGCTCGATATCGAGATCGTGGTCGGGCGGCCGAAGGTGCATCGCGCCGAGGCGGTGCGCCTGGGCGACTACTGCCTCGGCCTCTACGGCTCCCGCGACTACCTTGCCGCACAGGGCATCCCGCGCACGCTGGAGGATCTGGCGCGCTATCCCCTGGTGTACTTCATCGACTCCATGCTCCAGGTCGACGATCTGGACCTGGCCTCGAGCTTCGCCCCCATGATGCGCGAATCCGTCTCCTCCACCAATGTCTTCGTCCACGTCGAGGCCACCCGCGCCGCGGCCGGCCTGGGCCTGCTCCCCTGCTTCATGGCCGACCGCCACCCCGACCTGATCCGCGTCCTCCCCGACACGGCCACCGTCCGCCTCTCCTACTGGCTCGTCACCCGCCCCGAAACCCTCCGCCGCCCCGAGGTTTCCGCCGTCGTGGACGCCCTCCGCACCACAGTCACCGACCAGCACGACGCCCTCTTGGGCATCCGCCCCTGACCTCCCCTACCCCCGCAGCCGCACCGGCAGCTCCTCCATCCCACGAATGAGCGCACCATGATGCCACTGCGGGACAAACGTCTGATCCGCCAGCTGGATATCTGGAAAACGTTGCAGCAGTTGAGTAAAGGCGGTGACGGCCTCGCGCCGGGCCAACGGCGCGCCGACGCAGAAGTGAATGCCGTAGCCGAAGGCGATGTGCCCGGACGGGTCACCCGCGAGGTCGAGATGGTCGGGGTCGGCGTAGCGGGCCGGGTCGTGATTGGCGGCCGCCAGTGCGACGTAGACGATTTCACCGCCCGGGATCTCGACGCCCGCTATCTCCACCGGATCCTCGGTGTAGCGCACGGTCGCCCAGCCGACCGGACCGTCGTACCGCAGGAATTCCTCGATCGCGGCGGGCACACCCGACGGGTCGGCGGAGAGGGCGTCGAGCTGGGACCTGTTGCGCAGCAACGCGTACGTGCCGTTGCCGATGAGGTTCACCGTCGTCTCGTGCCCCGCGACCAGCAGCAGGAACACCATCGCCACCAGCTCGGACTCCGACAGCCGGTCGCCGTCCTCACCGGCGTGCACCAGCCCGGACAGCAGGTCCTCGCCCGGCTCGCGCCGCTTGGCGTCCACCAGTCCCCGCAGATACCCGGCCATCTCGGCGGAGGCGACATTGCGCTCGGCCACACCGCCGATCGACCCCACCAGCACCCGCGTCCACGCCTGGAAGTCGGTGCGATCCTCGTACGGCACGCCCAGCAACTCGCAGATCACGGTGACCGGCAGCGGGTTCGCGAAGTCCGCCAGCAGATCGACCTCGGCACGCCCTTCCATGTCGTCCAGCAGGGCGGCGGTGATCTCCTCGATGCGCGGGCGCAGCGCCGACACCCGGCGCGGAGTGAACGCCTTGGTCACCAGCTTGCGCAGCCGCGTGTGATCCGGCGGATCGCTGTTGAGCATGTGCGTGGACAGCGCCTGGGCGTCCGCGCTGACCACGAGCGCCGAATCCCGATGCCCCTTGAAGATCTCGTAGATACCGGCCGCGCTCTTGTGCAGACGCGGATCCGTCAGCGCCGCGCGGGCCTCCGCGTACCCGATGACCACCCAGCCCGAGACGCCGTCGCGGAACCGCACCCGGTGAATCGGTCCGCGTTCACGCCAGCGGGCGTAATACCGGTGCGGGTCCTGATGGAAATCGTCGCCCACCTCTTCGATCCGATTCACGACATCGGTGTCGGCCATGCTGTCCTCGCTGTCTCCCGAGCGATCGGAACGGCTGCAGCCCCGCCGTATCGACGGCGCCCCCTTGACCGTCCCAACCTACCGAAATTCTCGCCCTCGCGCCGTCCCCGCAGCTCACCCCGGCAACCTCCCTCACCCCCGCACTCCACCTCCCTCGTCCCGGCACACCACCTCCCTTATCCCGGCACGCCACCTCCCTCGTCCCGGCACGCCACCTCCCTCGTCCCGGCACGCCACCTCCCTTATCCCGGCACGCTTTTGGCCGGGATCTCTCGCGGATTCCGGCCAAATCGAGGCAAATCACACCGATCCCTCGACCACGATCACCCGGGAGATCAAAATGGCAGTGTGGCAGGTCAATTCGTGCCGATCCCCGACTGGACTTCCAGCGATGATCAGGACTGCGGGCTCGCCCTCGCGGACCTCGGCGGGGACGGCTCGCTCGATGTGGTGGTGCTGCGGGTCGACAATCCCGACGGCCAGAACTCCGGCTATTACCGCGTGGGCGCCGACCTCGGCACCGACGGAAACGTAACCGGCTGGGGCCCATGGCTTTCCGTTCCCGACTGGTGGGGGTGGCAGAACCAGGGCGCGGGCATCGCGATCGCCGACCTCTCCGGGAACGGCCGCCAGGATCTCGTGGTCCTCGTGGTCGACAACCCGCCCGGTCAGAACCAGGGCTATCTCCGCATCGGCCGCGACCTCGCGCCGGACGGCACCGTGACCGGCGGCTGGACGCCGTGGCAGCAGATTCCGGACTGGTACGGGTGGGAGAACCAGGGCGCCGACATCTGCCTCACCACCGTCGACGGCCGCCCCACGCTGGTGGTTTTCACCATCGACAATCCGCCGGGCCAGAATTCGGGGCAGTTCCGCCTCGCCAAGGGACTGACCGCCGACGGCGCGATCGCGGAATGGACACCGTGGGTGGCGATTCCGGACTGGTGGGGCTGGGAGAATCAGGGCGCGGGCATCACCGCCGCCGACCTCGACGGCGACGGCCGGCCCGAACTGGTCGTCTTCACCATCGACCATCCGCAGCAGGGCAACGCCGGCCAGTACACGGTCGGCTGGGGGCTGGACGGCACCGGACACTGCGTCGACGGCTGGAGCCGCTGGTCCACGATCCAGGGCTGGGGCTTCACCGACAACGAGGGCGCCGCCGTGGCAGTGCGGCCCACCCCCGGCGGCCCGCCCGAACTGGTGGTCGCCACCGTCGACCATCCGCCGGGCGGCAACGCGGGCTATCTGCGCGTGGCCCCGCTCGCGACCGATCTGGACGACGCTGCCGCCGAAGGGCTCTGGCGCATCCTCGACTTCGGCACCGAGATCAATCCCGTCCACGCCGCCCTGCTGCACACCGGTGACATCCTGTTCTTCGCCGGTTCCGGCAACGATCCCGACCGGCTCGCCGCGCACGAATTCCGCACGCGGGTATGGCATTACCCGAATCCGGTACTGACCGCGCCGGATACGCCCATCGACCTGTTCTGCGCCGGCCAGACCCTGCTGCCGGACGGGCGGCTGCTGGCGGTCGGCGGCACCGGCCGCTACGACCCGTTCTACGGCATCCCCGACGCGCTCGTCTTCGACCCGGCGACGCTGGCCTGGAAGGCGCTGCCGGACATGGCTTTCGGCCGCTGGTATCCGACACTCGCGAAACTCCCCGACGGCAATGTGGTCGTGACGTCGGGCCTGGGCGCCGACAATTTCCTGTCCGAGACGCCGGAACTGTTCGACACCGCCGCGCAGACCTGGTCGCAGCTGCCGGTCCCCGGCCCGATCCCGATGTACGGCCACCTGGTGCTGCTCGCCGACGGGCGGATCTTCTACACCGGCGGGCAGATGGGCGGCAACAACGGTATGCGCCCGACGATCTGGGATCCGGCGACGGGCGCGGTCACCGTGGTGCCGGGCCTCACCGATCCGGAGGCGCGCAACCAGTCCACCAGCGTGCTCCTGCCGCCCGCCCAGCGCCAGCGGGTGATGATCATGGGCGGCGGCGGTTACGACATGCACTCGGCCTCAACGGTTCTCGACGACACCCGGATCGCCGATCTGAGCGCGCCCGCCCCGGCGTACGAGGCCGGGCCGCCGCTGCATCACGCCCGGATGCACGTCAACGCGGTCCTGCTGCCGGATCGGACGGTGCTGGCGACGGGTGGTTCGGCGATGGAGGAGATGGCCGATATGGCGCCGCCCTTCGCGGAAATCCTCGATCCGGACGCCGGATCCTGGATGCACACCGCCCAGCAGCGCGTCGCCCGCCTCTACCACTCGGTCGCCCTGCTGACCCCCGACGGCAAGGTGATCACCGCCGGCTCCAACCCGCAGCGCAAAACCGAGGAACTCCGCATCGAGGTGTTCTGGCCGCCCTACCTCTTCCACGGCCCCCGCCCCGACCTGCAACTCGCCGCCACGACCACCACCTACGGCGCCACCCTGGACGCCACCGTCACCGGCGCCCCGCGCGACGCCTGCCTCATCCACCCCACCTCCTGCACCCACTCCAGCAACAACGACCAACGCCTGGTCGACCTCCCCTTCACTTCCCCCACCCCCGGCACAATCACCCTCACCATGCCGTCCACCCCCGCCCTGGCCCCACCAGGCTGGTACCTACTCTTCGTCGTCGACACCGAGGGCGTCCCGTCCTCCGGCCGCTGGATCCAGCTCGGGCCGTAGTGCCGCCTGCGCGATATCACCGCCCGTCGCATCGCTCGGCCCACCCAACACAACCTCCCCGCCACGCCCAACCCCCTCCGTGTTCACCCCGCCACGCCCAACCCCCTCCTTGTTCACCCCGCCACGCCCAGCCTCTTCTTGTTTCCGGCATGCTTTTGGCCGGAAACCACCCGCTCCCCCGCATACAGAACGGCATCATTGCGACAAATTCGCGCATCCCACGTCCAGGGAGCAATACCGTGGAGTATGCGCACTTTCGTCCACCTGGTGCTCTTCGCCTGCGCCATCGCGATCGCGGTCGGCGCCTTCGGCCCCCTCGTCGGCTCGGTCGACGCCCGTGACGTGCGGCTCATCGATCTGCGCGACGGCGTCCCCAGCGGCTGGACACTCGATCAGCTCTCCGCGCAGGCGGCCTCGATCCACACCTCACTGACCCTCCTGTTCCTGGTGATCGCCGCGGTCATCCTCCTCGCCGCGCTGTTCGGCTCCCGCGCCCTCGGCTGGCTCGGCGTCATAGCGGGCCTGGCGGCACTCGGCGTGACCACCTGGCGGCTGGATCAGCGCTTCGACGACCTACTGCGCGACGACTACCGCAACCTCCTGAACGGCGCGTGGGGGCTGTACCTGATCGGCGGCGGCCTGGTCATGGCCCTGCTGGCGCTCCTGGTGCCCCGCGAACGCAAGTCCCTGTAGAAGACCACCGACACACGACCACCCGTTTTCCGGCATGCTTTTGGCCGGAATCCCCCACACGATGGATCCCGGCCAAAAGCATGCCGGGAAAAGTGGAAGACTGTGGCCGAAACGTCGCACACCGAGGGAGAGCGCATGTCGATCGAGACCGTGGATGCCGTGGTGATCGGGATGGGGCCGGGAGGCGAGGACGTCGCGACGCGGCTGGCCACCGCGGGGCTGGCGGTCGTCGGCGTCGAGGGCCGGTTGGTCGGCGGCGAGTGCCCGTACTACGCGTGCGTGCCCACCAAGATGATGGTGCGCGCGGCGGGCGCGCTGGCCGAGGGCCGCCGGATCGGCGAACTCGCGGGCGCGGCCGAGGTGCGTTCGGATTGGCGTCCGGTGGCCGACCGGATCCGCGACGAGGCGACCGACAACTGGGACGACACCGTCGCGGTCGAGCGGTTCGAGAAGGCCGGTGGGCGCTTCGTGCGCGGCTGGGGCCGCATCACCGCACCCCACGAGGTGACCGTCAGCACCGCCGACGGTGACCGGGTGTTCCGCGCCGAGCGCGCGATCGTGCTCAATCCCGGTACGGCGCCGGCTGTTCCGCCGATCGAGGGCCTGGCGGATACGCCCTTCTGGACCAACCGGGAGGCCGTCACGGCGACGACGGCCCCCGAATCGCTGATCGTGCTCGGCGGTGGTCCCGTGGGAATGGAGTTCGCCCAGATCTTTTCGCGGTTCGGCGCGAAGGTCACGGTCCTCGTACCCCACGGCATTCTCCCGAAGGAGGAGCCGGAGGCGGCGGACCTGATCACGGAAGTCTTTGCCCACGAAGGGATCACGATCCGTACGGGTGCCCAGACCACTCGTGTCGAGCACGACGGCGACCGGTTCACCGTGCACCTGAGCGAGGGCGAACCGCTGCACGCGCGGCAACTGCTGGTCGCGACCGGCCGCCGCACCGACGTGGCGGGCCTGGGCGTCGGCGCGGTGGGATTGGACGAATCGGCCCGCGGCATCGAGGTCGACGACCATCTGCGCGCCGCCGACGGCGTGTGGGCGATCGGCGACATCACCGGTAAGGGCGCCTTCACCCACATGTCGATGTACCAGGCTCGTATCGCCGCGAACGACATCCTCGGCGACACAACGGAATCGGCGCGCTACCACGCGGTCCCCCGGGTCACCTTCACCGATCCCGAGGTCGGCGCGGTAGGCATGACGGAGGCAGAGGCACGCAAGGCGGGCCTGAACGTCCGCACCGGCAGCACCGACGCCGCCAACTCCACCCGCGGCTGGATCCACAAGACCGGCAACGAGGGCCTGATCAAACTGGTCGAAGACGCCGACTGCGGCATCCTCGTCGGGGCCACCTCCATCGGCCCGGTGGGCGGCGAGGTCCTCAGCGCTCTGGCCGTGGCCGTTCACGCCGAGGTCCCCACCCGAACCCTCCGCCAGATGATCTACGCCTACCCCACCTTCCACCGCGCCATAGAGTCGGCCTTGGACGATTTGAGCTGAGCCCCAACGGCATTCCTCGCACGGGTCCCGTCCTCAACTCGCGATCCGCACCCCCATCGAGCGTGCCGTGCCCGCCACGATCCGCATCGCGATATCGACATCGGAGGTGTTCAGATCGGGCAGTTTGCGGACGGCGACGGCCCGTAGCTGGGCCTCCGTCAGCAACCCGCCGTCCTCATGCCCCGGTCTGCTCGATCCTCGCGACACCCCGAGCGCCGCCCGGATCAGCGCCGAGGTCGGCGGCGTCTTCAACCGCATCGACCATGTCCGGTCAGGGGTGAAGGTCACCACCGCCGGAACGATCTCCCCGCGAGAGCCAGCGGTGAGCGCGTCGTACTCCTTCTTGACCTCGAACGGCGGAATCCCGGTAGGTCCCAGCATCTTTCCCAGTTCGACCATCGAGGCGTTCCCGGCATCCAAATGCATTGTCACCGTTCGCGTCTGCTTGACCGGATTCTTCGACATGAGCCCGACGCTAAAGATTGACGCTACGTAAGGGTCAAGCCAATTCCCGGCAGGATCAAATCACTTCCCCGGCATGCTTTTGGCCGGGGTCACCTTCTACGGCCGAACCAGGTCGATGTGCGAGCGGGTGAGCTTGGAGTACGTCACCACCCACGCACCGTCGACCTTCCGGTACTCGTCCTGGTACCAGCCGTAGCCGTGTACCCCGCCGACGCCGCCGAAGATGAGCACGTCTTCCATCCGCCAGACAGCCTTGGCCTCGGTCGGCGAGATCACCTCGATCTGCGGATCGAAGCCCTGGTGATGGGTCTGGGCGGCACCGAGAGTGAGTTGCAGGAACACGATGAACTGGTCTCTGTTAGTGAAAACCGGCCCCGCGCTGCCCGTGGTGTCCACCACGACATCGGGTGCCAGCAATTCCCGCAACGCCGCCCAGTTCTTCGCGTCGATATCGGCGAAGTAGTTCGTCTTGAGCTGCGTGATCGCTTGAAACTCCGCGGCAGTGTCGGCCGCGGAGTAGACACCGGGAGGCTCCGCCGGTCCTGCGCCGGCAACCGAGGCTCCCGCGCCGATCACGACCGCGGTGCCGATCACCGCAGCGGTGCGGAGCGCGCGCCGCCCGGTCAGCGACCAATTGATGTGTGCAGACATATCTCTTCTCCTCGTCGAGTGCCCTGTGGTCAGGTCGCGCGTCCGCGCCGGTTCTTCATCGGGCCCGCCGGCGTTGCAGGAAGAACTCCGTGGCACGACGCAGGGAGCCTTCGACGGGTTCGGGGTCCCAGCCCAGTTCGGTGACGGCTTTGCTGTGGTCGAGCGGGGACATCAGCTCTGCCATACGCAACCCGACCGCGGCGAAGGGCAGGTCGCGGCCGAGCAGGCGAGCAGCGATGTCGTTGCCGCGTGCGCCCGCGCGCAACACGGGCATCGACAGCCGGATGCGGGGTGGCGCGACACCGGCGGCCGCCGCGACGAGGCGATGGATGTCGCGGTTGTGCAGGTAGCGGTCGGAGATGATGTAGCGATGGCCGGGACGGCCGTGGCGTGCGGCCGCGGTCATGGCGCGTGCGGCGTCCTCGATCCCGACCACTTCGGCGGCGAAATCGAAGTAGAAGGGGAACCGCCCCGCCGCAACTCGTGCGATCAGCGACCCGTGCGGTGTGGGCGCCCAGTCCGCGGGCCCATAGGTGGTCGACACGCACATCGCCACCGCGGGCAGGTCCCGGGTGCGGGCGTAGTCGAGCACCAGGTCCTCCGCGGCGATACGGGAGGCGATATAGGGCCCGCCGCCGTCCCAGTTGTGCGGATCGTCCTCGGTGACCGGGCGATCGGCGCTGATCGCCAGAGTGCCGGTGGTGCTGGTGAATACGAACTTGTCCAGCCGGGCGGCGATGGCGGCGTCGAGTACATGGCGCAGGCCCTCGACGTTGGTGCGGAACAGGACCTGCGGGTCGCGCAGCCACATGCGCGCGTCGACCACGCAGTAGTAGACGACGTCACAGCCGTTCATCGCCGCGGCCAGTGCCTCGTCGTCGAAGATGTCGCCGTAGCAGCGCTGCACGTCCAGATCGTCGATGCCGCGAGTGGAACTCGACGAGCGCACCATCACCCGGACGTTCTCGCCCTCGGCGACCAGGCGCCGGGTCACGTGACTGCCGAGAAACCCGCTGGCGCCGATGACGAGCTTCGTGGATCCGGTCATGGCGATCTCAGTCGCCGGGCCGGGACAACTCGACGATCAGCCGAGTCAGCCGCAGCGCGGCCAGCTGCCATGCGCTGTCGCGGCGAATCCAGCGTTCGTGGTAGTGCCCGTACCCGCTCAGCGAGGTTCCGTTGTCCCACAGCACACGGTCGTGCATCGCCCACACCACCGTCGCGGTGTCACCGTCGATCTCGATCAGCGGAGTGTGGACCTGATGAGCGGTACGCGCCCCGCTCAGCGAGGTGCGAATCATCTCGACGACCGCCTCACGCCCGACGATCGGCGCCACCCCGGTGCCACCGTCGCTGACATCGAATTCGGCCTCGGCGCACAGCAGCCCGGCGAACCCCTCCCAGTCCTTGGTGTCCAGTGCCAGGCAATAACGCGCCTTGGCCTGAGACAGCTCATGGGCCGCGACCAGCGACGCCGGATCGGTGGTGGTCATTGCATCTCCCGGAAAGTAGTGCTGGAGTGAGGGATTCGGAGGCGGCGGGATCAGGTGAGGCTGAACCCGCCGTCGACGGTGATCGCCTGGTCGGTGATACGGGCGGCGGCGGGTGCGGCGAAGAAGGCGACCGCGTGCCCGATCTCGCCCGCTTCGACGAACCCCAGGGGCGGCATGCGCTGCGCGGCCGGCCCGCTCGGGGCGGGTCCGGTGGCGCCCAAAGCGCCGGGGGTGATCACCCCGCCCGGCAGGACGGTGTTGACCGTGATGGCATGCTCGGCGAGTTCCATCGCCGCGGCCCGGCTCAGCGCTCGCACCGCCCCCTTGGACGCGGTGTAGGAGGCCAGTCCCGCGACGGCCATGCCCTCCAGCGCCGCCGAGGCGATGTTGACGATCCGCCCGCCGCCCCCGGCGGCGATCATCGCGCGCGCTGTCTCGCGAATCATCAGGAACGTTCCCCGGGCGTTGATCGCCTGCACGCGATCCCATTCGGCGGCGGTGGCCTCGGTCAGTAGTTCACGGTCTTGGACACCGGCGTTGTTGACCAGCAGCCACGGCGTGCCGAACCTGCCGGTGACGAGGGCGCACGCGGCCACGATCGAGGACTCCTCACCCAGCTCGACTTCGAGGGCGTCGGCCTCGTGACCGGCCGCCCGCAACGTCTCCACCTGCGCATGCGTGCCGGCTTCGTCGCGGTCGGCGATCACGACCCGCGCCCCGGCCGCGGCCAGGACCGTCGCGATCCCCGCGCCGATCCCGCTCGCTCCACCCGTGATCACGGCGATCCGGCCCGCCAGTGTTGCCGTCATCGACTCTCGCTCCTCACGGCGGTGGACTCGAGGGAGTCACGCCTTGCGTTTATCGAATATTCGATATAACTTGTCGAATAAGTGATTCGACGGTAGAACGCCGCGTGGAGGGAGTCAAGGGTGGCTGCGACGGGTTCGGCGCCGACGGCACGAGTGATACAGGTCATCGAGCTGCTCGCGCGGCCCGGCGCACGGTGGCGCTACAGCGAGATCGCCCGCGAGCTGAACCTGACCCAGGCCACCACACACGCCATCCTCAACACGCTGACCGAACGCGGCTGGGTCGTCCGGGATCCGGCCGCCAAGACCTACACCCTCGGGCCCGGCCTGGTCCCCGTCGCCGCGGCGGTGGGCACCCGCCCGTACGCCGAAGCCGCCCGCGCCGCGGCGACCGAGCTGGCCGCGGAGTTCGGCTTCCCCGCCTCCGTGATCGAGAAGCTCAGCGACGAGGCCCTCGTCATCACGGACTTCGTTGGCGGAGAACGAATCTGGCCGGGCGACCGCATCCCCTACGCCCCACCCTTCGGTGCCTCCTACGCCGCCTGGGACACCGACGAGAGCCGCCGAGCATGGCTGGCTCGCAGCCCCCACACCAGCGCCGACACCATCGAACGCATCAACCACATGCTCACCCGAGCCCGCACCCGCGGCTACGACGTCGACGCCACCACCCCCGCCCTGGGCCAAGCCGCCAGCGTCCTCCACACCCTCGACACCGGCACAATCGCCCTACCCCCCAACATCCGCGAAACCCTCGACCAGCTACGCACCGAATTCACCACCCTCGGCTTCCCCGAAACCCCCACCGACCCAGCCCCCTCGATCGCCGCCATCGCCGCCCCGGTGTTGAACGCCCACGGCCACGCCGCCCTCCTGATCGCCCTCCACCCCCTAACCCCCCTCGCCCCCGAACGCATCGAAACCCTCGGCAACCACATAGCCCACAAGGCCGCCACCATCGCCGACCGCACCCAACCCTGACAGACGCTCCACCACCCGCCCTTCACCAAGCCAGGCATCGATGATCGCAAACACTGCGGTGAAGGTCGCGCCGAACAGCCACTGTCTCAATGGATCTCGGTCAGGAATCCAGCCAGTACTCGATCTGATCAAGGTCAGGGGTCGAGTAGATTCCCTCGCCGTCTTCGGCATCGAGCAGGGTCCAGGAGTAGGGCGGGCTGGAGGCCCGAACGAGGTGGTAGCCCGAGCGACTGGCTCGGGCGGTGAGTAGACGGATTCGCATGGTGATGGCGTCCGAGAACATCAAGTCTCCCAAAGTTGTTGTTGGCGAGTCGAATCCGGTCTGATGCGCCCGGCATCGACGAGCGTGTGAAATGCGGTGCGCTTACGAGCGCAGTCGTGATCGCGGTGCATCTGCATCGCCCTGTGCGCATCGGCAGTCGAAAGGGGTTCGGTCGGAGCCTCGCAACTCCAAGCCTCAGGCCATTCGAAAGACACTGCCCGACAGTGACTTACAGCTCGATGCTCGCGCGGCGGGCGACGGCATCCGCCGGTCGGCCAGACACAACCTAGTCCGAGTGCCGCGAAGGCTCCGATTCCGACAACCGCGAGAACACTCTGCGCTACGCACCACGCACCCACGCCTCGTTCACCTTTCACTGCCGACGCCCGGAAAGTTGGCTGGCAAGGCCAACTCCTCTGGGATGGAAGAAAATTCAGCTTCACGCGGGTACGTCATGCTTCCCTCCGAAAGATCTTGTTTGCTGCGTCCGCGGTCATGCACGGAATCTCGCGAACAGTTCGGCATCGTCGGATCCACCTTGCCCGCAAAAAGATGCGAGCACGACATGCCAGCGGTGGGGTACTGTTGGCCTACCGAACGTGTTTACCCAGGTCAAACGACTAGTTTAGGTAAGGCGATGGTCAGAGGGCGGGAATGGACCGGGTTCGAAGCGGTGGCACTACAGGAGGCCATGCGCAAATCTGTCCGGGAGTTTGCGGCCCTCTTGGGAATAGACCCTTCCACCGTCATCAATTGGCGAACCGGGCTCGGCTCGGTCCTTCCGCGTTCGGCTACCCAAGCGATGCTCGATACCACTCTCGCCCAACGCGCGACAGCGGATGACCGAGCCAGATTCGACCAGATCCTGGCCGAGGGCGAGGTTGTCTGGCGAGAGCGGCACGACCGCCCGCCGGCCGAGGCTCAGTCGGTACGAAATCCGTGCGATACCGGCCCCGCATCGTGCCCGGAAACGTCTACCGTGGGAGGAAGTCCTCTGGGTGCGGAAGGAGAGGATTCTGTGGAGCGCAAGACGTTCTTGCAGGTACTGACCGGCTCCATGGCGGGATTCACGCTCGGCGCGGTCGGCCTGACGGAAGCTCATGAGCGGCTGGTCGAGGCTGTAGACCAACCACCACGCGTGGACGCGGCCCTCATCGAGCACTTCGACCGAATCTGCGACTATTGCCGAAGGCAGGACGATACGCAGGGTGCACAAGCCATATTGACCGTGGCTCAGGCACAACTGCGCCTGCTGCATACGTTGCTGGCAGAATGCCCCTCTCGACTCCAACCACAGTTGCTCGCGGTGTACAGCAAGTTCGCGGGACTGGCCGGATGGCTGTCGCTCGACGCGCGACAGTTCGCGAACTCGTGGCGTTATTTCGAGGTGGCCCAAGCAGCAGCACACCAGGCCGGTGCCAGCGCCCTCGTCGCATTCACCCTTGCCCGGATGAGTCACGTTGCGAAGGCACAGGATCGACTGAATCTGGCGATCGACTACGCCTCGGCTGCCGTGGCGACGACCGACCAAGCTGATCCGCTCGTCCACACCTTCGCCCACGACCAATTGGCGCGAGCCCACGCCAAGGCCGGCGACGAAACGAGCTGCCTAGCCAGCTTGGAACGAACCCAGACATCCTACGATCAGGCCAAAACAGCAGCGGACCATTCTGATTCGTCCTTGGCGTACTTCTACGACGACGGCTTCCTACCGCACACCGAGAGCCAGTGCTACCTGAATCTGGGCCGACCGGACCGCGCGGTGGCACAAGCCGAAAGATCCCTCGAGCTCCACAATCCAGAACTGGTGCGCGACAACGCTTTTTCCAAGCTCTACCTGGCAACAACCTACGTCCACTCCGACGAGCCCGAACAAGCTGTCAACGCCCTGAAGGACGCAGCCAACTGCGCCCGGCAGAACCGCAGCGTGCAGTTGGCCGAGCGAATCCAAACCGTCCGCGCCTCGATGACAAGGTGGCAAGGTCAGCACCGGTAGTAGAACTGGATGGGTATCTACGGGAACAGCCGTTGACCTAGAAGGCAGCACGACCTGTCGCAAGTGCTTACAGGTGGGGTTCTGTGCGTCTACTGAGCGCGTCTCCGCTGCCTGCACGATTCCAAGACATCCACTCCGCGACTTGAGATGATGTCCATGCAACCTCCTTCGGCGCATCGGGAAGAAGCATGAACGCTGATCTATCCAGAGCCAGATGGTTCAAGAGCAGTCTCAGTCAGGGCGGAAGGGAGTGTGTCGAGGTCGCATTCCTGGATGAGGGCACAGTGGGCGTTCGTGACTCCAAGAACCCCCAGGCCCCCGCACTGATCTTCACCCCCAGCGAATGGGACACCTTCACCGCAAACCTCACCAAGGACGAATTCCACCGCCCCGCAGGCTAACTAGAGGCCCGACCCGACGAAGGGGTTCTTAACTTGACCGAAATCGACCCGACCACGCACTGGTTCAAGAGCAGTCGCAGCGCTGGGAACTCAGAACGCGTGGAGGCTGCATTCTTGGGACACGGTTTCGTGGGTGTACGCGACTCCAAGGATCCAGGCAGCCCGGCGCTCGTCTTCACTCCGGGTGAATGGGATGCATTCACCGCGAGTGTCAAAGAGGGCGAATTCCGTAGCTCTGCAATCTAACCCAAGATTCTCCGACGCAGCTTCACCGCACCCTCTCCACCCGCCCCTCATCCCACACCGGCGTATCACTCTCGTACACAACACCATCCGACCCGAACACCAGAAACCTGTCGAACCCCCGTGTGAACCAGCGGTCGTGGGTGACCGTGAGGACCGTCCCGTCGAACTCGGCGATGGCTTGTTCGAGGGAGTCGGCGGAGTGGAGGTCGAGGTTGTCGGTGGGTTCGTCGAGGAGAAGCATTGTGGCGCCGGAGAGTTCGAGGAGGAGGATCTGGAGGCGGGCCTGCTGGCCGCCGGAGAGGTTGTCGTAGCGTTGTTCGGCGGCGCGGGCCAGGCCGTAGCGGTCGAGGACGCGGCTGGCGGCCTCGCGGCCCATGCCGTCGCGGTGTTCGTTGCCGCGGTGGAGGATGTCGAGGAGCGTCTGGCCGATGAGGTCGGGGCGGGCGTGGGTCTGCGCGAAGTAGCCAGGGCGGACGCGGGCGCCGAGGGTGGCGGTTCCGTTGTGCCGCACCGGGTTCAGGGCGAGTTCCTGGACGGGGAGGTGACCGGCCTCGGGGTCGGTGCCGCCGGTCGCGAGCAGGCGGAGGAAGTGTGATTTCCCGGATCCGTTGGCGCCCAGTATCGCCACGCGATCGCCGTACCAGATCTCCGCGTCGAACGGCCGCATCAGGCCGGTCAGTTCGAGTTGCGTGCACACCAGGGCGCGTTTGCCGGTCCGCCCGCCGCCCAGACGCACGGAGACGTTCTGCCGCAACGGAACCGCCTGCGGCGGGCCCGCCTCCTCGAACTTGCCCAGCCGGGTCTGAGCCGCGTGATACCGGGCGGCCATGCCGTCGTTGTACTTCGACTTCTCGCGCAACCGCAGCACGAGCGCCTTCAGCTTGGCGTGCTCCTCGTCCCAGCGCCTGCGCAGTTCGTCCAGCCGCGAATTGCGGTCCTCGCGCGCTTGCTGATACGTCTCGAAACCGCCGCCGTGGATCCACGCCGTCGCACCGCTGGCACCGGGTTCGAGGGTCACGACGCGGGTGGCCGCGTTCGCGATCAGTTCCCGGTCGTGGCTCACGAACAGCACCGATTTATCCGAGGCGGCGATCGTCCGTTCCAGCCACTGCTTACCCGGAACATCCAGATAATTGTCCGGCTCGTCCAGCAGCAGCAACCGATCCGGCCCCGCGAACAGCGCCTCGAGCACGAGCCGCTTCTGCTCTCCCCCGCTCAGCGTGCGCACCGAACGCCACTTGGCCCGGTCGAACGGCACGCCGAGGGCGGCGGTGGTCACGTCGTCCCAGAACGCCTCGGTCTCGTACCCGCCGACATCCGCCCAGTCGGACAGGGCGTGCGCGTACGCCAGCTGGGCCGGCTCCTCGTCCCGCTCGATCAGCGCGTTCTCGGCGTCGTCGAGGGCGCGCGCGGCGACGCGCACGGCCTCCGGGGCGACCGATACCAGCAGGTCACGCACGGTGGAATCGTCGTCGACCTGACCGATGAACTGACGCATCACCCCCAGCGACCCCGACCGCGTCACCGCCCCGCCGTCGGGCGTCAGATCGCCCGCGATGATCCCGAACAGCGTCGTCTTCCCGGTCCCGTTCGGGCCGATCAAGGCCGCCTTGGCGCCCTCACCGAGCCGAAAACCCACCCCGTCGAGCAGCTGTCGCCCGTCGGGGAGGAAATAGTCGACGTCGGCGATATCGATGTGCGCCATGGCACCAGGCAACCGCACCGGCACGGACGGACGCAACCGAGTTTCAGCTGTCGCGACGCTTGGTTGCCGCCGTGGCGAGATAGTCGCTGAGTTCGCTCTGCAACACCCGGTCCAGTGCCTGGTCCAGGCTGCTGTGCACCGCGCTGATACCCAGATCCCGCAGGTGGTTGAGCATCTTGGTGGTCTCGGCGATCTCGGCGTCGGAGTCGGGCAGCCAGCCGGGGCCGTGCTCGTCCACGATGTGGTCCTTGGCCGCGGTCACCATCAGCCGGGCGATATCCTCGAGCCGGCCCACGACCGCGGCGTGCAGATCGATGACCCCCGACAGCGCGAACCCGTAATTGCTCAGTTCCGCAAAGGTTTCCAGCAGTTCGGGCCGGGTGAACTCCACCGTCTCGTCGTGCAACCGGACCAGGCCCAGCTTGGCCAGCCGCTCCAGCTGATCGCCGTCGACCGGGGTGTTGTCGACCCCGCCGAGGAAGGTGTCGACCAGCTCCCGCGGCACCTCGAGCGGCTCCTCGGCCGTGCCCCACGTTGCGGTGACGGCGTGTTGCAGGCCCAGGATCTCGGTGAGGTCCTTCCCGGTCTCCCAGCTGGTGATGAAGTCGGCGATGTGCGCGGTGGTGAATCCACGTTGCAGCAGCGCGTCGATGATCTTCAGCCGGGCCAGGTGGGTGTCGTCGTAGATGAGGGCGCGGCCGCTGCGCCGCGTGGGCGTCGGCAGCAGCCCCCGCTCCTGATAGGCGCGGACATTGCGGCTGGTGGTGCCGGCGGCGCGGGCGAGATCGTCGATGCGGTACTCCGCCATCTCTGCCTCGCCCGTCCTTTCGCCCATGCCCACCACGCGCGACGCCCACGCCCGCGTGCGCGTCAGCACGGCGGGCATGGGCAGTACGCCTCGTGTCGACATTAGCCGAGCGGGACGGTCATCCGGTCCCCGACACCCGCCGCGAGAGCCGGATCACGCGGGGTCAGGACGTAATCGTCCGGGACGACGCGCGCGAGTTCCCGCGCGTACTGGGTGCCGAAACCGGGGTACATGGTGGCGTTGAAGCCGTCCTCGGTCAGATACCAGCTGCGGCAGCCCGAATTCCAGGTGGTGGCCGTGAGCCGCCGTTGCAGCCGGGCGTTGTAGCGGTCCTGCCGTTCGCGGCGCACCTCGAGCATGCGCAGGTCGCGGTCGAGGATCATGCCGATGGCGTCGGTCAGGTACTCGATCTGGGCCTCCATGTACACCAGCGCCGAATTGTGCCCGGGACCGGAGTTCGGCCCGAAGGTGAGGAACAGATTCGGATACCCGGAGACGGTCACGCTCTTGTAAGCGTAAGCGCCCCTGCGCCATTCGTCCGACAGCACGCGGCCGTCCCGCCCGGTCACCGGAATCGGCGTGCCCTGCTTGGACACCTCGAACCCGGTCGCGAACACGATGCAGTCGAATTGGTGCTCGATGCCCTCGGCGGTGCGAATGCCCCGCGGCGAGATCCCCGCGATCGGCCACGTGATCAGCTTGCAGTTGTCACGCTGCAACGCCGGGTAGTACTCGCTGCTCATCAGCAGGCGTTTGCATCCGGCCCGGAAATCCGGGGTCAGCTGCCGCCGCAACCACGGATCGCGCACCTGAGAACGCAAGTGCAGCAAGGCGACCGACTCCACCACCCGGGTCAGCGGCGAATTCCACACCACGCCCAGCGCCACCGACTCGTGACCCCAGAACCACGCCTCGCGAGCCAGCGTCTGCGCGACGGGCAGCTGCCGGTAGAGCTGTTTGGTGAGACCGTTGGTCCGCCGGTTCACCCGCGGCAGCACCCAGCCGGGCGTGCGCTGGAACACCTTGACCGACGCGGCCTGCCGCACCATCTCCGGAATGATCTGCACCGCACTGGCTCCGGTGCCGACGACGGCCACCTTCTTACCGGTGAAGTCGTAGTCGTGATCCCAGCGGGCGCTGTGGATCTTGTGACCCTCGTAGCTGTCGATGCCCGGGATGTCGGGCAGGCCGGCGTTGGCCAGCGGACCGGAGGCCAGAACCACGCTGCGCGCCTGCACCTTTCGGCGGCGGCCGGTGAACGTGATGTCCCACAGGCCCTGTTCCTCGTCGAACGCCAGGCCCGTCACGGTGTGCCCGAACCGGATGTGCGGCGCGATCCCGAACTCCTCGACCATGGAGTCGATGTAGCCGAGGATCTCCGCGCTGCCCGAATAGGTCTGCGACCATTCGGGGTTCGGCGCGAAGCTGTAGGAGTACAGCCGCGACGGGATGTCA
This sequence comes from Nocardia transvalensis NBRC 15921, assembly GCF_000308875.1. GTDB lineage: Bacteria > Actinomycetota > Actinomycetes > Mycobacteriales > Mycobacteriaceae > Nocardia > Nocardia transvalensis. The sequence goes on from NZ_BAGL01000126.1 coordinate 90,955, forward strand.
CAGGCCGCGCCCGGATAGGTGTTGTCGCGCCAGGTGCCGCCCACCCGGTCGCCGCGTTCGAAGATCGCGAAGTCGCCGATCCCCTTCTGCCGCAGCCGGATCGCCGCACCGACGCCTGCGAACCCGGCGCCGATGATCGCCACGTCCAGCGGCTGGTTCCCCGCGCTCATGCGACCGGCTCGTAGGTCAGTTCCTTCGACCACGTGGGCTGCGGCCCGAGGAAGCGGTCCGGGATGCGCGCGGTCACCTTGACCATGGCGTCGGCGAACAGGTGATAGGGGTGGCGGCGGTTGATCACCCAGCCGCTGTGCATCTTCACGATCCGGTACATCGGCACGCGGTTCGCGATCGGGGTGCGCTCGCCGACGGCCTTGAACCGCCGCATCGCCGCATACAGCTTCTCCTCGTCGACGCCCATCTCGACGATGTTGTCGCGCATCTTGTTCAGCAGCGGCACGTAGCTGAGCACGCCGACCAGGAACGTCGGCTTCACCCAGCCGCCGACCAGATCGATGAGCAGCTTGCGGGCGTTGGCGTGGCCGAGCAGCTCCATGACCGCGTAATCGGTTGCCAGATGGCGTGATTCGTCGGCATTGATCTTCTTGAAGACCTCCTGCGCGACCGGATCGGAGATCTCGTCGGTGATGAACTTGATCAGCGCGCCGTCGAGCGCCACCTCCAGCATCGGGATGACGGTGCCCAGGAACGACAGCGACATCTCGTCGGAGTGCTTGTCCAGGAAGTCGATCACGAGCTTCACGTTGATGTTCGGCTCGGGAACGGTGTCGCCGTCGAGCATGCCCCAGCGCCGCATCAGGGCCAGTTCGGCATTGGCGTGCCGCTGTTCCTCGGCGTGGAAGTAGCGGTAGATCTCCTTGAGCGTTTCGGTCGGCGCCTTCTTCGCCATGGCCGCGAAACCGCGGGCGCCGACGTTCTCGATCCACATCAGATCGGCCATGAACGGCTTCAGCTTGGCGTGCAGCTCGGGGTCGATGAGTTCCGCACCCGGTGCGTCCCAGTCGATATCGGCGAGGGCCCACTGCCGGGCCTTGATCTTGCCGAGCATGCCGTCGAAATCGAAGGACATGTCAGACTCCTGTCTTCTCGATGCGTGCGCCCGGTGCGACGGCCGCCGAATCGTCCTGCGGGAGAACGCGGTTCAGCACGCCGAGGGCGTGGGTGTAGAGGGCTGGAAAGTGCCGCTTGAGGTGCCAGACGACCTGGGCGTCCAGCTGCGGCAGCACGTAGAGGCGGCCGGCGTCGTGGGCGTCGAGGGTCGTGGCCGCGACCCGGTCGGAGGAGAACCCGGTCAGCCGCATGAGGGTGTCGGCCAGCCGGGTCGAGCCCGCGGTGATGCGGCCGTCGGCGACGACGTTGGTCTGCACGAAGGTCGGGCACAGCACGGTCACCGCGACGCCGCTGCCGGACAGTTCCGCCGACAGGGTTTCCGACAACGACATGACGCCGGCCTTGGACACGTTGTAGACCGCCATACCGGGCGCGGCCGCGAAACCCGCCGCGGAGGCCACGTTGACGATGCCGCCGCGCCCGGCCGCGCGCAGCAGGGGCGCGAAGACCTCGCAGCCGTGCACCACGCCCCACAGGTTGATGCCGAGTGCCCACTGCCAGTCGTCGAATCCGATGTCGCCCACCGGTTTTCCGCCGATGCCGACGCCGGCGTTGTTGATCACGAGGGTGGGCGGGCCGCCGAAGATCAGCTCGGCGTGCAGGGCGAGGCTTTCGACGTCCTCGCGCCGGGACACGTCGCAGAAGAAGGCGTACGCGGTCGCGCCGTGGATGCGGCGGATGAGCCGGACGGTCTCGTCGGCGCGGTCCTTGTCGATATCGGCGCACAGCACCTCTCCCCCGCGAGCGGCGAGTTCGAGGGCGAAGGCGCGGCCGATGCCGCTACCGGCTCCGGTGACCACCGCCTTGGCGCCGCTGGTGCGGCGGCCGCCGGCGAGGGCGACGCGCAGGTTGTCGAGTATCCACATGATCAGCTCACCCGTTCTCGCGGTACGGAATTCGCCTCCGCCAGTGCGGACGCGACGAAATCGGCGGTGCGCCGCAGCGCCGGCGCCGCCTCCGGCACCAGCAGCGGCAGCGCCTGGAAGACGTGAATTCGGCCAGGCCACAGCTCGAGATCGCAGCGGACGCCCGCGGCGGCGGCCATATCGCGGAGGTGGCGAGCGTCGTCGCTCAGCATCTCCCCGGCGCTGGCCTGGACGAACAGGGGCGGCAGCGCGGCTCCCGGAGGAAGGGTGAGACGCAGTCGCGGTGAGGATTCCGGCTCGTCGCGGGTGTACAGCTCGATGAGCCGGCGGCCCGTGCGCGCTGGGGCCATCGGGTCGGGGCTGCGGCGGTCGCGCTGCTCGGCGAGGGCCAGGGTGAGGTCCATCAGGGGGGAGAACATGAACAGCCCGGCGGGCTGGGGTGTCCCGGAGCCGAGATTCTGGAGTACCAGGTCGAGGCCGAGATGGCAGCCCGCGGAATCGCCGCCGATCACGAGATCCGCTGCCTCGTAGCCGTTTTCGAGCAGCCACCGGTAGCCGGCCGTGACATCGTCGGCGGCCGCCGGGAACGGGTGCTCGGGCGCGAGGCGGTAGTCGAGGACGAAGACCGGCAAGCCGGTCGCGCGTGACAGCCGGGAGGCCAGGCCGCGGTGGGTGCGCGCCGAGCAGACCACGTAGCCGCTGCCGTGCACGTAGTAGATCGCGCGATCGCCGTGCGGCACTCCCGCCGCCCGCACCCATTCGCCACGGACCGCGCCCGACCGCACCGCCTGGACGTGCGTACCGGGGAGGGTGGGCCCGAATGCGGCCATGATCGAGGCGATCAGGCCCCGCCCGGCCAGGATCCCGGCCCGGTTGCGGGGCAGCAGCCCGTTGATCCGCCGGACCCCGAGCACCGATGCCGCCGCCGCGAGCCGGGCCTGCGCGGAGGCCGATGCCGGGACGGCCGGGGAGGTCACCGTTGACCTTGTTTCAGCCATGCCGAAAGCATCATTCACGAGAGTGCCAGTTGTCAATGGCACATTCGTGATCCCGGGTAGATGGGGCTGTGACCGGGTGGATTCCGGCCAAAAGCGTGCCGGAAAACGGGAGCTAGGCGCTCGACGCCAGCGGTTCGGATGGGTGCGAGGCGCACCGCAACGGCCACGAGGGCGGGTGCCGGGCGGGACGATATTCGCGGTTCAGGCGAATCGACGCGCCCGACAGTGACCGCGAGGGCGAGTTCCCGGACGGCGCGATGCCGACGGGGCGGGCGGGAACGTCAGGTGTCGGCGGGTTCCCGCACGGCGGAGACGGCGAGGGTGACGTAGGTCATGGTGAAGGTTCCGCCGAGGGCGTCGATCGCCTCGCCTACCTCGTCCAGCAACTCCGTGAGTGTGGGTTGCGGGAGGCGGGTGAGGGCGCCGGTGGTGGGGGCGAGGTCCAGCCATTCGGCGCGGGTGTAGGAGTGCTGCCAGTCGAAGCGCCACTCCTCGGGGGACCCGAAGCCGCCGGCCTCCCGGATGCCGTCGATGAACTTGGTCATTCCGGCGCGGTAGACGTCGGCGGCGCGCTCCGGGGATCCGTCGCCCTGCTGTGTGGCGAACGGCGAATCGGGCATCAACCGGCGGATCGCGGCCATCTGCGCCAGCGCGATGGGCTGCGGGGGCGCGATCACGTGCGCGAAGAGTGCCAGACGCCCGCCCGGTCGCAGGATCCGCGCCGCTTTGATCGCGCCCGCGACCGGATCGACCCAGTGCCACGACTGGGCGGCGGTCACCATGTCGAATTCGCGCCCGGCCGGATCCCAGTCCTCGAAGGTCGCCACCTCGGTCTCGATGCCGGTGCGCCGGGCCTGCGCCGCCATGCGCTTGTCGGGCTCGACACCCAGGACGCGGCAGCCCGCGTCGCGAAGTTGCCGGGCGGCGATGCCGGTTCCACAGCCGACGTCGAGGAGATCGAGACCGGGACGGGTGGCGATGCGGTCGATCAGGTCGTCCGGGTAGCGCGGGCGGGCGCGGTCGTAGCGTTCGGCATCCACACCGAACGACTCCGCGATGTGACGCTGCCGATGCGGCTCGGGATCCGAGGGGGCCGGGCTTTCGGAAGGTAGAGTGGGCATGCGCCCACCCTAAGTGGGCATGTGCCCATTTGTCGATGGGTTCGCCCACAGCGAAGGAGAACCGCCCGTCATGCCTACCGGAGTCGCCCTGCGCGACGTGCGTGAGCAACTGTTCGACGCCGCCGAACGCATCCTGCTCCGGGACGGCGCCAGCGCGCTGACCAGCCGGGCGGTCACCACCGAGGCGGGCTGCGCCAAGGGCGTCCTGCACCGGCACTTCGAGGACTTCGACGCGTTCCTGGCCGAATTCGTCCTCGACCGGGTGCATCGGATGGAACCGCTGGCCGCGGCCCTCGTCGAGTCGGCCGGATCCGGAACCGTCGTCGGCAATCTCAGCGGGGCGCTGACGGCGGTCTTCGAATCGGTCGCGGTGGCGATCGTCCCCCTCGTGACCTTCCGCGACGAACTCCGCGCGCGACTACGCACCACGTGGCCCGCCGGCATCCCGGCCCTCACCGACGCGGCCGTCATGATCGCCGCCTACCTCGCCGCCGAACGCGACCTCGGCCGCATCCCCGACGACGCCGACCCCGACGGCCTCGCCCCCACCCTCGTCGGCGCCGCCCACCTCCTGTTCGCCGACCGCACCACCGGCCCCCCGGACCGCCGCGCCGTCCGGAGGATGGTGGCGACGGTCGTCACGGGGCAGTAGGCAGCTGCCAGAGGGCGGATTCCGGCCAAGAGCATGCCGGAAACAAGAGAGGCGTGGCCCGAACGTGGCGTTGTCGCATATGCCGGGAATGACCGACGTGGCATAGCCGGAGGTGGGACCGCGGCTGGCAGGTGTAGTGCCGGGCTACTACCGTGGGGCCGGTCCGGAGCCCGAGCGTTGGGAGGGTGTGTGTCGTTGTCGACGATCGAGGACGCGGCGGCGCCGTCCTCGGAGCGGAGCGCGCCACCACAGCGCCGCCCGCTGCCGGCCGCCGCGTTCTGGGCGCTGACGGCGCTCGGAGCGATCGCCGGGGGGTACTGGGCCAAGCAGGTTGTCGAGACGCCGCAGGTGCTGATGCATCTGATGGATCTGAAGGTCTATCAGATCGCGGGGCACCGGGTGGTCGACGGCGTCTCGATCTACGACACCCCGCTGCTCGGTAATACGCGCGGGGTCTGGGAATTCGTCTACACGCCGTTCGCCGCGCTGTTGTTCGCGCCGCTGGTCGCGCTCGAGGGTGACGTATTCCGGTATGCCGGTGCGCTGGGCAATTTCGCCATGCTGGCCGGGTCGGCGTGGGCAGCGCTGTCGATGCTGGGTTATCGACGGGATCTGCGGCTGGCGCTGGCGAGCCTGCCGATCGCCGCACTGCTGCTGTGGTGCGAGCCGGTGCGGGAGACCGAAGCGTTCGGGCAGATCAATATCTTCCTGCTGCTGATCGTGCTGGCCGATATGGCGCTGCCCGATTCGTCGCGGTGGAAGGGCGCGCTGACGGGTATCGCGGCCGGGATCAAACTGACACCCGCCTTCTTCGTGATCTACCTGCTCATCACGCGCCGGTACCGGGCGGCCGCGACCGCCGGGGGCGCATTCGTCGCGACGGTGCTCGTGGGTCTGGTCGCCATGCCGAAGGATTCGCTGACCTACTGGACCGGCGCGTTCGCCGACCCGACCCGCGTGGGCGTCCCGGACAATCCGCAGAACGAGTCGCTGCGCGGGATGATCGCCCGGAGCGTCGGGGTCGGCGGCGACCATCAGGTGCTATGGCTGATCGGCGCGGTGGGGATCGTCGTGGTGTGCCTCGCGCTGGCGCGCAGGTTGTCGCTCACCGGACACGAGCTACCGGCGGCGGTGCTGTGCGGCCTGACCACCACCGCGGTGTCGCCCTACAGCTGGGTGCATCACTGGGTCTGGCTGGCGCCGTTGCTGATCTACCTGACCGATCTGGCGATCCGGCGGCGTGACCTGGCGACGTGGGCAGGACTGGCCGTCTCGCTCGTGGTCGCGTCCGGCGGCGTGCTGGCCTTCTACGATCCGCTGTGGGCGAGCGTGCTCAACCTGCCGCCCCGGGCTCACCTCGGCGTGTTCTACAACAACGCCTACATCTGGCTGACGGTCGCACTGTTCGCGGCCGCCTACGTCTACCTGCGGCGCGGCGCGGATCGCACCACCGAACTCGAACCCGCGCGCTGATCCCGGGCTCAGCGGATGGGCTGGGTGAAGCTGTTGTGCTCGTCGTTGACGAGGTGGAAGGCCGTCGCGAGATCGTCGATCACGGACTGCCACGCGCCGTCGCTGCCGTCGCCGTGCGGATCGCGGGCCAGCGCCAGCAATGCCGTGGCAGCGTCGACGGCCTGCACCGCGGCGGCCAGCAGCGCGGGCACCGGATCGGGACCGCTGCGCGAGACCAGCGTGGCGATGCGGTCCCGCAGCCAGCGCGCGTCGAACTGGGCCTGTTCGGACAGCGTCGAGCCGCCGGTCGGTTCCGGCACGGCGGTGGTCGCGGCGGACCAGCGACGCCCGGTCTCGCCCAGGGGCGCCGCGACGATCACCTCCCGCAGCTCGTTGCTGACCAGGCGATGTAGCAAACCGGTCAGTTCGGCATGTTCGACGGACGGATCCCGCGGCAGCTCGACGGTATCCGCGCCCGCCTGCAACACCGCCAGCACCGCCCGCAATTGCGCAGTCGTGGCCACAGGACCCCCTCGTTGTCCGCCTCCTGCCGGAGGTCGGCGTCGACCCATTTCTCGCGACACACCCGCATGGGATCACCAGCCCGGCGCGTGTCGCGTCTGACGCGGGCATACTCTCAGCTATCAGAGAGGTTGTCTATCGGTAGTTTTCGAGAATCCCATTATGTGAAACGCCGGACGTCGGGTGGCTACTCTGAGCCGCGTGATCCGGTACGGACGTGCGCGCGGGGCGATCGCCGCGGTGATATGGACGTTGATCGCCGCCGCGGGCTGGGCGGTACCGGTCGCGAATGCCGAAACATCCGGCAGCCCTGGCGAATTGGTCTCGGTGAGCGACCTCGCACCCCAGGCGACGCTGCCCGGATCGGTGGGCGCGCGACGCCTGGTGCACTGGTCGACGGGCGTCGGCGAGCGGCCCGCGCTGAGCAGCGCGGCGGTGTACTTCCCGCCCGGAGAGCCGCCCGCCGGTGGCTGGCCGGTCGTCGCGTGGGCACACGGCACGGTCGGCGTCGCCGATCGGTGTGCCTACAGCATCGCCGGACCGGCGCTGCGCGACCGCGACTGGGACTATCTCGGCGCCTGGCTGCGCGCGGGGTACGCGATCGTCGCGAGCGACTACGTCGGCCTCGGCACGCCGGGACCACATCCGAAGGACAACGGGATGGTCGCTGCGTACAGCGTGGTCGACGCCGTCACCGCGGGCGTGCGGGCGTTTCCGGGCACGCTGTCGAATCGGTGGGTGGTGGTCGGCCAGTCGCAGGGCGGGGCCGCCGCGCTGTGGACGGCCCGGGAGGCCACCCGCCGCGGCCCCGGACTCGACTATCGCGGCGCGGTCGCGACGGGTGTTCCCGGCCTGCTGGAGAATGCCGTGCTGGCGCTGGGTCCGCACGTGCCGCCCGTGCCGGTGCCGGCCGAGACGACCGCCGTCGCCCTGTTCTCGCTGTCCGGGCTGCGCGCCTCCTTCCCGGCGTTGAACATCGACTCGTACCTGACCGACGCGGGCCGCTACTGGCTGGGCCGGGCGGAGCAGGTGTGCGAAGCCGATCTCACCGCCGAGGTCGCCGCGCCCCCGGTCGTCCTCGGCGACCTGTTCGCGAAACCCCTGGCCGCGCTCCCGAACGCGCCCGCCCTGCTGAGCGGGCACATGGGCATCCCGGTCACCGGCTACGACCGACCCGTCTTCATCGGGCAGGGCCTCCTCGACACCCAGTCCCCCGCACCCGGCACCCTCGCCGTCGCCGCGGCCATGGCGGCCGCCGCCCAGCCGATCACCCTGCGCACCTACCCCACCGACCACAGCGGCACCCTGCGCCCGTCCCTCGCCGACTCCCTTCCTTTCGTCCGCGGGATCCTCCCGCCTGCTCCGTGACGCGGCGCGTTCCCTTCCGATTTTGACGCGCGGCGCGTTCCCTTCCGATTTTGACGCGCGGCGCGTTCCCTTCCGATTTTGACGCGCGGCGCGTTCCCTTCCGATTTCCCGGCACGCTTTTGGCCGGGAACCTCGTCGGCCGCCGGGGATTCCGGCCAAAAGCGTGCCGGAAAATCGGGACGGGCGGGTTAGACGGTGAGGGGTGGGGAGGGCGGGAACAGGACGGGAAGGGAGGAGAGGGCTCGGTGGAAAGGGCCGGGGCGCCAGGATAATTCGGTGGCGGGGATGGCTAGTCGGACCTCGGGGAGGGCGTCCAGGAGCTGGTCGATGGCGTCCTGGGCGATCTGGTAGCCGAGGTGGCGGGCCGGGCAGGTGTGCGGGCCGACGCTCCAGGCCAGGTGCGAGCGGTTGCCGGCGACGGTGTCGGAGTGGACGGCGGGATCGTTGTTGCAGGCGGCCATGCTGATCACCACCGGCTGGTCGGCCGGCAGCCAGACGCCGTCGATGAGGATCGGCTGGCGCGGATAGGAGATGCAGTAGTTGGCCAGGGGCGGGTTGGTGAACAGCACCTCGTCCAGGGCGTCCCGCGTCGACAAACTGCCGCCGAGCATATCGCCGCCGAAGCGGTCGTCGGTCAGCATGAGCAGCAACGTGTTCGAGACCAGGTGCACCTGCGGCTCGATACCCGCGCCGTAGAGGGTGACGAGCTGGTGGATCATCTCCTCGTCGGTCAGCTCGGTGGCGTGCGCGATCAGGCGCGAGGTGATGTCGTCGCCGGGCGCGGCGCGTTTGCGGTCGGTGTGCTCCTGCAGCGCCGTGGACAACAGCTTGTTGCCCCGATCGGCGTCGACGGTGTCGAAGATGGCGGCCATACCGGCGGCGACCTGCTCGCCGATATCGGGGTCACAACCCAGCATGGTGTTGAGCGTCTGGAACACCAGCGGGTAGACGTACTGCTGGAGCAGGTCCGCCTGTCCCGCACCGCAGAAGGCGTTGATCAGCGGGACGGCGATGTCCTCCACCACCGAGTGCATGGCGTGCCGGTCGACGGCCCCGATCGACGCGGTATTCGCCGAGCGATAGCGGTCGTGGTCGATTCCCGCACTGCGCAGGGCGTTCGGCCGCCATTCCATCATCGGCCGGATCGGGCTGTCCTCCGGCACCTTGCGCTGCCAGTTGCGCGGGTCGGCGGGAAAGTGGGCGGGGTCGTTGAGGATCTGCACCGCGGTGCGGTAGCCGATCACCAGCGTGGCCGCGATCCCGGGCGCGAGTTCCACGGGCACCAGCGATCCGAACCGCCGTCGCATATCGGCGTAGACGCGGTGCGGATCGTCGGCGAATTCCTGGGTGTACATCGCGACGCGCGGACCTTCGGTATCGATCGGCGAGCCGTGCGGGAGCGGGTAGTCCTCGGCCGGTTGCGGTGGCATTTCCCGCGAATGAGACATGGACACAGATGATCTCCGAACAGTGGACGACTGGACGACACGTGCCCCATCGAGCTACCCCCTTTTGACAGATCCCCCTGGCGTCGCGACGTCAGCCACCCCAGACGTCAAAACAGTTGCCCAACAGCACACTTCGAACAACAGCGCGGAATCATACACGCCGCGTACGGCGACTCACAGTCCGAGGCCCTCGGCCAGGACGGGCCAGGACTGTTTGAACGAGTCCTGCCAGTAGCCCCAGGAGTGGGTTCCGGTCGCGGTGAAGTCGTAGGTCGCGGGAATTCCCAAGTCGTTCAAGCGATTCTGGAGATTGCGAGTGCAGGCGTTGACCCCCGCCTCGATGAGCCCGCCGAGCAGGATCTGATTCGCCAGAGTGTCCGGAGTGCGGGTGGCGCCGTAGGTCAGGAACGGGCTGTCGAGGGTGTCGTGCGGTCCGGGCAGGCCGTTGCCGGCGGAGATGAACAGGTTCACGCCGCGCAGCCGTTCCGCGTGCACGTACGGATCGTTGGCGATCCACAGCGGGCCGTTGTCGGGGCCCCACATATTGGCCGGGTCGCCGTGCCCCCAGAACTCGACCATCGTCTTGATCACGCGCTGCCCGAGCGGGTCGCTGGTCTGGGCGCAGCCGCTGTAGGAGGCCACGCTGCGGAACAGGTCGGGCTTGCGGATGGCCAGGGCCAGCACGGAGTCACCCGCCATCGACAGGCCCACGATGGCGTTGCGGCGGGCGGTGCCCAGCGCCGCGTCGACCAGCGGCGGGAGTTCCTCGGTGAGGAAGGTGGTCCACTTGTTGCGGCCGAGGACGGGATCGTCCCTGATCCAGTCGGTGTAGAGGCTCCAGGCGCCGCCGATGGGCTGGACGATATTGGCGTTCTTGTCGTCGAGGAAGCGCAGGGCGTCGGTCATGGTGCCCCAGGTGTCCATGTCCTCGCCGCCGCCGGAACCGTTGAGCAGGTAGAGAACCGGACGCGGGGCGGAGGTGTCGGCGGGCCGCTGCACGTCTACCGTGATGTCCTTGTTCATCGCCGCCGAATGCACCGACAGGGTGAGGTGGCGGCCGTCGCGCACGGTGACCCCGGAGATCCGCGAACCGTTCGGGGCGACGGGCGATTCCAGCAGCCGTCCCGAGGAGGTGATCGGATCGACCGGCGCGGCAACCGGTTCCGCGACCGCCGCCGCCGACAGCGCGGTCGTGATGGCGATGACGGCTGCGCTCACGGCAATCCGCACCGTGTGTGCTGGTGACAACGCGACTGACTCCCCACTGATTCGAGGCACCCGGCCCCGACCGGACGTACAACTGTCGCACATCGCCCGCCCTACGTTAACTGCCGGGCCGAGAGGGGGCCGTTATCCGCGCGTGGGATTCCGGCCGAAAGCGTGCCGGAAACAAGAGGGACGGCCCGGCGAGGCCGGGGAGGCAACATCCGCGCAGACACGCTCAGTTTCGCGATCACAACCGCCACATCCGGACATAACGGACATCGATCAAGTGGACTCCCGTATCCCCCCGTGATAAGGAATTGAACGTGTCGTGTCCAGCCCCCGTTACTCCCCGCATTCCGCTCCCCTCCGGGTCGCACAGGGCTGCCCTGACGTCTGCTGCGTGGTGAGACGAGTGATGGCAGCCACGGCGGCCGGGACCCGGCGCGTGCGTCCCGGCAACACGGTAGCGCCCGGATGGCAGGCGGCCGCCGCGTACCGGGCGGACCTGGACGGGCTGCGGGGCGTGGCGATCGCGCTGGTCGTGGTGTTCCACGTCTGGTTCGGCCGGGTGTCGGGCGGCGTGGACGTCTTCCTGGTGCTGTCCGGATTCTTCTTCACCGGCCTGCTACTACGCGGCGCCGAGGGCACCGGTTCGGTGGGCGTGTGGTTCACGCTGCGCCGCACCGCGCGCCGGCTGCTGCCCGCGATGGTGGTCGTGCTGGCCGCGGTGGTGATCGCGACGGTCACGCTGCGCCCGTACACCCAGTGGTCGTATGTGGCCGATCAGACCCTGGCCTCGCTGTTCTACTACCAGAACTGGCAGCTGGCCTCGACCTGGTCGGATTATCTGGCCGCCGATCCGTCGGTGAGCCCGCTGCAGCACCTGTGGTCGATGGCCGTGCAGGGCCAGTTCTATCTCGTCGCGCTGATCGCGGTCGCCGCCGTGGCCTGGCTGAGCCGCCTCGCGGGCCGTCCCGCGCTGCTGCGCCCGGTCCTCGGGGTGGTCGTGACCGGGGTGCTCGTGGTGTCGTTCGGCTACGCGGTGGAGGGGGCCGCCACGCATCAGGGCTGGAACTACTACGACAGTTTCGCCCGCGCCTGGGAGCTGCTGGCGGGCGCCGGGATCGCGCTCGCGGCCGCCTATCTGTCGCCGCCGCGCGTGCTGCGCGCCGTCCTCGCCTGGGCGGGCACGGCCGGGGTCGTGCTGTGCGGATGGCTGATCCTGGACGGCGCCAACCGTTTTCCGGGTCCGTACGCGCTGCTGCCGGTCGTCGCCGCGGTCGCGGTGATCGTCTCGGGGAACAATGCCCTGCCCGGGGATCGCCCGTGGCCCAACCGGATCCTGTCCGGCCGCGTCGCGCGCCGCCTCGGCGACCTCGCGTATCCGCTGTACCTGTGGCACTGGCCGATCCTGATCTTCTATCTCGCCGAATCCGGCAGGCCGCACGCGGGCCTGACGGACGGACTCGCCGTCATCGCCGTCTCGATGGTCCTGGCGTGGATCACCCAGCGCTGGGTCGAGGAGCCGCTCCGGATGCGCAGCGGGGCGGTCCGCGCGCCCGGCCGGTCGACCCTGCTGCGCCGGACCTCCGGAGTTCTTGTCTGCGCGACCGCGGTGGCGGTGATCGCGTCGGCGATCGGCTGGCAGATCTCGCTCTCCCACGTCAAGCCGCCGGCGGCGATCGGCGAGCTGAACCCTTTCCTGTATCCCGGTGCGGACGCGCTGTTCTCGGGGGTCCCGGTGCCCGAGACCCAGATGCGCCCGACGGTGCTGGAGGCGCCGAACGACGTGCCGCCGCCGACCGTCGACGGCTGTATCGCGGACTGGGACACCCGCGATGTGGTCACCTGCTCCTACGGCGACCAGACCGCGACACGCACCCTCGCGCTGGTCGGCAGTTCACACGCCGAGCACTGGCTCCCCGCCCTGCAGGTGCTGGCCGAGCGGCGTTCCTTCCGCATCCAGGTGTATCTGAAGATGGGCTGCCCGCTGACGCTCTCCGACGACGTCACCTACAAGGGCGAGCCGATTCCCGACTGCCGCGACTGGTCGCGCGAGGTGATCGACCGTCTCGGCGCCGACCGCCCGGATTGGATCTTCACCACCGGAACCCGCCCGCGCGAGGATATCGGCGACGAGACGCCCCAGGACTACCTCGACGTCTGGGCGGCGCTGGGCGAGCGCGGCCTGAACGTGGTCGCCGTGCGCGACACCCCGTGGTTGCGCCGCGACGGCGTACGCTACGCGGCGCCGGACTGTCTGGCCAACGGGCGCACCGGCCGAGGCTGTGGCATGCCCCGGGACGACGCCCTGGATCCGGTGGATCCCGAACTCGAACCGGCGGCGCGGTTCCCCAACGTCTTCCCGATCGACATGACCGACGCCGTCTGCGAACCGGACGTCTGCGCGGTCGTCGAGGGCAACATCATGATCTACCACGACGAGCACCACCTGACCGCCAGTTACTCCCGGTCGCTGGCCGGGCCGCTCGACCAGCGCCTGCAACCGATTCTCGGCTGGTGGTGAGGGTCGGCGGTGGAATGGAATCTGCGCACGCGGCGGAGAAGTATGTCCGTCGCCGTCATGCTCGTCGCGGTGGCGATCTCCACCAGCTTCGGAACCGCCGAGCAGGCCCTGCCGGCCGCGATCGCCCCGAGCCCGGCGCCCGCCAGCCCGGACGCGCCGCTGCGAATTCCCTACGGCGCCACCGACGATCGATTCGGGGATCTCTACCTGCCGTCCTCGGGTCGCGGCCCGTACCCGGTGGTGGTGCTGATCCACGGCGGCAGCTGGTCGCAGAACCGCACGCTCAGCGAATCCGCGCCGATGGCGGCGGCGCTCGCGCGTGACGGCGTGGCCGTCTGGAATATCGAATACCGGCGCGTGAACGGCATGGGCGGCTGGCCGACCACCCTCACTGACGCCTACGACGCCTTCATGGCCCTCACGACCGTGGCGCAGCAGCAGTCCGGCGACCGCCTCGATCTGGGGAACGTGCACCTGGCCGGGCATTCGGCCGGTGGTCAGCTGGCCGCGCTCGTCGCGGGCCGGTACACCCACACCATGGGCCGCACCGAGGCGCCGCCGATCCGCATCCGCAGCGTCACGCTCCTGGCCGCGGTCCTGGATCTGCGGCTCGCGGCCACCACCGGGCGCGACGGCTTCGTGCGCAAACTGCTGGGCGGCACCCCCGAGGAGGTCCCCGGACGCTACGAATTCGCTTCTCCCATCGGGCAGATTCCCCTCGGCGTCCGGATCAGCGCCCTGCACGGGGACCGCGATCGCGTCGTCGCGCCCGAGCAGAGCCGCCGCTACATCACCGCGGCGGGACGCGCCGGGACGACCGCGGACCTGCGCATCCTGGAGGGTGTCGGGCACGGCGACTTCGTCGATCCCGCCTCACAGGCGTGGGCCGCGGCCCGCGCGACGATCCTCGGCAATGCGACGGCAAGGCACTGACCGCTCCCCCTACCGCACCGGCCGGTCTCCGTGAATCGCGCAACCCCTAACTCGCCCGACGTCGTACGGGTGGCGTAACACCCTCCAGCACAACAGGATTCGGGGGGATGAGACTGCCTCCGACACTCGGGCCCGCAGGGCCGTTTCCGCGGGCACCGCTACTCCACGAGTTGGATCGCCGCTGGCTCCACTACGCCTTCCGGTCTCCCGACGGCGCGGTCTCCGTCATCGCGAACCTCTCCACGCTCGGCTCCTCGGAGGCGAAAGATGAACAGCCGCAAGATATGTCGATCCTGCTGGTGCACGATCGCCGGACGGGCTGGCAGTCCAGCCAGTTCAACGCTTCCATCTCGGGCGAACCGTGGTCGTCGTTCCGCACGCCCGGATCGCCGGGGACGCTGCGGATCGCGGGGCACGACGGGACGCCGCTGATCGACCTGACGCTGCGGCGCACCGGCCGCCCGTGCACCTCGCAGTGCGCGCCGTTCCGGCCGAGGCAGCATCTGCGCTGGCAGTCCGAACCGGGCATCGTCGCGACCGGAACGGTGGGTACCGACCGCTCGCCGCGCTCCCGTGTGACGCTGCTCGGCTATCACGAACGCGTCCGGGGCCGCTGGGGGTGGCCGGATCTCGGCGGGTGGGTCTTCGGATTCGCCAACGTCCCCGCCGAATCCCCTGGGCCGCCGCCCTATTCGGTCGTCTTCACGCTCATACAACCGCGCGCGCCACACCAGGCCGCCACCGGATCGGTGATGCTGTGGCGCGACGGTCGGCTGATCCGCCACTTCCCGCGCCGCCGCCTCGATGTCGCCGTCGCGGGCCTGCTGTCCCGCGACACCGTCCACCTCTGCCCGCCCCTCGCGGCCACGCTGGGCACCCCGCCCGCCGCACCCGTCCCCCGCCGTCTCGCGATCACCGCGGCCCTCGGCCCCGACCGCCTGCGAATCGCCGTCGAGGCCGAAACCGCAGGCCGCATCTGCAATCCCTCCGAAACGAGCCTGCTGCCGTTCAGCGTCCACGAGGTACTCGGGCCCTGCTCGGTCACGGGAATCGTGAACGGCACCGAATTCGCCTTCACTGCGGGAGCGATCGTCGAGTTCGCCGGGGGCGCCCATGACGACTGACCTGACGGCGGCTGCGGAGATCACGGGGGTCGGCGTGCTGGCCGGGACGATCGCGGAACTTGCCGGCCGTGCGCCTGCTGTCGTTGCCGCGGCGGCGGCCGAACTCGGTAGCGTCCGTGTGCAGTTGCACTTCGGGGACGGCACCCATGCCGTGCTGCGGGTGCGGCGTAGTCGTCTCGATGTGGCGGCGGGGCGGATCGCCGACCCCGCCGTGGAGGTGCATTTCGACGAGCGAGCCATGAATCTCGTCTTCGATCTGTCCCGTCGCCCGGCCGACGAGGTCAGGCCCGCCAGCCTGGACGTCCGGGGGCGGCGCGACGACGTGCTGGCGGTGTGGCGGACGCTGCGGCTGTTGTCCCAGCGGGCGGCGGGAATTCGTGCGGTGCAGGAACTCTGGCGGCGTTATCGCGAGCAGGCGCCCCTGCTGTGGGGAACGGAGACGCACGCGCCGGCACCCCCCGATCCGGTCCCGTCCGGACTCGCTCTACCGCGCCGGACGGGCTGGCGTGCACTCGACTATCTCGGCTCCCGAATACCCAGCGGGAGAACGGAGTTGACGCTCGGCACAACCGACCGCCGCCCGTCGTCGCTGTGGGACGGGCACACCAGCACGGGCTGGTGGGAAACCGCGCCGGTATGGGACGCTGATCTGCTCGAGATGATGCGTGCCTGTCGTGATCGCGTCGGCGAGGAGATGGACCGCCTGATCCCCGAGCGAAATCCGAAGGCCGCGCTGTACGACCTCATGCGGTCGTATCCGACCCGCCAGGGCAAGGGCCTGCGGCCGACGCTCACCATCGCCGCGTGCGCGGCCTTCGGCGGACGGCCGGAGGACGCCGTGCGGACGGCGGCCGCACTCGAGCTGTTCCACAACGGATTTCTGGTCCACGACGATATCGCCGACGAGTCGACCCACCGCCGGGGCAAGCCGACCCTGCACGAGAAGCACGGCGTCGGCCTGGCGGTGAACGCGGGCGACGGCCTGAACCTGCTGGCCATCGACGGCGTCCTGGCCAACCTCGACAGCCTGGGCCTCGCGCGCACGCTCGGCCTGATCCACGAGGTGCTGCACATGTGCCGCGAAACCGTCGAAGGGCAAGCCGTGGAACTGGATTGGATCCGCCGCAACACGGTGCCCCGCGCCGACCGCGCCTACTACGACATGAGCACCAAGAAGACGGGCTGGTACACCTGCATCTCCCCGTGCCGCCTCGGCGCCGTGTGCGCGGGCGAGACCGCGCCCGCCCGGCTCGACGCCCTGAACGAGGCGTTCCGCTGGGTCGGGATCGCCTTCCAGATCCAGGACGACGTGCTGAACCTCGTCGGCGAGGAGGAACTGTACGGCAAGGAGCCGCTCGGCGACCTCCTCGAGGGTAAGCGCACCGTCATGCTGATCCACCTCATGCGCACCGCTCCGGAGCGAGACCGCCTGTGGCTCAGGGAATTACTGGCACTCCAACGCGACGGCAGGAGCCAAGACGACGCCGAGCGGATCCTGCACACCATGCACCGCCACGGCTCCATCGAGTACGCCCTCGACGTCGCCGATACCCTCGCGCGGCGCGGAACGGCGCGCTTCGAGGCCGATCTCGCGTTCCTCCCCGAGAACGAGGGCAAGGGCGTGCTGCGGCAGATCGCGAACTACGTCGTGACGAGACCGCTGTGACCCGCGCCGAGGAGTCCGAGCGCCGTGACGACGACCTGCTGGCGCTGCTGACGGAGGGCAACGAGTGGCTGCGGGCCATCCTGTGCACGCTCGCCCGGCGGGGCGCGGCGCTGCGGCAGCGGCACCCGAATCGCGCCGCGCGCCTGATCGATACGGCCTCGCGGTGGCCGGTGTTCAAGGGCGGCCAGTTCCTCTTCGACCTGATGGAGTGGGAGGACTTCATGGTCGACGGCACACCGCCCGCACCCGTGCCCACGGTATTGACGGGCTCGTCGTGGACGCAGATCACCCGAATACTCAGGGACGCACAACAACTCGTCGACCCCGACGCGCGCCTGCCCGGCGGCCCGGCCGCGACCGTCGCCGCCCGCGACGCCGATCTCCCCCCGCTGGACCCCGGCCTGCACCTCTACACCGACGTGGTCCTCGGGATCATCGGCAGCGCCCCCAGAACGAAGAACCGAGCGGCCCGGGGATGAGGCCGGGGCCGCTCGGTCGCGGCGGGAAGCTGACCTGTGCCGTCGCCCCGGAGAACAGTCGCCGCCCGCGGCACAGCGCGTCGACGGTGACGACTCCCGTGCGGTGCGTCCGGTCCACCGCTGTCACCCGCCCGCCGAATTCGATCTCGCTGCTCCGGAATGCCGGTCCGCAGAAATGGCTGAAATCGGCGCGATATCCGGTGATTGCGCCCGGATCGCCGATCCACGAGGTGACGAATTGCGCCAGCCAGGCGAGGCGCAACATTCCGGGTGCGGTACCGATCGACGCCTGCGCCGCGGCCTCGGATCGGGAACCGCCGCTCTCGAACAGATTCGCCGTCATCTCCGCGTAGGTCGCCAGGTCCTCCTGCCGGACCACCATCGAGCGCGGCGGTAACGGCGTGCCGACCTCGATCTCGTCGAAATCGACAGCGGGATCCAGGTTTCGGCGTGCCGCGCCCGACAGCGCGGAACCGTGATGGAGCGGCCCGATCGGGCCCGGCCGCAACCGGCCGTCGAGGTATGACGGCGCGGCGCGGGCGACGGCCGGATCGGTCGCCGCGAGCAGCGTGCTGGTTCCGGTCTGGACGACCTTCCCGGCGTGGTCGGTGAGGACGGTGCCGACCGTGAGCATGTCGTAATCGGGGAAGCGGCGCACCGAATCGAGGTGGATGCTCGTGGTCAGCACGTCACCGGCGGTGATCAGCCTGCCGATACTCAGGGTCTGACCGGTGTGCAGGACGCGCGGCAGCCGGCGGGTGAAACCGAAGGCGCGCAACGCCGTCCGGTGGGCGTGCAGCCACGGCAGAATGGCGAAGGTCGGTGGCGCCACCAGGACCGGGTAATGGACTTCGCCGATCGTCCGGCTGAATTCCCGGATCAGCTCGGGCGTCACCGAATACGTGTCGGCGCGATGCATGGCCACTCCTCTCCGCTGCCGCGGCGACCGCGCATCCGGAATTACTGGAGAAGTGCTCGCCACGCCGCGCAGGAAATCGTCCGTCTACTATCGGCCGGAAGGATTCGCCACCGAAGCGATCGCTCGTTGTTTTGGAAGATTGACGATGCGGCGGGATACCTGATTGTGCTCAGGGCGAATCGGCGGGCACCGGGGCGCCGCTGTTCACGGTCGACCAGATGGCGCGGCCGAGCGAGCGGGCCATCTGCTCGTCGTCGATCGGTGTGGTCGTGGTGAGCAGGAAGTCGATGGATCGCTCCACCATGCAGGTCAGCACGATCGCGATCGAGGTGAGGTCGAGGGTGGGATCGACATGCCCGGAGGCGGCGTCGCGCTCGAGCCGGGCCCGGACGAGGCCGACGAAACCTTCCATGCGGCCCTGCCAGTAGGTGCCGACATCGGGGTCGTAGGCCGCGGCCTCCAGCAGGGCGCGCATCAGCATGTGATGGTTGCGGGAGCCGGCGATCATAGCCCGCATGGCCGCGACCACCCCCGCCTCGCCATCGGCGTGCGACTGCGACCACCAGTCCTCGGCCGCGCGGAACTGATCCGCGGTGGCCAGTTCGGCCATCCGGATGAGCAACCGGCTCTTGTCGGGGAAGTACCGGTAGAACGTCGAGCGTGCGATACCGGCCTCGGACGAGATCCGCTGCACCGCGAGTTCGGTGAACGGCGTGCCCGCGGCGAGCAGGGTGTCGAGCGCCCGCAGGACGCGGAGTTCGACCGCCTCGCGGCGTTCGTCCCGCCGGGCCTGGTCGCGCTTGGGTGTCCTGGTCAGCGACGGCATCGGACAGCCATCCCGCGAATCACGCTCATGCGGCCCATTGTGCCGCAGGACCGTCCGTCCTCCGGCTGGATCGCGCCCTCGCTTGACAGTCCGGGCCGGAGGTTCGAAGCTATTGATAGGACATAGTGTCCGATCACACTGTCCCATCATTGGAGCGCCCCATGCCGACCGAATACGCCGACGCCGTCGTCGTCGGAACCCGTTGCGCCGGAACGGCTGTGGCGACGACGCTGGCCCGGGCGGGGCGGCGGGTCGTCGGGCTGGACAGCGCCGCCTTCCCCTCCGATACCCTGTCCACCCACCTGCTGTGGCCCGCGGGCGTGGCCGAGGTCGAGGCGCTGGGCGCGCTCGGCAGGGTGCGCGCGCTCGGTGCGCCCGCCCTCCCCATCGGATTCGCGGCCGGGGCCGGTGTCGAGGTGCGCTCGCCGTTCAGCGCGTACGACGGAATCGATTACGCGATGTGTGTGCGGCGCACCGGGCTCGACGCCGCGCTCGTGGCCAACGCCCGGGACGCCGGCGCGGACCTGCGCGAGAAGTGCCGGGTGACGGAGTTGCTGTGGCAGAACGGCCGGGTAGCCGGGGTTCGCTACACCGACCGCGAGGGCACCCGCGAACTCCGGGCTCCGCTGGTCGTGGGCGCGGACGGGCGGCGTAGCACGGTGGCGCGGCAGGTCGGCGTGCTCGACCCGTATCGTTCGGCCCCGAGCGGCCGGGCCTGCTACTACGCGTACTGGGAGGACACCCGCGCCGAATGGCGGGACACCGCGGCGCAGTGGCGCGAGGGAGACTCGCTCGGCACCGCGTTCCCGTGCGACGACGGACTGCTGCTGTGCCTGATCCAGCCGCCGGTGTCGCGGCCGGTCGACCGTTCCGAATCGGCGTATCGGGCGATGATCGCCGAAATTCCGGGTCTCGCAGCACGATTGGGCGGGTGCACGCTGCGCGGCCGGGTCCGATCCGCGGTCGACATCGTCTCGTACTTCCGCCGCTCCACCGGCCCCGGCTGGGCATTGCCCGGCGACGCGGGACATTTCAAGGATCCGGTGACCGCGCAGGGAATCCGCGACGCGCTGCGCTACGGCCGCCTGCTCGGCGAGGCCGTGGCCCCGGTGCTCGACGATCCGGCGGCCCTCGACCGGGCCCTCTACGCCTGGGAGCGCCGGCGCGAACTCGACTGCCTCGAGGTCTACCAGTGGACGAACCACCTCGCCCGGGCCGAGCCGATGTCCCCCCTCGAGATCGAGCTGTACCGCGCGGCGGCCACCGATCCCGCGCTGTCCTGCGCGGTCATGGAGGTCATGTCCCGGGTGCGCGCCCCCGGGGACATCCTCACTCTGCCGCAGCGGGCGCTCTTCGCGTCTCGCGCGCTCTTTCATCGTGGTCACGACAACGCCCTGCACGACGTCCTGCGCGATGTCCGCGACACGGTAGCCGAATGGCATGAGCGCCACCAGGTTTCGCGCACCGAACTGCCGCCGCTGCCCACACCGCCCGCATCGGCCAGCCTGGAGTCCGCTTAGCCAGCGGCTGCCCCGGCGGACCCGTCAGCGTTGCCGTACCGAGTTTTCGGCTACAGCGTGTAGCGCAGGATTGCCGCGGCGGCGGCGCCGTCGGGCATATCGTCGGCCCGGACCGCGACGACCCGGCCGTCGGCCTGGATGACGCGGCGGCAGATCTCGTCCACCACGCCGGGGACGCCCGCCTCGGATTCGTCGGCGAAGGTGACCTCGCCGCCCTCGGAGATGGAACCCGCCACGGTCACGTCGATATCCGCGAGCAGCGTATCGACCATGCCGTAGGTCGCGGCGCGCGCGATGTCCGAGAGGTCGGTGGCGGCCCGGCCTTCGCCGCGTCGACGGTCGAACAGCTCGCGCAGATCGGCGAGTTCACCGGCGTAGTACTCGTCGAGAACCGTCCGCGCCCGCGCGCCCAACTCGGCATCCGACAGCTCCTCCGGATTACCCGGCAGTGATTCCGCCAGCAGCGTCGGATAGCTGTTGACCGAGCGGTAGAGGGAGCCGATCGGTTCGGCCGCGGCCAGGATCAACGGCACGTCCCGCCCGGTCAGAACATCCCTGAGCTGCCGATCGATGGCCCGCGCGTACTGCCGCACCCGCAACTTGCGCCCCTCGGTCCCCTGAATCCGCCCCTTCGGCGCCCGCCCGCTCAACGACGCCTTCCGCGCATGATCGGCCGCACTCTCCGGCATCCCCGGCACCCGAAACTCCTCGGCCCCGCCGTCCGCGTCGACCTCGACCAGCCGCACCGACCCCTCCGCCAGCGCCAACACGAACGCCGTCTGCGGAAACGTGGTCGCCCGCAACAACGGCTTGATGTGAAACCGATCCCCCACGAACACCCCCTCGGGCAGCCGATTAGGCACCCGATACGTCCGCACCCGAGCCGGAGTAGCAAGCACCACAAGCGTATTCGACTGAAACCGCCAGAAGTCCTCGTCATCGATCAGATCGTCGAACTCCTCCTCCAAAGCCTCCCGAGCCCCCCGATCCCCCACCCGCTCGAGCGCCTCCCGAACCTGATTCGAAAACGCAATCCGGCTACCATCCGGCGAAGCCTCATCCCCCTCGGTAGCCGTATAAATCGACACACTCCACGGATCCCCCTCCCCCACCAGCCCCCGCACCTCACCCCGAGTAGGTACGTCGGTATGCAACATCTGCCCTCCAACCCTAGTGCCGTCGAGCTTCCGTCCACGCTGTACGGGGTGTGCCCCGACCGCCTTCGACGATACCCCCACACCCCCGATAGCGAACTAATAGCAATCGCATTGTCTGGTCCGAAGCCCAACCGAGGCTCACGCCGTTAGGGGGCTCTGCAGGGACGAAATGCCCTACCGAGCTACGAATATCTGGCTAAAAATCTCCTGCCGCAAATATTGCAGATGAGGACTAAGAATGAATCGCAGAACCATAGGCTCCGCCCCGCTCACCTGTGCCCTCGCCGACGCCCTCCCCACCGTGGGCCCGCCTCAGCGGAAACCGTACACGCGGAACCGCTACCACCATCCCTAGTAACTGCACCTACCTAGTCGGCGTCGACATCCATCCCAGCACACATTGCACCACGGGACTCGTCGACAGCTACGGCGGCACTTACAGGAAATAACCTCTAATCGCATCCACGTGGCTGAGAACTGGCGCAATTCTGTCAGGTATCCGTACCTCGTGCTCACCGCCGCCGTCGACGCGCACTGCCGGTCGAACGCCAGCTGATCACTCAGAACTGTTGAACCAGAAGCTAGTTGCTCACCGCCGGAGTCACGGCGGCAGGCGTACCCAACGACAACCTTAAACACCTCTTCCGAAGGGAAACCTCATGTCAGTGAAGAATATGGGAATCAACGAACACAACGGACTCGACGAGGCCCTCCGCGCTGCTGGCGACGATGCAGCAGCATCGGGTGCTCGAGTTTTTCCGTGCACAGTGTTCGAGCAGGGACGTCGCACCATGATCGCCACATCGTTCCCGTTCTCTTTCCTGGCCCGTCAGGTAGTCGCGGAATCTGTTGCCAAAGGCGGCGATCCGGCGAGCATGAGTAACCGGCCGTTGATGCCTGACCACGTCAAGAGCATCAACAGCTATGTCCGGGAGAACAGTGATAGTTATATTCTGCCGCCGGTAACCTTGAATGCTCGGGAGCTACCCGCATTGCATGTGCCACGTGGAAACTTCAAGAATCGCTTGGGTTTTATGGTCATAGACGACAGCGTGCGCTTCCATGTAACCGACGGCCAGCATCGCATCGCTGCGATCAAGGGGCACGGCGTCGGCAGATCGGCGATTACCGGGCTGGTCGACTTGGAGGACGGGTTCGAAGAAGACAGCCTAGCGGTCCTTATCGTGGTCGAATCCGACCTCCGGCGTATTCATCAGGACTTTGCCGACGCTGCCCAAACGAAGCAAATACCGGCGAGCTTGCTGGCGGTTTACAACACTCGCGAGCCAATCAACGGTGTGCTGGCAAGCATCGTCGACCGCACCCGGTTGTTCAAAGGGCGTGTGGATGCCACGTCGAAAGCTCTACCCAAAGCTTCGCAATCGGTGTTTCTCCTCAACCAAGTCCGGCAGTTCGTAAAGGAGCTGTTGTTCGCCGATTACGCACTCTCCGAAGAATCTGTTGCTCGGCAAAGCATGCAGCTGATCGGCGACAAGGACTCTCAGGACGAATTCGTCACCGACACAGTTACTCTCGTCGAAACTCTATCCGCGCGTATGGATCCCTGGCAGGCAATCTGCGAACTGCCCACCACTGGCGGACCAGCGAACCGGGTCGCGGACTTCCGCGACAAGTACATCAATATGACCGCGACCGGTCTGGTCGTCATCGGCCGCGTTGCTTACGAGATCCGGAAGAGCCCTGACCTCGACTGGCGGCTGACACAGTACGAGCGCTTGGCTGCCGAGATCGACTGGCGACGTGGAGCGTCGATTTGGCGAAACAGCATCGTTTCGTCGGAGGGCAAGATCGCAACCCAGCGCGGACCAGTTCGCGAGGCAGCCGAGAAGGTCAAAACACAGCTGGGGTTGACCGCAGTCTCCGTGCCGTAATTGTTGCGACCGCGTCGGGCCGCCACGGAACGCTATTGCCTCTGCCGTGGCGGCCATCAGCCATGAGTCGGGGCTTCCTCGACCTCGACAGTGTGAGTAGGCGATGACTCGCCCTCGGTCGCCGCGCTTGGCGACTGCTCGTTTTCTAGGCTATGTGCAGGTCGGTGACCAGTCGGTTTCCATAACCGGGATGCCGAGTTCCGAGCGTGATTCGGCATACCGCGCCATAACCGTTAGGAACTCCGTCCAGGTGCTGACCGGGATGGCGATCACGGGCTAACCGGCGCGCGCCGTCCTACCTACAGGCAGCCGTCGGGCATCAGCGGACGAATTCGGCGCCCGAAACCCGCCGCTATCCGCAGGTTCGCGCGCGTTCAGTGGCCGATGTACACCGACTTGATGTTGAAGTAGGACTCCAGCCCCTTCTTGCCTCGCTCCCCGCCCCACCCGGACTGTTTGTGGCCGCAGATGGGCATGGAGGGGTCGGCGGCCAGGGCGGAGTTGACCCAGATCTGGCCTGCGCGTAGTTCGTTGACGACGCGGTGGGCGCGGCCGAGGTTTTCGGTCCAGATGGAGCCGGCGAGGCCGTAGTGGGTGTCGTTCGCGGCGGCGATCACCTCGTCCTCGTCGTCGAAGGGGATCACCGAGCCGACCGGGCCGAAGATCTCCTCGCGGATCAGGCGCATATCGGGGGTGGTGCCGGTGACGATCGTGGCCTCGTAGAAGTAGCCGCGGCGGTCCATCGGCTTGCCGCCGGTCACGATCTCGGCACCGCCGGCCACGCCGTCGTTCACGATGCCTTCGACCCGTTGGCGTTGCTTCTCGCTGATCAGCGGTCCCAGGACCGAGTTGGGATCGTCGCTGCCGCCCATCGGCAGCATCTTGGCGAAGGCGGCCAGGCCCTCCACGACCCGGTCGTAGATGCCGCGCTGCACGTAGATGCGCGAGGTGCAGGAGCAGTTCTGCCCCGAGCCGGCGAGCAGGCCCATGCCGGCACCCATGATCGCCTTGTCCAGATCGGCGTCGTCGAACATGATCAGCGGCGACTTGCCGCCGAGTTCGAGGGTCAGCCGCTTGAGGTTGCCGGCGGCCGCCTTGACGATCAGCTTGCCGACCTCGGTGGACCCGGTGAACGCGATCTTGTCGACGTCCGGATGCGCGGTGAGCGCAGCGCCCGTGGTCTCGCCGTAGCCGGTGACGACATTCAGGACGCCGTCGGGCAGACCCGCCTCGCGGAAGATCTCCTCCAGCTTCAGCGCGCTGAGCGGCGTCTCCTCGGCGGGCTTGAGAACGCAGCTGCACCCGGCCGCGAGGGCCGGCGCGACCTTGAGCATCGCGACGAAGAACGGCCCGTTCCACGGGATGATGAGGCCCACGACGCCGACCGGCTCGTACTGGGTGAAGGTGTGGTACGTCTCGAATTCGCCGAGCAGACCGTCGGATACGAGGTGGCTCGACTCGCCGTGGATCTTGCCGACCCAGCCCGCGTAGTACACCAGCATCTCGAGCGACACCTTGATGATCTGCCGCGCGGCCATCGCGTTCATCCCGTTGTCGCGGGCCTCGATCTCGGCGATCTCATCGATGCGGCCCCGGATGATCTCGGCGGCGCGGAAGAGCACCTCCGCGCGGTGCGCGGCGGGCAGCTTGCGCCAGGCGCCCGACTCGAAGGTCTCACGCGCCCGGGCCACCGCCGCGTCGACGGTCGCCTGATCGGAATCGGCGACCTCCGCGATCTGCTCCTCGGTGGACGGGTCGAACACCGGAATGACCCCCGAGCTGGAGCTTTCGACCGTGGGATCGACGTCGATGGCGTTACTCAATGTCTCTCATCCTTTCACCCAGCCGCTCCGGAGCCCGACAACTCTCCGCAGATGTTGACGAGAATAGCACTCTCCTACAGAGATAACGACAGTCTCATATTCGGGATCAGCGATCTTGTTGGTCGCTGTCAGCGCGGCGGGGGTTGCACGGGGCCGCTCATCGCGTCGCGTACGGTGGTTTCCTCGTTGCCGAGGAATGTCGGATCGGGGCGGGTGAGTATGTCGAAAGTTGCCTTGGTGGCGGCGATTTGGTCGCGCAGCCAGCATTTGTCGTAGGTCCGGTTATGGGGCTGGGCGGTGTCGGCGACACCGAAGGTTTCGATGTCGGCGGCGCGGCAGAGAGCGACGGTGCGGGGCAGGCTGAAATCCTGGGTGACCACGATCGCGGCGCGCACGCCGAAGACGCGGGAGGCACGCACACAGGTCTCGTAGGTACTGAAACCGGCGTAGTCCAGGGCGATCTTCTCGGCGGGCACGCCCTTGTTCAGCAGATAGGTACGCATGGCGGTCGGCTCGTCGTACTCGGCCCGGCCGTTGTCGCCGCTGAGCAGCAGGGCCTTCACCTTGCCGTCGGCGAGCAGGCGGGCGCCGAGATCGAGGCGCGCGGCCAGATACGGGGACGGCTTGCCGTCGGCGTACACCTGGGCGCCGGGAATCAGTGCCACGTCGGCCGCCGGGACGGATTCGGCGGAATACTCACCGCCCTTGGCCTGCCACCGAATCCAGACGATCGAGCCCAGCACCACCGTGGCGGCCACGAGCACCACAACGCCCGTGACCCGCACAATCCTGCGCGGCCGGAGCCACGAACCGAACCTGCGGCGGAGTGCTGCGATGTCAGGACGTTTCACGCGCGTATTCCTCTTCTGACGGACATCCGAACGAGCTTGCCGGTGCCGCCATCATCGACGAACCTCCTGACGATCCACTTGGGAGAGCCTTAACGCAGCCCCCACCACGGGCGCATAGGTGGAGCCTGCCATCCAGGCGAATTATGTTCAGCTGCAACGCAACCGCACAGCGGGTCAGCCCGACCGCGCGGTAACGCCGAATGGCGGGCGACCCGAACCAGCGGGTAAGGCGTAGCCGTGCCAGCATCGGTCGCATGTCGATCTCTGTGGATTCCGTTGCGCACATCCGACTGACCGTGCAGGACATCGGGCGGTCGAGGGCGTTCTACGAGAAGGTTTTCGGATGGCCCGTCCTGCTGGAGGTTCCGGCCGACGCCGACGACGAAACGCGCCGGCGACTCAGCTTCCTCTACGGCGGGGTGATCTACCAGATGAAACACGGACGGATCGGGCTGCGCCCCGTAGGAACGGATCGATTCGACGAAAACCGTGTCGGTCTCGACCACCTCGCGTTCTCGGTCGGTTCGCTCGCCGAACTGGAAGCTGCTGCGGCGCACCTCGATGCCTGCGGAGCTGAACGCGAGGACATCAAAGACATCGGCCACAGCTACATCCTCGAGTTCCGAGATCCGGACAATATCGCGCTGGAGCTGGTCGCTCCGAAGTGATTGCCTGTGCAGCCGGCCGCCGGTGTCACGGACCTCGAGGCTTCGGCGAATACCGGTTGGGGCTCGGTGTCGGCGGTGGATGCGCGGGTTTGCCGGTCGCGGGGCATAGTCTGCCTGGATGGATCCGTCCGAGGACTCGGTAGCAGCGGGGTCGCAGCGTTCGAGCACGGCGTGGGCGACGGGGCTGTCGGTCACCGGCGGCGCGGTGCTGTTCATGATTCTGCGTTTGCTGGCGGTCTCGAATTACGACTGGAGACACGCGTTTCTGGTGGCCGGCACCATCGATATCGGCGACGCTCCCGCGGTGGTGGCCGGCACCCTGATGGCCGATCCGGCCATCACGGGGGTCGCGCTGGCACTCATCGTGCCGGTGATGGTGATCCATCAGATCCACCTGGGCCGCCCGACATCCGGCAATTCGGGCAATCTGGCCATGGTGATCATCGTCGTGGTGGCCACGCTGGCGCTCGTGTGGACCTATCGGACGTGGTGGATTCTGCTGGGCGCGGTCGTCGTGGCCGCGGCGCTACTCGTGCTGCTGGGTGCCGGGCGCCGGAATGCGCGAGGACAACGATTCGCACACTGGATACTGCATCGCACCGGAGCGGTGATGATCCTGGCCACGCTCCTGGTCGCGGCCGCGGTCCGGGTGCCGTGGATGCCGTTGGAACACATCGATACGCGCACCGGGGCGGTGTCGGGATATGTGCTCGAGACGGCCCCCGGATTCGTCAAGATCCTGCGCGAAGAAGACCGCGACATCATGATTGTCAACACCGGCGACATCGTCTCGCGCCACGAGATTCCACCATCGTTGTGAACCACCGATCGCCGCGGTCGGCAACCGCGGGCACAGCATGTCGGCGTGGAGGTTTGGGCGCTCCTTCTTCGGAGTCACCGGGGCGATGCTTGCCGTGCCGCACGAGACGGGAACGGCGGCATTTTCAGCGGTTTCGTGGCTACCGCACGGGCGTCGTCCAGGCTGAGCCCGAACATGCGCAGCAGGTTGATCGCGAGGGTGTCCGCCAAGGTATCGATGTCGGTGCTGGGGTCGGTGGCGAGAAGCTGCAGGCAGCCGAGTAGCGAACCGGCCGTGCAGGCGAGCGCGGCGGGATAGTCGCCGATGGTCAGGCGGCCGGTGTCGCCCGCTCGGCGCAGGTCTCGCAGGGCTCGGGGCGCGAGGCCCCGATCCGGCGACATCAAGCGGAAACCGATGGTCAGCAATGTCCCGGTGAGCTGCGCGTGGGTTTTCGTCAGATGCATGGTCATGCGGATGCCGTTGGCGAAAACCTCGGCAGGGTCCTCGATTCCCGCCGAGGCCTGGTCGAACAATTCTCCGTATCTGTCGAGGGTCTCGGCGATGGCCGCGTCGAACAGTTCGGTTTTGCTGGTGAAGTGGTTGTAGAACGAGCCCACGCCCACGTCCGCGCGGTCGGTGATCTGCTGGACGCTGGCCTCGAGACCTCCCGGGGCGGCCAATAGCTCGACCGCGGCCGATATCAGCGCCGCCCGGGTCCGGGCCCGTTTCCGTTCGACGCGGTCCGAGCGTGGGGCGGGAGTATTCACGTGCCAGGCCCTCTCAACTCTGAATCCCATTCCAACTCTGAATATTGTTGACGGACACGCTCATCATTGCTGAACATTTCCTCAGTGGTCAAGGGAGGACAGCGATGACAGTGCCCGCATACGACGATCCGCACGTCGATCTGCACAGTGCGTGGGGCGCGCGCAGCGGTGAGCACCCGGACAGGTCGAAGGATCCGGTGATCAAGGTCGACGACATCGCCTGGCTGGAATTCGACAAGCCCGATCTCGACGGTGCCGAACGTTTCGCCGCCGACTTCGGTCTGAGCACGGTGTTCCGCACACCGGACGAGCTGCATCTGCGCGGCACCTGGGCAGGCTCGGTCTGCGTGATCGTTCGGCGCGCGCCGTTCTCCCGATTCGCCGGCGCGGCCTACCGTGCCGCGGACCGCGCCGACCTGGCACGCCTGGCCGCCGCGACCGGACGTGCGATGGAACCCCTGGACATTCTGGGTGGCCGGGCGGTCACTCTGCGCGATCCCTGCGGCCACCTGGTGCGGGTCGTCGCCGATGTCCAGGAGCTGCCGGCCCTTCCCGACCAGCCACCGCTGACCTGGAATCTGGGCGCCGTGCGGCATCGGATCAACGCGGTCCAGCGCCGACCTCGTGAACCCGCTCGCGTGCAACGGCTAGGACATCTGGTGCTGGAGACGCCCCGGTTCCTCGAGTGCCTGGACTGGTATCTCGATCACCTGGGCCTGATCGTCAGCGACTTCCTCTACTTTCCGGGACAGCGGGACCGCGGCCCGACCATGGCGTTCATGCGCTGCGATCGAGGGGCCACCCCGGCCGATCATCACACGCTGGCAATGACTTTGGGCCCGCGGGCGGGATATGTCCACAGCGCGTATCAGGTTGCCGATCTCGACTCCATCGCGGCAGGCGGGGCCTATCTCGCCGAGCGTGGCTACCGCCATTCCTGGGGTATGGGCCGCCACATCCAGGGCAGCCAGCTGTTCGACTATTGGCGCGACCCGGACCGCTTCATGGTCGAGCACTTCGCCGACGGCGACATGTTCGACGCCTCGGTCGATGCGGGCTGGACACATATGAGCGCCAGCGGCCTGGCGCAATGGGGACCCCCGGTGACCCGTGACTTCCTCGGGGTGAACCCCGATCCGGAATTGCTGCGCGACGTGTTCTCCGCATTGCGCGACGAAGCGAACGAGTTCGATATCCGGCGCCTGCTCGGACTGATGAAAGTAGCCCGCACATGAGCACCACCATTGTCCGTACCCGGTCGCACTGGTACCTCGAAAGCTCGCAAGGCGCCACGCCTGTGGACACCCGGGCGGCCACCACGGCGGAATTGCTCGGTGACGTCGACGCGATCCGGGCTGCGCGCGCAGCCACCGACTGGACTCCGGTCTCGGAACTACAGCTGGTATCACCGGTGACCGCACCGTGCCGCGTCGTGGCTCAGATGGTCAACTTCGCCAGTCACGCCCGCGAGTCGAACATCGATCCCGATCGGGTGTCGGCCACGTTCTTCCGCAAATCCTCCGGATCGATCTCCGGACCGTACGACGACATCGTCAAACCCGCGCACGTGCGCCTGCTCGACTACGAAGTCGAGATCGGCATCGTCTTCGGCGCCGCGGTGCCGGTCGGGACGACCGTCACCACCGAGAACCTGCCCGATTACGCGGCCGGGCTGATCGTCACCAATGATGTCAGCGCCCGCGACGTGCAACTGCCCAAAACACAGTTCTACGAATCGAAGTCCTATCCCGGCTTCACCCCGATCGGCCCGCGACTGGTGTTGCTCGACCGCTCCGAATGGGCGCAGTTCCACCGATTGCGGCTGCAACTGTGGGTCAACGGAGAACGTCGGCAGAACGGTGTCGTAGGAGACGACATGCTCGTCGAGCCGATCCGAGCCCTGCGCGAGCTCGGCCGATTCCAGCGCCTCGACCGCGGCGACGTACTCCTGACCGGGACACCGGGCGGGACGGCGCTGTCCGCACCCCCGAAACCCGTCGAAATGCTCGGCGCGCTGCTGCCCCCGCACCTCAAGTGGCAGATCTTCTTCCGGAAACAGGCAGCCAACCCCCGCTACCTCCGCGACGGCGACATCGTCGAAGCCCGCATCGCCACCGACGACGGCGCCCTCGACCTGGGCCGCCAGCGCAACCGCGTCCGGCACTCGCGATGAGCCGATCCGCCGGCTCGGTCGACGTCGCGGTGGCCATCGTCGGCGCCGGTCCGGTCGGCCTCACCGCGGCGCTGCTGCTGGCCGGCCACGGCATCGCCACCGTGGTCCTGGAGCGCCACCGCACCGCGTATCCGCTGCCACGCGCGGTTCACGCCGACGATGAGGTCTGCCGGATTCTCGCCGCCGTCGGAGCCTACGAGCGATTCGCCGAGATCAGCCGTCCCATGCCCGGTATGCGCCTGCTCGACCGCAACCACGCGGTGATGGCCGAGTTCGCGCGCGATTCGATGAACGGGCCCCACGGTTTTCCCCAGGCGAGCATGTTCGACCAGCCGGACCTGGAGGCGATCCTGCTCGACCTCGCCCACGCCGACCCGCTCGTCGACCTGCGGCGCGAATGCGAGGTGATCGATGCCGTCGACACCGGCGACACCGCGGTGGTCGGCTACACCACCGATTCCGGAACCCATCGGCTGACCGCCGCCGCGGTGATCGGCTGCGACGGCGCGCACAGCCTGATCCGCGACCGGATCGGAACCAGGCTGCGCGACTTGCACTTTCAAGAGAACTGGCTGGTTGTCGACGTGCGTACCGTGGCGCCACTCGAGGTCTGGGAAGGCGTCCAGCAAATCTGCGACCCGCGGCGCGCCGCGACCTTCATGCCCGTTACCGGGAACCGATACCGGTGGGAGTTCCGGATCGGGCCGGGCGAGCGCGCCGACGAGCTGGCAGGCGCCGACAGCCTGCGCCGTCTGCTGCGGCCCTGGATGAGCGCGGACGCCTTCGACCGAGCGGAAATCGTCCGCCATGCCGAGTACACCTTCCGTGCCCGGGTCGCCGAACAGTGGCGCAAGGGAAGGCTGTTCATCGCGGGCGACGCCGCACACCAGACCCCGCCGTTCATCGGCCAAGGACTCGGCGCCGGGTTACGGGACGCGTTCAACCTGAGCTGGAAGCTCGCCGACGTCCTGCACGGCACCGCACCGGAGTCGATTCTCGACACCTACCCCGCCGAACGCCGCCCGCACGCCACCAAGACCGTACGGATGGCCGTCGCCGTCGGATGGGTTCTCACCGGCGGCCACGATCGCGCGGCCGCGGTGCGACGTGCTTCGCTGGGGCTGCTCTGCCGCGTGCCGGGAGTGTCGAAGGCCCTTCTCACGACCGTGTCACCGCCGCTCACGGCCGGTCCCCTGGTCGGCCGACGGGGCATCAGGCATCGACTCAACGGGCGGATCTGCCCACAACCGGTCATCGCGCGCGAACCTGACAACGCCCGTTTCGACGAGGTACTCGGCCCCGGCTACACGCTCCTGACACGGGGATCGCTGCCACCCTCGTGCACCGTCCCGGACCGGGTCACCCACCTCGACCTGAGCGCCGTGGACTGGCCACGGAGCGGCATCGACACCCTGATCCGTTGGCTCGCAACACATTCCGCGTTCGCCGTCCTGCTGCGCCCGGACCGGGTAGTGCTGGCCACCGCACGTACCGGCCTTCGAATACCAGACATCCTCACACTCCTCCCACCCCACCGGCAGCGTACGAGCGAGCCCCTCACGAAAGCGATCGACGATGAACCATGATCGGCTCCGGCCTCACCACAACAACCCGCACAACCTCACCGTGGTCGAACAGACCACACTCACCCACCGACGGTCACGCCGACGCCACATCCCGGCCACGGCAACCGCGGAGATCCGATGAGCAGGCTGCTCACCCGCGCGTCGCGGCCCTCGACATACCGTGGCGCGCCCGTCGTCGATGTCGATCTCTACGGTAGGCAGACCGTCAGCGACCCGCAGTCGGTTTACCGGCGGATCCGCGACGCCGGGCCGTTGGTATGGATGCCGCGCCACCGGCTCTGGGCCATGGGGCGATTCGACGATGTCCGCGCGGCGTTGCGTGACGATCACACCTTCCGCAGCGGTAAAGGCGTGGCCGCCAACCCGATCGCCAACACGTTGGGCCACTACACCACCCTGGCCAGCGACGACCGAGCCCACACCCACCGTCGCGCGATCCTCATGCGGTCACTGACCTCGCGAGCGATCCGCCCCGCACTGCCGGCGATGGAGCAGGAAGCCGCCGCCACCGTTGCACGGCTCCGCCAACGGCAATCCTTCGACGGAATCGCGGATTTCGCGACACGACTGCCCGTCCAGGTGGTCGCCGACCTCGTCGGAATTCAGGTGAGTGCGGCGAAGATGCTGACCTGGGCCCGTGCCACCTTCGACGGACTGGGACCGACGAACCCACGCGCGGTGACAGCCACCACCGGCGCCCTGGGGCTCTACCTCTACACCCTGCGGCTACGCAGGAAACACGTCACCCCGCACGGATGGGCCGCAAGCGTCTTCGACGCCGCAGATCGCGGTCAGGTCAGCCGGCTCGAAGCCAAGAACATGATCATCGACTTCGTCGCGCCCAGTCTGGACACCACCATCCTGGCGACCGGGCACCTGTTGTGGAGCCTCGGCACCCAGCCCGAGGTGTGGGAACAGATCCGCGCCGATCCCGCCCTCATCCCCCGAGCCGTGATCGAGGCGGTGCGACTGGCCTCCCCGGTACGCGCCTTCACCCGAACCATCGCCGCCGACACCACCATCGGCGAGGTCGCACTGCGGGCCGGTGAGCGCGTAGCCCTGATCTACGCCGCGGCCAACAGCGACGAGCGCCACTTCGACCGGCCTGAACAGTTCTCCCTGCACCGCCGCGGAAGCACTCTGGGCTGGGGGCACGGCATCCACACCTGTGTCGGCATGCAACTGGCCAAACTCGAGATGCAGACCCTGCTGCACGCGATGGTCCCGCGGATCGAGTACATCTCCGTCTCCGACCCCCAGCCCCTGCACAACAACTGCCTGCAAGGACTGAAATCGTTCCGTGCCGGCTTCCGCTGAACCCCACCAAGAAATACCGTCGCCTGTGCGCGCCCGCGCCGCCGTAGGTGGCTGTCGGCCGAACAGCGAATCGTCAGGAGAGACATGCCAACCACACGCGTCGCCGTCGTCACCGGCGCCTCGTCGGGAATAGGCCGGGGCACCGCCGCGGCCCTGGCCGACCACGGCTTCCGAGTTATCGGGACCAGCCGCAACCCGGACACGATCCCGGATCCGGACCGCCTGCCGGGCATCGACTACCGGCCCCTGGACCTGACCGACCACGAGTCCGTCCAACGGTTCGTCTCGACGCTGGACACCGTCGACGTCCTGGTCAACAACGCCGGAGAAAGCCAGGCCGGACCGCTGGCCGAACTGCCCGGCGACGCGGTGACCCGGCTGTTCCAGCTCAATGTGCTCGGCCCGATCGCACTCACACGCGCGGTGCTGCCCGGAATGCGCGATCGCGGCACCGGGCGGGTGGTGATGGTCGGCTCGATGCTGGCCAGCTTCCCGCTGCCCTACCGCTCCTCCTACGTCGCCACCAAAGCCGCACTGCGCGGATTCGCCACCGCCGCACGGTTCGAGGAATCGCCCTACGGGGTCTGGCTCACCACTGTCGAACCGGGACAGGTCGATTCCGGACTGCGCGAACGACGCACGAAGTACCTCGCCGACGGCTCGCCACACACCACGGAATTCGCACGTTTCATGACCGCACTCGACCGCAAACAAGCCGCGGGCATCACACCGGACAGAGTCGCACGCACCATCCTCACCGCCATCTCGGCGCCACGCCCCCGCCCGCTCTATGCCGTCGGCAGCAACGCACCCGCCGCCTTCGCACTCCACCGCATACTCCCCCGCGGCCTGATGGAACGCGTCACCGCCCGCTCCTACGGACTACACCGCTGACACCCGACCGGCACCCACCGCACCGACGACTCCACGCCGCCGCGTTGTGAACGGGCGCCGGGTCGGGATCAGTGAATCACGTTGCCGTGCAACCAACTCAGCGGCCTCTTCTTCGACACTGGGCCAAACATTGCAGGGGCCTTGCGCGTCGGCCTGGGGCATCAAACCACCCGACGCGGAGAGAAGACTGCCCGACCAACCCGACCGGACCGTCCCCCTAAAGCACAACGCGGCTACCGGCGGCTGGGGGCCGTCGGTAGCCGGGCGTCATGCGCGGGTCATCGCTTGATCAGCGAGCGCAGGGCGATGATCGAGGCCCGGCGTTCGTAGGCGATCCAGGCGAAGATCGCGGTGAGCGCCAGCGGGAAGGGGGCCAATTCCGGGGTGTCGGCCAGGAAGGCGTTGAAGCCGGCGGCGAGGAAGGTGACGATCGCCAAGCCGGTCGCGGCGGCCGCGGTCAGGCGGGGCACCATGAGTCCGATCCCGCCCGCGACCTCGGCGAGACCGATGAAGACCAGCAGCGCCAACGGGATCGAGAAGGCGGTGGCGTTGTTGTCCATCAGGGTCTGCGGGATGACGAGCTTCGGGCCGCCGGAGGCGATGACGAAGAACAGACCGAGCACGATCTGCAGGGTCCACAGGACGCGGTTGCGGACCTTGCCGGGGCGGACAGCGGCGGTGGTCTGGGTGGCGGTGATGGCGGTCATTTCTCGTTCCTTCTGGGTCGGCCACGCCGGGTTGGTGGCGGGTTCATCAGTACGGACGGGGGCGGTCCGGAAAACTCATCGCCGCAGTCGAAAAGAGCTTCAGGCGCCGGTCGGGACCGAGTGTGCACTGTGGTTGCGGCCATAGCTGCCGGCGCGCTGAGCTGATCCGATCAGGACGCGGCGGCCCTGATCGCAGCGAATCGCTTGCCCGGGGACATCGAACGATATCGACGTCGCATTCACCGGTGATGATCTCGCGCTGTGGGGTAGGGCCAAATAGTACAGGTCAGGCCAGGTTATAAACCTGGCCTGACCTGTAATTTCTGTGGAGCTAAGGGGACTCGAACCCCTGACCCCCACACTGCCAGTGTGGTGCGCTACCAGCTGCGCCATAGCCCCTTGTTCAGTTTTCGGCCGCCGGGGTGTTCCCCTTCGGCCTCAACGAAGTTACACCACGGCTGCTCACGGGACCAAATCGGCTGGATACTGGGGCTGGTAGAACTGGTGTTCGAAGGGTAATCTCGAACACATGTTCGACGGCGGAGAGCTTCAGACGATGAGTGACGAGGGGCTGATCGATGCGCTGCGACGGGCACACGGGGCGGCGGCATTCGCGCAGGCAGCGGAGGTGTTGGCGGTGCGGGAGCTGTATCGGAGGCGCCGGGACGAGGCGGAGAGCAGGGGGGAGCCGCGCGGGGGTGAGTTCGCGGCCAGTGAGGCTTCGGCGGCGATGCAGATCTCCGAGCAGGTCGCGGCCGCTCTGATCGATATCGGGGTGGCTCTGGATGTGCTGCCGGCTACTCGGGCGGCCTTCGCGTCCGGCCGGATAGACCTGGCGCGAGCCCAGGTGGTCGCGGACAACGCGCGCGATCTGCCGCCGGAGGTGCTGGCGGAGCTGGAGCAGAAGCTGATCGAGGCGGCGGCCCGGTCGACGCCCGCGCGGCTGCGGCAGACGGCGCGGCGGTGGGTGGTCAAGCTGGATCCCGAGGGCGAGCAGCGCCGGCGCGAGCGCCGCGAGGCCGACCGGGATGTGCGCATCAAGGCGGTCCAGGACGGTATGGCCGTATTCGACGGGCTGTTACCGGCCGCGGGCGCCCAGACCATCGCCATGCGCCTGCGAGAGATGAGTCTGCAAGTGTGCGAGGAGGATCCGCGGACACTGCCGCAGCGGCGAGCCGACGCGCTCGTCGCGCTGGCGGACGGGTCGGGGAGGCTGCGCTGTGCGTGTGGCCGGGGCGAGCGGTGCCCGGCCGAGCGGGCCCCCGCGCCGCGCCGTCCGCTGATTCAGATCGGCATCCCGGTCGATACGCTGCTGGGCGGTCACGACCATCCGGCGCTGCTCGC
The DNA here is from genome assembly GCF_000308875.1 of Nocardia transvalensis NBRC 15921. GTDB lineage: Bacteria > Actinomycetota > Actinomycetes > Mycobacteriales > Mycobacteriaceae > Nocardia > Nocardia transvalensis. Next base: position 127,688 of record NZ_BAGL01000126.1, read on the forward strand.
GGGTTACGGCCCGCTCGATGCGGAACTCGCCCGCAGTATCGCCGAATACGCGCGCTTCCAAGTGATTCCGGAGCGCACCGAGGATCCGACCACCACCGAGGAGGCGCTGTCCGAGGATCCGCCGGCGTGGCTCGAGCGTGAGGTCCGCGCACTCGACGGCGGGTGCCGGTTTCCCGGCTGCACGATGCCCGCGGCGGAGTCGGAACTCGATCACACCGAGCCGTTCGATGCCGCACGTCCCGGCCGCGGCGGTCCGACCAACATGGCGAATCTGGCGGTGCTCTGCGCCCGCCACAAACATCTGAAGTCGTTGGCGGACAAGGGAACCCTGGCCTGGGACATCCGCCACCCGGACGACGACCGGCTGCGCTGGACCAGCCCCGGCGGGGACGCGCACACCACCGTTCGCGAGGGCGCTCGCTACCTGTTCCCGCACACCGATACCGAGGCCCCGGTCCTCGACTGGCCCTCCCCTACAACGATTCCCGAGCAGCCCCATCCGGCGGCTGCCGATCTCACCTATCCGATCGAACACGCCCTCGCGCACCAGGGTCTGTCGACGGCGACACCCGAGGACTACCACTGAACGTCATCCACCGGGCACACCCGGTCCACCACCGATCCACGAGGACACGGCACGTCATGGAACACCCGGACCGTCCTCCGGCTCCCACCGTCATCGACGTCGGCGTGGAACGCGAACGCATCGCGGCCCTGGAGAAGATTCGCCAGCGCCTGGAAGCCGAACTCGACAAGGCCGAGTCCGGCTGTGGTTATGCCGCCATGGCCCGTCAGCTACGCGACACGGTCAACGCCATCGCCGATGCGCGCAACCGCATCTACGAGACCCTGCTCGGCGACGAGCCCGAAAGGCCCGCGCCCGAGCGGCCCGACCCCGAGTAGCCCGCGGAGTGTCCCGCAGCCGGCGCGGGCAATCCGGGGTTCCGGCCCGGGCGGATGGGGATCCCGCCCGGGCAACGGAAACGCCCGTCACCCGGCGACGTTGGCCACCCACTCCTGCACGTTGACATCCAGATCCTTGCCGTCGGCAATCACGGTCGGCGTCCGGACCTCGCCACCCGTCGCCGACTTCAGCGCCGCCAGCGCGGCATCGGCGTGGTTACGCGCCGAATCGATCCGATTGCCCTTGGTGATGCACTGCAGCACCTCGTCGGGCGCTCCGGCGTCCTTGGCGATGGCGGCGAGCTGATCGTTGGTGAGGTCGCCGCCCTCGCTGGGCTGCTTCGTCGTGAACAGGGCGGTGTGGAACTTCGAGTAGACCGGCCCGTCCCCCGCGTCGGCGACGCATTCGTTGGCGGCCACCGCGCGCGTCGAGTAGTCCTTGCTGCTCGACTTCGGGTCGAGGAAGTTCACCAGGCGGTACCGCACCGCCAGCGCGCCGTCATCGATCTTGTGGGCGATCTCCTGGCCGAAGAGATGTTCCATCGAACCGCAGGCGGGGCACATCGGATCCTCGAAGACGTCGATCGTCTTCTTGGCGTCGAGCGTGCCCAGCACGATGGCGCCGTCGGAGTCCAGCAGGGCATGCACGGCCGGTTGGCGCACCGGTCCGTATCCGTCGTCGCGGACCTTCAGGCTGTGGTCGCTGTTCCAGCGCACGAACAGCACCACGATCACCGCGATCACGACCAGGGCGACGGCGCCGAGCGCATAGCTGGTGCGGCTGGACATCGGTTGCGGCGTGTGCTTCGAACCGGAGGAGGAATTCACGGGTCCACTCTGCCAAAACACCTGCGCCGAGGTGAATCGAAGGCGTGTCGACACGTCCGGAATGACCCATGTGCGTCAGTGCGCTCCGGAACTGCGTCAGTGCGCGCCGGAGCCCTCCGCGGCCACCTCGTCCACGACGGCCCGCCGCCGCATCGGTTCGGGCACCGACAACCACCCGACGGCCGCCAGCACGAGCAGTGCCCCCGTTACCGCCAGCCCCCACCCGAACGAAAGCCGTTGTGCGAGCGCGCCCACCGCGATCGGTCCGAGCACGGTGCCCAGATCGGCGGCCATCTGGAAGCCGGCCAGTACCGGCCCGCCGCGGCGATCGGGTCCGATGATGTCGGCGACGGTCGCCTGCTGGGCCGGGGTGAACATGCCGGAGCCGAGCCCGGCCACGAACGACGCCGCCAGCAGCCAGCCCAGATTCGGTGCCAGCCCCAGACCCGCCGTGCCGGCCGCGCACACCAACGTCCCCGAGACGAGAAAAGGCTTGCGCCCCAGCCGATCCGATAACCTTCCCGAGGCGAACAGCACCGCGGCGTTACCGGCGGCGAACGCGGTCAGCGCCACACCGGCGGCCCCGCCCGATTCGCCGAGAACCTCCACCACCAGCAGCGGAACCAGCGCCATCCGGACACCGAAGACGGCCGCCCCGTTGGCGAAGTTGGACCACAGCACGGCCCAGTAGGCCGGACGGCCCAGGGCCTGGCGGAAACTCATGACGCGCACCGCGCCCGGCACCTCCGGCGCGGCCAGTTCCGATCCGCGCAGGCTCCAGAACACGACGGCGCTCGCGGCCAGCAGCGCGGCCGCATAGATCACGAACGGCATCCGCAGGCCGAGCCCGGCCAGCGCCCCGCCGACCAGCGGCCCGCCGAGCGAACCGAGCAGGAATCCGGTGGACCACAACCCCGACACGCGCCCGCGCTCCCCGGCGGGCGACATGCGGATCACCAGCCCCAGCGACGACACCGTGAACATCGTCGACCCGATGCCGCCGAGCGCCCGCAGCACGATCAGCTGCCAATACCCCTGGGCCAAGGCGCAGGCCCCGGTCGACAGGGCCACGATGACCAGCCCGCCCAGATAGACCGACCGCTCCCCGAGCCGCTGCACCAGACGCCCGCTGACCGGTGCGAACACCAGCCGCATCAGGGCGAAGGCGCTGACGATCGCCGAGGCCGCCGCCACGCCCACCCCGAAACTGCGCGCGTACTGCGGCAGCACCGGCGCGACCAATCCGAATCCCAGCGCGATGATGAACGCCGCACCGATCAACACCCAGATCTCCACCGGTAGTCGTCCCGGTCTGCTCCCGCTCACCTGCCCTGCCATTCGCTCACGCCTCACTGCAACCCACCGCCGCGATATCCCCTTCCCAGGCCGCGACTTCTCCTTCCCCGGACCTCGCCGGCGCCTCCCCGTTCCCCGGCCTCACCGCCACCCTTTTCCCGGCCTCGTCGCCACCCCTTCCCGACCACGCCGCCACCCCTTCCCCGACTTCGCGAGATTCGGGGCGAGCGATGAATCCGCCGCGTCCACCCGGTCCTATTCGTGAAGGAGACTCCATGCGGAAGGACGATGTCATGTCTACACCGACGACCGGCACCCGAGAGCAGTGGCGGGCGGCGTACGAGGACCTGCGCGCACAGGAGAAGGAGCTGACCCGGCGCAGCGACGAGATCGCGCGGCAGCGGCAGGCTCTGCCCTGGGTGCCGGTCACCAAGGACTACCGGTTCGACACCAACGACGGCATCAAGACGCTCGCGGAATTGTTCGACGGACGGTCGCAGCTGATCATCCGGCACTTCATGCACGGCCCCAAGACCCCCGAGGGCTGCCCGGGCTGCACCTTCGAGACCGACAACCTCGTGGGCGCGGTCGAGCACCTCGCCCACCGCGACGTGACGTTCATCCTGGCGTCCCGCTCGCCGCTGTCCACTCTCAACGACTACAAGGCCCGCTTCGGCTGGGATATCGAATGGGTGTCGCTGGGCGACAACGGATTCAACGACGACTTCTACGACATCATGCACATACCGACCGACCGCCGGCCGGGCAATATGCTCGACGTCATGGAGTTGATGGCGCTGAGCTGCTTCGCTCTGAAGGACGGCGTCGTCTACCACACCTACTCCACCTACGACCGCGGCACCGACGCGCTCAACGCGACCTGGCAACTGCTGGACCGCGCGCCGAGCGGGCGCGGCGACGTCTTCGACGGCTGGCCGCGCAAGCGGGACGAGTACTGATGGCGCGGGGCAGGGCTCAGCCGAGAGCCCTGCCCACCACATCTTCGGCGGCGGCCTGCACCTGCGCCAGATGGTCGGGGCCCTCGAACGATTCGGCGTAGATCTTGTACTTGTCCTCGGTGCCGGAGGGCCGGGCGGCGAACCAGGCGTTCTCGGTGGTGACCTTGACCCCGCCGAGCGCCGCGCCGTTGCCGCGGGCGCGCGTCTGGATACCGGTGATGGGCTCGCCGGCCACCTCGGTGGCGCTGATGTCGTCGGGGGTCAGCGCGGCCAGGCGCGCCTTCTGCTGCGCGGTGGCGGCGGCGTCGATGCGCTCGTAGGCCGGGCTGCCGTAGCGCTTCTCGAGTTCGGCGTAGCGCGCGGACGGGCTCTGCCCCGTGACCGCGGTGATCTCGGCGGCCAGCAGCGCCATCAGGATGCCGTCCTTGTCGGTGGTCCACACCGTGCCGTCCATCCGCAGGAAGGACGCGCCCGCGCTCTCCTCGCCGCCGAAAGCCAAAGAGCCGCTGAACAATCCGGGCACGAACCATTTGAAGCCGACCGGCACCTCGTGGGTCTGCCGGCCGAGCACGCTCACCACCCGGTCGATCATCGAGGAGGTGACCACCGTCTTGCCGATCTTGGTCAGCGCGTCCCAGCCCATGCGGTTGGCGATCAGGTACTCGATGGCCACGGCGAGGAAGTGGTTCGGATTCATCAGCCCGGCATCGGGAGTCACGACGCCGTGGCGGTCGGCGTCGGCGTCGTTGCCGGTGGAGATGTCGTAGTCGTCGCGGATGGCGACCAGCGAGGCCATGGCGTAGCGCGAGGAGGGGTCCATGCGGATCTGGCCGTCGCTGTCCAGCGTCATGAACCGCCAGGTGGGGTCGACGAACGGGTTGACGACCTCGAGTTCGAGGTCGTAGCGCTGGCCGATCTCCTCCCAGTAGTCGACGCTGGCGCCGCCCATCGGATCGGCGCCCAGGCGAATTCCCGCGCCGCGCACCGCGTCCAGATTCAGCACGCTCGGCAGGTCGGCGATGTAGTGGTCGAGATAGTCGTAGCGCTCGACGCTCGTGGTCAGGGCGTGTTGCAGGGTGGTGCGCTTGACCCCGGCCAGGCCGCCGCGCAGCAGCTCGTTGGCGCGGTCGGCGATCGCGTCGGTGGCGACCGTGTCGGCCGGGCCGCCGTGCGGCGGATTGTATTTGAAGCCGCCGTCGCGCGGGGGGTTGTGCGACGGGGTGACGACGATGCCGTCGGCCTGATGCCGGGTGCCGCCGCGGTTGTGCCGCAGCACGGCGTGGCTGAGCGCGGGTGTGGGCGTGTAGCGGCCGCGCGCGTCGACGATCGCGGTGACCTCGTTGGCGGCCAGCACCTCGAGCGCCGTACTCCAGGCGGGCTCGGACAGCGCGTGCGTATCGCGGGCGAGGTAGACCGGACCGGTGATGCCGCGGGTGGCGCGGTATTCGACGATGGCCTGCGTGATGGCCAGGATGTGCGCCTCGTTGAACGCGGAGTCCAGGCTGGATCCGCGGTGTCCGGAGGTGCCGAACTGCACCAGTTGCGCCGGGTCGGACGGGTCGGGGATGCGGCTGTAGTAGGACGTGACGAGATGCGGGAGGTCTACCAGATCGGTGGCCCGTGCCGGTCGTCCGGCTCGATCATGGGCCATGGTCGGGCCTCCCTTCCGTATCGGTGCCGTCCGGCTGGTCATCACGATCACGACCGCACCCACTGCCTGCCCAGAGGCAATACCGTATCGAACGGCACCGACACCGGATGAGCCGCCGGACGACCGACGGAGAGCGCCCGCGCGGCGGCAGCGGCCTGCGTCATCGCCGCACCCCGGAGTCCCACACCTGCACCGGGGACAGCGCCACCGTCCCGGTGTCGAACAGCTCGGCGTTGGCGGAGACGAAGCGGCGTAGCAGCTCCGCGTCATCGACGATCATCACCATCACGGGGAGGTTCTCGGCCAGGTCGAGCATGCGCGTGGTGTGGATGCGGGAGGAGACGCCGTAGCCCTCCACCCCGCGCCACACGCTGGCGCCGGCGAGCCCGGTGTCCCGGGCGCGTCGCACGATCTCGTGGTAGCGGGGGCGATGCTTCCAGTGGTCGTCCTCGCCCAGCAGTACCGTCAGCCGTGCCGCCGGCCGCCACCGCGGATCGGGCTGCCACGCATCGGCTTCCGTGACGATCTGCACCACCGGATCCTCCGGAGCCTCACTCATCACCTGCCCCCAATCGTCGTGCCGTCTCGTTGTCCATCCCGCCGCGCCGACCCGAGCACGACCTCACCCAGCGCAACCACCAGCCCCCGCGGGTTCGCGAACGTCGCCGCCCCGGCACATCCGATTCGAGCAGTTTACGAACCTCGGCGGCGCCCGTCGGAGGGGGGTGAAACCACCCAGCACACCGCCGCCGCACGGCCACCGTCACCTGCGCGGCATCGGTCCTTCGGCATCGGAGACCGGCGCCGGACCGAGCGCCCGGCGCCCGGCGGCGTTCGCCGCGAGAGTGGTTCAGCGTATCGGATTCGCTTGTGGCAGGCAAAGACTCGTGGCATCCGGACGGGGCGCTCGCGGGGCGTCCACCGCGGCCGGTGGCGGCGCTGCCCACCCGGTCGCCGGATCGCGAATCCACCTGGTAGCCCTCCTGCCCGAGTCCGATATCCGTCGAGTCATGCTAACTGCCAGCGATCCCGCGGCCGTCGGTACGCGACGGGCGCAGCGGCGATCGGGAGGTCTACCGTGCGGCGCCGGGCGCCCGGCCGCCGCGCGTGACCGGCCGCGGTACAGCCTTGCCGAACTCGTGTTACGCACCGGTGTGCCGGGGCGCGCCGCGGCTCGGCGATCGCGTCTCGCCGACGTCCCTGCCGGGTTCCGGCGGGGCACCGCCGCGAGCGCGCGTCGAACTGGTGTAATAACCGTACCCAGAGCGCTTGCCGATCATTTGCCCGCAGGCGCCCGGCGGCCGACGCCGGATCGCGGCGGCCTGGCTCAGCATCCGGCTTCATCCACATCAGGCAGGTTCGATCGGGCCCGCATCCGCCGATCGGCCGCTGGGAACCAGGAGCGATGATGGCGTCAATCCGGCCGCCGCGCGGCATGCGGGGAAATCGGCCATCCAGGGCCCGCACGCGGAACATCGACGGGCCTCGGTACGACACCCCGGTCATGAACGAGTCCCCCCACGGCTCCACCTCCCACGGCACCCGCACACGGCGATCGAATCGCTGTCTCGCAATCGTTCTGGCGGCGCTACTGGCATCGGGGCTAGCCACGTGCTTCGGGGCGGCGCCCGCCGGGGCCGCTGTCTATCCGGTGTCCGAACCGGATCCGTTCTACGCGGCGCCGCCGGAGATCGGGGCCTATCAGCCGGGCGACGTGGTGCGCAGCCGCACGGTGCCGGCGAGCGGATATCCGGGCGCGACCGCGTGGCAGTTGCTGTTCCGCTCGGCGAATTCCGCGGGCGATCCGATCGCGGCGATGACGACCGTGCTGATTCCCGGGGGCGGTGGCGCCCGGCCGCTGGTCTCGTACCAGCCGTTCGTGAATTCGCTCGGGCTGGGATGCGCGCCGTCGCACGGCCTGTTCGACGGCGGGCTGCGCGAGGCGGAGGCGCTGAACCTGCTGCTGGCCCGCGGCTGGGCGGTGGCCGTGCCGGATCACCTCGGCCCGACCAGCGCCTACGGCGCGGCGAAGCTCGGCGGACGGATCACGCTGGACGGCATCCGCGCGGCGCGGCGTTTCGGGCTGGCCGACGGGCCCGTCGGGCTCGCGGGATACTCGGGCGGCGGCATGGCGACCGGCTTCGCGGCCGCGCTGGCGCCGGAGTACGCCCCCGAACTGCCGATCGTCGGCGCGGCCATGGGCGGGGTTCCGGTGAATATCGGCAAGCTGGCCCTGGATGTCGGCGGGTCCCCGAACCCGTTGTTCGGATTGGGTTTCGCGGCCGCCGTCGGTCTCGAACGCGAATATCCGGACGTGATGTCGCTGGACGGGCGGATGAACCCGGCGGGCGAGGAACTGCGCGGGCGCATCGCCAACGCCTGCACCGACGAGATCATCGGCGCGGCCGCCAACCGCAGCTTCACCGACTACTTCGTCGGCGGCATGAACGATGTCAGCGAGGCCCAGATCCGCATCCTGCACGAGAACAGCCTGGAGACCTATCCGGGCGTGCCGCGGGTGCCCGTCTACCAGTGGGCGGGCGGCAACGACGTCGTGAATCCGTGGCTGGCACGGGATGTGGCCGGCCGATACTGCGCCGCCGGAACCCCGGTGCAGTTCGACATCATCCCGGGGGCGGACCACGGCGCGGCGATCGCTCCCGGCTCCGTGAATGCCTTTGCGTATCTGGGTGATCGGTTCGCAGGACTTCCGGCCCCGAGTAACTGCTGACGACGAGCATCACGCCCTTCGTTTCCCGGCACGCCCGCCCTTCGTTTCCCGGCACGCCTGCCCTTCGTTTCCCGGCACGCCTGCCCTTCGTTTCCCGGCACGCTTTTGGCCGGGATCTGTCGGGAGATTCCGGCCAAAAGCGCGCCGGAAAAATGAGGCATGACGCGGCGGAGGAGAGGCATGACGCGGCGGAGGATAGGAGTAAGAGGCGAGAAAGCACTGTGCCCCGGCCGATCGGCCGGGGCACAGTCGTTCAATGAAGTTGTCTCACACCGGGACTCAGTGCACGATCACCGGCTCGCCCTCGGCGGGCGCGGGGACCGTGTTGGGCATCAGGATCGCCATCAGCACGGCACCGGCCACGAAGATTCCCGTGGCCCACCAGAAGCTGGTGGTGTAGCTCTCGATCGCGGACTGGGCGACGGCGATCGGGGTCGGCTGCCGGGTCGACAGGTAGTCCGACGCCGCCGAGGCGGCGATGGTGCTCAGCAGCGCGGTGCCGATGGAACCGCCGACCTGCTGGCTGGTGTTGATGGTCGCCGAGGCGACGCCCGCGTCCTCGTGCCGCACACCGGCGGTCGCGGCCTGGAAGGCGGTCGACATCGCGCCACCGAGGCCGAGGCCCATCAGGACCAGCGCCGGCAGGATGTGCGTAGCGTATCCGGTGTCCAGGCCGATCTGCGTGAGCCAGCCCATTCCGACCGCGGCGATCAGGAAGCCGGCGCTCATCACGACCTTCGGGCCCACCTTGGGCAGCACCAGCGAGGGCACCGTGGTGGAGGAGGCGATCATGCCCGCCACCATCGGCAGGAAGGCCACGCCGGTCATGATCGGCGAGTACTTCAGCGTCAGCTGCATGTAGTAGGTGAGGAACAGGAAGATCGCGAACATCCCGATGCCCATGATGAAGATCGTCAGGTACGACCCGCCACGGGTGCGGTCGAGCACGATCCGCAGCGGCAGCAGCGGGTGCGCGACCCGGGTCTCCAGCCAGGCGAACACCGCCAGCAGCGCGAGGCCGCCGAGCAGGAACGTCAGGGTGAGGCCGTTGGTCCAGCCGTGCGACTCGGCGTGCGAGAAGCCGTAGACGATGCCGAACAGGCCGGCGGTCACCACCAGCGTGCCGGGGATGTCGAGCTTGGGCCGCTGGGTGGTCACGTGCTTGGCCAGCAGCAGGACCGCGCCGACCAGCGCGATCGCGGCGAAGATCAGGTTGACGTACATCACCCAGCGCCACGACGCCCACTCCGTCAGCGCGCCGCCGAGCAGCAGGCCGAGCGCACCGCCGGTACCCGCGACGGCGCCGAAGATGCCGAACGCCTTGGCGCGTTCCGACGGTTCGGTGAAGGTCACGGTCAGCAGCGACAGCGCTGCCGGAGCCAGCAGTGCGCCGAAGACACCCTGTGCGACACGCGCGGCGACCAACATCTCGAAACCGTTGGCCGCGCCACCGATCGCGGAGGCCACGGCGAAGCCGATCAGGCCGACGATGAACGTGTTGCGCCGGCCGAACAGGTCACTGAGCCGGCCGCCGAGCAGCAGCAGGCTGCCGAAGGCCAGGGCGTATCCGGTGACGACCCACTGGCGGTCTCCGTTGGAGAAGCCGAGGTCCTGCTGCGCCGCGGGCAGCGCGATATTCACGACGGTCGCGTCGAGGACGACCATCAGCTGGGCGACGGCGAGTACGGCGAGTACCCACCAGCGCAGTGCGTGCGAGCCGCGACGGCCCGCGTTCGGCGATGTCGTCGCCGTATCCCTTTCCAGGTCGATCGCGGTAGTCATGGGGTCCCCTTGTCCGGTGACGGTATGCGGAGGAGTGTCCTCCGCTTCCTTGTAAGCTAACACCATAACGGAGAGAACGCCTCCGCTTAATCCCGATTCTTGGTAGGATGTCAGTGTGAATCGCACCACCACCATGTCCCCACCTCGGCGTTTGCGCGCCGACGCCGCACGCAATCAGCAGCGGATCGTCGAGGCCGCGCGCAGACTCTTCGCCGAACGCGGACTGGAGGTCACGCTCGACGATGTCGCCGAGGCGGCCGGCGTCGGCGTGGGCACGGTGTACCGGCGCTTCGCGAACAAGCAGGAACTCATCCTCGAGGTCTTCGAGCAGACCGTCGCGGCCATGGCCGAGGCCACCGAGCGCGCCACCCACCATCCCGATCCGTGGGCCGGCATGGTGGAGCTGTTCGAGTGGGCCTGCGAGCACTTCGCCGAGAACCGCGGCTTCGGCGAGGTCATGCTCGAATTGCCCGATGCGATGAAGCGATTCGCCTCCGTCCGTGACCGGATCAAGCCCTCGATCACCCGGCTGATCGCCCGCGCCCACGCCGCGGGCGTGCTGCGCCCGGGCGTGGAGGCCTCGGACTTCTTCGCCATCATCAATATGGTCGCGTCGATCGCGGCCTTCGCCAAACCGGTCAACGACCAGGTGTGGCGGCGCTACCTGGCCATCGCGGTGGACGGCGTGCGCGCCGACGCGGTGCCGCGGCAGCCGCTCCCGGTGCCGGCGCTGACCGAGGACGAGGTGGACCAGGCCAAGGCCGACACCTTCGCCTGCCGCCGCAAGTAACTTTCACAATCCGCATCCGGTAGCGGCCGTCACACTCGATCCCGTAAAGTTGGTCACATGACCAATTCGTGGGTGAACTGGGCCGGGGATCAGCAGTGCGCGCCGGCCGAGATCGCCGTCCCCGAATCCGCCGGGGAGGTGGCCGGTCTGCTGGAGCGCGCGGCGGTCACCGGGCGGATCGTGCGGGTGGCGGGTGCGGGCCATTCGTTCACCGACGCCGCGCTCACCGACGGCCTGCTGCTGGATCTGTCGAAGCTGGATCGCATTCTGCGGGTCGACCGCGAGGCCGGGCTGGTGCGGGTGGAGGCCGGGGCCACGCTGAACGCGCTCAGCGCCGCGCTGCATCCGCTGGGACTGGCATTCCCGAATCTGGGCGATATCGATGTGCAGACCATCGCCGGCGCCACCGCGACCGCCACCCACGGCACGGGCGCGAAACTCCAGAACATCTCGGCCGCACTGCATTCGGTGGAATTGATGCTCGCCGACGGCAGCCGCGTGGAGCTGAACGAGCGGACCGATCCCGAGGGCTGGCGCGCGGCGCGGGTGAGCGTGGGCGCGCTCGGCGTGGTCACCGCGGTGACGCTCGAGCTGGTGCCGTCGTTCGTGCTGGAGGGGGTCGAGCGCCCGGTGCCCGTGGACGAGGTGCTCGCCGATCTCGACGACTATGTCGACGGCAACGAGCATTTCGAGTTCTACATGTTCGCGCACAGCCCGCTGGCGATGACCAAGCGCAACAACCGGGTCGCGCTGCCGGAGCAGCCGCGCGGGAAGGCCGTCGACTGGTTCGCCGACATTCTGGTCACGAACCACACCTTCGACGCCCTGGCCCGCCTGTGCCGCCGCCGTCCGCAGCTGATTCCGTGGATCCAGCGCGGCGCGGCCTACGCGGGCAGCTATCGCCGTCAGGTGGACCGGTCGTACCGGGTCTTCGCCTCCCCCAGGCTGATTCGGTTCACGGAGATGGAATACGCCATCCCGCGGGAACATTCGGTCGCGGCGATCCGCGAGATCAAGGAGCTGTCGCGGCGCTTCGACACCCCGATGCCGATCGAGGTGCGCTGGGTCGCTCCCGACGACGCGTATCTCTCGCCCGCCGGGGGCCGGGATACCTGCTACATCGCGGTGCATCAGTACCGGGGTATGGACTACGAACCGTATTTCCGTGCGTGCGAAGCGGTTTTCGACTCCTTCGACGGCCGTCCGCACTGGGGTAAGCGGCACTTCCAGACGGCGCGGACCCTGCGGCCGCGCTATCCGGAGTGGGAGAAGTTCCAGGAGGTGCGCCGCCGCTTCGATCCGAAGGGCCGGTTCGCGAATCCCTATATCGAGCGGGTGCTGGGTTCGCTCGACTGAGGGACCAGCCGCACTTCCATGGTGACCGCGACGGTCTCGACCTCCAGCGCCTGCCGCAGCCGCGCGACGGCGTGCTCGCGAATGCGGCGGCGCAGGGCGGGGATATCGGTATCGGCCGCGGCGACGACCACGAGATGGAGTTCCGGTGCGCGCCCCGGCCCGGACAGCCAGGCCGCGGCCGAGTGAACGCCCTCGTAGCTCCGCAGATCCGCAGCGACCGGCTCGGCGACGGTCGTCGCCGACAGCAGGGTGAAGTCGTCGGCGGCCGGGGTGCGGGCACGCCACCGGACCGGCTGCGGCAGCCGCGTGACCTGCGCGATGGCCCAGCGCAGACAGGCCAGCCCGGCCACGCCCGCGCCGATCACGATCGCCCACAGCACCCACGCCGGTGGTGACGTCCGATCCGCCCACACGGGAGACCCCGCGCCCACCCACCGCAGCCGCCCGAAGTGCGCCGCCAGCGCGAACCCGCCGACCACGACCAGCGCCAGGCCCACCAGCCCGAGCCCGGCCCGATTCACTCCGGCGGGCGGCCGCCGCCGCAGCACGATCCGACCACCATCACCCGCCCGGTCTTCCACGGCATCCCGGCCGGGGGCGGCGCGTTCCTTTTCCGTTGACGGCGAACACTTTCCGGTAGTCATCGCAGGCTCCGGGTGTGGCGTAGGCGGGTCGTCACGCGCGGCGACGGGTGCGGTCCGATGCGGGTGAGGCGCTCGTCCGTCGCGGTGCGGATGAGGTCGGGGAGGTCCGCCGGATGGGCGCGGGCAGTGCGGGCGGTCACGCGGACGGTCCTGCGGCGCAAGCGGATTCGCGCGGAGGATACTCCGTCCACGGATTGGGCCGCGTCGCGTAGCGCGTGGCGCAGGCCGCGGCGGAGTACCCCGGCCGTGATCTCGTCGTCCGCGGCGAGCGGCACGACGACGGGGCGGCCCGGCAGGATCGCCAGGGCCAGCAGTGCCAGGCCCGCGGCCCCCGCCGCGACGCCGGCGACCGCCACCCAGGAACTGCCCCACGTCAGCGTGTGGAGGCGGTCGGCGACACCGTCGTAGGAGACGATCTGCCGTGCGCCCGTGAGCTTGTGGACCAGTGACAGCGCCACGACGACGCAGACCGCCAGCAGGGCCAGCGCGAGCGCCGCCGCCGGGACGGCGCGAGTAGGCCGCCGCCTCACCGCACTCCCCTGGGTAGGCCGGCCACATCGATGGTCAGTCGTCGCACGGGGATGCCGACCCGCTCGCGCATACGCCGCAGCACATGGTCGCGGCAGACGGTGGTGACCTGCCAGATCGGCATCGGATAGTGGATCGGCAGCCGCAGCGACAGCGTCGCGGTCCCGCGCGAGAGTTTGGCCTGCGCCGACACGTCGCGCGCCACCCCGGTGATCTCGCGGGCGGCGTCGATCACGACCTGCCGCACGCTGTCGGCATCGATCTCCGCGGCGGGCACGGGCGGAGGGGCTGTGGGCGGCGCGATCGCGCTCACCGTGCTCGTCATGCTTTCCTCCCGATCCGGTAGAGAACAGCGCGGTACGGACAAGCTCGACTCCCCCTGGGGTTAGCGTCACAGTAACTGCTCCCCTGGCCGGAGGGCCCGTGTACGCGCCGGGCGGTTCTCGCGTTCGATTGACAGGGGCATCGCGGGTGGCCAGGATGAATGATGCGCAACCGGCCAGATGGTTGCCGGACGATTCGGGGTTGCCGGCGTCGCCCGCATACGGGCCCGGCAGCGCTCCACGGCACAGACGAGCACAGGAGACCTACCGATCACGGAGGTTCGTAATGTCTGACCGTTCCAAGGGTCGAAAACCCGGCCAGATCGCCGACAAGAGCAAGAAGTCCATGAAGGACGGCGCCCAGCGCACGGAGCGCGGCGTGGACCGCATGGCGGACGAGATGAAGCGCGATATGGACCGGGTGGGCGCGGGTATGAAGCGCGAAGCCGAGGCCGCACGCGACGACATGCGGGATGCGGGCCGGAAGATGAAGGACAAACTCGACAGGTAATTCGGGAAGCGGCCCGCGACAAATACGGTCGCGGGCCGCTGCTCGGTCGCGTCACCCTGCAAGGAACCGCGCGATATGCGCCTGCTTGCCCGCCACCCGCACCTGCTGGACGTGCACCGGAACGAGCCCGGCCGCGATGGCGGAGGCGAGCGCGGTGGTGTCGGGGATCAGCACCACGGCCGTTCCGCCGGGAACGAGGACGCGCCGCATTTCCCGCCACAGCCGCCGCGGATCGCCCGCGAGACGTCCCCTCGGCGGCACCTGCCCGCCCCAGGCCGGATTGCAGAGCACCCGATCCACACTCGCATCGATCATCGATAGGGCTCCCGCATCGCCCGGCCCCACCTCGATCCCGCCGGTCGCGTTGGCCCGCGCGGCCCGCACCGCCTCCGGGTCCCGGTCGAGACCACGGTAGGACGCGTCGGGGCACAGGTGCGCCGCCTCGATCAGCAGCGTCCCCGCCCCGCAGCAGGGATCGAGAACCCTTTCCCCGCTTCGGATTTCGGCCAGCCGCGCCATCGCAGCGGCCAGCGGCGGATGCAACGTGCCGGGGATCGTCCTCCTCTTGTACGACCGCCGGTGCAGCGGGCGGTCGGCGATCCGGAGCAGCAGGCGTGCCCGGGACCCGTCCAGGGTCACCCGCCACCCGCTGTATCCGGCGGGCGGGACGGCTTCCCGGCGCGACCGGTATTCGACTCCGAATCGGCGGGCCAGCGCGCCGCCCACCGCGTCCTCGATGTCGTATCGGCTGAAGTTACGGCGGCCCAGGAACGACGCCGAGACCTCCACTCCCCCACCGAATCCGGTCCCGCCGCCGCTGTCCCTCCGGTAATCCAGCAGCTCCGCCGCATCGAGTCCGGCGGCCAGATCGGCAAGAGCCGCAACGGATTCGCGCGCCGAACCCGGATCGGGCGCGGTAGCGGCCACCGCGAAGACATCGTCCGCGACCCGCAGGTCCAGCGCCCCGGGACCGGATGGCAGAAAGACCACCTCGCGATGGCCGATCTCCAGGACGGAGCCGACTTCTTCGCACAAAATTTCTTGTGCCACAACGGTTTCCACACCGCGAACACATCGCGCCACCAGGCGGATGCCCATGAATACACTTCTCCCGTGCCGAGGCCCGGGACGACGCCGCGTCGTCCCGCATCACCGGCGAGGGGAAACCTCGCTGCGCCGGCGGAGCCTCAGCGCAGGTGGAAGAAGGTCATGGGCGGTATCTTAACCGGCGGCTACTCGTTGACCAACCGCAATCCGGGAGCGTGCGCCCGGCGGCGGTCGACCAGCCAGACCTGCACGGTCTGATCGGCCACGGGGTTGAGGGTCTCGATCTCGACCTCGATCTCGCCGCGCTGCGGATGGTCGAGATGTACCGTGCCCGTGCGGAATTCGCCGACCCGGTGCTCGCGCCAGCGGCAGGCGAACTCCGGATACTGCTGCAACGTCTCGATCGCGGCCTCGAGGCCCGGCTCGTCCGACCAGGTCGAGCGGGCCGCGCGCAGGGCCGAGATCATCATGTCCGCGGCGACCGGCCAGTCCTGCCAGCGCTCCCGCGCCGCCGGATGACCGAAGACGTAGCGGGCGAGATTGCCGTCGGCGGCGTCGTCGAAGATGCCCAGCGGCTCGGCGAAATCACGCCAGGCGGCGTTCCAGGCGAGCATGTTCAGCCATCGGCCCAGGACGAGCGCCGGGGTCGGGTGCAGCGCGTCGAGTACCGCCTGCAAAGTCTCGGGGACCTGTTCCTCGGCGTGGCCCGGCGACGGGCAGCCGCCGTGTTCCAGGCCGAGCGCCAGCTTGGCGAAATGGTGCCGCTCGACCTCGTTCAGGCGCAGCGCCTCGGACAGGGCGCCCAGCACCGCCATGGAGGGATTGCTGTCCCGGCCCTGCTCGAGCCGGGCCAGATAGTCGACGCTCACACCCGCGATCGCGGCGAGTTCCTCGCGGCGCAGCCCGGGTGTGCGGCGGCGCCGGCCCGCGGGGAGCCCCACGTCCTCCGGCTGCAACTGCGCGCGCCGGGCGATGAGAAACTCCGCGAATTCCGATCGTGCCACGTCACCATCCTGTCCGATCCGGGTCGCGTTAGCCGCGCCCTGCCAGTACCAGGATAGCCGCGGTGTGGACAAACGGACCACGGTCCGGAAAGTTGGTTGACATGACGACTTCTTCCGACACCACCCTGAAGACCGGCCAGTGGACGCTGGACACAGCCCACTCCTCGGTCAACTTCACGGTTCGCTACCTCGGCATCTCCAAGGTCCGCGGCCGTTTCAACACCTTCCAGACCGGTTTCGAGGTCGACGAGTCGGGCGCCGCCACGATCGAGGCCACCGTCCACCTGGACTCGTTCGACACCGGCAACGCCCAGCGTGACGAGCACGTCCGCAGCGCCGACCTGCTGGATGTCGACAAGCGTCCCACCCTGCACTTCAAGGCCGTCGAGCCGGTCCGCGTGGCCGAGGACTTCGAGGTCACCGGCGATGTCACGTTCGGCGGTGTGACCAAGCCCATCACCCTCGACGTCGAGTGGGGCGGCGTGCAGGAGTTCCAGGGCGACGGCAAGCGCCACGCCGGATTCAGCGCGACCGGAACCCTCAAGCGCAGCGAGTTCGACATCACTCCGGCGTTCCCCGCCGCTATGCTCAGCGACAAGATCGCCATCGAGCTGGACATCCAGCTCATCGAACCGGAGAGCTAGCCCCGGTGTAGCCGGGCCCGGGCGCACCGCCCGGGCCCGTCGAGCACCCTTCCCGCGAAGGAGAGCGCTTGTGAGCAGTGCCAACGACTGGAATACCGGCATCATCACCGAGTTTCGCGAGAACGAGGGCCGCGTGGGCGGCCCGTTCGAAGGCGCCCCGATGGTCCTGGTCCACCACCGCGGCCGCAAGTCCGGGCAGGACCACATCGTGCCGGTGATGTACCTGCCGGACGAGCAGGACCCGGCCACGATCTACATCTTCGCCTCCAAGGCCGGCGCCCCGACCAACCCGGATTGGTACTACAACCTCACCGCCGCCGGCACGGCGAACGTCGAGGTCGGCACCGAGCAGTACGACGTGACCGTCACCGAGGTCACCGGCGAGGACCGCGACCGCATCTACGCCGAACAGGCCCGGCGGTACCCGGGCTTCGCGGAGTACGCGGAGAAGACCGCGGACATCCGCACCATCCCGGTCCTGGCCCTGCGCCGCGCCTAGATCCAGCGGCGGCTTCAGGGCAGCAGGCCCGCGCGGCGTGCCCGTACTACCGCCTCGTGGCGGGTGTGGGCACCCAATTTCGTCATCGCACTGCGTAGATAACTCTTGACCGTTTCCGGGCGGAGTGAAAGGCGCTGGGCGGCTTCGGCGTTGGTGCAGCCGAGGGCTATGTGGGCCAGGACGTCCAGCTCTCGGGGGGCCAGGGCCGGGGGGTTGTCGAGGACGTCGGGGGCGGACAGGAGCCGGGTGAGGCGGTCGGAGAGGTCGCGCAGGCGGGTGCGGGCGACGGCGTCGGTGACGGTCTGGGCGATGCCGCGCATCTCGGCGTGGATATCGCGAAGTTGTTCGGCCACAACGGCATCCGCGATCGGTGCGCCGGATTCGGCCGATTCCGCGGCCTCGCGCAGCCGTATCCGGCGGTCGACTTCGTCGCGAATGGCCAATTCCGCGGACAGCCGCCGGCTCGCCTGCACGGCCAGTTCCGCCGCGCGGCCGCCGATGGGCCCGGGGTCGCGGCTGGCGACGTAGAGCACCGCGCGCGACTCTCCCCCGACCACGATGGGCACCCCGACCACCGCCCGCAAGCCCTCGGTGAGCACCGGGGCGTCGTAGTGGTGGGTGATCGTGGAGGCCACCCGGTAGTCGGCGACGGAGGTGGGCCGTTTACTCGCCACCGCCGCGCCCCCGACACCCGACGACGGCGACACCGCCAGCCCGCGCATGGCGCTGGTGCGCGTGCCGACGAATTCGCTGAGCACCAGCGTCCCCGCGTGCACCTCCCCGCCGAACACCACGGGCATGCGGGTGACGGCCGCGATCTGCCGGAGTTCGGCGCGCAACGCGTCGGCGTCGCGGGGGCGCAGGACGTTCATGTCGGTACCCCTTTCCGGGGGTGGCGGGCGGGGGAATGTGAGCTGGATCCTATCGGGGTGAGTTCGACAATGGGCCGGATCGCGTCGGCCAGCTACACACACGGCGCCTGGGACGTGCCGTTACTCGGCGATACGATCGGCGACAACCTCGATCGGACCGTGGCCGAGTACGGCGATCGGCTCGCGCTCGTCGACCGCGCCGCCGGGGCGCGGTGGACCTACCGGGAGTTCGCCGCGGAAGTGAACGCCGTCGCGCTCGGCCTGCTCGCCAGCGGCATCGGCAAGGGCGATCGGGTCGGCATCTGGGCGCCGAACCGCGCCGAGTGGACGCTCGTGCAGTATGCGACCGCGAAGATCGGCGCGATCCTGGTGAACATCAACCCCGCCTACCGCACGCACGAGTTGCGCTACGTGCTGGAGCAGGCGGGCGTCCGGCTGCTGGTCGCGGCGCGGGAGTTCAAGACCTCCGACTACGCGGGGATGATCGAGCAGGCCCGCCCGCAGTGCCCGCAGCTGGAGCAGGTGGTGCTCCTGGACGGCCCCGAGTGGACCGCGCTGCTGGACGGCGGCCGCGCGGGCGATCCGGCGGACTTGGCGGCGGCGCAGGCGGCGCTGTCCCCCGATGAGCCGATCAATATCCAATACACCTCGGGCACAACGGGTTTCCCGAAGGGTGCGACGCTCTCGCACCACAATATCCTCAACAACGGCTTCTTCGTCGGCGAACTCTGCGGCTACACCGAGCAGGACCTGATCTGCCTGCCGGTCCCCTTCTACCATTGCTTCGGGATGGTGATGGGCAATCTCGCCGCCACCAGCCACGGCGCGGCCATGGTGATCCCCGCCCCGGCGTTCGATCCCCGCGCCACCCTGGAAACCGTTGCGGCCGAAGGCTGTACGTCGCTGTACGGGGTGCCGACCATGTTCATCGCGGAGCTGGCCGATCCGGAATTCGACTCCTACGACCTGTCCACGCTGCGCACCGGGATCATGGCCGGGTCGCCGTGCCCGGTCGAGGTGATGAAGCAGGTGATCGAGCGGATGGGCATGGCCGAGGTCTCCATCTGCTACGGCATGACGGAGACCTCGCCCGTCTCGACCCAGACGCGCCGCGACGACACCCTCGTCCAGCGCACCGCGACCGTCGGCCGGGTCGGTCCGCATCTGGAGATCAAGATCATCGATCCGGTGACCGGCCTGACCGTGCCGCGCGGCGCGACCGGCGAGCTGTGCACCCGCGGCTACTCGGTGATGCTCGGCTACTGGAACGAGCCCGAGAAGTCCGCCGCCGCCATCGATTCCGGCCGCTGGATGCACACCGGCGACCTGGCCACCATGGACGACGCCGGCTACGTCGCGATCACGGGCCGCAGCAAGGACATGGTGATCCGCGGCGGCGAGAACGTCTACCCGCGCGAGATCGAGGAGTTCCTCTACACCCACCCCGATATCCTCGACGCCCAGGTGGTGGGCGTGCCGGACGCGAAGTTCGGCGAGGAGCTGGTGGCCTGGATCCGTATGCGCGAGGGCGCGCCGCCGCTGGACGCCGCGACGCTGCGGGAGTTCTGCTCCGGACAGCTCGCGCACTTCAAGATCCCCCGCTACGTCCACCTCGTCGACGAGTTCCCGATGACGGTGACCGGCAAGGTCCGCAAGGTCGAGATGCGCGAGGTCTCCGCGCGGCTTTTCGGCAGCACGACCGAGACAGGAGTATCCGAATGACCGCAAATATCGAGCTGTATCGCGCCGCCCGGGACCACCTCGTCGCGACGGCAACCGATTACGACGCCGCGCGTGCGAGTTTCGAATGGCCGCGGCTGACGGGCCGATTCAACTGGGCCACGGACTGGTTCGACGCCATCGCCCGCGGGAACGACCGCACCGCGCTGTGGATCGTCGAGGAGGACGGGCGCGAGCGGCGGGTGAGCTTCGACGAGATGGCGCTCCGCTCCGATCAGGTCGCGACCTGGCTCGCGGAACTGGGCGTGGGCGTCGGCGACCGGGTCGTGGTGATGCTCGGCAATCAGGTGGAACTGTGGGAGTCGATGCTGGCGATCGCCAAACTCGGCGCGGTCGTCATGCCGACCACGGCGGCCCTGGGCCCCGCCGATCTGAGCGACCGGATCTCCCGGGGCGCGGTGCGATTCGTGCTCGCCAATACCGCCGACACCCCCAAATTCGCGGAGGTCGAGGGCGATTACACCGGCATCGCCGTGGGCGATCCGGCGCCCGGCTGGCGGCACTACGCCGAGGCCGACGCGGTCGCCTCCGCCGGACCGTTCGAGGCCCGCACCGAGGTCACCGACGAACTGCTGGTGTACTTCACCTCGGGCACCACCAGCCGCCCGAAGATGGTGCAGCACAGCCAGATCAGCTATCCGGTCGGCCATCTCAGCACCATGTACTGGATCGGTCTGCGCCCCGGCGACGTGCATCTGGCCATCAGCGCACCCGGCTGGGCCAAGCACGCGTGGAGCTGCTTCTTCGCGCCGTGGATCGCCGAGGCCACCATCTTCGTCTACAACTACGCCCGCTTCGACGCCGCCGCGCTGCTCGGTCAGCTGCACCGGGCGCGGGTCAACACTTTCTGCGCGCCGCCGACGGTGTGGCGCATGCTGATCCAGGCCGATCTGGGCGAGCGCCCGGAGGCGCTGCGCGAAATCCTCGGCGCCGGTGAGCCGCTCAATCCCGATGTGATCGCCCGCGTCGAAAAGGCCTGGGGCCTCACCATTCGCGACGGCTTCGGCCAGACCGAGACCACCCTGCAGGTCGGCAACACCCCGGGCCAGCCGGTCAAGGCCGGATCCATGGGCCGCCCCGCGCCCGGGGTGCCGGTGGTGCTGGTCGATCCGGTCTCCGGCGAACTCGCCGACGAGGGCGAGATCTGCCTGGACCTGGCCGCGCATCCGGTGAGTCTCATGACCGGCTACCTGGAGGATCCGGAGCGGAACGCGGCGGTCACGGCGGGCGGCTACTACCACACCGGCGATGTGGCGGGCCGCGACGCCGACGGCTACATCACCTATATCGGCCGCACCGACGACGTCTTCAAATCCTCCGACTACAAGGTGTCGCCGTTCGAACTGGAGAGCGTGCTGATCGAACATCCGGCGGTGGTGGAGGCCGCGGTGGTGCCGCAACCCGACGACACCCGCCTGGCCGTCCCGAAGGCGTACGTCTCGCTGGCGTCCGGATGGGAGCCCGGCGACGACACCGCACGCGCCATCCTCACCTACGCGCGCGATCACCTGGCGCCGTACCTGCGGGTCCGCCGGGTCGAATTCGCCGAACTGCCGAAGACCATCTCCGGCAAGATCCGCCGGGTCGAACTCCGCAGGCGCGAGGAGGACGCGCATGCGGCGGGCACGCCCATAGATACGGAGTATCGTTACGAGGACTTGCTGTCGCCGCCGCCCGGATAGCCGCCGGCAGCTCGCATTCGCCGCGAGGAACAGCGACGATCCGCGCCACGACCGTCACGAACATTGGCGCGTTTGCCCGAGTGTGGCGTGTTCGGCGCTGGTCCATCCACCGGCAGGCCGCAAGACTGACACCGTGCCCGCCGCGTGGCACCGGTGCCTGTCGTCCGTGAGCGCTTCACCCCTCCACCAGAAGCATCTCGGCTCGCGACGACAGGAACCGCCCGCGTGGTGTCGGTTCGGTGCACGCCGCGCGACCGCCTTACGCGGCCACACGATCCGGGATCGACCGTACGAATACCGACGACCGATTGGAGAACCCCGTGTTGAACACCGCCGAGACCGCGACCGAATATGTCATCGCGGAGTTGGAGGCGAAGGGCACCGCCACCCGTGACGACTTCGACGTCCAGGCCATCGTCAGCGCCTCGCACGCGATCGCCGAGAGCTGGGACCTGCGCTCGCTGGACCGCAGCACGTTCTGGAACATCGCCGCGAGCAATCTGAAAATCTAGGCGTACCTCCGCATTCGCTCCGGCCGTGCGCGGTCAGGGGCGGCTACGCCGACGGTGCCCACTAGATCCGGCGGTTCGCCTCGTCGCAGGGGCGGGCACGCGCGACCATGGACCATCGCCGTGCCGCCCGGCGCATCGACCCCGCATCCGAGTAGCCGAGCAGCTCCGCCTGCCGTTCGCGGCTCACCGGACCCGCCGCCTCGGCGCGGGCCAGCCGGGCTCTGTCCAATTCCCGCCGCCACGTGGTGCCCGCCTCGGCCAGCCGCCGCTGCAGCGTGCGCGGGCTGGTCGCGAGCCGGCGGGACACCCGCTCCAGCGACACCTCACCCTCCTCGAACGCCTCCGCCAGCGCGCGACCGACCCGATCGGGCCAGGCCGTATCCAGCGGCGGGGGCGGCGGCAGCGCGGCGGCCAACGGTTGCAGCACATCCGCGAGCACCGGGTCGGAGGTGGTCAGCGGGAGTTCCATATCGATGGCCCGGAAGGTCATCGCGTCCACGGGGGCGCCGAACTCGATCGCCGGCGTGCCGAATGCCTGGATGTACGGGGCGCGGTCGCGCGGCGCCCGCTGCCGCAGGCTCACCCGGATCGGATCCAGGCGCGCCGCCACGACCTTGCGGGCCCTGGTCAGCACCGCCACCAGGCCCCAGATCTGGGTGTGGTCGCGGCCCGGGCCGTCGCCGTCGATGATGTCGAGATAGAGCGAGGTCTCGCCGTCGTTCTCCGCGACCAGATCGAAGCGGTGGTTGGTGGTGACGGCCGTGACGTACGGCCCGCAGGTCGCGAGCCCTGCGCCGACGGTCGGCGAGCTGGCGAACAGGTAGTCGTAGAGGCGCAGCGCGGGCAGTTGGTACTGGCTGGCGACGTGCAGGGCGACGGCCGGATCGTCCAGCGTCCGCTCGCCCACCTCCCATAATCGGGAGAACGTGTCACTGGGTACGTGCACGCCCGGCCCGGACAGCGTCCACTCCGGGACGCCGCATTCGCGCAGCAGCCGATCGGGATCGGCGCCCGCCGTCGCGAGCTGCGACAACACGAAGCGATGCAGCAATGTCTGATCTGTCCCCAACGCCCCTCCTGCCCGATTGCCCCGTGCACGACATGTGCAAATCGCTGTATCGCGCGGATCCGTTTCGCCGGTCGAATCGAACCATGCGAACCTCAACCGTAGCGCACCCGATGGCGCCGTCCGATTCGTTCAAGACCTGGACTAATGCCCGCTTCTATCGTGGCGCACATGACTGTTCGACTGAATGTGATCGGCGTGGTGGTTTCCGATATGGCCGCCGCACTCGCCTTCTACCGCCGGCTCGGCCTGGAGTTCGGGGAGGATCTCGGCGGGCACGTGGAGGCCTCGCTGCCCGGCGGCTTCCGGCTGACGCTGGATACGGAGGAGAACATCCGCTCCTTCGCCCCCGATATCGTCGCGGGCCTGCGACCCGGCTCCGCCGCGGGACGCATCGGGCTGGCATTCGAGTGTGCGACGCCGGCCGAGGTGGACGCGGTATTCGAGGACCTGACCGGCGCCGGGTACCACGGCGAGCTGAAGCCGTTCGACGCCTTCTGGGGGCAGCGCTACGCCAGCGTGCACGACCCGGACGGCAACGGCGTCGATCTCTACGCGCCGCTGGGCTGAGCGTCGCGGGACACCAACTGCCCCAACGGCTTTCCGGCCAGTTCGCGCACCTCGCGGGCGAGGTGGGCCTGATCGGCGTAGCCGGCACGGAAGGCGGTCTCCGCGAACGGGATTCCGCCCCGCGCCAGCGCCACCGCACGCTGCATACGCAGCACCCGGGCCAGCATCTTGGGCCCGTATCCGAAGGCCGACAACGACATCCGGTGCAGCCGCCGGGAGCCGAGGCCGAGTTCGTCGGCCACGGCCGCCACGGCGGCGCCGGTCTCGAGCCGCCGCACGATATGCGGCAGCACCGGATCGGCGGGCGCGACCTCGGCGGCGCGGCGGCGGGCCAGCTCCTCGAGCCCGGACAGGGGATCGTCCGCCGACGCCACCATCCCCGTCAGTTCCCGCACGCGCGCCGCGGACCACAGTTCCGTCAGCGGCACCCGGCTGTCGATCAGCTCGTGCGCGGGCACGCCGAGCAGCGCGGGCGCGGTGCCGGGATAGAACCGGATGCCGGAGATCCGCGTCCCGATACCGGCGCCCGGCACATAGCCGCGCGTATCGGGGCCCGCCACGACCAGCCGCTCCCCGGTCCACAGCACATCCATGCAGCCGTCCGGCAGCACCGGCGCGGCATCTCGCGCCGGCATACTCCGCGACCACACGACGGCGCCCGCGACGACCTCCGACGGACGCTCCCGATACGCGGACGGCGGATCGATCTCCACCCGCCCGACAGTAGCGCGCCACGCCGCGGTAAACACCGGCGGCGACGGCGGCCGGCCGTAATCTGAGACGCGTTTCGGCCACACCGCCCGCCGCGCCGCCTCGAAGGAGACCACCCGTGGATCGACCCGCCCACCGGCCGTGATCCGCAGGGCTCCGCACCCGCGCGGCCCGGATCGCGTCGACCCGACCGTCCGGATCCGGGACCGCCGGCTGCGCCGCCACCACCGCGGCGACGCCTACCGGCTCACCGCCCTCGGCGGCCTCGCCGCGCTGTCGCTGGACGCGCTGTCCAGCATCGCCTACGGACCCGAGGCGATCGTGTCCGTCCTGGTCACCGCGGGCGAATCCGCCGTGCGCTACACGGTTCCCGTCGCGGCCGCGATCACGGTGCTGCTGCTGGTGCTGGTCGTGTCCTACCGGCAGGTGGTGGCCGCGTTCCCGGACGGCGGCGGGTCCTACGCGGTGGCAAAGAGCGAATTCGGGCGGCCCGCCGGCCTGCTGGCGGCGGCGGCACTGGTGATCGACTACGTGCTGACCGTGGCCGTCAGCCTCGCGGCGGGGGCGGCGGCGCTGGGCAGCATCTTCCCTGTCATCGCCGACCATCTGCTGGCCACCGAGCTGATCGCGCTGGCGGTGATCACGGCCGTCAATCTGATCGGCATCGCCGAATCCGCGAAGGTGCTGATGGCCCCGGCCGTGCTGTACATCGTGGTGATCGGCGCGGTCATCGTGCTCGGACTGCTGCGGTCGGAGCCGGTCGCCACCATCGGGACCCCGCTCACCTTCCACGAGGCGCCGGGCGTGATCGGCCCGCTGATCCTGTTGCGCGCCTTCGCCGCCGGCGGATCGTCGGTGACCGGCGTGGAGGCGACGGCCAACAGCGTGCCGTCCTTCCGCACGCCGGCGGTGCGGCGCGCGCAGCACACCGAGGTGGCCATGGGCCTGCTGCTCGCGGTGATGCTGCTCGGGGTCGCGCAGGTCATCGCGACGCACCGGGTGCTGCCACGCGAGGGAGTCACCCTGCTCGCGCAGCTGACGGCCG
This sequence comes from Nocardia transvalensis NBRC 15921, assembly GCF_000308875.1. Lineage (GTDB taxonomy): Bacteria > Actinomycetota > Actinomycetes > Mycobacteriales > Mycobacteriaceae > Nocardia > Nocardia transvalensis. The sequence continues at coordinate 153,382 of NZ_BAGL01000126.1, forward strand.
CCGCCTTCGGCACCGGGATCCTGTTCTACGTCGCCAACCTGGCCGTCGCCGGGGTGCTGGGGCTCGCGGCGAATACCAGTTTCGGCGGGCTGCCGGTCCTGCTGAGCCGCCTCGCCGACGACCATCGCATGCCGCACCTGTTCGCCCTGCGCGCCGAGCGGCCGGTGTACCGGTTCGGCGTCGCGGCCCTCGGCCTCGCGGCGGCGCTGGTGCTGCTGCTCGTCGACGCCCGGGTGGACCGGCTGCTGCCGCTGTACGCGATCGGGGTGTTCATCGGTTTCACCATCAGCCAGTCGGGGCTGGTGCGGCACTGGGTCCGCGACCACGGGCCGCGCTGGGGATGGAAGGTCCTGCTCAACGGCTTCGGCGCGGTGCTCACCGGGATCGCGGCCGTGGTGTTCTTCCTGGGCCGGTTCACCGACGGCGCCTGGCTGCTGCTGTTCCTGATTCCGGCGCTGATGCTGCTGTTCGACCGCACCGAGCACTACTACCGGCAGGTCGCCGCCGAACTCGGGATGGGCACGACGATCCCGGCGCCGCGGCGCGATCCGGCCGAGCGCACCGTCGTGGTCGTGCCGGTGGTGGCGGTCAGCGGGCTCACCCGCCGGGCGCTCGACGCCGCGCTGAGCCTGAGCGACCAGGTCCATCCGGTCACGGTGGACATCGATCCCGGCACCACCGCCCGACTGATGGACCAGTGGAACTCCTGGGATCCCGGACTCGATCTGCGCGTCCTGCCCAGCCCGCATCACGGCATGGTCGAGCCGATCGTCGACTACGCGCGCGACCTCACCGGACCCGGCGTGCAGGTGGTCGTGCTGTTGCCGCGCATCGAACCACGCAAGCGGCGGTACCGGATCTTGCACAATCAGCGCGCGCCGATCATCGCCGAGGCGCTGGACCGGCACACCGACGCGATCGCCGCCACGATCACCATCCACCTGGACTGACACCCGCCGACCGGCGCGAGACGGCAACCTTTGGGAGAATCTCCCCCGGACGGACCGGCCGCCGATCGATTGCTGATCGTTCGCTGCCGGTCGTTAGAATCCGTCGAGATAAACGTAATCGGTTCAGATTGGGGTTGCAGCGCGCCATGCTCAAGGGTTTCAAAGACTTCGTGATGCGCGGAAACGTCATCGACCTGGCGACCGCGGTGGTCATGGGCACCGCGTTCACGGCGGTGGTCAGTTCGGTCACCAAGGGAGTCGTGGAACCGCTGCTGGCGATCATGGGCACCAACGGCCAGCTGGGCCTGGGCTTCCAGCTGGTGCCCGGCAAGCCCGCCACATTCGTCGCCATCGGCCCGATCGTCAGCGCCGCGGTCGACTTCGTGATGGTGGCGGCCGTGCTGTACTTCGCGCTCATCCTGCCGATGAACCACTTCAAGAAGCGCTTCGGCGGTAAGAAGAAGGTCGAGCCCACCCAGACCGAGCTGCTGAGGGAGATCCGCGATCTGCTGGCAGCCCAGGCGAAGGACGGCCGCTCGACCGATGCGGTGCGGGTGACGATGGACAAGGCGAATTAGAGTAGCGCCCTACTCGCGCAGTGGAGGCGTGCACGGCGCACCCTCGAAATGTGGCACAGCACAAACTTTTCTGCATTCCGGGAACCTGGGAGGCCGTCACCGCGGCCGAGGAGTTCGGGCGGATCGAACCGCGCACCGAGATCGGGATGCTCACGGGTGTCACCGATCTGCTGGATCGCCGGGTCTTCGAGGTCGTCTATCTCAACTATCCGAGTAATTTCGGCCCCGTCGCCGGCGGGGGCGACAGCCTGCTCGACACCCTGGGAAGACCTTCCTACCGGGTGGCGCGCGACCTGGGCGTGAGCGAACTGGTCCGGCTGATCCGCGAACACCGCGGCGGTTTCGGCATACTCGGCTACGGGCAGGGGGCCGCGGTGGCGTCACTGGTCGGGCGGGAACTGGTGTCCGGCACGCTGCGCGACCGGATGCGCGACTGCCACTGGCTACACACCTTCGCCTCGCCGCACCGCGGTCCGGGCCATACCTTCCCGCTCGGCAATCAGCTGGCCGGACAGGGCATTTCCGGTGATCCGATCACCGACACCGGCACCGTCGACTGGTTCGACTACTGCCTGCCCGGCGACGTCTACGGCGACGCCGACCTCGCCGACACCTACCTGGCCCGCGCCTACGAGCTGGCCATCGAACTGCCGCTGCGGGATCCGTTCGCGACGATCGCCGAGTGCAGCGACAGCCTGCTGCGCGGGCGGCTGCGCGATGTCATCGCCGAACTGGGCGAGGAGCCGGCGCTGGTGGTGGGCAAGGCGGGCATCACCGCCGCGACGCTGGCCACCGTCCTGCAGAACTATCCGCACGACAAGTACGCGGTGCGGGAGATCCTGCCGGGCACCTCGGCGCTGCGGCATTCGGCGAATCATCTGAACTTCTGGGGGCCACGGGTGGAGGCCGACGAGGATCTGACGGTGACGCCGGCGCTACGACACTGAGCTCGACGGCTATTCCCTTCCGGCACCGGCGAATTCGACGGCGGCGACCATGTGCCGAGCCAGTTCCTCGGGGTCGTCGCCGCCGAGTTGCGAACCCTCCAGCGCGCCTTCGCGCCACAGTGAGGCGAATCCGTGCACGAGCGACCAGGCCGCCAGCTGCGCCGCTCGGCGCCCCTCCGGCGCGACGGCCAGATATGTTACGCCCGAACTCAATTCGGCGCCCGAACGAGCCCGCGCCGCCGCCAGCCGTTCGTCGTCGCCGCGCAGCAGATCCCGTCGGAACATGACGTCGAAGTGTCCCGGATGATTCCGGGCGAAGCGGATGTAGGCGATCGCCACGTCCCGGAAATCGCCCGCCGCGGCGCGTAATTCCTCGGCCAGCAGATCGAATCCCTCGATCGCGAGCGCGGTCAGCAGGCCCTGGCGGTTACCGAAGTGATGGGCGGGCGCGGCGTGCGAGACCCCGGCCCGCTGGGCGAGGGCCCGCAGCGAGACCGCGTCGACGCCCTCGGCCGCGATCTGGTCGGCGGCGGCCCGCAGCAGCGTGGTGCGCAGGTCGCCGTGGTGATAGGCGGTCTTGGTCACCTCTCGATGGTCGCGCAGAATCTAGACATTGACAAGTTCCTCGGACGGACTTAATCTAGCCACTGTCAAGATTGGCTCGACCCCCTCAGGAGCCCCCGATGGCACCGCTCATCGTTCTCATCGCCGTCACCGGACTGGCCCGCCTCGCCGGCTGGATCCAGGTCGACTGGCTCGATTCCTGGCCGCACGCCGTCCGCATCGGCCTGGCCGCGATGTTCCTGCTCACCGCGAGTGCCCACTTCCTCCGGCCGCGCCGCGACGCGCTCATCGCCATGGTCCCGACCCGCCTGCCCGCCCCCGCCGGGCTGGTCACCCTGACCGGCGTTTTCGAGGCCGCCGGAGCCGTCGGCCTCCTGATCCCGCCGGTCGCCCCGGTCGCCGCCATCCTGCTGGCGGTCCTGCTGCTCACGATGTTCCCGGCGAACGTCCGAGCCGCCCACGCCGACCTCGGCATCAAGACCATGCCCCTCCCCCTCCGAACCCTGGTCCAGGTGGTGTTCCTCGCGGCCTGCGTCGTCGCGGCATTCTGACCGGCCCACCCGGCACTAGGCCGGGAGTTCCACCAGTCGCTGGGCGTCGTCGAACAGGCGGTGTTCGGCGACGCGGGCGGCGGCCAGGGCGGCGAGGGCCGCGGCGGCGAGCAGCATGTACATGACGACGATCTGGTAGCGGATGGCGGTCAGCGGCTCGACGCCCGCGAGGATGAGGCCGGTCATGGCGCCGGGCAGGGTGATGAGGCCGACCACCTTGGTCGAGTCGATCGCCGGGACCAGGGCGGTCCGCAGCGCCGAGCGCCGGTACGGCAGGAACGCCTGGCGCGCGGGCAATCCCAGGCACAGCCGCGCCTCGACCTCGGGCCGCGCCGCACGGGCATCCTCGTGCACGCGTCGCAGCGCGATCCCCGTGGCCTGCATGGCCCCCGAGACGATCATCCCGCCCACCGGCACCACCACCCGAGCCTGCGTCGAGATCACCCCGAGCAGGATCAGCGCACCGAGGGTGATCACGGTGCCGAACGCGACCCCGACGGTCGCCGCCCGGATCGCATGCGGCACACCGGCTCCGCGCCGCCCCGCCACCTGCCCCGCGATCACCACCATCAACGCCACCCACCCCAGCGCCCCCGGCAACCCGGTATGCCGGAACAGCACCAGCAGCACGGCCCCCACCGCGACCAACTGCACCGCCGCCCGCACGGCCGCGATCACCAACTCCCGCGTGATCTGCAACCGCTGCCGATACGCGATACCCGCCGCCACCGCCACCAACAGCAGCGAGGCCGCCACCCCGGGCCAGTCCGGCACCGAAAGACCTTCAGTCACAACACTATCCATTCTTCGAACCAGCATCGGACGATGCCTGCGGACCGGGCGGCAGGGCTTCGGGGTGGGAGGCCGTGGGCGGGTCCTCCGGGGGCGCTTGGGGGTTCGTGGGGGTCGGCGGGGGTGTGGGGCCCATGGCGCCGAGGGGGGCGAGGTGGCCGTTTTCGAGGAGGTGAATGTCGTCGGCTACCGCGCCGGTGAAGACGCTGTCGTGGCTGACGAGGATCGCGGAACCGCCGGCTCGGCAGTGGGCGCGGAGCAGGTCGCCGATGACGGAGGCGGCGGCCTCGTCCAGGGCGGAGGTGGGTTCGTCCAGGAGCAGGACCTCGGGCTGGACCGCGAGGGCGCGAGCCAGGCATACGCGCTGCGCCTCGCCGCCGGACAGTTCTGCGCAGCGCCGGTGCACGAACGTCTCGGGCAGGCCGACGCGCTCGAGCAGTGCCCCGACCTGCTCGTCCCACAGCGACGGCCGGCCCACCCGGACCTCGTCGACCACGACCTCGGTCAGCAGCACCGGATGCTGCGGCACCAGACCGACCCGCTGCCGCAGCTCGAGCACGTCGAGCTCATGGATCGGAACGCCGTCGAGCAGTATCCGGCCGCCGGCCGGCTCCCCGAGCCGGTTGAACAGCCGCAGCAGGGTCGTCTTCCCCACCCCGCTCGGCCCCACCACCGCCGTGCACCGTCCGGCCACGACGGTGAGATCGATACCGGCGAAAAGCGTGCGCCCACCGTAGGCCACACCAACTTGCTCGAGGACGATGCTGTGCACGGCCCCACCATGCCGCACCGCCGCCGATATCGCAGCCCGAGCCCCTTCCACTACATCGTCTGCGCCGCGTGCGCCTCGACCAGCTCGGTCAGAAATTCCTCCGGAACCTCGGGCCATTCGGGATCCCACCGCCCGGCCCGCTGATCGGCGCGCAGTGCCGCCAAGGTATCGACCACCCGCGGCCCACCGTCCAACACGTAACGCACCGAGCCGAATTCGGCACATTGCGCACACACCTTGGCCAGCAACGCCTTCGCCTCGCCGGTGTGTCCCGCAGCGGCCAGACAGGCGATGAGCATGCGGCGCGCCTTGAGAAGTTCGCGGGGACGGCCGAGCGTCTCGAGCCGATCCACCCATTCCCGCGCCCACCGGCACGCCAGCGCCGTCTGCTCGGGTTCCTCGCGGGTGAGCAGCAGCCGGATAGCGGTGAATTCCTCGTACAGCACGGTGAATTCGTCGATGGCGTCGACCGGCGTCCGCCGCCGCTCGTACTCCACCACCGGCAGCGGCCCGAACTCCGGATGCGGCGGCAACCCCAGCCGCAGCCGCTCGTTCTCCACCTCGGCCGCCAGGCGCGGCAGCGACATCGCCCGCGCGATCCGCGCCCCCTCGTTGAGCCGCCGGATCGCTGCCGCCCGATCGCCGACCAGCGCCTTGATCCGCGCCCCGACCACATACCGGGCGAGCTTGAAATCGACCACCCCGGCCTCCGGCCCGAGCTTGAAGCCCTCGTCCAGCAGCCGCTCCGCGTCGGCGATCTCCCCGCGCTCGTAGAGCAGCTCTCCCAGCAGCGATCCGGCCAGGCGCGCACCGTAGGAGTGCGTGCCGCCGGTGTGCTTGGCCACCTTGAGCGCTCGCCGGAAGTACTGCTCCGCGCGCGGGATGTCCAGCCGCAGACTGGCCGCCGTCCCGAGAAAGCACAGACCGTGAATGTTGTTGTAGAAACCCTTGTTTCGGCGCATATACGGCGCCGACCACTCCTGCATCCGCAGCGCCTCGTCGAAATCACACCGGTACCCGGCTGCGAAGGTGGCGACATTGGCGCCGATCGCCACCACGTACGGCGACAGCTGGTCGGCCCGCGCGAAGCACGGCGCCAGCATGTCCTCGACGCCGCTCAGCACATCGCCCCGCACCGTCACCACGGCCTGCACCACGCCCGCCTCGGCCCGCAGCGCCGCCGCCCTCGCCTCGTCGAATCCGCCGCGATCCAGCTGTCGTTCGACCAGCCGTAGCGCCCGTACGGCCGGTTCGGCCCGGTGCAGCAGGATATTGGCCCACGCCAGATCCAGCTGCAACCGCGGATGCGTCTCGATGATCGTCGCGGGCAGCTTGCCCACCAGCCCGATCAGGCTGGCCATCTGCCCGTATTCGAGCAGCGCCATCCCGTCCTGCTCCACGATCTCCACCGCGCGGCCGTCGTCCCCGGCCAGCAGCGCGTGATCCACCGCCTCGCTGACGTGCCGATGGTCGGCGAACCAGCGCGACGCGGCCCGGTGCAGCTCGGTGATCCGTTCCGGCGGACCGTGTTCCAGCCGCTGCCGCAGGAAATCCTGGAACAGATGGTGATACCGGTACCACTCGCCGTCGTCGAGCCTGCGCAGGAACAGATCTCGCTGCTCGATCTGTTCCAGCACCGCACGCCCGTCGTCCACGCCGGACAGCGCCGCCGCCAGCTCGCCGCAGGTGCGTTCCGTGATCGAGGTCGCCACCAGGAAATCCAGGATTCCGGGTTCCAGTGTGTCCAAGACGTTCTCGGCCAGATACTCGCCGATGGCGTGGTGCCGCCCGGTCAGCCGGCCGATGAGCGTTCCGGGATCGTCGCTGCCACGCAACGAGAGCGCCGCCAGCTGCAACGCGGCAGCCCAGCCCTCGGTCGATTCGATGAGGTCCTCGACATCGTCGCGATCCAGCTCCAGCCCGCCCAGGTCCACCAGGAAGCTTCCGGCCTCGTCGGCGTCGAAACGCAAGGCGGCGGTGTCGATTTCGACCAGCTCGTCACGGGCGCGCATGGAACTCATCGGCAGTCCGGTCCGATGGCGGCTGGTCACCACGACATGCAGTGCCGGACTGCAATTCTCGACGAGGAACCGCAGCGCGTCGGTGGTCGACGGCCCGGTCACCCGATGCCAGTCGTCGATGACGACCACGAGATCCTCACCGCGCCGGTCGATATCGTTGATCAGCGACGTGAGCACGTATCGCCCGGCCTCGTCCCCGTGCTCCTCGAGCAGGTCGCCCAGTTCCCGCGCCAGCGCCGGCCGCACCACCCGGACCGCCTCGATCAGGTGCGACAGGAACCAGACCACATTGTTGTCGTCGTGGTCGACGGTCAGCCAGGCCACGGCGGTCGACTCGGCCGCCAGGGCGCCGCACCACTGCGCGGCCAGGGTGGTCTTGCCGAATCCCGCCGGTCCGTGGATCACCGCCAGCCGCCGCCCGCGACCGTCCCGCAACGCGCGAATCAGTCGCTCGCGCGATACCAACTCCCGGGTCGGCACCGGCGGACGCAATCGGGTGGCGGCCACCGGCGGACCGGGTGTGCGGGCCGTATTCTGCTGCGACGTATGGCGATACCCGGTGGGCGTGACGGCCGAGCCGCGCGCGGCAGGTTCGGCGGCCGGGGGCAGCGGGATCGGCACCTCGTCGGGCGCCAGCCCGTGCCGCACCTGGACATCGCGCAACAGCGCGCCGAATTCGGCAGCGCTGGCGGGTCGGTCGCCGCGGTCGCGGGCCATCGCCCGCTCGATCGCCGCGGTCACGTCCGCCGGCAGTCCCGCCTCCCCCAGGTCCGGCACCGGCTGTTTGGTGATGCGCAGGAACTGCGCGACGAGTTGCTCGCCGTTGCGCCGCTCGAATACCGCGTGTCCGGTGGCGGCGCAGAACAGCGTCGACGCCAGGCCGTAGACGTCGGCGGTGACATCCGGCGCGTGCCCTTGCAGCACCTCCGGCGCGGTGAAGGCGGGCGAACCCGTGACGGTGCCCGCGGTGGTGACGAAACCGCTTGCCAGCCGGGCGATTCCGAAGTCGGCCAGCTGCGGCTCACCGTACTCGTCGAGCAGGATGTTGCCGGGTTTCACATCGCGGTGCAGCATGCCGCGGCGGTGCGCGGTCTCCAGCGCGCCGGCGATCCTGATCCCGAGACGCACCGTCTCGGGCCAGCCGAGCGGCCCGTAGTCCTGAATGCGGGCGTCGAGCGATCCGTGTGCGTGGTACGGCATGACGAGGAACGGCCGCCCGGTCGCGGTGGACCCCACCTCGTACACGTCCACGATATTGGGGTGACCGCACAGCTGTCCCATCGCGAGCTGTTCGCGCACGAAGCGTTCCAGGTTCTCCGATTCCAGATCCGCGGTGAGCACCTTGATCGCCACCGTGCGTTCCAGCGCCGGCTGAAAGCACCGGTAGACGACTCCGAAGCCACCCCGGCCGATCTCGGTGGCGCCGGTGAAACCGGCGGCGTCGAGTTCCGCCGCGAACCCGGAGATCAGGCCGCGTTGCGTGGAGAGTGGATCGATATACGCCACGACGACCTCGATACAACATTCGACCGGTTACTTTCGAGGATATTCCGGTCGCGCCGATTAGGTAGCCCCTTGTTATCTGTGCGCCCGGGTATCCCGCCGCGGCCTGGGGCGACGCCTTTGCCGTATGCCCGCGTGTTCCCGCCGCGGTCCGGGCCGACACCTTTCCTGCATGCCTGCGCATCCCAGCCGAGGCCTGGGCCGACGCCGCCACGGGCCGGAATGGATAGCATGCACGCGTGGCAAAACTGAAGGTATCGGTCGACGTGCCGATTTCCCCCGACGAGGCGTGGTCGCACGCGTCGGATCTGCGTGAGCTGCATCAGTGGCTGCTCATGCACGAGGCATGGCGAGGCAGCGTTCCGGACGAGCTGACCCCCGGGACCGAACTGGTCGGAATCGCGTCGGTGAAGGGCCTGCGCAACCGCGTGCGGTGGACGGTGCGCACTGCCGAACCGCCGAAGCGCCTGGTCCTCAGCGGTTCCGGGAAGGGCGGCACCAAATTCGGGCTGGAGTTGCGGGTGGCGCCGAAGAACGACGGATCCGAGGTCACCGTGGATATCGATCTGGGCGGACGCCCACTGTTCGGGCCGATCGGCTCGACGGTGGCGCGGGCGCTGCGGGGCGATATCAATCGTTCGCTCGACCGCTTCGTGGAGCTGTACGCCTGACCGACCGCACCACACGACGACCGGATGCCGCATGCGCCGCATCCGGTCGTTGTCGTTGTGCCGCAGTTTGCCGCCGCCCACTCCAAAACTGTAACATGTTCCAGTTGGGCGAGGAGTCCGTCTGCTGGCGAACTGCACCGAACATCGAGATCGGGAAAACCACTCTTTCCGATCGTTCGTTTATGCCTTCTAGCTGGCCTTATAGTTAATAGTCCGGAGATCTACCAGCATCCGAATCCCTCCCCGATGAGGCGAATCTCTATTTACTTACCGCGCGCGAGACCGCTAATCTGACCGGGACTCAGAACAGAAGGGAAGGTCTCATGCAGATCGACAATGCCGTAGCCGTGGTGACCGGCGGCGCGTCCGGCCTCGGCCTGGCCACCGTCCGGGAACTGCACGGACAGGGCGCGAAGGTGGTCATCATCGACCTGCCGTCCTCCGACGGCGAGGCCATCGCCAAGGAACTCGGCGCGGGCACGGTCTTCGCCGCCGCCGACGTGACCAGCGAGGAGCAGGTCACCGCCGCCCTCGACGCCGCCCAGGGACTGGGTGATCTGCGCATCGCGATCAACTGCGCCGGCATCGGCAACGCGATCAAGACGGTGAGCAAGAAGGGCGCCTTCCCGCTCGCCGACTTCACCAAGGTCGTGAACGTCAACCTGATCGGCACGTTCAACGTGATCCGCCTGGCCGCCGAACGCATCTCGGCCACCGAACCGGTCGGCGAGGAACGCGGCGTCATCGTCAACACCGCGTCGGTCGCGGCGTTCGACGGCCAGATCGGCCAGGCCGCCTACTCCGCCTCCAAGGGCGGCATCGTCGGCATGACCCTGCCGATCGCCCGCGATCTGTCGAGCCTGAAGATCCGCGTGAACACCATCGCCCCCGGCCTGTTCCACACCCCGCTGTTCGCCACCCTGCCCGAGGAGGCCATCGACTCCCTCGGCGCCCAGGTCCCCCACCCCTCCCGGCTGGGCAACCCCACCGAATACGCGGCCCTGGCCCGCCACATCGTCGAGAACCCCATGCTCAACGGCGAAACCATCCGCCTCGACGGCGCCATCCGCATGGCGCCCCGCTGAGCGCAGGCTCCCCGCGGGGCGGGTGCGGACCGAGGTCCGTGCCCGCCCCGGATCGGATCATGCTTCCTCGTACTCGATCTCGTACTTCGCCGCGATCGGATTGATCTTCGCCGGATCGAGGACGCCATCGGTCAGCACCGAGGAACCGGCCTCGAACAGGTCCTGGAGATAGCATTCCCAGCCACCGGGCGAGGAGATCTGCAGGACCCGCGGCGGCGGATCGGAGACGCACCGCAACGCGTGCGGAACGCCGTGCGGCAGCAGGACGAACGTGCCCGCGGTGGCGGTGAAGGTCCGATCGTCGAAATCGACGCCCAGCTCGCCGTCCAGGACGTAGACACACTCGTCGGCGACATGGTGGGTATGGCGCGGGATATCACGGGCCACAGCCACTTCGAGCAGGGAGAATCTGCCCTCGGTGTCGCCGGTCGTCGCCTTCACCGCGAAGGCGGGCGGCAGCGACACCCGACCCGGGCGGGCATCGCCGGGGGACAGGCAGAGGAATCGATCGTGAGACATGACGTGCTAACCTCTCCGCGAGAAAAACGGAATCGGAATCCGCTTCCGTTTCGAGTGTAGCCGGAGAGGACGCGCGAGTGTCAACACCACCAGCCCCGCGCAAACCGCGCGCCGACGCCGCGCGTAACCGGGACCGCATCCTGGAAACGGCTCGAATGTTGTTCGCGGAGAAAGGCTCTCAGGTACAGCTCCCGGAGGTGGCACGCGCGGCCGGAGTCGGCATCGGCACGGTCTACCGCCACTTCCCCACCCTGGCGGACCTCATCGACGCGGCGGCCGAACAGCGCTTCGACGAGATCGAGGCATTCGCCCGCGGCCTCGTGGAAGCCGAACCGGGACAGGGCCTCGTTCGATATCTCCACCACGTCGGCGAGACCTTGGCCGCCGACAGCGGCCTGTCGGCGGCCATCGAATCGGCACGTCAGAGCCCCGGAAGCGCCCCGCGCGGCGCCAGCCTGACCCGCCTCGCGGCGGTACTGGACGACATCATCGCCGGCGACCGAGCCGCCGGAACGCTACGCGAGGACTGCACGACCGCCGACGTCTACCTGCTCGTCGGCGCGATCTCGGCAACGGTCCGCACGGGAAGCGGAGACTGGCGCCGGCTGGTAGACCTCGCACTCGACGGGTTGCGCCCCCGATCCTGAAGAGGACGGGCCAAGTCACAACGCGCGCAACGGGATCGAGTCGCAGCCAGAGCAGTGCCGCACCGTAACGCGCGCAACAGGGTCGAGCCGCAGCGCACAGAGCGAGGCGAGTCGTGGCGCACGAAACGGGGCCGGAGCCGTACCGCTGTGTGCGGCAACGACATCCGGCCCCGTGGCCTGACTCAGCGGTCGGAGGTGACCGGCTTCTCCTCCTCCAGCACCGCCTCGCCGCGGGCGACCATGCCCGCCTCGTCCGACAGTTTCACGTGCGGGATGAACAGCGCGAGCAGGAACGCCACTGCCGCACCGGGAATCAGGTACCAGAACCCCGGCACCAGGGCATCGACGTACGCCCCGACGATCGCATCGTGCAGGTCCGCCGGCAGATGCTTGACCGCCGAGGGCACCAGCGCACCGGGTTGCAGGCCGGCCTGCGCCGCCTCCTGATAGTGCTCCTTGAACACATCGGTGAGGCCGTCGGTGAGCCGGTGGGTGAAGATACTGCCGAAGATGGCGACGCCGATCGCGCCGCCCATCTCCCGGAAGTAGTTGTTGGCGCTGGTTGCGGTGCCGATCTGGTCGGCCGCCACCGCGTTCTGCACCACCAGCACGATGACCTGCATGATCAGGCCGAGTCCGGCGCCCATCACGAACAGCATCGCCGAGACGGTCCACATCGAGGTGTTCGCGTCGAGCTGCGTCATCCACAGCATGCCCGCGACCATGATCAGCGCGCCCACCGGCGGATAGACCCGGTACCGGCCGGTGCGGGTGATCGCGGCCATGGAGGTGACCAGGGTCGCCATCATGCCGATCATCATCGGGATCAGCAGCAGACCCGACACCGAAGCCGAAGTGCCCGTGGCCATCTGGAGATAGGTCGGGATGAAGGCCAGCGCCGCGAACATGACCAGGCCGACCACCAGGCCGATCGCCGAGGTCAGCACGAAGCTGCGGTTGCGGAACAGCCACAGCGGCAGCATCGGCTCCTCGGCGCGCGACTCCACCATCACGAAGACCGACACCACGATCACCAGGGCCGCGATCATGCCCAGGATGGTCGCCGAATCCCAGGCGTAGCGCTTACCGCCCCAGTCGGTGATCAGGATGAGCAGCGCCGTCGCCGACGACATCAGCAGGACGCCGAAGTAGTCGGGTCGCGTCTTGGGGCGATGGCTCGGAATACTCAAGTAGCGGAAGGCGATTGCCATCGCGGCGAGGCCGACCGGCACATTGATCCAGAAGCACCAGCGCCAGCCCAGATGATCGGCGAACAGCCCGCCCAGCAGCGGTCCGGCCACCGAGGTGATGCCGAAGACCGCGCCCATCGGGGCCATGTACTTACCCCGGTCCTTCGCCGGCACCACATCGGCGATGATGGCCTGCGCCAGGATCATCAGACCACCGCCGCCCACGCCCTGCAGGCCGCGGAACACGATGAACTCCCAGAACCCGGTCGAGAGCGCCGCGCCCACGGAGGCGGCGGTGAAGACGCCGATCGCGAACAGGAATAACCAGCGCCGCCCGAACAGGTCGCCGAACTTGCCGTAGATCGGCATCACGATGGTGGTCGCGAGTAGGTACGACGTTGCGGTCCAAGCCATTTCGGATACACCGCCGAGCTGGCCGACGATGGTCGGCATCGCGGTGCCGACGATGGTCTGGTCGAGGCTGGCCAGGAACATCCCCGCGATGAGCGCGGAGAAGATCAGCCAGATTCGCTTCTGGGTGAGGACGATCGGGGGCGGCGGCGCGTCAGCCGTCGTTGTCATCGCTGTATCTCCTTCTACGGTCGCCCGCGGTCGAACAGGCGGGCGGCGAGGTCACATTGGTCGTGCAGGGCCGCGGCCAGTGAGCGTTCAGGATTGTCGGCCAGCGACAGTGCCGCCCGAGTGGTGAGGGCGGACATGAGATGTGCTGTTATCGCGGCGAATTCGGGCGGTGTGTCCGAACCCAGCCGCGACGTCAGCAATTCACCCACGGCAGCCTCGTGCCGCGCACCGGCGGCGACGAATGCGGCGAGCACCCTGGGCTCCTGCTTGATGATCTCCGCGACGAGCGAAATGCTTTCCCGCACTTCCTCGTCGGGCTCGTACCCGGACGCGTACAACCAGGTCAGATCGTCGATCAACACCCCGGCCGGGCCGCCCGCGACGAACTGCTCCCGCGACTCCGGCGTACCGATCTCGCCCACCGGCCCGACCACCGCATCCAGCTTGGTCTCGTAGTAGTTGAAGAAGGTGCGCGGCGAGACCCCGACCACCTTCGCGATGTCCTCGGCGGTGGTGGCATCGAGCCCCCGCTCGATGGTCAACCGCCGTGCGGCCATGCACAGATCGAGCCGGGTCTGCCGCTTCTTCAGCTCCCGCAGACCCAACTCCGCCACACGATTCCCCTCAGACACATCGAAAATCTAGCACAGACTGAAATATTTCAGAAACTGCAAATTAGTGTGAGGTGCGGCACCGCCGCCCGCCGAATCCTTGCCAGGAGCGAAAAGTCTTGCGCTGCACGGGTTGCTACGGCATGACTACGCTCGCCCGCGTGGATTCTCACGAAGACAACGAGTTCGACAGGTTCGCCGCGACGGTCCTGAAGCAGATCGACGACCCACAGGCCCGGTACGACGCCGTGGAGTTCGCCATCCTGCTCGGCGACGAGACGCACCTCTACCTCGGCAACCTGTTCCGGGATACCCGCGGGCTACCGGATTCCGAACGCGACGAGGCGATCGTCCGGTTCGTCACCGCGATGCGCGAGAGCACGGGCGAGATGCCGCACTGGCCGCAGGCCCGCGCACAGCTGCGCCCGATCCTGCGCCCGGTCACCTTCGGTCTCGAGGCGCCGCCGGATCTGCGGCCGGTCTCGCGGCCGGCGCTTCCGTTCGTCCAGGAACTGATCGCACTCGATCAGCCGGCGACGCGCTCGATCATTCTCGAAGCGACACTGCGGAATTGGGGTGTCACCGCCGAGGAACTGTTCGCGGCCGCGCACGAGAATCTGGCGGCCATCGCCCAGCCCGCGGAGGAGCCCGGCGCGGTCGTCCGCTACGTCGACGACGGCGACGGTTACGTCGCCTCGTGGCCGCTGCTGCCCGGCTGGCTCGCCACCCACCGCACCGACGAGCACCGCCCGGTCGCCTTCATGCCCGACTACGACACCCTGATCGTCGCCCCCGACGACCCGGAGGTCCTGGGCCAGATCTTCGAGATGGTCGAGGAGCACTACGGCGAGGCCACCCGCCCCCTCTCCCCGCAGGGCTACACCCTCGACGACAACGACCGCCTCGTCCCGTTCGACCGGGCCGGCGCCCACCCCCAGCACCCTGCCGCCGTCCGCGCCCGCTGCGGCCTGGCCGTCACCGAGTACCACCTCCAGACCGAGTGGCTCAACGAAACCTACGACCGCGACTACGACTACGGCCCTTACGATCTCGACCCCGCCTACGTCGGCGGCCTGAGCTACATAGAGGCCGACAACGGCCCCTGCACCCTCACGGTCTGGGGCAAGGGCGTCGAATGGCTACTCCCCCAGGCCGACTACCTCAGCCTCTACACCACCGACGAAGACGAAGACCCCGTCCACCTCTTCGAGGTCCCCTTCGACACCGCCGCCACCCTCACCGGCCTCACCCCGGTCCCGGGCCTGTTCCCCACCCGCTACGAAGCCCGAGACTGGCCCGACGAAGACATCCTCACCAAACTCCGCGCGGAATCCGTCACCCTGTGACCACCCACCACCCCTGAGCAGGTGGCAGGCTGAACCCATGACCGTTGAGAAAGAAGTTCCCGCCGAGCTATCAGCGGACGAAGCCGAGTCACCGGCAGAAGCAACCAAACGCAAGTTCCGAGAGGCCCTCGCCCGAAAGAACAGCCAAGCCACCACAGGCGCAACCGCCCACAACGCCGCCAAGGTCCGAGGCACCCACGCCCAAGCCGGCGGCAAACGCACCTTCCGCCGCAGGGCGGGCGGGTAGTAGACCGAATCGGCAACGACGACGGCCCGGTCCCCTGGGACCGGGCCTTCTCAGTGGACATGGCGGTCTGCTCCAAGGCGTCACCGACCTGCGGCAGCGCGTCGAGCGCAGCGGACTACGCAGGCCAACCCTGTCGAAGCAACGCATGTCAAGCGGCTCGAAGAATCAGCTCACCCTTGAGGTAACTGCCGCGATCGTCACCAAGTACGAAGCCGGCGCCTCCATGGCTCGGCTCAAGGCCGAGCACCATATGACTAAGCGGACGGTGCCGACGGTGCTGCGGGAGGAGGTCTGGTGATTAGGCCGCAGGGGATAGCCAACGACATCCGTACGACCTAAACCGCCCTTAACCCGTGAGCTCACCCGCCACAGGCTGGCATGCACTGAGCGGCGCATCAGGCTGTAACGAGATCTGGGTTGTCAATCATCGAGCGGTGCAAATGAACGACGGCTAACCCACAGAGTCCCGCGAGTTTTTCATTACGCTCGCGCGCACCAGTATCAATCACTTGACCGTCACGTGTCGTAACCACGATTCCCGGCTTGCTCTTGTTGACCAGCTTGTCGCCCGATTGCCTCATGTTATCTGCCAACCACTCGATCGACGCCCACACCAAGTCCCGCAGCTGTTTACTCGACCCCCAGCAGACATAGCGCTCAGTGGTTCCGTCAGTCGCGAGGCAGTGGTTCGGCTTTCCGTCGATCGACCCCCACACTACCTCCCACCCCTCACCACAGGCGGCCTGCACAATCTCGTGGGGTCCGCGGAACCGTTGAGGTACGTATTGGGCAAAAGCACCGATACCCTCCTGGGCGCGGGCGTACTCCTTCATCGGCACGTCTTTCATCCAGACACGGACATCTTGCTCGCTAACGCCGTACGCGTTGATGATCCGCTGGCCGATCTGCGGATCTTTGAACCACTTACGATACTGCTCGGTTTTCTCCGGGTTGCTGCGGAACTCCCAACCTAGCTCGTCGGCCGTTCGGTACATCTTGAGGATGATTACGCGGCGGTCTTGCTCGCTGAGATTCAGTTGTGGCACAGGCGCTACTCCAAAGCGGCGAGGGCGGACGGAAACTGCAGTCGGTGTTCGTCGTACGCGGTCTCGAGGCTGGCCGCGTCCTTGATCCATTCTTCCATCAAACTGCTCACCCGCTGATCGCTGAACTCGATCTGCGGCGGCGACAGGTTATCGATAGTCTCGATGTCCCCAAGACTGTCGAGGGTTCTCTTCATGTTCAAGGCCGCCGCGACACGTCGGATATCGCTAACGAAGTCGAGAACCGTTACCCGTTCCTTGCCCTCTCGCAGTCGCAGGCCGCGGCCGAGCTGCTGTATGAAAATTCGACGGGAGTGAGTGACGCGAGCGAAGCACAGGATGTTGACGTCGGGGACGTCCACGCCCTCATTCAGGATGTCGATCGAGGTGAGGATCGGGACCCCTCCCGACCGAAACGCCAGCAATCGTCGCTGTTGCTCACGCTTGCCGAGCCCGTTATGAAGTGCCAACGCGCCTGTCCACAGAGGGTTGCGCCCTAACAGATCAGCGAGCCGTTCAGCATGTTCCGTAGTGCGGCAGAACACGATCGCCCGGGGGTTGGCTGTGGTGGCCCAGGCGGCCGCCAGTTCGTCGCGGATCAACTCGTCACGCTGTGGCAGAAAGAGCCGGGCGTTGAGGTCGGAGATGGTGTACTCGTTCTCGCTTGCGGCCCGGACGACGTCCCAGTCGATGTTGTCGAGGAAGAGTCGGTAGTCGACCCGCGCCAGATAGCCCCGTTTCATTCCTTCCTCAATGCCCAGGGTGTAGCTCGCGGGCCCGAACTGCTCAGTGATGTCATGTGAGTCGCCCCGCCACGGGGTGGCTGTGACACCAAGCAGTCGGGAGTCCTTCAGGATGCTCAGGAGCTGGTCGTAGTACCCATCCGCCCCGACGTGGTGCGCCTCGTCCACCATGACCAACTTCGGCCGGTAGCCGGAGCGAGCGGCGGAGAGCGCGGAGGCTACTGTCGCACAGGTCACCCCCGAGAGGTCGTCGGGTTTGGTATCGCCTGTAAGGAGGCGGGTCAGGACATCTTTCGGGAAATGACGCCACAGCGCCCTTTCGAGTTGGTGTACCAGATCTTTGGCGTGCGCGACAACGAGTACCTGGTCATCCGGGTGCTGCCGCAGGTGGGCGGCGATGACCTCACCGCCCACGACCGTCTTACCAAGCCCGGTCGCGAGAATCAGCAACGCACGCCCGGTACCGTCCAGGTCCTTCGACAGCGCCCACAAAGCAGCAGCTTGGTACGGGCGGGGTGTAACCGTGCTGAACCGCTGCGGCAGCCCAGCGAACGACCGCGCGAGGTGTCCGCCCTCCCAGAGGTGGATCTCGGGGCTAATCCGGGCGAGAACCTCGACCCGCCGCCGAGCGTCCTGGCTGAATCGGCTATTAGTCACCGCGACCGCCTGATGCGCCTGATAAAACTCGCGGGCACGGTGAACCTCATCGACGGCTTCCGAACCGACGACGCCGCGTCGCTTCCATTTGCACTGGAAGACCCACGACTTACCACGGCGCCAGGCGAGAATGTCTCCACCCTTGTCATCTGGGCCGTCGATAACGGTCACGTCAGCGAAGCCCGAATACCACAACAGCCGCTCCAGGGCACGCGGAAACTGCAGCGGCCCCCCGTCGAGGAGCGGCAGCGGGTCAAGGAAGCTCCCCATCCCTCCCCCTTCCTAGTTTTCGTCGGCAAGGTCGCGCGCGACCAAGCGGCAGCTGTAGCGGATCCTGGCGAGTTCCTCAGAGCCAACCTTCGGCCGGTGGTTGGCGAGAAGTACCAGGTCGTGGAGCGGGTTCACTACGCGCTCCACCATCAGCTCCCGCGTTGCGGGATCCGACAACTTCCCGTAGGGCCGCCGAAATACTTTCCCGTCCATGAACTTCTCTGGAAAGCGCCGGATGAGCCTGAGAACACCGGTTGGCGGGGCGAATCGGATGAACTCGCCGCTGTTCACAGCGTCATTCCAGCTGACGCTCGTGTCGGACTCGAGTGCGAAGTTCTTCTCAACGAGAGCCTGTTCATTGGGTGCGAGTTCAAGCCAATGCACCGCCGGCGTCTCCGCGATCACCGGAGCCATCAGGGTCCGGATCCGTTCGAGAAGCTGCTCAGACTCGTCCGCCAGCGCTGTGGGAGTCAACTTCGGGATCGACGCGCGATCTTTCAGCATGGCCAGCAGCTGTGTGAGGGGCAAAGTCGTCTTGCCGGTGGAGGTCCGCCGGTGGTCGGCCGCCTCGATGAGTGCGACGTCCCGAATGTCAGCGCCGTGTTCCCGGAACAGTGGGTGGTCGACGTTTACGAACACCTCCAGCAAAGGGGACCGAACCATAACCGCGAACGCCCCCGTCGCAGCCTCCTTGGAATCGATCAGGCGCTGGTTCCGGACCGCCCATACCTTGAGGGTGAAGCCGCCAAGCTCGGGGAGCGCATATTCACCGGACAGGTCCGGCAGCACTTCCGCGTTGTCACGGTAGCGCTGCAACCGTTCGCCAAACGTTTCAGCGGGTTTAGCCGCAATTGGCGGCACGTTGCCAGCGGATGCCACGTTCGGCTCACCCCCATCGTCCGATGAGGGCACGTCCTCGGAATCGTCGTCGAGACCAGGGAGAACCGTGTCGGACTGCCCCTGATCGCCGTCTACCTCAGGGGACGTCCCCGTGTCCAGCGGGTGGTCGTGGCGATAGGCGGCCTCGTACCAGATGTCGTCAGACTGGTACTCCTCGACGCCGTCACGGAACAGCTTGGCCCACTCGATGGTCCGCTCGTGAATCGGGCCGGAACCATTGCCCGGGATTAGATAGCTAAGGCCGGGATCGTTGCGGCGGAACCCGGTGAACAGGCGCGCGAGTGGGCTTTCGTTAACCGGGAGACCCCGCTTCTCGGCGATCTTCGGCCGGATAGGGCTGTCGCCACGGACCGCACTGATCACCTGGCGCCACTCCGCAGTCTCGTACTCGAAGGCGTTCTTCTGGTAGTTCGGCGCTACATGGTCGCAGTGGATCTCACCAACGAACCGACCGGCAGGGGTCTTGGTGTCGATCGGGTACTCCAACTCTGGCTCGCGGAAGTCGTCCTCATCCGTCCATGTAAAGACCCGCGCCTTCTCACGGAGCAGGATCTTGCGGCCGTTGCGGAGGAAGTCGATGCCATAGTCCGTCTTGTGGACATACCGCTGGACACCGATCCATCCCCAAATGCGGCGAGGCCGAACCTCCAGCTTGTCATAGCCACACTCGCGGCAGGTGTCCACGTCGAGCGGGTTCCAGTACCCGCAGGACATGCACACCTTTTTGTCACTAAGGGGGACGTCGATCCGCTGGATGGCAGAGATGTCCACTCCACTGCGTGTAACAGTCCGCTGCTCGTCCCACGCGCAGGGTAGCCTGGGGGAAACCACGGCGCCGTTGACCGTGAGCCGGAACTTTCGGTTCGCCAGAAGGTAACTGTACACGTCTCCCAGGTGCTCGCGGATCTTCTTCTGAGTGTTAGGCCGACGCAAGGTCTCCCACTGGTCGGCTTTGAGGCCGCTGATCGTAACGACGGTCCCATGCTCGTCCGAGTTGACCTTCGGAACCAACACATAGGGTGCTTGGTACTGCTCGGACTTCTCGATCGCGGGGAGGTCGAGTGTCACATCAATCCAATGAGAGTCGCCAGCCCGGCTCGTGCGGACCGTTGTCTTCCTGCCCAGCCGCGCGGTCGCGATGTTGAACCCCATACCAAACAAACCCAGTGCGCCGTGCCGCCCGTTGCCTGACCAACCAGCGCTGATGGCGCGTTCGAGCCTCTCTAGGCTCATACCGCGACCGTTGTCCCGGACGATGACCTCGGCGCTCGAACGCGTCGACTGTGCGGACGGCAACTGAATGCTGACCGTGGGCTTGGCATCGGCAGCGTTATTAGAGGACAGGAAGTCATCGAAGGCATTGTCAATGAGCTCTGCCAAGCACTGCCACTGCGCAAACTCGATGTCCCCGAGAACCCCAAGAATCCTCGCATGGGGCGTGATGTCGATGTGCTGACCATCAGGCATGTCCGCCGCCCTTCCCGGTCGTGGAAATCAACGCGGCAAGGCCACAGCGGATCGAGGACTGAGTCAGCTGCTGCCCGCCCTGTGAGAAGCCTCTCAACAACATGTCGCCCACCATACTGGCGGCCACCGACATACGGCAGCGATTGTCGTCTCCGAGCGATCCGAGATGATGCTTGGGGCAAGCGAATTCAGTGAACTACGCCGTGAGGTCCGGCCGGTCGTGGCTGTACCAGTCCACGAACTCGGTCATGAATTGCCGTGCTTACCAGAGTGATCAGAACGGGTGGGGAATTCCGGCACGTGTTTCAGTGTTTGTCCTGCCTTCGGAATCCGGATTGTCGTTGGACACCCGTGGCCGCAAGTGCGAGCGGGTGACCTCCAGATCCGCCAGCAGCGGGGTCACCGACTTCGAGGTCATGACCGTGCCGCGATCGGCGTGCACCACGTGCGGGATGCCACGTGTGCCGAAGATCTATTCCACCAACTCCGTTGCCAGCGCCCCGGATTCACGGGCATGGGCGTGGCAGCCGACGATGTAGTGGGAGTGGATACCCGATCACCACGTAGGGCGTCGTAGTACAGGCGGTTGGCTGGGCCGGCCAGCTTGGTGATGCCCACGAATACACCTGCCTCGGTGCGGGTGACCACCAGCTCCGGGCAGGTGGCTTTCGGTGCCGCGCCAGCCACCTTCACTCCTTGCCAGGTGTCCTCGGCCAGGATCCGGTACATCGTGGGCATCGAACCAGCTAAGTGTCGCGATCAAGCAGAGGTGGGCCACACCGTCAGCGGGAGGCGATCGACGAACTCCGAAGATCTGAGCACCGCTAACACCCGGGCCCGTTCGGCGGCGGTGGGCTCGTTCGCCGGTACCGATCCTGCGCTTTTCCATAATGTCCAGCGCGCGGCGTCGGTCGTGGACACACGCCGGGCCGCAAGGTTGACCGGGTTGTCGTAGGCCACCCAACATTCGAGCGCTGACCCAAGCCTATACTGGACTGTGCGCTGCCGGGGTGGCCATCCTTGGAATCTCTTTCCGAGAGAGCGGATTCCGACGAGCCGCGCATCGAAGGTGGGCAAAGGACTGAGTGGGCGGCACTGGCCTTGGCGCGCCCACAGTAGTCGCTAGTTGGCTTTTTCCAATTCGCTTCAACCGGGCGATTTCGGCTTGCTCGGCGGTCAGCTTGCCGACCTTCTTCGTGGTCGGCCTTTTGACCTCGAGCACGCTGGCGTCGCGTCGTTTACGCCACTCGGTGATCAGCGACGAGTACAGGCCCTCCCGGCGGGGGTACGCCCCGCCCCGGCCTCGCCGCGACCGCTTGCTCGTAGACGGTTAGGTGCGCCAGTTCCTCGGCCTCGGTTAACGCGCGGCGACGGCGGGACCATCGCCCCAAGGAGTGGAAGCCATGCTCCCAGTCCCGCGCACCGGCATCGCCGAAGCCATGGTGGATAGATCCGATCTCGCCCGCGTCGGGCCGATTTGCTGTGAACCAGTGGACTCAGCTCACCCTGGCACGCAAGGGTGGACGTTTCGAACGACGTGCCATTACTACTTCAGCGATTCGCCGCGCCGCTGGCTCGGGATCTTCATGTTCCCAGATCCGGATGACATCCCATCCCGCATCGGTGAGCATCCGGTCGGTTTCCTGGTCTCGGTTCCTGTTCCCAGCGATCTTCTGGTCCCAAAACTCGCTGTTACGGCGCGCGGGGCGATAATGCTCAGGGCATCCGTGCCAATAGCAGCCGTCACAGAAGACGGCGACTTTCGGGCCAACGAATACGATATCGGCACGTCTTCGCAACTCAGGCAGCGGCCGCGCATCCACCCGATACCCCAGCCCATGTGCGCGGATAGCCGCCCGCAGCGCTAGCTCCGGTCCAGTATCGCGGCCGCGGTTTCCTCGCATTACCGACCGGACCGCTCTCGAACTGGCCCATGACCGCGAAGACGTGGCGGGCGGAGGAAGCAACTTCCGATCGATCACCTCGCGCCACCCTTGGGCCAAGTTCTGACGCCGTGTTCGACCGTCGACCTCTCCCACGTATTTCGTCGGGTACTTCCCGTGATCGGACCACCGCACATAGGCGCGAATTCGGCGAGTCTTGGCGTACACCTTGAGCTCGACAGACGCCAATGAAACGTGGCCGTCGTCGAGTCCAACCAGGCGATTCGCGCGACCGCCGGCCGCGCGGTCTTGTTCCGCAGAACGCGCGGCCCGGCCAAGATTAGGAGGACACTTCCAGGCACGATCAGCCGGAGGCTCGTCCTTCCATTTCCTATACTTGACGCTGGTCACGGTAACTAACTCGCCGCCTCGGCTTCCGACAACACGGTGGCGACCGCCTCCGCGAACACCTTGCCCAGGAGAACGGGCACGGCGTTTCCGAGCTGCCGCATCTTCTCGCCCCGAGGACCCGCGAGTTGCCAGTCGTCAGGGAAGGTCATCACCCGAGCGGTCTCGCGCACGGACATGTATCGATGCGTACCATCGTCAAGCAACATCACCGACTCGCCACCAGGGACGCCGTGAACGCCAGCCTTCACGGTCTTAGCGGGTCTATCGAGCTCGTTCGGGGTATGGCCAGGGTAGATGCGGGCGTCTGGCCACCCGATATGGTCGGTGAACCCACCGAGCCGGTGTTCCTTACGATCGAGCTTGTCCGGCGGGATGTCGGGCAGCGGCTTTTGACCGTCCAACCCTTGCAGCGCGTCTCGCAGCGTTCGCCAAGGCGCGAGCCGTTCGCCGTTGGCGGTCAGCAGCGTCTCAGGCGGTGTTGGGATCCGGGCCATAACCTGCTTACGCACTGCCTTCGGCACCTTCGGGTGTCGTTCCCAGTAAACGCCACTGATCATGTCCTCGTACAAGCTGTCGGCCAAATGGGTCGGTTGTACAAGTTCTCTGAATCGCCGCATGTCGACCCCGACGTCTCGGCGAAACGCGATCAAAATCACCCGATTACGGATCTGCGGAACGCCATAGTCGGCCGCGTTGACCGGGAAGTGGGCCACCTCATACCGCTCATCCGCAGCGATTTGGGCCGACTCGTTCATGTGCCGCAGGATCTCGTCGTGATCCTGCCATCGGGAGCCCTCAGCCCGTTCCTCGAAGGGCAGTGACAGCTCACGCTTGATGTAATCGAAGTACGGCATGAACGATGGGCGAAGCAACCCGCGAACGTTCTCGCAGATGACAGCCTTCGGCCGCATTTCCCGTATGGCTCGAAACATATGAGGGAAACCGTTGCGGTCGTCCTCGTCACCCTTGGCGACACCACCGAGCGAGAAGGGCTGGCACGGCGGGCCGCCAGCCAAGACATCGACCTTGTCGCGAAGATACTCGAAGTCGACCTTACGGACGTCGCCGGCCACCAACGGGGGCCGCTCATCACCAGTCGGGATAGCGGGGACACACCCCTCCTCGACAGGAGTCGCCGCGTTAATCGCGAGAGTCTCGCAGGCCCTCTTCGCGAACTCGTTGAACAGCAGTGGCCGGAAACCCGCACGCTCGACAGCCATGGCGAGACCTCCGCCCCCGGCGAAGAGCTCGACACTCGTACGCTGGGCCTTTTTGGCGGTTTGGTCCTTGGGCATGGCCGAAACCATACCGCGGACAACTATCGAACGCACGTACGATTCGCGTGTCGTGGTCGACCCGCCGCGATCAGCCGTCCTCTTCGTCCTGTTCGGCCACTTCACCCTTCTCATCGAAGCGTCCCTGACCCTTGTAGGACTCCACCGAGCCGTTGACCGTCCGCCAGTACTGGGTGGCACTGGCAAGGTCCTCAAAGTCCGGGTACAGGATCACGTACCCCGGCAACGCCGTAGCCTGCCAGCCGTCCGGAAGGAACTCAAGCACGAACCGCAGAAACTCGACGGTGTTCAGCTTTGTGTCCGGAACAGTGACCGGAACATCCCGCAAAAGCTTGTGTGGTGTCTTGCTCTTCGGCGTCGTCAGGAAGCGAAACGTATATGGCAGCGCACTCTTCGCCGCCATGAGCACCGGTCCTAAAGCTTGCTTACCCGGCGTCAAGCCATCAACAGCCAGCTCGATGTTGATCGGATACCGAGCGTCGAAATGCTTCGCCTTTACCAGCGTTTTGTCTCGGTTTCGCCCAGGATCCTTGTTGCCGAAACCCATCGTGTTCCAGGGCGCCTCACCATTCGCTCGGTAGCGCTTGATGAGGAGCTTTTCCGGCGCCGCCGCGTCCATGTCCTCGTCCACGTACAAGCAGACGAAGCCCACCTGCCCGAGGCCGATGTTCACTCGGCCAGAGAGCTTCTTGCGGTGTCTCTCTAAGCGATCCCGCAGGCTGGCCGACGCCTTTCCGACATACACCAGCCCGCCATCGACGTACAACTGATAGACACCGGGGCGCGGCTGGATTTCGCCCTTGAGGTACTCGGCCGTGAGCGGCGCTGGCACGAGTCGCCCCAGACCCTCGCCCAGCTGGTCCCCCAGCGCGCGCGTAATGCTCAGCTTGAACTCCCCGCTCGCCTGGCCTTTGCTCTCATGCAGTGCGCGATTCGGTCGATCCGTCACTCCGCCAACGTATCGCAAGCGGCGGACAACGGATCGTCGACTGGGTCGAACTTCCATGCCGCCATCACTTTGACACCGCCGTAGGATCTGAGGTCCGACACAGACAGACGCACCGAGGTAGGTCTCCTGCGGGCTTCCGCTGGCACTAGCATCACTCTGACAAGTTTCCCGTGCGATTCCCTGGCCGTCACGTCAGCGACGATGATGTCGACCGCGAGGGGCGTCCCAACATTCAACGGCGGTAGCCATCGAAACAAGGCACGCATACCGCAGATCAATCAGCGCGTTTCGAGTAAGCGCCACAAACGCAAGAGCCGCAGGTCAGTGACCTGCGGCTCCTCCAACAGTGGAGCTGCCGGGAATTGAACCCGGGTCCTCCGCCGCTTCTTCAGGGCTTCTCCGTGTGCAGTTCGCTGTGTCTCTGCTCGGATCTCTCGGTCACGCGAACAAGCCGAGATGACGATCCCAGTCGCTGTTTGGTGTCCCGTCCGACTCCGCGACCGAGGCGGACGGTAGAGCCCTCTAGCTGATGCCAGGGACCGGGCCGAGGGCGAACCCGGGCTGACAGACACGCTCTACTGCTTAGGCAGCGAGAGCGTAGTCGCGCTGATTGGAATCGGCGCTTAATTGGTTACAGCGACGCTTACGGTGGTCTCCTGCCTGCACCGACACGCTTCCCCTGAATCGACGTACGCAGTCGAAACCGTTCAGCCCCGTCAACATCATCGATCCAAATGTTCCCGGCTGGTGGCCGGGCTGTTCATCATAACAGCTCACCCCATCCGTGCATTCCCGCCCCAGCCGCACCGCCGCTCACGCCACCGCGATCAGGGCCACCGAGCCCAGGGCCAGGGCCATGCCGATCTTCTGCAGCGGGCCGACCCGCTCGCCGAGCAGCACCATCGCCAGCAGTACCGTCGCCGCCGGGTACAGCGAGCCGATCACGCTGACCAGCGACAGCAGCGAACCGTGGAACGCGTAGAGCATGGCCACATTGGCGATCACGTCCAGCAGGCTGACGTAGCAGGCCAGCCGCAACGGCTCGCCGCGCGGGGCCCGGAACTGGCCGGTGACCAGCGCGGCCACCCACACCACCAGCGTCGCCGCCAGGCGCGAGGCGACCAGCGGCCAGAGCCCGCCCGCGGAGCCGGTCTCGTGCAGGAAGGTGAAGGTCAGCCCGAACGCCACGCCCGAACCGACCGTCAGCAGCGCCACCCGCCGCGTGAAGCGGAGTTCGCGGCCGCCGGTGATCTCCTCGGTCACCTTGTCCGGGGATTCCCGGCTGACCAGCACGACCGCCACCAGCGCGCAGACGATGCCGACGTAGGCCGGCGGGGTCGGGTGCTCGCCGCCGATCAGCCCGGCCAGCACCGGAATTCCCGCGACCAGCACGGCCGTGACCGGCGAGACCACGGCCATCGGCCCCTGCGCGAGCGCGGCGTAGAACCACCACACCGCCACTCCCGCGGCCACGCCGGACGCCACGCCCCAGCCGATCGACGCCGCGTCGACGACACCGCCCACGAACGGCGCGGCAACCAGAACCAGCAGCACCGACAGCGGATACGAGACGATGACGATCCGCAGGGCGGCCACCCGGCGCGAGGCGACCCCGCCGACGAAATCGCTGACCCCGTATCCGAGGGCCGCCAGCAACGCCAGCAGGACAGCGGTCAACGCATGCCCTTGATCCGCCTGCCCAGCTCGCGCGTCACCTCCCGCTCCGCGGTGCGGCGGGCCAGATCCTGACGCTTGTCGTAGTCCTGCTTACCCTTGGCCAGCGCCAGTTCGACCTTGACCTTGCCCTCGGAGAAGTACATCGACAGCGGCACCAGCGTCAGCGAGCTCTCCTTGGTCTTACCGGTGAGCTTGTCGATCTCGCGGCGGTGCAGCAGCAGCTTGCGGGTACGCCGCGGCGAGTGGTTGGTCCAGGTGCCGTGCCCGTACTCGGGAATGTGCAGCCCGCGCAGCCAGACCTCGCCGTCGTCGATGGTGGCGTAGGCGTCGACCAGCGACGCCTTGCCCTCACGCAGGCTCTTCACCTCGGTGCCCACCAGCGCGACCCCGGCCTCGTAGGTCTCCAGGATCGTGTAGTTGTGCCGCGCCTTGCGGTTCGTGGCGATCGCCTTGCGCCCCTGCTCCTTCATAACGGTCAACAGTAATGGCCGACGGCAAGCAAATATTCCGGGCGTTCGCCGGGAGCGGAACGGGTGCGGCGTCCGGCGAGGCGAGGACGGGGATATACCCGCCCTCGCCCACCAGTGGATGCTACGAACCCTCGCCCGCGACCGCGTCGGAGTCGGTACCCTGCGGACGCCAGGTGGCGACCGCCCAGATCAGGAAGATATCCAGGGCGATGATCAGGACCGCCCACCACGGATTGTGCGGTAGCCAGAGGAAGTTCGCCACGATGGACAGGCCGGCGAGCACGATCGCGACGATTCGCGCCCACGTCGCTCCGCTGAACAACGCCGCGGCGACCGCCATGAACAGCGCGCCGATGACGATGTGGACCACGCCCCAGCCGGTGGTGTCCCACCCGTAGGTGTACTGCGGGCCCACGATGATGATCTCGTCCGCCGCGACCGCCGAGATGCCCTGCAGGATCTGCACCGTCCCGGCGATGATCAACAGTACCGACGCGGCGACCGTGCCCGTCGCGGCGGCCCGCCGCCCGGCCTGCGATTGCTCGCGATGGTGGACCCGCAGACCGTCAGCGGTGCCCGAGGCAACGGCCATCTGAGGATTGGACATCGTTCTCCTCCTTGTTCTCGGTTGTCACGAGGCGAGGATGCGGGCCTTCTCGGCCTCGAATTCGGCATCGGTGAGCACGCCCTGCGCCCGCAGTTGGCCGAGCTCCTTCAGCGCATCGATGCGGTCCGCGCCGGAGTCGGCGGGGGCCTGTGGTGCGTACCGGGCTTGTTCCTGTGCCGCCCAGCGGCGCCCCTGCCGGCGAGAGACACGGTTGGATACGGCGGTGGCCGTTCCGGCCACGACCGCGGTCCGGGCAACGCCACGAATCAGTCCGGGCATGTCGTCAATCCTTCGCGTCGAGAGTGTCCAGCGACGACAGCACGGCCTGCACCGGAATGCGCCCGTAGGAGACCAGCTGAGCGCCGTTGCGGCGCAAGGCGACCGCGAACGGCGCCGCCCAGGTGTTCTCGTAGACGAGCACCGCCGCCGCGCAGCCCGGCTCCAGGACGGAGCCGGCCTCCGCGAGGTCGTCGTCGCCCAGCAGGCCCGACGCCGCCTCCGCGAAGAGCGTGACGTCGATATCCCCCTCCAAGCCCATGCCGGAGATATCCATCCCGGCCACGAACCCGTCCTCGTCCTTGCGGACGAAGGTCAGGTCCATGATGCGGATGATGCCCCGTTCGACGAGGTCCCGCAGCAGGGGGAGAGCCGAACCGTCCGGCGGGCGGTCGGGGGGAAATTCGACCACCAGGTAGTCGATCGGACCCATTTCTTCGATGTCGTGACCAGTCATGTGACACCTCTGGTTTCCGTGGGAGGAACCCGTGAGCATCGGCGTCCGTGCCGGTAGCGTCTGAGTATTCCACTCCGGCGCGGGGAAGTTAGGGCACAACGTCCTCAATCGTGTGCCGATGTCTCGCAATGACTTTCGTCCCGAGTTCCGGGGTCCGAGTCCTCGGTGCCGCGCCGCGAACCCGACGTAGCCTGTGGCTCGGGTGCCATCGCCGCCACCGAGTCCAGGCCAGCGTCACCGAGACGACCACGGTGCGACATGCTGATCCCACTCGCTCTAGCCCAGTTCATCTGTAGCTTCGCCGGCTCCAACATGAACGTGATGATCAACGACATCGGCACGGACCTCGGTACGGACGTGCACGGTGTACAGATCGCCATCACGCTGTTCCTGCTCGTCATGGCCGCGTTGATGATTCCCGGCGGGAAGCTCACCGACCGGTACGGCCGCACGCGCTGCCTGACGGCGGGTCTGGCGCTGTACGGCGCCGGGGCCCTGGTGAGCGCGATCGCTCCCGGCCTCGGCGTGCTCATCCTCGGCTATTCCCTGCTCGAGGGTGTCGGCACGGCACTGCTGATTCCGCCGGTCTACATTCTCGCGACGCTGCTGTTTCCCGGAGTGTCGGCGCGCGCCCGCGCGTTCGGCATGATCAGCGCGGCGGGCGGCATCGGGGCGGCGGCGGGACCACTGATCGGCGGCCTGATCGCCTGGGCGATCAGCTGGCGGGCGGCGTTCGTCTTCCAGGCGCTGATCGTCGCGCTGATCGCCGTGCTCAGCAGGCGGATCGACGATCCGCTCGAGCCGCAACCCGATCGGCGCTTCGACCTGCTCGGGGCGCTGCTGTCCGCGGCCGGCCTCGTACTCGTCGTGACCGGCATCCTGGCCGCGAAGGACAGTCTCGTGGCGACGATCGTCCTGATGGTCGCCGGTGCGCTGATGCTGCTGTGGTTCTTCGTCTCCGTCCGTGCGAAGGAACGCGCGGGCGTCGAGCCGTTGCTGTCGACGGATCTGTTCCGCAGCCGCACCTCCGACCTCGGGCTCGTCACACAGCTGACCCAGTGGGCGCTACTCATGGGCGTCTCCTTCGTCGTCTCGGCATACCTCCAGGTCGAGCGGGGTTACAACCCGATCCAGACGGGAGTCGTGTTCACGGCGGCGACCGTCGGCCTGCTGGTCTCGTCGCTGGCCGCCCAGTGGCTGGCCGACCGGCTCGCCCAGCGAACACTGATCGTCACCGGGTTCGTGGTCACCGTCGCGGGTATCGGGACCCTGCTCTGGCTGGTTCACATCCTGTCCGGCGCCTGGGCGTTCGCGCCCGGACTGCTGATCATCGGCCTCGGTCTCGGCGGCATGCTGACGCCGTCGGTCAACGTCGTGCAGTCCAGCTTCGGCGACGAGTTGCAGGGCGAGATCTCCGGCCTCTCGCGCAGTGTCTCCAACCTCGGATCATCGCTCGGCACCGCGATCGCGGGCACCATCCTGGTCGCCGGCCTGACCTCATCGGCCGGTCGGGCGTACGCACTCGCAATGATCACGCTGGCCGCGGCGGGTCTGCTCGGACTCGTGGCCGCGACAGCACTTCCGGAAGGAGTTGAGGATGATGTCCATCGCTGAGTTCTTCGAAGGCCTGTCGCCCGGCCGCCACGAACCGCTGCTGGAGAAGGTCGACGCGACCATCCGCTACGACATCGTCGACGCCGGGCGGACCGAACACCGGCTGGTGGAGATCGACCGGGGTGACATCCGGGCGGCGGATCGGGAAAAGCCCGCGGACTGCGTATTACGCGGCGACCGCGCGGTATTCGACGACATCGTGGACGGTCGGGCCAGCGCGATGTCGGCGCTGCTGCGTGGCGTCCTGAGCGTCGACGGTGATCCGGAGCTGGTGGTGCTGACCCAGCGACTCCTTCCGCAGAGGAGCACGCCGTGAGTCAGGTACGGATTCTGGACGGCAATACGTTCGTGGTCAGCGACGAGCGGGCGGATATCGACGCGACGCCCACCGATCCGGTCGGGTTGTTCGCGTTCGACACCCGGTTCCTGTCGCGGTGGGTGCTGACCGTCGACGGGCACCGGCTGACCACGCTGTCGGTGGACGACCTGCGGTACTTCGAGAGCCGGTTCTTCCTCGTCGCGGGCACCGGCACGGTGTACGTCGACGCGAAGCAGACGGTGATCCGGGAACGGCGGGTCGGCGACGGATTCACCGAGCAGCTCACCATCCTCAACCACGACGAGCGCCCGGCGCAGCTGACGATCAGGATCGAGGCGGGCAGCGATTTCGCCGACCTGTTCGAGGTGAAGGACGCCCAGCCGAAGAAGGGCACCTATTCCGCAGCGGTGCGGGACGGACGGCTGGTGCTCTCGTACGAACGGGAGACCTTCCACCGCATCACGACGGTCTCGGCGAGCGAACCGGCCGAGATCGACGAGCGCGGGCTCGTGTTCGCCGTGCGGATCGAGCCGTCGGGGTCGTGGACGACGGAACTGCGGGTACGGCCGGAGATCGTCGGGGCGCCGAAACCCGTTGGGCCGCGCCGCAATATGCAACAGGACCTCGACCGCTGGCTGGCCCAAGCGCCCCGGCTTGTCACCGACTCCGAATCGCTGGAGGCGACCTACCACCGCAGCCTGGTCGACCTCGCGGCGCTGCGATTCACCCCGGCCATCGCCGGTACGCGCAGCCTGCCCGCGGCCGGTCTGCCGTGGTTCATGACCATGTTCGGCCGCGACAGCATCTTCACGAGCCTGCAGGCGCTGCCGTTCGCCCCCGAACTGGCGGCGACGACGCTGCAGGTCCTCGGCTCCTGGCAGGGCAGCCGCAGCGACGACTTCCGCGAGGAGGATCCGGGCCGGATCCTGCACGAGATGCGCTACGGAGAACT
The DNA here is from genome assembly GCF_000308875.1 of Nocardia transvalensis NBRC 15921. Classification (GTDB taxonomy): domain Bacteria; phylum Actinomycetota; class Actinomycetes; order Mycobacteriales; family Mycobacteriaceae; genus Nocardia; species Nocardia transvalensis. The sequence goes on from NZ_BAGL01000126.1 coordinate 184,948, forward strand.
CACCGCGTTCCAGGAGAGACCGCACTCCCCCTACTACGGCAACGCCGACGCCACACCGCTGTACGTCGTGCTGCTGGACGAATACGAGCGGTGGACCGGCGACTCGGACCTGGTGTGCGAGTTCGAGCAGGAGGCGCGCGCCGCGCTGCGCTGGATCGACATCTACGCCGATCTCCAGGGCAACGGCTACATCTCCTACCATCGCCGCAACGAGGCGACCGGCCTGGAGAACCAGTGCTGGAAGGATTCGTGGGACTCGATCTCCTACCACGACGGCCGGCTACCCGGCTTCCCCCGCGCGACCTGCGAGTTGCAGGGATACGCCTACGACGCCAAGATGCGCGCCGCCCGGCTGGCCCGGCACTTCTGGAACGATCCCGACTACGCCGACGAGCTGGAGCGGGACGCGATCGCGCTGAAAAACCGGTTCAACAAGGACTTCTGGGTCGACGACGGCCGGTACTACGCGATCGCCCTGGACGCCGACGGCAGCCGGGTGGACGCCCTGTCGTCCAATATCGGCCATCTGCTCTGGAGCGGGATCGTCGACGACGCCAAGGCGCCCGCGGTGGCCGAGCACCTGCTCGGCCCGCGCCTGTTCTCCGGCTGGGGCGTGCGCACGCTGGCCGAGGGAGAAGCCCGGTACAACCCCATCGGATATCACGTGGGCACGGTCTGGCCGTTCGACAACTCGTTCATCGCCTGGGGGCTGCGCCGCTACGGTTACCGCGCGGAGGCCGCCCGCATCGCGGCCGCCAATCTGGCCGCGGCGGAATACTTCTCGGGCCGGTTGCCCGAGGCGTTCGGCGGCTACGAACGCTCGCTGACGCGATTCCCGGTCGAGTTCCCGACCGCGTGCAGCCCGCAGGCGTGGTCGACCGGCGCGCCGTTGTTGTTCCTGCGCACCATGCTGGGCCTGGAACCGCTCGGTGAGCACCTGCTCGTCGATTCGGCGGTGCCGCGCGAGATCGGCCGGGTCGAGTTGCTCGACATCCCCGGACGCTGGGGTCACGTCGACGCGTTCGGCCGCGGATTGACGTAAGCGAAAGCCGGTTGTCGCCGTCCGGGGCAGGGACGGCGACGACCGGCATCGTCATCGGATCGCGGTGTCCTGCGGAACACCCGGCCGGGCAACGACTTCCAGCAGCAGCAGGATCAGCACGGTGCCGAGCGTGAGCCACGCGACCGTTGTCCAGGACGGGTAGTTCAGATTCACGAGGATCAGCACCGCGACGGCCAGGACGAGCAGGCGGAGCAGTTTGAGATAGTGCGCCGCGAAGACCTCCACGCCGGTCGGGGGACGCGCGCTGCGCGGCCGGCGCACGAACTCGACCGCCTGCCTGATCCCAGCCCTCGCGCGCCGCGCGGAGGTCGACGAGCCCGTCAGGTAACCCGTAGCCGCCACGATCACGCCCAGCGCCGCCAGCGTGCGCAGACTGGTGCGCACGGGCTCGATCACGGCGCCGACGATCGTCGTCGCCGCCGGGGCGGGCAGCGTGTCCTGCGGAATCGCGCCGAGGATGTACTGCCGCCCGAAGAGCAGCAGCAACGCCAGCACCAGCATCGCCGCCACCGTGGTGAGCCCGACCAGCGACAGGGCCCGCAGCCGCCGCCCGGCCGGCGCCACCCACACCGCGCCGGCCGCGGTGGCCAGCGCCAGCCACGGCAGTGCGGTCCCGAGTCGATCGATCACGCGGACCGCCTTCTGCATACGCACCAGAGCGTCGGACTGGAAGAGCACGAACTGCTTGTCGAACGACGGCAGCCCGTCCAGGAAGGTGAAACCACGGTCGTCGAGCCGCTGCCGCACGACCGTGAGCACGTCCTGCAGCGAGATGCTGACGGTTCCGCTGCTGTCCACCTGGATGCCGGGTCTGGTCTCGCCGGTGGCCACCGCCACCAGAGCGTCGTGGGCCCGGCGGTTGGCGGCGACCCACAGCTGCTGGAACTGGCTGCTGGACACCACTTCCACGGCCGTCGTGTGGATGAAGCTCTCCGCCTGGGTGGCGACCAGACTCGGCAGGCTGTTCAGCGCCGCGGACACTCGCGGCCGGTCCGACACCGCCGACACGTTGTCGGTGAGCGCGCGCATCGCATCGGCGGTACGCGCCTTGATGTCGACGTTGGCGACGATCGCCTGGGTGATCTTGTCCGCGATCGCGCTCTGCACGGCGGGATCGGAACCCAGGGGCGTCACGATGGCGACGTATCGATCGGTATCGAGGACGATACTGCGCGACGTCCGCGCGACGACCGCCCCGATCATCAGCACGGCGGTCAGGACGAGCAGGATTCCCGTTGCGACCCAACGGAGTACGCCGGATCGATCCCGCCGCGGACGGGCCGCGACCAAGGCGCGCAGCCGCTCCAGCTCGGCGCGCTCGTCTTCGGAAAGCGGGTGCTCGTCGGCGGGCAACGCCTGCTCGGGGTGCGCGTCCTCGGACCGCCGCTCCTCCTCCGGCGTCGCCGGTCGATCGTCCTGCGGTGTGCGCTCTTCGTCCGGGCCCGGGTCCATCGTGGATTCCTATCGGCCTATCCGCCGACCACGGTGACGTGCGCCTGGTCGACCTGCACCGCCGGGTCGTTCGGATTCGCCGTGGACCGGACGGTAATGCGCGCGCGATCGACCCCGCCGTCGATGAGTTCGGCCGCGATATTGTTGCCGCGCGCCGCGGCCAGGGCGTTCGCCGCGGTGGGATCCGTGCCCTCGGCGTAGGTGTGGATCTCTATCCGGGTGTCGTTGCCGTTCAACGCCGCCGCGATCAGTTTCAGGGTCGCGTGGTCGATCGCGGTGAGGTCGGAACTGCCGGAGTCGAAGGTGATCGGCGTGGCGGCGAGGGCCCCGTTGATCACATCCTGAACCTTCTGCTGCGCGGCGTCGAGCGCGGTACTCACCATCGACGACGCGGTGGCCGCGACGCTGCTTCTCAGCGCGCTGTTGGACAGAGCGGTGGACGTCGCCGACCCGGAACTATTGTCCGACGAGCATGCCGCGGTGGTGACGAGGACAGTAGCCGCCGCGATACCGGCGATGAGTCCCGCGGATTTCATCGCATTCCCTCCCGGATAATTCTCGGATGCTACGCGTGCCGAGCCCGGAGCGACTCCCGATGAGTGCGTGCTGCACGTGCAGCCGACTGTTGATATTGATTCCGCACCACATCGATGGTGTGCGACCGAATCGATACTGACACGGAAGGATTGTGAACGAAACCTATCCCGGAATACTTCGACTTTCGCCATCGAGAGAGAGGACCTTCGTCATATTCCACATTCCGGCGACGCCGGTAGGGTGGTCCACAGTCAGCATTTATCGTGCATCCCGTATCAGCCTGACCACAGTGGCAGGCTGCCGATTCGAGGGGCGCCTCGGATGTCGATCGAGATAATCCCCCGAGACGGTTCGATTCGCGGCGGCCTGCTTCGGCGGGTGGTGTTGCCGCCGCTGATCACGACGACCGTACTGCTCCTTTCCTATTTCCTGCTGCCGTTCACCGGAATCCGGAAGGTGCAGTCCGCCGTCCTGCTCGCGGTGGGACTCGCGGCGGTGTGTGTGGTATGTGCCTGGCAGATACGCCTGGTGCTGCGCGACTCGAATCCGTTCGCCCGTGCCGCCGAGGCCTTGGCCGCGACACTGGGGTTGTATCTGGTGACCTACGCGACCGTGTACTACCTGATGTCCGAGGCCACACCGCAGGACTTCAATCAGCCGCTGACCCGGCTCGACGCCCTGTACTTCGGTGTCACCGTCTTCGCGACCGTCGGTTTCGGGGACATCGTGGCCACCGCCCAATCATCGAGGGCCGTCGTGCTCACGCAGATGGTGGGCAATCTCCTCCTCATCGGCTTGGCCCTGCGGCTGCTCACGGCGTCGGCGCGGCTGCGGCGGCAGCAACTGCAGAATCCCGCAGACCTCGAAGCCACGGCATGCGACCGGCGAAACTCCCGATAGCACGGCTGCGGAACACGATCGCGCCGGGCATCCAGCACACGTACGGCTGGTTGCGGGAGACCTCCTCCGGCCGCACGGTGTGGCGCGTTCTGGAACGGCTGATCGGGATCCAGCTCATCGATCGGGCGCTGGGGCTCGCCGCCAAGGGCTTCATCTCACTGCTCCCCGTGATCATCGCGGGGTCGATATTCACCAGCTGGAAATCGGCCGCGCATGCCCTCGACGACCAGCTCGGTTTCGAACCGTCCGCGGTGTCGGCCGGTCACGCCGGCGTCATCCCGACGCCCACCTTCGCGGCGTTCGGCGTGGCCGGATTGATCCTGGTACTCCTCGGCGGAACGTCGTTCGCTCGCGCACTGGGACGCGTGTACCGGGCCATCTGGGACGTTCCGGCGATCGGGGCCCGGGACTCCTGGCGATGGCTGGTCGCCCTGCTGACGGTGGCGGTCTCGGTGGGCACGGCGGGTGCGGTCCGGGGCCTCGTCTCCATCCCCTACGCGGGCCGGCCGCTGGCGTTGGCCGGGGAGTTCGTCGTGTGGACGCTCGTCTGGACCCTGGTGCCGTATCTGCTCACCAAAGGGGCGGTGCCCGTGCGGGTGTTGTGGGCGTGCGGGGTGCTCACCGGTGCGGGCCTGACGGCGGTGCGGGCCGGCGGCCGGGTCGTCCTGCCCGGGATCGCCGCCAATGCCCGCCGGCAGTTCGGGCCGCTCGGCCTCGGCTTCACCACGGTCAGCTGGTTCGTCGCGTTATCGATGGTGATCGTCGGCGCGGCGACGATCGTCGCGGCGCTCGCGCAGGACGAGGCGGCGCTCGGCCGATTCCTGCGCGGACCGGGCGACGGAAATGCCGCCGACGCCGACGACCACCGTTGATCGGACGCGGGGGACGGCGCTAAACGATGGCGTGGCCCTTGATCCGCTCGAATTCGTCCTCCGTGATGGTGCCCTCGTCGAGCAGTTTCTTCGCGGTGGCGATCTGCGTGGCCGGGGTGGTCGTCGTGGCGTCTCGAAGATATGCCTCCTGCGCCATCGCCTGGTTTCGATACGTCGCCTCGACATGCCGTTCGGCCATGTTCCCGCCCCGGACCACCAGATAGATCAGAGCGGTGATGAACGGGAATATCAGCAGCGTGACAACCCAGATCGCCTTGACCACACCGGACGTTTCCCGATCCCGGAACAGATCCGCGAAGATCGAGAAAAGCACCATGAGATAACAAATGAAGAAGAAGCTCATTATGATGAGCCAGAACACGTCCCAGAATGTCATGTCGAATACCCCTCTTTCGAGGATCGGTAGACCGAAGACCGGCAGTCGTCTGCTGTTGGCCCCTGCGCGAACAGCGCACAAATACGCTAACGACGGCCTTCTGGGACACACCAGGGCCGAAAGTCCCGTCGCGGTCCATCGCCGCGGTGGTCCACGGGCACCATCGGATGTATTTCCGCACGTGAACGGATCGACAGTTTCTTCAGAACCCTCGTGATCTGCGCCTCCACCGTGCGGCGTGAACTTCCCCGCCGTGCGGCTATCGCCGCATTGGTCCATCCGGCCGCCGCCAGCACGGCGACGTCGGCCTCGGCCGCGGAGAGCCGCTGCCACGGCGAGGTCCGTATGGGCCTGTCCGGACGGGCCGATCCGGATGGCCCCGGCGAAGGGACGTCGAGCGCCCACCGGGCCAGGTCGGCCAACGCCGGTCGCATCGATGTCCCGTCGCGCCGCGCGGCGTCGAATGCGTGCTGTCCGAGCGCTGTTCGAACGATCTCCGTCGCGCGCGAGGTTTCGGAAGCGAAGGGGCGCAGAGTGGTGATATCTATTCCGAGCTGCGTCCGCAGGGCGCGCAGACCGCCCAGCAGCCGGGCTACGTCGGCCGCGTATCGCATCGATTCAGGGCGCGCGGCGGACCGTGAACCGGCCGCGGCCAGTGCCCACGCGCACGCATGGGCAGCCCAGATCGCACCCCACGTGTCCCGCGTCAGCACCAGGCGCGCCAATGCCGTCCGGCCGGTGGCCACCGCCGCGCGCGGCTCGCCGTGCCTGGTCCGGGCGATCGTCCACGCCATCTGTGCCCAGGCTTCCACCCACTCGTCGCCCGAGCGTCCGGCGGTGTCCAGGAAGCGCGCGGTGTTCTCGAGGGCCTGGCCGGGCGGGCTCAACAATGCGGAGGCGAGCGCCGCGCACCCTTCGGTCATGGCGACGCCTCCGTGGTTGTTCGACGCGGAGAATTTGTCGCGGGCGCGTTCGAGAACATGGAGTGCGCCGAGGTCCTCGTGGTCGAACATCAGCACGGCCCCGATGGCGAACTCGAGGCGCGCGGGGAGTCCGACATCCCGGTCCGGATGCCGGCGCCACGCGTCGCGGTCATCGATGCCGACACCGCACAGTTCGACGCAGCGTTCGATCAGTCTCCGAGTGTCCTCGGGCCTCCCCTGGCACAGATTGATGCGCGCGATCAACACCATCGCCGAGACCTGGAGAGCGACCGGCTCCGGCCGCGCGCCCCGGGTGGCCGCCAGGGTCCGCTCGGCCCATCGGCGAGCGTCCCGCAACCGGCCGTTGATGAACGGGACCTCGTGGGCGAACAAGCCGGTCGCTATCTCGAGCCCGACCACCGCTCGATCCGGCGTGGACAGACTGGTCTCGAGGGCCAGCAGGAGGTTGTCCCACTCGTCCAGCGCCCAGCCGAGCAGCCGCCGGTCACGGGTGCCGAACCAGGCGGCGGCCGACTCGGCGATCCTGTCGCGGTAGTGGCGGCCGTGTTCGGCGCACAGCCGCGACGGTTCGGATTCGGCTCGCTCACACAGCCTTCGATGCGCGAAGACCCGAATATTCTCCGACATCGAGTACCGGGGCGCGGTTCCCGACTCGTTCACGATCACCAGAGATCGTTCACCCAGCTGTTCCAGCAGCGGCCCTGTCTCGGCCGGCTCCAGACGGTCCCCCGCATCGTCGGTCCCGCCGCAGACAGCTTGTATCGCAGCCGTTTCCACGCCCGCGTTGCGGACGAGATCCTCTCCCGGTTCGTCGTCGGGGTTGCTGTCGTACCCGGGGGCGAACACCGACATCCGCTCGAGCAGAAGACGTTCGGGGTCGCTGCACAGATCGAACGACCATGCGATGGCATCGGCGATGCCGTAATGGCGTTCCTCGACGCCGCCACGAGGACCGCGCGGCCACCGAAGCCGGCGATCGGTGGCCGTGCCGCTGAGATCCTCGAGCATCGCGCCCAGCGACTGCCGTCGCAGCCGCGCCGCCGCCAACCGGATGGGGAGCGGTTGATTGCCCAGATGCGTGCAGATCGACTCGACCACCGCGAGCTGATCGTCCTCGATGACAGTGCCCGTCAGAGTCGCCCGGCGGCGGAAAAGCGTCACTCCTTGCCCGTGTGTCAACGGCGGGACGGGCAGAATCCGCTCCTCCGGCCGCTCGAGAGGCTGGCGGCTGGTAGCCACTACCGTCAGCTCGGGAACGGCGTCGAGCAGTCGTACTATCACCGAGGCCACACTGTCGCGCAGATGCTCGCAGCTGTCGACAACCACCACGGTCTGGGCGGCCCGGCCCTCGGAGTCTCGCTGATCGAGCGTCTCGACCAGCGTGTGCCAGGACGATCCGGTGGCGAAGCCGGTATCGGCGACCGAGCGCACCAACTCGTCGACGATCGCCTCCGGGCCTGCGCCGGCCGGAAGCCGGGCCAGCCGCCCCCAGAGCACCGGTACGCCGCGGGCGCGTCGATACCGCCGCACCGCCTCGGTGACCAGCCGGGTCTTACCGATGCCTCCCGCGCCGACCACGGTGATCAGGGGCGTCCGGGCCAGCAGCAGCGCCGCCAGCCGGTCCGATTCGGGCTCGCGGCCGACGAAGGCATCGGCGCCTTCGGCCGCCCGGCTCTCACGATGCGGCACTCGGCACTTCCTTCTCGATATCGCGTGATCGGACGCTGGCTCGCGGGATCCTAACTCGGCGGCGACACGGCGATCGAGGAGATCACCTGCCGGTTAAGGTGAATCGTGACGCAAGATCGCAGGCGAGCGTTCCGGGAGGATGCAGAGGATTCGAAGGGCGCGCTGCCCACGATCTCCGACGCGTTCGTCGGACGCGAGCGCGAGATCGATCTCGTCACCACGCTGCTACTGGGCGCCGCGCCGCTGGTCACGATCGTGGGATCGGGCGGGATCGGCAAGACCCGTCTGGCCGCCGAGGCCGCGCACCGCCTGACCGAGGCGGCGCGGGCACGGGTCTCCTGGGTCCGGCTGGCGTGTCTGGCGAGCGGCACCGACGCCGCCACGGTCGTCGACGAGGTCGCCCGGTCCGTGATCGACACCGACTTCTCCGGCCGGTCCGCGTGGCAGGCCCTCATCGATACGCTCGGCGATCGCGATGCCGACCGCACCGCGCCGCGCACCGTACTCGTGCTGGACGGCTGCGAACACGTGCAGGCCGGCGCGGGCGCGGTGATCGCCGACCTGCTCGACGCCCGGTCCGATCTGAGCGTGCTGGTCACCAGCCGTGCACCGATCGGCTGGGTCGACGAACGGCTGGTCCCCCTGCCGCCCCTGACGAGCGAGCAGGCATTGGCGCTGTTCCGGCAGCGCGCCGCACTGACGGGCACCGTCATCGACGAGAGTCAGGCGGCCGCAGCGAGATCCGTCTGCGCGCGATTGGACAACTATCCGCTCCACATCCGGCTGGCCGCGGCGCGGTTGCGCCGCCGGCCGCTGACCATGGTCCTGCGGGATCTCGACGGCGGCATCGCCGACCGCCGAATGCGCTGGGCGGGGCCGAGAACCGGCATCGAGGAGCGGCACCAGACCATCCACGACATGATCAGCTGGTCGTACGAGCTGTGCACGGCAGACGAGCGGTTGCTGTTCGAACGCATGTCGGTGTTCGCCGCGGGATACGGCGCCGACCCGGAGGAGGGCGGGCCGCCGGACGTGGGCGCACATCTTCCGGCGATCCGAGCCGTGTGCTCGGGTCCCGACCGCACCGGTCGCGATCTCCCGGCCGACGAGATCGAGGGCCTGCTGGAACAATTGATCGACCAGTCGCTCGTCTCGTTGCATCCGGCGCCCGACGTCGCACGCTATTCGATGCCGGAGAGTTTCCGGGTCTTCGCGAGCCACCGCCTGTACGAGCGGGACAGCGCCGAGCCACAGCGGCTGGCGGCTCGGCACCGTCGCTACTACCGCGACGCCGTGACAACCGCCGCGGCGCAATGGTTCAGCGATCGCGAAGAACAGTTGCTGGAGTGGGCCCGCGCGGCCGGGGACAATCTCCGGCTCGCGATCGACAGCAGCCTCGCCGAACCGGCCGAAGCTGTTGTCGGACTGGAGATCTCGACTGGGCTGATCGCGCTGCGGGCGCCGTTCTTCACGGGAACGTTGCGCGAATCCCGCGACCGGGTCGAGCGAGCGCTGGAGGCGGCGCGTACCGCCGAACCCCCGCCGACCGCCCTCATGGTCGGCGCGCTGGCCTCGATCGCGTGGATCAGCCTGTGCCAGGGACGTCCGCGCGAGGCCGAGCAACTCCTCGACCGCTGCCTGGACCACTGTCTCCCCGATCCCGCGGCGCGCGCGGCATGGCATCGAGACCCCGGGATCGATCTGGGTCTTCCCGCACCGGTGGAATTCGCCTCCGGCGTCGCACTTCTGCTCGTACATCACGATATTCGAGCCGGCGCGGTGTTCGAGCGCGCTCGGACGAAGTTCGCCGCCGCGGGCGATCACGGTGGGGCCGCGACGAGTCAGCTGTTCGAGGCCCTGACAGCCGCGTTCCTCGGCACCGCCGACCAAGCGCTCGCCGTCACGCGCCATCACCTCGACAGCGTCGGCCGGTCCGAGGCGCAGTGGGCCGCGTCCTGGGCCGAACTCGCCCGGGGGATCGCCCAGACCAGACACGGTGACCCGCGCCGAGCGTTGACGGCGTTGCGGGCGGCGCTGATCCGGCAGGTCGCGATGGGCGACTCCTGGGGAACCGTCTGGGCCGTGCACATTCACACGTGGGCCATGGCCCGCCTGATCACCACCGAAGAGGGCCCGTCGAGCGAAAGATCCGCCCGCGCAACACGAATCGCGCACCTTCTCGGCGGCGCGGCCGCCATGCGCGACCAGGTCGGCGTGGACCTGACGCATCTCGGCCCCTTCGCTCACGAAACCGAGCGGGCTACCCGAATCACCCGAGAACTCTTGGGAGAGAAGGCATTCGACATCGCCTGGCGGGAATGGTTCACGCGCCGCCCCGTGATCACGGAGGTGACCGCACTGGCCTTGGACACGTGGCACCGAGATCCGGACACCTCGGCGGAACTCCCCTCTCCTGCCCGGCCCTCGCCCTCCGCGTGGGATCACCTGTCCACCGCCGAAAAGGCCGTCGCGGTACTGGCCGCGGCAGGCTGGACGAACACCGCCATCTCGGCCCGCCGCGGCAGCTCACCCAGGACCGTCGATACACAGGTGGCGGCGGTACTCCACAAACTGTCGATCACCTCACGCGACAACATCCTCCCCTTCGTCCCGGCCGACCAGCGCAAACGCATTCAGACCGAGCTGGGCGACGGGCAGTAGGAAACCGTCCGTCCGGCGCTCATGCCCGGTCGCGCGGGTCCAGCACCACCTGGGTGCCGGGGGTCGCGGCGACCTGCAGGGTGCGCAGGCGGAGCAGGGCCGGGTTCTCGTCGAGCAGGCGGGCCGTATTGGCCAGCGAGCGCAGGGCGGCCGCCTCGGCGCGCGCCCGCTCGAGGTCGGCGCGGCCGCGCTCCTTGGCCAGGACGGTCTCGAGGGCGGCCTTGCGCAGCTCGCCCGGCAGCATCAGGTCCCGGGCACGCAGGCTCGACACCCGGATGCCGATCCCGGTCGCGGCGGCGGCCACCTCCTCGGCGCCCGCGAGCAGGGCCCGGTCGGCGACCAGCTCGTCGAGGGTGTGCGCGGCGACCTTGTCGCGGGCGGCCTCCTGCACGGCGGCGTACAGCACCGACTCCGGGTACTGGGCGCCGACGGTGAACTCGACCGGATCGGTGACGACCCAGGCCACGGTGAAACTGGCCCGCAGCGACAGGCCGTCGCGGGTGAGGAGTTCCTGCCCGGTCACCTGCGTCTGGCGCGGGCGCATGTCGACGGTGACCAGCGCGCACCGGCGCTGGTCGTAGCGGTGGCGGCCGGGCTCGAGAACCTTCTCGAGCGTGCCGTCGCGGTACAGCAGCGTGCGCTGCCACTCCATCACGGTCGTGAACATCACGAAACTCCTTCCCCCGCATGACTGTTCGCGTGGATACGACCCGTCCGGTCACGGCGCGCGGCGGGGGCCTCCCCCGTCACGGGACGGGGAGCCCGCAGAGCCGCGGCGCCGCGGAGCGACCGGACGGGACGCACCACAGGTAGAGGATTCGAACCCCGACAGACTTTCGGTCTGTGTTACCGGAGGCCGCACCGACGCGGGGAACGCGGGACCGGAGATTCCGGTGCGCCCCTTGTTGACGGCCGAGATCAACGGTAAAGACACGCACCGGAATACGCGAACGAATTTCGGCTAGGGATGCACCTCGAGCCACAGAATGAACAGTCCCACCCACAGGAGTATCAGCACGATCGTCGACACCCGCGGACGGCCCAGCGCCCGCCGGGCGTGCGGGCGCAGCCAGCCCTCGTCGACGGTGCCCTCGGTCATGTGCGCGCGGACCGCACCCGGCGGATCGGGTGCGTCGCCCGAGCCGGAGCCCGGATCCGAGGACTGATCGGAGCGGTCACCGCCGCCCTGGTCGTGGGTCATGGCGGCACGCTATCCGCCCGGCCCGCGATGTGTGGCCGATTCGCGCGGTCGCGAGGGGCGTGTCATGGGATTCCCGTCTATCCGCCGGGCCGCACCTGCAGATACAGGACGAGCACCGCGACCCAGACCGACATCAGCACCATTGTCGAGACGCGGGGCAGGCCCAGCAGCCGCCGCAGGCGCGGGGTACTCCGCGCGGGCGGTGTTCCGACGCCGACCGGGCCCGCCTCCTGCTGCCCGATCTGGACCGTACTCTCCGAGGGCGCGAAGGCGGCCTGGCCGGCGGGGAGACCGTTCCCGGCAATCACATCGTCGTCACCTAGCGCCATACCCGAACGGTACCCAGATTCAGGGGCGGAATAAACGCCGTACGAATGGTTCCGGTCGGTCGCGCTAGCACGCGGCTACCGGAAATGCCGGGCGAGCCGGGCCGCGATATCGGCCATCACGGCGTCGTCGACCGTCGCGATCGGCTCACCCCGCAACCAGTCGGTCGGCACCGTGGTCGGCGTCGCCAGCACCGCCGCGCCCACCCGGCCCAGCTGGTAGAGGTACGCGCCCGCCGCCGGGAACTGCGGGCCGACGACCTCGACCACGATCCGGCGATCGGGCTGATCGGAGTTGTAGTCCTCGCCCGAGACGATCAGATACATGACGCCGCCGGGTATCAGGCTGTCCTGGCTGAGGATGACCTCCCCGCGGTCTGCGGTCACCCGGTGCCGCCGCGGGTCGCCGCGAGAATCGCCGCCTGCCGCTTCGCCCACTCGTCACCGAGTAGGCCGTAGCGCCGCAGCACCGCCGAGTCGGTAGCGCAGGCCGCCCGCCAGGCGGCCCGGTCCACGACGCCGGCGATCCAGGTGGACAACGGCATTCCCGCGGCCGCCGCGGCCGTGCGCGCTGCCTCGGCAGTGGCATCCGGCATCGTGATCGACAGCCTGGTCGTCATGCACCGGTATCTTACCGGCGAGCTGCGGTGCTGCTCAGTAGTTTTCGTCCGGCGGGGGCTCGAAATCCCAGTCCGGCGGCGGCTCGTGATCCCAGTCGGGCGGGGGCTCGGGTTCGGCCTGCCGTTTGGCGGACCGCGTGGGCGCGGACTGCCGGGGCGGCGGCGCATTCCGGGGCGGGGCGTCCGCGCCACCGGCGATCACCTCTAGCACGCCGTCACCGTATTTGGCCCGCTTGTTCTCGCCGATACCGCTGATAGAGCCCAGTTCGGCGAGGTTCGCGGGCTTGCGGGCGGCGATCTCGCGCAGGGTGGCGTCGTGGAAGACGACGTAGGCGGGGACGCCCTGCTCCTTGGCGGCCGACGCGCGCCAGGCGCGCAGCCGCTCGAACAGGTCGGCGTCGGCCGGGGAGAGATCCGCGGCGGCGGGGCGAGCGGCCTTGGCGCGCGGGGCCTTGGCGAGCTTGGCCCGCTCGGGTTCGCGGCGCAGCTTCACCTCGCGCCCGGAGAACAGCACCTCGTTGCTGGCCTCGGTCAGGGTGAGCACGCCGTACTCGCCGTGCACCGCGAGCAGCCCCTGCGCGAGCAGCTGGCGGACGACGCCCCGCCACTCCGTATCGCGCAGCTCGGTGCCGACACCGAACACCTTGAGCTCGTTGTGGCTGTGCTGCAACACCTTCGGGTTGGACTTGCCGATCAGGATGTCGGTGATATGCCCCGCGCCGAAGCTCTGGCCGCGCTCGCGCTTGAGCCGCAGCACCGTCGAGAGCACCTTCTGCGCGGCGACGGTGCCGTCCCAGGATTCGGGCGGATTCAGGCAGGTGTCGCAGTTGCCGCACGGCTCGCCGGTCTGGCCGAAGTACTTGAGCAGCTGGGTGCGGCGGCACTGCACGGTCTCGCACAGCGCGAGCATGGCGTCCAGGTGCAGCTGGAGCTGCCTGCGGTGCGCGGCGTCGCCCTCGGAGTTGTCGATCAGCTTGCGTTGCTGCACAACGTCGTTGAGGCCGTAGACCATCCAGGCGGTGGAGGGCAGCCCGTCGCGCCCGGCGCGGCCCGTCTCCTGGTAGTAGCCCTCGACGGATTTGGGCAGGTCGAGGTGGGCGACGAAGCGCACGTCGGGTTTATCGATACCCATGCCGAAGGCGATGGTGGCGACCACGACCAGACCGTCCTCGCGCAGGAATCGCGACTGGTTCGTGGCGCGGGTGCGGCTGTCCAGGCCCGCGTGGTACGGCACCGCCTCGATGCCGTTGCGGGTCAGGAATTCCGCCGTCTTCTCCACCGAATTGCGCGACAGGCAGTAGACGATGCCCGCCTCGCCCGGGTACTCGGTGCTGATGAAGTTGAGCAGCTGCTGATCCGGGCGGTTCTTCGGCTCGATGCGGTACTGGATGTTGGGCCGGTCGAAGCCCGCGACGAAATGCTCGGCGCCGGTGAGATCCAGGCGTTCGGCGATCTCCTTGCGGGTGGCCTCCGTCGCCGTCGCGGTCAGCGCGATGCGGGGGACGTCGGGCCAGCGCTCGTGCAGGATCGACAGCGCCAGATAGTCGGGCCGGAAGTCGTGGCCCCACTGCGAGACACAGTGCGCCTCGTCGATCGCGAATACCGAGACCTTGGCCCGGTCGAGCAGTTGCAGCGTCGAGTCGATGCGCAGCCGCTCGGGCGCGAGATACAGTACATCCAGCTCGCCCGCGACGAACTGCGCCTCGACCGTGCGGCGCTCGTCGGGATACTGCGTGGAGTTGAGGAATCCGGCCCGCACCCCGAGCGCGTTGAGCGCGTCGACCTGGTCCTGCATGAGGGCGATGAGCGGCGAGACCACCACGCCCACGCCGGGCCGCACCAGCGCCGGGATCTGGTAGCACAGCGACTTGCCCCCGCCGGTCGGCATCAGGACCAGCGCGTCGCCGCCGGAGATCACCCGGCCGACGATGTCGGCCTGTAGCCCGCGGAAGCTGTCGTATCCGAAGACGCGACGCAGAACATCATGCGCCGCATCGGAATTCGAACCCGCACCGGGCTGATCGACCACCGTCTCGAGCGTCTCCGGGGAACTCACCCTGGCCATCCTACGGATGCGCGCCGCCGAGTCGACCCCCCGCTCGATTCCCGCACCCCTTCCACGTTCCCGCACCCTCTCCAGTCACTGTCCGAGCGGTTTCCGGCCAAAAGCATGCCGGAAACAAGTGCGTGCGCGCGGGCCGGAGCGACGAGGGCGCGCGCGGACCGGAGCGACCAGGGTGCGCGCGGACCGGAGCGACCAGGGCGCGCGCGGACCGGAGCGACCAGGGCGCGCGCGGACCGGAGCGACCAGGGCGCGCGCGGACCGGAGCGACCAGGGCGCGCGCGGACCGGAGCGACCAGGGCGCGCGCGGACCGGAGCGACCGAGGGCGCGCGCGGACCGGAGCGACCGAGGGCGCGCG
>NZ_BAGL01000125.1 GCF_000308875.1 Nocardia transvalensis NBRC 15921
AAGCCGTCGGGGGCCGCGGCGACCGCCTCGCCACCCTGATCCGCGAAACCCGCGACCTGGTCAACAACCTCGCCGCCCGCTCCGACCGCATCCGCGACATCCTCGCCACCACAGGCGATCTGAGCGCCACACTGGCCGGGCAGCGACAAAGCGTGACCGACGCGATGGCCTCGGCCGGGCCCGCGCTGGAGGTCATCGGCGACAACACCCAGAACATCGTCGACCTCGTCGGCCAGGTCAACCGGATCTCCGCGCAGATCGCCAAGTTCCCCTCGATCCAGGGCACCAACGACCGCAGCCTGATCGACTCGATGAACAAGCTCGCCGACGGGCTGAACGTCGCATCCAACACCCCCAGCGCGAATCTGGACGGCCTCATCGGGCTCGTCCCGCTCATCATGAAGGTCACGAACGCGTCGTCCGCCCACGTGAACGTCGACATCGCGCAGCTCGCGGTCGGCGCGACCCCGGACCCGAACAGTCCCGGCGACGCCGGCGGGCGGGTGCCGGACGCCACGGACTGGACGAATTTCGTCGGATCGCTGACCTACACCCTCAACCGTCTGAAGGACAGAGTCGAGCCGGGCCGATGATCACAGCAGTCGTACGAAACGTGATGGAGCCGCCGGCGCGAGCGCTGGTGTACTCGGCGCGGCTGGTGTCGCGCCACAGCCTGCTGACCTCGTGCCTGGGGCTGGTGGCCGTGCTCGTCCTCGGCGCCGGGTACCTGACCATGGGCTCGTTGCGGATCAACCCGTTCCGCTCGCAGTACCAGGTGCGCGTGGAACTGGCGCAATCCGGTGGCCTGCTGCCCGCGCAGGACGTGACGCTGCGCGGCGTGCGGGTGGGGCGCGTGCGGTCGGTCGACGTGAACGGCGACAAGGTCGTCGCCGTCGCCGCGATCGACTCCGGCGTGCGGATCCCCTCGGGCGGCGATGTACGGGTCTCGTCGCTGTCGGCGGCCGGGGAACAGTTCCTGGACTTCCTGCCCACCGCCGACAGCGGGCCCTATCTGTCCGACGGCGCGGTCGTCACCCCGGATCACACCTCGACGCCGACCACCATGGCCGACGTGCTCGGCAGTATGAGCGGCACGCTGACGCAGATCGATCCGGCGAAGATCGAGGCCATCGTCCACGAGGTCGGTGGCGGCTCGGACGGTCCGCAGAAGCTGGCGGCCGTCGTGGACGGCGGCATGTTCATGCTCTCCACGCTGGATTCGGTGCTGCCACAGACCGTTTCGCTGTTGCACAACAGCAAGGCGGTGTTGCACACCGTGGGTGAGATGAATCCGGGACTACAGGCGACCGCCGGGAATCTGGCGCAGACCGCGGCGGGCGTCGACTCGATGACGGGCGGCTACCGGACGCTGGCCGGCAACGGCCCGAACGCCCTGGCCGCGGCGGACACGATCATCGCCGACAACTCGCCGACCATGGTGCAGCTGCTGGGCAACCTGACCACCACCTCGCAGATGGCCTACCAACACATCCCGGCGATGCAAGAGTTCTTCTGGCCGCAGCAGCGGACCGGCTCGACCCTGGACGCCATCCGTTCCGCCATGCACGACGGCGCGGTCTGGGCCATCGTGAGCCCGTACCCGAAGTACGCGTGCGACTACGACCTGCCCCGCGACCCGGGTTCGGCGGCGAATTATCCGGAACCGTACCTGCACGCCCGGTGCACCAACCCCGATCCGTCGCTGCTGCCGCGCGGCGCGGCCAATGCCCCGCGCCCGCCGGGTGACGACACCGCCACGATTCCGCCCGGCGTGGACCCGGCGCAGCGCGCCGATCCGACGCCCACCGGGCCGTACAGCCTTCCGACCACCCCCGGTGGCCCGTTCGTGCCGGGGGGATAGCGCTTCAGGGTCGCGTGACCCGCGACCCGTGACGATGGGAGAGATCCATGAACAGCACATCGGTGGTGACGCCGGAAAAGGATTCCGCCGCACCGTCGTCCGAGGACGAGAACGCGGCGGCCGCCGGCACCGAGGCCGCCACGGAGTCCGCGCGATCGTGGCGGGAGCGGCTGCCGAGCCCGCTGACCGCGGTGCTGATCGCGCTTCTGGTGGTCGCCGTGGTGTTCGCGGTGGTCTTCGGCTGGAAGCTGGAGAACCGCAACGATCGCAGCGACGCGGGCCGGGCGGCCCTGGACGCCGCGCAGAACTACGCGGTCGTCCTCACCAGTATCGACTCCGCGCATCTGGACCCCGATATCGCGGCCGTCCTGAACGGCGCCACCGGCGAGTTCAAGGATATGTACAGCAAATCCGCCGATCAGCTGAAACCGATGCTGCTGCAGGCGAAATCGGTGAGCAAGGGGCACGTGGTCGCCGCCAGCGTGCAATCCGCCTCGGAGAACCACGCCGTGATCATGCTGTTCGTCGACGCGGAGATCACGAACGTGACCAACCCCCAGCCCCGCATCGACCGCAACCGCATCCTCATGACCATGGACAAGGTCGGCGACCGCTGGCTGGCCGCCAAGGTCGAACTGCCCTAGGACACCTCTCTCCCCGCCGAACTGATCATGTGATTAGCATGGCGTAGCAGCCGAACTGCGAGTTTCGCGGTGCAGGCAGGTGCGGACGAGGGAGGTTTCGACATGGCATCGCCGAGGAGGATCGGCGCGCCCGACGCCAAGAATCGCACGGTCCTGATGGATGCCGCCGAGCAGCTCATGCTGGAGGAGGGGTACGCGGCGGTCACCTCGCGCAGCGTCGCGCGCCGCGCGGGCCTGAAGTATCAGCTGGTCTACTACTACTTCCGGACCATGGACGACCTGCTGCTGGCGGTGCTCGACCGCCGCGCCGAGAAGGGGCTGCGGCGGCAGGCGGAGGCGCTGGCCTCGCCGAATCCGCTGCGCGCGCTGTGGGAGTTCAGCACCGCGCCCGACGCGGCGAAGCTCACCATGGAATTCGTCGCCCTGGCCAACCACCGCCAGGCGATCCGGTCGGCCCTGAAGGACTACTCGATGCGCTTCCGCGAGGCGGAGATCACCGCCCTGCGAACGGCGTTGCGGCGCTACGACTTCGACGTCGACGCCCTGCCCCCGGAGGTCTTCGCGGTCTTGACCGCAGGACTGTCCCGCGTCCTCATGCTCGAACAGGCGCTCGGTGTCACGGGCGGCCACGCGGAAACCTTCGACTTCGTCGAGCGCCAGCTGACCCGCCTCGAAGAGACGAAATCAGAGCCCGCTTAACCAAGCTGGCCCTCCACGCTCTTGCTTCCGGCACGCTTTTGGCCGGAATCCACAGGTGGCAGCGATGGATTCCGGCCAAAAGCATGCCGGGAAAGGGGGCGGGCCGGAGTGGTAGGCGTTAGCCCTTGGCGTAGGGAGCGCTCACCGCCGGCACGGCCACCCCGACCTCCAGTCGCACACGGTCCTGATAGAAGGCGATATGCCCGCGCAGCAGGGCGACCTCGGGATACGGCTCGGCATATTCCCAGGCGATCGGCTCCGAGCCCGCGGCCGTCCGCCAGTACCGCGCCGTCCCCTTGAACGGGCAGCGGCTGGTCTGCTCATCGGGAACGAGCAGGTCCATCCGCACATCGGATTCGGGCAGATAGAAGGCGATCCCGTGGTCCTGCTCGGCGACGAGCAGCCCCGCGGTCGTCTCCGCCAGCACCTGCTCGTCACGGACGACCCGGATCGAATTGCGGATTCGGTGGATATCGACCCGGTAGTCCGGCCAGTCGACGAAGCCTGACTGCGGCACGATCTCGTCTCCTCGGTGTCAGAGCGCGGTGGCGGAGGCCGCGGCGCCGGGCGTGCGGAATCCGCGCAGCATCGCGTGCACGGTGTAGGAGGCGGCCAGCCGGCCGTCCCGGGTGTGCACGCGTCCCTCGCTGTGGGCGTGGCCGCGGCCGGTGTAGGTGGCCCGGGTGGCGTACAGCAGCCAGTCCGTCACGTCCGCGTCGTCGTGAAAGGTGATGGTGGCCATGGTGATTCCGGTCGAGATCGACCGGTGCGC
The DNA here is from genome assembly GCF_000308875.1 of Nocardia transvalensis NBRC 15921. Taxonomy (GTDB): domain Bacteria; phylum Actinomycetota; class Actinomycetes; order Mycobacteriales; family Mycobacteriaceae; genus Nocardia; species Nocardia transvalensis. Next base: position 3,977 of record NZ_BAGL01000125.1, read on the forward strand.
CATGGCCTCGCCGAATCCGGCGTGCGGTCGCATCGCCGCCGCGACCGTCCAGTGCGTGATCGACTGGGTGAGCAGCGCCGCGTGCAGGTGGTCGTGCTCGGGAGCGTCGCGGAACCGGGTCCAGACGTACAGCTCCGGTGGCCCGATCCGCTGCGGGTCCGGGTCGTAGGCGTCGTCGACCACGCGCATCTCGCGGCCGTCCACCTCGGTGCCCGGAATCGCCAGCGGCCGCAGCCGTTCCGGGGGAGTGACGTGCGGCATCGGCTCCGCCGAGTGCACCAGGTCGGCCGCCCCGGCGTCGAGGAGAACCATTCCGGCACAGCACATCTGGTCGTGCTGGAGTACCCGCACCTGCGCGGTGGTGAAGGTGCGCCCCGACCGCAGCGCCTCGACCTCGACGGCATAGCGCGCCTCGTGCTCCACCACCCGCGAGAAGATCATCGACGCCGAGGTGACCCGCTGTCCGGGCACCTCCTTGGCGGCGGCCACCACGGCACTGCCCAGCAGTTGCCCGGCCTCGACGACGTTGCGTTCGGTCGGGCCGTGGGCGGGGGCGTGGTAGAGGCCCCCGCCGCACGGCCGGACGTCCATGAGGCGCACCAGCTCCCGCTGGCTCCAGCCCGGGGCGGAGGGCCGCTCCGCCGCCGTCAGCTCGCCCTCGCCGCGTAAGCTTCGGCGTACTGCTTGCGCGACGTCGTCGAGGTGTCGACGTCCTTGGCCTGTTCGCGCAGCGCGCCGACCGTCGCCTGGTCCTTCGCGATGTGCTGGAACGGATCCCAGTTCAGGAAGCGGCAGGCGTTCTGCCAGGTGATCTTGTTGATATCCGCGTCGTCGGCCCCGGCCGCCTGGAGCTCCTCCAGCACGAATTCCGGCGCGTTGGGCCAGATCGAATCCGAGTGCGGGTAGTCGCATTCCCACGCGATGTTGTCGATGCCGATGTCGTGGCGCATCTTCAGCGAGGTCCGGTCGGTGACGTAACAGGAGAGGGTGTGCTCCCGGAAGACCTCGCTGGGCAGCTTGCCGCCGAAGTCGCGCCGCAGCCACTTCTGGTTGGTGTAGTGCCGGTCGGAGCGATCGAGGAAGAACGGGATCCAGCCGACGCCGCCCTCGGAGAACGAGACCTTCAGCTTGGGATAGGTCCGGAACGCCGGCCCCCACAGCAGATCCTGGGCCGCGATCAGCGAGACGCTCGGCGCCAGCACCATCAGGTTGTCGATCGGCGCGTTCGGCGCCAGGTTCAGCACCCGGAAGCCCTGGCCGATATGCAGATTCATCACCGTGTCGTGCTCGGACAGCGCCTCGAACACCGGGCCCCAGTACTCCATGTCGTGGTAGCTGGGCAGGCCGTCGAGGTGCGGCAGCTCCGGCATGGACACCGAATGGCAGCCCTTCGCGGCGACGCGCGCGATCTCGGCGACGGCCAGCGTCGGATCCCACAGCGGCAGGATCGACAGCGGGATGAACCGGCCCGGGTACGCGCCCGCCCAGTCCTCGATGTGCCAGTCGTTGTACGCCTGGATCATCGCGACGGTGATCTCGTCCTTGAAGTAGGCCAGGTGGCCCGCGCTGAATCCGGCGAAGGTGGGGAAGCACATCGAGGCCAGGATGCCGTTGGCGTTCATATCGCGGATGCGCTCGTGCACGTCGTACACGCCGGGGCGCATCTCGGCGTAGCCGGCCGGGTCGTAACCCCACTCCTCCGGCGGCCAGGAGACCACGGCGTTGAGGCCGGTGACGCCCGTCGGCCGGTCCCGGTAGACCCACCGGTCGATGCCCTTCTCGTCGACGACGACCTTCGGGGCCAGGTCGGCCCACTTCTTCGGGACGTGGCCGTCGAACATGTGGATCGGTTCGACCACATGGTCGTCGATGCTTACCAGGATCATGTCGTCGATGTTCACGGGACTCCTCGCTGCTCGTGCTAGTTCGGACGGGTCGACCCCGATCGCGGCGGGAGATCAGCAATCTCCCCTCGTGAGAATCATACTCTCGCCAATGGGGTAGACGATACACTCAGGTGTCGGCGCTGGGTGTGGTGTCGGGGAACCCGGCCGCCAGCGCGCACAGCGCGCTGTCCAGATACGCGGTCAGATCGGCGTCGGCTCGCCGCACCCAGCTGTCGTAGGCGGCGCGGCACACCGCCAGCGTCGCCCGCCCGACCACGAGCGGATACAGCGAATCCGGCGAGGTTCCGGTGCGCCGCGCGGCGAATTCGCTGATCGCCCGCTCCCATGCCTCGTAGTGCACCGCGGCGCTGGCGATCAGATCCGGCACGGTACTGAGCAGGCTCATTCGCAGCCGGAGTTCCGGGATGTCGGTGGCGCGGTAGTCGTTGGCCGCCAGCACGGCCCGGCGGATGCCGGGGAACAGGCCGAGGCCGGGCGGGGTCTCGTCGAGCAGCGCCCGGAGTGCGCGGACCTCGCCGTCGAACCGGAACCACAGCACCGCCGCCTTCGAGTCGAAGTAGCGGAAGAATGTGCGCCCGCTGACCCCGGCGGTGGCGGCGATCTGCTCCACGGTCGTCTCCTCGAAGCCCTGGGCGGTGAACAGTTCCAGGGCGATGAGTTCGAGTTCGCGGCGGTTGGTCCCCCGGGGCCGGCCGCCCCTTGTTTCTGACACGAAGTGACATTACCGTATTGGGAGAATAATATTTCCGTTTTGTCATACGATGACGGAAATCCGGCTCCCGGGAGTTCTCATCGACGCCCTCGCGCGCCAGGTCGAGCAGTGGCACGGAACGGCGGTGGCGTGATGCGTTCGGGACATGACGGCGGGCGGGGAGAGGAGTAGCGCCATGGTGCGGGCTCGAAATGTGGTGAACGGCAGCGGACATCGGCGGGTCGCCGTGGTGACCGGCGCGGCGCGCGGGATCGGCGCCGCCACGGTGCTGGCCCTCGCCGACCGGGGCTGGTCGGTGCTGGCGGTGGATATGGCCGCCGACGACGCGGTGCTGCCGTATCCGATGGGAACCAAGCAGGAACTGCTGGCGGTCGCCACCGAGGCCGGGGGCCGGGTCAACCGGGTCGGCGCGGTGCGCCCGTTCGTGGCCGACGTCCGCGACCCCGACGCACTGCGGGCGGCCGTGGCCGAGGCTGTGGACACGTGGGGCGGACTGGACGCCGCCGTCGGCGCGGCCGGCGTCATCGCGGGCGGAGTTCCGCTGTGGGACATGCCGATCGATCAGGAGCGCGCGGTGCTCGACGTCTGCCTGGGCGGGGTCGTGAATCTGGCACGGGCGGCCGTCCCCGCGCTGCTCGAGCGCCCCGAACCGCGGTCGGGCCGCTTCCTCGCCGTGGCGTCGGCCGCCGCGACCAAGGGCCTGCCGCTGCTGGCGGCCTACTGCGCCGCGAAATCCGGTGTGGCGGGACTGATTCGCGCGCTCGGCGCGGAACTCGGCGGGACCGGCGTCACCGCGAACGCGGTCAGCCCCGGCTCCACCGACACCGCGATCCTGGACGAGACGGCCCGGATGTACGGGATGCCGGACGCCGCCCGCTTCGCCGATCAGCAGCCCGTCGGCCGCCTGCTCCAGCCCGCCGAGATCGCCGCGGTCCTGGCCTTCCTGGCCGGCGCCGACAACAGCGCGATGACCGGCTCGGTGATTCCGGTCGACGGCGGTCTGGCCCTGTGACCGACCCGTTCCCCGCGGGTGTGCGGGATCTGTGAAGGAGTTCCATGTCCGCGCCCCGCGACGGCGTCGACGGGCCGCCCCTGCTGCCCGGATTCGGTGAGCCGCTGCGCTATACGGCCGGGGAGGCCGCGTCCGCCGTCGGCATCCCGCTCGCGCAGGCCCGGCAGTACTGGCGCGCGCTCGGCTATCCGCCGATCGACGAGGAGGCGGTGGCGTTCGGCGCGTCGGATGTGCAGTTGCTCCGGACGATCAGCGGCTACGTCTCCGAAGGGGTGATGGCCGAGGCGGATACGCTGCGCCTGACCCGCGTCCTGACGCGGGCGATCGCGCACCTGGCGCATTTGCAGGTGGAGATCCTGGCCAGCCAGCAGGCCCGGGCGCGGGCCGGTGGCATCGACGTGGTGCATCAGATGATGCAGCGGATGCCGGAGGTGCAGCGGGTCCTCGGGCAGATCTGGGTCCGCCAATTATCCGGCGCCATACGGGGTTTCGAGGAGAGCGCCGAGCCGGGCCCGGACACGTCGGTGGCGGTCGGGTTCGCCGATATCGTCGACTTCACGGAACTGAGCCGCGCCCGCGGGGACAGCGAGCTGACCCGCATCGTCGGCCGCTTCGAATTCCGGTCGACACAGGTGATCTTCGAATCGGGCGGCAACGTGGTCAAGATGCTGGGCGACGAGGTCCTGTTCACCGCGGACGATCCGGCCGCCGTCGCGGAGATCGGCACCCGGCTGATCGCGCAGTTCGCCGGGGACGCCGATATTCCGGGGCTGCGGGTGGGCGTCGCGTGGGGGCCGGTGGTCCGGTATCTGGGCGATATCTTCGGCAACACCGTCAATCTCGCCAGCCGCCTGACCACCCTGGCCGAGCCCGGCACGGTGCTGGCGGCGCCCGCGGTCGCGCGGGAACTGGCGGCCCATCCCGGCTTCCGGCTGACGCCGTTGCCGGACACCGAGATTCGCGGCATCGGCACGGTACGGCCGGCGCTGGTCGACCGCAACTGAGACGAGGTACGCATGGCCGAGTTCTTCCTGTTCCTGCCGCAGGTGCGCCTGCCGGTGGCCGATATCGTCGAGCGCGCGCAGGCGGCGGAGGCCGTCGGATTCGACGGCGTCGCGTTCATCGATCACCTCCAGGCGCCCGGCGCGGAACGGCAGCCGCTGTGGGAGGCGATGACCGTGGCGACCTGGGTGGCGGCCCGGACGAACCGGCTGCGGATCGGCCACCTCGTGCTGTGCGATGCCTTCCGGAACCCGGCCGTGCTCGCGAAACAGGCGGTGACGCTGCACGAGGCGTCCGGAGGGAGATTCGAACTCGGCCTGGGCTCGGGATCGGTGCCGCGGGAACTGGTGCGGTTCGGCGTGACCGAGGAGCGGGCGGCCGCGCGGCGGGAGCGGCTCGGGCATACGCTGCGCGCGCTGACCCGGTACTGGGGTGCGGACGGCACGGACGACGAGGTGCTGCCGCCTCGGCCGACCACCCCGATACCCCTGGTGATCGGCGGCGTGGGACCGAGGACATTGGATCTGGTCCGTGACTACGCGACCTGGTGGAACCTCCCTGCCACCGAGATCGGCCGCCTGCCGGAACTCGCGCCCTCGACCGGCCGGGCCCGGGTCTCCATACAGCAGATGATCGGCTTCATCGGATCGGGCGACGCCGCCGACGAGGTCCGCGAACGCAGCGCGCGCCGCTTCGGCTATCTCGGCGACGGTCTCCACTGCGGCACCGCCCCCGAACTGATCGACCACTTCACCGCCCTGACCCGCCTCGGCGTGGAACGTTTCTACGTCTGGTTCTCCGACTTCGCCCCGCCCCCGACCCTCGCCGAATTCGGCGAGTCGGTGATCGGTGCGATGGCACCGGGGGAGTAGTCGGCGAGTCGGTGATCGGTGCCATGGCAGCGGGGAGTAGTCGGTGATCGGGGTCATGGCACCGGGGGAATAGCCGTATCAGGCGACGTAGACCGGAGTTCCGCCGACGATGGTGGCGGCCACGAGATCCGGTGCGGGGGTGTCGAGGACCTCGTCCGGAGGCGGGCGCAGGAGGGTGAGGTCGGCGAGGGTTCCCGGTGCGATCGTGCGGCGGCGAGCCGGGCGCTGCGGTTCACCGGCGAACAACGCGACGGCGGTGGGGAGCGAAACGCATTCGGGCGCAGCGGGATCGGCGGTCCGGTGGACGGCGGCCCGGATCACGGCCCAGGGGTCGGCGTCGCCGAAGGGGGCATCGGTTCCGGCGGCGACGCCGACGCCGGCCGCCAGGAGTGACCGCAGCCGCCACAGGTCGGGCCGCTCGTCGGCGGGCACCTCGCGGGCGTACTGCTCGGCGCGTTCGACCGGGAAGTGCGGTTGAGTGATCACCGGTATGCCGTGCTCGCGTAACCACGGCATCGAGTCGGCGGGGACGATCGCACCGTGTTCGACACGGTCGCCGCGCCGGATGCCCGCGGCGTCGAGGGCGGCCATGGTCAGGATCAGCTGCACGCGGGTAACACAGTGCACCGCAACGGATCTGCCCGACTCGTGCGTCGTGCGGACAGCCTCGGCGAAGTCGTCGAGCGGCGGGAGCGAGGTGTCGTCCAGCAGGAATTTGGTGGCGCCCAGGGTGAAACGGGCGATGCCAGGATCGGCGATGTCCGGCGGGGCCATGCAGTGCACCCGCTGCACGATCCGTCCGTCCGCGACCAGGTCCGCGAACCGGTCGATATCGGCCTGCGTCAGATCCGGTGTCGCATCGGTGAATCCGGTGATTCCGCGCGCGGCGGCCTCGGCGCTGACCCGTGCCGGGTCGGGAGCGCCGCCGCCCGCACGGCCGGCCAGCCAGGCGTCCATCCGCCACAGCCGCCCGGTGGCCTGCCCGCTCGCAGCACGTTCGACCCCGGGCAGTGAGCAGTCGTCCACATCCAGGAGTTCGCACGCCCGGGAATTGAGGATCCACAACGCTCCGGAACGATGCTGGACGCGCACTGCCCGCCCTGGCACCATCCGGTCGAGCGTGTCCCGATCGAGGGTCCCGGCCGGGCCGTCGTGATACCCGACGCCGCGAATCCAGGCCCCGGCGGGCAGCTCCCGGTCGGCCTGCCGCAGCCGGTCGGCCACGTCCTCCGGGCCGCCGACCCGGACCGACTCCGCGACCGCGGCCGTCGCCCGCACGTGCGTGTGATGATCGTGCAGCCCAGGGATCAGCCACCCGCCGCGCGCATCGATATCGTCCTCACCCGGCTTCGCTCGCAGGCGTTGTCCGCACTCGGTGATGCGCTCACCGGCCCACCGCACGTCGGTATCGGCCCTCCCGAAGACCACCGCATTCCGAATCAGCATCGCCGATCACCGCGCCGGACCTCGACCGGGCAGCGCAACGAGCGAGATGACGACGGGTTCATCCGAGGTCGCCCGCCGCTGGGGCCGTTGGTAGCGAAAGAGGCTGGGGCAGTACCTGTTGCGTGCGGTTCAGGTGGTCGCAGGCGACAGCCCAGCCGTCCGGGCCGTGCGGGATCACCCGGTGCGGTCCGTGCGGCAGGGCGGGCGCGGTCGCGAAGGCGGCCGCGGTGTCGCGCATCGACAGGTCCAGGAGCACGCCGCCGCCCGCGGCGACCGCCGTCGCGGCGGCCAGCGCCGCGCAGATCCCAGACAGCGGATCACCGGCGGCGTCGGCGCAGAAGACCGGCTCGCCCCGGTGGTATCCGACCAGGCCGCCCGCCACCGCCGCGTCGTCGCCGAACGCGACGCGCATCGGATGGTCCCGGCCGTATCCGGTGATGCTCAACCACACCTGCCCCGGCCGGTGCGGGCGGGCGTCGAGCCCCAGACCGAGTTGATCGAGCGCCCGCGGCCGGGACGCCTCGATGACGATATCGGCGGCGTCGATCAGCGCCCCCAGATCGCGGCGGCCCTGCTCGGAGCGGAAGTCGACTGAGACGAACTCGTGGCCGGCATGCAGGTGGTCGAAGAATTCCGGTGTGGCCCTGGCGGCATCGGGCCGATGGACACTCTCCACCTTGATGATCCGCGCCCCCGCGCGGCCCAGCAGCCGCGCGCACAGCGGTCCCGCCCACAGCGACGACAGATCCACCACCACGCAGTCACCGAGACTTCGCCCGGCCACCGGCTCGGCGATCCGGCTGCCGCGCCAGGGCACGCGGCGCCGCAGAACGGCCGGCAGCGCGGCGGCGGGAACCCCCAGCAGCTGACCCCGTTCGGCCAGATGCGCCGCGGGCCACCGCGCGGCCGCCGCCTCGAGCGCCTCCCACGGGTCGGATCCGCCCGCATCGCCGACGATCGCGGGGACAGCGTCGATATCGTCGGCCCGGCTCAATGTCACCGCACACCAGCCGTTCGCGGCCCGCAGCAGCCGGCTGCTCCCGCCCGCGGACCGCTGCCCGCGACGCGCGCGCCCGTCGCCCTCCACCCGGCGGGACAACACCGCGGCGGGATCCGGCTCGACGCGTTCCCCGATCAGCTCGGTCACCGCGCCGAACGCCCGCGCGACCTCGGTCAGCAAGCCGAACGCCGGAGCGGGCGACAGCACCGGCGGCCCCTCCCCGAAACCGGTCATCGCCATGGCCCCGGAAGCGGCCCACGCCAGCGCCGCGCAGTCGCCATCCGTCTCCGACTCGGTTGGGCCGCAGTCGATTCCGAGCGACCGGATCCATCCCCGCACGACCTCCGCGGACGTGTTGCCTGCCCGCTGCCCGCTCATCCAGCGCCTTCCGATCGCCCTGTGGGCTCGCCCGCCCACGCGGAAACGGCCCCGGCGATCTCGCGGCCGTCCGGGACGACCTCGTCGACCAGGCCCCACTCGAGGGCTCGGTGGGCGGGCAGCGATTCCCTGGTGAGCATGAGCCAGGCGGCACGCCAGCGCCCGATGCGGCGAGGAACGGCGACGGTGCCGCCCGCACCGGGCACGAGACCCATGTGCGTCTCCGGGAATCGGAAACAGGTTCCGGGATCGGCGATCACGGTGCCCGCGAACGCGGCGATCTCCGCACCCGCCCCGATGCACGGCCCGTGCACACGCGCGGTGAGCCGCCCGGCGAGGCCATCCATGAGAGCCCACGGCGCGCGATCCAGGCGAACGAGATAGGCGGCCACCAGATCGGTGGCGATCCCGAATTCGTCGAGATCGCCGCCGCTGCAGAACGCCGGACCGCTCCCGCTCAGCTCGATCGACTCGATCTCCGGATCCGCGGCCGCCAGTTGCAGCGCCGACAGCAGTTCCTCGCGCATCCGCGTGCCCAGCGCATTGCGGCGGCCCGGCTGATCGAGCGTGATCGACAGCCGATCACCGAGACGCCGCAGCAGGACGGGGTCGCGATCGGGCGCCGGAATCGGCCGGGCCGGGCCCCGTTCGGCGAGCCAGGCGGCGAATTCGGCGCCTCCCAGCAGCATCGAATAGACCGCGGCCTCGGCGGCCAGCGCGGGCGTGGTCGGCAACCGGGAAGTCTGTCGCAGCAACTGGCCGCAGGCGACGGCGGCGCGGGGCGCGTGCGCGACGGCCCGCCGCAGGCTCTCGACCGCCGAGTCGAGATCGGGCACCCGGACGACCTGCTGCCACCGGTCCGGCGCCGCGTGCTCGGTGAGCGTCAGGGTGGCGGCGCTGAGCAGCGGGCGCATCTCGGGCGTCGGCGGTTCCCGCAGCGCCACGACCACCAGGGGGAGGGCGCGGTCCACGGTCGCGGCCAGCCGTACCGCCTCCGCCGTGGACAGTTCCCGCGCCCGCGGCTCGAGGACGACCAGCGGCGCGCCGGGCCTTCCGTCGGGGCCGAGGTCCAGGCCGGTCGTATCGATCATGCGCGGTACTTTCTGCTCCGGGCGGATGGCGCGGGCACGGGGTCCGTGTTGCGGGATGGTCCGGACCCCGTGCGCGCCCTGCCACGATGCTCGCACCCGTGGCCGATGGGGTTCCAGCGGAATGGCCGTAGTGGGTGGCGGGCTGCCGCGGCTGGTCTCTACCCCATATGGAACGCTCCTTAGTTCTCTGTGAGAATGGTATTCTCTCGATCGACGGGTGGCAATGCCACACCGCAGGAAAGGAGGACGCCGATGCCGTCGGAGAACACGCGCGCCGAGTACGTGGACGTGCTGCGCGAGGAGTTGCGGGTGCAGGCTACCCGCACGGTGGTGTTCCACTCGGCGGTCGCGGCGCGCCTCGGTATCACCGTCACCGATCTGACCTGCCTGAATCTATTGCGCATGCGGGGGCCGCTGACACCCGGCCAGCTGGCCGACCAGCTCGGCATCGCGCGCGGCGGCGCGGTGACCACCGTCATCGACCGGCTGGAACGCGCGGGTTACGTGCGCCGGAGCCGGGATTCGGCGGATCGGCGGCGGGTGCGGGTCGAACTCGTCGCGGTGCGTGCGGAGGTGGTGCTGGCGCCGCTGTTCGGTGAACTCGCCGCGCTCGGCGACAGCCTCCCGCGCGACGACGAGACGCTGGCGGCCCTGGTCGCCTTCGTGCGCGACGTGAACGCGGCCTTCGCCCGCGCGACCGATCGGGTCAGCGAGACCCAGGCGCTGCGCGGCTGATCGGTCGTAAATATACTCTCCCTGTGAGAGAATGACATTCTCATGACGCTGCCCGCGGGGCCGCGAAGGAAGGGAGGCCGCGATGCTCTTCGAGTTCGACGCCGACCAGCGAATGTTGCGCGACACGGTGCGCGAGGTGACCGCGCGCGCCTGCCCGCCATCGCTGATCAGGGATGTCGTCGACAAGGAGGTCGAGCCCGGCACGCTGTGGCAGACCTACGCCGACGTCGGCTGGACGGAACTGTCCGATCCGGCGCTGGCCGTCGAGCTGGCCATCGTGCTCGAAGGACTGGGGCGCGCCACCGATCCCACGCCGTTCCTGGCGACGATGACGCAGTACGCCCCGCTGGCCGGGAACCAGGGAAAGCTCGAACAGCCCGGCGCCGCGGTCTATTCCGGTGTCACGGCCACCGCGGGCGGCGACGGCTGGCGGCTGGACGGCACCGCCCGGCACGTCCTCGACGGCGACCGCGCGCAGCGGCTGGCGGTGGCCACCGACGCCGGGGTGTTCACGGTGCCCGCGGCGGCGGTCACGGCGACGCGCGACGCGATCTTCGATCCGGTCCTGCACCTCGCCCAGGTCTCCTTCGACGGCGTGCGGGTCGGGCCCGGCGACCGGTGCGAGACCGATCCCGAGCGCGCCCGCCAGCACGCCCTCACCGGCATCGCGCTCACCACCGTGGGCGCCTGCCAGCGGATCCTCGACCTCGTGCTGGAGCACGTACGCACCCGTCGCCAGTTCGACGCTCCCATCGGCTCGTTCCAGGCGGTGAAGCACAAGGCCGCCGATATGCACATCGCGATCGAACGGGCCCGTGCCCTGGGCTATTTCGCCGCGCTGTGCCTGGCCGCCGACGACCCCCGGCGCCGGCTGGCCGCGTCCATGGCCAAGGCGTCGGCGGGCGAATGCCAGTCGGTGGTGTTCCGCCACGGCCTGCAGCTGTTCGGCGCCATGGGCTTCACCTGGGAGAACGACCTACAGTTCGCGCTCAAACGGGCCAAGGCCGGTGAGCTGATGCTCGGTGGCGCGGCCTCGCACCGGGCACTGATCGCGGAGGAGTACCGTGCAGCTCTCGTTTGATCCCGACGTCGAGGCGTTCCGCGCCGAATTCGTCGCCTTCCTCACCGAACACCTGCCCGACGCCGCCGAGACGGGGCAGCGCTCGCAGTCGAGTTCCGATGTGCCGGACTGGGCCCGGCGCTGGCAGCGCCTGCTGTTCGACAACGGCTGGCTGCTGCCGGCCAACCCGCCGGAATTCGGCGGCCGCAACGCCTCGGTGCTGCAGCAGTACGTGCACCTCGAGGAGTTGTCCAAGCGCCGCATCTACCACAGCTTCAACCCGCAGGGCGTCGGTATCGTCGCCGCCTCGCTGCTGTCGTTCGGCACCGAGGAGCAGAAGCGGCGCTGGGCCGTGCCGATCCTGCGGGCGGAGATCACCGCGTCGCTCGGCATGAGCGAGCCGGGCGCGGGCTCGGACCTGGCCTCGCTGCGCACCCGGGCGGTGCGCGACGGCGACGAATTCGTGGTCGACGGCCAGAAGGTGTGGACCTCCGGCGCGCACGACGCCGACGTGCTGCTCACCTTCGTCCGCACCGACCCGGACGCGCCCAAGCACCGCGGCATCAGCGTTCTCCTGATCCCGACCGATCTGCCCGGGGTGACCCGGCGGCCGTTCGCCTCGGTGTGCTCGCCGGACGACCTGGACTTCAACGAGGTCTACTTCGAGGGCGTCCGGGTGCCGGCGGAGAACCTGGTCGGCGAGCTGAACAAGGGCTGGTCGGTGGCCAACGGCTCGCTCGGTCACGAGCGCACGATGCTGTGGCTGAGCTACGCCGACCGGCTGGACGATCTGCTGCGCGACTTCCACCCGCGCGACGCGATCGACAACGACGCCTACGCGCGGCTGGTGATGGACACCGAATCGCTGCGGCTGCTGGGTTCGGCGGCGCTGTCGCGGGAGGCGCGCGGCGAACAGGACGTCCCGTCGCTGTCGATCCTCAAGGTGCTGGGATCCGAGGCGATCCAGTCGGCCTCGGAGGCGGCGCTGGATTCCGTGGGGGAGGAGGGCTTCGCCCATCCGTCGACGAGTTCCGACCCGAGTCCGTGGAATCTGGACCACTACTCGGCCGGGTGGTTCGAGCGCTTCGCCCGCAGTTTCGCCGGCACCATCGCCGGCGGCACCTCGGAGATCCAGCGCACCATCATCGCCGAGCGTGTGCTCGGCCTGCCGCGTGGTTGACCCATGAACGTTCGAGAGATCCCTTCCGGCGCAGGGGAATTCGGCACCGTGTACTCCACCTCCGGCTGGCGGGCGCACGCCCGCGAACATCTGCTGCGCTACCGGCTGGCGGTGGTCGCGCCGAACGCCGCCGATGCCGTGCGGCGGATCGGCGGCTGGCTGTGCGACCGGACGATGGCGGGCTGGGAGGTGACCGTTCTGGTCGCCGACGCCACCGAGGTGCGGCCGCTGCGGATTCTCGGCGCCACGGTGCTGGATCTGGAGGCGTCGCTGGCCTCGCCGGTGCACGACACCTGGCCGCATGTCGTCGCGGTGGCGCCGGAGCTGTTCGTCTCCGACAAGCGGGTGCGCCGCGGCGTCCTGGAATGCCTGGACCGCGATCTCATCGAGGTCGTGGTGTGGGGCGGGGACCTGCCCGCGGAACTCGACGGCCGGCTCGGCGCGGTCCAGCATCGGCTCAGTGTCGCGGCACAGGCATTCAAGCGGGCGGCGCTCACGGCGGCGGGTGACCCGGCGGCCGAGATCGGCGGCGTGGAACTGTTCCGCTGCGGGGAACTGCTGCTCACCGGGCCGTGGGGCGGCACGGACCTCGTCTCGGCGGGCTGAGTACAGGCGCGAATATGTTATTCTCGTTTGAGGAGAATGGCGATATCACGAAATTGCCGGGACGATCCGCGCCGCTGCGTGCGACGGGTCGGGCGGCTGTCGCGGAGAGGGTGCCAATGAGCGGTCGGAGTGAGCGAATCGCGCGCGCGGGGAGCGGGGTGCGGGCATGACCGTCTCGCTCCTGCTCGATATGGCCCTGTCCGGCGATCCCGACCGCACCGCGGTGGTCTCGGGCGAGATCCGCTGGAGCACCGGCGAATTGCACGCCCTCGCGCAGGGCGGCGCCGGGGTGATCGCGGCATCCGGCGCGCACAGCGTGGCCTACGTCGGCACCGGCGGGCATCTGCTGCCGCTGCTGATCTTCGCCTCGGCCGGCGCGGGCGTCCCCGTGACGCCGCTGAACTACCGGCTCAGCGCCGACTCCCTGCGCGAACTGGTCGCCCGGCTCGACGAGCCGCTGCTGGTGTGCGACGAGGAATACCACGACATCGTCTCGGGATTCGGCGGCCGGGTCGTGCCCTCCGCGGAGTTCGTGGCCGCGGCGGCGACGGCCGATCCGGTCGCGGTGGACCCGGACCCCGATCAGCCCGCGGTCGTGCTGTTCACCTCGGGCACTACCTCGACGCCGAAGGCGGTCGAGCTGTCGCACCAGAACCTCTTGAGCTACATCACCGGAACGGTCGAATTCGACTCCGCCGAGCCCGCCGACGCCGCGCTGATCTGCGTGCCGCCGTACCACGTCGCGGGCGTCGGCGCGGCGCTGTCGAACCTGTACGCCGGGCGGCGCATGGTGTACCTGCCCGTCTTCGACGCCGCCCGCTGGGTCGCCCTGATCGACGCCGAATCCGTGACGACCGCGACCGTGGTCCCGACCATGCTCGACCGCATCGTGACGGAGCTGGAGCGGTCGGGCGCCACCCTGCCGACGCTGCGCAACCTCGCGTACGGCGGGTCCAAGGTCGCGCTTCCGTTGCTGCGCAAGGCGATCGACCTGCTGCCCGAGGTGGGCTTCGTGAATGCCTACGGGCTGACCGAGACCAGCTCGACCATCGCGGTCCTCGGTCCCGACGACCATCGCGCCGCCCGCGCGGCGACCGATCCCGCGGTAGTGCGGCGGCTCGGATCCGTCGGCCGGCCGGTGCCCGGTATCGAGGTCGAGATCCGCGACGAGAACGGCCGGGTGCTGCCCGCGGGCGAGACGGGCGAACTCTACGTGCGCGGCCCGCAGGTCTCCGGCCGCTACACCGGGATCGGCTCGGTGCTGGATGCCGAGGGCTGGTTCCCGACCAAGGACGTGGCCATGCTCGACGCCGACGGCTACCTGTTCCTCGGCGGCCGCTCGGACGACACCATCATTCGCGGCGGCGAGAACATCGCGCCCGCCGAGATCGAGGACGTGCTGGTGGAACATCCGGCCGTGCGCGAGGTCGCGGTGGTCGGCGTGGAGGACGCCCAGTGGGGGCAGATCATCGTGGCGGTGGTGGTGCCGGAGTCCGGCGCCGCGCCCGATCCGGAGGAGTTGCGCGATTACGTCCGCGCGGGGCTGCGCGGTTCCCGCACACCCGACCGGGTCGTATTCCGTGATTCGCTGCCCGCCACACCGACCGGAAAAGTATTGCGGCGCACCCTCGTAGAGGAATACGGGCCCGCGATGGACGCGGCGTCGAAGAAGTGATCGGCGTCAGGAAAGGACGACAATGGTGAACAATGGGACCCGGCTGCGCAGCCAGGTGTGCGACACCGAGGTGATCGTGGTCAAGGCGTCGGACGGGCTGGACGACCTGCGCGCCGGTGGCGTGCCGATGATTCCGATCGCGGAGCAACCGGCCGCCGGCGCCCAGCTCGACACGAGCCTCGCCGACGGTAACCAGCTGGGCAAGCGGTACGTCGACGACTCCGGCGCCGAAATCCTCGTCACCAAGGCCGGAAAGGGCACGCTCAGCGTCGGCGCCACCCCGCTGGCCCTGAAGGAAGCAAAACCCCTCCCGGCCAGCGACTGACACGAAAGGCGGCGCCGCCGTGCCGAATTCGAAAATGCTCGTCTTCTCCAACGCGGTAGCGGGCCAGGAGGACGCCTTCAACGAGTGGTACGACACCCAGCACCTGGCCGACGTCACCGCCGTCCCCGGCGTCCTCAGCGGCCAACGCTTCGACCTGGCCCCCGCCGCCCTCCCCGGCGGCGACCCCCCACCCCACCGCTACCTAGCCGTCTACGACCTCTCCGGCGACCCGGACGAGGTAGTCAAGGCATTTCAGGCACGGGCGGCGAGTGGGGAGATAGGGCTGAGTCCGGCACTGGACATGGCGAGCCTCGCCGTATCCGTTTGGCGGGCACGGGGTTCGGAGAAGACGGCAGACTGACTCTTCCTCCGAGCGCCACCGTGACGACCCGGCGGCGGCCGAACCGGTCTATCGACTCCTGAACTCGAGCGCCCGCTGGATCAACCCTCGGGCGCGATCCCCTGTCAGCGACTGGCCGACCAGAACGTCGAATGCCCGTCCATACTGGGCTATCTCCCTCGGCTGAGTTACCGTCATCTCCGCCGTCGCTGTCTCGACCATGACCATGCGATTGTCGAATATGGCGAAGTTCGTCATCGATACCCGGTACGGCGCTTCGGCCGGCACGATGCCGATCGTGACCCTCGGCATTCCTACGACGGCGAGCAGCCGGTCCAGCTGACCGGTCATGGTCCGGTTGTCGCCGACCGTCGTACACAACGCTTGCTCCGCAATGACGAAGTGGAACCGATGGCCGCGGCGGTACAGGATCTGTTGGCGTTCCAGGCGTTTGGAGACGGCCTGCTCGATATCGTTCGGTACTTGGTGGAACTCGACGACGCTTCTCAGCACGCCCTCGGCATACTCCGCCGTTTGGAGCAGGCCCGGGATCAGGAACGGGTGATACACCCGCATAACCTCGGTATCGGCTTCCAACTTGATCGACAGCTGCTGGCGTCGTTTGATACCGCTGCCCAATACTCGCCGCCACTCCAGCCACGCTGACTCGATATTGCGGAGCGTGGCGATCAGATCCGGTATCTGACTTTCGGCACCGGTGTGGACGCACCAAGCTCGAACATCGTCATCGGTCGGCCTGGTCTTCCCGTACTCGATCTTCGACACCTTCGTCTGATGCCAACCGGCACGGCGGGCAAGCTCCGTCCCCGTCATGCCCGCATCGTGGCGAAGCTCCCGGAGCCGGGCCCCGAGAGCTTCTTTGGCCTCATCCAGCGAATCCGTCACGGCTCGTCGTATTCCGACAGCGGAACAGCCAGCGACCACACTCGTTCTTTGACCGTCCGGATGTAGCCGACCACGTGAGGATCAGTGGTTACCGCACCGCCGACCCACCGCCCGTTCGTACCGGGCTCGAAAATGGTGAAGGCCACGACCGAGTCATCGAAGATCCACCAATCATCGGCCGTCAGCTCGTCGCCATCGATCCTGTGGCGGGATAGATACCGCACTTCCTCGCCCGCAGCGACATTCAGGCGTGCAACATGTTTCGCGTACCGGGTGTAGTCGTTGTGTGGAACGGTGACCACGCGTGCCCGGTTCACCGCCACACCCCGGCCAGTAGTTTCCCGAACGTGGTCGAGCCATGGTTGAAACCACTCGTAATCGTCGGTTTCGTCGGCTAGGAACCGGACTAGAGGCGGATAGTCCGACGGGTAATAGTCATCCCTGACCTCGAGATGGAACGCCTCCCGCTCAGCCTCTCGAAACAGATCGATGAACGCCTCACCCTGCGCTAGCAGCATTCCCGTAGAACATCCTCTCGACCTTGGGTACCTCAACCGCTGTCTCGCCGGGCGCGATGTCCATCTGGGCGAGCACTTCCAAGTCCGCCAGCGCTGTGCCGTGCAGAAGAAAAGTCCCGCGCCCGGTGTCGGTCATCGTCGCACCCACGAACGTGTTCGGCTCAGCGAACCCCAGAAGCAGATGCGGTATCTCGACGGCTCCTGCCGTACTCGTTTCCCACCCTTGCACGACGTATGTGCCTGTGTCGGTGGAGAAGAGAGCCGGACATCCGCCGCCTTCCGAACCACCCTTGCCGAGGAAACTCAACTTCATGGTGTGGCCTCCGATCGGTTCATGCATGATCATGCTTCGGCAGAGTCGATTATCCACCCACTATCTGCATAATCCTACCTGTTCCAGCTATCAGAGCATATTGAAGCATGACCATGGACTATGCCGATTGCGTCTTCGTAGCGTCTGTGTCGGCCCCCGCGACATGTGACGCCCACCCGGTCGTGGGGAGCCTTCCAACGGCCTAGGCAGGAGTCGAGATGGTGAGGCATACAAGGCTTTACGAGTTTCCGGGCGGCTTTCTCGAACTCTGGGACTACGGCGACGCGGATGACGAAGAACCAGGCACACGCCTGGAACTGTTCGTCACCGATGTCGGGCCGGAAGAGGACCACGGCATGGAGGCTTCCTGATGCTCGACTGGCAAGTCGGGCTGGTAATCGCGATCGGTATCCCGTTGGTAGTCATTGCGGGATGCGCGTTTTGGCCTCAGCGACCGCCGAAAGGCCGTAGCGTGCGTGCGATCCGTGAGCGTATCGATCGCGAACAGGGCTGAGTTTGGCTCTCTGTCCGGGTCACCCCAGGGCCACCGCGAGCATCTCATCGAGGCGTCTTGGCCGCACTCATCACACGCGTGGCCCGTGTCCGTGGCCGCGCTTGACGAGACGCTGAGCCGGCGCTCGGCGACCCAGCGGGCCGGATAACGCCAGTCCACACGTCTACCCGATCAGGAGAAGTCACCAGTGGCCATCGAGCACGAAGCCAAGATCCTCGATATCGACCCCGACACCATCGAGCGCCGCATCCGGGAACGAGGCGGACACAAACTCGGCGAACGCATCATGCGCCGCTACGTCTACGACATCACACCCGGCGACCAATCCAAGTGGATCAGGCTGCGCGACAACGGAACTGGCACCACACTCGCGGTCAAAGAGATCACCAGCGACGCCATCGACGGCACCCACGAAGTAGAGGTGAACGTGGACGACTTCGCCGCCACCAACACCCTGCTCGAGATGCTCGGCTTCACAGCCAAGTCATACCAGGAAACCAAGCGCGTCAGCTTCACCCTCGACGGCGCACAGCTCGAACTCGACACCTGGCCACGAATCCCGCCCTACCTGGAAATCGAAGCCGCCACCAAGGCCGACGTAATCCACACCGCCGAACTCCTCGGATACACCGAGTCCGACCTCACCGGCGAGAACACCATCAAGATCTACGCACGCCACGGCATCGACCTCAACACCATCCCCGAACTCCGCTTCTGACCAGGCCGTCGACTATCTCGCCATGACGGTTGGGCTCTCCGGCCGGGTCACCCCCGGGCTACCGCAAGCATCTCATCGATGGAGACGAACTTGACTCGGGGGCGGGCTGCGGCCGTGCCCAGATCGCGTTCGGCGGTGTCGATGGCGCGCCAGGCGGGCCAGTCGAGAGGGTGGAGGCCGCTGTCGGACATGGTGGTGCGCAAGGCTTCTCGGGTGCCTACCTCGCGGTTGAGGGTTCCGGTGGTGAAGTCGGTGAGGAGGGAGGTTACGGTTTCGGCGGCGCAGGAGCGGTTGGTGCCGATTACGCCTCGGGGGCCGCGTTTGATCCAGCCGGTGACGTAGACGCCCGGGATGGGGGTACCGGCACCGTCGATGACGCGGCCGTGTTCGTGGGGGATGGTGCCGGTGCTGGGGTTGTAGGGGAGGCCGTCGAGGGGGAGGCCGCGGTAGCCGATCGATCGGAGGACCAGGGAGGTGTCGATCGTTTCCGTTGTGGCTCCGTTGTTTTCGGTCGACTGCGTGACGGTGAGCCCCTGGACCCGGCCTTCGCCGGTGAATTCGGCGGGGGAGGCGGAGAATCGGAAGACGATGCGTTTGTTGCCGGGAGTGGTTGGGCGGGCGGCGAATTCGCGGGCGATCTCCAGTTTCAGGGCCGTCTCTACGTCGTCGTCGGGATGGGGGTCCAGGTCACCGCCGTCGATGACGACATCGATGCCGGGCAGGTGGCCCAGGGCGTGGAATTCGCCGACGGAGAAGGCGGCGTCGCGCGGGCCGCGGCGGCCGAGGACGACCACTTCTTCGACCCGGCTCTCCGACAGGGCTCGCAGCGCGTGGTCGGCGATATCGGTGGCGGCCAACGCATCCGGTGGCATGAGCAGCACCCGCGCCACATCCAAGGCAACATTGCCGTTCCCGATCACCACCACGCGCGGCGACGACAGATCGAATTCGCGGCCGGCATGGTCGGGGTGGCCGTTGTACCAGCCGACGAAGTCCGCGGCGGCGTGGTGGCCCGGCAGGTCGGCGCCGGGGATGTCGAGATCGCGGCTGGCGGAGGCGCCGACGGCGTAGATCACGGCGTGGTGGTGGGCGAGCAGGTCGGCGTGCGTGAGGTCGCGACCGATCTCGACATTGAGATGGCAACCGAAACGGCTGTCCGCGAACGCCTTGTCGAAGATCCGCACCACCGATTTGGTGCGCTGGTGGTCCGGCGCGACACCGGCCCGGATCAGGCCGAAGGGCGTCGGCAGCCGCTCGAACAGATCCACCTCCGCGCCGCTGTCCAGCAGTTCGGTGGCGGCGTAGCAGGCCGCGGGCCCCGCACCGACCACCGCGACCCGCAGTGCGCCCGGCGCGACCGGCCGGCGCGCGGCCACCGGTTCCAGCGGACCCGGTTCCAATGGATGGCGGCGGAAGTACTCGGCGTTCATATCGCGGAAGCGTTCCAGCTCCGGGGGCAGATCGAATTCGGAGTAGATCGCCTCCACCGGGCATTCGTCCACGCAGGCACCGCAGTCGATGCACGTCTCCGGATCGATGTAGAGCATCTGGGTGCCGGGTTCGGAGTCGGGATCGGCGGGCCGGATGCAGTCCACCGGGCACGCCGAGACGCAACTGGCATCCTTGCAGCAGTTCTGGGTGATGACGTAAGCCACGTCGACCTCCTCGGATGTGACCGTCAGGGCGTGGTGAGCCCGTGGGCGCAGAAGTTCCAGACCTCGTCGGCGGTGATGGGACGCGACTCGGCCGCGGTCGCGGTCGGCTGAGCGATGAACATGACGGTCTGCATGGTCAGCGCCGCCAGCCGGCGCGGATTCGCGCCGAGATGCAGGCGACCGTCGCGGTCGGCCTCGGTCAGCAACTCCGTGAACAACGCGAACAGCGCCGCGTGCGCGAGCCGGATCTGGGCCGGATGCGAACTCAGCAGCTGCGGCGCGAATTCGGTGAACAGCGGGCGGCGCGCGTGCGGATCGGGACGGCACAGCTGGAACAGCAGCTCCACGGCGGTACGGACCTTGTCCAGCGGGTGCGCGCTGTTGGCGGTGGCCGCCCGGATCTGATCGGTCGTGCGGCCGAGGGCGTCCTCGTACAGCGCCAGCAGCAGATCGTGTTTCCCGTCGAATTGCAGGTAGAAGCTGCGCAGCGACTGCCGGGAGCGGTCGACCACCTCCTGGACGGTGAAGTCCGTACTGCCCTTCTCGGTGATGATGGCCTGTGCGGAGTCCAGGAATCGCTGCACCCGCTGGCCCGCCCGCGCCTTGGCCGAGCGCAGGGAACGCTCCACCGCCCGCTGCTTCCAGGCGGGCAGCCGGTCGCCGTCGCCCGCCGGGTCGGCGTCCGGAGGGTACTCGCCGGTGTCGGTCATCGCCCCGGCCCCCCGTCCCGTGCCTCCGCGGAAGCGGGCGTCGCGGCTCTCGAGTCCCCAGAAGGTATTGCGGGGGAAGAAGACTCGGGGTCGCGCAGGACGGTGATCGCGTGCACTGGGCAGTCCAGCAAGGCGCGCAGGACGCCGTCGCGGTCGGCGGGGGTGACAGTGCCGTCGCCCTCGAGGGAGGCGTAGCCCCAATCGTCGAGGGAGAAGTGCCCGGGGGCGTGGCGTGCGCAGATGCCGAAGCCGTCGCACAGCGTCCGGTCGAGACGAATTCTCACGGGATCATCACCGCCTGGGCGTCGAAGGGGCGGTCGGCCAGGTAGATACCGTCCGCACAGGTCGCGCACCGGCCCGCGAGATGCGCGGCGACCTCGGCGTCGAACCGGGTGACCAGGGCCGCCGCGGCATTGGCGGCCCCGTCGAGGGTGCCGCAGGCGCCCCGGCCGCGCAGGACCACCGACCAGCGCCGCAGCCGGTCGACATCCGCCGCGGTGGCCCGCCCGTCGCGCAGGGCGGAGGCCGCCGCGGCCATGGCTGCGGTGCCGTTGAAACAGGAACCGCACTGGCCGGCGTTCTCGCGGTCGAAGTAGCTCAGCACGGCCGCGCCGACGGCGACGGGACACTCGCGGGTGAGCAGGGCGATCGCCCCGCAGCCGAGGCCGCTGCCGAGCGCGAGGATCGACGCGTGATCCAGTGTGGCGTCGAGTATTTCGCGTCCCACCGTCCCCGCGAAGTAGCCGCCCATGAGTGCGCCGCGCACATCCCGCGCGGGTACGCCGTGCAGGGCGAGCAGGTCGGCGAACGGTGTGCCGTGCGGGAGTTCGTAGAGCGCGGGGGAGCGGCCGGCACCGGTGACCGTGGCCAGGAAAGTGCCGGGAGATTCGGCCGTGCCGACGGTGCGGAACTCCGCGCCGCCGTGACGGTGCACGAACGGCAGGTGGGCCAGCGTCTCGACATTGCTCACCACCGTCGGCGACCCGCCGACGCCCTGCTCGAACGGGCGCGGGGGTTTGTCGGTCGGTTTCGCCGGGCCGCCGTCGATCGCGCGGATCGCCGCGGTCTCCTCCCCGGCGACGTAACCCGGTGCGACGGTGACGAGTTCGATCGCGACCTCGGTGATACCGGCCGTGTCGAGTTCGGTGAGCGCCGCGTCCACCCGCCGCGCGGACTCCTCGTCGGACACGTACACATACGCGCGGCGCGCGCCGGCGACGGCGGCGGCCAGGCGCAGCCCGTCCAGCACAAGATGCGGGCGGTTGCGCAGCAGCCACTTGTCCTTGACCGAGGCCGGTTCGCCCTCCTCGCCGTTGGCGACGACGACGGTCGCGCTCCCGCGCAGATGGGCGTCGCGCACCGTACCCAGCTTGATCGCGAGCGGGAACGCCGCGCCCCCACGCCCGCGCAGCCCGCTGCGCCGCACCTCGTCCAGTAACGCCTCCGCGGAGGCGAGCGGCCGATACCCCCCACCGGCCAGATACTCGGCGCAGTCCTCGACCGTGCCGAGCGGCCGCAGCAGGCGGGGCGTGCACCCCGGCAGCGCGGCCACGGTGAGCGCCCCGGTCGGCGCGAAGGTCTCTGGCATGGCAACCTCTCTCGGCGGAGACTCACTCGTCGGGAGTGCTTGGGGGACAGGGGTTCCCGGCCAACAGCGCGCCGGGAAAGTGGTGGGCGCGGCGTCGGGGAAAGTGGTGGGCGCGGCGTCGGGGACAGTGGTGGGCGCGGTGCCGGGGACAGTGGTGGGCGCGGTGCCGGGGATAGCGGCGTGCTCGGTGCCAGGGGCGGCGGCGGACCCCGCGCCGGGTGTGGCGGCGGGCTGCACGCCGGGGCTACGCTGGCGATCATGAGGACGGCGGTGGTGCGGGTCGATGTGGATCCGGCGGGGGAACTCGGCGGGGAGCAGGTGGCTCGGGGTTTGGGGGTGCTGCGGGAGAGTGCGGGGGCGCTGGGGGCCGAGGTGCTCGACAACGATGTGGTGAACAAGCCGCCGCGCCGGCGGGAGGTTCAGTTGCTGGTTACCGGGGAGGATGCGGAGGCCACCGTGCAAGAGGCGGTTCGGTTGTGCGCCAAGGCGTTCGGGACCGAGGCGGTGGCGGGGGTGGTGACCTTCGTGAGCCGGGGGACCGACGACGACGCGCACGGGGTGCTCGCGGGGTTCGGGCTGAGCGGTGACGTCGTGCGCGAGCCGGGGACCGACGGGTTCGACATCGTGCACGTGACGCTGCCCGAGGCCGACCTGGCGCGGGTGCCGGAGAGCCGGATCCACACCGCGCTGGAGGCGTCGCTGAACTGTGAGGTCCGGATCCGGACGCGGTGAGCGGCGCGGGCGACCGCCCGGCGCCGGTAGCGGATGACCGTCCATCAACTGTCCAGGAAAGACAGGATCGCCGGGGCCGCCTGCACCCACGTCTCGAAGAGGTTGTAGTGGTCCACCCGGCCCGACCCGCGGTCCTCGACAGCCCGCTCCCACGCGTCCTCGGGCCACGGCGGATCGATCAGCGTCGAGCCCTCGATCAGGCAGCTCACCTCGAGCGAGGTGCGCTTGGGATGGTCCAGATCGCGCGCGCCGCCGCGAATGATGAGGGTGGGCACCCGGATCCGGTCGAACATCTCGTCGTCCACCCCGGCGATGGTCTGCCCCGGCTTGGGCACGTAGGCGTTGAGCCACCGCAGCGACAGCTTGACGAACTCGTCCCGATCGAGATCCAGCAGGCGCTGCTTGTTGTCGGGGTTCTGCTCGATCCGCTCGCGCCACTCCCGCATCCGCGGCAGCCCCTCGGGCCCCGCGCCACGCACCACCTGCAAGCTCGGAAGTACATAGAACGCACCGAGATTGAACAGCCCGTACACCCCGCCGACGATGTTCCACAGCGCCAGCTTGGTGACCCGCTCCGGATAGAGCATGGCCGTCAGCATCGAATCGCGCGCGCCGCCCGACCCGCCCGCCAGCACGCACGGCTCGGCATCCAGCGCGTCGAGCAATCCGTTGAGAGTCTCGGCGCGCATATGCGATTCGGACTGCCCGTAGAACTGCACGTCCGAGGCCCCGCAGTTGGGACGGTCCCACAGCAGCACCCGGTAGCCGCCCGCGACGAGTGCTTCGGCCAGCGGGCGCAGGCCGGGCACGTCCGTTCCGAAGCGTCCCCCCGGTGTCAGGACGATGAGATCGCCTGAGCTGCCGAGTATTTCGTAGGCGACCTTGCCGCCGTTCACGACCACCGTGGGCATGCGACCTCCTTTCACGCCTGGACGATCACCGAATCACCGACGACCCGCACCGGATAGGTGCGAATGCTCCACTCGGGCTTCACCGCCGTCGTTCCGGTCGCGAGTTCGAATCCCCACTGATGCCACGGGCAGTAGATGAACTCCTGATCACGCACCATCACCTGGTCACCGGGCACAGAGTCGTCCACGACCGTGCGACCACGGGCCCGGCCGGAACACAGCGGCCCGCCTTCGTGCGGGCAGTAGTTCGCGATGGCGTAGTACGTGCCGTTGACGTTGTAGACGCCGACCCCGTGCCGCCCGATGGGCACCACCTTGGACGAGCCGGGTGGTATCTCGTCGACGGTCGCCACGACATGCTCGCGTCCCTGGGCCAGCCGGGGTTCCACAGGATCGGCCATCACAGCACCCGCCGCTGACCGTCGACGGCCGGCACCGACTCCGGAAGGTGATACGTCTCGATCCCGTTGCGGTACATGACATTATCGCGCGCCGCGACCGGCAGATGTTTCACCAGCCAGCGCGGATCGTCGAACGTCCAGTGCGGGTAGTCCGAGGAGTACAGCAGGATCTTGTCGGCCGACATCCACTCGAACGCCCGGGTCAGTTCGGTCTTGTCCTCGGGGTAGTCCAGCGGCTGGGTCGTGAACTTGATGTGGTCCTTGACGTACTCCGAGGGCTTGCGCCGGATCCCGGTGAACGAGCGCCGCGCCTCGTAGATGGCGTCCATCCGCCACATCAGCGGCAGGATCCAGGTGAAGGCGTGTTCCACGAAGACGATGCGCAGCGCCGGGAAGCGGTCGAAGACGCCGTCGAAGATCAGGCTCATGATCTGATTCGCCGCCAGCAGCGAGTACGTGACCATGAAATCGTGGTTGTAGCTGGGGAATCCGACCGGCGGCATGGGCATCGTCTCGTACGCGCCGCGGCCGAGATGGCAGCTGACCACGAGATCGTGCTTGGTGGCCGTCTCCCAGATCGGGTTGTACTTCGGATCGCCCCAGGCCGGACGCGGCTCGGCCTTGATCAGAATCTGCGCCATGTACGGATGCCCGGCCCAGTGCTCGATCTCCCGCACCGCGCCCTGCGGATCATCGATGGCGGCGCAGATCGATCCGCGCCACCGCTGATGCCAGTTGTTGGTCGAATCCAGCCAGTGATTGGCCAGCCAGTGATTGACGCCGGTCGCCATCGCCTGGGTGGCCTCCGGCAGGCGGGCCGCCTTGACCGTCGGCTCCAGGATCGCGATATCCGATCCGGCCTCGACGATCAGCTGCCGGAACGCGAGTTCCGGGTCGCTGCCGGGGAATTCGCCGCCCTCGGGGAAGGTGTCGGCGCGCATCGCGTAGGTGTGCGCGTAGTCGGGGGCGTCGTAGATGATCGTGTCGCCGACCCGGTGGCTCATGAAGTAGTTCGTCCGGAACGGTTCCGGGATGTACTCGACGAGCTCCCCGCGGCGCGGCACCGGATGGACGTCCGAGTCGACCACCCGGACGGCGACCTGTTCCGGTGCCGGGGCGCGGTGTTGCCGGTGTGCCAGCGTCATGGTCGTCTCCCTCTAGGTGGTAGCCGCGGCGGCGGGAACGTCGATGCCGTAGAGCCGGGACGCGTTGCGCCACAACAGCTTCTCGCGCTGTGCGGCGGTGAGCGCGGACGGCAGCGCGGCGGCGTCGGCGCAGTGCCGGTGCGGGTAGCTGGACCCGAACATCACCATGTCCTCCTTGCCGGTGAATCCCAGCCACTCGGAGGCGAAGTCGGTGTCGCCGGGCCCGTCGAGACCGCCCTGCACGAAGTAGACGTGGCCGGGCAGATAGTCGCTGGGCATGCGCGGCGCCCACGGCGTCTGCTCCAGATGCGGCCGGCCGAAGGTGTCCATGCGCCAGGTGAAGGGCGTCAGCATATCGGCGGCCCCGTCGGACCAGACGAACTTCAGCTCCGGTATCCGCTCGAACACACCCTCGGCGATCATGTTCATCAGGTGATAGATGTAGTTCAGCGACATGAAGCCGAGGTACTGCTCGTAGGTCCGGGTGTGCCCGGACGGCGTGGGCGGGAACGCGATACTCTCGCCGGTCTCGATATGCGCGGCCACCGGCAACCCGGCCGCGGCCGTCGCCTCCCACAGGGGCCAGAACTGCGGCTTACCGTACAGCTCGCGGGACTGTAGCGGGATGCCGACCTGCACCACGCCGGGATGGCTTGCCCACCTGTCGATTTCGCGCAGCGCGCCTGGGATGTCCTCCGGATTCACCCGGATCGTGCCCCGGTACCGGGAGGCGAACCGGTTCGACTCCAGCCACCGCGAGACCATCATCTCGTTGTGCGCGGACAGCATCGCCGTGGTCAGGTGCCGGTCGGGCAGGACGCCGCGGGTCATCGGGTGCAGGACCGCGACATCCACGCCGCGCTCGACGAACAGTTGCTCGCCGGCGAATTCGGGATCCGACCCCGGATACCCTTTGTTCGGTCCCCGCTTGCTCGGCCCGCGCGTGCCCTCGGCGTACTCCCCGCCCGGTGCGCCGTACCAATCCATCTCCGCATCGGGGATGCCGCGGCTGGCGAACGGCTCGCGCAGGAATCCGCGCATATCCCGGTTCGAGGCGAAGAAGATGTGCACGCTCGCGTCGATGACGGGGACGGCGGCGCCGCCGGGTGCCGTCCTCATTCGATACGCGCCCGATCGGGCCGCTCCGTCACCGGCGCGGCGAGTTCCTGCTTGTCACAGATCCGCTGCAACTTCTCCAGGGTCTCCTCGAGTCCCGGGCCCAGCCGCGGGCCTGGCGTGAAGGTGGCCGGCAGCTTGCGCATGCCCTGGATGACGCCGATGGTCTCGTAGTGCACGGTCCCCTCGGGGTCGCAGCGGTAGTCCGGCATCCGGTCCAGGACCGCGGTGACCATCGCCTTGAACACGGTGCGCGCCACATTCGAGCCGATGCAGCGGTGCACCCCGAGCCCGAAGCTGAAGTGCCGGTTGCCGCGCCGGTCCAGGATGACGTCGTTCGGGTCCGGGAAGACCTGCGGGTCGCGGTTGGCCATCGCCCACGACAGCCACAGGCGCTCACCCTCTTTGAACCGGGTGTTCTCGATCTCGAAGTCCTCGGAGATGGTGCGGCCGTCGCCCGGGGCGGGGGTGAAGTAGCGCAGGAACTCCTCGGTCGCCGAGTCGAGCAGGTGCTCGCGCTCGGTGCTGAGCAGGGTGCGCTCGTCCGGATGTTCCGACAGCCATTCCAGCGAGTGCGCGGTGAGCGCGGTGGTGGTGTCGAAGCCGCCGCCGATGAGCAGGCCCAGCATGCCGAGGATCTCGAGGTCCGGCGCCGGCTCCCCGTCGATCCGCAGCTTGATCAGCCCGTCCACCAGGCCGGGGCGCGGATTGGCCTTGATCTCGATCAGATTGTTCAACAGGTCCAGGCCCATGGCCCGGTGCATCTCCGCGACCCGCGCCGCATCGGGCGAATCCTCGGGCGTGTACACCGCCGCGTGCACCGGCTCGCTGTACATCGACCACTGCCGCAACGGGATTCCGAGCATGCCGAGGGTCAGGACGGCCGGGACGATATTGGCGAGGTCGTCGACGAAGTCGATGTGCCCGCTCTCGATCTTCTCGTCGAGGGCGGCCCGGACGATCTCGTCGACGACCGGCTCCCAGCGCTTGACCGCGGCGGGGGACAGATAGGGATTGAGGGCCTGCCGGTAGGTGCGATGCTCGGGATCGTCCATCTCCAGCATGCCGCCGCGCACGGCCTGCACGCGCTGCGCCGTCGGGATCGAAATCCCCTTGTAGCCCTTGCGTTCCCCGTTCAGGTCGTGGTCGTTGGAGACGTGCGGGCACCGGGCGAGTTCGAAGACCGCGGAGCTGCCCGCGGCCACCCAGTGCCCGTCGTAGGTCTCACTCCAGGCGACCGGGCACTTGGCCTGCATATCCTGGGTGATCTCCACGAACCGGTGCCGGTATTCGGGCGTGTGCCGGTCGAAGTCGTACCGGTTCTTCTTGCGGTCCGAATCGGCGACTGTCTCGTCGATGCTCACGATATCCATCCCTCCGCTGATCCCCGCAGATCAGATGTGGTAGTCGTACGACTTCAGGTAGCCACCACCGTCGACGCGCATCTGCGTGCCAGTGACGTACCGGGACTCCTCGGAGGCCAGGTACACGACGGCGTTGCTGATGTCCTCGGGCTCGACATAGGGGATGCGCATGGCCTGCTGCACACCGAAGACCGGTTCGGCATCCGCGCGGGTCGGATTCTCGAGGTCGGGCCGGAACGAGCGGTACATCGGCTCGCTCTGCAACATCGGGGTGTTGCAGTTGGTGGGGTGCACGACATTCGCGCGGATGCCGCGCGGCGCCAGCTGGCGGGCCAGTTCGTAGACGTACCCCGTCAGGGCGCGCTTCGAGTGCACGTAGGCCATGCCGCCCGGATCGTTGCCCGGGTTGTCGATCTTGTTGATGTCGATCAGCGAGGCGGTGGAGCCGGTCGCGATGATCGACGCGCCCTCCTTCAGATGCCCGAGGGAGACCTGGATGGCGTTGATGGTGCCGATCAGGTTCGTGTTGATCACGTCGATCCACGCCTGTAGAGCCGGCTGCCCCTTCATACCGGCGATACCGGCCTGGGCGACGACGATGTCGAGCCTGCCCAGTTCGCGAATCCCGTTGTCCACCGCGGCCTGCAGCTGCTCGGCGCTGCGCACGTCGGCCTTGGCCGTGACCACGCGCCGCCCGGTCTTGCTGACCAGGTTCGCGGTCTCCTCCAGATCTTCGGGCCGCGCGAGCGCGTAGCCGATGGTCGAGATGTCCTCGCACAGATCGATCGCGATGATGTCGGCGCCCTCTTCGGCGAGCCGGACCGCATGACTGCGACCCTGCCCGCGCGCCGCGCCGGTGATGAACGCGACCTTACCTTCGACACGTCCCACAGCTGACCCTTCCGTTCTCTGGTGCCGCTGCGCCGGCAGGCGCGGCGCCGGGTGCGCACGACAAAGGGTCGCAGCGGCCGTCCACTGGCAAGAATTTTCCTTGCAGTAGATGAGAACGTTACTCTTGAGAATCCTGTGCCGCAAGGTTTTCGGCGCGCAGCCGCCCGTCAGGGGATCGCTCGCTCCGCGTCATTAAAGCCGCTCGACCACGGAAGACTCGGGCCAATCTCGGTGAATGTGAGACTTCCGCTAGGTGAGAACGTTATTTTCGTCAACGTCAGAGACGGGCGTATTCGATGGTGCGTTCGGCCCGGAGAGGCGCCCGGTTCCCGGAACGAGGGAGACCCCGATGCGAACCGTCCCCGAACAGTTGCGAACCCGGTACGAGAGCGCGGGCTGGTGGCGTCGCGAGACGCTCGGCGACCTGCTGAACCGCGGCCTCGCCGCGGCCCCCGAGGCCGAATTCCGCGTTCATTCGCAGGTCCGGCCGTGGTCGGGCACCTTCGGCGAGGTGGAACTCGTGGCCCGCCGGCTCGCGGCCGGTCTGCGGGCGCGCGGGGTCGGCCCCGGCAACGCCGTCGCGTTCCAGCTGCCGAACTGGATGGAGGCCGCCGCGACCTTCTGGGCGGCGTCGCTGCTCGGCGCGGTGGTGGTGCCGATCGTGCACTTCTACGGCCGCAAGGAGGTCGCGCACATCCTCGAGACCGTGCGGCCCGCGGTCTTCGTCACCGCCGAGCGGTTCGGCCGGATGGCCTTCGATCCCGCTGTCTGCGCGGGGGTTCCGATCGTCGGCGTGGTCGGGGCGGATTTCGAGACGCTGCTGGCCGACGAGCCGCTGGCCGCCCCGGTGCCGGCCGATCCGGCCGGGCCCGCGCTCATCGCGTTCACCTCGGGGACGACGAGTGTGCCCAAGGGCGTGATACACAGCCACCAGACCCTGGGCTGCGAGGCCCGCCAGCTCGCCGAGCAGAACGCGCTCGATCAGGGGACGCATCTCACCGCCACCCCGGTCGGTCATTTCATCGGCATGATCGGCGCCTTCTTCCTGCCCGTGATGCGCGGCAAGCCGGTGCACCTGCTGGACGTCTGGGATCCGGGCCGCGCCTTGTCGCTCATGGAGAGCGACGGGTTGTCGATCGGCGGCGGTCCGCCGTATTTCGTGACCAGCCTGCTGGATCATCCGGACTTCGCTCCGAAGCATCTCGACCACTTCCGTCATGTCGGGCTCGGCGGCTCGTCGGTGCCCGTCGCGGTCACCCGCCGGCTCACGGATCTGGGCCTGATCGCGTTCCGGGCCTACGGCAGTACCGAACACCCCTCGATCACGTCCTCGCAGTTCACCGCGCCGGAGTTCGAGCGCCTGTCGACCGACGGCCGTCCGATGCCGGGCGTGGAGATCCGGCTGGCCGAGGACGGCGAAATCCTCAGCCGCGGGCCGGATCTCTGCCTCGGCTACACCGACGAGGCGCTGACCGCGCGGATGTTCGACGCCGACGGCTGGTATCACACCG
Organism: Nocardia transvalensis NBRC 15921; assembly: GCF_000308875.1. Classification (GTDB taxonomy): domain Bacteria; phylum Actinomycetota; class Actinomycetes; order Mycobacteriales; family Mycobacteriaceae; genus Nocardia; species Nocardia transvalensis. The sequence goes on from NZ_BAGL01000125.1 coordinate 34,311, forward strand.
GCGATATCGGCGTACTCGACCCCGGCGGCTGTCTCACGGTCACGGATCGCAAGTCCGACATCATCATTCGCGGCGGGGAGAACGTCAGCGCGCTGGAGGTCGAGGAGGTCCTCGCGGGGATGGCCGAGGTGGCCGAGGCCGTGGTCGTGGCGGTCCCGGACGACCGGCTGGGGGAGGCCGTCGCCGCCGTCCTGCGCATCCGGCCGGGTCGCGAGCTGCCCGAGCTGGATGCCGTCCGTGCGCGTTTCGCGGCGGCGGGGGTGGCGCGGCAGAAGTGGCCGGAGCGATTGTTCCAGGTCGAGGACTATCCGCGGACCGCCAGCGGCAAGGTCCGCAAACATCTGATCCGTGAGCGGATTGCCACATCCATCTGACGAGAATATGATTCTACTCATTCGCGAATGGAGGTCTCATGAATTCTCGCGCAGGATCCGCCGGTTCGCGGGACGGCGAGGTCACCGTCGACGTCGTCGTCCTGGGTAGCGGTGCCGCGGGCCTGACCGCCGCGCTCACCGCCGCCGTGCGCGGCGCCTCCGTGGCCGTCTTCGAGAAGGCGGCCACCGTCGGCGGGACGAGCGCCGTATCGGGTGGCATCGCGTGGATTCCGGCGCACGACCGGTCCCCGGACGGTCCGCTGACGATCGCCGACGCGCTCAGTTACCTGCATGCCCAGTCGCTGGGGTCGATGGACGACGAACTGGTCGAAACCTTCGTGCGCACCGGCGCTGCGATGGTGGAGTTCGTCGAGGCGCACAGCGGGACGCGGTTCGAGATCGCCGACGGCTTCCCGGATTACAAGCCGGAGCTGCCCGGCGGGCGTCCGGGCGGCGGCCGCTCGCTGAGCCCGGTCGCGTTCGATCTCGCCCGGCTCGGCGAGTGGCGCGACCGCATCACCGCCTTCCCCGCCGACTGGAGCAATGTGGGTTTCGACGCCGAGACCCGCGCCCGGCTGCACGCGGGCGCGACGGACGCTTCGGCTGATCTGTGTGTCGCGGGGACCGCACTCGTCGCCGGACTGCTCGCCGGTGTCCTCGACGCCGGGGTCGCGCTGCACACCGGCGCGCGGGCGGTGGAGCTGATCGCCGACGGACGGACCGTCACCGGCGTCCGGATCGCTTCCGAGACAGGTGATTTCACGGTTCGGGCCCGCAACGGCGTGGTGCTGGCGACCGGCGGCTTCGAATGGGATCCGGATCTGGTCCGCGCCTATCTGCGCGGTCCGATGCACGGCCCGGTGTCTCCGCCGAACAACACCGGCGACGGCCTGCGCATGGCGATGGCGCGCGGGGCGGATCTCGGCACCATGAGCGAGGCGTGGTGGGTGCCGGTGGTGCGCATTCCGGGTGACACCATCGAGGGCAAGCCGCGCAGCCGCAGCGTGCGCCTGGAGCGGACCCGGCCGCGCAGCATCATGGTCAACCGCGCCGGAAGGCGGTTCGTCAACGAGGCGTCGGAGTACAACTCGATGGCGGGCGCTTTCCATTACCTCGACCCCAAGGGTGGATACGTCAACGATCCCGGCTGGATCGTGTTCGACGCCGAGCACCTGCGGCGATACGGATTCCTGGGCGTCGCGCCCGGCGACCCGGTGCCCGAATGGTTCTGCGAATCGGCCGATCTCGCCGAACTGGGCGCCAAGAACGGTATCGACCCGGAAGGGCTCACCGCGACCGTCTCCGACTGGAACGGCTATGTCGCCGCGGAGGCCGACCCCGACTTCGGCCGCGGCGCGAGCGCGTACGACGGCTGGTGGGGCGACGAGAACGCGGCCACCCCGGCGGGCCGCACCCTCGGACCCATAGACACAGCCCCCTATTACGCGGTGCCGGTCACCGTCGGCGCCATGGGCACCAAGGGCGGCCCGCGCACCGATCGCGACGGCCGGGTGGTGCACGTCGACGGCACCGTGATTCCCGGCCTGTTCGCCGCGGGCAATGCCATGGCTGGCGTCACCGGCCGGGCCTACGGCGGCGCGGGCGGGACCATCGGGCCCGGCATGGTGTGGGGCTTCCGCGCCGGCCACACCGCCGCGACCGGTAAATCGGTCGATTCCTGAGCAGCAGCGGAGGTTACGAGTTGTCGGAACACGAGAGCATCTGGAGCGATCTCCAGGGCGTCGCCTTCACCCAGGGCTACCTGGATGTCGACGGCGTGCGCACCCGCTACCTGCACGCGGGCGATACCAACGCCCCGGCCCTGATCCTGTTGCACGGGTCCGGCGGCCACGCCGAGGCGTACGTCCGCAATCTGGAGTCGCACTCCGAGCACTTCTCCACCTGGGTGATCGATATGCTCGGCCACGGCTACACCGCGCGGCCCGGCCATCCGCTGGAGATCGATCACTATGTGGCGCACCTGATCGCCTTCCTCGACGCGGTCGGCGTCCGGAAGGCCGGCATCAGCGGTGAGTCGCTGGGCGGATGGGTGGCCGCGCGGACGGCGATCGACCACCCGGACCGCGTCGAGCGCCTGGTGCTCAACACCGCCGGCGGATCGCAGGCCGATCCGGAGGTGATGCGGCGCATCGTCACGCTGTCGATGGCGGCGGTCACCGATCCCACCTGGGAAACCGTGCAGGCCCGCATCAAGTGGCTGATGGCCGACAAGTCCAAGGGCTACGACGATATCGTGGCGAGCCGCCAGCGCATCTATCGGCAGCGCGGCTTCGTCGACGCCATGCGCGACATCATGGCGCTACAGGATCCGGAGATCCGGCAGCGAAACCTGCTGGGGCCCACCGAGTACGGCAAGATCACCGCGCCGACGCTGGTGCTGTGGACCAGCGACGATCCGACCGCCGATGTCACCGAGGGCCGCCGGATCGCCTCGATGATTCCGGGCGCGCGTTTCGAGGTGCTGCCCGACTGCGGACACTGGCCGCAGTACGAGGACCCGGAATCGTTCGACGCCCTGCATCTCGACTTCCTGCTGGGTGGCTGACCGTGCCCGAACAGAACGATGCTGCTGCAACGGCTTCGGCGACCGATGTCGATGTGCTCGTCGTCGGCGCGGGGCCGGTGGGGCTGACGCTGGCGAATACGCTGGGCATGTACGGGGTGCGCACCCGGGTGGTCGAGGAGCGGGCGACGCTGATCGACTATCCGCGCGGTGTGGGGCTGGATGACGAGTCGCTGCGCACCTTTCAGGCGATCGGGCTGGTCGAGCGCATCCTGCCGCACACCACGCCGAATCAGATCATGCGGTTCGTCGATGGCAAACGCCGGCTGCTCACCGAGATCGCGCCCACCGACGCGCCATTCGGCTGGCCGAAGCGCAACGGGTTCGTGCAGCCGCTCGTGGACGCGGAACTGCTGGCCGGGCTGGACCGGTTCCCGGGCGTCGAGGTGGTGTGGGACACGGCCGTGACCTCCTGTGCCGAATCCGGCGACCGGGTATCGGTAGAATTGGCGTCCCCGGCCGGATCGTCCACGGTCACAGCGCGTTACGTCGTCGGCTGCGACGGCGGGCGCAGCGCGACCCGGCGGCAGATGGGCGTGACGTTCGACGGCACCACCGCGCCGACGCGCTGGCTGGTGGTCGATCTCGCGTCGGATCCGCTGGGGCACCCCAATGTCGAGGTCGCCGCCGATCCGGCGCGGCCGAACGTCTCGGTGTCCATCGCGCACGGCATCCGGCGCTTCGAATTCATGATCCACGACCACGAGCCCGACGAACTCGCCGAGGACCCGGATTTCCTGGCCCGCCTGGTGGCTCCGTTCGTCCCGCATCCCGACCGGCTCGAGGTCATCCGGCATCGGCTCTACACCCACCACTCGCGGATCGCGGGCTCGTTCCGCCGGGGCCGCCTGCTGCTGGCCGGCGATGCCGCGCACCTGATGCCGGTGTGGCAGGGGCAGGGCTACAACAGCGGTATCCGGGATGCGGCGAATCTCGGCTGGAAGCTCGCCGCCGTCGTGCAGGGCCACGCCGGGGACGCCCTGCTCGACAGCTACGACACCGAGCGGCGCAAGCACGCCCAGGCCATGATCGACCTCTCGACCATGGTCGGCCGGGTGATCTCGCCGACCGACCGCAAGGTCGCGGCGGTCCGGGACGCCCTGGTCCGGGCCGCGGCCGCGGTGCCGCCGGTGCGGCGCTACGTGCTGGGCATGCGGTTCAAGCCGATGCCGCGCTACGAGCGCGGCGCGGTGGTGCACCGCTGGTCCCGGTCGCCGAACTCCGCGGTCGGCACGCTGTTCGTGCAGCCCCGCGTCGATACCCGCGACCACGCCGACGTCCTGCTCGACGATGTGCTCGGGCCCCGGTTCGCCGTGCTGTGCTGGAACAACCGGCCCCGCCGGGTGCTGGGCGAGGCGGCGTTCGAGCAGTGGAAGGCGCTGGGGGCCAGGTTCGTCGAGCTCCGCCCGCGCACGCAGCTGGGGTGGACCGGGCACGACGATCCCGATGTCGTGGTGGTCGGCGATCGCACCGGCGCGCTCAAACGCTGGTTCGACGGGCAGCACGATTCGGTCGTCTTCCTGCGCCCCGACCGCTGTGTCGCGGGGGCGACCATCGCGCAGCTGGCCCCGGAGCTGAGCGCGGACCTGCTCACCACCCTCGCCCTGGTCCCGGGAGGAGGTTCCGATGCCGCTGGCTCTGTGCTGCGTCTCGCACAGCCCTCTGCTTGACCTCCCCGGGCCGGATGCCGAGCTGCGCGAGGACATCGAATCGGCGCTCGACGCGGCCGCCGATTTCGTGCGCGAGTTCGATCCCGAACTGGTGGTGACGTTTTCGCCCGATCACTACAACGGCTTCTTCTACAACCTCATGCCGCCGTTCTGTATCGGTGCGGCGGCCAGCGGGGTGGGCGACTACGGCACCCACACCGGGCCTCTGGATGTTCCCGCGGAGTTGGCCCGCGATCTGGCCGAGGCTGTGCTGGGGTCGGGTGTCGATGTGTCCCTGTCGATGACCATGCAGGTCGATCACGGCACGGTGCAGCCTATTCAGCGGCTGCTCGGCACGGCGACCGCGCGGCCGGTGATCCCGATCTTCGTGAATTCGGTTGCGGTTCCGCTCGGGCCGTTGCGCCGGGCACGGGCGCTGGGTGCCGCTGTGGGCACGTATCTGGCCACGCTCGGCACGCGGGTGCTCATCGTCGGATCCGGTGGGCTGTCGCATGATCCGCCCGTTCCCACGCTCGCCACCGCGAGCGGTCCGGTGCGTGAGCGCATCGTGCACGGCGGGGTGATGAGCCCCGAGCAGCGTCTCGCCCGGCAGGATCAGGTGATCGCGGCGGCCCGCGAATTCGCCGCCGGGGAAGGGCCTTCGCGCCCGCTCAACCCCGACTGGGACCGCAGCGTCCTCGACATTGTGGACAGTGGCCGGCTCGACACATTCGACGCCTGGGCCAACCCCTGGATCACCGAGACAGCCGGCAACTCGGCGCACGAGATCCGCACCTGGGTGGCGGCTTTCGCGGCGCTCGCCGCCCAGGGCCCGTACCGGACCACCGTGCGGTACTACCGCCCCGCCCCCGCGCTGATCGCCGGATTCGCCGTGCGCGCGGCGCTGCCGGTGCGGGACCTCGACACCGACCCGGACAGGAGGCGACCGTGACCACCGAATCGACCGGCACCGCAGCCGGTTTCGACCGCTCCGTGGACGTCCTCGTCATCGGCTCGGGCGGCGGCGGTCTCACCGCCGCGCTCGCCGCCGACGACGCGGGACTGTCCACCCTCGTGGTCGAGAAGGCCTCGCACTACGGCGGATCCACCGCGCTGTCGGGCGGCGGCATCTGGGTGCCGAACGCCCCGGCGCAGGTCCGCGACGGATTCTCCCTCGATCCGGACGAGGTCGTCGGGTACCTGCGCGAGATCACCGGCGGCCTGGTCACCGACGAGCGGCTGCGCGCCTACGTGGACAAGGCGCCGGAGATGATGGAATTCCTGGAGCGCAGCAGCGCCTGGCTGGAATTCGTGTGGAAGCCCGGCTACGCCGACTACTACCCGGAACTCCCCGGCGGCTCCGCGCAGGGCAGCACCATCAACGTGCCGCCGATCGATCTGCGCGAACTCGGGCCCGACGAGGAGCAACTGCTGCACCCGCTGGCGCTGGCGCCGAAGGGAATCTGGCTGGGCCCCAAGGATCTTCGCCTGTTCTACCAGGTGCGCCAGAACTGGCGCGGCAAGGCCGTCATGGTGAAGCTGATCTGGCGGATGTTCCGGGCCCGCGTGTTCGGCGACCGGATCGCCGCCATCGGGCAGTCGCTGGTGGCCCGGCTGCGACTGGCGTTGCGGGAGCACGATATTCCGCTCTGGCTCGACGCTCCCATGACCTCGCTGATCACCGCCGAGGACGGCACGGTCGTGGGCGCGGTCATCGAGCGCGACGGCGAGAAGCTGCGCATCCGCGCTCAGCGCGGCGTGATCCTCGCGACCGGCGGTTTCGACCACGACATGGCCTGGCGCAAGGAACACGAGCCCGTCATCGACCAGGACTGGAGCTTCGGCAATCCGGTCGCCACCGGTGACGGCATCCGCGCCGGGCAGCAGATCGGCGCCGCCACGGACCTGCTCGACGAGGCCTGGTGGTTCCCCGCGATCCAGTGGCCCGACGGCCGCATGCAGTTCATGCTCAACGAGCGCATGATGCCCGCGCAGTTCATCGTGAACGGCGCGGGGGAGCGGTACATCAACGAGGCCGCACCCTATATGGATTTCGGCCACGCCATGATCGAGGGCCAGAAGTCGGGGGTCGCGCACATCCCGAGCTGGCTCATCACCGACGCGCGCTCGTGGCGCAAATATGTGATCGCCGGACATCTGCCGCTGCCGCGCATCCCGTTCGCGCCGGTGCCGACCGGATGGAAGATCCCCCCGGCCTGGCTCGAATCCGGTGTGGTCGTGGCCGCGAACTCGTGGGACGACCTGGCCGCCAAGATCGCCGTGCCGCCGGATCGGTTGCGCGCCACCGCGGCCCGCTTCGACGAACTCGCCCGCAAGGGCCACGACGACGACTTCCAGCGCGGCGACAGCGTCTACGACAACTACTACGGTGACCCGACGCTGCCCAACCCCAACCTGGCGCCGCTGGGAGACCCGCCGTACTACGCGTTCCGGATGGTGCCGGGCGATCTGGGCACCTCGGGCGGTCTGCGCACCGACGAGCACGCCCGGGTGCTGCGCGAGGACGGCACCCCGATCCCCGGTCTGTACGCGACCGGTAACACGTCCGCGGCGGTCATGGGCCGCAGCTACGCCGGTGCGGGCGCGACCATCGGGCCCGCGATGACATTCGGATATCTGGCGGCCCGGCACATCTCGACGTCCCATTCCAACGGAGGAAGTACATGAAGATCTCGCTGTTCTACGAATTCGCCCTGCCGCGGCCGTGGACCCACGACGACGAACGGGAAATGTTCCAGGACGGGCTGGCCGAGGTGGAGGCCGCCGACAAGGCGGGATTCTCCACCGTATGGCTCACCGAACACCACTTCCTGGAGGAGTACTGCCACTCCACCGCGCCGGAGATGTTCCTCGCCGCGGCCAGCCAGCGCACCAAGGACATTCGCCTCGGCTTCGGTGTCATGCACATGCCGCCGGCGATCAACCATCCCGCCCGTGTGGCCGAGCGCGTCTCGACCCTGGACCGGATCTCCGGCGGCCGTGTCGAATTCGGCACCGGTGAGTCCTCGTCGGTCGGTGAGCTGGCCGGATTCAACATCGATCCCGCCGACAAGCGCGGCCAGTGGGAGGAGGCGCTCGACGTCGCCATCCGCTGCATGATCGAGGAGCCGTTCACCGGCTTCAAGGGCAACCACATCGAAATGCCCGCGCGCAACGTGATTCCCAAGCCGCAGCAGCTGCCGCACCCGCCCGTGTGGGTGGCGTGTACCCGGCCGTCGTCGGTGCAGATGGCCGCGCAGAAGGGTCTGGGCGCGCTGAGCTTCGCCTACACCGGTCCCGGCCCGCTCGCCGAGCGCGTCCGCGGCTACTACCAGGAGTTCGAGGACAAGGCGGAACCGACCATCCCGCAGCTCAATCCGAACATCCTGGCCATCGGCGGCGACCTGTCGATGATGGTCGCTCCGACCGACGAGCAGGCCCTGAAGCGGCTCGGCGTCGGCGGCGGATTCTTCTCGTTCGGCATCATGCACTACTACATGACCGGCCAGCACACGCCCGGCCGCACCGGCGTGTGGGAGCGCTACCTGGACGCGGTCAAGGAGGACGAGACGCTGGCCTACGGCCCCGGCCGCGGCGCCATCGGCTCGCCCGACACCGTGCGGGAATTCCTGCGCGGCTACGAGGAGAGCGGCGTCGACGAGATCATCCTGCTGCTCAACCCGCGCAGCCACGAGGGCACCATGGAATCCATCGAGCTGATGGGCAAGCACGTGCTGCCCGAGTTCATCGAGCGGGACGAGAAGGCCGTGGCCGCCAAGGCGAAGCGGCTCGAGCCGGTCATCGAGAAGGTCGAGGCGCGGCGCAAGCCGCTGGCCTCGCCGCCCTTCGACCCGGACTACGCGTTCGGCGGCCTGCCGACCGGTCGCGGCGGCAAGTTCACCGCCAGCGAGATCCCCGAGGCCATGGCCGAGATCAACGAGGGCCGGGTGCAGGCGGCTCAGCGCGCCAAGGACGAGCAGTAGCGGTCCGGCCGCGAGGACGAGGTGCCTGACATGGTGGACGAACTGTGGCGCTACGACGGCCGGCGGGTCGCCGTGACCGGCTGTGCCTCCGGCATCGGCGCGTGCGTGGCGAGTCAGGTCCGTGACCTCGGCGGCGAGGTCGTGGGACTCGATATCGCCACGCCCACAGCGGAACTCGACGAGTTCCACCGGATCGACATGTCGGACGCCGCGTCCATCGACCAGGCCGTCGAGGCCGTCGGCCCGGTCGACGCGCTGTTCAACGTCGCCGGGGTGTCCTCGGGGATCGGCGATCCGATCCGGGTCGTCACGATCAACTTTCTGGGGCTGCGCCGGTTCACCGACGCGGTCGTGGCGGGCATGGCCCCGGGGGCGACCGTCGTGAGCGTCTCCTCGCTCGCGGCGGCCGGGTACCTCGACCACCGCGAGCAGGCGTCCGGCCTGCTCGGAACCACCGATATGGCGGACGGAATCGCTTGGTGCGAAGCACATCCCGACGCCATCGCCGACGGCGGCTACCGGCTGTCGAAGGAAACGCTCATCTACTACACGATGCGGCAGGCCGTCCCCCTCGGGGCGCGCGGCATCCGCATCAACTGCACGGGTCCGGGCGTCACCGAGACGCCGATCCTGGACCAGCTGCGGTCGGCGTACGGGCCGCAGTATCTCGACACCATCCCCAAACCGCTCGGCCGGGTCTGCGAGCCGGCCGAGCAGGCGGCCGTCCTGGTGTTCCTCAACAGCGGGGCCGCGAGCTATGTGACCGGGCAGGTGCTGTGGGTGGACGGGGGCAATGTCGCCGCCCGAATCACTGAAGGAGAGACATAGTGGCCAGCCTGACCGAATTCCGGCGCGTCGCCGAACGGGTGCGCAACTGGGGCCGTTGGGGCGCCGAGGACGAACTCGGCACGCTCAACTTCATCACCCCGGACAAGATCGCCGCCGCGGCGGGACTCGTGCGGCACGGCCGGGTGTTCCCGCTGGGGGTCGACTTCGACTCCTCCGGGCCGCAGGGCGCGTTCAAGTTCCGGCAGAATCCGGTGCACGTGATGACCGTCGACGGCGGTGACGCGAGCACGATGGCCAAGTACGGACCGGCCTGGGCGCGCAACGGTTTCGGGCAGGAGTTCGGCGGCTTCTTCGCCGGCGAGGACAACCCGTTCCGGTTCAACGACGACATGATCGTCATGCCGCTCCAGGCCGCCACCCAGTGGGACGCGCTGTCGCACGTCTACTACGACGAGCAGCTGTACAACGGCTTCCCGGCGGATTCGGTCACCAGCGCGGGCGCCTTCCACCTCGGTATCGAGAAGGTCGACGGCAAGGGCATCACCACCCGCGGCGTGCTGCTGGATGTGGTCCGGCACCGCGGCGCGGACGTCTTCCTGGAGCCGGGTAATCCCATTACTCCGGACGAACTGGACGAGGTCGCCAGGGCCCAGGGCGTCGAGGTCGGGCGCGGCGATATCGTGCTCGTCCGCACCGGGTGGTGGTCGCGGTTCCAGGAGACCGGCGACGGCGGCGAACCGTACTCGGGCCTGGATTGGATGTGCGCCACGTGGTTGCACGAACGCGAGGTCGCCGCGGTGGCGGCCGACAACCTGATGGTCGAGGACGTGGTGTCCGGCGTCGAGGGCACCTTCCTGCCGATGCACATGCTCTGCCTGCGGGATATGGGCCTGATGCTCGGCGAGTACTGGGATTTCACCGCGCTGGCCGCCGACTGCGCGGCCGACGGGGTCTACGAATTCCAGTTGATCGCACCGCCGCTGCGGTTCGTCGGCGCAGTGGGCTCCCCACTCAACCCCATCGCCATCAAGTAAGCAATGCAGGAGGTTCCGGCCATGACCGCAAGCACCACCAGTGTGCCCGCCGCCGAGACCGCCGGTGGCGGACGGCCGTTCGTCGTCGGCATCGGCGGCACGCTGCGCGCGGGCTCGTCCACCGAGCGCGCGCTGCGGCACTGCCTGGCGGCGGTCGAGCGCCGGGGCGGGCAGACCGCGCTGTTCTGCGGCGCCGACATCACCCTGCCCATGTACAACCCGCACGACCCCGACCGCACCCCGCAGGCGCTCGCGCTGATCGAGGCGCTGCGGCGCGCGGACGCCGTAGTGATTGGCTCACCCGGCTACCACGGCGGCATCTCCGGGCTGGTGAAGAACGCCCTGGACTACATCGAGGATCTGCGCGGCGATCCGACGGTATACCTGGACAACAAGCCGTGGGGCTGCATCACCTGCGCCTACGGCTGGCAGGCCGCGGTCGGCACCCTGGGCCAGCTGCGCGCCATCGGCCACGCCCTGCGCGCCTGGCCGACCCCGCTGGGCGTGGCGATCAATTCGGCCGAGTCGGTCTGGGATGCCGAGGGCCGATTGATCGACGACACCGTCGCCGCGCAGCTCGACATGCTCGCGACGCAGGTGCTGACCTTCGCCGGGGCGCGGCCGTGAGCGCACCGTATCCCCGGGATCGAATCGCCGCGGCGACGGCTGCCCTCTGTGACGGCGGGATCGTTCTGGTCGTCGCCGAGACCGGCGACGGATACCGTGGCGATCTGGTGGCCGCGGCCGAGCGGATCGGCGCGGACACGGTCAACGCCATGACGACCATCGGCTGTGGGCCGACCTATGTGGCCATGCCCTCCGTGGCGCTCGACGGGCTCGAGATACCGCCCGCGGATCCGACTGCCACCGGCCCGGCTCGCGCGCGGTTCCGGGTGTCGGTGGGGCTCGCGGGCGACGAAGGCCCCGGCATCCGAGCCTCGCATCGCGCGAAAACTGTTCGCGCGCTGGCGGATCCGTCCAGCACGCCGCGGGACTTCACGCGGCCGGGGCAGATCTTCCCGCTCGGTTGCGCGGCCGGGGGTGTGCTCGCGGTCCCCGCACCGCCGGAGGCCGCGGTCGATCTCGTCGAGCTGGCCGGGCTGTGGCCCGCCGGGGTGCTGTGCGAGGTCTGCGGGGCCGACGGCGAGCTGGCGCGGCTGGCTGAACTGTTGGAACTCGGTCGCCGCCATGGGATTCCGGTCGTATTGATCGAGGATCTGGTAGGTCATCGCAAGCGCGAGCTGTGCCGGGTGCGGGAGTGCGGCACCGCACGAATTCCATTGCCGATGGGGGAGTTTCGGGCGTTCGGCTTCACCGACGGCTTCGGTCGTGACCATATCGCGTTCGTGCACGGAGAACCCGCCACGAGTGCCGCGCCACTGGTGCGGGTACATATCGAGTGCCTGTTCGGCGACGCGCTAGGGTCCGCGCGTTGCGGCTGCGGGGCGAAGCTACGGTGCGCGCTGGAGCGGATCGCGCGGGCGGGTGACGGGGTGCTGGTCTACGTCCGGTCGCGGGAGAGCGGGGTGCGGATGCTGGCGCGGGTCCTGCCGGCCGGCTGGCAGACCAGCGCCGGCACGGCGCATCCCGTGGAGCACGGTGATCTGCACTCGGCCTTCGACATCGTGGAGCACCTGGGCCTGCGCGAGATCCGGCTGCTGTGCGACGGGGCCGAGGAGCCGTTCGTGCCGGATCAGGTGCGCATCGTCGAGCGGGTGCCGCTGTCGGCCGGAATCGGCAGTCCCGCACGGGATGCCGCGGGAATCGGGAGTGCGTCATGATCGCCGAACGCCGGACCCTGGTCGTGGACGGGGCGCGAACGAGTTACCTGGAGGCCGGGACCGGTGCGCCCGTCGTGCTGCTGCACGGCGGCGAATTCGGCGTCGGGGCCGAACTGGGCTGGGAGCACACCATCGATGCGCTGGCCCGGCGCTACCGCGTGCTGGCCCCGGATATGCTCGGCTTCGGCGAGTCCGCGAAGATCATCGACTTCACCGACGGCCGCGGGCTGCGGATCCGGCACATCGCGCGGTTCCTCGCCCTGCTCGGCGTCGAATCCGCCCATTTCGTCGGCAATTCGATGGGCGCGATCAACCTGCTGGTCGACGCGACCTCGGAGACGCCGCGGCTGCCGATGCGCAGCCTGGTGGCGATCTGCGGGGGCGGGGAGATCCAGAGCAACGAGCACATGCGGGCGCTCTACGACTACGACGCGACCTTCGAGGGGATGCGGCGCATCGTGGCGGCGTTGTTCTACGCGCGGTCGTACCCCGCCGACGAGGTCTACGTGCAGCGACGGTACGAGGCGAGTATCGCCCCGGGCGCGTGGGAGGCGTTGGCGGCTGCGCGTTTCCGACGGCCGGGAGCGGAGCCGCCACCGGGCCCGTCGAGCAAGCGCGCTTACGAACGCATCGCGGTGTCCTCCCTCATCGTCGAGGGGGCCCGCGACAAACTGCTGCCGGACGGCTGGGCCGAAGAGATCGCCGGGCAGATCGCGGATGCGCGCCACACGGTCGTCCCCGAGGCCGGCCACTGCCCGCAGATCGAGCAGCCGGACACCGTGAACCGACTGCTGCTCGAGTTCCTCGACGACGTCTCGAATCGAAAGGACGACACAGCATGAGCGACGAATTGGCCGGCAAGGTCGCCGTGGTCACCGGTGGCGCTTCCGGCATCGGCAGCGCGACGGTGGCGCGGTTCGTCGCCGCGGGCGCCCGGGTCGTCGTCGGCGACGTGGACGCCGAGCGCGGCGCGGAGTCGATCGCGGGTTACGGCGACGCGGCGGTGTTCCAGCAGACCGACGTCGCCGAGACCGAACAGGTCGAGAGGCTGGTCGCCCTCGCGATACAGCGCTTCGGCGGACTGCACGTCATGTGTAACAACGCGGGCGTGCCGGGCACGATGCATCCGAGCCTGCTCGTCGACGACCTCGCCGACTTCCACCGGGTGCTCGGGGTGAATCTCCTCGGCGTGATGGCGGGCACCAAATTCGCCGCGCGGCACATGGCGGACAACGGCGGCGGATCGATCGTCAACCTGTCCTCGATCGGCGGGGTGCAGGCCGGTGGGGGAGTGCAGACCTACCGGGCCTCCAAGGCCGCCGTCATCCACTTCACCAAGTCGGCGGCAATCGAGCTGGCGCAGTACGGCATTCGCGTCAATTGCATCGCCCCGGGCAACGTGCCCACTCCGTTCCTCGCGGCCTCGGCCACCACGATGTCGGCCGAACGCATCGAGCGCTTCACCCGGTCCGTGCGGGCGTCGATGAAGGAGGACCGACCACTGCCCCGCGAGGGCACGCCGGAGGACGTCGCGGAGGCCGTGCTGTACTTCGGCAGCGACCTCTCGGCGTATGTGACGGGGACGGTGCTGCCGGTGGACGGCGGCACGGTCGCGGGCAAGCCGCTCAAGCCCCGCCGGAAACCCGCGGAGCCGTCCGTGGCGGGTGCGCGATGACCCGGCACACGGATGTCCTGATCGTCGGCGCGTCGGTCTCCGGCCTGTCGACCGCGGAGGCGCTGCGCCGCAACGGGTTCGACGGAAAGATCACGCTGCTGGGCGCGGAGCCGCATCTGCCCTACGACCGGCCGCCGCTGTCCAAGCAGATCCTGTCCGGCGCGTGGCGGCCCGAGCGGACCCTGCTGCGGCCCCCGCGCATGCTGGCGGACCTGAATCTCGAGCTGCTGCTCGGGCGGCCCGCGACCGGACTGGACGTGGCCTCCCGCACCGTGCACACGGCCGCCGGGGCGATCACCGCCGAGACGATCGTGATCGCCACCGGCTCGACCCCGCGCACGCTGCCCGCGCCGCCGGGACTGCGCGGCCTGCACGTGCTGCGCACCCTCGACGACGCCCTGGCCCTGCGCGACGACCTGGCGGTCAGCGGGACCGTCGTGGTGGTCGGCGAAGGCGTCCTCGGGGCCGAGATCGCCGCCACCGCACGGCAATCCGGGCGCGAGGTCACGATGACGGGCCTGCTGCACGCGCCCATGGTGACGCAGCTCGGCGACCTGGCCGCCGGACGGCTGGCCGACCTGCACACCGGCAACGGCGTGCGGCTGCGGCTCGGCGTCGGGGTCGACGGTCTCACCGACCGCGGCGGAGAGGTCACCGGCGTCACCCTGGCGTCCGGCGAGACCCTGCCCGCCGATCTGGTCGTCGTCGCGATCGGGGCCGTCCCCGTCACCGACTGGCTGGCCGGGAGCGGGCTGACGCTGGAGAACGGCGTGGTCTGCGACGCGGAATGCCGTGCCGCCGAGGGGATCTACGCCGTCGGTGACGTCGCGCGGTGGCACGATCTCACCGCGGACGCGGCGATCCGACTCGAGAACCGCACCCACGCCGCCGAACAGGCGGGCGTGGTGGCGGCCAATATCACCGGCGCCGAGCGGCCCTACCGGCCGGTTCCCTACTTCTGGACGGATCAGTACACGACCAAGATCCAGGTGCACGGGACGATCACCCCCGACGCCGAAGCCGTTGTGGTGGACGGTGATCCGGCCACCGACCGATTCGTGATCCGGTACGAGCGAGCCGGGACCGCCACCGCGGTACTCGGCTGGAATATGCCCAAGCAGGCTCGGATGCAGCGTCAGCAGCTCGTGGACAGGCAGCGCCCGGCGACGCCCGCGCACGCCCCATAGGAAGGAGGTCCCGATGAAGGTGACCGTCGAGCAGGACAAATGCATCGCGGCCGGTCATTGCGTCATGCACGCGGCCGCGGTGTTCGACCAGCGTGACGAGGACGGTGTCGTCGTGCTGCTCGAGGAGAATCCGCCGGACGAACTCGCCGAGGACGTCCGCCAGGCGGCGACGATGTGCCCCGCCATGGCGATTCACGTCGAGGAATGACCCGACCCTGCGGTCCGCCCGCAGCCGATCACCAGGAGTGACCGTGTCCGAAACACTGACCGACGCCGCCGCGACCGCGGCGGTGCCCGAGTATCCGATGATCCGTTCCTCCGGCTGCCCCTTCGCGCCGCCGGAGGAGGCCATGCGCCTGGGACGGGAGAAGCCGCTGAACCGCGTGCGGATCTGGGACGGCAGCACGCCGTGGCTGGTCACCGGGTACGCCGAATTCAAGACGCTGATGTCGGATCCGCGCGTGAGCGTGGACGACCACCGCCCCGGATTCCCGCACTGGAACGAGGGTATGGCGGCCATCGTGGACAGCCGCCCCAAATCGCTGTTCACCACCGACGGCGAGGAACACAGCCGGTACCGCCGGATGCTCACCAAGCCGTTCACGTTCAAGCGGGTCGAGGCACTGCGCCCGGCCATCCAGCAGATCACCGACGAGCACATCGACCGGATCCTCGCCGGGCCCAAGCCCGCGGATCTCGTGACCGGACTGGCGCTTCCGGTGCCGACGCTGATGATCAGCGAGATGCTGGGCGTGCCGTACGAGGACCACGAGTTCTTCCAGAAGCACGCCTCCCTCAACGTCGACCGCTTCGCGACCAAGGAGCAGGCGGCCGAGGGCCGGTCGACGCTGGCCCGGTATCTCGTCGACCTGGTGAAGAAGAAGCTCGACGAGCCCGCCGAGGACCTGGTCTCCGATATCGCCGAGCGGGTGCGCGCCGGCGAGATCGATATGGGGGAGGCCGCGCAGCTGGGCACCGGCGTGCTCATCGCGGGCCACGAGACCAGCGCGAACATGATCTCCCTCGGAGCCCTTGCGCTGCTGGACAATCCGGAGCAGTTCGCGCTGCTGCGCGACACCGACGATCCGAAGATCGTCGCCAACGCGGTCGAGGAACTGATGCGGTACCTCAGCATCATCCAGAACGGCCAGCGCCGCGTCGCCGTCGACGATATCGAGATCGCGGGGGAGACCGTCCGGGCGGGCGACGGGCTGATCTTCGATCTCGCCCCGGCCAACTGGGATCAGCGGCAGTGGGAACGTCCGGACGAACTGGATCTGCGCCGCCCGGCCGGCGGGCAGCTCGGGTTCGGATTCGGCCCGCATCAGTGTGTCGGCCAGCAGCTGGCCCGCGCCGAACTGCAGATCGTCTTCCGGACCCTGGTGCGCCGCATTCCCACACTGCGACTGGCGATTCCGTTCGACGACGTCGAGTTCAAGCACGACCGGCTCGCCTTCGGCGTCTACGAGCTGCCCGTCACCTGGTAACGCCGCCCGACAGATCGCGCGTGAACATGAGCGTCGCGCTGTCGTCCACCCGGATCGTGGCTCCCGGTTCGACGGGCCGGTTGTCGTAGACGACGCCCCGCCCGTCGGGCAGGTAGCCGCGCCGGACGTAGAGCCGTTGCGCCGCACCGTAATCGGCGTACAGCCCGACGCCGAGCCCGACGGTGTGGCTGCGGCGCCGCGCGACGTCCTCGACCGCCTCCATGAGCCGGTTGCCGATCCCGAGCTCACGATGCTGCGGCAGCACGTTCAGATCGACGACCTCGGGTATCCCGCCGGCCCGGAAAGGCGCGTAGTTCGATGCCCACACCAGCGTGCAGTATCCGGCGAATCGTCGCCGCCGCTCCGCCACCACGCACACCCGCGCCCCCGCCTGCTGTTCGGCCAGGTATCCGAGAAACTGCTCGACCGGTTTGACCCACCCCACCCCGGCGAACTCGGCGGAGATCTCCGCCGGATCACCGGCATCCAACGGCCTGAGATCGACGTCGTCAGTCATCCTCGAATCATCGAACCCAGTCGCGCACCGGGGCAACCGTCGCCGCCGTAACCCCCCTTTGGGACATACCCCCACCCGGTGACCTGCGGGTCCGCGGCAGTCGCCCCGTTCGGTGATTACCGCTCGCCGCTCCAGGTGCGGCGGAGTTCGGTGAGGACGACGTCGAGGGCGGGGCCGCGGTGGCGGCGGGGGTGGGTTGCCACGTGGATATCGCACGGGGGGAGGTGGGGGCCGTCGAGGACGGTCAACTCGCCTGTGGCCGTTTCGGATTCGGCGCTGACCGCGGGAAGGGCGGTCCAGCCGAGGCCGACGGCCGCGCAGCGTTTGACGGCCTCGATGCTGCCGAAGCGGGAGCGGCGGCCGGAGGCGGGGCCCGCGGCGGTGAGGTGGGCGGCGACGTCGTCGCTGTAACCGCAGCCCTCCTCGATGAGCAGGGCGTCGCGGGCGGCGAGGTCGGACCACGTCACGCGACCCCCCGTTGAGGACGGATGATCCAGGAGGACAAGGGGTTCCGCCCCGACCCGCTCGACGGTCAGGTCGGTGACGGGAGCCTGCGGTTCCATCGTGAGGGCGAGATCGGCCGTGCCGCGGGCCACTGCGTCCAGTGCGTCGCCGACACCGCCCGGGCCCAGCCAGATCTGGACGTCGGGTTCGCGGGCCCGGACCGCGGCGACGACGGCCGGCAGCCGGTAGGTGCACAGCGATTCGGGGGCGACGATCCGCACGGTGCCGGAGGGGCGGGCGGTATCTCCCCGGGACAGGGCGCGCAGCCGATCCTCCGCCGCGAGCACGTCCTCCGCGTGCGTGACGAGCCGGGCGCCGAGATCGGTCACCACGACACCGGCGGGCAGCCGGTCCAGCAGGCGGCCGCCGAGCTGTCGCTCCAGCTTCTGCACGTGACCGGTCACCGTCGACTGGGTGAAGCCCAGGTCCGCGGCCGCCGCCGTGAAACTCCCCGAGTGCGCGACCGCGAGGAAGCTGCGCAGGAGTCGGGTATCCACCGGGACCAGCTCCTATCGCGCTTCGTGATGGCCTGCATCGAACTTCATCGTTGGACAGAATACCTCGTCCGCCTGAGTGTGGAGTGGTGCCAAGTGATGAGATCCCGGGCCTGTGCGGTCCGGACAGCGAGGTGGATGCGATGGCTACGGAGGCCGGCCGGACCGGGGTGGCGTGTGGCGGTGACGCCCGCGACGAGGAGACTCCCGCTCGGCGCTCGCGCGGATTCGTCGTACTGCTGGCGGTGACCTTTCTGGCATTCGTCGACTACGCGGCGCTGCTGCCGGTCGTGCCGCTGTGGTCGGCGTCCGGCGGGGCCGGGAGCGCGGCGGTGGGGGCGACGACCGGGGTCATGATGGCCGCCACCGTGGCGACGCAACTGGCCGCGCCCTGGCTGTTCCGGATGCTGTCGCTGCGGGCGATGGTGGCGATCGGGGCCGTGCTGCTCGGTGCGCCGACGCCGCTGTATCTCCTGTCCGCGGATCTCGCGCCGATCGTCGCGATCACGGTGGTGCGGGGCGTCGGATTCGCCTTCGTGGTCACCGCCGGCGCCACCCTCGTCGCCGAGCTGGCCGCGGGCGGCAAGCTGTCGTCGGCGGCCTCGCTGTATGGCACGGCCGCCGCGCTGCCCAATCTCGGCGCGCTCGCGGGCGGCGTATGGGCCGCTCGCACCTGGGGTTTCGGGCCGGTGTTCTGGGGTGCGGCGGTCGCGTGCCTCGGCGGTGCGGCGCTCGCGCTGCTGCTGCCCCGCGGGCATCGCGCGGCCTTCCGGCTCGGGGCGGTGGCCGAGGTGCGGCGGATCGCGGCGCCGGTCGCGCTGTTCCTGTCGACCGCCGCATCGTTCGGGGCGGCCACGACCTTCCTGCCGGTGGCGGTGCGATCGGCCGACGCGGCGTCCTGGGCGCTGCTCGCGGCCTCCGTCGCGCTGGTCGCCGCCCGGCTCGGCGCGGGCGCCGTGGGCGACCGCTACGGCGCGGGCAGGCTGCTGCCGATCGCCGTGCTGAGCTGCGCGGCCGGGTCGGCGCTGCTCGCCGCCGCCCTCTGGGGCGCACCCGCGCTGCTCCTCCCGGGCGCCCTCCTGCTGGGCGCGGGATTCGGCGCCTGCCAGAACGATTCGTTCGTGCTGACCGTGCGACTCCTCGGCGAGGGCCGCAGCGGCGCGGCGAGCACGATCTGGAATATCGCCTACGACGGCGGGCTGGGCCTCGGCGCCGCCGTACTCGGCGGGGTCATCGGCCGCGCCGGATACGCGGGCGCCTTCCTCGGCCTGGCGGCCGGCGTCGCCGCGTGGGCGATCGTGCTGGCTCAGCGCTCTCGCGAATAGCCCTGGCGTTCCCCATGTTCTGGTGTCCCTACGTTCGGACGTCTCCCATGTTCCCGGCGTGCTTTTGGCCGAGAACCCACCGCGGATCCCGGCCAAAAGCACGCCGGGAAATCATGAGAACTACACTCTCATAGATGGAGAAGAGCACTTGCGACAGAGAATTGGTGCATTTACACTAGGCCCTACCCCGATACCTCGATCTCGGCTGAAACTCGCCCGTGGAACCGAGGACTCTGTTGTTCTGCGAGAGGTGAATCTCTGTGACCACCAGCGCGGCCCGCGACGTCTACTACGACCCGTACGACGTCCAGCTCAATGCGGATCCCTACCCGATGTTCAAGCGGCTCCGTGACCAGCTGCCCATCTATTACAACGAGCAGCACGATTTCTACGCGCTCAGCCGCTTCGACGACGTCAACGAGGCGCTGCTCGACCACGGCACCTACAGCTCCGCCCGCGGCGCGATCCTCGAGCTGATCAAGGCCGACTTCCCGATGCCGCCCGGCGTGCTGATCTTCGAGGATCCGCCGGTGCACGACATCCACCGGAAACTGTTGTCGCGCATGTTCACCCCGCGCAAGATCCGCGCGCTCGAGGACAAGATCCGGGAGTTCTGCGCGCGCAGCCTGGACCCGCACGTGGGCACCGGCCGCCTGGACTTCATCGCCGATATCGGCGCGCAGATGCCGATGCGGACGATCGGCATGCTGCTGGGCATCCCGGAGGAGGACCAGGAGGCCATCCGGGACTTCGCCAACGACCAGATGCGCACCGAGGAGGGGAAGCCGATGAAGGCGGCCTCCGAGGGGCTCGCCACGGGTGACATCTTCGGCGCCTACATCGACTGGCGCGCCGAGCACCCCTCCGACGACATCATGACCGAGCTGCTGAACGTCGAGTTCGAGGACGAGACCGGCGCCGTGCGGCGGCTGACCCGCGACGAACTGCTCACCTACGTGAACGTGGTGTCCGGCGCCGGCAACGAGACCACCACGCGGCTGATCGGCTGGGCCGGAAAGGTTCTCGCCGAACATCCCGACCAGCGCCGCGAGCTGGTCGAGAATCCGAAGCTGATCCCGAACGCCGTCGAGGAACTACTCCGATTCGAGCCTCCCGCACCGCATGTGGCGCGCTACGTCACCCGGGATGTCGAGTATTACGGGCAGGCCGTGCCCGAGGGCAGCGTCATGATGCTGCTCGTCGGCGCGGCCAACCGCGACCACCGCCACTTCCCGCCCGACGGCGACGTCTTCGACATCCACCGCGACACCCGCCAGCACCTCACCTTCAGCGTCGGCACCCACTACTGCCTCGGCTCGGCCCTGGCACGCCTGGAGGGCCGCATCGCCCTGGAGGAGATCCTGGCCCGCTTCCCGGAGTGGGACGTCGACCTGTCGAACGCCAAACTGTCGCCCACCTCGACCGTCCGCGGTTGGGAAACACTGCCCGCTATTACTTCCTGAGGCGACGGGGGCCGGCCAGCGCTCTCGGACCACCGAAGTGGGGGAGCCCGAAATAGGAGAACAGCGCGGCGCCGACGATCAGAGTGGCCCCCGCCCCTCCCATGGCGCCGCGCAGCCCGAGTACCTGGCTCAGGACCGCTCCCGAACCCGCGCCGATCGGTAACGCGCCGAAGACGAAGGTTCGGTACCCGGCGTTCACGCTGCCCTGCAGAGTGGCAGGCGTGACCGACTGCCGATACGCGATCGCGTGCACGTTGAATATCGACAGGCCGAAGCCGTAGACGAACAATGCGGCGCCGATCACGATGTCCGCGGCCGAACCTGTCGGGATCGGGATGATCGCGAGTGCGATCACCGCCAGCCAGAAGGACCCGATCATCGCGGCATGCACACCGTAGCGTCGCCCGGCGACCCCGGCGGTCAGGGCACCGGCGAGAGCACCGGCGCCCGCCATCGTGAGTACCACGCCCACGAGCGTCGCCGAGAACCCCAGCGCGCGTACCGCGTAGACGAGAAAGACGGTCAGGATGAACTGCTCGAAGATGTTGAACCAGGTGGTGATCAACAGCAGCGCCCTGATCCCGCTCTCCCGGAAGCAGTATCGAATGCCGTGCCACACACCGGCGATCAGCGGTGTCGCCCCGGTCGCCGGCTCGGGCGCCGATTCGTACCCCGCGATGCGGCGAATCAGAATCGACGAAAACATATAGGACGCCACATCGGCGAGGATCGCGAACGGAGCGCTCAGCAGCTGAACCAGGAAGCCGCCGAGCGCGGGTCCCGCGGTCTCCGCGAACGATGTCGACATATTCACCCGCCCATTGGCCGCGACCAGCTGATCGGGTCGGGCGAGCCGCGGTATCGCGGTCAGCACCGCGATGTCGAATATCGCGGTGAGCGCCCCGACGATCGCCGCCACGACGTACAGAAGCGGCATGTTCACCGTCGACGCGCAATAGGCGGCGGGCACTGTCAGCAGAGCGATCGCCCGGAATACGTTGGCGGCGAACATGACCGGGAGCACCGGTCGAGAATCCAGCCAGGATCCCACCAGCGGAGTCAGCACGATGTTGGGTACCGTTCCGGCGACCGACAGCAGGGCGACCTGCCGAGTCGATGCCCCGGCGACACCGATGGCCGCGAGCGGTAACGCCAGGAGGGTCACCTGCGTACCGATCCACGAGACGGATTCACCCCACCAGAACGTCAGAAACGGCCGTTCGAGAGGAGGGCGACCTCGGGGAACGGGCCTGTCTCTCATGAAGCCCCCAGGAATTGGCAGACAGTTACTGTAGGGCAGCAAACCGATGGAGACCGTGGGAGAAGCGTTCCCAAGAGTGGGGGATCGACGTCCGCCGGCCGCTGGATACTGGGATAATCGTCGACAATGGAGGCCGATATGGAAGAGACGACAAGGATTTTCGGAACTGCGCGCGGAAGTGAGCTGGGCGCGGGCCCGTCGACTATCGAGGATCACCCCGGCCGCTCGTATTCGATTCCGACCGTAGCGACCGTTCCCGCCCGTACCTACTCGATTCGCTCACTTCGTCACCACGGATGACATCCGATCGGACCACGCGCCTCGACGCGCCGGGTCCGGATGCCATCGTCGTCCCGGCCGCTCGGCCGGGACGACGTGCGGCGGAACATATCCGCTTGGCGGAGACGTTGGGTTGCGCTCTCGTGGTGTTCTGCAGTCGTGAGATCACAGCCGGCGATATCGCCGGCCACTGCGCGGACGCCCGCGTCCCTGTCGTCGCCGTCGACTTCGACAGGGAATCGGCACTGCCCGGCACACCCGATTTCCGTACCTCGGAGCTGTTGGACGGCACGCCCTTCCGGCACGCTACCGATTTCAGCGCCAAGCGCAACGCGGCGATTCTGCTGAGTCATTACGCGGGCTGGGATCGGGTGTTCCTACTCGACGACGATACCGTTGTCGCCGAGGCGGACCATATTCGGACGGCCGCGGACCTGCTCGACGAGTACGCGGTGACCGGACTCGCCGTCGACGGATTTCCCGACACGTCCGTTGTCGGCCACGCGTATCGCCGTATCGGCGGGCCTCCGAAGAAATTCCTCTCCGGCGGAGCGCTCATGATGGCGCCGCGGCGCAGGAAGTCGTTCTTCCCGGAGATATACAACGATGAATGGCTGTACATGCTGGACTCCTCCGGTTTCGCCGCACTCGCCCTCACCGGCAGCGCAATTCAGGATGTATGCGACCCTTTCGACGATCCACGCAGGGCCTCGCGGGAAGAATTCGGTGAGGTGATAGCGCTCGGCTTGCACTTCGGTATTCGTGACGGCATTGCGCCACAGGAGCTCGACCAGGACCGCTGGGCCGCCTTCCTGTCCACCAGACATCGATTCCTCGACGATGTGCGACGGACGTATCAAGCGCGAGCGGAGGCGGACAGCGACCGCGATCGAATCCTCGCCTCGATCGAATCGGCACTGCACACCTTTTCGCTCATCACCCCGTCGTTCTGCGTGGCTTATGTCGACGCGTGGCTCCGGGATCGAGAGCGGTGGTCGACCTTCTTGGGTACGACACCGGGAAACCTGTCGACAGGAGACGCGGTTATGCGACTGGGCCTCCCCGCGGCGTTCGCAGGAATGTCGTGAGTGGTATCCCCTCGGCCTCCGGCTGAAACACGCTGTGCGCTAAGACGTTCCGATCCGCGCCGCCGCAGCGCGAAGTACGCCCGGTGCGAGCCGGCGATGGACGGTGGCGAGCGGCGGCCACCAGATCCGTCCGAGAGGGCGGTCGTAGCGCAGGAATGTCGTGAGTGACACCTCTCCGGCGGACGTCTGTACGAGGAGATTTCCGCTCAGGAAGCCGGACGCGGCCTCGAGCCGTATCCGGTCCTCGCCGCGCTCGGTGATCCGCCAGCCCGCGACGGTATGCGGCGACCGTCCGCGGCTGAGCCGCAGCCCCAGCAGGCCACGCCAGATGAACCGTTCCGCGGTGCTGGGCACGTCCCCGAACATGGCCCGCGCCCAGCGCTCCGGCGTGGCCGCGACGTCCGTGCCGAGAGTGAACCGGTCGACATAGTCGATCGACGGTAACGAGCTGAGTGCGAGGACCGAGTCTGGTACTTCGCTGATTCCCACGGCTCTGCGCATCGCGCCCCCTGGGCCTTGCTCCACGTGACCGGATTTCGCGAGTCTCTCCGCCATGCCTGTCTCCGTTCTCATATACGGTAGCGTATATCAGACGGTAGCACTCATATACGGTGCCGTATATGGCGGAAAGGCAGGCGCACGTGGGCGTTACCCGCACGCCGCGCGAGTCGTGGGTGGAAGCGGGCCTCGCGGCCCTGGCCGAATCGGGCCCGGACGCCGTCCGCATCGAGGTCCTGGCCAAGCGCCTGGGCGTCACGAAGGGCGGCTTCTACGGAAGCTTCCCCGACCGAGCGGCGCTCCTGGACGCGATGCTCGACACATGGGAGCGCGAGAGCACCGACGACGTCCTCGACCGCATCGACCGCGAGGGCGGCGACCCGCGAACACGCGTCTACCGCGCAGGCATGCTCACCTTCTCCAACGACCGCCTGCTCCCCATCGACCTGGCCGTCCGCCAGTGGGCACGGCACGACGAGGCCGTCGCCGAACGCCTACGCCGCGTCGACGACCGGCGCATGAACCTCCTCCGCGAGGCGATCGCCACCTTCTGCGACGACCCCGACGAGATCGAGGCCCGCAGCCTCCTCGCCTTCTGCACAGCCATCGGCGAGCACTTCCTCGTCGCCGACCACGGCGACCGCACCCGCGCCGAAGTACTCGCCCGCGCCGCCGACATAATCCTCGCCCGCCCGGGCGGTGAGTGAATCCAGTTTCAGCCCTTCGGGTTTCGGGGGTCGGAAACAGCGCACGGTTCAAACGCCGACGCCGAGCCATGCCGCGAAGCCTTGAAGGCTGTCTGTGCGACGGCGTTGGGCCGCCGCGATTCCGTAGATCGTTTCGCGCACCGACGGGTGAAGTCTGGTTTGCTGGGGCGCGACTCGACGCGCCTTGTTCAGCGCAGCCAACGCTTGATCGGGCTTTCCGATCATCAGCCAGGCCCGGCTCACATCCTGCCAGTGATGCCCTGCCCGGGAACGTGCGATGGTGCCAGGGAGGGCCAGCGCCGAGCCTTCATGGGCCGCGATCCCCGGGTCGCCTGCTTCCAGCTCCACCCCGATGGCGTGGATGTCGGTGTTCGCCGG
The DNA here is from genome assembly GCF_000308875.1 of Nocardia transvalensis NBRC 15921. Classification (GTDB taxonomy): domain Bacteria; phylum Actinomycetota; class Actinomycetes; order Mycobacteriales; family Mycobacteriaceae; genus Nocardia; species Nocardia transvalensis. The sequence goes on from NZ_BAGL01000125.1 coordinate 59,368, forward strand.
CCCGAACAGCGTTTCGTAGGACCGGGTTTCGTGCCCCAGGCGTTTCGCCACCTGTCGCGCCGCTGTGATGTGATCTCGGGCGGTATCCGGACGCCGTGCGCGTGCGGCGGCGACTGCTCCCGCCAAGTGTGCCGCACCCCGCACTGACAATTCTCCCTCGCTGGGGCCCTCGACGGTGTCGGTCACCTCGTCGACCAGGCGCAGCGCGATATGGGTGCTGTCGTGGTACATCAGCAGCCGGGTGCGAAGGATTTTTCCCAGCGCCACGTTCAGCGGATCGCCGGACCGCGCCGCTGCCCAATCGAACCGGTCGATCGATGGGACTGTGAGCGCCATATGCCCGAAGCGTCGGCACAGCCGATCGGACGCGTTGTACGCACCCGCGAGGAGTGAGTAGATCCGCGGCTCCGGGTCGATCTCCAACGCGCCGTACAGCTTTCGTATCAGAGCGGGCAAGGCTGTGAGTGCACGCCGGCTATGGCCTGCTCGGTCGGCATCGTTGACGGCGGCCAGCTCGGCACTCAATTCCTCGTATGTGCCCGGCTCGGTACCGCGCACATAGTCGCCTTCGGACAGAATCGCCCGCAGCTCGGACAGCCCTTCCAGCGGCCCGTCCGCCCCCAAGACGTCTCGGTAGGGCTGGCCCGTCAGCAGTTCCGGCTCCACGCCCAGCGTGCGGGCCGCAGCGGCCACGAGCGCCGGACTCGCTGGTCGCCGCCCTTGCTCGACCGCCCGCAGCATGCTGGTGCTGTACCGCAGCCGGTCGGCCAACTGCTGCTGTGACAGTCCGGCCAGCTTGCGCTCACGGGCAATCGCTTCGCCAGCGTGATGAAGGCTCATGTGCCCATGGTGCGCCAGTAGCACTTCTGTGTCACTCCGAGCCCCCGACCACTGCGAATCTTTAACTCAGCAGCCGTCGGTGGACCGCAGGGAACAGGAGGCACAATGCGATATCGACCTACCGCACTGGGGTGGGTAGATCCGGAAGTATCCAGCGCGCCGGTCTGGGACTGCGCACAGGTCGGGCGGCTCGCTAGGCGCCTCGGTTATCTGATCATCTGGCCCGAACCGTCGCTGATTCCTTTGATCGACCAGGTACGCGCCGCCGATGTAGACGCCGTGATCGCTCTTTCGCCCGAGCATCTCACGCCACTCGCGCTGAACGGCTTGATGACTATCGTCGATGTCGAAACGCTCTCTCCACGAATGAGTTTCGCACGCTGGGCCTTGAGCCGAGAGGTATTCCTCGGATGAGGTGGCGGCGGCGAGATCAGGTTACTGTGCAGGGAATCCGTGAGAGGACAGCGCGGGAACAGAGCGCGCTCGGATGGACTCACGACGCGCCTGTCATGTCTCTATCGGTCGATCGGGCGCACACGATTATGCAGCACCATCGGGAGTGCCGGGTCGAGGACTGCCCACGCAAGCGTGCGGCGTTCCGGGTTCTGATCGAAGCTGGACGAGTGAAGCCGGATTCGGGCCGGACCCGTTAGCCTCCCGAGTACCAGTCCAGATGCATGCTTCGGTGGGGAGAGTATGTGGAGGTCGCGTTCCTCGACGAGGACGCAGTCGGTGCTCGGAACTCCAAGACCCCTTCGGGTCCAGCGCTGATTTTTCGCCCTCGGGATAGGCAGCGGGAGTGCACAGCAGATACATCTGGTCATCCGGTCGGCGTGTTGCAGAACGGCAACACTTCCCGAGGGATACAATCGTAAACCTTTCATTCACTCGGCTAGGTATACGGTAGACATGACGAATTTCGGTTACATGTTCTTCACGTTCCGGGCGCACCGACCCCGGCAGGGCGCTACGCCCCTCGTCCTTGGCGAGCTCGACGGCATCTCCAAAGGCTTCGAAACTTCGAGCAGCAAGACCGACGCAGCCGTTACGTTATACGGCCTGCTCAATGGCCTTATCGGTCGCCGGCTCAATGAACGCCACCGACACTTGTCCGTCGCGGCAGTCGATCCTGTTGGCCGAATCATTAAATTTGCAATTGATCTCGGAACTAGCGGTCAGAATTCTGTATTTGTCGACCCTGAGTCTGATGATGAGCCAGTCTTCACCAGGCAGGATCGACATATCGAGACTAACAAACGACGTGGACTATTTGTCGTTCCTACGAGGTCGACTGTTGGCCTTCTCGCGTTAGAGTCGCTGTCGGGCTCAACAGGAAGAGAACAACTGACCAATGTGCTGAAACGTGGATTTCGTGCGCACACTGATCTCGTAATAGACTTCGATGCAGTCGTGCACGAAGAAGCGCTGAGTGCGTATCTGGCGCAGGCCAAGGTAAACGCAATAACCCTGAAAAGATCCGGCCTACCGCACGACATTGCGGAGGAGCTCGAAGTTGGTCAACCTGATGAACCCCTCGGCAGACTAGAGCTAACAATCAGCCGTGGGCGTATCGGTGAGTTCAAGCAGCAACTGGCCGAAAAGTTCCGGCGGAACAGCGACGCGCGCAGCCGCCTGCTGTCCGTAGGGGGCCTAAATTTCGACGAACTCAACGTCAAGATGCAGGTCGGTGAGCGCAATACGACGTTGTCAGTGATGGCTGACAGGATGCCGAGGTTCATTTACCACCTCTCGTCACGTGATCGCCCCAGCGACAAACGCTTCTACAGCGAGGTACTGGGCATGGTCCCCGAGGTGGCCAGGGCCTTCGGTGTAGTTGTCGGTGGGACCTGGCAGACTGGCGAGTGGTCTGAGAATGCTCTGCAGACCGAGGTCACGGTGCCGATTCAGGAGGTGCCCAATGATGGCGGATCGAGCGAGGCGTCGTAGCAAGTTCTCGACTATCGCCCTCGTCATCGACCACTACCATACCTTCCGAGATTCTCAAACGGGCTCGCGGCGCCTCCTTGACCTAGTGTCCTACCTTGGCGTTCCGGCAGGTCTGGCTCTTCTTACTGGAGCGACAGGCATGCGCGCAAGCAATATTCCGGAAGTCCTTGCCGCGGTGGCGATCTTGACTGGGTTGATCTTCAACGTCTTTGTGTTGCTGTTCGATCTCACTATGCGCGCGACTGACAAGACTGATCCCGGTCTTCGACCGATCGTCGACAGGCTAGCCGATGAACTGCGCGCTAACGTATCCTACGCCGTACTTCTCGGTCTTACTCTGACATTTATCCTCGGTGGTCTCGCGATGTTTGGCAACACCAAGCAGCCGTTGTCTGGTCCGATTACCGCTATTATAGTATTTCTAGCCGTTCAAATGTTGCTCACCATCTCAATGATCTTGAAACGAATACGTGCTCTTTACCGTGCATTTCGAACGACAGGCGGCGAAAGGATACCGTAAATCAGCTTTCCCGTTGTATTGGATCGTGAACATTCAAGCAAAGTGGCTAAACAATGGCGATACCTGGTCTATGCATTGAGGTTCACAAACCGCATTCGTCTAACATTGCAGCAGACCTAAATCGCGGTGCGGCATGAGGGCTCGAATTTTACCTCAATGTCGGCGAGCCACCTGTTGAGGTTGGCATTTGCATAAAGGAGGTAGTCTCCTGAAATTGTGCTGGACATGGTCAATAAAACCATTCCTGTGGATTCGCATCTCGTTGTCCACGAGTATTGTGGACGGTCGAAAGTGTTGTAGGTGTTTCGGTTCGGCTATGGAGCGGCGACGGCGGGGGATCCGCCGATCACCCCCTCTGCCTCCAGTTCCGAAATCTCCGGCTCGGTCAGCCCCAGACCGGTGAGGATCTCGCGGTTGTGCTGGCCGAGCAGGGGGGCGGGGGTGCGGTGGAAGCTGTGGGGCCCGGCGGAGAAGCGAGCCGGGACGGTGCTGTGGCGGGCGGTGGCGGCGACGGGGTGGTCGACCGGTTCGAAGAAGCCGCGGGACTGTAGTTGAGGGAGGTCGGCCTGGCGGTGGGGTTGCATCACCTCGGCTACGGGAACGCCTGCGTCCCACAGGGTTTGGACGATCTCGTCCGGGGTGCGGGTGGCGCACCAGACGGCGAGGTGTTCGTCGATGAGGTCGTGGTGGAGCCGGCGGCCTTCCGCGGAGCGTAGTTCGGGGGTCATGGCCCAGAACGGTTCGTCCAGGACCTCTCGCAGCTTGCGCCACTGGGTATCGGTGGCTACCGCGATGGCGACCCAGCGGTCCTCCCGGCCGAATTCGTCCGTGCCCGCGGCGCGGTAGAGGTTCTGCGGGGCGGCCTCGGGGCCGCGGTTGCCGTCGCGTTCCAGCAGGGCGCCGTAGGCGGAGTACTCGATCACCTGCTCGGCGGCCACGTTGAGCGCGGCGTCGACCATCGCAGCCTCCACCAGCGCGCCGTGCCCGGTCCGCCGCCGGTTCTCCAGCGCCAGCAACAGGCCGTTGAGGGCGTGTACGCCCGCGTTCGGATCGCCGATCGAGTAGGGCTCCAAGGGATTCCGGTCCTTGTGCCCGGTGAGCCAGGTGAGCCCGGAAGTGTCCTCGATGATGTAGGCGAAAGCCGGATTGTCGCGCCAGGGCCCGTCGAGCCCGAATCCCGGCATCCGCACCATGATCGTGTCCGGACGCAGTGCCCGCACGTCCGGATAATCCAGGCCGATCTGCTCCAGCACCCGGGGCGTGTAGTTCTCGACGATCACATCGCACGTGGCGGCCAAGCGCCGCAACAGCTCTCGGCCGCGCTCGGACCGGAAGTCCAGCGTCAGGCCCTTCTTGTTGGTGTTGAGCCCGGAGAAGATCGGCGACTTCTCCCACCACTGGTCCTCCGATACCGGCACCCCTGCGATGAGCCGGGTGCCGTCCGGCCGCCCGGCGGATTCGACGTGGATGACCTCGGCCCCCAGCATGGCGAGGAAGTGCGTGCACGACGGCCCGGCCCAGTAGGTGGTCAGGTCCAGCACGCGAAGTTCCCGGAACGGCAACGGATCCGGCGCGACCCTGGGCAGCGCGCCGCGGCGGGTCGGGCGGGCGGCGCGGTACCGGCCGGTGTGCTCGCCGAGACGGGGTGCGGGCCGCGGCTCGGCGAGCAGTGCGGGCCGGGTGCGGTAGGGCGGGCCGGGCTGATGGAATCCGTCGCGCGGATTCACCGTGAACGCCTTGCGCGCGACGTGATGGTCCATCTCGGTCGCGTTGGCGCCGTGCACGACCGGGCCGTTGGGAATGCGGAACGCCGTCGCGAGATCGCGGATCACCTCGGCCGGTTGCCCGGCGAGCCAGGCGAAGATCTCCGGCGCCTTCTCGGTGGCGCGCGCGGTGATCGACGGGGCGGTGCCCTCGTCGATCCACTCCGGATGACCCACCATGGCGCACAGGTCGAACCACTGCTGGGCGGTCCCACACCCCAACGCCACCATGCCGTCGGCCGCCGTCGCGACACCGGGCACGCTGAGCTTCCGCTCGGTGCGGAACGGGCGGCCCAGGGCGTCGAAGAACGACACCGGAAAGTAGGTGAGGCCCAGGATCTGGGTCTCCAGCATCGACAGGTCGACCAGCTCACCCGCGCTCGAACCGCGCGTGCGCAGCCGCGAGGTCATGGTGGCCGCGGACGCGTGGGCGCCCGCGAACCACTCGCCGATCCGGCCACCGACATACACCGGCGCCTGATCGGGCGCACCCCGCCCCAGCCCGACGATGCCGCCGGACCACGCCTGCAGCGTGAATTCCGTGGCCGGACGATCGCGCCACGGCCCGTCGAGGCCGAAGGGGGTGATCGCGGTGACCACCAGGTGGCGGTGGGCGCGGCGAATGGCCGCGGCGGACAACCGGGGATGATCGGTCAGGCGCGAGCCCGGCGACCACACCACGACGTCCGCCGAATCCAGCAGGGCCGAAACGAGTTCCAGGTCGGCGGGATCGTCCGGGTCGGCGACCACGCTACTCTTGCCGCCGGAGAGGAAGCTGAAAAGCGCGCCGTCGTCGTCGATCTCGGCGCCCGAGGCGGACCAGCGGCGCAGCGGATCGCCCTCCGGCGGCTCCACCTTGATCACCTCGGCGCCGCCGTCGCACAGCAGTTTGGTGCAGTACGCGCCCGCGATGCCCGTGCCGAGGTCGATCACCACGCAGTCGCGTAGCGGTAGCCCCTCCGGTCCGGCCATGTCACTCGAAGCCATTGTCTCTCACCGGCTTTCATTCCGGCTGTTTCCGGCCCGACTTACTCAGCCGGAACTCCGGGGGGAACTGCGCGTCGTTGTCCTTGACCGAATTGTTCAGCCCGCCGTCGAAGGCCGTGTCCAGCATGAGTTCGTCGTCGTCGGCGTGGATGTGGCCGCCCATCGACTCGAAGAAGCCGCTCAGCAGGCTGCCCATGTACTCGCCCTGATGCTGCTTCATGACCTCGAAGAAGATCTTCTGCATGAAGACCGTATCCGTGGGCCGGTTGCGGGCGCAGGCCAGCGCGTATTTCGCGGTCTCGGCCTCCAGGTCCGCGCGGGAGACGACCTTGTTCAGAAAGTTGCAGTCGAACATCTCCTGCGCCGAGAACGCGCGGCCGGTGAAGACCATCTCCTGAAAACGCCGCAGGCCCATGGTCTGCGCCCACGTCCACATCCGCGGCCCCCAGCCGTAGTAGCGGAAGGAGGGGTGGCCGAACAGCGCGTCGTCGGAGGAGATCACCAGATCCGCGTCGGCGGCCTGGTAGAAGTGCCACCCGTAGCAGTAGCCCTTCACCTCCACGATGCTGATCTTCTTGAACTCCTGCAGGCTGCGGCACCCGGCCTGGGCGTTGGCGTACCACTGGCTGATGGTGGCGCCGTGGCGGAAGGACTCCCGGGGCGGGTAGCGCACCTCGTCCGGGCCGATCTTGTACTCCGCCAGGCGCGGCCCCTGCGAGGGCGACTTCTGCACCTCCATGAACTCGGGAAGGTCGGCGCCGCTGCCCAGATCGTCTCCCGCGCCCCGGACCACCAGCACCTTGACCTCGTCGTCGACACTCGCGCGGTGCAGCAGGTCGGCGTAACGCAGTCGCGCCGCGATGGTGGGCGCGTTGAGCTGGTCGGGACGGTCGAAGGTGATGGTGGCGATCCGGGTCTTCGGATCCTTGTCGTAGCGGATGATCTTCTCGGCGTCCGCGGCGGCGGATGGATCGGGGTCGGGCATGTCGGATTCCTTTGCCGGAGAGTGCGAACGGCGGTCGTGCGGTCGCGGTGCGGTCAGTGCTCCCAGTGCGGCGCGGCGGTGAGCACGTCGCAGCCGTCGTCGGTGATCAGCACCGCGTCCCGGCCGAAGACCGCGCCGACGCCCTCCTGCCATACGTAGCCGGTGATCGACAGGACCATGCCGGGCTCCAGGCGTTCCGCGGTGGCGGTGGCCGGCAACCGCGGCGACACCACCGGCGGGTCGAAGCCCATGCCCAGCCCCCGCGCGACCGGCATCGACGGCAGCGGCTCGCCCGCCGCCTCGTACGCGTTCAGCAGATCGATCGCCGGTGCGCCCGGCTTGCAGGCGTCGATCAGTCTGCCCCACAGCGCATCCCGGCGGCGGTAGAGCTTCGTGGCGGCGTCGCCCGCGGCACCGGCCGGATAGGTCCGGCCGACCTCGCCGATGTATCCGTCGCCGAGGACACCGGCCGAGACCGCCACCAGATCGCCCGCGCGCACCTGGCGGTCGGCGCCGGCGCGCCGCCACGGATGCTCCTTGGAGGTCACCCAGACCGAATCCTGCGACGCCGGGGTGCTGACGCCGCCCGCGGTCATCGCCTCCAGCAGGACGCCGATCAGTCCCTGCTCGGTGCCGCCCGGCGCCAGCTCGGCCACGGTGGCGGCCAGGCCGGCCTGGGCGACCCGCAGCGTATTGCGCAGCACCGCGATCTCCTCGGCGGTCTTGATCCGCCGCGCGGTGCGCATGGCGAGCTCGCCGTCGACGAGTTCGGCGTTCGGGAACGCCAGCGGCAGCAGCTTCGCGAAACTCGGCGAGAGTGCGTCCGTGCCTACCCTTTTCGCCGTCGCCGCGCCCTCGATATCGCGCAGGACCGCGATGGTCGTCATCGGATTCCACGCGAGCCCGTAGAGGCGCTCGTGCGGGATGTCCTCGGGGATGCCCTCGTCCCAGGTGCTCAGCAGGTGCACCGCGCCGGTCTCGCGCACCACCGTGGCGACGGGACCGAACGGCCGGGTGCCGGCCACCCACAGCTGGGGCGCGCCCGCGAGGTAGCGCGCATTGGCCTGGCGGCCGAGCACGAGGATGTCCAGATCATGGGCTTTCATCTGTGCCAGTGCGCGATCGCGCCGCCCATGCCGCAGGGCGCGATCGTCGGGCACGACCTCAACGGCCATAGGGCGCGTAGGGGTAGTCGGTGAGGGCGATCGAGCCCTCCTCGGTGATCACGATGATTTCCTCGCTTCGGTAGCCGCCGGTGCCGTCCTCCCAGACCACCGGCTCCAATACCAGCACCATGTTCGGCTCGAACACGAAGTTCTCGTCGAATTCGGGACCTAGATCGGTGCCGAGCATCGGCGTTTCCGCCGCGCTGACCCCGATGCCGTGCCCGAGGTAGAAGTGCGGCAGCCAGGGTTCGGCCCCGCCGTTGGCCGCTGTCGCCGCGCGGGTCAGATCGGCCGCCGTGGCCCCCGCCTTGGTGACGTCCAGAACCGCGGTCAGGATCTCGTGCCAGCGTTCGAACTGCTTGTGCTGCCGGGCATTCGGCTCCTGGCCGACGACCCAGGTGCGGCCGAAATCGGAGCAGTAGCCGCCGTAGGTGATGCTGACGTCGGTCCACAGCACGTCCCCGGCTCGCAGCTCGCGCTCGGTGGTGAGCAGCGGCAGGGCCAGATCGCCGTGGGTGGTCCAGACGCCGTCGGCCTTGGTGTCCGGCATGACCTGCCAGATCGCCTCCAGCATGGTGGCGGTGGCGCCCAGTTCGAAGGCCTGGCGGATGAACCGCGCCGACAGGTCGATCTGGCGGCGTCCGGGCGCGAGCGCCGCCTGCACCTCGACCATCGCCTGATCGGTGATGCGGGCGGCGGTGCGGATGCAGGCGATCTCGTCGGGCGTCTTGATCAGCTTGGCCGGGCCGACCACCAGGGCGGCGTCGGACGGCGGCCCGCTCGGAAACAGCCCGGACTGCGCACGGCGCATGGCGCCGGTGCATTCGTCGACCGCTACCGTCGATCCCGAGGGGATCAGGTCGGCGAGCCGCCGCGCGAATTCCTCGACGCCCTCGTCGAATTCGAGATAGACCGGCCCGTGCAGATGATCGGCGGGCAGATCGGATTCCTCGGAGATGCCCTCCCGGAACGGCAGGAACAGGTGCGGCCACGGATCGCCCGCGACCACGACCGCGACCGGGCGTTCGACATGCGACAGGCCGGCGTCGCCGAGCGGCCAGTTGGTTCCGGTCGCGTAGACGACATTGCTGTTGTGCAGCAGGACGAGCGCGTCGACGCCCTGTTGCGCCATGCTCGCGCGCAGCCGCGCCCCGGTCTCGCGCCGCATGCGCGCGCGGTCGGGAACCTCGGGGATCACGAGCGGGGCGCTCGTAGTGGACGATGTCATCTCACAGCCCCAGGAAGTCGATGATGTTGCCGCTGACGATCTTCGCGGCGTCCTCCGGCCCGACCGCCTGCACCACACCGGCGAGCGACTTCTCGGAGTAGCCCCAGGTGCTCTCGTTGTGCGGGTAGTCCGAGGACCACATGACCCGGTCGCGGCCGATGTGATCGATGAGCGACAGGCCCAGCGGATCCACCATGAACGACGCGCGCATGTGGTTGTCCCAGTAGTGCCGCACGTCGTGCTCGATCGGGCGGTTGTACATGTGCTTGTAGGAGGCGTGCATGTGCTCGGCGTCCTGGATCGCCGACGGGACCCAGTTGATCCCGCCCTCGAACCAGCCGATGCTCAGGCCCGGATGCCGGTCGATGATGCCGCTGAAGACGTACTTGGAGAACAACTCCCGGAACGGCGCGACATTGTGCATCATGCCGACGACGACGCTGTTGACCTCGCAGGGCGCCGACAGCGGCGATTCGCCGATGTGGTGGGAGACCGGCACCCCGGACTCCTCGATCGCGTCCCACACCGGGATCATCGCGGTGCTGCCGTAGTCGATGACCTTGCCGTCGTCGTCCTTGCCCGCCGACAGCGGCAGCAGGAATGTCTTGAGCCCCAGTGATTTCAGCTCGTCGAGCGTGCGTTTGGTACCTGCCGGGTCCCACCAGTTGATCAGGCCGACGCCGTAGAAGGCGCCGCCGGAGCGCTCCTGCACGTCGGCGATGTACTCGTTGTACACGCGGAACGCCAGCTCCCGGACCTCCTTGTCCGGGTAGAACAGCAACGCCAGCAACGCGTTCGGGAACGCGAGCTCCTTGGCGATGCCGTCGGCGCGCAGATCCGCGGCCCGGGCCTCGACATTGGCGCTGCCGGACCCGTCCAGCGGGTCGTACTGCATCAGCACGCTGCTGAAATCGCCGGGCAGGAAGGACTTTCCCTTCCGCCCGATCTGATAGGCGCCGTCCTCGTACCAGATCCGGGGGGCGCGGTCCTTCATATTCTCCGGGAACCGCTCGAAGAAGATGTCCTCGGCCAGCGAGATGTGATTGTCGGCCGAGAACACCTCGGTGCCCGGGGGCAGGCCCACCGAGCCCTCGGCGTGACCACGCCGGTCCTTGGGCGGCCCGAATCCGCCGGGCGGATACAACGAAGCGCTACTGGTCGGAACCGACATCTTGACCCTCCACTGGAGCTGTTCGTTATGGGAATGAAGTTATCACAAGAGGAGAGTCACGTATACGTCAGTTGCGCCAGATACCGTTATTTGACCGAGTTGATCAGCGAGAATGTGGTTACCGTCAGAAACGGTGGAGATCAGAATCGAGTGCCGTGAGACCCTTGTCACAACGGGCCAACCAACCTACTGTATGTTCACTAGGTTTTGTCGAAGAGGGGTTTTCGTGACCACACCTCGTCCCTATGCCTCCCTGCTCGCCAAGGGCGAAGATCGCCGGCAGCGGATCCTGGGCGTAGCGCAGCGGATGCTCACCCGGAACGGCTGGCGCAGTACGACTCTGGCGCAGATCGCGCGGGAGGCGGGCGTGAGCCCGGCCGGGCTCTTACACCACTTCCAGTCCAAGGATCAGCTGCTGCACGCGGTGCTGGACGCCCGCGACGCCGCCGACGCCGCCTCCGCCGACCTGAACGGCGATCTCGTCACGGAGATCAACAAGGTGGCGGCCCGCATCGAGGCGTCTCCCGAACTGGTGGGCACCTTCGTGGTGATGCTGGTGGAGAACCTGCTGCCCGAGGCCCCGCTGCACGACCGGTTGCTCGACAGATGGAAGGTCGCCGTCGCGATCGTCGCCGACATCATCCGCCGCAACCAGCAGACCGGACGGTACCGGCCCGACCTCGATCCCGACCTGCGGGCTATCGAAATCGTCGCTTTCATCAATGGAATGGAGATCTCATGGCTGCTCGATCACTCGATCCCGCTGAGCGAGGTGTTCAACGAGTACACCAGGTCGCTGGCGCGCGACCTAAGTCCGGCCGCGGAACGATGAGGTACCGCCTGGACGTCGTCGCGACCAGCATCGTCGATGTCGTCGAGCACGCCGGCGGCTGGCTGTTCGACCGCGCGGTCGCCGGCTGGGACGTCACCGTCCTGCTCGCCGACCCGTCGGACTCCCGCCCGCTGCGCATCCTGGGCGCGGAGACGCTGGACCTGGAGACGGTCCTCGCGGCGGGCGGCCAGGGGCGGCGGCCGCACGCCCTCGCGGTGGCCTGCGAGGTGTGCTCCCTCGATCCGCGCGCCCAGCGCGGGCTGCGGAAGGCGCTGGGGGACGGCGGAATCGAGGTCGTGGTCTGGGGCGAGGGCTGGTCCGCGCCGCCGGAGCACCGGGTCGACCCGGTGCTGCACCGGCTGAGCGTGGCCGCCCAGGCATTCAAGGCCCAGGCGCTCACCGCCGCCGCGGTCCCGGCCTCGGTCGGCGCGACGGAGAGCTTCCGCAGCGGCCTGTCGGGGTTCCCGTCGATCGGCGCGGATCTCAGCCCCGTGGGGTGAAAGGTCCAAGGCCGAACTCATCGTCGGCCCACCTATTGTTTCCGGCGTGCTCTTGGCCGGAAACCTGGCGCGCAGAGGGCCGCGCCGGGCCGACTGTGTGGAGTCGGCCCGGCGCTCCTGAACGGCCGCTGTCAGCCTCAGCGTGCCGCCGGTCTCGCGGCGTCAGTCCCAGAGGGCGCCGCAGGGGAGGGGAGGCAGATCGGGGCGGACGTCGTCGTCGACGGTCACGACCAGGCCGACGCTGACGAGTTCGGCGGAGATGTCCGCGATCTGCGCGGCGCAGCCCTGGTAGTCCAGGGAGAACGGACCGACCTCGATGCGGATGTGCCGGAGGTCCGGCCGCACGTCCGTAGCCGGTCCGCGGAGGTCGCGGACCGAAGTAACGTCGTTACCGAGCAGCATGATCCCTTCTCCGGACGCGGCCCTCACCGCGGCGGCCGGGGTGACCGCCTGCGTCGGAAGAGCGCGAAGAATAGTGCGACGACGGCGAGTACGGCTGCCGGTCCGCCGTAACGCGTGGCCGGATTCGCTCCGGCTGCTGCGAGCAGGTCGATCGGCTCGGCAGGCGTGCGCGGCCGCGGCGCGGTCGCGGTCGCCGTGGTGGTGGGTGTCGTGGGGGAGAGGGGGGCCGCCTCGGGGACCTCCCGCGGTGTGGCCGCGGTGATCTCGTCGGCGAGATTGGTCGCGAACTGCCCGATCAGGGTGCCCGCGACATCGGCCAGCGCACCGCGGCCGAACTGCGCCGGCTTCCCGGTGATCGACAGGTCGGTATCCACGAAAACGTCGGTGGCCCCGCCGGATTCGACGAGCGTGCAGGTGATGGTGGCCTTCGCGGTGCCGTTACCGCGGGTCTCCCGGCCGCGGCCCTCGAGCACCGCGATCCCGGCGGCCTCGTCCTGCGAGACGACCTTGATGACGCCGTTGTAGCTCAGCCCCACCGGCCCCAGCTTGACCTTGATCTTGCCGTGGAAGTCGTCGCCCTCGCGCGAGGTGATGGTGGCGCCGGGCACGCAGGGCGCGATGCGCTCCAGGTCCAGCAGCACGGGCCAGGCCTGCGCGGCCGGGACGGGAATGGTGAAGGTGTTGTCGAGTTTCATCAGGGGTCCTCGGTGTACTCACGCCTGCTGGGCGGTGGGCTTCGGAGAGTCGAGCGGTGCGGGTTCCGGGGCGGCGAGCGCGTCGGCCGCGGCGCGCACCGCGCGCAGGATGCCCTGGTAGCCGGTGCAGCGGCACAGGTTCCCGGAGACGGCCGAACGGATCTCGGCATCGGTGGGATCCGGATTCTCGCGCAGGAAGGCCGTCACCGACACGATGAATCCCGGTGTGCAGAAACCGCATTGCAGCCCGTGCTCGTCGCGGAACGCCGCCTGCACCGGTGACAGCGCGCCGTCGGCGCCGGCCACGCCCTCCACGGTGGTCAGCTGGGAGCCGTCGGCCTGGACGGCGAAGATCAGGCAGGCGCGCACGGCCGCGCCGTCGAGCAGGACGGTGCACGCACCGCACACGCCGTGCTCGCATCCGAGATGGGTGCCGGTCAGGCCGCACCGCTCGCGGAGATAGTCGGCCAGGGTCAGCCGCGCGGGGACCCGGTCGCGGCGCAACGCGCCGTTGATCCGGACCTCGATGTCGACCTCAGTCATTGCTCGCCTCCTGTACGGCGCGCCGCCACGCGCGCGTCACCATGGCCGCCCCGACCCGGCGCCGGTAGCCGGCGGTTCCGTGCACGTCGGCCGGGATCGACTCCAACTCGTCGGTCGCCGCCGCGCCGATCTCCGCGGCCGCCACGGCATCCGCCGCGCGGCCGGTCGCCAGGGCTTCGGCCGCGTGCGCGCGCACGGGGGTGGGCGCCAGGCCGAACAGCCCGATCGCGCAGCGGTCGATACGGGAATCGGCGTCCAGCCGGACCGCGACGGTCGCGCCCGCCAGCGCGAAATCGCCACTGCGCCGGGCGAATTCCTCGATGGCGAACCCGCACCGGCCGTGCCACGCCGGGAAGATCAGGCTGGTGACGATCTCGTCGTCGGCCAGCGCCGTGGTCCACATGCCGGTGAAGAAGGACGCGGCCGGAATCGTGCGCGGTCCGCGCGGCGAATGCGTCTCGATCTCGGCGTCGAGAGTCAGTGCGACGACCGGATATTCGCCCGCGGCGTCGGCGTGCGCGATGGCCCCGCCGATCGTGCCCCGGTTGCGGATCTGGAAGTGCCCGATGAACGGTGTCGCCCGCGACAGCAGCGGCACCGCCCGGCGCACCTCCTCGGAGGCCCCGACGGCGGCGTGGGTGGTGCCCGCGCCGATCTTGACGCCGTCGGCGTCCGCCCGGATACCGCGCAGGTCGCTCACCCGCCGGAGGTCCACCAGGTGATCGAAGACCGCGAGCCGCAGCGCGAGCATGGGCACCAGGCTCTGGCCGCCCGCGATGATCTTGGCCTCGTCGCCGAATTCGCCCAGCAGCTCGACGACCTCGGCCGCGGACTCCGGTGCGTGATACTCGAAGGTCGCCGGTTTCATCGGTTGTCCTTCCCGGCGGCGCGCGCCCGATCGATCATGTCCACGATCCGCGACGGCGACAGCGGTAGCTCGCGGATCTCCACCCCGAACGGCGCGAGCGCGTCGGCGACGGCGTTGAGCACGGCCGGAGTCGAGCCGATGGCCCCGCCCTCGCCGACGCCCTTGAAACTGCCGGGACCGGGGCTCGGCGTCTCGACGTGGCCGATCTCGATATCCGGCACCTCCGACGCGGTCGGCAGCAGGTAGTCGAGGAAGGTCGTCGCCACCGGATTCCCGCTCTCGTCGTAGGCGAGGTGCTCGTAGAGCGCGCCGCCGATGCCCTGCACCGTGCCGCCGTAGATCTGGCCCTCGACCACGCTGGGGTTGATCATCGGGCCGCAGTCCTCGCTGACGATGTAGCGCAACAGCGTCACTTCGCCGGTCTCGATATCGACCTCGCAGGTGCACACGTGCGTCGCGTTGGCCCAGATGGCGATCTGCGGCGTCTTGTACCGGCCGCTGGACTCGAGGCCCGGCTGGATTCCGGGCGGCAGCGAATCGGACTGGAAGTAGGCGATATCGGCGATCTCGGCCAGGGTGAGCGCCGAATCGGGGACGCCGCGCACGGTGGCCCGGCTGCCGGAGAACTCGATCTCCTCCGGCGTGGTGTTCAGCCGGTGGGCGGCGATGGCGAGGATCTTCTCGCGCAGCACCGAGGCGGTCTGTTCGATCGCGCCCGCCGTCATCGATCCCGAGCGACTGCCGCCGGTGCCGCCGCCGAACGGCGTGATCGCGGTGTCGCCCTGGATGGTTCGCACATCGGCCAGCGCCGCGCCGAGCGCGTCGGCGGCCAGCTGCACGACCGTGGTCTCGAGGCTGTTGCCCGCCGAGCCGCCGGCGACGTACACGTTGACCTTGCCCGACGGCTCGATCCGGATGGTCGCGCCCTCGGTGGCGAGGAACGGGCTGGCCCCGGTGGTCGGCTCGAGGTAGGTGCAGGTGCCGACGCCGAGGTAGCGGCCCTCGGCGCGGGCGGCGCGCTGTTCCTCGCGGAAGGCCTCGTAGTCCAGCATCTCGATCGCCTGCTCCAGGGTCTCCAGCGGCGAGACGTGGTCGTGCGGCATGCCGTTCGCGTTCGCCCGCGGGAATTCGTCGCGGCGCAACATGTTCCGCCGCCGCAGCTCGATCGGGTCGATACCCATCCGCCGGGCCGCGTGATCGAGCAGGACCTCGCGGCTGACCGACTCGAACTGCCACGGCCCGCGATAGGCCACCCGCCCGACCGTGTTGGAGTACAGGAACTTCGCGGTGAACGAGGCGTCGGTGACCCGGTAGGGCCCGGGGAACAACATCCCGACGGGAATGCCGCCGACGACCGGCGAGGGCGTCGGATACGCGCCGACGTTCTGGACGTGCGCGATGGACGCGGCCAGGATGGTGCCCTCGGCGTCGAAGGCCATGCCCACGTCCGCGTGCTCGTGCCGGGACATGCCGGAGGCCATCAGGTTCTCCTGGCGGTCCTCGATCCATTTCACCGCGCTGCCGAGCGCCCGCGCGGCCAGCAGGACGCAGGCCTCCTCGCGCAGCGGCAGCTGCTTGAGCCCGAAACCGCCGCCGGTGTCGCGGGCGATGACGCGCACCTGATGTTCGGCGACGCCGATCAGCCGGGCCGCGAACAGGCGCACCTCGTGCGGGGACTGGGTGGAACTCCACACCGTCAGTTCCGCGGCGGGCGCCGACCACTCCGCGACGATGCCGCGCGTCTCCATCGGCACCGGCAGGTAGGCCTGCTGAAAGATGCTCTGGCGCACCACATGTGCGGCCGAGTCGAAGATCGGCTCCAGATCCGAGGCGGGCCGCCCGCCCATCTCGCCCGCCGAATTGCCCGCGAATCCGGCGTGCACCAGATTCGGCGACGACTCCGCCGTGGTGTAGTCGATCACCGGATCCAGCGGGTCGTAGTCGATGATCACCTGTTCGCAGGCGTCCTCGGCGATATAGCGGTCGGCCGCGATGACCAGGACCACCGGGTCGCCGACGAATCGGACCTCCTCCTCGGCCAGCGGCGGTCGCGGCACCGGGGGCATACCGGCCATATCCAGGTCGTAGGAGATCTCGTGGGCGCCGGGGTTGAGATCGGCGGCCGTGTAGACGGCCAGGACGCCCTCGATCTCGAGGGCGGCGGACACATCGATGTCGCCGATCCGGGCCCGGGGTAGCGGGCTGCGGACGAAACAGGCATGCGCCATCCCGGGCCGCGTCACGTCGTCGACGAAGGTGCCCGCGCCGGTGACCAGGCGAGCATCCTCGAGCCGCGGTACCCGCGTGCCGACGACAGCGGTGGCGGTGGCGGTCTCCGTCGGGCTCATGATGCTCCATCCACCTCGATGACTGTGTATGTCAATAATGAGTATGACGCTAGAATAGGATGAGAATAGCATTCTCGCGAACGTGGGGGAACGCAGCTCGAACGGCCGGTCGCGGTCGATGATCGCCAGGAGGTCACCGTGCGCGAACTCGGTGCGCAGCTGCGGCGCTGGCATGCCGCGAATACCACATATGCGGTGGCGACCGTGGTGGGAGTGACCGGCAGCGCGCCGCGCCCGGCAGGGGCCACGATGGTGGTCGACGAATTCGGGAATGTGCGGGGGAGTCTTTCCGGCGGGTGTGTCGAGGGGGCGGTGTACGAGTTGTGCCAGGAGGTGCTGGCGTCCGGAGTTCCTGTTCGCCGCAGCTTCGGGTTCAGCGATTCCGACGCCTTCGCCGTGGGGTTGACCTGTGGCGGCGAACTCGAGGTCTTCGTGCACCGCGTCACCGCGGCGGAGTATCCCGTGATCGAAGCGGCCCTCGGGCCCGGGCCCGTCGCCCTCGTGCGCGATCTGGACTCCGGTGCACTCGCCGCACTGGCCTCGGGCGGTGTCGTCGGCGCGGCCCTCGATGCCGCCGTGGTGAGCCGGGCCGCGGTCATGCTCGACACCGGAGCCACCGGGCTGCGCGTGGTCGGCTGCGCGGATCGGGAGCGGACGGTGTTCGTCGAGTCGTTCGCCGCCCCGCCGCGCATGATCATCTGTGGCGCTACGGATTTCACCACCGCGCTGTGCCGGGTAGGGCGGCTGCTCGGCTATCGGGTCACCGTGTGCGAGGCCCGTCCCGCCTTCGCCGACCACGCCCGGATGCCGGAGGCCGACGAGGTGGTGCGGCAGTGGCCGGATCAGTATCTGCGGGCTACGGAGGTGGACTCGCGGACAGTGGTCTGCGTCCTGACCCACGATCCGAAATTCGACATCCCGGTTCTGGCCGAGGCTTTGCGCCTGCCCGTGGCCTATGTCGGTGCGATGGGGTCGCGCCGCTCCGACCGTGAACGCCGTCGGCGGCTGCGTGCGGCCGGGCTCACCGATCGTGAACTGCTGCTGTTGCATTCGCCGATCGGTCTGGAGTTGGGCGGGCAGACGCCGGAGGAGACGGCGGTGTCCATCGCCGCGGAGATCGTGGCGACTCGGCGCGGGGGGTCGGCGCGGCCGCTGTTCGCGACCGATCGGCCCATCCATCCGGTGCTGCCCGTGACGGAACCCTCGGCCTGACCCGGAAAGTCGCGCGCTCGCAGTGCGATCGCCGCATCCGGGTAGTACTGGTGGCGGCCGGGCAGTACGGTCGCAGCGTCCGGGTAGTGCTGGTGGCGGCCGCTGGGCAGTACGATCGCGACCATGGTGACCGCGCGCGTGCTGGTGATCGGCCTCGATCCCGCCCAGCTCGAGGGCTGGGACCCGGAACCGGTGCAGGCGGCGCTCGCGCGGGGCCGGGCCCGCTTCGACGACTACGGGATCGAGGCCGACTGGTGTCTCGTGGCGCCCGACAAGGATCCGGAGGCGGTGATCACCGCGGCGCTGATCGGCGCGGAGTACGCCTGCGTGGTGATCGGCGGCGGCATCCGCACCTACGAACCACTGCTCGTCCTGTTCGAGACGGTGATCAACCTGGTCCGCCGGCACGCGCCGGACGCGGCCATCGCCTTCAACACCAGCCCCGAGGACTGCGCCGACGCCGCCCGGCGTCGGCTCCGATAGCCCCGCGTCAGTCCCGGAATCGTTCTCGCAGTGGGCGATCGGTGGGGGTGCTGGGGTAGAGGCCGCGGTCGATGAGGCGCGGCACCACCTCGTCGATGAACTCGCGGATGGCGGTCGCGCCCGCCGCGAACATGAGGTTGAAACCGCCGACGTTGCCGTCGTCGTGCCAGGCCGCGAAGTCGTCGACGAGGTCGTCGTAGGCGCCGACGAATTTGCGGTGCGTCGCCCCGCCGCGGCCGACGGCCTGTGCGACGACCTCGCGCACGGTCACCCCGGGGCGCTGCTGAATCCAGGTGTAGAGCCCGACGTAGTTGCCGAAGGTGCTCTTGATCGTCTTCTCCACGTCCTCCGGGCGCGGCAGCAGATGGGTGGGGAACGGCTCGGCGAGGTCGCCGAGCGGAATGTCGAGGCCGAACTGGCCCAGCGCGAACGGCGCGAGGGGGTCCCAGTCGACGTGACCGTCCAGCTCCCGCAGTTTCTCCTCGGCCTCCTTCGCCGTGCGGCCGAGGTAGGGGATGAGACCGGGGACGGCCGGGACCGAGCCCGGCGCCCGGCCCTCTGCGATGAGCGCCTTGTCCAGCGCCTCGCGGTAGACCGCCGCGCCCGCGCGGGTGGAGGAGTTGGTGAACACCATCTCCGCGTGTTTGGCGGCGACCTCGATGCCGGGCCCGGATCCGCCGGCCTGTGCGATGAGCGGCCGCTGCTGGCGGCTGGGCGCGATATTGAGTGGTCCGGAGACTTGGAACAGTGGCCCCTCGTGGTCGATCGGCTCGGCGTGAAATCGGTTACGGCCGTCGGGATCACGGCGCATCGACCGGTTGTCCCACAGTGCCCGCAGGACCTCGAGGAACTCGTCGGCGCGCCGATAGCGCTCCTCGCGATCCAGGTGGTGCCGCAAGCTGTAGTTGAGGGCGAACCGATCGGTCACCGAGGTGACCGCGTTGTACCCGGCGCGGCCGTCGGAGGCCTGGTCGAGCGAGGCCAGCAGCCGGGCCAGGTTATACGGGTCGTAGAAGGTCGTCGACGCCGTCGCGATCAGGCCGACATGCCTGGTGTGCTGGGAGATCGCGGTGAGGGTGGTGATGGGCTCGGCCGGCCCGCCGTCGAATGCCGGGGACCCCTGCATACCGGGGATGTCGCCGACGAACAAGGCGGTGAACAGTCCCTCGTCGCCGAACGCGCCGTACTCGAGCAGGCGCTCGAAGGCGCCGCGCTCGGGAACGCCTTGCGCCCGTTCGTATTCGTAGGCTCCCTGATGCAGGTTGAGGTCGTTGGCCACCAGGTTCAGATGGAGATGGCGTTGCTGGGTCATGGGCGTCTCCCGTCGTGGCGCATCAGTCGAGAAACAGGTCCGGCGTGGGGTTCTCGCCGCCGCCGTAGGGCGTCAGGTCGTCGATGCCGGCGTAGAACGAGAGGGCGTCCGCGTCGAGGAAACAGTTGCCGGTGACCTTCCCGGCGGGGCGCGTCACGATCGCCAGCGCGGCGTCGGCCATGATCTGCGGGCTGCGGGACGCCGCGAGCTGCCGCTCGCCGTCGGGCATGTTGGCGACCGCCGAGGTGGCGATGAACGTCTGCGGCCACAGGCAGTTGAACGCGATTGCGGCGTCGGCGAATTCGGCCGCCCAGCCCTGGGACAGCAGGGTCATCCCGTACTTGGACAGCGTGTAGGCGGGATGCGCGCCGAGCCAGCGCGGATTCATGTTCACCGGCGGCGAGATGGTGAGCACGTGCGGGTTGGCCGCGTCGCGCAGATACGGCAGGCACGCCTGGGTCAGCAGGAACGTGCCGCGAATGTTGATGTCCTGCATCAGATCGAACTTCTTGGCCGACAGCTGCTCGGTGGGTTCGGTGGCGATGGCGCTCGCGTTGTTCACGCACAGGTCCACCCCGCCGAACCGCTCCACCGCGGTGTCCACCACGCGCCGGACGTCCGCCTCCTCGCGGACATCGCCGACCACCGCGGCCGCGCGGCCGCCCGCCGCCTCGATCTCCGCCGCGGCGGTGTGCACGGTGCCGGGCAGCCGCGGGTGCGGGTCGGCGGTCTTGGCGAGCAGGACCACGTTCGCGCCCTGCCGGGCGGCGGCGACGGCGATCGCCAGCCCGATACCGCGGCTCGCGCCGGATATCACCATCGTGCGGTCGGTCAACGGTCGATGCTGGTCGGACATGACACTCCTCGGGCCGGAACGCGCCTGTGAGCAGGCGTTCGCTACCAATGGTATTGGCATTCTCGTTTTCCGGAAGTAGCATATTCGATGATGAACAATCACGTGTACACCTCGTCCGGGATCCCGCTGGAGCCGGTCTACGGGCCGGACGATCGGCGTGATGACCCGCCCCCGCCGGGGGCGTATCCGTTCACCCGGGGCAATTACTCCACCGGCTATCGCGGGCGGCTGTGGACCTTCCGGCAGTACTCCGGTTTCGGCACCGCCGAAGAGTCCAACCAGCGCTACCGCTACCTGCTGGAGCAGGGCGGCACCGGGCTGTCGGTCGCCCTCGACCTGCCCACCCAATGTGGTTACGACTCCGACGATCCGGAGTTCGGTGAGGAGGTGGGCCGGGTCGGCGTCGCCGTCGACACGCTCGCCGACGCCGAGGTGCTGTTCGACGGCATCCCGCTGGACAAGATCAGCACCAGCTTCACCATCAACGGCACCGCGGCCATCCTGCTGGCGTTCTACGTCGCGGCGGCGGAGAAGAAGGGCGTGCCGCGCGACAAGCTCACCGGCACGATCCAGAACGACATCCTCAAGGAATACGCCTCGCGCGGCACCTGGATCTGGCCGCCGGAACCGTCGCTGCGGCTGATCGCCGACACCATCGAGTTCTGCGCGGCCGAGGTGCCGCGGTTCAACGCGATCTCGGTGGCGGGCGCGCACTTTCGCGACGCCGGCGCGAACGCGGTGCAGGAGATGGCGTTCACCCTCGCGGACGGCGTCACGTACTGCGACACCGTGATCGCGCGCGGCCGGATGACCGTCGACCAGTTCGCGCCGCAGATCTCGTTCTTCTTCTACACCCACGGCGACTTCTTCGAGGAGGTCGCGAAATACCGTGCGGGACGGCGGCGCTGGGCCACCATCGTGCGCGAGCGCTACGGCGCGACGACCGACAAGGCGTCGATGTTCCGGTTCGGCTGTGTGGCCGGCGGCGCGTCGCTCTACGCCCCGCAGGCGCAGAACAATCTGGTCCGGGTGGCCTACGAATCGCTGGCCGCTGTGCTCGGGGGCGTGCAGTCGATGTTCACCGCCGCGTGGGACGAGCCGTTCGCGCTGCCGAGCGAGGAGTCCGCGACGCTGGCGCTGCGGACCCAGCAGGTGCTCGCCTACGAGACGGGGGTGACCCGGGTGGCCGATCCGCTCGGCGGCTCGTATTTCGTGGAGTCCCTCACCGACGCCACCGAGGCCAAGATCATCGAGATCATGCGCGATCTGGAGCAGCACGGCGGCATGGTGCGGTGCATCGAGGACGGCTATCTCCAGGGCCTGATCGCGGACGAGGCGTACCGGCTGCATCAGGCGGTGGAGTCGGGCGAGCATCCGGTGGTCGGGGTGAACCGGTTCGTCTCCGACGAGCCCGCCCCCGATATCGGCACCTACGAATTGGACGCGGAAGGCCGCGACCGGCAGTTGAAGCGGCTGGCCCGGGTGAAGGCCGAGCGCGATTCCGCGGCGGTGCGCGACACCCTCACCGCGCTGTCGTTCGCCGCGGAGGGAGACGAGAATCTGATGCACCGCCTGATCGACTGCGCCAACGCGTACTGCACGGTCGGCGAGATCACCGCGACGCTGAAATCGGTGTGGGGCGAGTTCCAGCAGCCGGTGGTGTTCTGATGACCGCCCCGTCGCCCGCGCGCGTCCTGGTCGCCAAGCCCGGCCTCGACGGCCACGACCGCGGCGCCAAGATCGTCGCCCGCACGCTGCGCGACGCCGGATTCGAGGTGGTGTACACCGGGATTCGCCAGCGCGTGGAGGACATCGTGTCGATCGCGCTGCAGGAGGATGTGGCGGTGGTCGGCCTCAGCATCCTCTCCGGCGCGCACGTCGCGCTCACCACCCGCGTGGTCGACGCGTTGCGCGCGGCCGGTGCGGGCGATATCGCGGTGGTCGTGGGCGGCACCATCCCGCAGGCCGATGTGCCGCGCCTGACGGAAGCCGGTGCGGCCGCGGTCTTTCCGACGAGTACGCCGCTGGACACGCTCGTCACCGAGATCCGCAAGCTGACCGGAACCACCGGCGCATGAACCGCCGGGCCTCGAATTCACGCAGTTGGGAGACGCAGTGCGCATCGGAGTGATGATCGGGCCGGAGAAGGGTGACTCCGCGCGCAAACTGGACCGGATGTTGCGCGATATCGAGTGGGCCGAATCCGCGGGCCTGGATACCGCGTGGATCCCGCAGGTGCCCAACGACTTCGACGCGTTGATCACCATCGCGGCCATGGGGCTGCGGACCTCGCGGATCGAATTGGGTACCGCGGTCGTGCCGCTCCAGGCGCAGCACCCGGTCGCCCTTGCGCGCCAGGCGCTTTCGGCGCAGGCGGCCGCCGCGGGACGGCTGGCGCTGGGCGTCGGGCCGTCGCACCACTGGATCGTCCGCGACATGCTGGGCCTGCCCTACGACCGGCCCGCCGCCTACACCCGCGACTATCTCGACGTGCTGAATACCGCCCTGCGCGGCCCGGGTCCGGTGGACGTGGAGAACGAGACCTTCACCGTGCACAATCCGCTCGCGCTGGGTCCGGTGGCGCCGGTGCCGGTCTTCGTCGCCGCGCTCGGACCGGTCATGCTGCGGATCGCGGGGGAGCGGGCCGACGGCACCGTCCTGTGGATGGCCGACGAACGGGCCATCGCGGACCACATCGCGCCCAAGATCACCAAGGCGGCCGCCGACGCCGGGCGTCCGGCCCCGCGTATCGTCGCCGGTCTCCCCGTATGCCTGTGTGCCACAAGCGAAATCGACGCGGCCAGGACACGCGCCAACCGCATCCTGGGCGAGGCCGAGGTATCCCCCAACTACCAGCGCCTCCTGGAACAGGGCGACGCCCGCGACATCGGCGACCTCTGCCTCGCGGGCGACGAGGACACCATCGCCGCGGGCCTGCGCCGCTACACCGAGGCCGGCGCCACAGATCTGTCGGTGCGACTGCTCCCGATCGGCGACACCCGCGACGAACTCGTCGCCTCCAAACGCCGCACCCGCGACACGATCGCCCGCCTGGCCGCTGAGTTGCGGTGAGCACATGCCTCCCACCGATTCCGGGGCCGGGCCGCTGGCTGGAATTCGCATTCTCGAGGTCGGCACCATGCTCGCCGGGCCTTATGCCACGATGATGCTGGCCGATCTCGGGGCCGAGGTCACCAAGCTGGAACCGGTGAGCGGTGACATTTCCCGGCAGGTGAGCGACAGCTACTTCGCTAGTCTCAACCGCGGAAAGCGCAGTGTGCGTATCGATCTGGGTAGCGAGGGCGGGCGGGCGCGCCTGGGTGAACTCGTGGCGGGGTCGCATGCGCTGCTGGTGAATTTGAAGCCGTCGGCGATCCGGCGGCTCGGGCTGACCTATGACGCGTTGCGGGAGTTCAACGAGAAGATCGTGTGCGTGGCGATCACCGGCTACGGACTGCGCGGCGGTGACGACCCCGCCTTCGACTACGTGATCCAGGCGGCCGCCGGGATCGCCGCTCTCACAGGCGATCCCGAAGGGCCGCCGACGCTGCCGGGCTACTCCTCGGCGGACAACTCCACCGGGCTCACCGCGGCGCTGGGCCTGCTGGCGCAGATCGTCTCCGGGCGCGGCGGGCAGATCGACGTCTCGCTCTACGAGGTCATGCTCTCCCAGCTCAACTATCACGCCGCCGCGTATCTCAACGACGGGAAGCGGCCGCGGCGCCGGCCGTTCGGCGCGCACTCGTATTACGTTCCCGCGCAGATCTTCCCGACCGCCGAGGGTTACCTGGCGCTGTTCGTCACCCACGACGGCTTCTGGAAGAGTTTCGCGGCCGAGGCGGGCGTCACCGGATTCGAGCGGATGGCCGACCGGGCCGCGCACCGCGCCGAGGTGCTGGAGGCGGTCACCGCGGCCCTGGCCGCCGATACCGCGACCGGCTGGGAGGCCCGGCTGCGGCCACTCGGCATCCCGGCCGCGGCGGTCCGGGAACTCCCAGAGGCGCTGGACACCAGTCTGGACACCGTTGTCACCGCAGGGGAGTATCGACTGGTCGGCAACCCGATCCGGGTCACCGGGTATCGGCCCGAGTACGGGCCGCCGCCGCGGTTGGGCGAGCACGACGACTGAGACACAGTCGCAGCGAGAGGAGCCCGCGGCCGCCTGGGAACTCCGGACGATATCGCCGCCGCTGCGGCCTTCCTGGTCGACGGCGGGGCGGTGGCGGCCTCGCTGAGCGCCGCGGCGAGTGCGGCGGCCCAGCGCGCGGCCGCTCACTCGTAGTCGACGGTGATCGACTCCGTCTCCGGAACCGCCTGGCAGGTCAGGACGTAACCGTCGTCCAGCTCGTCGTCGGTCAGGGCATTGTTCTGCCGCAGCGACGCGCTGCCCTCGGTTACCTTGGCGATACAGGTGGCGCAGTTGCCCTGCTCGCAGGAGAAGGGAGGCGTCAGCCCCGCCCGCCGAGCGCTCTCCAGCAGGGTCTCACCGTCCTTGCGCGGCACGGTCTTCTTCTTACGGTTCAACAAGATCGTGACAGTGCCGGGCGTGCTGCTCGCCGTCGCCGCACCCGCTGTCCCCTCCGTCGCGACCGGCGTCCCGCTCTCCATTTTTCCGGCATGCTCTTGGCCGGAATCCTCCGGCACCGGCACCGGCGCCGGCGCCCCGAACCGCTCGCTGTACACCAGCCCCGGCCCCGGCAGCGCCAGCTCCACCATCTCCATGAAAGCCTCAGGGCCGCAGACATAGTGGTCGGCGCCGCCGTCCGGGCCGACGAACGCCCGCACCGCGGCGGCATCGAGAAAACCGCCGTCGGCATCCAGATGCCGCACCACCTCCAGCCGGCCGGGGTACTCCCTGACCAGCTCGGCCAGCACCGTCTCGAAGATCATCGAGTCGGCGTCGCGGTCCGCGCACAGCAGCCGCACCTGCCGCCCCGTGGTGGCCAGCGCGCATTTGGTCAGCGACAGAATCGGCGTGATACCGCTGCCGCCGCTGTAGCCGAGCAGCGGGACATCGGTCTCGCGCAGGCAGAACCGCCCGGCCGCGCCGGACATCTGGACCTCGTCGCCCTCGGTCAGATTGTCCAGCATCCAGTTCGACACCTTGCCGCCCGGAACGCGTTTCACCGTCGTCATCAGCTCGGTGTCGGTCTCCGGCGCGCTGGACATCGAATAGGAGCGGAACAGCGCGGTACCGTCCACCGGCACCCGGAACGTGCAGAACTGTCCGGCCCGGTAGGTGATCGGACCGTCGTGCGGCGCCAGCACGAATGTGCGGGCGTCGACGCTCTCCTTCACGATCCGGGTCACGGTCGCCCGTTGGAAAAACGAGGGTCTCGCCATGAACCGCATCCTCCTGGTAGATAGATTCTAGTAAGATGAGAATTACATTCTCACTCACGAGACGGGATCTCTCAATATGTTCTGGAGCACCGGTTCGCCGAGCCCCCGAGGAGCGCTATGGATGTCCGCCTGAGCAGCGAGCAGCGGCAACTGCGTGATGCCGCCGCCAAATTGGCCGATGATCTGGGCCCCGGCTCGGTCGCCGACCTGGACGACGAGGTCCGCCGCGCCCGGCTGGAGCGCGCGGTGGGCACCGCGGGCTGGCGGACATTGCGGACCGACGGCGCGTCCGGCGTCGAGGTCGCGATCGTGGCCGAGGAATTCGGGCGCGGCCTGGTCGATGTCGCCTTCCTCGGCCCGGTGCTCGCCGACGGTCTGCGCACCCTGCCCGAAGGTGAGCGCGGCTGGACGATCGGGATCGGCGACCGTGCCGTCGACGCGCGCGGCAGCAGTCGCGCGGCGATCGTCGACGGCGTGCGCATCCGGTCGGCGGCCCTCGGCCGGGTGGCGCCCGGCGCCGACCTGACCCGGCAGTCCGCGACGCTGACGGGCGAGGTCGAGGAGGTCGGGGAGCTGCCGGCCGACGAGGCGGTGCGCTGGCAGGCGCTGGCCGTCACCGCGACCACCGCCGATCTGCTCGGAACCGCCCGCGGCGCACAGGATCTGGCGGTCGACTACGCGAAGGTGCGCGAGCAGTACGGCAGCAGCATCGGCTCGTACCAGGCCGTGGCACATATCCTGGCCGAGAACCAGGCGTTGATCGAGGGCGCGATCAGCGTGCTGCGGCACGCGGCGTGGGCGGTCGACGATCTGACTCCCGCGGCGGCGCTGGAGGCGGCGCGCATCGCCAAGGTCTACACCGCGCGCGTGGCCCGCACCGTCTGCGAGGCGTCCATCCAGGTCCACGGCGGCATCGGCAATACCTGGGACTGCCTGGCGCACGTCTTCCTGCGCCGCGCGCTGGTCTCGACCGAACTGTTCCCGGTCTCGTTGAAGGAGATAGATCTTGGACTTTCGTGATTCCCCGCAGGAGGCCGAGTTCCGGGCGCGGCTGCGCGACTGGCTGGCCGAGACCGCGGGCCGCTTCCCGACCTCCGGCGACGAGTACTGGGCGCGGCAGGGCGAATGGCATCAGGCGCTGTACGAGGCGGGATTCTTCGGCTCGTCGTGGCCGAAGGAGTTCGGCGGCCACGAACTGCCGCCGGTCTTCGACGTGATCGTCGACGAGGAACTGGCCCTCGCGGGAGCCCCGCCCCGGCCGAGCCTCGGTTATCTCGTGCAGGGCTTGGGCCGGCACGGCAGCAAGGAACTGCAACAGCGGTTCCTGCCCGGCATGATCAACGGCACCGAACGCTGGTGCCAGGGATTCAGCGAACCGGGCGCGGGCTCGGACCTGGCCTCGCTGACCACCACGGCCACCCGCGACGGCGACGACTACGTCATCCACGGCCACAAGATCTGGACCAGCTACTCCGATGTCGCGGACTGGTGCCTGCTGCTGGCCCGCACCGACCCGGATGTGCCGCGGCACAAAGGCATTTCGGCGTTCATCATCGCGATGAAACAGCCGGGTGTGGAGCAGCGGCCGCTGAAGATGATCAGCGGCGTCACCCGCGAGTTCGGGCAGGTGCACTTCGACGGGGCCAGGGTGCCCGCGGATCAACTGGTCGGCGCACCCGGCGACGGCTGGAAGATGGCCATGACCGTGGTCGGGCACGAACGCGAGCCCTCCACACTCGGCTACGCGGCGCGGTACGGAAAGCTGGTGCGGCAGTTGGCCTCCCGGCTGGACGGGCCGCCGCCCGAGGAGCTGGCGTGGGCGGCGGTGCAGACGGAGATGCTGCGGCTGCACGTGCGCCGGCGGCTGTCCGAACAGCTCGACGGCGTGGTGCACGGCCCCGACGGATCGCTCGACAAATTGCTCATGACCTGGGTGGACCAGTCGGTCGGCCACGCGGCGCTCGCGGTCACCGGCACCGAGGACCCCGAACTGCTCGGCAGCTACTTCTACAGCCGCGCGCAGAGCGTGATGGGCGGCACCTCGCAGATCCAGAAGAACATCATCGCCTCCCGCATCCTCGGACTAGGAGTCTGACCATGTACGACCTGCCCGACGAGATCGAGGTCCGGTCCGACGGACCGATCCGCATCATCACGCTCAACCGCCCCGACGCGCTCAACGCCGTCGACGACAACCTGCACACCGGCCTCGCCCGGCTCTGGCCCCGGCTCTCCGAGGACCGGTCGGCGCGCGTCGCGGTCCTCACCGGGGCCGGGAAGGCGTTCTCCGCCGGTGGCGATTTCGCGTATCTGGCGGAACTCGGGCGGGACGCGGAGCTGCGGGCGAAGACGATCGCGCACGGCCGCGACATCGTGCTCGGCATGGCCCGCTGCCGCGTGCCGGTGATCGCGGCGGTCAACGGCCCGGCCGTCGGGCTGGGGTGCAGCCTGGTCGCGCTGAGCGATGTCGCCTACATCGCCGAGACGGCGTACCTGAAGGATCCGCACGTCCAGGTGGGGCTCGTCGCCGCCGACGGCGGGCCGCTGACCTGGCCGCTGCACACCAGCCTGCTGCTGGCCAAGGAGTACGCGCTCACCGGCGCGAAGATCCCGGCCGCGCGGGCGCGCGAGATGGGGCTGGTCAACCACGTCGTCGCCGATCCGGTGACCGAGGCGCTGGCCTGCGCGAAACGCATCCTGGAACTGCCGCGCCAGGCCGTGGAGAGCACCAAGCGCCTGCTGAACCTGACGTTGGAGCGGTCGGTGCTGGCGACCCTGGACTTCGCGACCACCGCGGAGGACCTCACCTTCCAGAGCGAGGACTTCCGCGCGGTGATCGCGAAACTCACCGACCGGAGCTGACGGTCGCGGACCGGCGCGGCGCGGGCGTCAGGCTCGCGGGTCCCAGCCCGAGGTGGTCGCGCAGGGTGGTTCCGGTGTAGGCGGTGCGAAACAGGCCGCGCCGCCGCAACTCCGGGACCACGAGGTCGACGAAATCGTCGAAGGTGCCCGGCGCCTGGGCGGCCGACAGGATGTACCCGTCCGCCTCGCCGCCGCGGAATCCCTCTTCGATCTGATCGGCGATCTGCTCGGGCGTGCCGACGAACTGCGGCAGCAGAACGCCCTGGGCGTAGAGCTTGCCGATATCGCGCAGCGTCAGGTTGTCGCGGACGCTGAGCCGGCGCGCGACGTCGAACAGGCCCTGCGTCCCCGGGACCACGACCTCCTCGATCGGCGCATCGAGGTCGTACCGCGAGAAGTCGTGGTCGGTGTGCACCGACAGCGTGATGAGCCCGGAGATCGGATCGGCGAGTTCGTTGTGGAACGCCTGCTTCTCGCGGGCGATCGACTCGGTCTCGCCCACGAACGGGACGAAGGACGGGAAGATCTTCAGATCGTCGGGATTCCGGCCGAAATCCGATGCGCGCGACTTGAGATCGTCGTAGTACGCCCTGCGTCCCTCCGGCGTCGGATCGATCTCGAAGACCGCCTCCGCCCAGCGGGCCGCGAAATCCTTACCCACCGGCGAGGATCCGGCCTGGATGAGCACCGGGCGGCTCTGCGGCGAATGCGGGACGGTCAGCGGGCCGCGAGTCTTGAACCACGTCCCGTCGTGGTCGACGACGCGCACCTTGTCCGGATCGGCGAACACGCCCGAGGCCTTGTCCTGGACCAGGGCGTCGGAATCCCAACTGCCCCACAGCTTGTGGGCCACCTCCAGGAACTCGTGCGCGCGCTCGTAGCGCTCGTCGTGGCCGAGATGATCGTCGATGCCGAAATTCCGCGCCTCGGCCTGATTGAGCGAGGTGACGACATTCCAGCCGGCCCGCCCGCGCGACAGGTGATCGAGGGTGCCGAAGATCCGGGCCACCTCGTACGGATGAAAGTAGGTGGTGGACTTGGTGATCGCCAGTCCGAGCCGTTCGGTCACGGTGGCCAGCCCGGCGGCCACCAGCGCCGGATCGATGGTCGCCGAGGCCTGCGTGCCGCTGCGCAGCGGCACCCGGATGTCGTCGCCGTACCGGACGGGCGTCGCGAGCAGGTCGGCGAAGAACAGGAAGTCGAACGTGCCGCGCTCCAGCGTCCGCGCCACCCGGGTGTAGTACTCGGGGCCCAGGTAGTCGGTCGTGGAACCCGGATGCCGCCACGCCGCGTGGGAGTGGGTGACGTGCGAGGCGATCAGGAAGCCGGCAAGGTGCAGTTCGCGTGACATGGGAGATCCTCGGGGTCGGGAGCGGGCCGATGCCCGAACCAGACTCCGCGACGGAACGTGTCACGTCAGCGTTTGGAATCAGCAGGACGCGAAGCCGCTGCGTGGCCGCGCCCCCGGGGACGCGGCCGGCAGCACGCCGTCTACTTCGGCGGGAAGCGCAGCGCGCCGTCGAGCCGGATCACCTCGCCGTTGAGATAGTCGTTCTCGATGATCGCGGTGGCCAGCTGCGCGTACTCCTCGGACCGGCCCATCCGCTTGGGGAACGGCACCTGCTTGCCCCAGTGGGCCTCCAGCTGATCGGCGGCCTGGCCGTAGGCGGGGGTGTTCACCGTGCCGGGCGCGATCGTCACCACGCGGACGCCCAGCGGGGACAGGTCGCGCGCGGCGACCAGCGTCATGCCGACCACGCCGCCCTTGGCCGCCGAATAGTTGATCTGCCCGATCTGGCCCTCGAACGCCGCGATCGAGGCGGTGTTCACGATGACGCCGCGGGCCCCCTCGTCGAGGGGATCGGTCTTCGCGATCGCGGCCGCCGAGAGCCGCAGCACGTTGAACACCGCGGTGAGATAGAACTCGATCGTCGTGCGGAACCCGTCGAGCGACAGCGGCGAGCCGTCCTTGCCGACCAGCCGCCCGCCCTTGGCCGGACCGCCGTGGGTGTCGACCGAGATGCGCAGCGGTCCCAGCGATTCCGCCACGGCGATGGCGGCCAGGACCGAGTCCTCGTCGGTGGCGTCGGTGTGCTGGTAGCGGATCCCGAGTTCGGCCTCGAGCTGTTTGCCCTTGTCGTCCGCGACATCGGCGACCACTACCTGCGCGCCGGCCGCGTGCAGGCGGCGCACCGTGGCCTCGCCCAATCCGCCGGTCCCGCCGACCACCAATGCGGAGCTTCCCTTGATCTGCATGTGATAATCCAATCTTGCAACTGTGGCTCTCCTATTGAGAAAATAGCATTCTCGCCGTGTTTCACACGAGCACTCGAGTGGCCGCGCCGAGCACCCGTCGCCGAATTGGAGGCCGTCACATGCCTGAAGCCGTCATCGTGTCCGCACTGCGGACCCCCATCGGTACCGCCCGGAAGGGGACGCTGCGCGATACCAACGCCTTCGATCTGGCCCATCACGTGGTGGGCGCGGTCGCCGAGGGCCTGGACGCCGCCCGCGTCGACGACGTGATCCTGGGGGAGGGCCGCTACGGCGGCGGCGTCGTGGCCCGGCACGCGGCCGTCACCGCCGGGCTGACCGGCGCGCCCGGCGCGGCCCTGAACCGGCACTGCGCGGCGGGCATGTCCGCGGTGCAGACGGCCGCGGCCGGAATCCGCGCCGGGATGGACGAACTCGTGATCGCGGGCGGGGTGAACTCCGACTCCACCGCGCCCCGCGCCCGGTTCAAGGTCGGCGAGGACGAGTGGATCGACCCGTGGGTCTCGCCGAGCCACCCGGATCGCCCGGACGCGCCCGCGATGGATATGTCCATCACCGTCGGCTGGAACGCCGCCGTGCGCGCGGGCCTGTCGCGCGCGGACCTCGACGCGTGGGCGCTACGCTCGCACCGCAACGCGATCGCCGCGATCGACGAGGGCCGGTTCAAGGAAGAGATCGTGCCCATCGAGACCCCGCACGGACTGTTCGACACCGACGAGCACCCCCGCCGCGACACCTCGCTCGAGAAGCTGGGCGGGCTGAAGGTGCTGCACCCGGAGATCGAGGGCTTCTCCATCACCGCCGGCAACGCGTGCGGCGCCAACGACGGCGCGGCCGGGCTCGCGGTCGCCAGCGAGCGGCTGGGGCTGCCCGCGCTGGCCTACATCCGCTCGTGGGCGACCGTCGGCGTCGATCCGGCCGAGACCGGCCTGGCACCGATCGAGGCGATCACCAAGGCGGTCGGGCGGGCGGGGATCTCGCTGTCGTCGGTGCGGGTCATCGAGATCAACGAGGCCTTCGCCTCGGTGCCGATCGCCGCCATCCGGGCACTGGACCTCGATCCGGATCTGGTCAACGTGAGCGGCAGCGGCTGCTCGCTCGGCCATCCGGTGGCGGCGACCGGCGCTCGCATGATCGTCACGCTGGTGCACGAATTGCGCCGTCGCGGAGGCGGTTTCGGTATCGCGGCCATGTGCGCGGGCGGCGGCATGGGCTCGGCCACCGTCATCGAGGTACCGGCTGCGTGAAAACCTCGGCGAGCGGTGTGCCGGTGAGTGAACTCCTCGACCAGGCGCGGGCGGGGTCGATCCGCGCGGTGGGGCGGCTGCTGAGCCTGGTCGAGGGGGAGCGCCGGGGCGAGGTCCAGGCCGCGGTCGCTCCCGCGCCCGTGCGGGTGATCGGGGTGACCGGCCCGCCCGGCGCGGGGAAGTCGACGACCATCGCCGCGCTCGTGCGCGTCTACCGGGAGCGCGGGCTGAAGGTCGCCGTGCTCGCGGTCGACCCCTCGTCGCCCTACAGCGGCGGCGCACTGCTGGGCGACCGGATCCGGATGGCCCAGCACATCGATGATCCCGGTGTGCTGATCCGCTCGCTGGCCACCCGTGGCCACCTGGGTGGCCTGTCGGCCGCCGTGCCCGCCGCGATCGCCCTGCTCGCGGCGCTCGGCTACGGCGTGGTCCTGCTGGAGACGGTCGGCGTCGGCCAGTCCGAGATCGAGATCGCCGCCGTCGCCGACCCCACCCTGGTAATCCTCAACCCCGGCGCGGGCGACGCCGTCCAGGCCGCGAAGGCGGGCCTCCTCGAGGTAGCCGACCTCCTGGTGGTCAACAAAGCCGACCGAGAAGGCGCCGAACAGACCGTCCGCGACCTCCGCGCCGAATCCGCCGCACCCATCCTCACTTTGATCGCTTCGCGTGGCGAGCGCGTCGCGGAACTGGTCGAGGCCATCGAGGCCCACCACCGCACGGACACGCCTGAACGCCGCGCAGCGAGGGCCCGAGCGCAGATCCTTTCCCTGGCCCAGACCCGCCTACGCACCCACGCAGACCTGGACCGCCTGGCTGCCGCGGTCGCCGATGGTGAGTGTGATGCCTACAGTGCCGCTGATTCGCTGCTAGGCGGCGGGCTCAGCTCTGCTCAGGAATCCTGACCATGGCCTCCTGCGCGTACGAGGCGACCAAAGTGCCCTTCTCCGTGAGGATGTCACCCCGCCCGTAGGCGCGGGCGTGGGCGAGCAGGGGACTGTGCTGGCGCAGCAGGAGCCAATCGTCGGTGCGGACGGGGCGGTGGAACCAGACGGTGTGGGAGGTGACCGCCGAGACGAACGCGGTGCCGTTGCCGCTCTGCGCATAGCCTTCCAGCGGGCGCAGCGCCGTGCCGATCAGCGTGAGGTCGGTGGCGTAGGCGACCAGCGCGGGGGCCAGCTCCGGCGCGACGTCCGGCGTGCGCATCCAGAACTCGAATTCCGGTGGCGCGGAACCGAGATCGTCCAGATCCGCGGTCGCGCGGGTCTCCCAGGGCAGCAGGCCCCACTGCACCTTGTGCTCGGCGGACAGCAGCGCCGGAACGGGTTCGACCGTCTGCCGCTCCGGTCCCTGTTCCTCGGCGTGCAGCGAGATCGACGCGGTGGCGATGACGCCGCCGGACTGCTCGGCCACCACCGACACCGTCGCGAACGAGCGCCCGGCGTGATGCCGTCGCACCCGATACCGGATCGGCTCGTCCGTCCGGCCCTCGCGCACGAAGATCGCGTGCAGGGATTTGATCGCCTTGTCGGGCGCCGCCGCGCTCGCCGCCCGCACGAACTGGCCGAGCAGCTGACCGCCGAAGACCCGGCGATAGGCCAGATGCAGATTCCGGCCCTCGAGCAGGGTCTCGGACTCGTCGGACGACGGCGAGGGGGACAGGTCGAGGCAGGAGACGAGATCACTCCACAGTTCGGACATGTACCGAGTGTAAGTCAAATTCTCCACTACGAGAATTAGGTTCTCACTGAATCGCGAAGCCGTGCGCGCAGAATTCCCAGGTCTCGGTGGCCGTGATCGGGTGCTGGGCCTCCTCGCTCGAGGCCCCGGCGGACTGGGCGATGAACATGACGGTCTGCATCAGCATGGCCGCCGTCCGGCGCGAGTTCATCTCGGTGCGCAGCTGCCCGGACGCCTTCGCCATATCCATCAGCTCGGTGAACAGCGAGAGCATCGGCACATGGGCGACCTTGACGTGACCCGGGTGCGAGATCAGCAGCTGCGGTGCGAAATCGGTGAACAGCGGGCGGCGGGCCGCCGGGTCCGGCCGGCACAGTTCGAACAGCAGCTCGACGGCCACCCGCAACTTGTCCAAGGGGTCGGTCTGCCCGTCGGCCGTGGCGCGCAGCTGGTCCGCGGTGCGACTCAGCGCGTCCTCGAACAGGGCGAGCAGCAGCTCGTGCTTGCCGTCGAACTGCATGTAGAAGCTGCGTAAGGACTGTCTGGAGCGGTCCACGACCTCCTGCACGGTGAAGTCCGTGGTGCCCTTCTCGGTGATGATCGCCTGGGCGGCGTCGAGGAACCGCTGTACGCGCTGCTCGGCGCGCAGCTTCGCGGTGCGCAACGACCGTTCGACGGCGCGCTGCTTCCAGGCGGGCTTCTCGCTCGGCGTGGTCACCGGTGCCTCGGTCCCCGGTCATTTGGAGAGAACATGAATGCACTGTACCGGAGAATGAGAGTTACTTGATCCAGAGTAAGTATTTTCGTCTCTGTTGAAGAGACTTACACTTCCGGTTCGGAGAATGATATTCTCGCCACACACCGCGCATCGAGAGCCGGTGCGTAGCCACGCCGGTCCGGTCGTCCCGGAGCTGAGGAGTTCGACGTGTACATCCGCTACGAGGTCGCCGACCGGATCGCGACCATCACGCTCGACCGGCCCGAGGCCGCCAACGCGCAGAACCGGGCCCTGCTCGACGAACTCGACGCCGCTTGGACCCGCGCCGCGGACGATCCGGAGGTGTCGGTCATCGTGCTGCGTGCGGAGGGTAAGCACTTCTCGGCCGGGCACGATCTGCGTGACGGCGGCGGCGAGGAACTGAGCAAGATCACCCTGGAACTCGTCTACACCAACGAGGCGCGCCGCTACCTGGAGTACTCGCTGCGCTGGCGCAATATCCCGAAGCCGACCATCGCCGCGGTGCAGGGCAAGTGCATCGCCGGCGGCCTGCTGCTGTGCTGGCCGTGCGACCTCATCGTGGCCGCCGACGACGCGCAGTTCTCCGATCCCGTGGTGCTGATGGGTATCGGCGGGGTCGAATATCACGGCCACACATGGGAACTCGGCGCGCGCAAGGCGAAGGAGATCCTGTTCACCGGGCGGCCGGTGACCGCCGAGGAAGCGAAGCAGGTCGGCATGGTGAATCAGGTCGTCCCGCGCGCGGAACTCGACGAGCAGACCGCGGCGCTGGCCGCCCGCATCGCGGCGATGCCGCCGTTCGGATTGCGGCAGGCCAAGCGCGCGGTCAACCAGACGCTGGACGTGCAGGGCTTCTACGCCGCGATCCAGTCGGTGTTCGACGTCCACCAGACCGGCCACGGCAACGCGCTGAGCGTGAGTGGCTACCCCATTCTTGTCGCGCTGGACGAGATGAAGTCCCAGACGCGTTAGGCCGCGCACCCACCCCTCTCTGTTCAGTGAAACGAGGAAACCCTATGCACGACTCCATCATTCGCAGGTCCGCGGTCTTCTGCGGCGCGGCGCTCGTCGCGGCGGTGGCACTGACCGGTTGCGGCTCCGACGACGATTCGTCCACCGCGGCGACGACGTCGGCGGCCGCCACCAGTGCCGCGGCCGCACAGGCGGATCCGGCCACGACCAAGGCCGTCACCGACGTCTACACGGCCTTCTTCAGCGGCTCCACCCCCGCCCAGCAGAAGGCCGCGATCGTCCAGAAGGGCGACGTCTTCCTGCCGATCCTGGAGGCGCAAGCGGCCAACCCCCAGGCCCAGGGCACCTCGTCCACCGTCGCCGGCGTCAAACTCACCGACCCCGACCACGCCGACGTCACCTACAGCATCCTGATCGGCGGCAACCCCATGCTCCCCGACCAGACCGGCCAAGCAGTCAAGGAAGGCGGCCAATGGAAGGTAGCCACCCCCACCTTCTGCGCCCTCCTCGCCATCCAGGGCGGCAACTCCCCAGCCTGCTGACCCGACCCCCCAGTGCCGCAGCGCAATCCGTCCCCAGCGCTGCGGCACTGCTCTGCGAGCCAGGAGGCGCATGTCCATACCGACGCTAGCCAGCGAGTACTCGGATACCGCTGCGCTGGCCACCCGCATCGAAACCCACGAGAAGTACTCCGAGCACCCCGGCGACATCATTCGCGCCGTCATCGACGCGCTCGGCCTGCGCGGCAGCGAGGATCTGGCCGACATCGGCTGCGGCGACGCCCGATTCCTCGCCCGCCTGTCCGGCAGCGGTCACTCCGGCTGTCTGGTCGGTGTCGACAACTCACCCACCATGGTCGCAGTGGCAGAAGGGGTAGCGGGAGTGAAGGGCGTCTTGGCCGACGCCACGCTGATGCCGTTCGGGGACAATAAATTCGACGTCGTCACGGCGCGCCACATGCTCTACCACCTGATCGATCCGGTGGCAGCGTTGTCCGAGTTCCGGCGGATCACCGCGCCGAGCGGTTCGGTCGCCGTCACGGTGAACCACGCGAACGCGTGCGGTCGTACCCACGGCCTTGTGGCCGACCACGCCCGCCGCCACGGAATCCGGCCTCCGGTCGGCATGATCAACGCTGTGGTCAACTCGGACACCATCGCCGACATGATGACCGGCGTCTTCGGGAACGTCGCCCTCACCCGCCACGACGACGCCCTGCTGTTCACGGAACCCGCGTCGCTGCTCCGGTTCGCAGCGTCCTTGTTCTCGTTCTACGGCATCCCCACCGATCAGCCGGTCCGTGCCGCAATCCGGGCCGACCTGTCGGCGGCGATCGACGAGTGGTTCGCGTCGAACGACGGCGACGGGTGGCGGGATCCGAAAGGCTACAGTGTCGCTGTGAGTGTCGCCTGATCACGTGAATCGGTGATGCCGGGGCTGGTGTCAGCGTAGGGGGCGGCGTCGCCGGTCCTCGCTTACGCTGTCGGCCATGCTCGAGCGTGCGGATGTGTCGCCCAATCTCACTGATCGAGGGCGTATTGCCTCGTTCCTGCGGTTCAGCACCGAACTTGTCGCCTGGATCGTCACCCCGTGGGCGCTGGCCGGATATTCGGTCGTGCTTGCCGTTGTGGCCGTGGTGGTGCTCGTCGGTGCGCCGACCCTGTTCTCCACGCCGGGGGATAAGAAGCACATTCTCGTTCCGGTTCCGGGCACCGTCACGATCGGTCTCGTCGTGCTCCACTTGGTGGTGGCCGCGATCGGCTCCTGGCTCGCCTGGCAACCGTGGCTAGCTGTTCTGGTCACCGCCTTGGTGTTCGTCACGGCGGTGACCGAGTTACCGCGATGG
Organism: Nocardia transvalensis NBRC 15921; assembly: GCF_000308875.1. Taxonomy (GTDB): domain Bacteria; phylum Actinomycetota; class Actinomycetes; order Mycobacteriales; family Mycobacteriaceae; genus Nocardia; species Nocardia transvalensis. The sequence continues at coordinate 96,986 of NZ_BAGL01000125.1, forward strand.
CGGTGGTTGCTGCATGCTCCGGGCCGTACCCACACCGGCTGAGCGAAGTGCGCGCGGTCTGCCAGAGGTGCGGGCGCCGCGTTGGCGGCTGCGGTGTCGGCGGCGTTGTGTGCGTGGGAAGTTGGAGGTACGCAGGGGTGGCCGGGGTTAGAGTTGAGCTAGGCGGGGGGCCGTGTTCGTGGTGCGGAGGTGGGCCCCTGCCTGTCGGGTCAATTCCCTTGTGCTGCCCAGGAGTCCGTCCAGGACCAGGGTGCGGCGGACGTGGCGGTGGAGGGCGTGTTCGGCGGTGAAGCCTATGCCGCCGAGGACCTGCTGGCAGTGGCGGGCGGTGGTGAGGGCTGCCTGACCGGCGGCAGCTTTGGCGAGGAGTGCGCCAAGATCGCCGTCGGACGTATTCAGGGTGGCCTCTGCGCCTTCGAGGGCCACCAGGGTTTCGGCGAGGCGGTGGCGGACGGCCTGGAAGGAGGCGAGGGGGCGGTCGAACTGTTTGCGTTCCAAGACATGTCGGCGTGCCAGCGCCAGCATGGCGTGTCCGGTGCCGAGCAGCCACCAGCCGAGTGCGCGCCGTCCGGCGGCGAGTGCGGCGTCGGGGAGATCGGTCCCGGATGCGATCGTCCGTAGCGGCAGTTCCTCGTCCACCGAACCTCCGGATTCGCCGTCGCGATCCCAGAGCGCCCACGCGCCACCGGCGAACGGCAGCGGCACGGGCACGTCCTCCGCGAGAGGGACAGCCTGCCGCACGACGTCGTCGAGAACCGCAGCGTGCGAACCGGTTTCGCCGAGCAGCCGGAACACCATCGGCACCGCGAGGTCGGGCGCGTCCGCAAGCAACTCCGGCCAGCCCAGGTCCGTCAGCGCCGCGTCCAGCTCCCGCCCGCGGATGCCGGACATGGTCTTGCGCAGCGTCGCCGCGAGCAACTCCACCTCGCCGGCGTCAAGCTCTGCCATGATCACTCCTCGCTGACGTCACAGGACGGTGTGCCGGGTCGCGTACACACAGCCACGGTCACTCTTTCCCGAGATCGAGTAGGCGCCGGGCGATGATGTTGCGCTGGATCTCCGCCGTGCCGCCGTAGATCGTCGCCGCCCGGGAGTACAGGTACTCCGTGCGCCACCGCTGATCGGTGAATTCGATTGCGCCGGGCAGCAAGTCGCGCGCGGTGTCGAACAGCCGCTGCTCGGCCGTCGCGAGCAGGACCTTGTCGACGGAGGTCTCCGCGCCGAGGCGCGCGCCCTCGGCGAGACGGCGCTGGGTGGCCGCGGAGCGGCAGCGCACCGTGTGCAGCGCCAGGTACGCGGCGCCCAGTTCGGCGTCGTCGTCGAGATCGGTCCGGGCCACCATCTCGTCGAGCCGGGTGAACAGATAGGCGATCCGGTGCCAGAAGCAGGTGGACCGCTCGTAGGGCAGCAGATCCATCGCCACCCGCCAGCCGTCCCCGGGACCGCCGAGCATGCGGTCCCCGGGCACCACCACGTCGTCGAAGAACACCTCGGCGAACTCGTCCACGCCGTGCATCGTCCGCAGCGGCCGCACGGTGATGCCGGGGGAGTCCATATCGACGAAGAACGCCGTGATCCCGTCGTGGCCGGGCCCGGTGCGGGTGAGCAGCACGCAGCGAGCGGCGTACTGCGCCAGGCTCGTCCACACCTTCTGCCCGCTGACCACCCAGTCGTCGCCCCGTGGGGTGGCCTTGGTGCGCAGCGAGGCGAGATCGCTGCCCGACTCGGGCTCGGAGAAGCCCTGACACCACTGCTCCCGGCCGGACAGCAGCAGCGGCACCATCTCGGCGGCGAGTCCGGGCCGCGCGTAACCGATCATCGTCGGCGCGAGCACCTCGATCATCGAATAGATTCCGGGTTCGGCCAGATCGCGCGAGGCCACCTCCTCGCCGAGGACCGCGCGCAACGCGGCCGGACCGCCCAGCCCGGTCACCTCGGCCGGCCAGCCGTAGCGCATCCAGTCCGCGTCGTAGAGCGCGCGCCGCACCCGCAGCAGCTGCTCGACCTGCCCGTCCAGCGACTGGTCCGGGCCCGGCGTCAGGTCGTTGCCGTCCAGCCAGGCACGCAGGCCCGACCGGAATGCGGCGATCTGCTCCGCGGGCTCCGCACCGGCCGTCGTGCCCGGCGCCGCCACGGGTCAGACCACCGGCTCGCGGACGATATCGAGATAGGCCGCACCGGAATCCGGCACGCGCGGCTGCTTCCACACCTCGACCGGGAACGACACCATCACCAGCGACTGCAGCAGGTGGAACAGGTTGCGCGCCTCGTCGGGCAGGTCGTAGAGGTCGTACTTGTCGCAGTACTCCATCGCCTCCTCGAGCCGCGGGAACACGGTGTCGTAGAGGTCCTGCATCTCCTCCATCGAGGAGTCCAGCCGCTTGCGGTAGCGCTCCGGTTCGGTGGGCAGGATCCAGTCCGAGAATCGCGCGAACTCGGCGAATTCGGCGGGGAGCCGGGCTGCGTTCGGATCAGTTGCCATTGCGGTACTCCTTCACGATCCGCTGGGCGGTCTTGTGCAGGTGGCGGAGCAGGATCTCCTGGTCGTTGAGCGGGAACTCGGTGACCTCGCGGGTGGCGACCATGGTCTGCGTCGCCTCCAGGGTGTTCGCGTCCTGCAGCGCGTACTCCTTGAACGTGACCGCGGCCAGCTCCTGCGCCAGCCGCTCGCGGGCATTGGTGGCGGGCACGAAATACAGGCTGGCCTCGAAGATGTGGCGGTCCACGGCGGTCGGCCAGTAGTGATAGGTCAGGAACCAGCCCGGCGCCCAGAACAGTAGCGAGAAGTTCGGGAAGAACTCGAATTCGTCGACGCCCCAGGCCCGGTGCTTGGCCGGGTTGATGCCCTCCGGCAGCGGATCGAGGCCCTCGATATCGGGCCGGTCCCACGGGCCGAACAGCCCGCTGCGCAGCACCCGCTCGATCGGCTTGACCATATTCGGGTCCTTGGGCGGGGCCATGCCGCCCCACGACGAGACCATCGAGTGCGGCGCGTCGATCTCGTAGTGCAGCGCCTCGTAGCCGACGTTGGCCAGCTTGTCGGCCTCGTCCTTGACCGCCTGCTTCATGTGCAGGATCGGCGCGTGGTAGAACTCGGCGAACGCGTCGATGAACAGCTTCCAGTTGCTGCCGATCTCGGCGCGGTAGCTGAACACCTCGCTCATCTTCTCGAACGGGTAGCCCTCCAGGCCCTTGGCGAAGCCGCCCAGGTATTCGGTGAGGGGCTTGGCGTGCTCGTCGAGGTTGACGAAGATGAAGCCCTCCCACACCTCGCAGCGCACGGGCTTGAGCCCGAACTTGCTGTTGTCGAGGTCGAAGAACTCCTTCTCCTGCTGCACGAAGGTCAGATCGCCCTCGAGGCTGTAGCGCCACGCGTGGTACTTGCAGGTGAACTGGCGGCAGGTGCCGGCGGTCTCCTCGCCGGGGTAGTCGTCCCACACCAGCTTGTTGCCGCGGTGGCGGCAGATGTTGTGGAACGCCCGCACCACGCCCTTGGTGTCCTTGACGATGATCAGCGAGGTGCCGATGCAGGACAGTTCCTTGGTGAAGTAGTTGCCCACCTTGGGCAGCCGGTTGATCCGGCCCACGTTGAGCCAGCTCTTGCGGAAGATCGCCTGGCGCTCGTCCTCGTAGAAGGCGGGATCGATGGAGTCGGTGTAGTCCACCGGCTCGGTGCCCAGCTCGGGATAGTTCTCGGTCCAGCTCCCGGCCGCTGGTTTGGTGAAGTGTGCCAAGGGATTACCTTTCGTAGTCCGGCGGCTGTGCCGAAGGTGACGGGCACCGGGGCCGGCGGGCCCGCACCGCGTCATGAGAATCAGATTCTCATTTTTCAACTATAAGATTTCCATGGTACGGAGGCAGTGTCAACGCCAGCGGCGAGTCCCGGCCGCGCCGGGGTCCGCGGACCGGGTCCCCGGGCCCGCCGACGACTAGGCGTAGATGATGCTCTCCAAAAGACATCCATTGATTATCCAATTCTGAGAAGATAGTTTCCATAGCGGGTGCGGCATCGGCCACGACCCGGCCTCGGCCGTTCGGCCCATGGAGGAGGAACTACGGTGAAACCGCAGCGCATAGTCGTTGCCCTGATGGCGGTCGCGCTTCTCGTGGCCGGCGGCTGTGGCCGCGAGGGCGGCACCCGCGGGACCGAAGAGGGTTCGGGTTCGAGTCCGGCCGCCACGGGCGACTTCGGCACCCTGACCGGCGTCTGCGGGCCGGGGAGCGCGAAAAGCGCTTCCGCCCAGGGCGTGACGGCGTCCGACATTCAGATCGGCATGTTCTCCGACATCGGTTTCACGAAGAATCCGGACTTCGTCGACGCGGCGAAGGTGTTCACCTCCTGGTGCAACGCCGCGGGCGGGATCAACGGCCGCAAGCTGAAGACCAACCTGCGCGACACCAAGCTCATGGAGGTCCGCCAGCGCATGCTCGACGCCTGCCGCGAGGACTTCTTCCTCGTCGGCGGCAGCGCGGCGCTGGACGGCCTGGGCGTGAAGGACCGCCTGTCGTGTCTGCTGCCGGAGTTCCCCGCGCAGGTCACCCAGACCGCCAACACGGGTTCCGATCTGCAGCTGGCCGCCGGATCCTCGGCCTCGGAGGCGGTGAATCCGTACACCGGCTTCCAGGACTGGCTGATCAAGGAGGCCTATCCGGATTCGGCCGGGGCGGTCGGCATGATCAACGGCGACTCGCCCATCACGAAGGTCATGGGCGACAAGATGAGCGAATCGCTCACGGCGGCGGGTGCGAAGATCACCTACAACGAGCTGTACCCGATCGCCGGCGTCTCCGACTGGACGCCCTACGCGCAGGCGATCAAGTCCGCGAATGTCAAGGGCCTCATCTTCTTCGGCGACTTCCGCTATCTGGCCAAGCTGGAGGACGTGCTCACGAGCATGAACTACAAGCTGGACTGGATCGACGCGAACGCCAACTCCTACAACAACATGTTCCTCGACGCGGCGAAGAGTTCGCTGAGCGCGCAGAACAACGTGCTGGACATGAGCGGCACCGCCCCGCTCGACGCGGCCGGGCAGGTGCCCGCGGTCAAGCAGCTGAAGGATCTGTTCAAGCAGTACGCCCCGGACGCCGACATCACCTTCCAGGCGTTGCGCGCCTTCCAGTCCTGGCTGTTGTTCGCGAAGTCGGCGAGCAGCTGCGGCGACACCCTCACCCGCTCGTGCGTCTACAACGCCGCGAGCAAGGAGACGGCGTGGACCGGCGGCGGATTGCAGGCCCCGGTGGACCTGTCGAAACCGCTCGCGGAGCAGACCCGCTGCTTCAACGTGCAGAAGGGTACCCAGAACGGCTGGGAGACAGCCGATTTCAAGCCGAACAACGGCGTCTTCCGGTGCGGCTTCACGGCGTACAAGTACACCCGCGACTTCGGCAAGCCCACCACTCTGGCCGATGTCGGCAAGAGTATGAGCGATCTGAAGTGACGGGACGCTGATGGAGCAGTTCCTCGCGTTCGGGATCGTCGGTCTCAGCACCGCGGCCATCTACGCCGTCATCGGCAGCGGACTGGTGCTCACCTACACCACGACCGGTGTGTTCAACTTCGCGCACGGCGCCGCGGGCATGATCTCGGCATTCGTGTACTGGCAGTTGACGATCGGCTGGGGCTGGCCGGTTCCGGTGGCGATCGTCGCGGTGCTGCTGGTGTTCGCGCCGCTGTTCGGCCTGCTGTTCGGCAAGGCGCTGGCCCCCACGCAGGGCCTGGGTGACGCCGAGAAGCTGGTGATGACCGTCGCGCTGCTCAGCGGCCTGATCGTGGTGGCGCGGTGGATCTGGGATCCGAACAAGTCGCGGTCGCTGCCGCGGTTCTTCGCGGACAAGTCCTCGATCGACCTCGGCGCGGTCACGCTCACCTGGCATCAGGCGCTCACCATGGCGGTCGCCGTCGCGGTCGCCGTCGCGCTGCGAATCCTGCTGTACCGCACCAGGACCGGCGCGGAGATGCGGGCGACCGTGGACGATCGCGCGCTGGTCGGGCTCACCGGCGCCGATCCGCGGCGGGCCAACCGGATCGCGTGGATCCTGGGCATCGAGCTGGCCGCGATCGGCGGCATCCTGATCGCGCCGACGGTGGCGCTGGACGCCGCGCAGCTGTCGCTGCTCATCGTCAGCGCCTACACGGCGGCGATCTTCGGCCGGCTGCGGAATCTGCCGATGACCTTCGCGGGGGCCGTGGTGGTGGGCCTGCTGGAGAGCTATCTGACCGGATATCTCCCGCACAACGCCTATCTGCCCGGCCTGCGGCTGGCGGCGCCCGCGCTGCTGCTGTTCGTGGCGCTGCTGGTGTTCCCGCACGGCCGGTTGCGCGGGCGCGACCGCAAGCTCAAACCCGTTCCGCTGCCGACGATTCCGGGCTCGGCGGCCTTCGCGGTGGTGATCGTGGTGTTCGGGCTGATGCTGGCCACCATGCTCAGCGAGCCGGATCTGATCACCTACGGCGCCATGTTCGCGTGGGGCGTGATCGCGCTGTCGTACGTGCCGCTGCTGGGATTCGCGGGGCAGATCTCGCTGTGCCAGCTCAGCCTCGCCGGTGTCGGCGCGGTGGCCTACGCGCATCTCGGGCCGGACGGGCAGTGGTGGGCACTGCCGGCGGCCATGGGGATCGCGGGGGTGGTCGGTGCGGTGGTGGCGGTGCCGGCGCTGCGGCTGTCGGGGATCTATATGGCCTTGGCGACAGCGGCTTTCGCCGTGATCCTCGATCGGTGGATCTTCACGCTGCCCTCGTTCGAGCTGCTGGGCGTGCGGATCTCGCTGTTCGATCAGGGCTCGGTCTCGCTGGTCGGGCCGCACCTGTTCGGGCTGAACCTCGACAGCACCGCCGAGGTGACCGTCTTCGCCGCCGTCTGCCTGGCGCTGGCGGGCCTGGCCGTGGCGCTGTTGCGGCGCAGCAGGTTCGGGCGGCGGCTGATCGCCCTGCGCGACAGCGAGGCCGCCTACGCCACCCTCGGCGGCGGGCTGCTGGTCGCGCGGGTGCTGGTGTTCACGCTGTCGGCGGCCATCGCCGGGCTGGGCGGGGCGCTGTACGGCATGCAGTTGCGGGCGGTCGCTCCGGATCAGTTCAATCTTGTTGCAGGACTGCCTATCTTCCTGATCGTCACCATCGCCGGGCTCGGCGTGGTGGGCGCGGGCATGTTCACCGGGCTGGTATTCGCCGGACCGCTCAACGTGATTCCCGTGCTGTGGCCCGGGTTGCAGAGCCTCGCTCAGGTGCTGCCGTCGCTGGGCGGTATCGCCTTCGGCGGCGGCGTCCTGCGTGAGGGGGCCATCGCGCCGATGCGCAAGGACTGGTTCCCGATGCTGCGCGACCGTCTTGTCGCGCCGGTGCTGGTCCTCGTCCTGCTGGCGCTGTGGGCGCTGCGCGTGGGCGACGTGATCGACGGGTGGATGTTCACCGGCGGCGCGGTCGTGGCCGCGGTCGCCGCCCTCATCTGGCATCGCACACGGACGCGGCCGGAACCCGGGCCGGTGGAGGTGCCGGTGGAGTGGTGGGGCATCAAGCGGCCCTGGGAGACCGAGGACGGGGAGGTGCTGAATCGTGCCGTCGCTACTGGAAGTTGACGATGTCACCGTCGTCTTCGGCGGCAACCGCGCGCTCGACGGTGCGGGGTTGCGGGCCGAACGCGGCGCGGTGACCGGACTGATCGGCCCCAACGGCGCCGGCAAGAGCACGCTGTTCGACGTGATCTGTGGTTTGCGCAAGCCGACCCGCGGGCGGGTGGCGATCGGCGGCGCCGACGTCACCCGGCTGGGCCCGGCGCGGCGGGCCCGGCACGGCCTGGCTCGCACGTTCCAGCGGCTGGAACTGTTCGGCCGCTTGACCGTTCGCGACAACCTGCTGGTCGCCGCCGAACTCGGCAAACACCGGCGGCAGGCCGGCCGGATCGTCGGCGAGATCATCGATCGCCTTGGCCTCGAGGAGGTCGCCGACACCCCCGCCGACGACCTGCCGACCGGCACCGCCCGCCTGGTCGAGGTCGGCCGGGCCGTGGCCGCCCGCCCCAGCCTGATCCTGCTGGACGAGCCCGCCGCCGGCCAGGACCACACCGAAACCGAACGCTTCGGCGGGCTGCTGCGTTCCCTGGCCGACGACGGCACCGCCGTCCTGCTCGTCGAACACGATATGGGCCTGGTGATGAGCGTCTGCGACGAGGTGTACGTGCTGGACCTGGGCAAGGTCATCGCCTCGGGGTCCCCGGAGGTCGTCCGTGACGACGAAGTGGTGCGGGCAGCGTACTTGGGGGACATATGAGTGCTGCTACGTCTATCGGAAGGCGGGAGGACCCATGAGTCTGCCCAGTGCAACCGAAACCATCACGGCGACACCCGAAGTGCCCCCGACCAGCCTGCTGGCCCTCCGGTCCGTCCGCGCCGCCTACGATGCCATCACCGTCCTGCACGGAGTCGATCTCGATGTCGCGGCGGGGCAGGTGGTGGCGTTGCTGGGGCCCAATGGGGCGGGGAAGACCACCGCGCTGAAGGTGATCGCGGGGATCCATCCGGCGGCGTCCGGGCAGTTGCTGCTCGGCGGGCGGGATGTGACGGGGGCCGAGCCGCGGGATCTGGCGCGGGCGGGGGTGTGCCTGATTCCCGAGGGGCGCGGCGTGTTTCCCAATCTCACCGTGCGCGACAACCTGCTGATGATGACGTTCACGGGGCGGCCGCGCGCGGAGATCGAGGAGATCGCGTTCGGGCGGTTCCCGATCCTCGGTAAACGCGCGGGCCAGATCGCGGGCACCATGTCCGGCGGCGAACAGCAGATGCTGGCGCTGGCGCGCGGGCTGGTCACCGATCCGGCGGTCCTGCTGCTCGACGAACTCTCGATGGGCCTCGCGCCGCTGGTCGTCGCGCAGCTCTACGAGGAGGTGGCCGAGATCGCCCGCCAGGGCGTCGCGGTGCTGGTGGTCGAGCAGTTCGCGGCCGCCGTCCTCGGCATCGCCGACCACGCCGCGGTCCTGGTGCGCGGGCGGGTCTCGCGGCAGGGACATCCGGACGCGATCCGTGACGAATTGGCAGCCCTCTATCTAGGAAGTTCCACATGACCGAATCACGCGCGGACCGCTTCGTCCGCGAACTGCAAGACCTGAAGATTCCCGATCCCGCCGCCGGCCGCTCCGGGCTGTGGCTGCGCCTGGGCGTCGTGCTGATGGTGGCCGGGCCGGTGATCGCGGTGCTGGCGTACTTCCTGTCGCACGGCACGACCGACCCGCTGACCCAGCGCGACGCCATCACCCTCGCCGTAGCCGGGGTCGCCGTGACGGTCGCGGGCGCGGCGCTGTTCCTGCGCTACTCGCTCACCAACTTCCTGCGATTCTGGCTGGCCCGCCAGGCTCATGATCTGGATGAACTGGGAAATCGTTTGGTGGGAAACGAGATTCGGCTGGACGGTGTGGGTTCGACGCCCTGAGAGGGAGGTGTGCACGTGTCCGATGACACTGCCGCAGGCATGAATTTCGAGCTGTCCGAGGATCAGGAGCTGATCCGGACGTCGGTGGCCGAACTGTGCCGGAAATTCGACGACCACTACTGGATGGAGAAGGATCGGGACCACGAATTCCCCACGGAGTTCTATCAGGCCATCGCGTCGGGCGGCTGGCTGGGCCTGACCATCCCGGAGGAGTACGGCGGGCACGGCCTCGGCATCACCGAGGCCACGCTGCTGGCCGAGGAGGTCTCCCGCTCGGGCGGCGGCATGAACGCGGCCAGCTCGATCCACATGTCGATCTTCGGCATGCATCCGGTGGTGGTGCACGGGTCCGAGGAACTGAAGAAGCGCACCCTGCCGCGGGTGGCGACCGGCGACCTGCACGTCTGCTTCGGTGTGACGGAACCCGGTGCGGGACTGGACACTCCGCGCATCCAGACCTTCGCGCGCCGCGACGGCGACCACTACGTCGTGAACGGGCGCAAGGTATGGATCTCCAAGGCCATGGAGTCGGAGAAGATCCTGCTGCTCACCCGGACGCAGCGCTACGACGAGGTCACCAAGAAGACCGACGGCATGACGCTGTTCCTCACCGACCTCGATCGCGCGCACGTCGACATCCGGCCGATCGCCAAGATGGGCCGCAATGCGGTGACATCCAACGAGGTGTTCATCGACGATCTGCGTATTCCGGTGGAGGACAGGGTCGGCGAGGAAGGCCAAGGCTTCCGGTACCTGCTCGACGGGCTCAACCCGGAGCGGATGCTGATCGCCGCCGAGGCGCTGGGCCTCGGCCGGGTCGCGCTGGACCGGGCCGTGCGCTACGCCAAGGAGCGCGTGGTCTTCGACCGGCCGATCGGCATGAACCAGGCCATCCAGTTCCCGCTGGCCGACTCGCTGGCCCGGCTGGACGCCGCCGAACTCATCCTGCGGAAGGCCACCTGGCGCTACGACAACGGGAAATCCTGTGGGCGCGAGGCGAATACCGCCAAATACCTGTGCGCCGACGCCGGCTTCACCGCCGCGGACCGGGCATTGCAGACCCACGGCGGGATGGGGTACTCGGAGGAGTATCACGTCTCCCGCTACTTCCGGGAGGCGCGCGTGATGCGCATCGCGCCGGTCAGCCAGGAAATGATCCTGAACTACCTGGGTTCGCACACCCTGGGATTGCCGAGGAGCTACTGATGGCCACTCAGACACTGTTCGATCTCACCGGCCGCGCGGCCCTGGTCACCGGCGCGGCCGGCGGGATCGGCTCGGCCGTCGCGCAGGCGCTGGCCGCCGCGGGCGCGGCTGTGCTCGTCACCGACCTCGACGGGGGCGCGGCGGCCGCGGTCGCGGAGAAGATCACCGGAAACGGCGGCACGGCAGCGAGTTTCGCGTTCGATGTCACCGATAGGGAGGCGGCCGACGCCGCCGCCGAACGGGCTGCGAGCCTGGCGGGCGGCGCACTGCACATCGTCGTGAACAACGCCGGTGTCACCGCGCCCGCGATGTTCCCGAAGACCTCCGCCGAGTCGGTCAAGCGGCTGTTCGATATTCACGCTCTCGGCACCATCAACTGCACGCAGGCCGCCCTGGCCTACCTGCCCACCGACGGAACCGGCCGGGTCATCAACGTCACCTCCGCCGCGGGACTGGTGGGCACCCTCGGGCAGGTGAATTACTCGGCGGCCAAGGCGGCGATCATCGGCATCACCAAGTCGCTGGCGAAAGAACTGGCGCGCAAGAACATTCTCGTCAATGCGCTCGCGCCGCTGGCGGCGACGCCGATGACCGAGACCATCCGCACGGACGAGAAGTTCTCGGGGCAGATGCTCGACCGGATCCTGTTGCGCCGCTGGGCCGAACCCGAGGAGGTCGCGGGCGCGTTCGTCTTCCTGGCCTCCGACGCCGCGTCGTTCATCACCGGGCAGGTGCTGCCGGTGGACGGCGGCACGGTGATCTGATGGACGGCGAGCCGGGACACCCGGGTCCGCTGGCGGGGATCACGGTCGTGGCCCTGGAACAGGCGGTGTCGGCGCCGATGTGCACCCGGACGCTGGCCGATTTCGGCGCCCGCGTGATCAAGGTGGAGAATCCGTCGGGCGGCGACTTCGCCCGCTACTACGACGATGTGGTGCACGGTCAGGCCGCCCACTTCGTCTGGGTGAACCGCGGTAAGGAGTCGATCACCCTCGACCTGAAATCCGAAGCAGGCGTGGGCCTTCTACACAGACTGCTGGCGCGGGCGGACGTCCTGGTGTCGAATCTCGCACCCGGCGCCACCGCGCGGCTGGGGCTGGCGCCCGCGGATCTGTCGGCCCGCTACCCGGACCTGATCGCGGTGGAGATCGACGGGTTCGGGGCCGGCGGCCCGCTGTCCCACAAGCGCGCCTACGACCTGCTCGTCCAGGCGGAATCCGGGGTGTGCGCGGTGACCGGGACCGCCGACGCCCCCGCCAAGCCCGGCCCGCCCGTCGCGGATGTGACGACGGGACTGTATGCGGCGCTGTCGATTCTGGCCGCACTCCAGGGCAAGGCGCGCGGTGCGCCGCACAGCGGCACGATCGCCGTGAGCCTGTTCGACACCATGGCCGAGATGATGGGCTACCACCTGACCTACGCCCGCCACGCCGGAATCGATCAGCAGCCGCTCGGCATGAGTTCCCCCGCCGTCGCCCCCTACGGGGCGTATCCCACCGCCGACGGCCAGACGGTCGTACTCGGCACCACCAACGACCGCGAATGGCAGCGCCTGGCCGCGGAGATTCTCGGTCGGCCGGATCTGGCTGCGGCCGAACGTTTCCGGACCAACCCGGGCCGGGTCGCGCACCGCGCCGAGCTGGACGAGGACATCGCCGCGTGGTGTGCGCGGCACAACCTGGCGGAGATCCAGAAGACCGCCGACGACGCTGGCATCGGCAACTCCCGGTACAACCGGCCCAGCGAGGTGATCGACCACCCGCAGCTGGTCGAACGTGACCGCTGGCGGACAGTGGACACCCCCGGTGGGCCCATCCCGTCCCTGCTACCTCCGGCCATCCTGGAGGGCTATGAACCCCCGATGAACCCGGTCCCGGCCCTCGGCGCTCACACGGACGCGGTGTTGACCGAACTCGGCTGCACCGCTGAGGAACTCGCCGAACTGCGCACGGCGCGCGTGATCGGCGGCGATGAATGACGACCGTTACGACACCCGCCCCACCATTTTTCCGGCACGCTTTTGGCCGGAATCTCGCTACCACCGGTGGATTCCGGCCAAAAGCGTGCCGGAAAATGGAGGTAGGCCGTTCGCGAATGCAGACGGTGGGCTGTTCGCAAGGTGATGAGAGCCGGGTGGTCTCGTGACTGACGAGCCAGTCCTGTTGTCCGAAGACCGGGACCACGTGCGCACGCTCACCCTCAATCGCCCGCACCGCAAGAACGCCATCGACGCCGAGCTGTGGTCCAGGCTGGCGGAGGCGTTGCGGGACACCACCTCCGATCGTTCCGTGCGGGCCCTGGTCATCACCGGGGCCGGCGGCGCGTTCTGTTCCGGGGCCGATATCTCCGTGCCGGACAACAACCATCCGGTCTACCGGATGCGGGCGCTCACCGATGTCGCGGTGCTGCTGCACGAGGTGCCGCAGCCGACGGTCGCGAAGGTCGGCGGGGTGGCGGTGGGTGCGGGCTGGAATCTGGCGCTGGGGTGCGATCTCGTGGTCGCCACGCCGGAATCGACCTTCGCGCAGATCTTTACGCGGCGCGGGCTGTCGATGGATCTCGGCGGGTCCTGGCTGCTGCCCAAACTGGTTGGGTTGCAGCAGGCGAAAAGGCTGACGCTGCTGGCGGAGACCATCGACGCCAGGCAGGCCCGGGACCTGGGCCTGGTCACCTGGATGGTCCCGGCGGAGGAGATCGACGAGTTCACCACCGACCTCGGCGCGCGCCTCGCCGCCGGACCGCCGGTCGCGCTGGCACAGACCAAGGCATTGCTGAACGAGGGCGCCGATGCGACGCTGCGGGAGGCGCTCGCGGCCGAGGCCCGCGCCCAGGGCCTCAATTTCGCGACCGCCGATGCCCCGGAGGCGTTCGCCGCCTTCGCCGAACGACGCGAACCGCGGTTCACCGGACAGTGGACCGTCCGGCGCCCGCCGATCCGCGCACAGTCCGAGAACGGGAGTTGAATATGCGTGAGGTAGTCATCGCGGGCGCGGTCCGCACCGCCGTCGGCAAACGCAACGGCGCGCTGTCGGGCGAGCATCCGGCCGACCTGTCGGCCCTCGTGCTGAACGCGCTGGCCGAGCGCACCGGCGTGGATCCGGCCGTGATCGACGACGTGATCTGGGGTTGTGTCTCCCAGGTGGGCGACCAGTCCAGCAATATCGGCCGCTACGCCGTCCTGGCGGCGGGCTGGCCGGAGAGTATCCCGGGCACCACCGTGAACCGCGCCTGCGGATCCAGCCAGCAGGCACTGGATTTCGCCGCGCAGGCTGTCTTGTCCGGGCAGCAGGACGTGGTCGTCGCGGGCGGTGTGGAGGTTATGAGCCGGGTGCCCCTCGGTGCGGCTCGTGCCTCGGGGCAGCCGTACGGGCCGAAGGCACTCGCACGCTACGACGACTTCTCCTTCAACCAGGGCATCTCGGCCGAATTGATCGCGGAGAAGTGGGGATTCAGCCGTACCCAGGTGGACGAGTACTCTGCCCTCTCGCATGAGCGTGCCGCCGCAGCCCAGGATGCCGGTGCGTTCACCGCCCAGATCGTCTCTGTGCCAACCGAATCCGGTGCGTTCACAGCCGATGAGGGCATCCGGCGCGGCACCACCGCCGAGAAGCTCTCGACCCTGAAACCGGCATTCCAGGACGACGGCGTGATCCACGCGGGCAACTCCTCGCAGATCTCCGACGGTGCGGCGGCCCTGCTGGTGACCACTCCGGAGAAGGCGCGCGAACTCGGCCTCACCCCGCTGGTGCGGTATCGCGCGGGCGCGGTGGCAGGTTCGGACCCGGTGCTCATGCTCACCGGCCCGATCCCCGCGACCGAGAAGGCTTTGGGGAAGGCGGGTTTGGCGCTCGCGGATATCGGCGTCTTCGAGGTGAACGAGGCGTTCGCCCCCGTCCCGCTGGCCTGGCTGGCGGAGACCGGCGCCGATCCGGCGCTGACGAATCCGCTCGGCGGGGCGATCGCGCTGGGCCACCCGCTCGGCGGCTCCGGCGCCGTACTGATGACCCGGATGATCCACCACATGCGCGATAACGGCATCCGCTATGGCCTGCAAACCATGTGCGAAGGCGGCGGTACCGCCAATGCCACTGTCGTCGAACTGATTTCCTGAACGGAGGCACGGCGTGCGACGAGAGCTGTTCACCGGCGATCACGAGGCGTTCCGCGAACTGGCCCGCGATTTCGTCGAGAAGCGGATCGTGCCGGACTACCCCGAGTGGGAGAAGTCCGGCGTGCTGCCGCTGGAGATCTTCACCGAGATGGGCGACCTCGGACTGCTCGGCTTCGCCCTGCCCGAGGAGTACGGCGGCGCGGGACTGCGGGACTACCGCTACAACGTGATCCTCCAGGAGGAGGCGGCGCGCGCGCTGGTCACCCTCGGCACCGTCCGCACTCAGCTCGACGTCATCCTGCCGTACTTCCTCGAATACGCCGACGACGCGCAGCGCGAGCGCTGGTTCCCGGGCCTGGCCACGGGCCGGCTGCTCACCGCGATCGCCATGACCGAACCGGGCACGGGATCGGATCTCGCGGGCATGCGGAGCACCGCGGTCCGCGACGGCGACGACTACATCCTCAACGGCGCCAAGACCTTCATCACCGGCGGCCTGCTCGCCGACCTGGTGATCGTGGTGGCCCGCACCTCCACCGATCCGGACAACCGCCGCGCGGGCCTGACGCTGCTGGTCGTCGAGGACGGGATGCCCGGTTTCACCCGCGGTCGCATGCTGGAGAAGATGGGCTGCAAGGTGCAGGACACCATGGAGCTGTCCTTCAGCGACGTCCGGGTGCCGGTGGCCAACCGGCTCGGCGAGGAGGGCGCGGCGTTCGGCTACCTGGGCCACAACCTGCCTCAGGAACGGCTGACGGTGGCCGTCGGATCGGTCGCCCAGGCCCGCGCCGCCATCCAGGCGACCATCGATTACACCAAGCAGCGCAAGGCATTCGGGACGCCGGTCGCCTCGTTCCAGAACACGAAATTCGAGCTGGCGGCGATGTCCGCGGAGGTCGAGGCCGCGCAGACGATGATCGACCGGGCTGTTGCGGATCTCTTGGACGGTTGCCTCACCGGTGCCGACGCCGCCAGGGTGAAGCTGTTCTGCACCGAGGTTCAGGCCCGCGTCGTGGATCGCTGCCTGCAACTGTTCGGCGGCTACGGCTACATGATGGAGTACCCGATCGCGCGCCTGTACACCGACGCCCGTGTCGCCCGCATCTACGCGGGTACCAGCGAGGTCATGAAGATGATCGTGGCACGGGATCTGGGCCTGTCCTGAACGGTGTCAGTGGCCGGTGCTGTTTCGTTCCACCACGACCAGTGGGATCTCGCGCTCGGTCTGCTCTTGATGCGCCGCCATGTGCGGATACCGTTCGGCGAGCAGGCCGAGCAGGCGTGTGCGCTCGGTGCCTGTCGCGGTGTGCGCGGTGGCCGGGAACCGGTCGATGCCCTCGGGGGTCCGGCGTTCGACGAGCACCTGCGGGTTCGCCACCAAGTTCCGATACCACGCCGGATGGCTGGGCGCGGCCATATTGGACGCCCACAACACGATCCGGTCCGCATCGTCGGTGAGGTAGCCCAGCGGCACCACGTGCGGGTTGCCACTGCGCGCCCCGGTGGTCGTCAGCAGAACCAGATCGGAACCCCGCAGCATTCCTTCCATGGTGATCTGCCCGCCGTTGTCGCGGAAGTTCTCGACCACCGACCGGTTGAATGCGCGAATATCACTGGGCATCGTCACCGCAGCCACGGTAGTACCACCGATCGAGGGAATCCATTACCGGACCATTCGGCCGTTACTCCGTGTCATGAGTTGAGGTATTCCTCGATGGCGTCGAGAGTGCGGGATCGGATGTATTCGTATCCGGTTTCGGCATCGCACAGCCGGTAGCCGTCGCCGCCGGTGCCCGCGATCGAGCGGTCCATCCGGTATCCCGCTCTCCGCGCGCGCCTTTCCATCCACGCCGCGCGTTCACGATCCGGATCGTGCGGGAACATGTAATCCGTGATCGGCATCAGGTGCGCCCACGCGGCTCGAGGTCACGCGCGATCTGTTTCAGGAACGCCTTGCCGCGCCAGGTGATACGCCAGGCGTCCGTATCCGGGCCGCCGCGCCGCTCGATCAACCGCTGAGTGCCGAGGCGGATCACCGCCCAGCGCACTACCCACTGATCCAGCTCGATCTCGGCCGCCAGCTGTGTGACGGTCAGCCACGGCACGCGCGCCAGCAGATCGAGCACGGCCATCTCCGCGGCGGCGACGCGCGCCATGACCGTGGTGAACGGTGTCGCGGCGTTCTCGCTCACGCGCTGGTTCACAAAGTCCATGATTGTGGGCGCTCCCGATGACTGTCCGGTCTGAGGCGACCGGCTTCGATGAGGGTCTGCAATGCGAAACGCTGTCTTGCGCAGCGGCATTCGCGGTGCAGCTGCATTTCCCGGTGCGCCTCCGCGATGCTCAGTGGGTGCGTCGGCGGGGTGCAGGCGGCTAAGAATTTCTGTGCCGCAAGAGGATTCACGGCACGTTCGCGCGGATGGTGTGTCCGGGCGAGGGGACGCTCGTCGTCATGATGGTCCGCAGGCCACAGGCACGACAGGCCGATGACGAAGCTGAACGCGACCGCCAATATCGACAGCACCGTGAGAGCCGCAGCCCAGGCGGTCACCCGGACCACCGCGACCGCGAACGGCATGGGCGAGTCTGTCTTGTTTCCATAGGTATAGAGCCCCCAGATGCGTCTAATGCGTTGTGTCGTACCGGGAATCGCGGTCGAAATCGGGGCGGAACGTCGAACGCGTCGGGGTGCCGGAGGCGGATCGCGAGGTCGGTGCCGTATGCTCGCTCGAGCGAATGTCCGTTGTATCCGCCGGGTGCCCTGTGCGTTCGACCACCCTGGACACAGAACAGCACAGCCATGCGGCTACCACCAGCGAAAACGGGCGATTCAATCGAGTGCGGCCGAATTTGTTGTGTTTCCGCATGATCCGACTCACGTTGTACGACTCACTTTGCGTGTTAGCGTTGATTCGCTTTAGCGCGCTGAGTCATCACTAGGAACGGGGAGGTTCAGATAGTGACAGACCACAGCCAGGCAGATGACAATCCGCGGATGCCGACGCTCCCGAGGCGGCAACTCGCCCGCATCCTGCGGGACGGGCGCGACACGGCCGGCCTGTCCATCGCGCGCGCCGCGATGCTGGTCGATTTGTCCAAGGCGGCGCTACAGCGGTACGAGACCGGGCGGAACGCGCGCATCTCACGGCCGCATATCAGGGCGCTCTGCGAGTTGTACGAGTTCGATGAGGAGCGAACCAAGTTCGTGTTGGAGCTGGCGGAGGCCGCGAAGCAGCGCTCGCCGATCGAGAACTACGGGGACATCATCTCCGATACGTTCCAACTCTTCATCGGACTGGAATTGATTGCTGTGCGGCAATTCTCCTACTCGCTCACGATGCCTGGATTGCTACAGACGCTTGCCTACGCGAGGGGCATAACCAGGAGGTGGGTCGAGAACAACAACGAGCTGGACTCGTCCGCAGTCGATCGGCTCGTCAAGCTACGGATGGATCGGCAACGCGCGATCAAGCGGTCTGTTCACCCGATGCAATTCGAGGCAGTTATCGATGAATCTGCGCTGTATCAGCAGATTGACGGGCCAGATGTCATGCACGAACAGCTGCGCTTTCTCTTGGACGCGAGTCAGAGCCCGAATGTCACGCTGCGTGTTCACCCATTCTCGGCCGGGTATCCGCTCGGCATGGCGAATGCTACTTTCAACATCCTTGATTTTCCGGAGGCGCGATCAGGAGAAATGCAAGAGCCTACTTTGGCATTTCTGGAATCCGCATGGAGGACTGCATACGTGGACGACCCTGCGGTTGTGGACGATTATGTGAGGTTTGTTAATGTTCTCCGTAAGGAGTCCTACAGTCAGAGCAACACCCGCCAACTAATCAAATCCGTAATCAAGAGGTACCAGAAATGAACTGGTTCAAGTCGAGCCGCAGTCAGAATCAAGGCCAGTGCGTCGAGGTTGCCTGGTTACCAGACGGCCAAGTGGGCGTCCGTGACAGCAAGAACCCCGATGCTGGCCACCTGACATTCACACCCGGTGAATGGGACGCGTTCACAGCAAGAATGGAAAGCGGAGAGTTCAAGCGCCCCAACGCATAACCACTATCCCGTAGAACGCATGAGCGCGTGCGAGCCCGGCACTCTTCGAAGAGTGCCGGGCTCGACCATCTCGGCCGCCCGCCCGTGGCTCACCCGGGTGCGTCGTGGCCGGTAAGGGTGCGGTACAACCAGGCCGATGCGTCCGACTCGCTGCTGAACCGTTCTCTGACATCGTATTTCCCGCGTTCGAACGCGCCGACCTCCCAGCCGGTGCCGGGCTGCCCGGGCCGTAGGAACCAGAAATCTGTCGGCAAGGGGTCGTGGGTGTGCACGCCAGGGATCTGGAAGGACTCCGGCGGCAGCCCTGCGGCCAGTAACGCGGCACCGAGTTGTTCGCGATCCATATCAGACCGGCCTCTCCTCGACGAGGTATCCATTCTGTAGCAGCCATGTGACGCTGAGCGCGGTTCCGGCCTCGGGCAGGTACGCGGCTTGCAGCAGGAATTGGGTTCCGCCGCCGGGCTGTTCGAACCACGCGGCGATGGGGCCCGCCTCGACCGTGAAAGGCCTGAGGACACAGTAGAGGTGGTAGTTGCTCTGCGGTGTGCCGGTGGGTGTGTTGAGGTTCTGCGGCGGCAGCGCGCGTGACGGGAAGAGGTCTCCGGCCGGTGCGAGGAAACGCCCACCGGCATACCCGAATCGGTCGATCCGCCGGCCGGGCGTCATGTCCTCCGGATGCCGCACGGCGTGCCCGCCGACCACCTGGAACCCGTCGTCCGGCGGATAGATCCAGCCGGAGTCGTTGCGGTACTTGGTGACGAAATCGCTCACCCCGAGTCCACCGAACCGCTGATATCCGGCCAGCAGCGGCTGCACCGGCGGCGTCTGCGGCAGTGGGTCGGGCCCCAGAAACTCCCTGCCCGGATCGTAGAAACTCGTTGTCGGGGAGGCATTGTCGGGCGTCCCGGGGTTACAGGCCGATTGCGCGGGCACCGGTTGGGCCTGCACAGCCGAAGCCGGACCGATCAGCAGAAGCAGTGTGGCGAAGATCGTTGTGACGACAGACCGATAGCGCACGATAACCCCCAAGCCATGGAAGTAGTTGTGGCTCAGAGGATAACGGTGCGCCGTCCCATCGGATGCAGTTCGGACCACCAGCGTGGCGTGGCGTCTGTGGGGCCGCACCACTGTCCATGATGCGGGGACCCGGATCTCAGTTGAGCACGGCGAATGCCTCGACCTCGACGAGCACATCGGGCTCGAACAGGTAGTCGACGCCGATCACCGACAGGGGCGGCAACGGCCGCGGTAGCCCGAGTTCGTCTGCGACGCACTCGATTCCCGCGACGAAATCATGGTACGGGATGGTCGAACGCGTCATCACCAGTACGCGACCCCGTCGCCGTCGAGTGCCGCCTCACGCCCCTCGGACGGTCGCTGCAAGACCTCATCGACGCACTCCTGCACTGGGCCGCAGCCACACTGCCCGACGTCGAGCGCGCCCGCGCGCGCTTCGACGACCGGGCTCGAGCCGAAGAAATGCGATCGCTGTGAGACCCGGCGGAAGCGGGGAAGGACGCAAACTCAGACGGCAACCCTCTCCGCCGCCAGCGTGGCGGCGATGGCCGCGGCCAGTTCCGCGCCCTTGATCTCGAAGTGCCGGGCGAAGTACTCCAGATGTTCGGCGTGCTCGTGGAAGTGGTGCGGGGTCAGCACCGCCGAGAACACCGGGACATCGGTGTCGAGCTGGACGCGCATGAGCCCGTCCACCACGGTCGACGCGACGAAGTCGTGGCGGTAGATGCCGCCGTCGACCACGAGCGCGCAGCCGGCCAGCGCGGCGTAGTTCCCGCTCAGTGCCAGGCGCTTGACGCGCAGGGGGATCTCGAAGGCGCCGGGCACTTCGATCACATCGATATCGGTGAATCCGCGCTCGGCGAGGGCGTCGCGGCACGCGGCCACGGCCCGGTCGACGATCTCGGCGTGCCAGCGCGCGGCGACCAGCGCGATGCGGTTCGGTGCGGGTGACATGGTGTCCTCCTGTTCGCGATGTCACCCAGGGCATGACGACGCGAACAGAGGATCACCCGGTGAGCGATCCGGTGCCGCGTTCTCTTCCATCCGGACTGTGACCGTCGGCTCCGGGATCGCACCGGAATCTGCTGACCCACCGCATCGGGAGGATGCCGTGGCGCTCGCGGGCTCGTCCACCCGGAACGATCCGGATGGCATCACCGCCGGTGGGGGATTCCACCCCGCCCTGAGAACGTGTACGACCCCGACGTTAACAGGGCCGCGGAATCGGGCACAACGCCGCAGGTCTGGTTCCCCCATGTCCCTCAATATCTTCGCTATTCAGTGCTACTGTCTACTGGTAGTCAGTAGCACTGAATAGTGACGGGGGGTGGTTCATGGGCAAGCAGATGACGGAGATGCTCAAAGGCACGCTGGAGGGCATCGTCCTGGCGGTCCTGTCCGTGAGGCCGGCGTACGGCTACGAGATCACGGCGTGGCTGCGGGAGCAGGGTTTTTCCGATATTGCCGAGGGCACGGTCTATGCGCTGCTGGTCAGGCTCGAGAAGCGGGGACTCATCGACGTGGCGAAGGCCCTGTCGGAGAAGGGTCCACCACGCAAGGTGTACACCCTCAACGCGCAGGGGCGGGAGTATCTCGACGAGTTCTGGACGACCTGGAGTTTCCTCTCGAAACGGCTCGACCAGCTCCGGGCAGGGGGGTGAATGATCATGTCCTACTACACCGATGAGCTCGAGGAATGCGAGAAATGAACTTCTGGGAGAAAATCACAGGTAGCGACCTGACCAGGGAATGCCGAGCCTTCGACGTGCGAGCCGGGGCCCTCCCCGCCGAGTATCAGGCGGCGGGGTAGAGATCAAGATTCATCTCGGGTTCATCGAGGAAACAGCGTCGGAGGGCCAGAGTGTTCACGAGTCGCTGGGCGACGATATCCAAGGCTTCTGCGCGGCGATTGCCGGCGAAAAGGGAGCAAGGAACTTCCGCGACAAGTGGCGCGAGCAACTGAATACACACGTGGCAAGGAAACTGGCCAGGCTAGGAGCATAAGGTGGGGGTCGCCGCCGATAAAGGAGCCATGGAACTCATCGGCACCGATATCGCAGCCTTCTGCGATGACCTGGTGAAAGATTCACCGACGTATGCCGACATTTATCAGGAGTCTGTCAACAAGAGGAAGTTGGCAAGCGAAGGCATCGCACCACCGGCACCAAACCGCCGTACTCGACCAGCTTCCGATCATCGAACCGGGCAGACACCGACCCTGCCGACATGACAGACTTCACCGTGGAGATGCAGGTGCGGTGGCTATGACTCCGCCGCGTAGCCCAGGATCGCTTTCGTTTCCAAATACTCTTCGAATCCGAATTCGCCCCACTCGCGGCCGTTTCCGCTCTTGCGGTAGCCGCCGAAGGGGGCGTGGAAGTCGAAGGCGTCGTTGATCGTGACCCAGCCGGCGCTGATGCGGCGGGCGACGGCGCGGGCCTGCTCGGCGTCGGCGCCCGCGACATTGCCGGCGAGGCCGTATTCGGTGTCGTTGGCGATCGCGACGGCCTGATCGATGTCGTCGTAGCCGAGGATGGCCAGGACCGGGCCGAAGATTTCCTCCCGGGCGATGGTCATATCGTTGGTGACGTTCGCGAACACCGTCGGCTTGACGTAGTAGCCCTTGGCGAGCCCCTCGGGGCGGCCGGTGCCGCCGGTGACGAGAGTCGCGCCCTCATCGATGCCCTTTTGGATCAGCGCCTGGATCTTGTCGAACTGCGCGCCGGACACCACCGGGCCCAGCGCGACGTCCCCGGTCGGATCGCCCACGGAGAGTTGGGAAGCCGCGTCCCGGGCCGCGGCGACGGCATCGTCCATGCGGGAGTTCGGCACCAGCATCCGCGACAGCGCGCTACAGGTCTGGCCCGAATTGTTCATCAGCGTCGCGACGGCGGTCCCCACATTGCCCGCCAAATCCGCGTCGTCGAGCACGATATTGGCGCTCTTACCGCCCAGTTCCTGGGTCACCCGTTTCACGCTCGGCGCGGCGTTGCGGGCGATCTCGATACCCGCGCGGGTCGACCCGGTGAACGAGACCAGATCGACATCGGCGTGCGCCGACAGCGGCGCCCCCACACTGAGGCCGTCGCCCTGGACGAGATTGAACACTCCCGCGGGAACCCCTGCGGCATCGAGGATTTCGGCTAAGATCTGCGCGCTGAACGGCGACTGCTCCGACGGCTTGAGCACCACCGCGCACCCGGCGGCCAGGGCCGGGAAGACCTTGACGGCGGTCTGGTTCAGCGGCCAGTTCCACGGGGTGATGAGGCCGCAGACCCCGATCGGCTCCTTGACGATCAGGGTGGCGCCGCGCTGCTCCTCGAACGAGTACTTCTCCAGGATCTCGATCACCGTCGACAGATGCCCGGCCCCGAGGTCCACCTGGAAACCGCCCGCCAGCGCGGCGGGGGCGCCCATCTCCTCGGTCAGGGCCGCGGCGAGGTCCACGCGCCGGCGGTCGTATTCCTCGGAGATGCTCCGCAGCACCTTGATTCGCTCGGGCACGGCGGTCGCCGACCAGCCCGGGAACGCCTCGCGCGCGGCGGCCACGGCCCGGTCCACGTCGGCCGCCGACCCGTTCGCCACGCGCCCGCACACCTCCTCGGTCGCGGGGTTCACGACGTCGAACGTCTGGTTTCCGGCCGGATCGGTCCATACGCCGCCGATGTAGAACTTCAGGTATTCGCGCATCACTGCTGTCCTTCCGCGTACCAGGTCCGGAACTCGTCGTAGCTGGGCATTTCCTCGGAGTTCGCCTTGGGGTCGACGGCGACGTGGATGACGCCCGGCCGGCCGCTGGCATACGCCCGTTTGATGGCGGGAGCGATGTCCTCGTCGCGTTCGACGTATTCGCCGTAGCAGCCGAAGCCCTCGGCCACCTTGTCCAGCCGGACGTCCTTGCTCCAGTGCACGCCGGGCTGCCGCGCGTCGCTCTCGTGCCCGAAGGTGCGCTTGTAGACGCCGACCTCGAGGCCCCAGGCGTAGTCGACGCCGACCACGCAGACCAGCGGAAGGTTCAGGCGCGCAGCGGTTTCCAGCTCCGCGATCTGGAACTGGAACGACGAGTCGCCGGTGACGAGCATGACCGGCCGTTTCCCGCCGTCGGCCACCGACGCGCCCACCGCGTACGGCAGCCCGGTGCCCAGGTGCCCGAAGTTCTGGTTCCAGATGACGTCGTGCGGTTTGGCCTGCGAGTAGGTCCAGCCGAAGATCGTGGTGGCGCCGCCGTCGCGGACCATGATGCCCTCGGCGGGGAACGCCTTGGTGGCCTCCACGATCATCCGCGCGGGATGTACCGGCGTGCCACCCGACGGCGCGGTCTCCGCCAGCTCCGCGAGCTGCGCGGCGTCCTGCTCGATCCAGCGCTTCACCTCGGGCGTCGGCGTGCGCGGCGTATCGCGCAGGGCCTCGACCAGTTGCGGCACGATCGCGCGCAGGTCGCCGACCAGCGGCACGTCGATGGGCCGGTTCACGCCGATCGCCGCCGGATCCTGTTCGACCAGAATCCACGTCCGGTTGGCCTCGTTCGCCACCCAGTGCCGCCCGCGCCCGAAATGCACCGGCTCGCCGAGTTCGGTGCCGATGGCCAGCACCAGATCCGACTGCACGACCGCCTCGAGCCCCGCCTTCGAGAAGCCGTAGGGGAACGTGCGATCCTCCAGGCCCTCGATGTAGGAGGTGCCGCCGGAGGTCTGCAACACCGGCGCGGCCACGAGATCGGCCAGCTCCTTCACCGACGCCCCGGCCCGCGCGGTGTGCACCCCGTGCCCGACCAGCAGGATGGGCTGTTTCGCCGCCCGGATGGCCTGGACGGCCTCGGCGATCTTGTCCGGTCCGGCGGTCTGGCCGACGAGCCGGTAGGACTGCGGCGGCAGCGCCGGCGGGACGTCGAGATCCTGGAGGATCACGTGCTGGGGGTACTCGATGTACACCGGGCCGGGCGTGCCCGACAGCGCCTTGCGCAGTCCCTCGCGGATGATCTCGTCGGTCTGGTCCGCGTATTCGATACTGGCGCTGTACTTCACGGAGTTCTCGAGCAGCGGGGCCTGCTGCACGAACTGGATCCGGCCGCGCCGCACCCGCTGTTCGGTGATCCGGTCGCGCTGCCCGCCGAGGAAGATGATGGGGGAGTTCTCCACCCGCGCGCACATCACCGATCCGGCCAGATTCGCGATGCCGGGCCCCAGCGTGGCGATGGCCAGCGCGGGCTTACCCGTCATTCGCGACACGGCCTCCGCCATGAAGCCCGCCGACTCCTCGTGATGCGGCGCGACGACATTCCAGCCGCGTTCCTCGGCGAGGTGGAACAGGTGCACGAAATTGGGATCCGGAATGCCGAAGAGCGTGGTGATCCCCTCGGCCTCGAACAAATCCAGAATGCGTTCGTAGACTTTCACTGTCATGCTCACTGTCCTCCCGTGGCCATCGCGAAACTCCTGCCGATGTGCTCGGCGTGGCCCGAAGGGACCACCGGCAGGAGCCAGAAGTCCTTCGTGTCGCGGATGGCGTCGATCTGTTCGGCTACTTCTTCGACCGTCCAGGACGGCCGGTACACGCCCGGTGTCTCGGCGATGAACGCCCGTGCGATGCGTCCCGCGATCGCGACCAGCAGTTCGGCCGTGATCGAACAGGTTTCGTGCGCCAGCCAGCCCACCGCCGGGGCGGTCAGCTCCGGGTGCATCGGCGGGTAGGCCGAGGTGTCCAGCCCGTCGGCCAGCCGGGTCACGGCCGCGGGAACGATGACATTGGATTTCACGCCGTGGTCGGCGCCCTCGAGGGCGACCACATTCGACAGCCCGATGATGCCCGCCTTGGCCGCGGCGTAATTGGCGACCTTGGCGTTGCCGTAGAGCCCGCCGATCGACGAGGTCAGCACCACCCGCCCGTATCCGGCGTCGCGCATCCGGGGGAACGCGGCTCGCACCACGTGGAACGCGCCGCGCAGATGCACGTCGAGGACGGCCTCGAAGTCCTCGTAGGTCATCTCGGTCAGCGACGCGTAGCGGTTGTTGCCGGCGTTGTGGATGAGAATGTCGATGCGGCCGTAGGCATCCAGGGCCGAGTCGACGATCGCGGCGCCGCCCGCGGCGGTCGCCACGGATTCGGCGCAGGCGACGGCCTCGCCGCCCGCGTCCGAAATCTCCTGCGCCACTTGGCCGGCGACTCCGATATCGTCGCCGTCGCCGCTGATGGCGGCGCCGGTGTCGTTGATCACCACCTTGGCGCCCTTGGCGGCGAGCAGCTGGGCGTACGCGCGCCCCAAACCCCGTCCCGCGCCGGTGATCACGGCGACGCGATCATCGAATCTCAGCTCTGGCACGGTGCTCATTCGCTCAGGACCAGCCCCTCCAGCTCGCCCGCGTCCCGCCACGCCCGCAACAGCTCCTCGAGGACGTAGAACCCGCCCCAGAACGGGTCACCCAGGAACGAGCGGCCGTTCGGCTCGCCCTCGCTGTTGTAGTAGCCGGGCGTGCACTCGGTCACGAACGTGCTGTTGTCGACCGTGTTCTCGCGGATCGTCCGGACCCAGCCTTCCTCGGCCTCCGCGCTGGGCTCCACGACCGCGACGCCGCGGTCCTGGGCCTGCTCGACGATGTAGGCGATGTGGTCGGCCTGCTGCTCGAACATGAGGGTCGTGGCCGCGGTGACGCCGCCCTGGATGAATCCGGTGAAGAACAGGTTGGGGAAGCTGTGCGCCGTCATCCCGTGCAGCGTGCGGAATCCCTTGCCCCAGTGCTCGTAGAGCGACCGGCCGTCGCGACCGGCGAACGGCTCGATATCGTACTGGCGCTCGAGCGACGTGGTGATCTCGAAACCGCTGGCGAAGACGATGCAGTCGACCTCGTGCTCGACGCCGTGGGCGATGATGCCCTTCTCGGTGATCCGTTCCACGCCTTTGGTATCCGAGACGTCGACCAGGGTGACGTTCGGGCGGTTGAACGTCGGCAGGTACTCGTCGTTGAACACCGGCCGCTTGCACATGTTGCGGTAGTACGGCTTGAGCTTCTCCGCTGTCTCCGGATCCTCGACGATCTCCGCGACGCGGCGGCGCAGCCGCTCCATCGCCCGGTAGTCCTCGATCTCCTTGAGCTCCAGGAACTTCGCGGGATCGGCCAGAGCCGCCCAGCCGCCGGTCTCGTTCAGCTTCGCGGCCAGGTTGCGGGCGACCTCGGTCCAGCCGTCGCAGATGAGATCCGGTTCGCCGGGGCTGTAGAAGGCGAAGGCCGCGTTGTGGAAGTTGCGCTGGCGTTCGGCGCGCCAGCCCGGTCGCAGCGTCTTCACCCACTCCGGATCGGTCGGATGGTTGTCGCGCTCGAAGATGTAGGACGGCGTCCGCTGGAAGACGGTGAGGTGTTTCGCCCCGCGCGCCAGATGCGGAATCGCCTGTACGGCAGTCGAACCCGTGCCGATGATGGCGACGCGCTTATCCGCGAGCCGGTCCAGGCCACCGTGCAGGTTGCCGCCGGTGTACTCGTAGTCCCAGCGCGCGGTGTGGAAGGTGTGCCCTCGGAAATCCGTGATCCCGGGGATGCCGGGCAGTTTCGGCCGGTTGTAGGGGCCCTGGCACATCACGACGAACCGGGCGCGGATGTCGTCGCCGCGATTGGTCGCGATCCGCCAGCGCTTGATCTCCTCGTCCCATTCGAGGGACCGGGTCAGGGTGTGGAAGATCGCCTTGTCGTAGAGGCCGAAATGCTTGCCGATGCGTTGCGCGTGTTCGTAGTTCTCGTCGCCGTGCGTGAACTTCTCGGTCGGCATATAGCCGGTTTCCTCGATCAGCGGCAGATACGTGTACGCGTCCGAGTCGACCTGGATGCCGGGATACCGGTTCCAGTACCAGACGCCACCGAAATCCCCGCCCAGCTCGACGATCCGGAAATCGGTGACACCGGCCTGGAGCAGCCGATGCGCGGTGATGAGCCCGGCGAAACCGCCGCCCAGCACGACGACCTCGATATCGGCGGAGATCGGCTGCCGCGGCACGACCGGCATATGCGGATCGGCCTCGTAGAATTCCGCGAATTCGTTCTCCGCCTCGAGGTACTGCTGCTGCCCCTCGGGACGCAGCCGCTTGTCGCGCTCGGCCAGATATTTCTCGCGCAGAGCTTCCTTGTCGACGTCGGGCGTTACCGTGGGCTCACAGTGCTGCATTGGGGTTCCTAGATCTCTTACTCGATTTCCGAGGTGGGCAGGCGGGTTCGCCATCGTCACAGCAGCTCGCGCGGCTCACCGACACCCATGTAGGCGGCGAGGTTGTGGTGCAGGTTGACGATGCTGCGCTCGCGGTAGGGATTCGGTTTCGCGCCGGAGAAGCCGCGCGACTTGAGGCCCTTCTGCACCGCCGCCATATTCGAGAAGTCCTGCGGCAGCACGGTTCGCCAGTTGGGGTCGCCCTCCGGCGTGTACTCCCATTCCGTCTCCGGCTCCTCGCCGGGCGGGAAAAGTTCGAAGACCGCGGCCTCGAAGATGCATTTGTCCGGGTCGAATCCGGCGGGCCGGAATCGGTAGCACAGCATGTTGTTCAGCGCGTGGCCGATCTGGAAGTTGGGGAAGATCTGCCAGGCCGTGCCCGCCTTCGCGACCACGTCCGGATCGACCTTGGGCCAGACCACGCCGCGCGCCTCGTCCTCCGAGCGCGCGGTGTCGAGCCAGTACCGCAGCACCTCGTTGGCCGGTGTGCCCTCCGGCAGCTCGTCGACCAGCCGGTTGGCGACGTCGACCAGCGTGCGGGTGGTGTTGGTGTTGGCGTTCTCCCAGGTGAAGTTCTGTAGCGTGGCCGTCGAGACCCGGGCGTCGGGACCGTGACCGAGGCGCACCTTGGCCTGGTTCTCCTCCATGCCCTTCGGCGCGTCGTAGCCGATATTGCTGTGTTTGCCCTGCGCCCGCGCCCAGCCCAGGAACTGGCCGAAGTTCATGAACTCCGGATGGGTGTAGGGGACGTGGTAGGTCTCCATGAACGCCTCGAAGGCGACCTTCCAGTTGCAGTCGAAGGTCAGCCAGCGGCGCCACCGGTAGCGCATCTTCTCCAGTTCGAAGTGCTCGAGCAGGCTGGCGGCCGGCTCCAGGTACTCGCGCAGCGGTCCGGCGTCGGGGTCCATGGTGATCCAGATCCAGCCGCCCCAGGTGTCGACCTGGACCTGGTTCAGCCCGTCGTTGCGTTCGGTGAGCCCGCACGGCCAGTCCTCGCGCTCCGCGGCGAAGGTGTTGCGGCCCTCCAGGTCGTAGCGCCAGCCGTGGAATCCGCAGACGAACTGTTTGCGGCTGCCGCGGGCGTCGTGCGCGCCGGGCGGGGTGTCGATCAGGCGGCGGCCCCGGTGCGCGCAGACGTTGTGATAGGCGCGGATCGTGTCGGGGGCGGTGCGCACGACGATGATCGAATCGTCCTGGATCTCGTAGGTGAGGTAGTCGCCGACGCGGGGGATCTCCTCCACGCGTTCGACCTGCTGCCACACCTTGGACCAGAGTTTGTCCGCTTCGGCGCGGGCGTACTCCGCGGAGATGTACGCCTCGACGCCGATTTCCAGCGGTGTCGACAACGGTTCCGATGGCGCGGCGGCGGTTTCGGTTGTGCCCTCGGCGATTTCGGTCATGACATCCTCCTGATGAACCCGCGGCTGTCAGCGGGTGATAGCGGCGCGGAACCCCTCGTCCTTCAGGAACAGCGAGGTGTTGTCGGCGCCCAGGTGGCTCCACTTGAGATTCAGCCCGCCGTCGACGAGCAGCGTCTGGCCGGTGACATAGGTCGACAGGTCCGACAGCAGGAACAGGATCGGCCCGGCCTGCTCCTCGGGCTGCCCGCGCCGGCCCATGGCGATGGCGCGGCGGTCGCGTTCGGGATCCTCGTCGACGTAGGTGCCGGAGGCGGGCGTCTCGGTGACACCCGGCGCAACGGCATTGACCCGGATGCCGGCTGTCGCCAGTTCCGCGGCCAGGGTGCGGGTCGCCGCTACCAGGGCGGCTTTCGCTGTGCCGTAAGCGATATGGAAAGGAGCCGTGTTCATGCCGCTGATCGAGGAGAGGGACACGATCGAGCCGGGGCGGCCCTGGGCCTTCAGCTCCGCGGCTACTGCCTGGCTGGCGAAGAACATGGTCTCGAGGTTCTGTTCGAACAGCCCGCGCCAGTCTTCGCGGGTGACGCGCGTGGCGGGCATCCAGGTCGCGGGTGCGGCGCCACCGGCGACGTTGACCAGTCCGTGCAGGTCACCGGAGGCGTTGTGGGCGTGCTCGAGAGCGGTGGCGATGCCCGCGTCGGTGGAGATGTCGGCGGTCACTGGGATCACCGAAAGCCCTTCGGCGGCAAGTGGTTCGATCCATTTGCCCAGGTTCTCGGGGGAGCGGCTGACTGCGATCACCGTGGCTCCCGCCTTGGCGATCAACCGCGTCACCGCCGTGCCGATGCCGCCGCCGCCCGCGCCCGCGACGATGACGACTCGGCCTCGCAGGCCCAGACCGTCGTAGCCGAAACCGTTGTGCGCCAGACCATCATTCATGGATTCAGCCATGTTCACGCCTTCTTCCGCAGTGCCATGACGCTGCCCTCAGCGTCGGCGGAGAGGTACAGCGTCCCGTCGGGTCCGGCGGCGATGCCCGCGAAGGGGCCCATGGGGCCGGAGAACGGCGGCGTGCCGAGCAGCGGTTTCGGTGTCACGCCGGGCGGCGCGCCCACCGGCAGGCCGGCGGCGAGCATGGTGCGGGCCTTTGTCTCGAGGTCGACCCCGATCAGGGCCTTGGCGTCGGCGTCGACGATGTGTAACAGCTTGTCGCGCACCAGGATTCCGTGCGGATTCTCCAGGCCGTCCACGACGGTGTCGACGCCGCCGGAGCCGACGGAGACCACGCGCCCGGCCCCCGATTCGGACACCAGGACGGTGCCGCCGGGTCCGAAGGCGATACCGCGCGGCTGATTCAACCCGGACGCGAGGACCTCGGTGCCGCCCGGCCGGATCGCCAGCACCCGGCCCGCGCCCAGCTCGGCGGCGACGATCGTGCCGTCCCCGGCGACCGCGATGCCGTACAGCTGGTCGAATCCGTCGGCCAGGACCTCCGGCTCCTCCGCGGTGCCGGGCCGGTAGCGGGAGATCTGGCCGGTGGAGGTGGCGCAGACGAACTCGCCCGCGCCGACGGCCGTCACGCCGCGCACGTAACCCGGGTTGGCCGGGCTGAACAGCGAAGCGACCGTGTGCAATTCACCGTCGCGCAGCACGTAGAAGAAGGTCCCGTCGGCGACGTACAGGCTGCCGTCGGGGCCGACGGTGAGATCCAGCGGCCACAGCAGGCCGCCCGGCAGCACCCCCCGGGTCGCGCCGCCGGTGAGAATCTCGGTGATCGCGCCGGAGAAGTGCGAGACGAACAGGCGCTCGCCGACGAAGGTGCAGTTGTCGAGTCCGGCGTCCAGCCGCGCCAGCACCTCACGGCCGCCCGTGCGGGGGTCGATGCGCAGTACCTCGCCGGTCGCCGCCTGGGTGGACACGATGAAGCCCTGCGCGTCGAATTTCACCGAGTCGGGCGCACCGAGATCGCCCGCGACTCGCTCCGGCGTGCCGCCGTCGGGGTCGATGCGCCAGATGTCGTTGGTGCCCATGACCGGGTAGTAGAGGAGGTCGTCGGGCCCGGCCGCCATGGCGTTGGGCATCGGCAGGTTCTCCTGGAGCACCTTCGGTGCGCTGCCGTCGAACGGCACCTCCATGAGGCGACCGCCGATCCGGCACTCGTTGACGAACAACCGGCCCCGGTGCACGGTGATGCCGTTGGCGCCGGGCAGATCGTCGCGGATCACGCGGGTGCGGCCGTCGGTGCCGCGCACGCTGACCCGCGCGTCCATGTACTCGGTGGCCACCAGATTGCCGTCGGGATCGAAGGCGAGGTCGTCGGGGGCGACGATATCGCCGCCCTTCGCGCTGATCGTCTCCAGCTCTCCGGTGGTGACGTCGAGTGCGCTGATCTGGCTGCCAGCGACCTGGGCCACGTAGACGCGGCCGTCGGGTCCGGTGCGCAGACCGTTCGCGCCGAAGAGGCGGCTCGGCGGGGTGAGCCGTTCCAGGCTCCAGCCGTCGGCGACGGCGATCGGTGCGGTGGTGCGATAGCGCGCCCCTGTGGTCAAGGCGGGGCCTCCAGTGGGTGAGAAGGACGTTTCCGGTACACGACAGCGCGTGTAACGCGGATCACGCTACTTCAATCCTCATAAGGATAGCAATACTTGCTGGATTACTTACCTGCCGGTAGCGGTAAGAGGGCTTGATCGATCCTCTGGATAACGCCCCACCGCAACGCATTTCGAGCAGCGCCGGGCTCGTGGCCACGGGCGCGTCGGAGCCTCGGTCGTCGCGCTCGGTGTGCGGCGCGGGCCGGAGAGGTGCCGCTGTGTCCAAGGGCGAGTTGTGACCGCCCAGCTACGGCTGGAGAATGCATTATCTAATTGTGAGAATGCTGTTATCGTACCGCCGTGAGCAGGCGCGCAGGCCGACAATGAGCAACCGAGTCATGGTGCTACTCGCGAAACTCTCCTCGCGCCACCCATCGTGGTCACGCGCGGCGCTGTCACGCCCCCCATGTTTCCGGCACGCTTTTGGCCGGAAACTAGATGCGCGTATTCGCGCCGGACTGCACAGCCGGCCGCGCACCCGTGGGCGACGCCGTCACCACTCCGCCCTCGAACCGTTCGAGGACCAGTTCCTGCGTGGCGGCGAGGTGGGCGCGATACAGCTTCTCCGCGTGTTCGGCCCGGCCGGCCTCGATGTCCTTGACCAGCCGCCGGTGTGCGCGCACGGCCTCTGTCGCCTCGCCGGGCGACGGGTACTCGCCGCGGCGGGTGAGGCTCTCGGCCCACGCCTGCTCCTGCGCCGACCACAGCGCGACCAGGGAGCTGACCACGTAGCGGACGGTGAGATTCGGGGTGAACGAGACGATGAGGTCGTGGAATTCGCGCGCGGTGTGCGTGAACGCCACGCCGTCGTCGATCAGCTCGGCCGACCGGTCGACGTTCTCGACGAGCGCGGGGACGACGGTCTCCGCGCGGTCGGGGCGGGTGGCGCATTCGGCCGCGCAGAGCGGTTCCAGCATGCGCAGGCCCGCGGCCAGATCGCCGAGGGTGACGCGGGCCCCTTGCAGGGCGAGCCCCAGGTGGTAGGCCGCGGACGTCTCGTCCGGGCGGTGCACCTCCGCGCCGCCGACGTTCCCGCGCCGGACGGTGACCAGGCCCTCGGTCTCCAGGATGCGCAGCGCCTCGCGGATCGAGGGGTAACTGACCCCGAAATCCTGCACCAGCTGGTCCTGGGTGGGCAGCCGGTAGTTCTCGTCACCGGCCAGGATGCGCGAGCGCAGCTCGGCCGCAACGGTTTCGGCGATACGGCGTTGCGGCACGCGGCCGCGCTTGGGTGCGGTCACCGCATCCGCCCCGGGATGGTCCTCGCGCGCGCAGCCTCGTCCGTCATGGCGGCAGTTTAGCCAACCACATGTTGACCGTACAAATATTGCTATCCTTATGAGGATTGAAGTACTGTGCGGCAATGGACTTCACGATGGGTGAGTCCGCCGCGGAACTCCGGGACGAGCTGCGGCGGCTGATAGCCGAGGAGGTCCCCGCCGGATATCTCGGCGCGTTCACCGACGATCCCTCGGATCTTGCTGTCGCCCAGCGATTCTGCCGTACGCTCGCCGATCGCGGCCTGCTGTGCGCGGCCTGGCCGGAGGAGTTCGGCGGCCGCGGCGCCTCGGTGTGGGAGCAGACCGTCGTCCGCGAGGAGATGTGGGCTCATCACGAGCCGCGCGGGGCCCAGTACATGGGCGTCAACTGGGTGGGCCCGACGATCATGCGGCACGGCACGCCGGAGCAGCAGCGCAAACATCTGCCGCCGATCGCGCGGGGCGAGGTGATCTGGTGCCAGGGCTTCAGCGAGCCGGATTCCGGGTCGGACCTGGCCTCGCTGCGGACCGCGGCGCGCCGCGACGGTGACGGCTGGCGCATCTCGGGTCAGAAGATCTGGACCTCCTACGCGACCATGGCGCAGTGGTGCTTCCTGCTCGCCCGCACCTCCTCGCGGGGGCGAAAACAGCAGGGGCTCACCGTATTCCTGGTGCCGATGTCGGATCCGGGGATCCAGGTGCGGCCGATCCGGTCGATGCTGGGGCCGCATCATCTCAACGAGGTCTTCCTCGACGGCGTGCGGGCAACGGAGGCCGATGTGCTCGGCCGCGTCGACGAGGGCTGGTCGGTGGTGGGGGAGGTGCTGGCCTTCGAACGGGTCGGCATCGCCCGCTACGCCCGCTGTGAGCGGCTGCTGCGCACGGCGCCGGAGGTGCTGGGCGCGCGGTGGGAGTCGCTGCCCGCCGAACTGCGCGGACGCTGGGCGCGGGCGCTCACCCGGGCCCGGCGAGCTCGGCTGCTCGCCTACCAGGTGGTGTCGTTGCAGAGCGCGGGGCAGGTGTCCCCGGGCGACGCGGCGGCCTACCGCATCGCCGTCACACGGCTCGACCAGGAGAGCGCCGCCGTGCTGAGCGAACTGGCCGCGTTCACCACCGGGGACGACGACGCCGTGCTGCGATTCCGCCGGGCGGTGGACGACCACTGGCGGTACGCCAACGCGGCGACCGTCGCGTCGGGGAGTATCGAGATCCAGAAGATCCTGCTGGCGCGGGCGCTGCTGGGTAATCCGCGGCGGAGCGGGGAGGCGGCGTGACGAAGACGACCACCGCGCAGTTCCGGCGGCCCGAGCACACCATGCGCATCGAACTCGCCGGTGAGGCACTGGAATTCGAGAAGCAGGCGCTGCGCGCCCTGCGGGCGGCCGGCGGTGACGAGCTGGTGCGGATCGCCGAGGGGGATCCGGGGCGGCGCGCCGCGCTGGTCGAGCCGGTCCTCGGCGCGCTCGGGGCGTGGGACCTGGAACCCCGGCGCGCCGACGAGGAGCTGGAAGCCGCGGCCGCGCTGTGCCGGAGCGCGGGGTACTGGGCCACGCCCTATCCGGTGGCCGAGCGCCTGGCGCGTCCGGTGGACATGGATGTCGACGGGCTGGTCGTGGTTGCCGGTGACGAACCCGCCGCGGCGATCTCTGATCTCGATCTGCGGTGGGCGGCAGTGGGTTTGGACGGCGCTCGCGGCGAGGTCGTGGTGCGGTCGCCGCGTGGTTCGGCTCGGGAGTCGGCATTCGTTGCGCCCCTGGATATTCGCCCGTTGGATGACCGTGGCACAGCGGATCTCGCACTGGCGCTGGTCCTTCCGTGCTGGACGCTGCTCGGCATGCTGGACCGCGCGGTGGATCTCACCCGCGAGCATGTCCTGGTTCGCGAGCAGTTCGGCCGGCCGCTGGCGGAATTCCAGTCGGTGCAGTTCCAGCTGACCGATGCCGAGGTCGAGCGCCGGGGCGCCGATATGCTCGCCCGGTATGCCCTCTGGAGTATCCAATCGGACAACCCCGATGCCCTGCTGGACGCCCTGGCCCTCCGCTCGGCCGTGCTGGACGCCGCCGAGACGGTCTTCCGCACCGCCCACCAGTTGCACGGGGCTCTCGGTTTCTGCGACGAGTCGCCGCTGTCGTGGCTGTCCCGCTACAGCCTGCCGCTGCGCCGCCTGCCGCTCGGCACGGTGGGGACCGACGAACTGCTGACCCGGCTGTCCGGGCGGCGCGGTCCGGCGGGGCTGTTCGATCCGGAGGGTGTATGACGAGCTACGACCTGCCGCCGGGGCTGACCGTGGAATCCGACGGGCCCGTGCGCACCGTCGTGATCGATCGGCCCGGCGAGTTGAATGCCGTGAACGCGGATCTGCATCGGGCGCTGGCCGAGGTCTGGCGGCAGCTGGCCGCCGACCGGGCGGCTCGGGTGGTGATCCTGACCGGGTCCGGGCGGGCGTTCAGCGCCGGCGGTGATCTGGACTGGATCACGACCTTCCTCGACGATCCCGTCGCGCGGGACGAGAGCATTCGTGAAGGCGCTCAGATCATCGAGGAGATGCTGCGGTTTCCGCTGCCGGTGATCGCGGCGGTGAACGGGGCGGCCGTCGGGCTGGGCGCCAGTATCGCCGTGCTGTGCGATGTGGTGCTGATGTCGGAGCGGGCCTACCTCGCCGACCCGCACGTGGCGGTCGGACTGGTGGCGGGTGACGGGGGCGCGGCGTTCTGGCCGCTGCTGACCCCCATCCTGCGCACCCGGGAATTCCTCTACACCGGTGACCGGATCGACGCCGCCACGGCTGTCGAGGTGGGATTGGCGAGCCGGACCGTCGCGCCGGACGAATTGCTCGGTGAGGCAAGGAAACTCGCCGATCGCCTGGCTGCTCAGCCGCCGGAAGCGTTGCGCGGCACCAAGCGGGTGGTCAACATGTACCTGTCGCAGGCCCTGGGTGGGCCGATGCAGGCGGGTTTCGCCGCCGAAGTGGTCTCCATGCAGACGCCCGACCATCGGGAGCGGCTGCTCGCACTCCGGGATCGGGCGCGATGACGGGGCCGGACCTCACCGAGTTCCGCGCCGAGGTCCGGGACTGGTGCCGCACCCACATCCCCGCCGACTGGCGTCGCGCCCAGACGGGGGCGACGGACGCGGAATTCGTTCGCTTCCAACAGGATTGGTTCCGACGGCTGCGCGGCGCAGGATACGCCGTCCCGCACTGGCCCCGCGAGTACGGCGGCGGCATGTCGATTCCCGAACAGATCGTGCTGTACCAGGAGCTGGCCGCGCACGACGCGCCCCGGCTGGTGCTGTCCTTCGTCGCCATCCACCATGCCGCCGCGACACTGCTGGCCGCGGGGACGGACGAGCAGCGCGAGCGGCATCTTCCGGCCATTCTGGACGGGGAGATCTGGGTGCAGGGCTTCTCCGAGCCGGAGGCCGGGTCGGACCTCGCCGCGCTGCGCACCACTGCCCGCCGTGACGGCGACGACTACGTGGTGACCGGCCAGAAAGTGTGGGCCAGCGGTGCGCACTACGCGGACCGGTGTCTGCTCCTGGCCCGTACGGACCCGGACGCGCCGAAGCGGAAGGGGATCTCGTACTTCCTGCTCGATATGCGCAGTCCGGGGATCGAGGTCCGCCCGATCCGCCAGGCGACCGGCGAATCGCACTTCTGCGAGATCTTCCTGGACGAGGTGCGCATCCCGGCGTCCCAGCTCGTCGGCGCGGAGAACACCGGCTGGCAAGTGGCGCAGCAGACTCTGGGCGCCGAACGCGGCCTGACCATGCTGGAGCTGGCAGAGCGCTTGGGCAACGCGGGATTTCGCTGGCTGGTCGAGACGTGCCGGCAGCCCGATCTCGGCGGCGCGCGCCCGATCGATGATCCGGTGGTGGCGGATCGCCTGGCCCAGTGGGAGATCGAGCTGACCGGCTTGCGCGCGTTGTGCCGCGATCTCGTCGAGCGGCACGCCGCGGGCGCCGTGGGACCGGCCGACGCCTCGGTCGTGAAGCTGTACTACAGCGAACTGCTCCAGCGCCTGACGGATTTCGGCGCCGAGGTCGGGGGACTGTCCGCCCAGACCATCCTCCGCAAGCCGATGTCGGGCGGCTGGGAATCGGGGGCCTGGGTACTCGATTTCATCGGCTCCTGGGAGTGGACCATCCCCGGCGGCGCCAGCGAAATCCAGCGCACCATCATCGCCGAGCGCGGACTCGGCCTGCCCAGGGACCCGGCGGCCTCGCGATGACCGGCGAATACGACGACCTGCACGACGACCTGCGCACGGTGGCGCGGGGCGTACTCGCCAAGACGGACCACGAAACCCCGGTCGACTGGTCGGATATCACGCGCTCCGGCTGGCTCGGCTTGGAAGCGCCTGTCGAAATAGACGGTGCCGGAGCCACTTTCGCGGAGCTGGCGGTAATTCTGGAGGAGATCGGCCGGTCGGCCTCCTACACGGCTTTCCCCTCCGTCGCCACACTCTCCATCGCGGCGCTCAACCTCCTCGCACCGAATCCAGCGCGGGACAAGGTGTTTCATGCCACGGTCGCGGGGGAGGCGCTGCCGGTTCTCGTGCTGCCGGGGGAGTGGTCGGCCAGTCCAGCAGCCTTCACCCTCGCGACGGACTCGACCACCTTACGCCTCACCGGCAGCGCGAGTTTCGTCCTCGATGCCCCCGCCGCAGACCACCTGCTGATCCCCGCCCGCACCCCCGACGGCGAAACGGTGATCGTCCCGATGGACCCCGCCACCCCGGGTATCACGATCACCAACCAGCCGGTCGTGGACACCACCCGAATCTTCGGCCACATCACCACCGGCGACCTCCCCGTCCCTCCGGAATCACTCTGGCACTTCACTTCCACCGCACCCCTACGCCACCTCCACACCCGCGCAGCCATCTCCCTGGCCTGCGACAGCCTCGGCCTCGCCGAAGCCATGCTCTCCGCCACCATCGAATACACCCGCACCAGAACCCAATTCGCCCGCCCCATCGGCTCCTTCCAAGCAGTCCAACACGCCTGCGCCGACATGCACGTCCACACCCGGGTAGCACGCCACCTCGTCACCGCAGCAGTCCAGGCCGAGACAACCGCCTCCGACTCCGCCCCCACCGCCGCATCGATGGCCAAGTCCTACGCCACCACCGCCGCGGTAGAAATAACCGGCAAGGCCCTCCAACTACACGGCGGCGTCGGCTACACCTGGGAATCCGGCCTGCACACCTACCTCAAACGAGCCACCCTCAACCGAACCCTCTACGGCGCCCCAGCCGCTCACCGCCGCCTGCTTACTGCCCGCTACACCTGACAGGGAAGTAGCTCGTCACGCGCTCCCGCCCACGGGGAATGCGCAGGCTGCGGTGGTTCGGAGGTCGGCGGTAGATTGGGGCCCGCTGCTGCCGATCTGATGGGATATTCGCACGTGCACGACTTGGTTCGGGGGGAACGCTGATGGTGTCGATCGTTTTCGGTGTTCTGCTTCTGGTCGGTGCGGTGGCGGCGTTCGTTGTCATGCGGCGGACCAAGGCCGAGTTGGTGGCGATGATCAGTGCGGATACGTTGTCGATTCCGGAGCTCGAGCAGTTTCGGGGGGTGTCCGACGAACTGGGGGCTCGTGGGGGGTTTCGGAAGATCAGTGAGGTGGTCGGGGTTGCGCATCCCCGGCCGGAGGGGCCGTTGACGGCGGAGCTGTCGAAGACGGAATGTGTCTGGTACCGGTATCGGATCGATCGGCACTACGAGGAGGTCGAGCGCCGGGACGGGCGCCGGCGGGTGCGGAAGCGGACCGAGAAGGTGGCCGAGCACACCTCGTGGGAGGGCTACGCGGTGCTCGACGAGCACGGGAACACGATCGGGGTGGACCCGGCCGGCACCGCGCCCGACGGCGTCGTGCAGACGGTGAGCAGATTCGAGCCGCACCACGGTGACGCCGAGAGCATCGAGGTATTCGGATTCCGGCTTCCCGGCGGCCTGCTCGGCCCGTCGAGTTCCACGATCGGATTCGAGTACAAGGAGTGGATCATCCCCGTCGGCCAGCGCCTGTTCATCCTGGGGGAGGTGCACGACAAGATCGGCCCCCTGGTGATCGGCAAACCGGAGGGCAAGGGCCACTTCCTGATCTCGACCCGCACCGAACAGGAGGTCCGGGCGGCCCGCGTCCAACGCCACCGGTTCCTGGCCGCCGGCGTCATCGCGGGCACGCTGATCGGGCTCGGCCTCCTGACCGCGGGAATCATCGCCGCCGTGTAGCCGGGCGGCGTCTAGAGGGCTCGCTCGAGGGCTCCGGTCAGGGCGATCGGGGTGATCTCGAGGCGGTCGAAACGCCAGCCGGCGCCGGTGCGGCGCGCCCCGTAGCGGTGGACCGCGGCAGCGATCGTCTCGGTCTTGTCGTCCACCACGAGGACGGCGACGTCATGGGCCCGCACCGTCGCGGTATCGCCGTCGAGGTCGATGACGAGGTTGCTCTTGTTGTGCAGAGTGGCGGC
The DNA here is from genome assembly GCF_000308875.1 of Nocardia transvalensis NBRC 15921. Classification (GTDB taxonomy): domain Bacteria; phylum Actinomycetota; class Actinomycetes; order Mycobacteriales; family Mycobacteriaceae; genus Nocardia; species Nocardia transvalensis. The sequence goes on from NZ_BAGL01000125.1 coordinate 136,671, forward strand.
GTAGGTGTCGTGGCCCGCGCGCACGAGCTCGATGAGCCCGTCGATACCGCTGGACTCCCCGCGCAGCGACTTGACGACGACGTCGGCGGTGAAGAGCCGGTCGGTCTCGTCGTAGCGATGCTCGTCGATCCAGAGACTGTGGCGGGCAACCAGATCCGCGAGTTCCGCGCGGTCGGCGAGGTCTCGAACCAGGGTTTCGATGTCGGACATGGTGACTCTCCAATATTGTTGGTGTGACTAACGTTAGTCGCACCAATGAATGTAGATCGTTAGTGCGACTAACGCAAGGGGTAAACTGTCCGCATGGAGACGAGCGGCGATCCGCACTTCCACCACGACGACGAGACGCCCGAGCGACTGAAGGGTCAGCTCTCACGCCTGGTCGGCATGACGGCGGTGCAGACGCACCGCGTGGCGGGTGACGCGCTGCGCGCGGTGGGCGCCCACAAGGATCACTTCGTGGTGCTCGCCGTCCTCGCCGAGCTGGGCCCCGCGAGCCAGGCGGCCCTGTCCGCGCGCACCCGCGTCTACAAGAGCGACCTCGTCGCCGTCCTCAACGACCTGGAAGACAACGGCTGGACCCGCCGCACCCCCGACCCGGACGACAAGCGCCGCAACATCATCACCGTCACCGCCGCCGGCCGCCGCCGCCTCGACGAACTCGACCGCATCCTCGACGTCGTCAACGAACACATCATGGCCCCGCTCGCCGCCGACGAGCGCGCCCAGCTGTTCGACCTCCTCGGCCGCGTCAACGCCCACCTCGCCACGACGCCGGACCGGCCCTGATCACCGGTACTCACGACCCTTCCTCCACCAGCAGCAGATACGCCGATTCCAGGTGGACGAGGCATTCGTCGGGGCGGTGGGTGCGGTGGATGTCCCAGAGTTCCCAGGCTCGCGGAGGAGTGAGGGCCATGAGGTGCACCTGGCACATGACCTCCGCCAGTCTTCCGTCCGCGTGCACGAAGGTACTGTGCGACAACGGATCCGGTGCAGTCATATGGCCGAGCTTCGATCGGTGACGGCCCGGCGACGACCTGTCCCGCCGGGCGTCGACGGGTGGGATGGGAATCCTGGTCGTTCGCTCCCGATAGTCCTGTATACGAGCCTTTCGCGCAATCCGGTGACAAGTGTTGTGCCCCTACCGATGTGAATCATCACCAAAGGCCGCGCGCGCTTCCTCCGGCAATGCCGTTCCGCCCGCAATGTCCAGCGGGGTTGACGCGCCGGTCCCCCCTAGCTATGGCGGGACTTGTCGCTGGTGAGTGGCTCGGGGTGGGGCAGGGTGCTTGTATGGGCGGGTGTCGGAGTTCGAGGCCTATCGGGGTGAGTTGATCGGGTACTGCTACCGGATGCTCGGGTCGGTGCACGAGGCCGAGGATGTGGTGCAGGAGACGATGCTGCGGGCGTGGCGGGCGCGGGACCGGTACGACAGCACGCGGGCGTCGGTGCGGACGTGGCTGTATCGGATCGCGACGAACGCCTGTCTCACCGCGCTGGACGGCCGGGCGCGGCGGGCGTTGCCGTCCGGGCTGGGCGCGGCCTCCGACGATCCGGGCGCGGACCTGCTTCCCGCACTCGATATTCCCTGGCTGCAGCCGTATCCGGACGTGCGCTTCGAGACCGCGGCGCGCGACGATCTCCGCCTGGCGCTGATCGCGGCGATGCAACTGCTGCCGCCGCGCCAGCGGGCCGTCCTGGTCCTGCGCGAGGTGCTGGAGTTCAGTGCCGCCGAGGTCGCCCGGCAGCTGGAGACCTCGGTCGCCGCCGTCAACAGCGCACTACAGCGCGCTCGCGCGGCGCTGGCGGACGTGCCGGGCCTGGACCAGGTCACCGAACCGGACGATCCGGAGGTGCGGGCCGTGATCCGTCGCTACGCCCAGGCCTTCGAGAACGCGGACGTGCCCGCCCTTGTGCGGCTGGTCACCACCGACGCCGTCATGGAGATGCCGCCGGTGCCGCTGTGGTACCGCGGCAGTCGCGATTACGGCCGGTTCCTGGATCGGGTGTTCGCGATGCGCGGAACCGACTGGCGCATGCGGCCGCTCACCGCCAACGGCCAGCCCGCGCTGGCCGCCTACGCCGCGGCGACGGACGGCGGATATCGCCTGCATACGTTGCAGGTCTTCACCGTCACGGGCGGCCGGATCGCGCGCAATGTCGTCTTCGCGGACCCCGGCGTGCTCGCCGCCTTCGAACTTCCGGAAAAATTTCGCGGCACAGCGATGAGTCGGGACGATCCCGCCGGTAGATACCGGTGAAAGATCCGATCGAACCCAAGGACAAGATCATGAGCGTCATCGTCATCGAATTCGTCACGCTGGACGGACGGCTGAGCGACCCGGACGGCCGCGCGGGCACGCCGACCGGTGGGTGGGCGTTCCGCTACGGCCCCGAAACGGTCGCGGGAGACAAGTTCCGGCTCGGGACGATGCTGGACGACGGGGTCATGCTGCTGGGCCGCAAGACCTGGGAGCTGTTCGCCGGATTCTGGCCGGGCCGCGACGACCCGTTCGCCGCGCGCATGAACGGCGTGGCGAAACTGGTCGCCTCCCGCACCCTGACGGACGTCTCGGCGTGGCAGAATTCGCGGCTCGTCGACGGCGATCTCATCGATGCGGTCAAGCGCGAGCAGCGGGACGTGATCGTGACCGGCAGCCCGAGCATCGTGCACGCGCTGATGGGCGAGGACCTCGTCGACGAGTACCGGCTGCTGACCTTCCCGACCGCCCTCGGCAGCGGCGACCGGTTGTTCCCGGAAGGCCGCACCGTGGATCTCGAATGCCGGGAGACCGAGGCGGCGGGCGCGGCGATCTACACGCGGTACGGCCGGCCCGCACGGTAGTTCCCGGCGGGGTGTTCACGGTCGCGTTCGTCGGACGATGTAGGCCGGGGCGTCAAGTGGTGGGTCCGTGATGTTCAATCCACCGGGTTACCGTGCTTGGGTAGGGCGGAGGGCGGAGGTTCCCCATGGCGAGCACGCGACTTCGGAGTGTATGGCTGGCCAATGTGGCGGTCGGGGCCGCGGCGGTAGCCGTCGGGACGCCGCGACACGCCGGGCCGGTGGTGCACAGGCAGGTGAATCATGGTCGGAGACTGCGTGATTCGATCGTGGCCTCGGATCTCGAGGTGGTCACCGTCACCGCTACGTCGGTGGTGCTGACCTGGACGACCCGGGTACGGGACCGGGCCGGGAAATGGCGGCCGGCCCCGGCGGACACCGAGGTTCGCGTGGCGCCCGCGGACAGGTACGGCACGGCGCCCGCGCTGTACCTCGACGAGCGCCCGACGGCTCACCACTACGCGGAGATCGGCGGCCTGGAGCCGGGGCGCGCCTACCGGTTCGAGGCGTACTCGGGCGGGCAGCGCGCGGTACCGGCCCGGACGATGGTCACCCGGCGGGCCGGAACTCCCGAGAGCACGGGCATATTCAGCACGGCGGCGCCGCCCCCGGGAACGCTGCTGCGGACCATCGCGCTCGCCAACGACCTGCACTACGGCGAACGGGTCAGCGGACTGCTGCTGACCGGATTCCCGTCCGGCCTGCGCCACGACACCGACGATCACCCCGGCGTCATGCTCGACGCCCTGCTGGACGATCTGCGCCGTCCGGACCGGGCGGCGGATCATCTCGTCGTCGCGGGCGATCTCACCGATTGCGGCACGCTCGAGCAGTCGCGTGGGGTGCGGGCGCGGCTCGACGCGTGGGGCGACCTCGGCCGCGACTACTTCGTGTGCCGCGGGAACCACGACGCGCCGCGCGAGGCCGATCACTGGGGCGGCGTCTTCCACCCGCGGCAGCGCCTCACCGAGCACGATCTCGGCGGGCTACGGCTGATCGGGCTGGACACGACGCGGCTGCGGGCGGCGGGCGGCACACTCGTCGCACCCCAGCTGCACCACCTGCGCGAACGGCTGACGGCCGAACCCGATGCCCCGACACTGGTTTTCGGCCATCACCCGGTGACATTCGCGGCGGCCGTGAGCAATCCGGCCGGGCCGGGTTTCGTCCTGGACCGGTCGAGCGCCGCCGCCCTGCACGACATCTACCGCGCCGCCCCGGGTGTCTTCCTGCACCACAGCGGGCACACCCACCGCAACCGCCGCGGCCGGCCCGACAGCGATATCGACGTCGAATTCCTCGAGGTCGCGGCGGTCAAGGAGTATCCGGGCGGATACATGCTGCTGCGGATCTACACCGGCGGCTACACCGCCAACTACTACAAGACCCGCACCGAATCCGCCCGGCGCTGGAGCACCCGCACCCGCCGTCAGTACTTCGGCCTGCACCCCGATCATGCGCTCGGCTCGCTCGCCGACCGCAATCACGCTGTGCGGCGCGACTTCTCGGGGCTGGCGGCGCGCTAACTCCCGGAACTCGGCAGCCGCTCGGCCGCGAGCTTGCGCAGATCGCTGGATTTGATCTTGGCGCTGCCGGTGAGGGCGATGTCCTCCTCGGCGAAGAACAGGACGTGCCGGGGCACCTTGTAGCTGGCCAGTCGTTCACGGAGGTAGGACCGGATCCCCTCGGCATCGAGACCCGTATCGGCGTGCGGCACAACGCAGGCGACGACCACCTCGCCGAGGGTGTCGTGCGGAACCCCGACGGTGCGTGCGACCTTCACGCCCGGGAAGGGGGTGAGGGCCTCGTCCACCTCGCGGGGGGAGACGTTGGCGCCGCCGGTCTTGATGATGTCGGTGAGGCGGCCCTCCCAGTACAGCCTGCCCGCCTCATCGAGGTATCCGCCGTCGCCGGTGTGGAAGTAGCCGTCCGCGTCGAGGGTCTCGTCCAGGGGCGTGCCGACGTAGCCGAGCATCAGAGTCGGTCCCTTGACGCAGATTTCGCCGCGATCGCCGCGGGCGAGGACGTCGCCGCTCAGCGGATCGACGATCTTGATCGTATTGCCGGGCAGCGGCTCCCCGCTACTGCCCGCGATCACGTCGGCGGGCGTATTGGCGGCGAAACACGTGGTGATGGTGAATGTTTCGGTATTGCCGTAGGCGTGTCCCGGCTCGGTGTAGTCCGTCGAGACGCGCGGATGGCGGGCGGCGGGGGTGCTCACGTCCACGAAGCGCAGGCTGCCGAGATCGGTCGCGGTCCAGTTCAACGCGCCTTCCAGCTGCGCCCACTGATGCGGCCAGGCGACCGGGAAGTTCACCCGTTCGGCCTCCATCAGATGCAGCGCCGCACTGGCGTCGAAGGTCGACTGCAGCACGAGGCTGCCGCCCGCGGCGAGCGTCGCGCCCAGCGCCATTCCGAAATTGCCCGACCAGAAGAAGCCGTTCGCCGTCCAGCAGCGGACGTGGTCCTCCGGTCCGAAGCCGTACATCCGCCGGAACCGCCACATCTGGATGGCGACCCCGCGATGCGCGCTGCGGATCCCCTTCGGCCTGCTGGTGCTGCCCGAGGAGAAGAACAGTACGGCGGTATCGCTGGGCTGGACGGAATCCGCTGTCGCCTCGACCAATTCGGCCGGTTCGGCGTCGCCGCGGGCGAGGAACGTCTCCCAGGGATCGATCGCGCCGCCCGGAATCGGCTCGCCGACGACCGCGAGATGCCGCAGGAACGGATAGGTCGCCGACCGGACCGCGCCGGAGGCGGTGGTACTCAGCGCCGGTTCCAGTTCGGTCAGCGTCGCCGCGAAATCCCGCTTGCCTACGGCGCGTTCGAACAGCAGCACCGACACCCCGGACAGCCGGAGCAGGTGGTCCAGCTCGGCCGGGGTGGAGAAGGTGCTCAACGCCACGGCGACGCCACCGGCGAGCGAGGCGCCGAAGACGGCGGCGAGCCATTCGGGCCGGTTCGTCATCAGCACGCCGACCCTGCTGTCCTTGCCCACCCCGCAGGCGCGCAGGGCGCGCGCGACCGCCACCGAGCGTTCCCACAGGTCGTCGTAGGTCCACCGGGTGACCCCGGAATCATGGTGGGCGACAAGCGCTTCGCGGCTCCCGTACGCCGCGGTCACCTCGCGCAGAAAGCCGGGCAGGGTGAGCGTTCCGAGGCCCGGCTCCTCGTCGAGCGGCGGGCCCGCGGCGATCGCTGTCGCCGTATCGTCGGTGGCCATCGTGGTTCTCCCGGCTCAGTACGGCAGCTCGACTTCGGCGGTGCACTTGACCAGCACGCCGCCGTCCTGATTGGTGAGCCGCAGCCGCACCTGGACCAGCGGCACGCCCCACACCGAATCGGCGTCCTTGCCGACGATCTCGGCGTCGAAGTAGGTGACGTCGCCCTCGAAGGCGGGCAGGCGGAAGTCGGCCTTGGTGTGGCGCACCATGCCGTCGTTGCCCGCCCAGTAGGCGAGGTAGTCGGTGCACCAGGCGCCCATGGTGGCGCCGTAGCCGTAGGACCGGGCCATGCCGACCTCGCCGGCCTTGTCGGCGTCGATGTGGCCGCGGGAGGGGCCGACGTAGAGGCCGTCGCGCAGGCGCGGGTCGATCCGGGCGCCCTCCTCGTCGAAGGCGAAACCCTCCGTCCACCCGGGGTCCTGGTTGATCCACGGATCCGCGAGGCCCGCGGGCGCGGTCCAGTGGAAGGTGCCCCAGATGTTGAACAGGAAGGCGCGGTACTCGGTGGTGAAGCTGGCGATGGTGTGCGGGCCGATCACCCGGCGCGGCAGGCGGTCGCCGACCTTCACCTCGTCGAAATGCGGTGAGACACCGGTGCGATTGGACATCAGCCACTCGTGCCGCAGCTCGTCGACCGCGGCGAGTTCCGCGGCGGTCCAGGACTTCACGGGACCGAGCTGGTCGTCGTACATGCCGCGCTTCTTCGCCTCGGCGGCGAGATAGCGGATGGCGGTGGACCTTTCGCGGGCGACCAGGGCGCCGTTCTGGTTGCGGTGCGTGGTGTCACCGCGCGAGAACATCGTCGGCCCGGCGAAATTCGTGTCCGCGACCTTGTAGTCGTGGAAGCGCCGCTCCTGCAGCAGGGTATCGCCGGGGCGCACGGGGCAGCCGTAGAACCACCACTCCTCGCCGCCGAAGATGAGGTGACTCTCGGGGATGTGGCCGACGCAGGCGGGCTGGGCGCCGTGCCCGTAATCCAGTGCCACGGCGATGGATTGGGGCGCGACCAGCCCGCCGTATCGCGATTCCCGGGCGAACTCCTGATCCCAGTGCAGCGGGTTGGGGTAGTCCATCGCCATCACCCAGCGGCGGATGTCGGAGGTGCTGCACGGATCCCACAGCTGACCGCCGCCGACCGGTTTGCCGACCCGGTGGTCGACATCGCTCAGGTCCAGTTCGACGGCGGAATCGGTCTTCTTCTCGGTCACGGCGTACTCCTCAGCGATTCACGTCGACGACGAAGCGGCCGCGCACGGTCCCGCCGACGAGCCGGTCCGCCGCGGCGATCGACTCCTCCAGGGAGATCTCCGTGGCGATGGAATCCAGTGCGGCCGGATCGAGATCGCGGGCCAGGCGGGTCCAGGCCGCGAGGCGGCGGGGCTTGGGGGCCTGGACGCTGTCGATGCCCAGCAGCGTCACCCCGCGCAGGATGAAGGGCGCGACCGTGGCGGGGAAGTCCATGCCCTGGGCCAGGCCGCAGGCGGCGACCGCGCCGCCGTAGCGGGTCTGGGCGCAGACGTTGGCGAGGGTGTGGCTGCCGACGGTGTCGATCGCGCCCGCCCAGCGTTCCTTCTGCAGGGGCTTGCCGCGCTCGCCCAGGTCGGCGCGGTCGACCACGGTGGTCGCGCCCAGCTCCTGGAGATACGCGGCCTCGGCCGACTTGCCGGTGGCGGCGGCCACCGTGAACCCGGCCTTGGCCAGCAGCGCGATGGCAATACTGCCCACGCCGCCGGTCGCGCCGGTCACCAGGATCTCGCCCTGCTCCGGCTCGACGCCGTGGCGCAGCAGCGCGTCGACGCAGAGCGCCGCGGTGTAGCCCGCGGTGCCGATCGACATCGCCTGGCGCGCGGTGAACGCGTCGGGCAGGGGTACCAGCCAGTCGCCGTTCAGCCGGGCGCGCTGGGCCAGCCCGCCCCAGTGGCTCTCGCCGACGCCCCAGCCGTTGAGGACCACCGAATCACCGGCCGACCAGTCGGGGTGCGTGCTCTCGGCGACCACGCCGGCGAGGTCGATGCCCGGCACCATCGGGTAGGAGCGCACGATCGGTGACTTTCCCGTGATGGCAAGGGCGTCTTTGTAATTGAGGGTGGAGTACGCGACGTCGATGCGGACATTCCCCTCCGGTAGGTCCGCATCAGTCACGGTCGTGTGGGCGACCTGCGGGCCCGTATCGGCCTTGTCGATGAGCAGTGCCGTAAACATCGCCAGCGAGTTCCTTTCTCCGCCAGTGGAGATAACATTTGTGAGAATGTGATTCTCCATTGGTGCGAATAATGCTTCCATTCCTGGTTCGGGGTGTCAATCGCCGCCGGTCAGCGGGCGGTCCAGCCTCCGTCGACGACGATGGTCTGACCGGTCACGTACCGGGCGGCGTCGCCGGTGAGCCAGACGACGGCGCCGACGATGTCCTCGGCCTTCGCCTCGGTGGGGAGCGGGGTGTTGCGGCGCAGGTACGCGGCGCCGCGTTCGTCGTCGTAGAGGCTGTCGGTGATCTCGCTGCGGAAGAATCCGGGCGCCACCGTATTCACCCGGATCGAGTGCCGGGCCCACTGCACGGCCAGTTCGGCGGTGAGCCCGGAGAGCCCGGATTTGGCGGCCGCGTAGGACGCCTGCGGGATGCCGGGCACGCCGACGCGGCCACTGATCGAGGAGATGTTGACGATCGAGCCCCGCCCGCGGGCGCGCATGTGCGGGAACACCGCCTGCGCCAGGCGGAAGGGCGCGACCAGGTTGAGCGCGAGGGTCCGCTGGATCTCCTCGGGCGTCTCGGATTCGGCCGGCGCCTCGGAGAATCGGTTGCCGGCGGCGTTGATCAGGATCTCGGGTGGTCCCAGCGCCGTGGTGACCGCCGGGACGACAGCGGCTGTATCTTCGGTGAGATCGCAGGTCACGGGATGGCCGCCGATCCGCGCGGCGAGGTCGGCCAGCCGATCGCCACGCCGCGCCACCACCGCCACTCGTGCTCCGAGGGCGGCAAGGTTTTCCGCGACGGCCTCGCCCAGCCCCGACGACGCACCGGTCACGATCGCGACCCTGCCTTCGAGGCCGAACAGGTCGGTGAGACGGTCCAGTGGATTGCTCATGGACGCCTCCGAGATGACATGCTCACGACTGCCCTCCGGTCGGTGAGACAAGGTCCGCGAGGCGGGTGCGTTCGATCTTCCCCATGGCGTTGAGGGGCAACGCGTCCACCCGTGACCAGATCTCCGGCACCTTGTACCCGGCCAGCTCCCTCCGGCACAGCGCCTCGAGTTCCTCGAAATCCACTGCCGGGCCGACGCTTTCGATCAGCGCCGCCACCTTCTGGCCGAGGCGCTCGTCGGGGATCCCGCAGACCGCGACCTTGGCGATACCGGGGTGCGCGCCGAGGACGCGCTCGATCTCGAGCGGGTAGATATTCGCCCCGCCGCGGATGATCACCATCTTCTTGCGGTCCAGCACCGACAGCGTGCCCGTGGCATCGACCGTGCCGATATCGCCGGTCGGGAACGGGCCCGGGGCACCAGCTTCCACGCGGCCGTCCACCCAGTAGCCGAGCGCCGGCGTCCACAGCCCGGCCCATGGGCCCGTGGTCGCGGCGGCGAGCCGCAGTTCGCCGGGTTCGCCGGGCGCGAGGCGCACGCCCGCGTCGTCGTAGGCGGCGACGTCGTACTGCGGCAGCACCCGGCCGCTGGCGCCGGAGACCCATTCCGTGCCGGGCGGATCGATCGAGACGACGGTCGGCGCCTCGGTCAGGCCGTAGGTGGCGCGCGGCACCGGGCCGTGGGCCTCGGCGAAGGCGGTGCGCACCGAATCGGGGGTGTCGCTCGCGCCGCTCCACACCTCCCGCAGCGAGCCGAGGTCGAGATTCGGGCGGCGGGCGAGATCGTAGAGCTGGGCCGGGGCGCCGTTCCAGACCGTGACCCGATGCCGGGCGATCCACTCGGCGACGCCCTCGACGTCGCGGCGGTCCATGACCACCGCACAGCCGCCGGCCTGCGCGGTCAGCAGCGTCGACAGCACCAGCATGTTGAGCACGGTGAACGGGAAGCTGTCGCCCTTGCGCAACTCCGGGCCCCAGCCGCGGGTGGCGACCAGGACCGCGCCGGGCAGCAGCAGATTGCGCTGGCTGTGCACCACGGCCTTGGGCGCTCCGGATGTGCCGCTGGTGAAGGCGATTCCGGCCGGGGCGTCGAGATCGTGGTCCAGGCGCGGCGCGGCGGGAGCGGTCCGCAGCAGCGCCGACCAGCGCTCGGGGTCGACGGTGGCGGGGGAGTCCACGCGGCAGCGGGGCCCGGCCAGGACGGCGGCGGGCGCGCACAGGTCGACCAGGTGCTGTTGCTCGCTCGGCGACAGGGCCTCGCCGATACCCGCCCAGACCGCGCCGACGCGCTGCGCGCCGTGGAAGGCGGCGACGATGTCGAGATCGTTGGGCAGGCAGGCCGCCACCCGGTCGCCGGGACGCACGCCCAGCGACCAGAGCGCGGCCGCCGCGCGGTCGGCCCGGTCGTCGAGTTCGGCGTAAGTCCAAGCGCCCGAGGCGGCCTCGATCGCCGGGGCGTCGGGCCGTGCGGCGACGGCGGCATCGAGGACCCGGGCGATCGGCCGGAGCGGGCTCGCGCCATTGACACTGTCCACGCAGTCCTTGATATCACTATCCTTACAAAGATTCATCAGATAGACCGGAATGCGCCGAGAACGCCGAGCCGTCCGCCCGGCGCGGGGTGCGGTCGCGAACGAGGACGTGGCGATGGAATATTCAGGTCCGCTGTCCGGAATCCGTGTCATCGACCTGACGGCGATGGTCATGGGCCCGTATTGCACGCAGATCATGGCCGATATGGGCGCGGAGGTCATCAAGATCGAACCCCCGGCGGGGGACAACACCCGCTACATCTCGGTGGGGCCCGAACGCGGGATGGCGGGGGTCTTCGTCAACGTCAACCGCGGGAAACGCAGTGTGGTCCTGGATCTGAGATCCGAGGACGGCAAGGCGGCGCTGCGCGATCTCATCGCGCACGGCGACGTGTTCATCCACTCGATGCGCGCCGCGGCGATCGCGCGGCTGGGTTTCGGGTACGAGGAGGTGGCGGCGCTGAATCCGGCGATCGTCTACACCAACTGCTACGGGTACGGGCGGCGCGGGCGCGACGCCGATCTCACCGCCTACGACGACACCATCCAGGCCGAGTGCGGGCTGCCGTTCGTCCAGGAGCAATTGACCGGCGCCGCGGGCTATGTCGGCACGATCATGGCAGACAAGGTCGCCGGGCTCACCGCGCTGTACGCGACGACGATGGCGCTGTTCCATCGCGAGCGGACCGGCGAGGGCCAGGAGGTCGAGGTCGCGATGTTCGAGACCATGGCGGCGTTCATGCTCGTCGAGCACGCGAACGGGGCGATGTTCCGGCCGCCGCTGGGGAGTGCGGCCTATCCGCGCGCGGTGGCGCCCAACCGGCGGCCCTATCGCACGGCCGACGGGTATATCTCCGCGCTGGTCTACAACGACAAGCAGTGGACGGCGTTCGTCGCGGCGGTGCAACCCGACTGGGCCGGAACGGAATTCGCCACGCTGGAGCAGCGCGCCGCCCGCATCGACACCGTCTACGCCCTGCTCGCCGAGACCTTCGCCGAGCGCACCACCGACGAGTGGCTGGAACTGCTGCGCGGACTGGATATTCCGTGCGCTCCGGTGCGTTCACTGGACGAGCTGTTCGACAATCCCCACCTGCTGGACTCCGGCTTCTTCGAGACCGTGGACAGCGACTACGGGCCGGTGCGGTTCCCGGGGCCGCCGGCCTGGTTCTCTCGCACGCCCGGGCATGTGGCGGGGCCCGCGCCCCGGCTCGGCGCGGATACCGAGGAGGTGGTGCGCCGGTTCCGGCCGTCCGCCGGCACGAACGGGCGGGTGCGGTGATGACGGCCGTGATCGACGCCGTGGACCTGGATCTGCGGGAGATCCTGCGGCCCGGCGACCGCATCGTGATGGGACAGGCGTGCGGCGAGCCGACCACGCTGGTCGAGGCGCTGATCGCGCAGGGCGCGGAGATCGGCCGGCTGTCGGCCTTCATCGCCACGAGCTTCTCCGGGTTGTTCACCCCGGCCGCCACGGACTCCTTCGCGCTGTCGAGTATGGGGGCCATCGGTGCGCTGCGCGCGGTGACCAAGGAGCATCGGCTGGCGATCGTGCCGTGTCACGTCAGCCGGGTCGGGCCGCTCATCGAGGCCGGAATCCTCGGCTGCGACGTGGCTTTCGTCCAGGTGAGTCCGGCCGACGAGAACGGCGAGCACAGTTTCGGGCTCATCAGCGACTACGTGCGGGCGGCGGTCGCGGCCGCGCGGGTGGTGGTCGCGGAGGTGAACGATCGGGTGCCGTGGACATCCGGCGAGCGACTGTCCGCGTCCGAGATCGATTACGCGGTCACGGTTTCCAGGACTCCGGCAGAGGTGCCGCCCGCGCGGATCGGTCCGGTGGACGCCGCCATCGCCGAGCACGCCGCCGCCTACATCGAGGACGGCGCGGTGTTGCAGACCGGTATCGGAGCGGTGCCGGACGGCATCCTGCGATTGCTGCACGACCGAGCGGACCTCGGGGTGCACTCCGGGATGATCGGTGACGGGCTGGTGGATCTCGTCGAGGCGGGGGTGATCACCAACGCGCGCAAGAAGATCGACCGTGGTGTGTCCGTGACGGGTGCGCTGATCGGCACCGAGCGCCTGTACCGGTTCGCGGACCGGAATCCCGCTATTCGCATGTGCGCGACCGGATATACGCACGACGCGGGGGTGCTCTCGCAGCTCGAACGGCTGGTGACCGTGAACTCCGCGGTGGAGGTCGATCTCACCGGTCAGGTCAATGCCGAGCAGAGCGGCGCGGCCTATATCGGCGGCACCGGCGGACAGGTGGACTTCGTGCGGGCCGGTATGCGGTCGCCGGGCGGGCACGCCGTCATCGCGTTGCCCGCGACGGCCAAGGGCGGCACCGTCAGCCGGATCACCGCGGCGCTCACCGGGCCGGTCACCACCGCGCGCACCGACGTCGATGTGATCGTCACCGAATTCGGCGCGGCCGAACTCGCGGGACGCACGCTGGCCGAGCGCACGCGGCGGCTGATCGCGGTGGCGCACCCCGATTTCCGCGAAGAGCTGGAGCGTGCGGCGCACGAGATCCAGCGGAGAGGATTCTGATGTCGGACGCCGTACTCTTCGAGGCCCGCCCGGACGGGATCGCCGTGCTCACCCTGAACCGGCCCGAGCGCCGCAACTGCCTGTCGGCGGACGTGCGGGCCGGGCTGTTCGAGGCGTGGGACCGGTTCGAGCACGACCCCGCGCTACGTGTCGCGATCCTCACGGGCGCGGGCACGAAGGCGTTCTGCGCGGGCGGCGACCTCGAGGAGATGGTCGGCAGCGGCATGGGCGTGCCGCCGCGCGATATGTTCCCGCTGCCCTACGACACCCTCGAACTGTCCAAACCCACCATCGCCGCGGTGAACGGCGCGGCTTTCGCCGGCGGCTGGATGATCGCCCAGGCCTGCGACCTATGCGTGGCGAGCACCACCGCCACCTTCGCCGTCACCGAGGTGAAGGTGGGCCGCAGCTCCCCGTGGGCCGCGCCGCTGATCCATATGATTCCGCAGCGGATCATGATGGAGCTGCTGCTCACCGGCAAGCCCATCGATGCCCGCCGGGCCTACGAGATCGGGCTGGTGAACCGCGTCGCCGAGCCCTCCGAACTCCTCGACACGGCAATAGATCTGGCCACGACCATCCTCGCAGGCGCCCCCTTGTCGGTCCGCGCGGCCCGCGACACGGTCATGCTCGCCACCGAAATGGGCCGTTCTGCCGCCCTCCAGGCCGCCCGTCACGCCGCTGTCGAGTGCTACATGAGCGAAGACGCTCAGGAGGGACCTCGAGCTTTCGCGGAGAGACGAAAGCCGCAGTGGCGGGGGCGGTGACGGGGCCCAACAACCACGCGCCCTCAGCCACTCCTTCTTTTTCCGGCACGCTTTTGGCCGGAATCCACAGTGGCCAGCGGTGGTTCCCGGCCAAAAGCGTGCCGGGAAAAGAGTTGTCGACGGCGGCATGATGGCTGCCGAATACTATGTACCACTCTGTTTTCGGGCCTCGTTGTTCAGGAGGCCGAGCGGCGCGTGGTTGGCCCAGCCCTGCTCGGGCCAGTTGAACCAGCCGGAGGAGGCGTGGGTGCCGCCGTCGGGGTGGAGGGTGGTGCCGGTGAGGTAGGTCGAGAGCGCTGAGGCCAGGAAGACCACGCAGTGCGAGATGTCCGTGGGTGTGCCGACTCGGCCCATGGGGATGGCGACGCGGACGCCCGCCGGGTCGTGTAAGGCGTTGTCGGCGTGGGGGAGTCGGGCCAGGGCGGGGGTCGGGACATAGTCGGGTGCTACGTTGTTGACCCGGATGCCGTCGGGGGCGACCTCGACGGCGAGAGTTCGAGCGAACTGTTCCACGGCGGCTTTGGCGGCCGCGTAGACAGCGAAACCCGGTGCGGCACGGTGGGCTTCGATCGTCGTCATGTTCACAATGCTGCCGCCGCCACCTGCACGCATGCGGGGAACGGCCAGCGAGCAGGCATTCAGCACGGTGCCGAGATTGGTGCGGATCAGGGCGTCCCAGCCTTTCGCCGCCGTCTCCGCGAACGGGGCGCGGAAGGTGCCGCCGACCACGTTGACGAGGGTGTCCACCCGTCCCCAGCGCGCGTCCACGGCATCGAACAGCGCGGCCAAGACCTCGGGATCACGGGCGTCGCCGACCTCTACGAGAGCGTCGCGACTCTCCTCGTCCAGGGCCTGCCGCAGCTCGGCCGCCGCCTCGGTATCCTTGTCCAGCACCGCGATTCGCACACCGTTGACGGCGAGATCGGTCACGATCGCCCGGCCGAGGCCGCCCGCGCCACCGGTGACCACGGCGACCGTCCCGTCCAGCCCCGCCCGCTCCTCGAACCAGCTCATCGCGCCGCCCGGTGCAGATAGGTCTCCCCGAAGGCCGCCAGGAAGTCCAGGGTCGAGCGAGAGTCGCCGGTCCGGTGGGACACCACGACCCAGTCGACGCCCGCCTCCGACAGCTCCGTGAGCGCCGCGCGATGGCGGTCGGCATCGCGCTCGGGCTGCGAGATGCCCTCGCCCTGATAGGAATACACCAGATCGATGTGCCCTTGCCGGCCGGCGGCCAGGGCATCGGCGCGGATCCGCTTCATGGCGCGGGCCATCTCCGCGACCGTGCCCAGCGCCGGCGTGCGGGCCGTGGTGCTCAGCTCCGCGCCGCCGGTCATCGGGATCCACCCCTGCGCGTGCTCGGTGACGCGGCGGCGGCTGCGGGCGGAGTTGCCGCCGATCCAGATCGGGATCGGCCGCTGCACCGGACGCGGCAGGGCCACCACGTCGCGGGCGCTGAAGTGTCGACCGGCGTAACTGAACGGTTCACCGCTCCAATGCCGCGGCAGCACCTCGAGCGCCTCGTCGAACAGGGCATTGCGCTCGTCGAAATCCACGCCCAGCGCATGGAATTCGCTCTTCTGATACCCGGCGCCCAGCCCGAGCGTCACGCGGCCGCCGGAGAGCGTGTCCAAGGTGGCCGCCGCCTTCGCCAGCAGCATCGGATTGCGGTACGGCGCGACCGACAGGTACGTGAGCACCCGCAGCCGCTCGGTCGCCGCGGCCGCGAAGGCGAGAGCGACGAACGGATCGAGGGTCTGATGCCCGCCCGCGCCCAGCCAGCGCGCACCCGGCGCGGGATGCTCGCTCAGCGAGATCGCGTCGAACCCGTGCCGTTCGGCCGCCTCGGCGACCTCCGGCAGGGGTCCCGCGTCCAGCAGGTGGCCGTCGCTGCCCGAGATCTCCGGGTAGTGGAAGATGAAACGCATTGTCCCTACTGCCCTTTCGGTAACTCACCGGCGTCCGTGCTCGACCTGGTTGAACGGCACATTGCGATCGGCGGCGTATTCGCGTGGCATGCCGAGCACGCGCTCGCTGATGACATTGCGCGCCATCTCGGTGCTCCCGCCCGCCAGGCTCCACGCCGCCCGGAACAGATAGTCGAGGCCGACCTTCTCGGTGTCGGCCGGGTCGCCCGAAGCGTGCGTGGCGGCCGCCGATCCGGCGATGCGCACCGCCGCATCCGTTTGCAGCCAGGCGTTCTCGGCGCTGAACAGCCGGGTGATCGCGCCCGCCGAGGGCGGCAGCTCACCGCTGAGAATGGCCGCCGTGACGTGATCGATGAGCTGATCGCGCACGACGTTCATGGCCCGCGCCTCGCCGATATCCTCCCGGGTGCGGGGATCGTCCAAATGCCCGGTGGCGCGCGCCAATTGGAGCAGCTGGTCCACCTCGCCGCCCAGGTGCGGGCGCGCGCCGCTCGTGTAAGGCGAGGTGCCGCCGAGTGCGGCCCGCTCGTGGTTCAGCAGCAGTGTCGCGGCCTCCCAGCCCTCGTCGACGCGGCCCAGCACCGACTCCGGCGGCAGCGCGACGTCGTCGAAGAACTCCTGGCAGAACTCGGTCGAGCCGGTGACCTGCTTGATCCGCTGCACCGTCACGCCCTCGGCGTGCACCGGCACCAGGAACAGGGTGAGGCCGCGATGCTTGGGCGCCTCCCAGTTCGTGCGGGCCAGGCACAGTCCGTAGTCGGCGGCGTACGCGCCGGAACTCCAGATCTTGGAGCCGTTGAGGATCCAGCGCTCGCCGTCGCGGTCTGCGCGGGTGGTGAGCCCGGCCAGATCCGAGCCGCCGCGCGGTTCGGACAGGAACTGCACCAGGAGTTCCTCGCCGCGCAGCACGGCGGGCAGATGAGCGCGCTTCTGATCCTCGGTGCCGATATCGAGCAGGCTCGCCGCGCAGATGGCCAGCGTGGGCACGTTCAGCAGCAGCGGCATCTCGTACGGATTGGACTCCTCGGTGAAAGCCTGCTGATGGGCCGGGGTCAGGCCGCGGCCGCCGTATTCCACGGGGAAGCAGATCCCGGCGAATCCACCGTCGTAGAGGATGCGCTGCAACTGCCGGGCGCGGTCCCACGACTCCTCGCTGTAGGCGTCGCCGTCCGGCGGGGAAGCGGGCGGCAGATTCTCCCGCAGCCACTCGCGCGCGCGTGCGCGGAATTCCGCGACGGGCTCGAGGGCGGTGGCGGGCTCCGTATCGGTGGTCATGGCGGCGACGCCTTCCTTGAGTGTCGGTGCGGCTCTGGGGTTCTCGCGTCGGTTCAGGCGGCGGCGAGCAGGTCGGTGATGTGGCGGCGGTGTTCCTCCGGGGTGCCGTACAGCGCGCGGCCCAGGGTGATTCGCCGCAGGTACAGGTGCAGGTCGTGCTCCCACGTGACACCGATGCCGCCGTGCAGTTGCACGCAGTCCTGGGCGATCACGGGAGCCTTCGCTCCCACATAGGATTTCGCGATGCTGACGGCCTCGGCGGCGGTGGCCGGATCGTCGTCCCAGGCCGCCGCGGCGGCGGTCGCGGTCGCCCGGCAGGCCTCCAGCCAGGTCTTGTTGTCCGCCATGCGGTGCTTGAGCGCCTGATAGGAGGCCAGCGGCCGGCCGAAGGTGTAGCGGTCCGACAGCCAGCCCAGCGTGGCATCGAGGGCGGTGCCGGTCGCCCCGGCTGTCTCGGCAGCGGTGAGGAGCGCAGCGGTGAGCGCCTGCGCCTGGATCGCGCCGTGGGCATCCGGGCCGGTGTGCGCGACGCCGTCGGCGGGGACCACGACATCCTCGAACGACACCCGCGCGGTCCGCCGCACCAGATCCAGCGTCCACGCGGGCTCCACGGTCACGCCCGGTGAATCGGCGGGGACGAGCACCTGGATCGGTCCCTCGGGGCCCGCGGCGGTCACCAGGAACAGATCTGCCTGATCACCCGCCTCGACGCGGTCTTTGACCCCGGTCAGACGGTAGCCCTTGCCATCCGGTTCTGCGCGGGTGGCAAGAGGTCCAGGTGCCGCGGAATACGGGGCAGGCGCGCCGAGGCCCAGGACGTCCAAACCTCGGCCGGGCTCGTATACCGCCCATGTCACGATCTTTTCGCCGGACGCGACAGCCGCTACCACGTCACTCAGCCCCTCGGCGTGGGGCGCCAGACCGGCCAGCACGGCGTTGGTGGTGACGAACGGCCCGGGGGCGCACGCGCGGCCCAGTTCGGTCGCGACCAGGGCGAGTTCGGTCATGGGCCGGCCGGAAATCGTTCCGCCGCCCAGGCTTTCGGGCACCAGCATGGCCGTCCAGCCGAGTTCGGCGGCGCGGCGCCACCAGTCGCGCTCGAAACCCGTACCCGACTCGCCGAGTTCGCGCACGGTCGTGACGGGCATGGTGCTCGCGAGGAAATCGCGGGTGGTCGCCTGGAAGAACCGCTGGTCCGCGGCGGGATCATGGGGCATGGTGCCGGTCCTCTGGTTGACGCGGGGCTACAGATGTGGAAATCTCATACTCACAGATGAGAGGCAGATTCTCAATCACGAAAGTCGACTGGCGAACGGTCCGGAGGGCGTGCTGGTCGCGGGTGTCGAAGGGAACCGTCGAGCCGTGAGCAACTTCGAAGATCTGGATTTCTTCCTCGGGCGGGAACTGGTCGACGATCCGTATCCCTATTTCGACTCGCTGCGGGCGAAATGCCCGGTGACGCGGGAGAAACACCACGACGTGATGATGGTGACCGGATACGACGAGGCGCTCGAGGTCTACAACGACGTCGAGCGGTTCTCCTCGTGCGTCTCGGTGACCGGCCCGTTCCCGGGTTTTCCGGTGCCGCTCGACGAGTCGTCCGATGTCGACGCCCTCATCGCCGAGCACCGCGACACGCTGCCGATGAGCGATCAGCTCCCCACACTGGACCCGCCGGTGCACACCGATCACCGCGCCCTGCTCATGCGGCTGATCACGCCGAAGCGTCTCAAGGAGAACGAGTCGGCGATGTGGGCCATCGCCGACCGGATGCTGGATCAGTACCTGGTTACCGGCGGCGACTGCATCCGGGAGTTCGCCGGGCCGTTCACGCTGCACGTGATCGCCGATCTGCTGGGCGTGCCGGAGGCCGATCAGCACGAGTTCCTGCAGGCGCTGCAGCGCGATCCGCACCGGGAGGGCTCCAGCGTCGGCAGTACCGACGGGGAAGGCATGTCGCACAACCCGATCGAGTTCCTGTATCAGCGGTTCTCGGCATATGTCGAGGACCGGCGGGCGAATCCGACCGGGGACGTGCTGACCAGCATGGCCACCGCGACCTTCCCGGACGGCCGGCAGCCCGAGGTGCTGGATGTGGTGCGGGTGGCGGCGAATCTGTTCTCCGCCGGCCAGGAGACCACCGTCCGCCTGCTCAGCTCGGCGCTGAAGCTGCTGGCCGAGCGCCCGGACATCCAGCAGTACCTGCGCGAGGATCGCAGCCGGATCCAGAATTTCATCGAGGAGTCGCTGCGGATGGAGAGCCCGGTGAAGGGCGACTTCCGGCTGGCCAAGTGCCCGACCACGGTCGGCGGGACCGAGGTGCCGGTGGGCACGGTCCTCATGGTGGTCAACGGCGCGGCGAACCGCGATCCGCGGCGCTTCGAGGATCCGACCACCTTCGAGGCGGCACGCTCGAATGCCCGCTCGCACTTGGCCTTCGGTCGCGGCCCGCACACCTGCCCCGGTGCGCCGCTGGCCCGCGCGGAGGCCCGGGTGGCCATCGAGCGCCTGCTCGAGCGCACCTCCGACTTCCGGATCGACGAGAGCGTGCACGGCCCCGCCGACGCCCGCAACTACCACTACCTGCCCACGTTCATCCTGCGCGGCCTCACCTCGCTGCACCTGGAATTCGACGTCAAGGAGGCCACCCGATGAAGGTCACGGTCGACGAGGACCGCTGCCGCGGCCACGGCATCTGCCTGGGCGCCTGCCCGGAGGTCTTCGACCTCACCGACGACGGCTATGCCGAGGTCACCATGACCGACGTGCCGGTGGAGTACGAGAAAGCCGTTCGGGAGGCCGAGCAGGGCTGCCCGGAGCGGGCCATCGTGGTCGAGTGAGAGTCTCGGCGAAAAGGGTTGACCAGCACGGGGTTTCGGTCGCTTGATCAGTGTGGAATGCTCTGATTCACATCGGTGCGGGTCTGTTGGCGGGGATAGATTTTCGGTAGAATTCGAACATGCATTCGATGGGGGAGGGATCTGGTGAGCAGGCCGTCGGCCTGCTGCACACCGCCGTCTCCGATCTGTTCGCGCTGCCGCTGACACCGCTGACCGACGCCGAGGTCATCGAGGTCATGCAGGAGGCGGAACGCGCTGCGCGGCGGCTGGTTTCACTGCAACATCGGTTGCTGGTCGAGGCGGAGGAACGGTCGCTGCCAGCCCGGTTCGGTAGCAAGGGCATCAAACGGTTCCTCATGGAGACTCTCCGAGTGTCCAGCGCCGACGCGGGGGCTCGGGTGCATCAGGCGGCGTGGGTGGGCACTTTCCACGACATGAGCGGTGACCAGGTCGACCCGAAACTGCCGGAGACGGCGAGGGCGCTGGCCGAGGGTGAGATCTCTGCCGACCACACCCGCGGGATCGCCGCTGTAATGAACCGGGTCCCGCGCGGCGCGACATCCGCCGATCGCGAAGCCGCCGAGGAGATCCTGGCCGGATTCGCGCGCACCGGCTCCCCGGACGACCTGGGCAAGATCGGCGACAAGATCCTGGCCCATCTCGACCCGGACGGCCGACTGACGGATGAGCACGATCGCGCCCGCATGCGCGGCCTCACGGTCGGACGCCAGCGCCCCGACGGCATGTCCCCGATCCGGGGTGAGATCGACCCGGTATTGCGGGCCCTGCTGGATCCGCTGCTGGCCAAATACGCCCGCCCCGGCGTGGCCAACCCGGATGACTCGGAAAGCCCAGCGGCCGAGGTGGATTCCGCCGATCCGGCCGTTCTGGCCGCGGCTGCTCGCCGCGACAATCGCTCCGTGGCTCAGCGCAACCACGACGCGGTGAAGCTGATCCTGTCGTCCGGAATCGTGGCCGAGAAGCTGGGCCGCCACCGCGGTGTGCCGGTCACCACGATCCTGACCCTGAAGATCGACGATATCGAGCGCGACGCGGGAGTGGCGACCACCGCCACCGGAGGCACCGTCCCGCTTCGCGATGCCCTCGAACTGGCGGCACGGTCGCGGCCGTATCTGGCGGTCTTCGATTCTCGGGGGCTGCCTCTGCACCTCGGTCGTGTGCGGCTGGCGTCACCGGCACAGCGCCTGGCGTTGATCGCGGCCCTGCGCGGTTGTTCGCGTCCCGGCTGCAACGCACCCGCGAGCCTGTGCGCGGTCCACCACGTCCGCGAATACCGCGCGGGTGGCCGCACCGATATCGACAACCTGGTCCTCGCCTGCGACGCTTGCCACGCATTGATCCACGACGGCCCGGGCGGATGGAAAACCATTGTCGAGGAACAAGGTTCACCGCGGGCCGGCCGGACGGCCTGGATCGCGCCCCCGCACATCGACCCGACCGGCACCCCACGCGTGAATCATCGGCACCGCGCGGGCGAACTACTCGCCGAGACACTGTCCCGCATCCACGACCGAGCCGAGCGCGAGCGCGAACAACACCGCCGCTGGCTCTGCGACCGCAGTGCCGAACACCAGCGACTCCTCGCCACGCGCACCACTGCGGCGTGACCGGCGGACTACCGCGGTGGTGGCCAGCCGGTCTCGGTCGCGATCGAGTGAGTGTTTCGCCTCGTGTCCGTTCCGTGTGTCTACGACGTCGCCACTCGTGCTTACGCGTTGAGCTGCTCGAACTTTCCACCTTCTACGCCGCCGGTGAACGCGTCCCACTCGCCGGGTGTGAAGGTCAGGTAGCCGGAGCCGGGGTTCTTGCTGTCACGGACGGCAACATCGCCGTTGGGTAGCCACGCAATTTCGACGCACTGGCGGTATCCGATGGTTTTCGTCCGTCACTATCTGAACCTGCCCGTTCTTCAGTGATGACTCCGCGCGCTAAAGCGAACCAACGCTGGTAGCGATCTGGTGGCCGTGCTGTGCTCGAATACAACAACTTCGCCACCTCTACAACAAGCGATTCGGGCCGTCATGCGGTCGTTCGAGTGGCGGTGGACGAAATGAGCGCTTGGGCAACAGTCTTGGCCATCGTTGCGGTGTCGACGGTCGCCTTCGGTCTTGTCATCGGGCTTGCGTCCATTACCGAGCCGACGAGATGCGCGACGGGCGCGGCACTGTCCGCACGCTCGACGACGCGGACTTTGCGAGACGCGCTCGACGGGGCGAGGAAAGGGCCGGTACCCAGATTCGGCAAGATAGGAATCGCTCAGATCTCCACGCGGCCTGGGCAAGTGTCACAATTGGCGATCCTTGCGATGGGCACGACGGCCTGTGTCCCAGCGGGGAGTGGGGCCCGTATACGCGCCCGCAAGCAGAGCAGGCGATCCTGTTCGTCGCGAAGGACCTCGCACCTCACGTCGTTCCGTATTGGCAGCGGGGTGAGCGCCCGGAAATGTCGACCTGATGCTGTTAGGGCGGAGGGAAAGCCGCTGCGATCGCCGCATCGAGGATGCCGAGGTCGGCTCCGAGTTGGGCGGAGACGGCTCGGGCTACGGCTACGTCTTTGCTGAGGAATTGGCCTACCGAGGAGCGGAAGGCTTCGACCGAGTTCTTGTGGGCGATGCTGGTGAGGGCGCGGCCGGAGCTGCTGGCGTGGGGGAGGGCCGACAGGAGGGTTTTCTCGGGGACGCCGAGTTGGGCGCCGAGGCGGACGGCGTCGGCGACGAGGCCGATCTGGGCGGCGAACAAGGCGTTGTTGACGAGTTTGACGCGTTGGCCGGTGCCGAGGGGGCCTACGTGGAGGATGGGGTCGGCGTAGGCGGCCAGGACTTTTCGCGCGTCGAGGACGGCGGTGTCGGTGCCGCCGGCGAAGACGGTGAGTTCGCCCGCCGCGATAGTGTGCGGGCCGCCGCTGACCGGGGCGTCGACTACCTCGATGTCGTAGGGCGCTGCGGCGACGGCGATCTCCGCGGCCGTGTCGGGGCTGCCCGTGGTGTGGATGATCAGTGTCGCGCCGCGCGGAAGGGAGTGCAGCAGTGGGCCGTCGAGGCACACCTCGCGGACCTGGTCGTCGGTGAAGACGCAGACCACCGCGGCACGGGCGCCACGGACGGCGTCGGCGACCGTCGAGGCGGGGTCCGCGCCGAATTCTGCCAGGATGGAACGGGTTTCGGCGGATCTGGCGAGAGCGCGGACGGTATGGCCCTCGTCGACCAAGCGCCGGATCATCGGCAGACCCATGCGCCCTGCCCCCACGAATCCGATCACCACGGATGTCTCCTTCTGTGCGCCTGGTTCCGCCGGTGCCGGAACCTCTGCTGTCCGGCGGCCGGAACATGTTCGGGCGGAGCGGTTTACGGTTGCTGGGCCGTCAGCGGGGGTGGTCCATCATGCCCAGCGTGGCGTCGGCCGCGTTGAGTACTACGCCCGGGTCGACGCCTGCGGTTTCGGCCAGCCGCGCCACCAGGCTCACGTCCTTGCGGAGGAGGTCGCCGGCGTGCTGGGCCAGGCGGTCCAGGGTGCCGCCCGCGGAGGTGATGCGGCCGAGGGCGAAGCTGTTCGCGGTGCCGTGCGAGATCACCTCGCCCAGCTTGTCGGGGCTGATGCCGAGCGCCTTGCCGAGGTCCATGGTGCTCATGGCCGTGGCGAGGTTCGCGGTGAACAGCAGGTTGTTGAGCAGTTTGGTCGACTGTCCGGCACCGAGGTCGCCGAGGTGCACGATCGGGTCGGCGTAGGTCGCGAACACAGGGCGCGCGCGTTCGACGGCATCGGTCGTGCCGCCCACCATGACCAGCAGATTGCCCGCCTCCGCGGCCCGCCCGCCACCGCTCACCGGGGCATCGATGATCGAAACCTGGTGTTCCGCGGCAAGTGCCGCCAGTTCCCGGCAGGTATCCGGGTGCACGGTGGAGTGGATGGCGATGATCGACCCCGGTTTCGACCCGGCCAGCACGCCGTTGTCGCCGGTGACCACCTCGCGCACATCGGCATCGCCGACCACGCACAGGCAGACGAGATCGCTGCGCTCGGCCAGCGCCGCGGGGGAGTCCGCGGTCGCGGCAGGGGTATCGGCGTATGGCTCCAAGGACGCCGCCCGGCGCGCCCACAGCGTCGTCGGGTACTCGCTCTCGGCGATCCGCCGCGCCATGGGCCCGCCCTGACTCCCGAGGCCGATGAATCCGACTCGCATCAGCGGGCCTCCCTGTTCGTTGACGGTTCGGGTATGGGTTGTGCGGCCGCCGCAGCGGTGGCTGCGATGCGCATCAGCGGGCCTCCTCGGTTGCGGCGGTGTCGGTTTCGGCCTTCTTCGGCTCGGCCGGGGCGGGCCGGTAGAACACCGCCAGCAATCCGGCCGTGGCAACCACACCCAGGATCAGCGCGATGCCGCCGCCGGCCCAGCCGGTGATCTCGATGCCCGCGGCGTGGTCCAGGGATAGCCGGCCGGGGCCGAGTAGGCCTAGGGCCACCGCGGCGGTCGCCAGGACCAGCACGTATTCGTAGCCGTCCTTGAAGACGAAGAAGCCGTTGGTGCGGTGGGCCAGCAGGGCCGCGACGAGCATGACCGACACGATCGCGGCGGCGGCGAACGGCGTGAGGAGCCCGAGCGCCAGCAGCACGCCCGCACCGATTTCCGTGAGTACGCTCAGCCACGCCTGGAGCATGCCGTTGCGCAGCCCGAGCGAGGCGAACCAGCGCCCCGTGCCGGCGATCTTGCCCCCACCGATCCAGTGGTTGACGCCGTGCGCGATCATGGTGCCGCCCACGACCAGGCGCAGCAGCGCCAAGGCGGTATCGGCCGCGTCCATAGCCCTCACCTCTCTCGCGGCGCCGGTGCGCCGCCGTCGAATTGTGTTGCCGGACCGGTGAACTCACCGGTCACTGCGGCCACGACGCACTCCTCCACGAAGGAGAGCACCTTCAGGTGGTACGCGGCGGCCGTGTAACCGAGGCTCGAATTGTGTCCGGTGTTCGGTTGCAGATTGAGTACCACGCGGGGGGCCGCGCCGAACAGTGTCGCGATATCGGCGAGTTCCTCCGGCTCGTTGCGCCACACGGTTTCGTGTTCGCCCACGGTCCAGCGCACCGGAATGCGCACCCGCGCGGCGATCAGCGGCAGATCCCTGCCCGCCCAGTCGGTCAGGGCCGCGGCCTCGATGCGCGGGCCCGGTACGGCGATCGTCGCGCCGCCCAGAAGTTCCGGCGGGTACAGCCGGTGGGGCTGCCACAGCAGGGCGCGGACACCGCTGGGCCGGGTGCCCTCCGGCGACGGGCGCAGCAGCTTCTCCGCCGCGACGTGCGGGCGGCGGCCCGTCCCGGCCACCTCCACACCGAGCAGCCCGGCCCCGCGGTCGTCACCCGCCATACGCAGTGCCAGTTCGCAACCGGCCGAATGGGCGAGCAGGAAGGTACCCGCGCCACGCGGGCGGTCCGCGAGGTGGGCCTCGATCGCCCCGTACATCAGATCGACGCGCCGCTGCGGCGGTGAGAGCTGATCGGCGAACGGTCCGGAACTGCCGTATCCCGGCCGGTCGAGCGCGAGCGCGGTGTATCCGAGGCGCTGGGCGGTGCGCAGCAGCGACAGCTCGGGATGTCCCGGGCAGTCGAAATAGGCCGCGGTGGTCGCGCCACCGTGGAGCGCGACCACGACCGCGCGCGGGGACGGCACCTCCGCCAGCAGGCCCGACACCGGGATGCCGTCGACATCGGCTACCACAGGTACCGGCCGGGCGTCGTCGTTCACCGGGGAGAGGTCGGATTGCGTGAGTGTCATTGCATCCCCATCGCTCTCGCCATAGTCAGACATCAGCCCGCAGCAGCATCGCGCCGCCGGGGGTCAGCCCGCCGCTCGATACGACCGCGATCCGCGCGTCCTCGACCTGACGCGGACCCGCCGCCCCGCGCAGCTGGACGATCGCCTCGTGCAGCAGTCCCATGCCGTGCGTGCGGCCGTGCGAGAGCTGGCCGCCGTGCGTGTTGACCGGGATCGTGCCGTCGCGGGCGATGGCCTTACCGCCGTCGAGGAAGTCCCGGGCCTCACCGATACCGCAGAAGCCGAGCGCCTCGATCCAGGACAGGCAGTTGAAGGTGAACCCGTCGTAGAGTTCGGCGACGTCGACGTCGTCGGGGCGCAGCGACGTGCGCGTCCACAGATGCGCGGCCGGGCCGAGCACCTGGGGCTCGTGGGTGAGCGTGCTCTGATCCCACTCGATGCGCTCGACGATCTGCGTGCCCACGGCCTCCACCAGCACCGGCCGCACGGGCAGGTCGCGGGCGGCGTCGACCGCCGAGACGATCACCGCGATCGCGCCGTCGCACGGGACATCGCAGTCGTAGAGCCCGAACGGGGAGGTGATGGGCCGCGCCGAGAGATAGTCGTCCATCGTCATCGGATCGCGGTACACCGCAGTGGGTTCCAGTCCGGCGTTGGCGCGCTGGTTGAGTGCGATCCAGCCGAGCGTCTCGCGCGTGGTGCCGTAGCGGTGGAAGTGCCGCTGCGCGTTCTGCGCCAGGTGGTGGGCCGCCGAGGTGCCGCCGAAGGGGGTCATCCAGCTGGTGGTGCGGCCGCCCGAGGAGGGGATCCGCCCGGCCTTCACCAGTTCGTTGAACGTCGCCTCCCACACCGTGCGGAAGCACAGCACGTGCCGGGCCAGCCCGGCCGCGACGGCCGTCATGGCGGCGATCACCGATCCGCCCGGGCCGAAGGTCTCGATACCGCCGTTGTGCCAGGTTGGTTTCAGGCCGAGCGCGGCCTCGAGGGCGGTGACCCCGCCCTCGCCGAATCCGCCGAGGTTGCCGCCGCCGGGGTAGGAGGACAGGCCGTCGATGTCGTCGAGGGTCAGGCCCGCGTCGGTGACCGCGCGCTCGCACGCCTCGATCGTCAGCTCCAGCGGCGGCGCCATCAACCGGCGGCCCAAGCGGGACATGCCGATTCCGGTGAGCGCCACCTTCTCCTCGAACTTCTCCTGCCGGATCATCGGGCGCACATGGTCGCCGAAGCGCGCCGGATCGATCTCGTCCACCGGTAGCGGTGCGGGAGGCGGCTGGATGGCCGTGGGACGGAACAGCGGCAGCCACACGTCGCCGTCCTGCTGGAACACCACCTCCAGCCGCATGCCGAGTACCAGATCCTCGGGATCGGCGTCGATGATGTTGGTGGTCAGGCGAACTCGCGGATCCTCCACCAGGGCCACCTGCGCCACCACGTACGGTGGCGGCAGGCCGGGCAGCGCGAAGCGCTGGTTCACCGTGAAGCTCGCCAGGGTGGCCTCGCCGGAGACCTCCCGCACCCCGAGGTCGTGCCCGCGGCAGTACCGGCACACCGGCTGCGGCGGATGCTGCAGCGCCGCACAGGTGTGGCATTCCCGGATGCGCAGCCGGCCGTCGGCCCCGGAGGTCCAGAAGAACTCGACGTCCGGGGTCAGCAGTGGCAGGGGCCGGCCGGACGGCTCGGCGGCTGCTGCGGGAGTCTCTGCCACGCGGTCTCCTCTGTTGTTGCGGCCGATACTCGTTCCCGGCATGCTCTTGGCCGGGAACCTCCACTGTCGCTGTGGATTCCGGCCAAAAGCGTGCCGGAAAAAGGGCTGGGCGTGCCGGAAAAAGGGGCTGGGAACGGGGTGCGCCAGGCTATTCAGTGATGGTTATCGCGCGTTCGGGGCAGGAATGCACGGCCTCGCGAACCTGCTCCTGTTGATCTACCGGGACCGTTTCGTCGACGGGGGACGAGTGGCCGTCAATTTCGCTGAGCTCGAACGCTTTCGGGGCGATCATCGCGCACAACGTGTGCCCCTGGCAGCGTTCCTGATCGACGTGGACCTTCACGGGTGTACTTCCTCTCTCAGGTGTTGCGTCCGCCGTTGACGCCGAGGATCTGGCCGGTGATGTAGCCGGCGTCCTCGGAGATCAGGAATGCGCAGGCGGCGGCGATGTCCTGGGGCGTGCCGACGCGCCGGACCGGGGTGCGCTGGATGTGGTCCTCGACCGAGCCGCCGAGCCGGCGGGCCTCCTCGGACCGGCGCAGCATCGGGGTGTCGATGAAGCCGGGCGGCACCGCGTTCACGGTGATGCCGGAGGGGCCGAGTTCCAGGGCGAGGGCCTTGGTGAGACCGTTGACCGCCGATTTCGCCGACACGTAGTGCGACATGAACGGCTGGCCCGAATGCGTGCTCGAGGAGGAGATGTTGACGATGCGCCCCCAGTTCGCCGCCAGCATGTCCGGCAGCACCGCCTGCACGGTGTGGAAGACGCCGTGCAGATTGACCTCGATCACGCGCTGCCACTCGGTGAAGGAGATGTTCTGGAAGCGCTTGAACCCGTCCACCCCGGCCGCGTTCACCACCACGGTGACCGGGCCCAGCTTGGCGCGCACGGCCGTCAGCGCCGCGGCGATCTCCTCCGGGTCGGTGACGTCGGCGCGGTAGGCCAGATCGTCGTCGGAGGGTGGATTGAGATCCAGTGTGGCGACGTGCAATCCGTCGCTGCGCAGGCGCTGGGCGATACCTAGTCCGATACCCGACGCGCCGCCGGTGACCACTGCCGTCTTCACGCCGCGCGCCCCTCTCGGGTGATCTGTTCCCGCACAAGAATCTCCCTTCCAAGTATGAGAACCGTACTCTCGTCATGTTCCGGTCCGCAAGGGTTGCGCGCCGGGCGGATCCCCCGCACGTCGGTGCGGGTTTCCGTGGAGAGTTGCCGGACGCGAACGGATTGTCGCGAGTTGTCCCGGCGCACGGGTACGAATGTTACATTCTCTGTTATCGAGAATGAAGTTTCCATGATCGGCTAGGGAGACGGGATGTCAACGCAGGAACAAGCGGTAGCGGTGGCGCGGCGGCTGCTCATCGATGGGCAGTTGGTCGAGACCGGGCGGACGCTTGCCTCGCTCGACCCCGCGACGGGCGAGGTATACGGCCATGCCCCGGAGGCGGGGGTGGCCGAGGTGGACGCGGCGGTCGCCGCGGCGCGGCGGGCCTTCGACACCACCGACTGGGCGACGAACACCCAGTTCCGGGCGCACTGCCTCAACCAGCTCTACCAGGCCCTGCGCGACAACGTGGAGGAACTGCGCGAGCTGACCATCGCGGAGGTCGGCGCGACCCGGATGCTGACCCACGGCAATCAGCTCGAGACGCCCTTCGAGATCGTGCGCTACTACGCGGGGCTGCTGGCGGACTACGAGTGGAGCGAGGACCTCGGCGAGGTCGAGATCCGCGGCCAGCAGCACCGGCGCTGGGTGGAGAAGGAGGCGGCCGGAGTCGTGGCCGCCATCGCCGCCTACAACTACCCGCATCAGCTCGCGCTGGCGAAGCTGGCGCCGTCGCTGGCGGCCGGCTGCACGGTGGTGCTCAAGGGCGCGCCGGACACCCCGCTGGCCACCCTCGCGCTGGGCGAGATCATCGCCCGCCACACCGATATTCCCGCGGGCGTGGTGAACGTGCTGGCCTCCTCGGATATCGAGGTGGGCAAGCGGATGACCACGCATCCCGAGGTCGACGTCGTCACCTTCACCGGGTCCACCCCGGTGGGCCGCCAGATCATGGCCGCCGCCAGCGCCACGCTCAAGAAGGTGTTCCTGGAGCTGGGCGGCAAATCGGCGATGATCCTGCTCGACGACGCCGACTACATCAAATCCGCGCAGTTCGCGGCGTTCAGCGTCGCCTCGCACGCGGGCCAGGGCTGCGCCCTCACCACCCGCGTGCTGGCGCCCCGGCAGGACCACGACAAGGTCGCCGAACTGATCGCCGCCACGTTCCAGCACGTCACCCACGGTGACCCGAGTGACCCGAAAACCTATATGGGACCGCTGATCAGCGCGAAACAGCGCGACAAGGTCGACGGCATGGTGCAGCGCGCGGTGGCCGCCGGCGCCACCCTCGTGACCGGCGGCGAGAAGATCGATCCGGGCTACTTCTACAAGCCGACGCTGCTGTCGAACGTCGACCCGGACAGCGAGATCGCGCAGGAGGAGGTGTTCGGCCCGGTGCTGGCCCTCATCCCCTACACCGACGAGGAAGACGCGGTGCGCATCGCCAACAACTCCATCTACGGCCTGTCCGGCGCGGTGTTCGGCGCCGACGCGGACCGGGCCAAGGCGGTGGCGCGGCGCATCCGCACCGGCACGCTGAGTATCAACGGCGGCAACTACTTCCACCCCGATGCCCCGTTCGGCGGCTACAAGCAGTCGGGGGTCGGGCGCGAGATGGGCCGGCTCGGACTGGAGGAGTTCCTGGAGCACAAGACCCTGGCGGAGGTGGTGTCGTGAGTAAACCGCTGGAGGGCATCCGCGTTCTCGAGGTGGCGATGTACGGGTTCGTCCCGTCGGCGGGTGCGGTGCTGTCGGACTGGGGCGCCGATGTCGTGAAGATCGAGCACGCGGTGACCGGCGATCCGCAGCGCGGGCTGCGCCGGGTGGGCGCCTTCACGGTCGAGGGCGATCCGAATCCCAATGTGGAGCACGCGAATCGGGGTAAGCGCAGCGTCGGCGTCGATATGACCGTCGCCGAAGGCCGCGAGCTGATCCTCGATCTGGCGCGCCGGGCGGACGTCTTCCTGACCAGCTTCCTGCCGCAGGCCCGCGCCAAGTTCGGCATCGATGTGGACGATATCCGCGCGGTGAATCCGACGATCATCTACGCCCGCGGGAGCGCGCTGGGCCCGCGCGGCGTCGAGTCCGACCGGGGCGGGTACGACATGACCGCCTTCTGGTGCCGCGGCGGTGTCGCGGCGACGGTCACCCCGCCCGGCACCGAGGGCATGATCCAGCCGCCCGGACCGGCCTTCGGCGACACCATCTCCGGCACCAACCTCGCCGGGGGGATCGCGGCGGCGCTGGTGAAGCGGGAGCGGACCGGGGAGCCCTCGACGGTCGACGTCTCGCTGCTGGGCAGTGGGCTGTGGTCGATCGGGCATTCGGTGGCGCTGTCGGTGCAGCAGGACAAGCCGATGGTGGCGCCGGTGCCCGGTGCGCACGGAGCGCCGACCAATCCGCTGTCCGGGCTGTACGCCACCGCCGACGACCGCTACCTGTCGTTCGTGATGTTGCAGCCGGCCAAGTTCTGGGCCGACGTGTGCCGCCACATCGACCGGCCGGAGCTGGCCGAGGATCCGCGCTTCGCCGATGCCGCCGCGATCGCGGAGAACACCGCGGCGGGCGTGCAGATCCTGCGCGAGGTGATCAAAGGCCGCACACTGGCCGAATGGACGGAACGCTTCGCCACCCTCGCCGGGCCCTGGGCGCCGGTGCAGGATTCCCGGCAGGTGGCCGCCGACGGGCAGATCCGCGCCAACGAATACCTGCTGTCCGCAGGCGAATTGGAGCTGGTGTCGAGTCCGGTGCAGTTCGACGTCAGTCCGCCGGAACTGCGGGCGGGGCCCGCGTTCGCCGCGCACACCGAGGAGGTCCTGCTCGAACTCGGGCTGGACTGGGACCGCATCATCGCGCTGAAGACCGCGGGAGCGGTCGCCTAGCGCGGGGAAGGTGACCGATGCCGTACATCGCGTCGATGGGGACGTATCTGCCCTGCTGGGGTAGTCAGGACCGCCGGACGCCCGGGGACGACGAGGACGCCGTGACGCTGGCCGTCGAGGCCGGGCGCGCGGCGCTGGCCGGGGGGACGCCCGTCGAGCGGGTGGTCCTGGTCAGCCGGGATCTGCCGCTGGTGGAGAGCAGTAATGCCGCGGTGTTGCTGGCGGGACTGGGCCTGGATCCGGAGCTCGAGGTGATCGAGCGGCTGGGCGGCGCCCCGGCGACGCTGGACGCCCTGAGTTCGGCCCGGCCCCGGACGCTGGTCATCGGTGTCGACATCGAACCCGCGGGCGCGGCGGCGGTCCTGGTGTCGGAGCGGTCGGGCCTGCAGGTCCGCATCGCCTCCCGGGTGGCGCGCAGCCTGCCCGCGCGGACCCGCAACGCGGTCGGCGCGGTCCACGACTACGGCGATCCCCGGCTGCTGCACGAGCGCGGGCTGGTGGCCTCGCTGTCGGCGGCCTGGCTCGACACCCCGGTGGCGGTCGCGGGGGTCGACCACAAACAGGCTGCGGCGCAATGCCTCACGCCGCCGCGGCTGCCCACGCAGGGCGCGAGTTCCGGGCTCTTCGCGCTGGCGTGGATGGCGGAACACGGCGAGGACGGGTTGCTGGTCGGGGTGGAGCAGGCGAATCTGTCCGGGGTCACGGTGGTGCCCGGGGACACCGAGGTCCGGCGGACCGAACCCGCCGCACGGACCCAGCCGGCGGGCGACTACATCCCCGGCGGCGACCTGCCGATCTCACTGGCCGCCTACGAGCGGGCCTTCGAGGCCAAGGTGCGCTGGGAGGCCGGGCGGCACGGGGACAGTGCGGAACTGGACTTCCCACCCCGCTACCGGGTCGGGCCCGACGGCGTGCTGAGCACCGATTACACGCTGGTGCCGCTGCCACGCACCGGCACTGTCTACGCCGAGACCACGGTGCGGATACCGGTACCCGGCTCGCGCAGCCCGTACTCGCTGGTGCTCGTCGAACTCGACGAGGTCGGTGTGCGGGCGCTGGCGAAGGTGACGGGTGCGGATCCGGGGGCGGTCGCTATCGGGGATCGTGGCCGTATGGTGTTGCGGCGGGTGGCCGTGCGTTCGGGGGTGCCGGACTACGGATACGCCTTCGAGCCGGCGGGGAAGGCGGCGTGATGCGGGCACCGTTCCCTTTCCCGGCAAGCACCGCTCCCTTTCCCGGCGGGCACCGCTCCCTTTCCCGGCATGCTTTTGGCCGGGAACCATCATTCAGAAGCGACTAAGGAGGCGGCATGCGTAAGGTGGCCGTTGTCGGCGCTGGGATGACGCCGTTTGCCGAGCACTTTGCCCTCGGCATCAAAGACTTGCTGCCCATGGCGTTCGCCGAATGCGTGGCGTCGGTAGACAAAGGCATACAGCCGGGGGATGTGCAGGCCGCGTGGTTCGGGGCTATGGGGACTACCGATGGGCCGCCGTCGGGGGTGCTGGCCGATGCGCTCGGGCTGCCTGAGCTGGCGGTCACCCATATCGAGAACTCGTGTGCCACAGGCAATGACGCGGTGCGTAACGCCTTGTTCGGCATCGCGTCCGGCGCTATCGATGTGGCGTTGGTGATCGGTGCGGACAAGTTGCGGGAGACGGCGCAGAAGGACCTGCTCGGGGAGTGGGGGATGCTGATGCGGGATCCGGCGTGGGACTATCAGCTCGGGCTGTTCGGTCCCGCCGGGTTCGCGTTGCACGTCAACCGGTATCTGTACGAATCTCCCGCGACGCGAGAGCATCTGGCCATGGTCGCGGTCAAGAACCACCGGCACGGGGCGCGGAATCCCAAGGCGCGCCTGCGTTTCGAGATCACCATGGAACAGGCGCTGGAGGCGCCGATCGTGGCCGACCCGTTCGGCGTCTACGACTGCGTGCCCCAGAGCGACGGGGCCGCCGCGCTGATCCTGGCCGCCGAGGACGTGGTCGACCGCTACACCGATCGGCCGGTGTGGGTGCGTGGCGTCGGCCTCGGCCTGGATTCCGTGATGCACCAGCACAAGCGGGATATGACCACCTTCCCCGCCACGGCCCGCGCGGCCCGGGCGGCATTCACCATGGCGGGGCTGCGGCCCTCGGACGTCGACGTCGCCGAGGTGCACGACTTCTTCACCGGCATCGAGCTGATCAGCTACGAGGACCTCGGCTTCGCGGATCGCTTCGAGGCGCACAAGCTGGTGGAGGCCGGGGTGACCACGGTCGGGGGGAGTTTGCCGGTCAATCCGAGTGGCGGGCTCAAGTCCAAGGGACATCCGCCGGGGGCGACCGGGGTGGCGCAGTGTGTGGAGCTGTTCGAGCAGTTGCGGGGGACGGCGGCCAACCAAGTGGAGGGGGCGCGGATCGGGTTGGCGCACAACCTGGGTGGGCCGACGGCGGTGGCTGCCGTGACGATTCTGGAAGGGCCGCGCTGAGGGTTGGTCAGCGCAACTGGTCCTTCATGACCTTGCCGGTCGCGTTGAGCGGCAGTTCCGTGAGAAAGCAGACGCTGCGGGGGACCTTGAAGCCTGCCATGCGGTTTCGGCTCCAGGCGATCAGGTCTGCTTCGGTGAGGGTGCCGCGGGCTACGACGAAAGCCTTGCCCACCTGGCCCAGGCGGTCGTCGGGGACGCCGATGACGGCCGCCTGGACCACCGCGGGATGTTCGAGGAGGTAGCCCTCGATCTCGGCGGGGTAGGCGTTGAAGCCGCCGACGATGAACATGTCCTTCTTGCGGCCGGTGATGCGGAGCCTGCCGTCCGGGTCGAGGCTGCCGAGGTCGCCGGTGTGCAGCCAGCCCTCGGGATCGATGGCCGCGGCGGTGGCCTGCGGGTCGTCCAGGTAGCCCTGCATGACGCTGTAGCCGCGGACGAGGACCTCGCCGTCGTCGGCGATGCGGAGTTCCACACCGTCGCAGGCTTGTCCGGCCGTGGTCGCGATCTGTTCGAAGGTGTCGCCGGGCCGCGACGCGGTGGCCGTGCCGGCCTCGGTCAGCCCGTAGCCGGTCATGATCGACCGGAACGGCAGCTCCTCGCGGACGCGGCGGATGAGTTCGACCGGGATGTCGGCCGCCCCCGTGACCGCCGCCCGCAGCGACGACAGATCGTGCTCGCCCCGGGCCGCCAGCAGTGAGTGGTAGAGCGTCGGCGGGCCCGGCAGCATCGTGATCCGCTCGTGCGCGATGAGTTCCAGCACCCGGTCCACCTCGAAGACCGGCACGGGGAGGATGGTCGCCCCGCGGATCAGCGACGAGATCAGCCCCGCCTTGTACCCGAAGGTGTGGAAGAACGGGTTGACGATCAGGTAGCGGTCGCCCCGGCGCAGATCGGCCAGATCGCACCACTCGGCGTAGAGACGCAGCGTCTGAACGTGATTCATCATCACGCCCTTGGGCCGCCCGGTGGTGCCCGAGGTGTAGACGATGTCGGCGATATCGGTGCCGGCGATGTCGGCCTCGAAAGGCGTTCCGCTGCCGAGGAAGTCGGACCTCAGGTCGATCACCGGCACCCCGGCGGTGTACTCGGTCCCGAGGAAGCCCTGCTGCACCAGCACCATCTTCGCGCCGCTGCGGGCGATGATGTCGCCGGCCTCCTCGGCCTTGAGCCGGGTGTTCACCGGCACCAGCACACCGCCCGCGGTGAGCAGCCCGAAGGCCGCGACGATCCACTCCGCCGAATTCGGCGCCCACACCGCGACCCGGTCGCCCTTGCCGATCCCCGCCGCGGCGAAGGCCCCCGCCGCCCGGCGCACCCGGTCGACCAGTTCGAGGTAGGTCCACCGGTGCGCACCGTCGACGACCGCTTCGGCAGTACCGAAGCGGTCGGCGGTGCTCAGGACCATCTCCGGGATGGTCTGCCAGGTCATACCTTCAGCAGCCGCGCCAGGTTGCCGCCCATGATCTTCTTCTGATCGTCGAGCGGCATGTCCTTGATCTCGTGGATGTAGCGCGCCGGCTCGGCCAGGCCCTCCGGATGCGGCCAGTCGGAACCGAACAGCACGTGGTCGGCGCCGATGATGCTCGCCAGCCGGTCGAGGTCCTCTTCCCAGAAGGGGCTCACGTAGAGGCTCTGCTTGAGCGCCTCGATCGGGTCCTGGAAGCCGAAGCCCTCCGGCGCCTTCTTGTAGACGTCCTTGAGCTGTTGCAGCAGCGGCTCCAGCCAGGCGCAGCCGTTCTCGATGACCGCGATCTTCAACTCCGGGAACCGGTACAGCGCACCGTGGCACACCCAGGACGCGACCGCGTCGGCGACCGGCCGCCACTGGTTGACCATCTGGAAGGCGTTGGTCTTGAAGGGCAGCATCTCCGCGTTGGCGCCGTCCCACTCGGCGTCGAACCGCGAGTAGCCGCTGTCGGAGGAGTGCATGGTGACGAGCACGTCGTGCTCGACGACCCGCTTCCAGAAGGGGTCGAATTCGGGCAGGGCGTAGGAACGCATGCCGCGCAGACCGGGCACGGGAGCCGGGCGCACGAGAATGGCCTTGGCGCCGTGCTCGACACACCAGTCCAATTCCTCGATGGCCTTGTCGACGAACGGCAGGGTGACCACCGGGATGGTGAAGATCCGGCCGGAGTGGACGAAATTGCCGTCCTGGCCCCAGTCCTCGAGCATCCACCGGTTCAGCGAGTGGATCACCGCGTGGATCAGGTCCGGGTGGTGGCGCATGCGCTCCTCGACCAGGCTGGCCAGGGTGGGGAACATCAGGGCGCGTTCCAGCTGCAACTCGTCCATGACCTTCAGGCGTTCGACCGGATCACGGAAAGCCGGGATCGCCGACATCGGCTTGCCGAAGATCTCCCGCTTGCTCTTGCCCTCGGGATTGCCGTTCTTGAAGTAGTCCTCCATCGCGCCCGGCCGGGCCACGACGTCGAAGGTGGGGTTGGGGATGTACTCGCTGATCTGGCCCAGGACCGCGATCTTGGTGCGGCCGTTGATCTCCACGTACTGGATGGCGCCCTCGTACTGCTTGGGCAGGTACCTGGTGAGGGCGTCTTTCGTCTCGTAGAGATGGTTGTCCGCGTCGAAGAGCTGGTAAGGCAGCTCGAGCTTGGTCATGGAACCCTCCTTGTCGAATAATGAGAATGTTATTCTCTTCAGGGATGTGCCGCAACGCCCTCGGCGCGTGCGGACGCGAGGTCGTTGCGGACCACGAATTTCTGGATCTTCCCGCTGGCGGTGCGCGGGAAGTCGTCGACGACGTGCACTTCCTCGGGCCACTTCTGTTTGGCCAGACCGGCTTCGGCGAAATGGCCGCGCAGGTCGTCGATGCTCGGGGCCGCGCTGCCGGGGCGCAGGCGCAGCACCGCGGCGGTGCGCTCGCCCAGCCGGGGGTCGGGCACGGCCACCGCGACCGCCTCGGTCACGCCGGGCAGGGTCAGCAGCACCTCCTCGACCTCGAGCGCGCTGATGTTCTCGCCGCCGCGAATGATCATGTCGGACTTGCGATCCGTGACCGTCAGATAGCCGTCCGCGTCCATGACCCCGATATCGCCGGTGTGGTACCAGCCCTCGGCGTCGAAGGCGGCGGCGGTGAGCTCGGGATCGGTGTAGCCGGCGCACAGATCCGGTCCGCGGCTGAGGATCTCGCCGTCCTCGGCGAGGCGGACCTCGACGCCGGGGAGCGCCGGGCCGTCGGTGAACAGCCGCTTGTGTTCGGGCGCGGTGTGGCGCGAACCGGTGATCGAGGGGTGTTCGGTGCTGCCGTAGGAGCGGTAGACGACGATGCCCAGCTGCGCCAGGCGGGTGGTGACCGCGGCGGGCACCGGCGCACCGCCGAGTCCGGCGTAGCGGAGGTAGGGGAGATGCTCGGGGGTGTAATCGGGATGGTCGAGCAGGCTGGTGACGTAGTAGGGCACGCCGCCGCCGACGGCCAGCCGGTGATCGGTCATGAGGCCGAGAACCGTTGCCGGATCCCAGAGGTCGATCAGGTGGATGGGCACGCGGTCCAGTACGGGGATCAGCAGCGCGTTGATCATGCCGATGAAGTGGCCGACCGGCGCGGCGGTGAGCTGGTCGCCGCGGTCCGCCGGATACATCCCGGCCAGCTGGCGGGTCTCGTAGGCGAGGGTGTGATGGGTGTGCACCACGCCTTTCGGCGCGCGGGTGGTGCCGGAGGTGAAGGCGACGAGCGCGGGTTCCGCGGGATCGATCCGCAGCGTGCCCGCCATCGGCTCCGGGTCCAGCAGGTCGTCGAAGTCCTGCCCGACCACGCCGACGATCGGGATGTCCGCGCACAGGTCGGCGATATCCGCGGCGCCGGGCCGGTCGGCGGTCACGAAGACCCGCGGCCGGGCCGCGGGCAGGATGTGGGCCAACTCCTTGCGGCCGTAGAAGTGCACGATCGGCACGACCGCCGCGCCGAGGAATGCCGAGGCCCAGAACACCGCCGCGGCCTCCACCCAGTTGGGCAGCTGGAAGGCGACCGTATCGCCGGGGCCCACGCCGCGCCGGTGCAGACCGGCCGCGAGTCTCCGTGCCATCCGCTCGACCTCGCCGAAGGTCCCCGTCCACGGCCGCTGGGCGGAGTGGATGCGGAATTCGGTGTCCGGGGCCGCCGCCAGACCGTCGGCCAGCAGATCACCGATCGTCTCGGAGGTCCACCAACCCTCCGCTTGATAGAGGCGGACGAGATCGTGGGGGATCGTGCGCATCGATCGAACTCCCCTCCGGTGTCGACACCGGGCGTTACGTATATTCTCTCTATAAGAGAACCACATTTCCTCATGGGAGAACAAGACATGGTTGAGCTCGAGCTGGACGATGGTTTGGCGGTCGTCACCATCAATCGCCCGCAAGCCCGCAATGCCATCGCGCCGGACACGATGGACCAGTTGGACAAGGCGATCGATGCCGCCGCGGAGGCGCGGGCGCTCGTGCTCACGGGGGCGGGTGACAAGGCGTTCGTCTCCGGCGGCGACCTGAAGGAGCTGGCCAAGCTGCGGACCGAGGAGCAGGCGGCCGCCATGGCCGAGCGGATGCGCGGTATCTGCGACCGGCTGGCGTCGTTCCCCGGACCGGTGATCGCCGCGCTCAACGGGCACGCCCTGGGCGGCGGGGCCGAGGTCGCGGTGGCGGCGGACATCCGGATCGCGGCCGACGACATCAGGATCGGCTTCAATCAGGTGTCGCTGGCGATCATGCCGGCCTGGGGCGGCGCCGAGCGGCTGGCCCGGCTGGTCGGACCGGGACGGGCGCTGCTGCTCGCGGGTTCCGGCACGATTCTCGACGCCGCGGCCGCCGAACGGGCGGGGCTGGTGGACCGGGTGCTGCCGCGCGCCGAATTCACTCAGGGCTGGCGCGCGCTGGCGCGGTCGCTGGCGACGGGGCCGGCACAGGAGATCAAGCGCGTGGTCGGTGGCGTTTCCGCGGACGAGGCCGTGGCGGCCTTCGCGAAACTGTGGGTCGCCCCCGAGCACTGGGCCGCCGCCGATCGGGTGTTGAACCGTGCCAAGTGATTTCACCTGTGATTTCACCCGCCAGTGTGCGGGCGGGCCGGGCGCGCGGCCTCCACTGCACGTTTATGCAGCTAGCGTGCAGAAACAGATAGTGACGTAGATCACATTTATAGTAGTGAGGTCTGCGTCACAGCAGCGGATAACCGGGTTACCGTGTCATCGGTAGATTCCCCCGTGGGGCGACGCGGCGCTACGGTCACCAGCCCTGACTCGCCGTCCGCTCGCGGTGCGACCGTCGGCTTCCTCGGATAGGCCGCCGCCCGATCGGCGGCGCACCGAGTCCGGCCGGCCGCCGGACGGTGGGCGTCAGGCACGAAGGAGCCCGGCCGTCGGACTGCCGTGATCTTCACATTCGAGAGGCGGGATGAGAACCATGGCTGTGCGATCCGTCGATCCCAGTGACCAGAACGTTCGGGACATCTACTCCGCGCCGCGCCGGCGGGCCCGCGGGCGACGGCGTCCCCAGCGTTATCGCCTGGCGGTCGTCGCGCCGAGCGCCGCGGACGTCATCCGCCACGTCGGTGGGTGGCTGTTCGACCGCACCTACGCGGGCTGGGAGGTGATCGTCCTGGTCTCCGACTCCTCGAACGCGCGACCGCTGGGCATTCTCGGCGCCACGGTGCTGGACCTGGAGACATCCCTCGCCACTCCGGTACACGGCGTCTGGCCGAATGCCGTCGCGGTGGACGCCCGGACCTATCTGGCCGACGGCCGGGTGCGGGACGGCGTGCACGAATGCCTCGATCGCGGCCTGGCGGAGGTCTCGCTGTGGGGCGACGGCCTGCCCGGCGAACTGAATTCCCGGATCGAGCCCGTCGAACATCGGGTGAGCGTCGCGGGCCGGGCGTTCAAGGCCTGCGCGCTGGACGCGGCGGGGCTGCCCGACGAGCAGGTCCAGGTGACGGAGGCGTTCCGGACGGCGGAGCTGATGTCGGATTGCCGTCGGTCGGGGGATCTGTTGTCGGCCAGGCCGGTTGCCGGGGTCTGAGTTGTAGCCGACCAGGCCGGTTGTCACTGAAAGCTGTTCCA
Organism: Nocardia transvalensis NBRC 15921; assembly: GCF_000308875.1. Lineage (GTDB taxonomy): Bacteria > Actinomycetota > Actinomycetes > Mycobacteriales > Mycobacteriaceae > Nocardia > Nocardia transvalensis. Next base: position 176,702 of record NZ_BAGL01000125.1, read on the forward strand.
GCGCGGTCATCGTGGCGGTCGCCGATTCGTTTCGGGGGTCGTCGCGGTGACCGCGGTTGCGTCGTGTTCGGGTGCCGCCGCGCCGACGACTGAGGTTCTCCCCCTTCGCCGTTGCTCATCGGCTTATGCAACAGCGAGAATGCAATTCCCGCTGTATGGTAACTATGTTACCGTCGCTACTGGTCGTCTCGATCAATCGCAGGAGTTCTCCGCATGACTGACTTCGATTCGGTGGACTACTTCACCGATCCCGCACTCGTTCCCGATCCGCATCCGTACTTCGACCATCTGCGGTCGAAATGTCCGGTCACGCGGGAACCGAACCACGGGGTGTACGCGGTCACCGGGTACGAGGAGGCCGCGGAGGTCCTGAAGGATCCGGGGCTGTTCTCGTCGGTGATCTCGGTGGGCGGGCCCTTCCCGCCGCTGCCGTTCGCCGTCGAGGGCGACGACATCTCGGCGCTGATCGAACAGCACCGCCCCACCATGCCGATGTTCGAGCACATGGTGACGATGGACCCGCCGCAGCACACCTACGCCCGGTCGCTGCTGGCCCGGCTGCTGACGCCGGCGCGGTTGAAGGAGAACGAGGATTTCATGTGGCGGCTGGCGGACCGCCAGCTCGACGAATTCCTCGCGGACGGCCGGTGCGAATTCCTCGCCGCCTACGCCAAACCGTTCTCGCTGCTGGTCGTCGCCGACATGCTCGGCGTACCGGAGGAGGACCACCAGCAGTTCCGTGTCGTGCTCGGGGCCGCCCAGCCCGGCGCGCGCGTCGGGGCCCTCGATGACGAAGTGCTGGTGTCGAATCCGCTGGAATGGCTGGACGAGAAGTTCGTCTCCTACATCAGCGACCGGCGGGAGAATCCGCGCGACGACGTGCTGACGTCGCTGGCGCTGGCGAAGTACCCGGACGGATCCACCCCCGA
>NZ_BAGL01000124.1 GCF_000308875.1 Nocardia transvalensis NBRC 15921
GGTCGTCGTGTGGGGCGCCGGCTGGGCTCCCGGCGACGGCCAGGACGCGCGGCCGGTGCTCCACACCCTCAGTGCCGCGGCCCGGGCGTTCAAGGCCCACGCCCTGGCCGCGGCGTCCGCCCCGGCCGACATCGGCACGACCGAGGCGTTCCTCCGCTCCGGCCGGCCGACCGACCCCTCGACAGGCACCGACCTACGGCCCGCGTCCTGATCGGCGGCCCAGGCCGCCGGGATGACCATCGCGCCGCCGCCCCCTCGCATCCCGACTTCAGGTGTATCCATGATCACGCCAGTTCCGTCGTCCGCCACCGGGTTCGACCAGTCGGTCCTGCATGCCTGCCGGGACCTCGCAGAGGCGATACTCGAGGGACGCTTCCTCCGCCAGAAGGCCCGGCACATCGAGACGATCGCGACGGGATGGGCGAAGGCCGGCGTCCCCCTGGACTGGATCCACAAGCAGGTGTGGGAGAGCGTGAAGCAGGCCGCGCAGCCCGGCTCGCGCGGCGCCGCGACCGAACGCGCGGATCTCGCCGCGCTCATGGACACCATGACCAGCGTCCTGGCCATGGTCTCGGCGACCTATCTGGGCGAGCTGCGCGGGCGGTCCGCGCGGCAGCGCCTCATGTCGGCGCTGCTGAACGGTGAGGACACCACGGGGCTCGCCCGCGAATGCGGCCTGACCATCGCCGGCTCCTACGCCGTCATCGCCCTCGCCTTCCCGATACCGCGGGCACAGCAGGCGTCGCTCGCGCACACGACGGCCCGGATCAGCTCGGAACTGGCCCACCACGGCGGGGCCGAGACGCTGGCGCGGCTGTCCGACGAGGGCGGCACCATCCTGCTGCCCGCGCCCGACGACGACGCCGCCCTCGACCATCTCCTCGACGAGCTGAAGGCCGCCACTCGCATCCCGCTGACCGCCGCCACGACCTCGGCGCCACCGGCCGGACTCGCCGACGCCGCCGGCCGCGCCCACGAACTCCTCGACGTCGCACTGCTTTTCGGCCGCGAGGGAACCCTGCACCGCTTCAGCGATCTCGCCGCGGAATACCAGCTCACCCGCCCCGGCCCGGCCCGCGATCAGCTCGCCACGATCCTCGATCCGCTCGAGACGACGCCGCATCTGTCGGACACGCTGCACCTGTACCTGCGCGGCACCCTGAGCCGCCGGGCCATCGCGCGGCATCTCGGTATCCACGCGAATACGGTCGAGTACCGGCTCAAACGGGTCGCGGCGCTCACCGGCCTGGATCCGCTGACGCAGGCCGGGCAGTGGCAGCTGCGATGCGCGATGGTCGCGCGGAGCTGTTCGCACTGCCCGATTGCCCGGTAGCCTCCCGGAACAGTCTGCCGCGCAACCGATTACGCATCGGCGGCGGAGCTTTCACCCACCTTGCGGACGCGCGTGGTCTCCGCGCCGACCGGCGTCCCGTCACGGTCCTCGGTCCGGAGTCGGGCGACGGGGCGGCCGTCGCGGTCGACGAGTGTCGAATGCGGTTCGCCGCGTGTGAAGGCGTGGCGTTCGCCCCACTGGCGCAGTGCCACGACGACGGTGAACAGGTCACGACCGGCCGCGGTCAGCTCGTAGCTGTGCCGCTTGCCGCCGGGAGCGGTGCTCGTGGCGAGGATGCCGTGATCGACGAGCTTGCGCAGGCGGTCGGCGAGGATATTGCGGGCGATCCCGAGCCGCTGCTGGAAGTCGGTGAAGGACGCCGCGCCGTCCATGGCGTCGCGCACGATCAGCAGGCTCCACCGGTCGCCCACGAGGTCCGCGGTCCGCGCGACGGGGCAGGCGGGATCGGTCCACTCGCGACCGGATCCGGGCATCGCGGTCATGCGCCTCCCTCCAATCGGTTGCAATTCGAAACCATTATGCCCTACCGTCTGAATGGTTGCATTTTGCTACTAATTGGAGGCGTGAATGACGAGGTCGCAGCGATTCGTGCTGGCGCTCGTGTGTGCCGTGGCCGTCTCGACCATCTATGCGATCCAGCCGGTGCTGGCGACGGCGGGCACCGGCCTGGGCCTCGGGCACGAGTCGCTGGGAGCGCTGGTGGCCGCCGGGCAGATCGGGTACGTGGCCGGTCTGATCCTGCTGGTTCCGCTCGGGGATGTGGTGAATCGGCGGCGGCTCATCACCGTGCAGTTGCTGCTCACCGCCCTCGGGGCGGCGGTCGTGGCTTTCGCGCCGAACGGCGGGGTCGCGGTGGCGGGGCTGGCGGTCGCGGGGTTGTTCGCGGTCGTGGTTCAGGTGACGGTCGCCTATGTGGCCGCCGTATCCGCGCCGGGTGAGCGGGGACGCAATATCGGCGCGGTCACCTCGGGGGTGGTGCTCGGAATTCTCGGTGTCCGGATCCTCGCGGGCCTGCTGGGCGATACGGCGGGATGGCGGGCGGTGTACGCGGTACTCGCCGTGTGCTGTGTGGCTCTCGCGCTGACCGTCCGCGCGGTTCTCGGCCCGGACCGCGGGACTCCGGGCGCCCGGTACGGGCGGGTGCTGGCATCGATGGGACGGCTCGCGCGCACGGATCGCCTGTTCCTGAACCGGGGTCTGATCACCTTCTTCCTCTTCGCCTCGTTCGGAACCCTGTGGAGCGGGCTCGCACTCCCCCTGGGCGCCGCGCCCTGGCACTTCGGCACCACGCAGATCGGGCTGTTCGGGCTGGCGGGCCTGGCCGGAGCGCTCGGCGCCGCCCGCGCGGGACGCGGCGCGGATTCCGGTCACGCACAAGCGATCACGGGAACCGCGCTGGCGGTACTGACCGCGTCCTGGCTGCTGATCGCGCGGGCGGAGACCACTCTGTGGCTGCTCGTCGCCGGTATCGTCCTGCTCGACTTCGCCGTCCAGGCCGTGCATGTCGGTTCGCAGCATCTCCTGACCGCGGCGCATCCGGACCGGGCCGGCAGCGTCATCGGCGCGTACATGGCCTTCTACTCCCTCGGCTCGGCCCTCGGCGCGATCACGACCACCTGGGCCTACAGCGTCTGGGGCTGGCAGGGGTCCTGCTGGTTCGGCGCGGCCTACTCCGCCTCGGCGCTGGCACTGTGGGGACTCGGCCAGGCGACCCGGTCCGTCGCCACGGGTTCCGCGCCGCCCCGGCGGGAGTCCCCGGTGCGTTGCTGAATTCCTCGGTCGTTCACCAGTCACCCTCCGTCGGCGTTGGTGTGTTCATCCAATTTCGAAAACATCGCTTGCCGTTGCAGGAAGGCGTATTTACGGTCGGGTGACACGAATTACCCACGGCCCGAGCCGATTCCGCACGATCATGGAGGTCGACCCATGCCCGAATTCCCGCGCCGCGCCTTTCTGGGCGCGGCGGCCGGCGCCGCTCTCGCCTCGGTGAGCGCACCGGCGGCTTTCGGCGGCAACGGAATCGCCATGGCGGTGAACCGGGTGCGGGTGGTGCGCGAGGACCGTCGCGTCATCGTGATCGGTTCCGGTTTCGGCGGCGGCGTCACCGCGTTGCGGCTGGCACAGGCGGGGGTTCCGGTGCTGGTCCTGGAGCGGGGACAGCGGTGGCCGACCGGGCCGAATTCCGACACGTTCCCGCGCGCGACAGCGCCGGACAAACGCATGCTCTGGTATCGATCCGCGCCTCGGTTGTTCGGCAATCCGGTGGGTTTCGAGCCGTACACCGGATTACTCGAAACGGTCGTCGGCGACAATATGACCGCGCTGTGCGCGGCCGGTGTCGGCGGCGGATCACTCGTCTATCAAGGCATGTCGCTGCAACCCACGGAGGAGGCGTTCTACACGCAATTCCCGGAGCAGCTGAATTGGCAGGCGATGGACCGGATCCACTATCCGCGCGTCGCACGCATGCTGCGCTTGGCCGTCGCGCCGGACGAACTCGTCGACACCCCGAATTATCGCGCGGTGCGGGTCTTCGAGGAACACGCCCGCCGCGCCGGACTGCCGGTGTCGAAGATCCCGATGCCGATCGACTGGAAATACGCCCTCGCCGAACTCCGCGGGCTGATGAAGCCCTCCTACACCAACGGCGACGGCGCGCTGGGAGTCAACAACGGCGGAAAACACTCGGTCGACGTCACCTACCTCGCCGCCGCCGAGGCCACCGGCCGCGTGCAGGTCGAACCGCTGCACCACGTCACCGATATCGCGCGCGATCCGGACGGGCGATGGACCGTGCACGTCGACCGGATCGACACCGGCGGGACCGTCCTCGAGAACAAGATCCTCACCACCGACACCCTGGTCCTGGCCGCCGGCAGCCTCAATACGACCAGGCTGCTGGTGCGGGCCGCGGCGAAGGGCGCCATCCCCGACCTGCCCGACGGGCTCGGCGGCGGGTGGGGCACCAACGCCGACCGGATCTACACCTGGACCTGCCTCGACGCCGAACTCGGCGCGGCCCAGGGCGGTCCGGTCGTCTTCGGCAGCCTGAACTGGGACGACCCCGCCCGCGCGGCCACCGTCATCCAGGCCTCCATCCCGCCGACGGGCGCCGACGCGCACACCACCATGCTGGTCGGCTACGGCGTCAGCGACTCCCGGGGCCATTTCGACTACGACCCGGCCACCGACGACGCGATACTCCGCTGGCCCGCCGACGGCGACGCCGTCGCGCAGAACGGCGCCATCGGCCCGCTGGTGCACCGGATCGCCGGTCCCGCAAGCATTCTCGTCGACACCAACGCGGTCGCGCCCTCCACCTGGCATCCGCTCGGCGGCGCGAGTATGGGGCCGGTCTGCGATCCGGACGGCCGCGTGCACGGGCAGCGCGGCCTCTACGTTCTCGACGGCGCGCTGCTCCCGGGCAACTGCGCCGCCTGCAACCCGTCGATGACCATCGCGGCCGTCGCCGAGCGCGCCCTCGACACTCTCGTCACCGAGGATGTGGGATCGATCATCTGAGGGTGGGGAGCCCGGCAACGCGTTCACGATCTAAGTGACTCACTATTCTTATAGTTCGAAACCGAGCACAACGTCAGATCTACAGCAATCACGATACAGACACTCACATCATCGCTAGCATGTTAGTCACTATTCTCCATCGATAGGAGCGCGATGATGCGTACCACCCTTCGTTCCGGCGCCGCCTCGGTCGCGGCCGCCGCCCTCGTCACCACCGCGGCCTCGGCGGCGGCCGACCCCGCGCCCGCCCCGGCGGCCGGGACCGGCTCGTCCGCGGTGGACTCCGGATCGGCGGCGGCACAGACGGGGGTGTTCTACCTCCAGCACGGCAATGTCATCGGACTGCTCACGCTCCTCGTCGTCACCCCCTTCCAGATCCTGACCACCGGCGTCTGCGACCTCGCCACGGGTTCGGGGCTGCCGAGTCCGTGCACTCCCGGAGCCCGCTAGGTTCCGCCCCGCTCAGCGCGCCTGCCTGCGAAGTCCCGGCGAGACGAACGTTGCGGACTTCGCGGCACGCGATCAGCATGGAGGTGATACGACCCGCCGCCCGGAACACCAGGACCCCCTCGGGGGCACCGACCAGCACCGGAGGCCCGACCTATGACGTCCACGAACGCACCCGGCACCAGCACCGGCCCGGACGAGGCGACGATCGTCGCGGCACTGGAATCGGCGCAACGCGCGCCCTCGGTGCACAACACGCAGCCCTGGCGCTGGGAATTCGACGGAACCCGGCTCGACCTGTACGCCGACGCCGACCGCATGCTGCCCGCCACCGATCCACACGGCCGCCAGCAGGTGATCAGTTGCGGCGCCGTCCTGCACCACGCCCGCACGGTCTTCGCCGCGCACGGCTGGCACACCGACACCACCCGCGTGCCCAGCCCGGATCGGCCCGAGCGGCTGGCGTCGATCGAGTTCCGGCCCTGGCCCGACCCGCCGCCCGGCGTCGCGACGCGGGCCGAGGCGATCGGCGCGCGGCACAGCGACCGGTTACCGCTGCTCCCGCCCGAGAACTGGACCGCCGTCCTGCCCGCGCTCCGCATGCTCGTCTCACCCCACGACATCGCCCTGGACGCGCTCGACGACACGACCGTCGCGCGGCTGACCGCGGTCTCGCAACAGGCCACGGCCGCACGCCGGGACGATCGAATGTACCAGCAGGAGCTGCGATGGTGGGCCGGTCACTCCGGCGTGCCGGAGGGTGTGCCGCTCTCCGCGCTGGTCTCGGACGCCGAGCTGGCCCGGGTCGGGGTGGGCCGCGCGTTTCCCTCCGCACCGCACTCCATGCGCCGTGCCGAACTCACCGACCACGCCGAGCTGGTGGCCCTGAGTTCGCACGGCGACGCGGTGCCGATGTGGCTGCACTCCGGCGAGGCGCTGTCGGCCGTCCTGCTCGAATGCACGGCCGCCGGGCTGGCCACCTGTGCTGTCACCCACGTCACCGAACTCCCGGCCGGCCGCCGGGCGATCGCCGATCTGCTGCCCAGCCCGACCGTGCCGCAGATCGTCATCCGCGTCGGCACCGTCCCGTCCGGCGACGAGCGGCCACCGGCCACTCCGCGCCGGCCGCTGGCCGAGATCCTGACGATCCGCCACCGGTGACGACCGGTCGCACTCGGTTCAGTGGACCGGAGTCAGCGTGACCAGGCGCTGGCGGAAATCGCCTGGCAATTCCAGGTTTTCGTAGTTCACCGTCACCGTGCCCCGCGCGGGGTGACGAAAGCTCTTGCTGCCGTAGGTCCGTAGCGTCACGTCGCCGGTCCGCCACAATGCGGCGAACGCGGCACTCGCGGTCGCCAGCTCCGCCGTCAACGCCGAGGCCTCCTCGTCGTCGGGGTAGCGGCCGGTCACCAGCCGCAGCTGTGCGACCGTCGCGGCCGCCACCTCGTCCCATTCGACATAGAACGTGCGGGCGGCCGGATCCAGGAACAGCGCGCGAGCGAGGTTCCCGTACCGGGCCAGCGGTTCGAACAGACTGCGCGCCAACGCGTTCTCCGCCAGCACGGTGAACAGATCCGTGATGACCATGGCCGGGACGCCGTCCATCCGGTCGAGCATCCGCCGGAGTTCGGGACGGGCGGCGGGCGGGGCCGGCGGGGTGCGCCGCCGAGCCGGGCGGGCGAGGGCTCGCAGATGCTCGCGTTCGACCGCGTCCAGCCGCAGCGCACCGGCGAGGGCGTCGAGCACCTCCTCGGAGGGACGCGTGGACCTCCCCTGCTCGAGCCGCTGATAGTACTCGGCGCTGATCCCGGCGAGCAGGGCCAATTCCTCGCGCCGCAGACCGGGGACCCGGCGCCGGCGGCCCGCGGGCAGCCCGACGTCCGACGGGTCGATGCGGGCACGGCGGGCAGCCAGGAAACCGGCCAGTTCGGTCATGGGCTCAGTGTACGAATCCTCGTATCCGCGGTACGTGGACAAGGCGGGCCTGGTTCACCCCGCCGGGGTCCAGCACCCTCGATGCCATGACCACAGCACAGCAGCGCGCCGACGTCATCGAGGCCGCCACCCGGATGTTCTGGTACATCGACATCCGCGACTGGGACGCGTTTCCCGGCGTCTTCGCCGACCGGGTCGTCCTGGACTACACCGCGATCTGGGGCGACGAACCCACGACCGCCACGCCCGAGGAGATCCGTGCCGACTGGTCGGCGCTGCTCGGGGCGTTCGACGCCACCCAGCATCTGCTCGGCAACCATCTGGTCCGCGCCGACGGCGACCGCGCCGAACTCACCGCCGTCTTCCAGGCGATCCACCTGCTGGCCAACCGTCTCGGCTCACCACGCTGGACGCTGGGCGGCACGTATCGAATCGGCTTGGCGCACACCGCCGGTCGCTGGCTCATCGACACCGTCACCATGACGCCCACCTGGGCCGACGGCAACAAGGAAGTCCTCACGATCGCCGCCGCGGGCTCCGCGTTCGCCACGACCTGACCGCCGCACCGGTCACACCGCGAGGTCGATGTCCTCGGCCAGTTCCGGGTCGTACACGTCGTCCCCGCCGGCGAGGGCCTCCTGGTACCTGGCCAGGGTCGCCGAATCGTTGTCCGTACTGGTGGTTCCGAGCTTCCAGTACGCGCGGGCCAGCAGGTCGGCACGGGCGATCCCCCACCGGTCGGTCACGTGCGCCCGGACCCGGCGCACCTGCCCGGCCTCGGCGGCGATCCACGCCTGCGCCCGGCGGGCGGCGGCGACGGGCGGTGGCGTGTGCTCGGCGGCTTCGGTGACAGCGCCGAGCCGCCGCACCGTCAGGTTCGGATGGGACGGCACGAGGGCGATATCGGCCGGATCGGACAGGGCGAGATAGACCGACACCGTATCGCTCGCGTCGAGACTCTCGATGATGGCGGCGATCGCCGGGACCGCGGTGTCGTCGCCGATCAGCACGTGGTCGCGGACGCCCTCGCCGACCGCCCACTCCGGCCGCATACCCGAGAGCGACACCGTGTCACCCGGCCGCAGCGCGAGCAGCCAGTCGATACTGCCCTGTTCGTGGCGGGCCACGTCCATCGTCAATCGCTGTGCGGCCGAATCGAATCGGCGCACGGTGAAGGCGCGCAGCACGGGTTCCGGCGCATCGCCCGGCAGGATCAGTTTGAACGCGTCGGCCGGCCGCGGATCCGTGTAGTCCGCCAGCGCGGAGCCCGACAGCACCACGCGGGTGAACCCGGGAGTCAGCTGCTCTATCTCGGCGACCGACAACTCCAACGACAGCAGCCGGTTGCTCTGCGCCCGCTGCCGGACACCGGCCTTGATCGATTCAGACACGAGCCCACCCTAACTTAGGGTGGGCTAATAGTCTGGGAAACTCCGGCCCTCACTCCGCCGGGTCGCAGAGTCCCTTCAGGGCCAGCGGGACGTCCTCGGCGGGCAGGTAGCAGCCGGTCTGCTCGAATCCGCCTATGGTGTGGGTGTCGTAGTCGCCGTAGCCGATACGGAGGAAATCGTCGCCGCTGAGCCCGTGGATGGCCCAGTCGAACGCGACCCGCGCGCGGGCGACGAAGGTGCGCAGCGCCATCAGGTGGTAGCTCCGGGTGACGACCTGTGCCGGGAGGCCGCTCAACCGGATCTTCAGCGGGCGCGCGACCGCGTCCATGCCACCGAGGTCGACCACCATGCCGAGGTCGGGGTGACGATACGGAACTCGCCGCTCGCCGCGGACCTCGGCCGCCAGATTCTTGCCCAGGTGGCGGCCCTGCCGCATGGCGTGCTGGGCGGTGGGGGCGCAGACGGCGCCGTCACCCGTGGCCAGGTCGGGCACCGCGGCCGCGTCACCGCACGCCCAGATGCCGGGCAGTCCCGGCACGGTGAGGTCGGCGTCGGCGACGATGCGGCCCTTCTCGGTGGCCGCGCCCAGATGTCCCGCGAGAGGACTGGGCTGGACGCCGGCGGTCCACAGCACGGTGCGGGACCGGATGAACCGGCCGTTGGTGAGCTGAACCCCGTGCGCGGTAACCTCTTTCGCCGAGGCGCCGCAGATCAGTTCGATACCGCGTTCGGCCAGATTGCGCTTGGTCTGCTCGCCGAGCCGCTCGCCGAGTTCGGGCATGATCCGGTCGCCGCGGGTGACGAGATGCCAGCGCACCATGCCGGATTCGAGTTTCGGGAAGTAGCGGCGCGCGGCGGCCTGGGTGACCTTGTTGAGGACCGCGGTGGTCTCGGTTCCGGCGTAGCCCGCGCCGATGGTGACGAAGTGGAGGCGCTCGCGGTCCTCGTCCTCCTCACCGCGCATCGCGGCGACGTCCAACTGCTGCAGCACGTGGTCGCGCAGGAACATGGCCTCGGCGAGGGTCTTCATCCCGAAGCCGTGCTCGTGCAGGCCCGGCACGTCGAGGACGCGGGTGATGCTGCCCGGGACCAGCACCAGATGGTCGTACTCGAGGGCGCATTCGGCGCCCGCGGGCCGGCGGACCACGACCTGCCTGGTCTCCGGGTGCACGCCGATGGCCATGCCGGGAACGACCTCCGTCCGCCGCAGCACCCGCCGCAGCGACACCGATATCGATCTCGGATTGAGGACTCCCGAGGCGACCTGCGGCAGCAGCGGCAAGTAGAGCAGCCCCGCATCCGGCGTGACGAGCTGGACGAACGCCTCGTCCGGACCCAGCTGCCGTTCCAGATAGCGGGCACACTCGACACCGGCGAAACCACCGCCGATGATCACGATCTTCGCGGGAGCCATGTGCCTCACCCTAACGACCGCGGGCGGACGACGTGCGGCTACGCGTCGACTCGCCGGGACGCGATCGCCGCGCCGTCCGCTCCGTGCCGTGACCACCAGCGGGCCGGGGTGTCACTGCGGCAGCGGGCCGTTCGCGGCCGGTCCGGCCACCTGCGCGAGCCGCTTGGTGCTGCGTCGGAACGCCCAGACGACGATCACCGCGGCGAGGATCGTGAGCGGCGTGCCCATGGCGACCCGGGCCGCGGCGAGGCCGCCGGTCGTATCGGCCGCGTACAGCCACTGCTGCACGACGAACCGGGCGCCGAAGATGGCCGCCACGGCCAAGGTCGCCAGATCGTGTGCGCGGCGGCTCGGCCGGTCGTCGTACCAGGCGTGTGCACCGCCGCGCAGGGCGTTCCAGATCACTCCGGTCAACGACCGGCGAACGACGACGGATCCGAACGTGACGACGAATCCCGCCAGCGCCAGCCAGATCCCGATCGCGAAGAAGTCCTTGGCGGAGCCGGTCCAGGCGACGACGCCCACGGCCACGCCGATGGCCACCAGCCCTCCCGCGGCGGACGAGAACCGCTCGCCCCGCAGCATGCGGACGACCGTGAGGACCACCGAGATTCCCACGGACACCGCGATCGTGATCGGTAGCGGGAGAAACGCGTTGGCGGTGGCGAAGACCACCACCGGGACCGTCGAGTAGACGAACCCCATCGGGCCGCCCATCTGGCTCAGGAGCGTCTCCTCCCGCGCCGGGGTCCCCTCCGCGTCGTCGTGGTTCGGATTCGTCGTGACCATCTCGTCCCTCCGGGCCGTGTCGTCGTTCGGTGCCGGGCGCTCCGGTGCGCCGTCCGCGGGAACCATGAGAAACGATGCCGTTACGGCATCCTCAAGTCCGGCGGCGAAACGGGTGGTCGGCGGCTTTGTGTCTGTGCCCGCTGCCAGACTCTGACCCATGCGATGGGCGCTGGCGGAGACGGGTGCGGGCGGGGCGCGGGTGTGCCCGCTCGATCAGGACGGGCGGCCCGCGGGGCCGGTGGTGCACGAATCCTCGCTCGCCGAGGCGGTGCGGTCGCGTCCGGAGGTCGAGCGGTGGGTGTGGCGATCCACGGGCGAGATCTACCGGCGGCTGCTCGCGGCGGGCGTGCGGGTGGATCGCTGTTACGACGTGGAGGCCGCGGAATCGCTGCTGATCGGCCACGAGGAGGGCCAGTCCGGGCAGGCTCGCTCACTGGCGGCGGGCTGGGCGCGGCTGCATGGCCTTCCGGTTCCCCCGGACGCGCCCGTGCGCGCCGCGGAGACCCAGCCGACCCTGTTCGAGTCCGGACCGGTGCCGCTGCCGTCCGGTACGGACGAGTTCACGGCGCTGCTCGAGGTGTACGCGGGACAGGTGGCGCGCACGGCCGCGACCGAGCATCCGGAGCGGATGCGCATGCTGCTGGCCGCGGAGTCGGCGGGCATGCTGGTGGCCGCGGAGATGACGCGCGCGGGCATCCCGTGGCGGGCCGACCTCCACCGGGAACTGCTGGATTCGGTCCTGGGCGAACGTATTTCGGGCACCGGTGAGCCGCGCCGGATGGCGGAGCTGGCCGAGGAGGTGTCGCGGGCCTTCGGCGACGGCGTGCGGGTCCGCCCCGATCTGCCCCAGGACGTCATCCGCGCGTTCGCCCGCGCCGGAATCGAGCTGTCCTCCACCCGCAAGTGGGAGTTGCAGGAGATCGACCATCCGGCGGTGGCGCCGCTGCTGGCGTACAAATCGCTGTATCGCCTGCACACCGCCCACGGCTGGTCCTGGATCGAGCAGTGGGTGCACGACGGCCGGTTCCGTCCCGAGTATCTGCCGGGCGGCACGGTGACGGGCCGCTGGACCGCCAACGGCGGTGGCGCCCTGCAGATTCCGAAGGTGATCCGCCAGGCGATCCGCGCGGATCCGGGGTGGCGGCTGGTGGTCGCGGACGCCGGCCAGATGGAACCGCGCGTCCTCGCCGCCATCTCCCGCGATCCGGGACTGATGGACGTGGCAGGCCGCGGCGAGGACCTGTACGCGGATCTGGCGGCCCGCGCCTTCGGCGGCGACCGCGCCCAGGCCAAGATCGCGCTTCTCGGCGCCGTCTACGGCCAGACCTCCGGCGACGCGCTCACCCACCTGGCCGAACTCCGGCGCCGCTATCCGGCCGCGGTCGCCTATGTCGACGATGCCGCACGGGCGGGTGAGGAGGGCCGTCTGGTGCGCACGTGGTTCGGCCGGACCTCCCCGCCCGCGACCTCGTTCGAGAACCCGGACGACGGCGCGGAGCGCGGCTACGGCAGCACCCCCGCGGACCGCGCGCGCGGCCGCTTCACCCGCAATCTCGTCGTCCAGGGCAGCGCCGCCGACTGGGCCCTGCTCATGCTGGCGGGCCTGCGCCACGCCATGAACCACGCCGGCTTACGCGCCGAACTGGTGTTCTTCCAGCACGACGAGGTGATCGTGCACTGCCCTCACGAGGAGGCCGAAGCCGTCACCACCATGATCACGACCGCGGCCGAGACGGCGGGCCGGACGGCCTTCGGCCCGACCCCGGTCCGTTTCCCCTTCACCACGGCGGTGGTCGACTGCTACGCGGACGCGAAATGAGCGGGCACCCAGCGTTATTCGTTACCGGGTCGCGGTGCCGCCGAGGGAGTCGAGGGCGGCGCGGAGTTTGGCGGCGGCTTCCGCGGCGACCGTCTCCAGTGCGGGGTCGCCGGTGACCTGGACCATCACCGTGGGGTTCAGCGCTTCCACGAGGACGGACGCGGCGTCGGACGGGTCGCGCCGGACGACCACGTTGCACGGCAGCAGCAGTCCGATCCGGCGGTCGGCCTCGACGGCACGGTGGGCCAGCGGCGGATTGCAGGCGCCGAGGATGCGGTAGTCCTCCAGCTCCGCGCCGATCTTCGCCTTCAGGGTGGCGGCCATATCGATTTCGGTCAGAATGCCGAAACCCTGCTCGGACAGCGCGTTACGCGTGCGTTCGGCGGCATCGTCGACGCTGTCCGCGCGCAGTGTCGTGGAAATGGCCAGGCTCATCGCTTCTCCTTTCACGCGAGCGCGAGGAACAGTTTCTCGAGTTCGGCTTCGCTCATCGGCTCGCCGTCAGCGCTCTCACCGGTCAGGCATTCCCGCAATCCGGTGGCGACGATCTTGAATCCGGCCCGGTCCAGCGCCCGCGACACCGCCGCGAGCTGGGTCACGACGTCCTTGCAGTCGCGCCCCTGCTCGATCATGGCGATCACCCCGCCGAGCTGCCCCTGCGCCCGCCGCAGCCGATTCAGCACCAGCGCGATCGTCTCCTCGTCGCCCACCATGCCCCGATTCCTCTCGTCGTTCAGCACCGACTATACCCCCGGGGGTATATAAACGGTTGTGAGATCTTTCATCGTCGAAGAACACCGCACCGCCGGAGGCCGACCCGCGACCTATCGCTCAGACCAGAGCGGCGCGGGAGCGGGCGTAGGCGATGAGGTCGTCGGCGTAGGTGCGGGAATCGCCGTCGGTGTGGCACAGGCGCAGGTGGGCTATCGCCTCGTCCAGGTCGGGGCCGGGGCCGCGGTCGGCGAGGAGGACGACGATCGCCTCCCGGGCCGCGCTTCCCGCGTCGGGGCGGGACGTCAGTTCCGCGAGGTACCGGTCCGGTTCCACCAGGCGCAGTGCGCGGCGCGCGTAGGCGTGGACGCGGCGGGGCAGGTCGGCGCGAATGGCGTCGAGATCGCTCTGCAGGACGTGCTGGCCCGGCTGTTCGGGGTCGACTCGCAAGGACCACGGTTCGGTCAGCTCGGCCGAGAGGGTTTCGGCGCCTGCCAGGCCGGGGCCGGACGCGTGCTCCAGCGGCACCTCCGGCAGCCCGAGTCGCGCGTTGCGCCAGTTGCAGTACTCCCACCAGGCCAGCGGCGTCGCGTTCAGTTCCAGGCCGAAGCGGAGGACCTGCCGCCCGCCGGTCCACGTGCGGGCCACACGGGTCCGCCCCACCGACGCGACGCCCGCCGGTCGCACCCGCACCCATAGGGGTTCGGAGCCGTGAAAGCCGTACGGCTGCAGCAACTTCTCCGTCTCACGCAGTAAGCGGCGCAACGCCGTATCGGGTCTGACCACGACCGCAGACTAACCGCGCCCACCGACACCGCCCCCACATGCCCGAACAAGCCGACACCGTGTCGCACCGCCGCCGCCTTCTGCACGGCACCGGATGTCAGCGGTGGGAGCGGCGCTGTCCACGTACTGTGGCGGAAGCCGAGTCCGCCCCCGATCAGGAGCCTGCCCCGATGCTTTCGCCGGACAACCCGTTCTCCGCACCGAGCGAGCTGCCGTACGCGCTGCCGCCCTTCAACCTGATCTCCGAGGAGCACTACCGGCCCGCACTCGAGGCCGGACTGGCCGAACACGCGGCGGAGATCGACGAGATCGCGGCGCGCGACGATGAGCCGACATTCGAGAACACCGTAGTGGCCCTGGAACGCGCCGGGGAGTTGCTCGAGCGCGTGGCGAGCGTGTTCTACAACCTGGCGGGCACCGACAGCACCGACGAGATCCAGGCCGTCCAAGCCGAATTCGCGCCGCGGCTCGCCGCGCACGAGGACGCGATCCACCTCGACCCGCGGCTGTTCGCCCGCATCGATGCCCTGCACGCGCGCCGAGAGGACCTCGGGCTGGACGAGGAATCGCTGCGGTTGCTGGAACGGCGGCACCTGGCCTTCACCCGCGCCGGGGCGGGGCTGCCGGAGGCCGATCAGGAGCGACTGCGGGAACTCAACGCGCAATTGTCGACGCTGCAGACCCGCTTCCAGCAGAACCTGCTCAAGGACACCAACGATCTGGCCGTCGTGCTGACCGACCGGTCCGAGCTGGCCGGATTCGGCGAGGACGCACTCGCCACCGCGGCCGAGGCGGCGACCGCGCGCGGCGAGACCGGGGCCTACGTCCTCGCCCTGACGCTGCCGACCAGCCAGGCGGCGCCGCTCGCGACCCTGCGCGACCGTGCCGTCCGCGAGCGCGTCCACGCGGCGTCGATGGCGCGCGGCAACCGCGGCAACGACTTCGACAACAACGCCGTGGTCGCCGAGATCGCCCGCCTGCGCGCCGAACGGGCCGCGCTGCTCGGCTATCCGAACCACGCGGCCTACGTGATCGCGGACCAGACCGCCGTGACCGCCGAGGCGGCGACCGGCCTGCTGGAGCGGCTGGCCCCCGCCGCCGTGGCGAACGCGCGTACCGAGGCCGAGGAACTGCAGCGGCTGCTGGAGGCCGACGAACCGCAGGCGCGGCTGCGGCCGTCGGACTGGCCGTACTACGCCGCGCAGGTCCGCCGGGAGCGCTTCGACGTCGACACCGAGGCGCTGCGGCCGTATTTCGAGGCGAACCGCGTCTACACCGACGGCATCTTCTTCGCCGCGAACCGGCTGTACGGCATCACCGTCACCGAACGGCACGACCTGCCCTCCTACCATCCGGAGGTCCGGACGTTCGAGGTCCGCGACGCCGACGGCGGCCCCCTGGGATTGTTCCTGCTCGACCTCTACACCCGCGACTCCAAGCGCGGCGGGGCCTGGATGAACACCTTCGTCGACCAGTCGGAACTGCTCGGCCGCGCGACGGTCGTGGTGAACGTGCTGAATGTCGACCGGCCGCCGGCGGGTGAGCCGACGCTGCTGACGTTCGCCGAGGTCACCACCGCGTTCCACGAATTCGGGCACGCCCTGCACGCGCTGCTCTCGTCGGTGCGTTACCCGATGTTCTCCGGCACCAACGTGCCGCGCGACTTCGTCGAATATCCGTCCCAGGTCAACGAGATGTGGATGCTGTGGCCGGAGGTGCTGGCCAACTACGCCCGCCACCACGAGACCGGCGAGGCCCTGCCCGCCGAGCGCGTCGAGAAGCTGATGGCCTCCCAGCAGTACGGCGAGGGCTTCGCCACCACCGAATACCTCGCCGCCTCGCTGCTCGACCAGGCCTGGCACGCCGTGGGCGCCGACGACGCGATCGGCGACGTCCAGCGTTTCGAACGCGACGCACTCGTGAAAGCCGGTGTCGCACTGGACAGTATCCCGCCCCGCTACCGCACCACCTATTTCGCGCACGTCTTCAGCGGCGGCTACAGCGCCGGGTACTACTCCTACATCTGGAGCGAGGTCCTCGACGCCGACACCGTCCAATGGTTCCACGAGAACGGCGGCCTCACCCGCGCCAACGGCGACCACTTCCGCCGCACCCTGCTGGGCCGCGGCGGCAGCGTCGACCCGATGGCCGCCTTCCGTGACTTCCGCGGCCGCGACCCGGAGATCGAGCCGCTGCTCGCCCGCCGCGGTCTCACGGGCGCGTAACGATCAGTCGCCGGCCACGTGGCACGCGGAGATCAGCGCGCGTAGCTCGGCCCGCGGTGGGTCCGGGCGCACCGCGAGGAAATTGGGCATCATCGGCTCCGGATCGCGCAGCGGCCGGAAGACGACGCCGGGGAACGACAGCTGGGCGGCCATGGCGGCGTAGTACACCGTCCAGCTCGGCGGGCCGAATCCGATGGCCGCCAACGTGTCCTGTTCGGTGGGCAGCTCCGGCCCGAAGATCTGCTCGGATCCGGCCCGGCGGCAGCTGTCCACCATCAGGTCGTGGAGCGCGGAATTGCGCGAGCGGCCCACGACCCGCAGCGGCAGCCCGGCCAGGGCGGACAGCTCGATCTCACGCAGCACCGCGAGATCGTGCCGCGCGGGAATGGCCGCGACCAGCGCATCCGACCACAGCGGCAGGAGTTCCAGGCCGGGGGCCTCGCGTGGGCCGCGCACGACGGCCGCGTCCAGCTCACCCGACCGCACCCGCTTGATCCGCTCGTCTCCTCCGGCGTTCACGAGTTCGAGGCGGGCATCGGGTGCGAGGCGGGCGAATTCGACCACGATGGTCTCCAACCGCGTGCCCAGGCCGGTGCTGGTCCCCAGCCGGATGGTCCCGGTGCGTTCGGTGCGCAGATCGTCGACGGCGTGCCGGGCCCCCGCCACCGCGTCCCGCACGTGCTCGGCGTGCGGCAGTAGCCGCCGGCCCGCCTCGGTCAGGCGCACGGTGCGGGTGGTGCGCTCGAACAGGGCCACGCCCAGTTCCTTCTCCAGCCGGTTCACCTGCTGGCTGACCGCGGACTGCACGATGTGCAGCCGTTCGGCGGCGCGTCCGAAGTGCAATTCCTCGGCCACGATCAGGAAGTACTGCAACTGGCGAAGCTCCACCCCGCCAGATTAATCAGTTTCGGTGATCAGTGTCGGCGCGATCCGGCCATTTCTCCCCGCCGCCGATCACGGTTTCCTTGGGTTCACCCCGGAAAACCAGTGATAGGAAGTGACGACAATGCCGTACCTCACCGTCGACGACACCCAGCTCTATTACGAGGACGAGGGCGCCGGGCAGCCGCTGCTGTTCCTGCACGGCTGGGGCACCAGCGGCCGGGCCTGGGGCGCGCAGCAGGCCGAACTCGTCATAGCGGGCGCGGGGCATATGCCGCGGCAGGAGAAGGCCGCCGAATTCACCGCCGCCGTCGCCGCCTGACCCGCCACCGAGAAACGGAATCACCATGTACACCACCACAGTTCAGCTCAGCGGCGGCCCGGCCACCGTCGCCTACGACCGCACCGGCAGCGGGCCCGCCGTGGTCCTGATCCACGGCACCGCGGCCGACCGCACGCAATGGGCGGCACTGACCGCCGCGATCGCCTCCCGCTATACCGTTGTCGCCCTGGACTATTCGGGCTCCGGGGAGACCGTCGACCACGGCGGCCCGCTGACCCTGGCCGATCTCGCGGCCGAGGTCCGCGCGGTCGCCGACCACGCCGGTCTCGGGCGATTCCATCTGGTCGGCCACTCGCTCGGCGCGGCGGTCGCGGCGCAGGTCGCCGCGACCGACCCCGCCCGGCCGTACTCGCTGCTGATGCACGCCGGTTGGGTCCGCACCGACACCCGCATGGACGCCGAATTCCGGTACTGGCTCGACCTTCTCCGCGCCGACGCCGAACACGGCACCACCCTGTTCCCGCACTATCTCCCCCTCGCGGCACTCGGCCCGCGCTACTGGGACCGTGTCACGGAGGCCGAGAACACCGCCCTCATCGCCCAGCTCGCCGACGCGATAGCCCCCGGCGCGGCACGCCAGACCGAGGTCGACCGCACCGTGGACCTCACCGGCCTCCTCGGCCGCATCACCGCACCGTCCCTGGTCCTGGCCAGCGCACACGACCGGGTCATCCCCGCCGACCAGCAACGACAGCTACTGAAAGCCATCCCCGACGCTCGCTACGCCGAGATCGACGCGGGCCACGGCGCTCCCGCCGAGGACCCGGACGGCTTCCACGCCAAGATCACCGCCTTCCTGGATGCCCAGGTCACGGCCTGAATGCCCTCAGTGGACCGCGGCCTCCGCGGGCTCCCGGCGCAGTTCGGTCCGGAATCGGCGCAGCATGAGGACCGCGGTGGCGCCGAAGCCCAGGCACAGTCCGAACCAGACGCCGTAGCCGCGCCAGTGCAGGAGGTAGGCGGCCGCCGCCATGGCGGGAATGCCGACGGCCCAGTAGCCGATCAGGGTGATCCGCAGGCCGGCGGTGGTGTTGCCCAAGCCGCGCAGCAGTCCGACCCCGACGTTCTGGGCGCCCTTGAAATACTGGTGGGCGATGGCGAATCCGAGCAGGGCGGTCGCCGTGGTGACGACCTCGGTGTCGTGCTCGCCGTGCAGGAACGGCAGGAGCACGACGGACGGCGCGACGAGATACACCACCGCGAAGACGGTCATCGCCGTGACGCTGAGGGTGAGCGCGCGCCGGGCGATCCGGCCGGCGGCCGCCCGGTCCCCCGCCCCGTCGGAGCGGCTGATGAGGATCGACGACCCTTGGGACAGACCGATATTGAGCTGGTAGACGATGTAAGCGAGCTGGTTGACCACGTTGCTCGCCGCGAGCATCGCGGGACCGAAGGCGCCCATCATCAAGGTCGCGACGGAGGTGATGGCCGCCTCGTTGCCGTAGGTGAGGGCGATGGGCGTGCCCATCTTCACGATGCGGCGGACCGTGGCGCGGTCGGCGTTCCAGCAGTCCAGGGCGATCAGCCCGGTGAGGTGGGTGTCGCGGCGGACCCGCGAGTAGAACACGGCGAGGGTGAACACCTGAACCGTGGTGGTGGCCAGCCCGATTCCGGTCAGGCCGAGCGCGGGGATACCCAGCCAGCCGTAGATGAACGCCCCGTTCAGCGCGGCGTTCACCGCGATCGACACGAGGGTGACAGTGAGCAGCGACCCGGGCCGGCGCATGCCGACGGCGAACTGCCGCAACACGTTCAGCCACAGCATCGGCAGCAGTCCGGGCGCCAGCGCCGCCATCATCGGCCGGGCGAGCCGCACGACCTCGTCGCTTTGCCCGAACCACGGCAGTACGGCACCGATCCCGATCAGTATCACCGCGCCCGCGATCGCGACCACGGTGGCCACGAGGAATCCGGCCCGCGTCAGGCCGCGGATCTCCGCGCGGGCGGACTCGTCGAGTTCGCCCGAGCCCGTGCGCTTCTCACCCTTCCCGGCCGCGGACGCGATCTGGTTCCCGATCCCGGTGACCATGCCGACGGTCATCGTGCGCAGCTGGTTGTACAGCAGCACCGACAGACCGCCCGCGGCGACCGCGGTCACTCCGATCAGCCCCATCATGGCCAGGTCGACGGTGGTCAGCGCGACCTGGGCCAGCTGGATGCCCGCGATCGGCGCCGCCAGCGCGAGCACGGGCCGATACCCGCGCAGCCGCCCGCCGATGCCCTCGTCCACAGCAGACATCATGCACCGGCCCGCAACAACAGGTCCGCCGCGGCGATGCCGACCGAGTCGGCGTACGCGTCGAGCAGGCGCTGCGTGCGGCGATGCGCCGCCTCGTCCAGCAGGTCGCGGGCGCGCAGCCAGTCGTCGTCGTAGATGCTGTCGAGGTACTTCTCCCCCGCGTCGCACACGAGCACGACGACCGTACTGCCGGCCGGCACCAGCGTGAGCCGTTTGAGCGCCACGTTCACCGCGGCGCCCGCCGTGCCGCCGACCAGCAGGCCCGTGCGGCGGGCGATGACGCGGGCGGTGGTGAAGGCGTCGACGTCACCGACCTGCACGCCCTCGTCGATCGCCGAGTAGTCGACATTGGCGCCGACGTCGAATCCGGGCGGGCTGCCCGCGCCCGACTGCCAGTACGGGCCGCCCGGCCCGCCGAAGATGATCGATCCGAGCGGTTCCACGCCGATGGTGGTCACCCGCGATCCGTGTCTGCGCAGTTCGCGCGCCGTCCCGCACAGCGAGCCGCCCGTGCCGACAGCGCCCACCAGGTAGTCGATCTCCCCCAGCGAGTCACGTAGTTCCCCGGCCAGCTCGTCGTATCCGGCGCCGTTGCCCGGATTGTTGTGCTGATCGGGGCGGAACGCGCCCGTGCGCGCCGCGATCTCGTCGGCGATCCGGCGGCGTTCGACGGTACTGGGCCCGCCGGACGCGCCACCCTCGACGTATACGATCTCCGCGCCCATCGCGGCCATCGCGCGCACTTTGTCCTTCGCGGCGTGGGCGTCGACGACGGCGGTGAACCGGTAGCCGCGTTCGAGCGCGACGAGCGCCAGGCCGAGTCCGGTATTGCCGGATGTCGGCTCGACGATATGGCCGCCCGGGGCGAGCGCGCCGCTGCGCTCGGCGTCCAGGATCATGCGGCGCGCCATGCGCACCTTCCCCGATCCGGTCGGGTTGAACTGCTCGAGTTTCAGCAGCAGGCGGGTGCCCGATCCGGTGCGGGTGAACTCGAGCAGCGGCGTATCGCCGATCAGTTCGGACGCGCGATCGGGGATCGATACCTGCGGAGGGCTGATCGTGGTCAGCATCGTGCCGGAATTCCTTTGCGTCGCGGCCGGTGTCAGTGGGTGTCGAAGGCCCAGGTGATCCGGCCGTCGTGGTCGGCGAGGCGGATCTTGGGCGGTAGCGGGAGCTGATGGAATTCGCTCTCGTTCTTGTCCATCTGATATCCGGCGGTATTGGGGTAGATCAGCAGATCGCCGTGCGCGGGACGGCGCGGGAAACCGATCTTGCGCCAGGTGAGCACGTCGTACTCCATACAGCTCGCGCCCCCGACGAAGGCCGTGACCGGATCGCCGGGAGCCGAATCCGGGTGCCACAGCAGCGGATCGGGCAGGAATTCGCTGCCCTTCCACTGTTCGGACACGCTCATGCTCAGCCCGCCGACCGCGACCACCCCGTGATCACCGCGCTCCTTGTACCCCTGGACCGGGAAGACGGAGAATCCGGCCTGATCCAGCAGCGCCCGGCCCGGTTCGCACAACAGCCGGGTCCCCGTCCCGGCCAGGCGCGGGCCGATGTGCCCGAGGATGTCGGCGAGCATGGCGGCGCCGGTCGGATTCTGGTGGTAGGGATAGAATTTCGCGAATTTCCTACCGGCGTGGAACCAGTCGTCGCGGTAACCGGACCGGAACCGCTCCCAGTCCTCTTCGTCGACGTAGCTGCACGCGAAGCCGCCGCCGATGGAGATCGACGTCGCGGGCAGGCCGCGGGTGCGAGCCGCCGTGCACAGATCGATCAACCGGTCGGCGAGTTCGGCCCGGGGGCGCACCTCGTAGCCGTCGAGGTGGAAGGAGAACCCCTCCATGGAGATCCGCGAGGACTCGGCGGTGCACCGGTCCAGAGCGTGCTCCACCTGTTTCCGGTCGAGCCCGAACCTGCTGTCCGGGTTGACATCCGGCAGGACGCGCAGCAGGATCCGCACCGGAATATGTAGTGCGGCAATGCGTTCGAGTTCGTCGAGGTTGTCGACGGCGATCAGGCACCGATGCCGGGCGGCCAGCCACAGCAGGCGGTCGGCCTTGGCGGCGCCGGTGACGACGACGTCCTCGCCGCGGACCCCGCACTCGAGCGCGTGCACCAGTTCGGGGACGCTGGCGACGTCGACGCCGCCGTCGTGCCGCGCGCATTCGCCGAGCCAGGCGCCGGCCTTGTTCGCCTTCTTGCCGTAGTAGATCTGGCCGTCCACCCCCGCCGCGGACAGGACCGCCTTGAACGCCGCGAGATTCGCCCCGAACCGGGCGGGATCGATGACGTGGAAGGGGCCGTCCACGGCGCGGGCGATGTCGCCGAGCAGGACCGGATCCTGCTGCACCCGCAGGGCCCAGTCGGATTGGCGGGCGGGAAGGTGGGACGAGGTCGGGGGCGCGGAGGAGATCGTCACCGCCACAGCTCGACCCGCTGTCCGCGACCGGCCGCGATCGCACGGGTGGCGAGCGCGTGCGCCACCGGGATGTCGGTGATGATCATGCCGCTGGAGAAGGCGAAGATCCGGTCGTCGGCGGCGCGCCGCCCGATCACCGTGCCCGCCAGGATCTCCGGCAGGGTCCCGTCGATGTGGACCTCGCCGTCCGGGCCCGCCAGCCGCGTCCCCGTGACACCGAGCTGCCCGATGCTCGTGGTGACGGTGTAGTCGGCGTCGCGCAGCGCGCCGGCCGCGACACCCTTGCTCGCCACCGAGATCAGCAGCCCGCCCGCGGGCAGCCAGCTCGTCTGCACCGGCGGATGCGCCGCCCGGCCCGAGGCCACGACCACGATGTCGGAGTCCGCCACCGCCTCCGGCACATCGGGCACCAGCGCTATCTCCCGGTCGGGGAAATGGTCGCGAAATACCTTCTGCGACAGCGCGATTCCCTCCGGGTGGGTGCCGAACAGGCGCAGCTTCTCCAGCTTCGGCAGGGCCGTCAGCAGGTAGGGCAGCGTGTTGACGCCCTGCACTCCGGTCCCGATCATCAACGCGGAGCGCGCATCCGGGCGCGCGCATTCCCGCGCGATGAGGGCGGTCGTCGCCGGGGTCCGCGAGGCGCCGACCCGCTGGCAGTCCATCAGCGCGAACGGCAGCCCGGTCGCGTCGTCGTACAGGCTGATCGTGGTGTAGTACTTCTCGTTGCTCCGGCTCCCCTGCCGGTAGGAGGTCTTGAATCCGAGCTGCTCGAGGTTGGCGTCGTAGCCGAGCATCGAATACGAGACGGAGTCACGCGTCTCGTCGGGCAGCGGCATCATCAGCTTCGTGGGACAACGGGATTTTCCGTCCGCCAGCGCCAGATAACCGTCCTCCACGGCGGCGATGACATCCTGGGCGGATAAGGGCAGGTCAGACAAATCACTGCGCGTGAGAATGTGCATGAGATCGGTGTCCAATCGTGCGTTTGCGAGATCTACCAACAGCCTGGGACGTGAATGAGGGTAGCCTCACCTAATTTGTCCCGCAAGGGCTTCGATATTCGCCCGAACATGTCCGCACGCGCTGCCGAGATTCACCAACAGCCGTGCGTCGGACATGTTTATCGACGGGTATCGGCACTCGGTCCGCGAATTCTTCCGGCCGATCCGGGAATCGACGACATCTCGCCGTTCGTTCGCGTCAATAGCGAACCGGTTGCCCCGGCGCGATTTCTGTCCGATTTGTCGCTGATTTAATTCCGCTGTGCGTCAGATACTTCTCTTCGCCGCGACATTGAGAGTTCCGTCCGGCATCGCGTGGACCGTCGCGTCGACCTGGTAGACATCGCGCAGCATCGCCTCGGTGATGGTCTCCTCCGGGGAGCCCGCCGAATGCACCGCCCCGCCGTGCAGGACGACGATCTGGTCGGCGAACCGCGCGGCGAGGGCGAGGTCGTGCACGGTGATGACGATCGCGGCCGGCTGGGAGCGCGCCAATTCCCGTATGAGCGTGAGGATCTGGAGCTGGTTGCGCAGGTCCAGGTTGCTGGTCGGCTCGTCGAGCAGCAGGACGGTCGGCTCGCGGACCACCGCCTGGGCCAGGCTCACCAGCTGCCGCTGCCCGCCCGACAGATCCGAGATCGGCCGGGTGGACAGCTCGTCGAGGTTCAGCTGGGTGAGGACCTGTCCGATCCGGTCGAGGACCGCGGCGTCGGCGCGACCCCGCAACTGCCCCTGGCGGGCCAGCAGCACGGCCTCGAACACCGTGATCGAGCTGGCGGGCGGGGTTTCCTGCGGGGTGTACAGGATCCGGTCGTGGCCCGCTCCCCTGCCGAGCCAGCGCCGGATCGCGCGCCCGCCGGGACGCGCGTCGAGGGCGCCCTCGCCGTCGATCCGGACGCTGCCGGACGCGCGGTGCAACCCGGCGATGCAGCGCAGCAGGGTCGACTTGCCGGTGGCGTTCGGGCCGACCAGCGCGGTCACCGTGCCGGATCGCACTGCGGGCAAGGTGATCTCGCGCAGGACGGGGGTTCCGTTGTAGCCGAAGGTGAGTCCTTCGACGGCCAGTTCTACGCCCACAGCTGCCTCCGCTTGGTGAGGATGAGCACGAGGAATACCGGGACACCGACGATCGAGGTGATGATGCCGACCGGGACGATCACGCCGGGGACGAGCAGCTTGCTGGCGATCGACGCCCCGGACAGCAGGATCGCGCCGCACAGCGCCGACGCCGGCAGCAGATGCCTTTGGTTCTCCCCCACCAGCATTCGCGCCGCGTGCGGCCCGACCAGCCCGACGAAGCCGATCGATCCGGCGATGGCGACCGCCGTCGCGGCCAGCACGGAGACACCGACCAGGACCCACATCCGGGTCCGCTCGACGGAGACGCCGAGCGCCCGCGCCCGGTCGTCGCCCAGCCGCAGCGTCGTGAGCGTCCACGCCGAGCGCCGGAACAGCGGCGTGATCACGCAGAAGACGACGGCCAGCAGCGTGACCTGCGGCCAGTCGGCGCGCCCGAGGCTGCCCATGGTCCAGAACACGACCTGTTGCAGCTGCGCGTCCGAGGCCACGTACTGCATCAGCGACAGCAGCGCGGTGAACAGGAACACCATCGCGATGCCGAGCAGGATCATGGTCTCGGTGCTCGCGCCGCGGACCAGGCTGAAACCCAGGATCACCGCGCAGGCGATCATGGCGAAGATCCACGCCGTCCCCGCCATGCTCAGCAGCGAGCCGACCATGGGGATGACCGTGACACCGGCGACCACATTGAGAGCCGCGCCGAATCCCGCCGCCGCCGAAATCCCCAGCGTGTAGGGCTCGGCGAGCGGATTGTTCAGGATGGTCTGCATCTGCACGCCCGCGACCGCGAGCGAGGCGCCGACCAGCACGCCGACGACCGACATCGGCATGCGGATATTCCACACGATCTGCTTGACGGTCTCGGGCGCGTGCCACGGCGTGAACACCCCCTGTAGCAGTTCGGGCAGGCTCAGCCCGCTGCCGCCGACGCCGACGTCCGCCACGAACAGCACCACCGCCAGGATCAGCAGCGCAAGCACGAGCAAGCCGCGACGGCGGATCACCCCGCGGTAGGCCCGCGTCGTGAGGTCCGCGCGCGCGGCCGGTTCGAGCTCCCGGCCGTCGACCCCGACCTGCGATTCGTTGCCCTCGACCTGCGATTCGTTGCCCTCGAACTTGTTCGAGGGCTTTGCCGAGACGTCCTGGCTGGTCATGGCAGACCTGCCCAGAAGGCGCCGGTGGCGGGGATCGGCAGGAATTTCTCGTGCAGCGCACGGAAACTCGCGTCGGGATCGACGTCGGTGAACAGATCGGGATGCATCCACTTCGCGAACCACTGGATGGCCAGGAAGTTGTACGGCGAATCGTAGAAGTGATGCCACGCGACGTACGTCCGGTGGTTCTGCACGGCCCGCAGCTGCGAGAAGCCCGCCTGCCGGTCGACGATCGAACGCAGCTGCGCCTTCGCCTGCTCCTGCGACTGGTCGTAGCCGAGCGGGACGAAGGTGCCGGGCTTGGCCGGCGTGTCCGGCGACCAGTTGGCGCCGGTGGCGATCACGACCTCCGGATTGCGCGACAGCACGGCCTCCGGCGAGATACTGCCCTGCTGGCCCGGCAGCATGTCGTCGGCCATGTTCACGCCGCCCGAATACGTCACGATCGCAGCCAGATTGGAGCGCGCGAACGAAGAGCAGCAGTCGAAGTACCCCGGCGCACGCCACAGGAACGTCGGCGTCGCAGGCTGTTTGGCGGCATCCAGGCGCGACCGGACCCCGTCCACGACCGACCGGTAGTAGGAGACGAAACCGGCCGCCTCGGCATTGCGGTCGAGCAGCTTGCCCATGAGTTCCACGCTGGGCACGGTGTTCTTGATCGGGTCGACGAAGTAGTCGAGGAAGACCGTCGGAATGCCGACCTTGGCCAGGCGGTCGATGACACCGGCGTCCTGCGCCGTCTTGAACGCCGACGCGCTCGCCACGAAGACGTCCGGGCGCAGCTTGATCGCCTGCTCCACCGAGAACGATCCGTCGTAGAGATCGCCGATCGTCGGGATGTCCGCCAGCTGCGGGAACTGCCGCTGATACGTCTGGTACGTCCCAGGGTCGTTCTGCTGCAAGTCCTTCGGCCAGCCCACGATCCGCGCGACCGGATTCTGCTTGTCCAGCATCGCGGTCGTGTACAGATAGCGCGCACCGTCCACGAGAATCCGCGCCGAGGGCGCCTTCACCGTGACCTTGCGCCCCAGCACATCGGTGACCTCGACCTCCGGCCCGCTCGACTGCCCGTTCGACGCCCCCTGCTCGGTGCCGCCGGAGCAGCCCGACACCGCGGCGACCAGCGCCGCCACCAGAAACAGAATCACCGGTGCGAAGCGACGTAGGAACCGAATTCTGTGTTGCTGCGAGCTGACCATGAATCCCTCATCCAGTTCGACCGCATGTCTCCACACGGCATACTCATGCCACGACACAACTAAGGTGATGCTTGCCTAATAGGTACTCATACCTTTCGGAAAGAATCAACCCGCGGCCGTGAACACGCAGTTCGGGATTCTCAGCGTGTCGGCAGGATGCGGCCCGTGCATTCGCCGAAAGTGAGGGTGGTGTCGCCGGGACCCGGCGCGGTCGCGCGGAGGGTCACCTCGTCGCCGTCGCGGAGGAAGGCTATTTCCGTTCCGTCCGCGAGTTTCAGGGGTTCCGTTCCACCCCAGGCCATTTCGAGGAAAGAACCGCGCTGGCGGGGTTCCGGTCCGGAGATGGTTCCGCTGGCGAAGAAGTCGCCCGCGCGCAGGCTCGCGCCGTTGACGGTCATGTGGGCCAGCATCTGCGCGGCCGTCCAGTAGGTCGTGGCGTAGGGAGCGGTCGATACCACCTCGCCGTTGAGGACCACGTCGATATCGATGTCGAAAGCCCATGCGGGAGTGGCGGTGTCGTCGAGGTAGTGGGCCGGCGGAGTGTCACGGGGCGGCGGGGCGATGCGCGCCCGGTCCAGGCACGGCAGGGGCGTGACCCACGCCGCGATCGAGGTGGCGAACGACTTGCCGAGGAACGGTCCGAGGGGGACGTATTCGAAGGCCTGGATGTCGCGGGCGGACCAGTCGTTGGTGAGGACCAGCCCGAAGATGTGCTCGTCCGCGTGGGCGAGCGCCACCTCGCCGCGCGCGACGGGGGCGCCGAGCACGAATCCGACCTCGGCCTCGATATCGAGGCGGCGGCTCGGTCCGAAACTGGGCGGGTTGTCGGGTTCGGGCCGCAGGCCGCGGGGACGGGCGATCTCGGTGCCGCTCGGCACGATGGTGCCCGCGCGGCCGTGGTAGCCGATCGGCAGGTGCTTCCAGTTCGGGGTCAACGGCGGCTGCCCGGGACGGAAGATCCGCCCGACGTTCGAGGCGTGGAATTCGTTGCCGTAGAAATCCACGTAGTCGGCGACGGTGAAGGGCAGGTGCAGGGTCGCCTCGGCGAGCGGGACGGCGTCGGCCACGATATTCGCCGTCGCGGACGGGTCGGTGAGGGCCGCTATCAGCCCGGCCCGCACCCGATCCCAGGTCTCGCGGTCGCGGGTCAGCAGGACATCGAGATTCGCGGCGTCCACCACGGCGAGGTCCTCGGCCGACGCGCCACCGCGCCGCAGCAGGGCCGCGGCCCCGAGCACGTGGTCGCCGATCCGCACGCCGAGTCTCGGCTCGCTCAGCGCCGTCGAGAACGAGCCGTACGGCAGATGGGTGATCCCGAATCCCTCGGTCGCCAAATGGTCGGCGGCGGTCATCGCAGTGCCTCCTGGAGCAGTGAGCCGGCTACTTCTATCGGTGGTTCGGTGCGGGCGCGGACGTCCTCCACCCCGACCGCCGGAGCGAGTTCGACCAGGCGCAGCCCCGCGGGCGTGACGTCGAGGACCCCGAGATCGGTGATGATCCGGTGGACCACCGCGCGGCCGGTGTAGGGCAGTGTGCACTCGCGAACCAGTTTGGGCGTGCCGTCCTTCGCGTTGTGCTCCATGAGGACGACGACCCGGCGGGCGCCGTGCACGAGATCCATGGCGCCGCCCATCCCTTTGATCATCTTGCCAGGGATGGTCCAGTTCGCGATGTCGCCACGGGCCGAGACCTGCATCGCGCCGAGGATCGCGGCGTCGATCTTCCCGGCCCGGATCATGCCGAAGCTCGTCGCGCTGTCGAAGAACGCCGCGCCGCGCCGCACGGTGACGGTCTCCTTACCGGCGTTGACGAGATCCGCGTCGACGGCCTCGTCGTCCGGATACGGTCCGACGCCGAGGATCCCGTTCTCGGACTGCAAGACGAGTTCCACCTCGTCGGGCACGAAGTTCGGGACCAGCGTCGGCAGGCCGATGCCGAGATTGACGTAGTCGCCGTCGCGCAATTCGGCGGCCGCGCGGGCGGCCATCTGTGCTCTGGTCCACGGCATCAGCGCGACTCCTTCGTGACCGTGCGCTTCTCGATTCTCTTGTCCCGCACCTGATCCGGGGTGAGCGGGAGGACATGGCGGACGTACACGCCCGGGGTGTGGATCTCGTCGGGGTCCAGGCTGCCCGCCGGCACCAGCTCCTCCACCTCGGCGACGGTCACACGCGCGCACATCGCCACGAGCGGGTTGAAATTGCGCGCGGATTTGCGGAAGACGAGATTGCCGTGGCGATCTCCCTTCCAGGCCCGCACCAATCCGAAGTCCGCCACGATCGCGCGCTCGAGGACGTGCTCGTGACCGTCGAACACCTCGACCGGTTTCGGGGGCGAGGCGACGGCGACGGATCCGTCGGAGGCGTACCGCCAGGGCAGCCCGCCGTCGGCGACCTGGGTGCCGACACCGGTGCGGGTGTAGAAGGCGGCGATTCCGGAGCCGCCCGCCCGCAGGCGCTCGGCCAGCGTCCCCTGCGGCGTCAGCTCGACTTCCAGTTCGCCGGACAGGTATTGGCGCGCGAACTCCTTGTTCTCGCCGACGTAGGAAGCGACGATCCGGCGCAGCCGCCGCGCGCCGAGCAGCAGTCCCAGCCCCCAGTCGTCGACGCCGGCATTGTTGGAGACCGCCTCGATATCGGTGACGCCCGACTCGAGCAGCGCGGCGATCAGCACGGACGGGATTCCGCTCAGCCCGAAGCCGCCGACGGCGACGGTCGCGCCGGAGGGAATCCGGCCGACGATATCCGCGGCGGTGGCGCAGACCTTGTCCACGGTCACCCCGCCTTCCGGCCGGCCCAGGCCCAGGCGTAGACGCCGTCGTCGACGGCGGTCCCGCCCTCGCCCAGTTCGAGTGGCCGGAAGGTGTCGACCATGACCGCGAGTTCGTCGAAGCTCTCCGCCCCGATCGAGGCCTCGACCGCGCCCGGCTGCGGGCCGTGCGCGTGCCCGCCGGGATGCAGCGATATCGACCCGACGCCGATCCCGGATCCCTTGCGCGCGGCGTAGTCGCCGCCGGCGTAGAACATGACCTCGTCGGAGTCGACGTTGGAGTGGTAGTACGGCACCGGGACCGACAGCGGGTGGTAATCCACCTTGCGGGGCACGAAGTTACAGATCACGAAGTTGTCGCCCTCGAAGACCTGATGCACCGGCGGGGGCTGGTGGACCTTGCCGGTGATGGGCATGAAGTTCTCGACGTTGAACGTGTACGGATACAGGCAGCCGTCCCAGCCGACCACGTCGAACGGATGCTCGGCGTAGCGGAACCGGGTCCCGACGATCCCGCGGGACCCGCGATGCTTCACCAGCACCTCGACATCCGTGCCCGCGGCGAGCAGGGGCGCGCCGGGGCCGCGCAGATCGCGCTCACAGTAGGGCGCGTGCTCCAGCAGTTGGCCGTAGCGCGACAGGTAGCGTTCGGGCGGGGCGATGTGGCCGTTGCCCTCGATCGTGTACAGCCGGCTCGGACCGTCCGGCACCCAGCGATGCGTCGTGGCCCGCGGAATGACCACGAAATCGCCTGTGCGGTAGGGCAATTCACCGAACACGGTCTCGACCACGCCGCGCCCCGCCTCGACGTACACGCATTCGTCGCCGACCGCGTCGCGGTAGTACGGCGAGACCGCCGCGGCCACCACGTAGCCGAGGCGCACATCGGCGTTGCCGAGGACGAGCCGGCGGCCGGTGACCGCGTCGGTCGCCTCGGCCGCGGCCTCGTCGAACAGGTTGTGCAGCCGCAGATGCCGGGGTTTGAGCGGGTGGTTCGGCGCCGTCGACTGGTCCGGGAGATGCCAGATCTCGCTGCCGGTGATCGCCGAGGGAATCGTGCGGTGGTACAGCAGCGACGAATCGGAGGAGAAGCCCTCCTCCCCCATCAGCTCCTCGTACCGGAACCCGCCCGCCTCGTCGCGGAACGCGGTGTGCCGGGTGTCCGGCACCTCGCCCACGCGTCGGTAGTACGCCATAATCATCCTCGATGTTCGATAACCGGTTACTAAATGACCTATTATCGACCACTCTGCGCTAGAGTGTGAGCCATGTCAATCCCGACCGTGTTTGCCGCCCTCGTCGACGACGCCGCGATCTTTCCGCCGGGGTCGCTTCCGCTCCCCGAGGCCGTCCCCGCGCATGCCGCGCATCGGGGTTCGCCGCTGCGGGCCCTCGTCGGGCCGTTCGTCGTCGGGGCGGGCGATCTCGCGGCGGCGGCCGAATCGGCCACGCCCGCACTGTTTCCCGACGCCCTGCCGGTGAGCGTCGTCGTCCCGGGCCCGGAGGCCGTGGGTGCGACCGTGGACCTGGCCGGTCGCCTGCGCGTGACCCTGGCCGCGCTGGAGGTCAAACTCGACCCCGCGCGGCCGCTCGCCGAGCAGGTCGCGCGGATCGCGGCCCGCGACCGGCGGGGCGCGATCACCTATGTCGAGGCACCGCGACCGGGTCATGCCGAATGGCCCCAGGTGCTCACCGCGGTCGCCGGCAGTGGCCTGCGGCTCAAATTCCGCACCGGGGGCACCGAGGCGCGCGCGTTTCCGTCCGAGGCCGAGGTGGCCGAGTGGATCGCCGCCGCGGCGCGTACCGCCACGCCGTTCAAATGCACTGCGGGACTGCACAATGCGATCCGGCACACCGACGCGGTCACCGGATTCGAGCACCACGGCTTTCTCAATATCCTGTGCGCGGCGGCGGCCGCGGTCGAGGGCGCCACCGCCGGATCGCTCGCCGCGATCCTCGCCGAGCGGGATGCGCACGCGCTCACCGGCGCTCTCGCCGACCGGGCGCGCACCGCCGCCGCGCGGACCTTGTTCGCCTCCTACGGCTCGTGCAGCGTTCAGGAGCCCTACGACGATCTCGCCGCCCTGGGGCTGCTCGGGCCGTGATCGGCGGGCCGCGGTCCCGGCGGGTGCGGGAGGGAGAACAATGTCAGCCGTGACACGCGCTGAACCGAACGAGGGTGCGCAGACGCTGGAACGCGGTCTCGCGGTACTGGTCGAGCTGAGCCGGCATCCCGGTGGCCTCACCACCGCCCAGGTCGCGACGGCGTGCGGGCTGCACCGGTCGATCACCACCCGTTTGCTGGTGTCGTTGCAGCGCACCGGATTCGCCCGCCGCGACGAGACAGGGGCGTACTCGGTCGGCCCGGCGGTCGGTGATCTGCTCGGCCTGTCGCGCCCGGAGTTGCGCGCCGTGGCCGCGCCCGTCCTCGACCGCCTGGCGCGCACGGTCGACGCCACCGCGTCGCTGGTCGAGGTGGTCGACGGGTACGCGGTGACCACCCTGGTCGCCGAACCTCCCAGTGACGGACCGCGATTCTCCTATCGCCTGGGCAATCGCGATCCGCTCGATCGCGGCGCGGGCGGTGTGGCCGCGCTCGCCGCCGGACCGCCCCGTCCGGACGAACCGGACCGGGTCGCCTCGGCCCGCGCGCACGGCTACCTCACCACCCACGGCGAACTCAATCTCGGCGCCCACGCCATCGCGGCACCATTGCCCGGCTGGGGCCGTCCCGCCGCGATCAATATCGTCACCAACCGCGAGTCCGTCCTCGAGAACGCCCGGGACCCGCTCCTGGACGCGGTACGCGAGATCGGCATCCACACCGGCGACGCAATCTAGCGCTGTCAGTTCAGCAGTGAGCCCAGCTGCCGGGCGGAGTCGACCACGGCCGCGCCCAGCGCGGGCTCGTCGTCGATCTCGAACACCGAGATGCCGATCGTCGTCTGCGGGCCGCCGCGCCGCCGCGGGACCGGGGCGGAGACGCCGAATACCGTCGCCACCACCTCGCCCCGGGTGACGGCGTAGCCGCGGCTGCGCGCGGCCTGAACTTCCGGGCGTTCGCCGGCGGTGGCCGGGAGACCGATCAGCATGGCCAGGCCCGCGGAGCCGCGGTCGATGGGGTGCACCTGGCCGGGCCGGAAGGCGACGTGCACCTGCGCGTTGCGCGGTTCCACGACCATGAGCGCGCGCACCTCGGTCTCGCTCTCGCGGATCACGAGGTGCACCGTCGCGCGCGTGCGTTCGGCCAACTCCTCCATGACCGGCCGCGCCACGGTCCGCAGATCCTGTTCCACCGGCTCGGCGAGGGTGACCAGTCCCGCGCCCAGCGTGACGCGTTTGCTGTCGTCGCGCCGGCACAGCCGGTGGGCCTCCAGGGTGCGCACGAGCCGGTGCGCGACCGTGCGATGCACGCCGACCGCGTCGCCGACCTCGGTGATGGTCAGCCCGTGCGGATACCGCGACAGCACCTCGAGGATCCGCAGTCCGTGATGCAGCGTCTTCGACATTCCCGGGTCCAGTTCTGCCGCGGGTTTGCCCGCACTCGCCGATTCCGCGCTGTGATTCAACTCGACTTCCTTGACTTCTGTGAGCGGGGACACTTACTCTGCATACATATCGCACACTGCGTGCGATTATCGCACGGACAGCGGTGACTATCAACCCGCCCCGACACCGTGCCGAGTTCGAGGAGACATTCCATGACCAGGGTTCGATCCGGCGGGCTGCCGGATCCCGCGACGGTCGTCGCGGTCCACCAGCTGTACGGCTTCCAGAGCCGGTCCATCGATGAGGGATGGACGGCCGAGTGGGCCGCGACGTTCACGCCCGGCGGCGAATTCCATTCGCCGACCTACCCCGAGCCGGTCGCCGGCACGGCCGCACTCACCGAATTCGCCGCCGCGTTTCGTGAGGGGGCGCGGGCGGCGAACGAGGTGCGGCGGCATGTGATCACCAATATTGCTGTCCGGCAATCGGATTCGTCGAACCTGGAGGTGACCGCCTACCTCCAGATCATCGCGACGGCGCCCGGCGCGGACGCGCGGCTGGTGCGAATGACCACGATCGAGGACCGCCTCGAACTCGTCGACGGCGCCTGGCTCGTCGCCCGCCGTCGCGTCTTCCGCGACGACGCACCGCGGCCCTAGCCGCCACGACCTTCACCCATCGAGAAATTCGGAGGAACTACAGATGAGCAGCACGGCGCGAGAGGCCAATCCCGGGCGCACCGACGCGACGCCGCCCAGCGCGCACTACCCGGAGATGGACGGCAAGGTCGCCGTCGTCACGGGCGCGGCGCAGGGCATGGGGGCGGTCTTCGCGGCGGGCCTGGCCACCCGCGGGGTGTCGGTCCTCGCCGCGGATATCGATGAGGAGCGGGTCGTCGCCACCGCGGAGCGCATCAACGGGGAACTCGCCGGGCAGTCGCTCGCGGACAAGCCGGGCCGGGTCGCCGGCGTCCGCGCGGACGTCACCGTCGCCGCCGACCACGAGGAACTCGCCCAGCGGGCGCTGCGGGAGTTCGGGCGGATCGACTTCTGGATCAACAACGCCGGCATCTTCCCGTTCGCGGCGGCGGAGGAGATCTCCCCCGAGCAGATCGGCGCCACACTGAGCGTCAATGTCGAGGGTGTGCTCTACGGGGCGCAGGCCGCGGCGCGGCACATGAAGCCGGGCGGCGCGATCGTGAACATGTCGTCGGTCTCGGCGGTGCGGGTCCGCAAGGGACGCGGGGCGTACTGCACGTCGAAGGCGGCCGTCGCGCACCTCACCGAATCGCTCGCGGTCGAACTGGGCGACAAGGGAATTCGGGTCAACTCCCTCGCCCCGGGCTATATCGATACCGAGATGACCCGCTGGGTGCAGGACGATCCCGCCGCCCTCGCGCACGCGCTGGACGTGGTGCCGCTGCACCGGCTCGGCTCGCCCGAGGAGGTGTTCGGGCCGCTGCTGTTCCTGCTGTCCGACAGCGCCCGCTACGTCACCGGGCACAGCATCGCCGTCGACGGCGGGTCGCGTCATGTCTGATCGGCCGGAGTATCCCGGGGTCGTCCTGGTCACCGGGGCCGCCGCGGGTATGGGCGCGGCGCACGCGCGGGCGCTGGGCGCGCTCGGCGTCCATGTGTGCCTCGCCGACGTCGCCGACACCACCGCACTCGCGGCGGAGATCACCGCGGCGGGCGGCTCGGCGAGCGCGCATACGCTCGACGTCGCAGACCGCGCCGCGTGGACCCGGATCGTGGACGAGATCCGTTCCACGCGTGGCGAACTCGGCGGGCTGGTCAACAACGCCGGGATCTCGCGGCGCCGGGAATTCATGGACACCCCGGACGACGTCTGGGAAACGACGTTGCGTATCAACCTGTTCGGCCCGTTCTACGGAATGCAAGCCGTCGCACCGCTGATGCGTGATTCCGGCGGCGGGTCCATCGTCAACATCTCCTCGATCTCCGGGCAGATCGGCTACTTCTCGCCCGCCTATTCGGCGAGCAAATGGGGGCTGACGGGATTGTCGAAGTCGGCCGCGGGCGGACTGGCGCAGTGGGGTATCCGGGTCAACTCCGTTCATCCCGGCCTGGTCGGTACCGCACTGGTCAGCGGATCGGGCGCGTTCGTGGAGTCGTCGCTGCGGTCCATCCCGATGGGCCGGATGGGCGCGGCCGAGGAGATCACCGACGCCGTCCTGCATCTGCTGTCGGACCGGTCCAGCTATATGACCGGCAGCGAGGTGACCGTCGACGGCGGCCTGGTCTCCAACGGCCTGTACCACCGCATCGTCGCCGAGACCGAGGGGAGCCTGTGATGGACGTCGATGTCGTCGTGATCGGCGGCGGCGGAGCGGGTCTGGCCGCCGCGGTCTCGGCCGCCGAGCAGGGCGCGTCGGTCGTCCTCTTCGAATCCGAGCGCGAACTCGGCGGGTCCACCCAGCTGTCCGCGGGACTGTTCACCGCCGCGGGCACCAGCGTGCAGCGCGCGCTGGGCATCGAGGATTCGGCGGAGCGGTTCTTCCAGCACTACATGGATCTCAACCAGTGGGTGCTGCGCCCGGGCCTGATCCACGCGTTCTGCGAGAACGCCGGGCCGACGCTGGAATGGCTGATCGGGCTCGGCGTGGAGATTCCCGCGACGGTGTCGGGCAACGCACATCAACCGGGCCTCGCCCGCGCGGGCGTGGAGGACGTGTGGCGCGCGCACGTGCCCAAGGATCAGGGCTACGGGCTCGTCCAGGTCCTCGCCCGCGCCGGGCGCGCGCACGGGATCGAGGTGGTGCTCGGCACCCGCGTGGAAAGCCTGCTCGTCGAGGACGGCCGCGTAGCCGGCGTCGTCGCCGACGGGATCGAGGTGCACGGTGCGTCCGTCGTCGTCACGACCGGCGGCTTCGCACAGGATCCCGGCCTGGTCGACCGGTACTTCCCGGCGGCGCGGGCGGCGGGCGACGCACTGTTCGTGGTGGCCGCGCCGGGCAGCCGCGGGGACCACCTGCGGTTCGGGGCCGAGGTCGGCGCGTCGCTCACCGGGCACGGGTGGGGCCTGCTCATGCCGACCGTGTACTTCCAGCGCCTGCATCACTGGCAGTCCGGATTCCCGCCCGCCTCCCGCATTCACATCGACCGCACCGGGCGGCGCTTCATGGACGAGGACGCCCCGTACGCCGTCTCCAGCGGCATCATCGACCACCACGGCGGGCGCGGCTGGATGATCTTCGACGAGAAGGCGCGGGTGAATCTGGCGTCCGGGTACACCGACTGGATTCCCGAGCGCGTCGCGGCGGAGGTCGCCGCCGGGCGCACGGCGTGCGCCGCCACCTGGGAGGAACTCGCCGGGACCCTCGGCGTCCCCGCGCCCGCGCTGCGTGCGAGTATCGAACGCTGGAACGCTCAGCTGCCCACGGGCGTGGACGACGACTTCCGCCGCCATGTCTCGCTCGCGGCCAAGGGCGGCGCGACCCGGCTCGATCCGATCGCCGAGGCGCCGTTCTACGCGGCCGAGATCCTGCCCGCCGAACTCGTCTGTACCCATACCGGTCTCGAAATCGACGCGCACGCAGCCGTTCTCGATACCACCGGACAGCCCGTCCCCGGGCTCTTCGCCGCCGGAGAGGCCGGCGGCGGAGTCCTCGGACAGCGCTACGTGGGCGGCGGCAACGCCGTCGCCAATGCTTTGACGATGGGACGCGTCGCCGGCCGCAGCGCCGCCCGCGCCCACAGGAACACCTGAGGAAGCCGACATGTTGGGAAACGAGTTGATGCCGCACGCCGAGCAGCGTTCCGGCCCGCCCGCCACGAGCGGGCGGTCGTCGGTGAAGGTCGTGCGCGCGGCCATCGTCGGCACCGTGGTCGAGTACTACGACTTCGGCATCTACGGATATATGGCGACCGTCGTCGCCACCCTGTTCTTCGTCTCGGAGAACGATACGGCCGCACTGCTGGGGACGTTCGCCGCCTTCGCGGTCGCGTTCTTCCTCCGGGTGCCGGGCGGGATCTTCTTCGGGCACATCGGCGACAAGTACGGGCGCAAGAGCGCCCTGTCGTGGACCATCCTGCTGATGGTGATCGCCACGGTGATCATGGGCCTGATGCCGACCTACGTCACGCTGGGGGTCTGGGCCACCGCGGCGCTGGTGCTCGCGCGCTGTCTACAGGGCTTCGCGGCGGGCGGTGAACTGGGCGGCGCCAACGCGTTCGTCTCCGAATCGGCCCCGGCGCGCTGGCGGGCCACGCAGACCTCGATGGTCAATTCCGGCACGTACCTGGGATCGCTCGTCGCCTCCCTCGTCGCGCTCGCCCTGACCTCGATCTTCTCCCACGACACCATCCTGTCCTGGGCGTGGCGCATTCCGTTCCTGCTGAGCGTCGTCATCGGCGTCGTCGGCATCTGGATCCGCAACCACATGGAGGACACGCCGCAGTTCGAGGAGCTCGCGGAGAAGGGCGAGACGAAGAAGCTGCCGGTGGCGGAGCTGCTGCGCACCTCCGGCGGCGCGGTGGTCAAGATCGTGTTCCTGGGCGCGCTCATCACCGGCGGCTACTACATCGCCTCGGTGTACGCCGCGACCTATCTGCAGACCACCGGCGGGCACTCCGCCACGCTGGCGTTCCTGTCGACCTCGCTCGCGCTGGTGCTCGGCGTGATCACCCTGCCCATCGCCGGGTACTGCGCGGACCGGTACGGCCGGAAGCCGGTGCTGTATCTCGGCAGCGCGGCGGCCGCGGTCCTCGGCGTGCCGATGTTCATGCTGATGGCCGGGGGCGGCGCCTGGCAGGCCGTGGCGGGGCAGTCGGTCCTGTTCATCTGCGTCTCGATCGTCAACGGCGCCTCGTACGTCACCTACGTGGAGATGCTGAAGGCCTCGGTCCGCTACAGCGGCCTGGCGCTGGGCAACAACATCACCAATATGCTGCTCGGCGGCACGGCCCCGTTCATCGCGACCTACCTCATCGACCTCACGGGCAATTCCCTCGCCCCGGCCGGATACTTCGTCTTCACCGCCCTGCTCACCCTGGGCACGGTCTACTTCGTCACCGAGACCAAGGGCATCGAATTGCGGGCGGACTGAGAAGCGTCCGGCCGGTGCGGCACTCGTCAGACGGCGTCGAAGTACTCGATCTTCGGCGCGCCGGCCAGGAGCGGGGCGAGATTCTTCCCCGCGGCGCGGAAATGATCGGATTTGCCGTGGAATTCGAGCGCCTCGTCGTTGTCGTACAGCTCGAAGATGCGGTAGGAGTTCGGGTCGCTCTTGGACCGGACGAGCCGGTACTCCCGGTTGCCCGGCTCGTTCTGCTCGATTTGCTGCACGAGATCGGCCACCACGGATTCGAGTTCGGCGCCCTTCCCGTCCTGCACGGTCAATTCGGCGATTACAGCGATCATGCGTGTTCCTTTCGCGCGCAACCCGCGAGGGGCCGGACTCCGTCGTCCGTCACTGCAGCTTAGGTCGACGCCGGCCCGGCCTCGGTGACGGGGCGAACAGTCACCCGGCTGTGCTACCTGTCGGGCCGTCCCCACCGGGCGAGCGCGTCGCTCGCGGCGGCCAGCAGGCGCCGGGAGCGCGGGAAGTCCTGCAACCGGGTGCCCAGGATATCGAACACCACACCGAGCGATGCGGCGGGAACGCCACGGGCGGTGAGGATATCGGCGGTCCAGGTGATGAAACCGGTGAACAGATCGTCGTCGTCGGTGTAGAGGGCGGTGGCCAGGAAATCGACGATATGGGCGATGTCCTCCGCCGTCCGGTCACGCTGGGCCGCGTTGTAGGCGCGCATCGGCGGGAACCGCTGCTCGAGCCCGGCCAGCGTGGAGGCCACGAGTTGCGGCGCCGAGCGGGCGACCATCGTGTATTCCTGATCGGCCAGGTGCGCGAGCGGATCGGGCGCCGGCGGGTCGTCGAGCGATACGGCGGTCCGGCGTAGTCCTCCCCCGAGCAGATCCGCGGCGGCCCGCGCGTCGGGCGCCCACGCGTCGGCGCCCAGCATCCGCGCGTACCGGCCGTCCGGCCCGAACGCCGCGCCGCCGGCGACGACCGGGATCCCGGTCGCCTGGCAGGCGCTGATCGCGGCATGTGCGGTGGGCAGCCGGGTCGGCAGGGACGACGACAGCGCCACCGCGTCGGGATTGTGCTGATGCAGATGGACGATCAGATGACCGGTGGGCACCTGCGCGCCCAGGAAGTCGACCCGCCACCCCCGCAGCCGCAGCACCTCGGCGACCAGCCGCGCGGGCAGCGCGTGCCACTCCCCGTCGACGCAGGCGACGGTGACGCTACCGGCCGTCGTCTCCGACGCGCCCGCGGGATGGTGGGCCAGCGCCGCCATCGCGCGGTCGTTGATGGCCGTGACGGCATGCTCCTGCGCGACGGTGACGCGGTTCGCCGCCCATTCCACCCCGACTCTGCGCTGCACGGGCGCGACCACCTCGAGCAGGATCATCTCGACGCTCAACCCGGCGTCGGCCACGCCGAGAAGCACTGCGGCGGCGGCATATTCGTCACGGTCCGAGACCGCGTCCCACAGTTCGTCGCGGGCCCGATCCACCGAAGGGGCCGCCATACCGGTCGTCATGCCGTATACCTCCCGCTCATGTGCCCGTCGACCGCGCTCAGATGCGCGTGCCGGGGCGCCGTGATGGCGACGACAGCGATATCGTCGTGCCGCTGCCGGCCCACCCACTCCGTCGTGAGCATCTGGATATGTTCGACCACCGCGTCCGCGGGCATACGGGCGCATCCGGACAGGGCCGCCGACAGCCGCTCCTCACCGAACATCTCCCCGCCCAGGGGCCCGCCCCGCGCCTCGGTCACCCCGTCGGTGTAGAGCAGGCAGGTCTCGCCCGGCGCCAGCCAGGTCCGGAAGGTGGTGGCGGAGATACTGGGCAGCACGCCGACGAGTTGTCCTCGGGTGTCGGCCTTTTCGACGATGCCGTCACCCCGCACGATCAGCGGCGGCAGGTGGCCGCCACACGTCAGCCGCACCCCCAGGCCGCCGTGGCTGCGGACCACGGAGGCCAGCACGACCGTGGCGAAGCGGGTGTGCTCGGTGGACAGCAGCGCGCTGTTCAGCATGTTCAGCAGGCGTTCGTGATCGTCGGCCATCGGCGCGAGCGCCTGCAGGGTGTTGCGGATCTTGCCGGTGAGCACCGCGGCCTCCAGGCCCTTGCCGCACACGTCGCCGAGGACGACCAGCGATTCCCCGTCGGGCGTCGCGGCGGGATGCACGTCGTAGAAGTCGCCGCCGACGATCTCGTGATTCTCCGACGCGCGGTAACCGCCCGCCAGTTCGATGCCGTGCACCCACCGCAACCGCGGCGGCAGCAGTTCGTGCATGAGGATGCCGGTGATGTTCACCTGCTCGGCGTAGAGCCGCGCGGCCGACAGCGCACCCCCGGCTCGGGCGGCGAACAGGTGCGCGAAGAGTTCGTCGCGTTCGCCGAAGACCTGTTCTCCCGTGCGGCGCAACAGGATCAGCGCACCGGCCGGCACGCCGTGCCCGGGCAGCGGAGTGATCACCACCGAACCGACCGGCCCGTCGAAACCGGCGGGCAGGATCCACTCGGGCACCGTCGCCGGATCGATCCAGCGCGACGGCACCGGCGGGAATCCGCGCAGCGCCTCGCTGAGTCCCGGCACGGCCGCCGGGTCCTGATCCGCGGTCCCGTGCCACACCTCGCCGCCCGAACAGCAGGACGTGATCGGCAGCTGCGGTCCGGACGCGGGCGCCACGACCACCGCGGCGTCCGCGAGATGCTGTGCGGCCATCCGTACCGTCGCCTCCATGCACCGCGTGATGTTCAGCGACGATAGCAAGATGTCGGAGGTCTCCGAGAGGAATGCCGTGCGCTCCCGCTCCCGCGTCAGCGCCTCGCGCGCGGCGGTCAGCGAGCGGGTGGCGTCCTCGACCAGCCACCACACCACCGAGTGATCGGCCAGCACCGTCGGCCGCGCCTCGACCGTCCGGCCGTCCAGGGGACCCGACGCCGACTCGGCCTCCGGACATCCCCCCACGACCTCGGCGTGGGCCCGCACCAACCAGTCGGGCGCGGTATCGCGCAGCGGCGACCCCGCGCCTATCCCGGGCAGGACCGCCCGGCCCGCGGCGGTGGCGGCCAGCACGGTTCCCGCGCGATCGACCACCACCGCCGGATGCGGCACCGCCGACCACCCGCCGCACCGGTCGAGCACGGGCTCGGCGTCACCGCTCGGGTACGCCATGTCGACTGCTTCGTCCACCACTGCTCCTCCAAAGAACGGCGTCGTGGTCGGGCCGGCGCCGGACGGTTCACGGACCGGTCGCCTCGTCCAGGTGATCGATCAGGCGAATCGTGTCCGACAGCCCGGTGATCTCGATCAGCCGTCGCACCGGATGGGAGCCGATCACCCTCAGCTCCACCGAATCCCGGGCCGTGCGCAGCAGCACGTTGAGCCCCGACGAATCGAAGAATCCCACTTCGGACAGATCGACGACAACCGTCCGCGGCCCGCACCGCACCGCGGCGTCGACCGCTTCCCGCAGCCGGGACGCCGTGAGGATGTCGACCTCGCCCGCGGCGATCACCACGACCGCCGCACCCACCGACACGACGTCGACGGTGAAACCCCGCCGTTGGCCTTCGTGACGCAATCCATGACCTTTCGCATTCCGTACCCGCACGAATCGCACAGCGGCGCGCACGTTCTCACGTGTCGCGGACCCGCGCGTGCTGTTCGGGACGTTCGAAACCAGGGCCCCGCTCTCTCGTGGACCCGTCGTCGGAATCGGCGAGGCTGTGGTTCTCAACCGTCGCAATTCACCGAGTCTAGAGCCACAAGACCCCAATCCGTAGTCACACGCGTATAGGGGCGTTCGGCCCAGACCGCGAGTACGACCCGGCCCTGGCCGGAGCATCCGCACCGGCACGGCGGATAATGCTGCTGTGATCAGTGGTGAACAGCGGGTCGATCCCGAATTGACGACGGTGATCGAATCCGTCGTCGGCGGCACGCCCTGTGCCAACTCCGGGGAGTTCCATTACTCGCTCGCCGAGCGGCGGTGGGAGTGGTCCGACGATCTCGCCCGGATGTTCGGCTACGAACCCGGCACGGTCCGGCCGACCACGGAACTGCTCCTGTCGCATCAGCATCCCGACGATCGGGCGACCGGTGAGGCGGTGATCCACCGGGTCGAGGACGGCGAACCGTTCTGCGGCCGGCACCGCATCATCGATACCGCCGACCGGGTGCGCGAGGTCATCGTCATCGGTGACTACGAGTCCGACGACCAGGGCACGGTCGTCGGCACGACCGGGTTCTACATCGACCTCACCGACGCGCTCGAGGAGGAGCGCAACGACGCCCTCGACAACGTCCTGCCCGAGACGATCGCGGCCCGCGCGCCGATCGAGCAGGCCAAGGGCATTCTGGCCCTGATCTACGGGCTGAACTCCGAACAAGCCTTCGCGGTGCTGAAATGGCGTTCCCAGCACACCAATACGAAGCTGCGGGCGCTCGCGGCGCGGCTGGTCGAGGAGGCCAGGCAGTTCGACCCCAACAGTCCCGGGGCGCGCACCCGATTCGACCACGTGCTGCTCACCGTGCACGAACTGGTCGACCCGGCCGCCGACGCGTCCTAGCCCGCGCGCGGCTCAGGCGCGGCGGAGTTCGCGGGCCACGAGGGTGTCGACCAGGCCGTTCAGCTCGTCGACCACCGGCGACGCGGCCGGGTCGTGCGCGAGGTTGCGCATCTCCAGCGGATCCTCCTGCCGGTCGTACAGCTCGTACTCGAAGTCCGCACGGGAG
The DNA here is from genome assembly GCF_000308875.1 of Nocardia transvalensis NBRC 15921. Classification (GTDB taxonomy): domain Bacteria; phylum Actinomycetota; class Actinomycetes; order Mycobacteriales; family Mycobacteriaceae; genus Nocardia; species Nocardia transvalensis. The sequence continues at coordinate 42,753 of NZ_BAGL01000124.1, forward strand.
CCGTCGACCCCCGCGGGGGTCGAGTAGCGGGCGAAGCTGTAGCGCGGGGTGATCGTGCCGCGCAGGCAGTACCGCACGCCCGGCGTCCGGCCGCCGCTGGACCTGGCGTCCGCGGTGAGCAGCAGCGCCTCCCGGACGTCGCCGCCCGGATTGCCGAGCAGCGGGGTCAGGTCGCGGCCGGTGCTCGCGACCGCGACCCCGGCCAGCGCGGCGAGCGTCGGGACGAGGTCTATGTGCGAGGTGAGGCCGGACACGGTGCGCCCGTGGGTGGCCGGGATGCGCGGATCGGCGATGGTGAGCGGGACACGGTTGTTCTCCCGGTAGATCATGGCCCCCTTCTGCCGCAGGCCGTGCGCGCCACCCAGTTCGCCGTGGTCGGCCACCCGGACGACCACCGTGTCGTTCGCGGCGCCGCTCGCGTCCAGGCCGTCGAGGACGCGGCCGATGAGGTCGTCGGTGCGCAGCAGGAGTTCGAGGTACCAGTTGCCCCACCGCTGCCACTGCCGGCGCGCGCCGGGTGAGGTCACCTCCTCCGGCATCACCCCGCCGACCGCGGTGTTCAGCGTCCGCCATACGCTCTGCACCTGCGGTTTGGCGGACAGGTCGGCTTCGAAGTTCGGCGGGACGTCCGCGCCGTGCTCGGGCACGTCCGCGAGCCGGTAGAAGCGCGGGCAGTACATCATGTCGTGCGGGTTGACCATACTCACCACGCACAGCCACGGCTCGGCCCGAGTGCCGTTGTCGCGCAACCAGTTCACGGCACGGTCGACCACGCCCGGATCCTCGTGCAGCCCCTCGTCGGGCCCGCCGCCGCCGAGAATGTCGTGGGATTCCTGAAATCCGTAGCCCGCCAGGCCCGCCGGATCCGGGCTCACCGCACCGGACAGATGCCACTTGCCGATATAGGCGGTGTGGTAGCCGGTCTGCCGCAACAGCGTGCCGAGGGTGGGGATCGCGGTGTCCAGATCGGCGTTGGCAGTGCCGGTGAGATCGAGCAGCTGATCGACGACGCCGCTGCCGCCGACATTGTCGATCATCCCGTTCACGGGCGCGTGCAGACCGGTGAAGAAGGTGGAGCGGGCCGGGGTGCACGGGGCCGTCGGGGTGTGATGCATGGCGAATCGCACACCGGCGGCGTCGATCCGGTCACGGGCGGGCAGCGCGAACCCGGGCGGGCGCACGACATCGGCCCGCTCCTGATCGGTCATCACGACAAGGATGTTCGGGCGGCGGCCCGGATCCGCCCCGGCCCGCGCCCCACCCAACGCCGGCACGGCGAACGGCGCCGCCGCCATCATCGACAGCAACGCCCGGCGGCCGAGACGGGCGGTGTCGCGCGGATCCGGAATATGCGACGGCACGAGGCGGCCTTTCGTTCGTCGGACGGTGCGGCGGCGCGGTCGATCACGCCGTGTCGCCCCGCGGTCACAGTAGTCATCCACATCGCGGACGGGTGAGCGGCGGTGTGCCGTGCCGACTTTGCGAGGGATGTGGAATTCCGGCGGCCTCTCGCCCCCGTATCCTTCCGGCTGGCAACACCAAGGCCCTGACCTTGGGTACTATGCTGCGGCAACCGATTTCAAGGAGACTACGTGTATCCGCAGCACACGCGTGAGGGTGCTACCGCTAACTCGATGTCGTCGATCGAGGACATAGAAGCCCGAATCCCGATTTACAGTCCGGAATTTGCGGCCGATCCGCACGGGGCCTATCGTCAGATGCGTAGAGACTACGGCGCGCTGGTGCCGGTCGACATGTGGCCCGGTGTGCCCGCAACCCTGGTGATCAAATATAGCACCGCCGTACGCATTTTGAACGATTCGGATCATTTCCCGGCAGATCCGAGCACCTGGCAGAAATCCGTTCCCTCCGATATCCCGATCATGCCGATGATCGAGTACCGGCCCAACGCGATCCGTACCAGCGGCACGGAGCACGCGCGCTACCGCAAATCCATCGGCGACGCCCTGGCCGGAATCGATCTGCACTCGCTGCGGTCCATGGTGGAGAATTCCGCCATCCCGATCGTGAACACGTTCTGCGAGGACGGGCACGCCGACGTGCTGAGCCAATACGCTCTGCCGCTGGTGTTCTCGGTGTTCTGCCAGGTTCTCGGCTGCCCGCCGGATATCGGCGAACGGGTCGCGCAGGCCAGTGCCGCGATGTTCGACGGCGTCGACACCGAGACCGTGAACGCGATCATGGGCGAGGCGCTGATGGACCTCACCGCCCTCAAGCGCGCCCACCCGGCCGACGACGTCACCACGCGGCTGGTCCAGCACTCCGCCGGGCTCTCCGACGAGGAGATGGTGCACCAGCTGGTCCTGCTGTTCGCCGCCGGCGTCGAACCGCCGCTGAATCTCATTGCCAACACCCTGTTGTTGATGCTGACCGACAGCCGGTACACCAGCGACGACAACAGGCTTCCGCTGTCCACGAAGACCGCGCTCGACGAGCGGCTGGCAACCGACCCGCCAATGGCGAATTACTGCATTACCTATCCCCGCCAGCCGACTTTGATCGAGGGTGTATGGCTGCCCGCGCACGAGCCGGTCATCATCAGCATGGCGGCGTGTAATACCGATCCGGAGATGAATAACGGCGAATTCCTGGACAACGGCTGGAATCTCGCATTCAGCACCGGCGATCACGCCTGCCCCGCACACGCCCGGCCGTACGGGCTCCTGCTCGCGCAGGACGTCATCGATCAACTCCTGGACACCCTCCCGGAAATGCAGCTGGCGGTCGCCAAAGAGGATCTCGTCTGGCGCCCGGGCCCCTTCCACCGCGCCCTGACGACGCTGCCGGTCGTGTTCCCGCCCAGTTCCCCGTTCTCGCTCTGACGGTGTAGCTCCCTGTGCGGTAACCCCTTTCGCCGTCTTCGCATCGGCGCCGGGGAACCGCGCGGTCATCGGTTGAGGGAGCCGCACCGGCCGGAGTCGCGGATCGCGCGCCGGCGTCGCCGCCCCGGGTGGCGGCGCCGGGCGGATCACGCGCTGGCCGGTTGCGCGTCCACCGGTGAGACTAAATGTCAAGGGGGAGCCGGGGTTTGCCCAGCGGCAACTTTACGTGCCGACCGGTCGCCACTCTCGCACCCGCTCCCGGGTCTCCGGCCCTAGACAGCCGATCCAAGACTTTTTTCCCAGGCGCCCTCGATCGAGGTCAACGCCTCGACCAGCACTGTCCGGTGTCGATTCGCCATGATGCGTTCGCCATGAGCCGTCCGTTATGAGCGGTTCGGCATGAGTCGTAAGAAAATTTGTGGCACACTACAATTCGTGGCTCGGTCGGTCGAAAGCAACTCCGCGGCAACGGTGACGCCGCTCATCGACCCGACCGCAACATCGGCCCGGCGGCATGTACGCACTGCCGCCCCGCCGATTCGACCAGACAGCCCGCCTCACCGACGCGACCGGATCGGACGACCGCATCGATGCGCGTCTACCCCGCGCCGCGCTGCGCGCATCCGGTGGACGGGCTAGCGGAACAACTCTCACGTGAAGGTGTGTGGTGCTTTGAGCGTCTGACGGGTGATCGTCCCGGCCCTTTCTCTCCAGTCCCCGACAGTGGCCGCGCGAGCGCGCGGCGACGACGGGTCCCGGTGCGTCGAGGTCCGGCCACGATCGCCTCGGTTATGCCCAGCGACGGACGAATGCTGCTGGGATCGAAAATGAGTAGGAGGCGGTTATGGTTACGCACGGGTACGAGGAAGGGACATCGCTCGCCGAACTTCTTCGGCACGGCAGCCTGGATTTTCACGATCAGCTGCAGAAGGTGTTGAGCAACCCGCACTATGCCGTTACCGAGAAGCAGAGTCAAGAGCAACGGCGCGAGAACGCCTACGCCCATCTGCGCTACCTGGTGGAGGAGATCGGGAGCACCCGGGCCGTCGCTACCGAACTGCCCGAGTTGTTCGCGGTGTTCGACTGGTCCGCGGTGCTGGCGACCGATCTGATCCCGCTGATCTCCGGTCACTACAATCTGGCCTCCGGCAGCCTGGCCACCCTGACCGACTCCGATTCCGCCGCACCGTATCTCGCGGATCTGGACAACGCGTCCAGCATCGGCGTGATGCTGCTGACCGAGTACGGCTGCGGTTCCAACATCGGCTTCATGCAGACCACCGCGACCTGGGACGGCGACGGATTCGTCCTCAACACCCCCAATCCGCGGGCGCGGAAGTTCATGCCCAGCGTCGGCATCCCGGTCTCCCGGGTCTGCGTCATCGGCGCCCGGTACATCGACGCCGCGGGCGTCGATCAGGGGGTGCACCTGTTCACGGCGCGGCTGCGCGACGCCAACGGCGATCCCGCACCGGGTGTCACGATCACCCAGCTCGATCACCAGCCGCTGGTCATCATGGACAACTCGGTCATCAGCTTCGACAATCTGCGGGTCGAGCGCAGTGCCTGGCTGAGCAACGACCTCGCCACGATCGATGACCGGGGCGTGCTGACCTGGCGCGACGAGAACAGCAAGAAGCGGTCGTTCGCCTCGGCGATCAGCCAGCTGACCGTCGGGCGGCTGGCGCTCTCGTCCTGCCTGAACGCCACGGCCCGCGCCTCGCTGTACATCGCGCTGCGCTACGCCGCCAAGCGGGTGGTGCCGCTGACTCCGGTCGACGCCCCGCTCATGGCCGACATCCCGCACGTGCGCGACACCTTGCTCACCGACCTGGCCGGCACGGTGGCCCGCACGATCTACGGCAACTCGATCAAGACCTTCCTGGCGGGCAGCGATCTCACCGATCGCGACACCGTCGTCTCGGTGATGCTGGCCAAGCACTTCATCCAGTTGCACGCCCTGGACACGGTCACCCACTGCCGCATCAAGATGGGCGCGCAGGGCATGTTCAGCGCCAACCGGGTGGCAGGCTATCTCGGGGTCTGTCATGCGGCCATCACCGGCGAGGGCGACTGCCACGTCCTGGGCTCCGTCGCCGGGCGCGTGCTGGCCAAACACCTGGCCGGAAAGATGCCGCCCGAGCCCGGCCTGCTGGACCCCGCCGACCCCGCCGACCGTTTAGGCCTGCTCAACGCGCGCACCCTGACGATCGTGCAGGAGGCGCAGGAGCATCTGGCGAGCCCGGCGCTGGCGGATCGGCTGGCGGTCATTCCCGAGGCGCTGGACCTCGCCGAGGCGTACTGCGCCGAGGAGGCCCTGCAACTGCTCCACCAGCATGCCGATCATGCCGAGATCGCCGCCGTGCGTGATGTTTTCGCGCTGCACTATCTCAACGAGCACGCGGCGTGGTACCTCACCCACGGTCTTCTCGACGTGGCGGGGGTCCAGGCGGCGCAGCGGCAGTTCCACAGTGCCATCGACACGCTCGCCGACAACCTGCCCGCACTGCTCGACGCCTTCGGTCTCGACGACGAGATTCTCGACGCGCCGGTCCTGTCCGACGACCTACCCGGTGCGTGGGCCACGCGCTGCGAGGATTCACGCCGTCGCTGATCCCGCAACGGCCCGGGACGAACGGGGCGCCCTGCCGGGGGCGCCCTCTTTCGTATTCCGGACCGCGTTGCCCTAGCGTGTCGTCCAGTCCGGGGTGAGAACGGTGCGCAGGGCGTTCTCGACCAGCTCCGGCAGCGGGGTCTCGCCGGGAGCGGTGATCCAGGTGCGGAAGGCGAACTCGCCGGCGGCGAGGGCGACGGTGACGAGCAGGCCGGGCCGCGGGTCGGTCGCGGGGTCGGCGGACGTGCCCATGCGGCGGGCGGCGGCCTCGATCAGGGCGGCCCGATCGTCGGGGCCGATCAGCGCGACCCGCCCGAGAAGGTGGGGCGCGGTGCGAATCGCCGTGCACCACAGCTCGATATCGGCGGATTCGGCCGCCGTCACGCGGTCGACCATGGCGGCGATCAGCGCATCAGTGACCTGCTCGGTCGCGGGCCTGGCGGCGAAGGCCGCCACGACCGCGGCGACGTTCTCCAGCAGCGGATCCACCAGCAGGCTGTCCTTACCGGCGACCACGCGGAAGAACGTGCTCTTCGAGATTGCCGCAGCGGCGACGATATCGTCCACGGTGACCGCGTCGAAGCCGTGCCGGGCGAACAGCCGCAACGCGGTCCTGCGGATCTCCTTCGTCAGCTGGGCGCGCCGGCGGGCGCGCAGCGGCGGCGGCGAATCCATCGGGGCCTACCGGGAATTCAGGACTTCAGGAGCCGGGGATGCGCCCGGCCGGACACCAGCGGCAGGTCGATCGCGGTCCGGATACCGGACGGCGCGGCGCAGACGTACGGGATCGAGTTCACCACGTGCGCGGCGGTGGCGACGATGCCCGCGTTGCCCGCGAGCCCCGCGACGACCGAATCGGAATGCCAGCCGTGGATCACGACGTGGCTGTCCGGATCGCCCTTCACCTGCATCTCGAACCGCTGCCCGCCGGACCCGAAAGTCCAAGGCGGATCGAGGTTCTCCTCCCCCATCAGCCAGTTCACGCCGATCCGGACGACGACGTCGCCGCCCACGGTCGCCTCCCAGTGGAAGCGCTGCGCGGCGACCTGCCCCGGCTCGATCACGCCGATGGGGGACTCGATCGGGGCGGTGGCGACCGCGGACTCGTGCAGGCCGTGGATCTCCGCCTCGCCGATGCCGAGGGTCTCGAGGATCATCCGCACCGATTGGCGGAACCCGCCGTCGAGCAGCGACAGCATCGGCCCGTCGGCCGCCGCCTCAGGGGTCGCGCCGAACCGCATGATGTGCCGCACCACATCGGGCGCCTCATAGCCGCGGATATCCGAGAACTCCTCGCCGCGAACGAATTCCACCGATGAGGACATGGCCGTCATCATCAGCGGGAAGATCTCGGTGGCGCCCCCGGGATCGATTCCGGTGCCGTGCAACGTCACACCGCCCTCGGCACACGCCTCCCGCAGCACGGACGCCTCGCTCTCACCCGGATAGAACCACCCCACCGGCGTGATGACGTTCTTCCCCGACCGCAGCAGGGCCGCCACCTGCCCCGGATCCGGTAGCAGCGGCGCGTAGACGACCGCGTCGGCCCGCAGCGCCAGGATCTCCTCGACGCTGGAGGTGGCGGTCACGCCCAGCGGATCGGTCCCGATGATCTCCCCCACGTCGAGCCCGTTCTTGCTGTCCGAATGCACCCAGCACCCCACCAGCTCGAGATCCGGATGCCGCCGGATGCACTCGATGGCCGCCCGCCCCACCGAACCCGTAGCCCACTGAACGACTTTCCACACCACCGAAACCCTCCTGACACCGCACTTTGCAGTGGGAGTCTGTTCCCGTATGGAACTCGGTGTCAAGGCTGGACGCGGTTCCCAGCCGAGGGGGCTCACACGTCCAGGATGTGCGGGAGGCCGGCCCGGTAGCGGTCCGCGTCCAGTTTCTTCGCGGCGTCGAAGGCCGGCAGTGCCACGAGCGGGAATACCGCGGCGCGCGGCCCGGAGTCGCCGGCGGCGTCGAGGACGGCGTTGGCCACCGCGCGCCCGGATTCGTTGGCGCCCTCCATGGTTGCCAGATCGATGTGGCTGCGCACGTGGTCGCCGCCGAAGTACAGGTTGGGGATCGCGCAGTGGGCGTGGGGCCGGTTGTCGTAGGAGCCGACGGTGTTCACCAGCAGCGGCGTCTCGTTGGCGATATCGCCGCCGGACCAGCTGACGCCCGGGTCGAGATGCCAGGAGTGGATGTCCTCGTCGCGCAGCCAGCCGGTGGACGTGTTGAGCCATTCCTTCAGCTGCGCCCACACCTCGGCCGAGATCTCCTCCGCGCCGCACTCTTTGGCGGATCGGCCGTACAGGATGCCCGGGGTATCCCAGTCGGAGATGTCGACCGACAGGCATTCCCGCACGCTGCCGTCGCCGTACTTCGCCGCGAAATCCCCGACCCACATCGGCGCCTGCCGCAGCGCCGTGAGCGCCCACGGCGAGCCGAGCGCCGCGATGTGCCCCTCCGGCAGGTCGGTCGAGCGGCGCAGGAAGTACTGGATCCCGACCATCCAGTCGGTCAGTAGGTCTCGCATTCCGGCCAGGTGCGGATCCGCCTCCAGAATCCGGTCGTTCAGCAGCGGCAACGCCCGGTCCACGGGCATGGCGCAGACGTAGTGGTCCGCCTCGACGCGGGAGGTCGCGCCGCGGGCGTCGGTGACCGTCACCGATTCGATCCGGCCGCCGTCCAGCCGCAGCGCGCTCGCCCGGCTGCCCATCACGAACCGCACCCCGAGCGAGCGCAGATGGGCGACCCAGGGGTCGATCCACGCCTCGTTGGTGGGGCGGTTGAGGATGCGGTCGACGCCGCCGGAGAATTGCGGGATCGCCCCGGTCGCGGCCAGCACCAGGGCTTCTCCGATGGTGCCGATCGTCCGGGCGGAGCTGAGATGCGGTTTCGCCGCGACCGTGATCCGGGTCAGCGCGTTCACCAGGTAGCTCCGGTACGCCGCGGATTTCCCGTCCGCCTGCATGATCCGCTCCCAGGTGACGTACTCCCACTGGCCGAACCGGCGCTCCTCGCTGGAGGTGAACCACAGGGCCATCTGCTTGCCGAAGAACGCCAGCTCCTGCGGCGGGAGTTCGGGTACGAACCCGAACGCGGTCACGACGGCGTTCTGCACCAGCTGCGGGGTGAGCTGGTCGACCGAGCCGATCTCCACCGGCGCGAAGACCGGCGCGCGGCCGCGGAATCCCGCCACCGTGCCTTCGACGCGAATCAGGTTGTCCAGCACACCGTTCGGGTTGCCGGGGAACGGAATTCGGCGCATGGTGTCCGGGACATGCTGGTAGCAGCCGGGAAAGAAGCGGAATCCGTGTTCGCCGGGCAGGTCGAGCCGCCCGTCGGCGCCCGTCCCGGGAACGCCCATGCTGCGGGCCTTGCCGCCCAGATACGCCGGCTCGTACACCGTGACCGGATAGCCGCGCTCGGCGAGTTCGTGCGCGGCCGAGAGGCCCGCCATCCCGCCGCCGAAGATTGCCACGGTCGCCTCCCGAGCCGGTCCGGGCGAGCGTCGCCGCGGCGTGATCGCGGTGGCCGGACCGGCCAGGGCGGGGGCGACCGCGAGGGCGGCTCCCGCCGCCAGCGTCCCGCGCAGTACGTCGCGGCGGTTCATCCGAGCCGGCGTCATCGGCAGCTGTTCAGACATGGGTCATCTCCTGAGCGGGGTGGAGCGGAATGGGCCCGGCGCATCGGCCGCCGTCCCAGACGATCTTGAAACCCTGCGCCGACACCGGATTTGCGCACCCGCCGCCACGTCGCGGACGGGCGTCCAATACCTCTCCCACCGCACACCACTGGGTCGGTAGCGGTGCAGTTCGATTGCGGCACAAAGTAATTCACAACACCGGCCCGCCCGGTCGCCGCAACGGCCATCTCGCCCATACGTACCGCCTCGGGCACCGAGTCTCGGACAGTGTGTCCGATCAATAGTGCGGCGGGTCGCACCGAAAGTCAACGCCCCCCGCGCCCGGCCGGATCGGTGTCCGGGACAGCGCCGCGCGGATCGTCCGTCACCGGCTTCCCACTCCCGGCAGGCACAATGGGCCTATGGCAGGTGCGAACAGCAGGTCGGCGGCGGGCGGCCGATGCCCTCACTGACCCGGGTCCCGCGGCACGCGCGCAAGCCCACCGACGATCGCCGTGCCGAATTCGAACAGCGGGTGCTCGTCGCGGTGGAGGAACTCCTCGCCGACGGCACGCCGTTCACCGAGATCGCCGTGCAGAAGATCGCCGCGGCCTCGAATTCGGCCCGGTCGACGTTCTATCGCTACTTCCCGGACAAGAGCCGGTTGCTGATCCGCATGGCCGACCTGGGCACCGCCGACCTGTTCCGGGCCGCCGAAATGTGGTGGACCACAGAGCATACCGACCGCCGCGCGGGCGTGACCCGCGCCATCGCCGCCATGATCGCGGGCTTCCGCCGCCACCGCTACCTGCTGCTGGCCCTGAGCGAGGTCGCCGGATACGACCGCGACGTCCGCGCCTACTGGCAGGCCCGGGTCGCCACCTTCGCCGAAATGGTCCGCGAGCGACTGGAATCCGACCGCGCGGCGGGCCGGGTCAGCGCGGACCTCGATCCCGCGGCCACCGCGCTGGCACTGACCTCGATGGTGGAACGCTCGATCACCGTCGCCTTCTCGGCCGATATCGGCACCGGCCTCTCCGACGGAGACCTGGCCGCGGCCCTCGGCCGCGCCATCTGGCTGGTCGTCTACGGCGACACCCCGAACGCGCGCTGAATTCCGGCGCGCGACGGATCAGGGGCTCAGCAGCGCGAAGACCGCGTTCAGCTGCTCGGGGGCCTGGTCGGTTTCCGTTGTGCGGCCGGCGATGTGGTGCAGTAGCGCCCGCTGGAAGATCCCGTCGATGGTGACGTACACCGTGGCGGGCGAGAGCGCCGGTTCGGTGCCGGAGAGTTCGCAGTAGCGCGAGACCACCCGCCAGATCATCTCCTCGCGGCGGGCCTCGATGTCGAGGACGTCGGCGCGGAACGTGTCGTCGAACAGGCTCTGGTTGCGCAGGTCGTACCAGAGCCGGTGGACGGCGGCGTCGGCCCGCAGGGTGCCGAAGAACATCGCGGCGAATTCGGCGCGCAGCTGCTCGGGACTCTCGGCCGCGGCGACGACCTCGTCGTAGCGGGTCACGCAGACCGCCTCGTACTGCCGCACGGCGTGGGTGATCAGGTCGAGCTTGTCGGAGAAGTAGTAGTGCAGGACGCCGTGCGAGTACTCGGAGTTCTGCGCGATCTCACGCAGGCTGGTCCGCGCGTAGCCGAGTTCGGCCAGCGTGTGCAGCGTGGCCTGCGCCAGCTCGGTACGCCGCGCCTGGAACTTGTCGCGGGCGCGTCCTTCCACACGGGCTTTCGGGTCGGCGACCTGCGTCACGGTGAGTCCTTGTCGGCCGGGTCACGTCATGTCTGTCCTGTGAGTGTAGCGGTGCGGCGCGGAGCGTCTTTGACGAGTGTCCAGCGAAAACTTGACGACTGTCAAGAGAAGTCTTGACGACTGTCAAGATTTCCGCTTAGTGTGGCCTGCGACACATCACTCCGCGGCTGTGCCGCACATCGCACCCGCGGAATTCTCGACACTCGCGCATCTCAACGAAGAGGTATCGACATGACGAGCTACAACCTGGCCGGACGCACCGCACTGGTCACCGGCGGGGCGCAGGGCCTGGGGGCGGGTATGGCGCACGCGCTGGCGGCGGCCGGCGCCTCGGTGGCAATCGGCGACGTCAACGTGGACGGCGGCCAGCAGGCGGTCGAGGACCTACGCGGGACGGGCGCCAAGGCCGAATTCGTCGGCTTCGACGTCACCGACGACACCGCGTGGGAGGCGGCGGTCGCCACGACGGTCGAGTCCCTCGGCGGGCTGGACATCGTCGTCAACAACGCCGGTATCGAGGTCACGGATCTGCTGGTCGATCTCGATCCCGTCGCGGCGTCGAAGATGCTGGAGATCAACCTGCTGGGCACGGCACTGGGCATCAAGCACGCCTTCCGCGCCATGCGTCCCGGCGGCGCGGCCGGTAACGGCGGCGCGGTGGTCAATATCGCGTCGGTCGCCGCGACGATCGCCTTCCCCGGCATCAGCATGTACTCGGCGACCAAATCTGGTATCGACCGCCTCACCCGGGTCGCCGCGGCCGAATCGGGCAAGCTCGGGTACGGCGTGCGGGTCAACTGCATCTACCCGGCGCTGACCCCGACCGCCATGGGCAACAAACTCGCCGTCGACTGCGCGCAGCTGGGCCTGTTCCCCTCCCCCGAGGCCGCCGCGCAGGCGGTCGCCGAACTCACCCCGCTCGGCCGCCTGGGCCAGGTCGACGACATGGCCGACGCCGTGGTCTTCCTCGCCTCGGACGCGGCGAAGTTCATCACGGGCGCGGGCCTGCCCGTCGACGGCGGCATGGGCATGTAGTCCGTTCTCTCGCAGCATCGTTCATCGACACCCGACCTTCCGAGGAGTTCAGCCATGCCCACCGACAAGCGCGTCGTCGTCTACGGAGCCTCCGGGTACACCGGCCGCCTCATCTGTGAGTACCTGCGCGAGTACACCATTCCGTTCCTGGCCGCCGGCCGCGACCACGGGCGCGTCAAGGCCGCGGTCGACGCCGTACCGGGCATCGATACCGTCGACCACGAGATAGCGGAGGTCGAGCACACCGCGGCCGGGCTGGCCGAGGCGTTCCGCGGCGCGAGCGTCGTGCTCAACACCGTCGGCCCCTTCGCCCGCTACGGCCACGAGGTCGTGCAGGCATGCCTGGAGATCGGGGCGCACTACACCGACACCAACGGCGAGCAGAACTGGATGATCGACGCCGAGGCCCGCTACGGTGCCGAATTCGCCTCGCGCGGACTACTTCTCACCCCCGGCCTGGCGCAGATGTACTCGATCGGCGAGATCGCCGCGAATATCTGCCTGGAGAATCCAGGTCTGGACACCCTCGACATCCAGGTGTTCTGGAAGGGTCATCCGACCGTCGCGTCGACCAACACCATCCTCACCAACGCGGCCTTCGCCAAGGCGTACTACCTCGAACAGAACGAGTACGTGGAGTGGCCGCCGGAGGAGGGGCTCTACACGGTCAGCGTGCCGGGGCAGCACGATCTCGGCCTGGCGCTGCCGTGGGGCGGCACCTCGCATCCGGTGTGGTTCAAGAACGATCCGCGCGTGGCCACCGCCCGCGCGCTGGGCGGGGTGTTCAATCGTCCGCTGATGCAAGGGGTTCCGGTGCTGGTAGCCGCGGCGCTGCAACAGATGGAGGGCAAGTCGGAGGAGGAGAAGTACCGGATCATCGACGAGCAGTCGGCGGCGATCCGCAGCGAGATGCCGCCGCGGGAGAATCCGCGGATCAACACCTCGCTGGATTCGGTGTACGCCTCCGGCCCGCTCGGGCGGGCGCACTGCGTGATTCACGGCAACTGCAACTACAAGCAGACGGCCCTGCTCAACGCGCACGCCGCGGCCGAACTCCTGCAGGGCACGCCGCGGCGCGCCGGATTCGCCTCGAGCTGCCAGGCGTTCGGGCATCGCGAGCTGCTGGGGACGTTGCGGGCGTTCGGCCTCGTGCTGAATCCGATTGTCACCGTTCACAACTGAGGTCGACGATGCGTCTCGCGGAGTATCTCGACAAGGGCGCGTCGCTCGGTCGTGGGGCGCCCTGCCTCACGACCGGCGGCGTGACCGCCACCTACGGCGAGGTCCAGGACCGTTCCGTCCGCATCGCCGGTGCGTTGCAGCACACCGGTATCGCGGCGGGCGACCGGGTGGCGGTGCTGGCGGCGAACGATCCGCTCGCGCTCACGTGTGTCTTCGGCATCTCGCGGGCGGGTGCGGTGTGGTGCCCGGTCAATCCGCGCAACGAGGCCGGGGAGAACCGGGAGCTGTTCGGTCTGTTCGGGTGCCGGCTGCTGTTCTTCCAGGAGCGGTTCGCCGGTCTCGTCGACCGGATCCGGGGCGAGCTGCCACGCCTGGAATGGCTCGTGTGTCTCGACGGTGACGTCGAGTGGGCGACGCGCTTCGACGACTGGGTCGCCGCGCATCCCGCGGAACCCGACGAGACGCGGCGGCCGGAGCGCGGCCTGTGCATGCTGGCGGGTACGGGCGGCACGACGGGGCGGCCGAAGGGCGTGCGGCTCACCGAGGACAACATGATGACCTCGACGGCGCTGGCGCTCATGAGCTATCCGTTCGGCGAGCGGCCGCGTTATCTCGCGCTCGCCCCGCTGACCCATTCGGCGGGCGTGCTGACCTTCCCGATCCTCAGCCTCGGTGGCGAGGTCGTGATCATGCCCGCGCCCGATATCGGTGAATTCCTCGCGGTGATCGAGCGACGCCGCATCACGCACGCCTTCCTCCCGCCGACGGTCGTCTACGGCGTCCTCGACCACCCCGATCTCGACACCCGCGACCTCGGTTCACTGCGGTGCCTCTGGTACGGGGCGGCCCCGATGTCGCCGGTGCGGCTCGAGGAGGCGCTGCGCCGCATCGGCCCCGTTCTCGGCCAGCTGTTCGGACAGACCGAGGCGCCCAATATGATCGCCACCCTGTCCCCCGCCGACCACTTCCGCCCGGACGGCTCGGTCGCCACCGAACGCCTCGCTTCGGCAGGCCGCCCCACCCCGCTCACCACCGTCGCCATCATGGGCGAGCAGGGCAGGCTGCTCCCCCGCGGCGAGCGCGGCGAAATCGTCGTCCGCGGCCCGCTGGTCATGGACGGATACCACGAAAACCCCGACGCCACAGCCGAAGTCGGCGCCTTCGGCTGGCACCACACCGGCGATATCGGCTACCTGGACGACGAGGGCTTCCTGTTCGTCGTGGACCGCGCCAAGGACATGATCATCACCGGCGGCTTCAACGTCTACTCCGCCGAGGTCGAACAGGCCCTCCTCGCCCACCCCGCCGTCAAGGACGCCGCCGTCGTCGGCCTCCCCCACCCCAAATGGGGCGAACAGGTAACCGCCGCAATAGAACTCCGCACCGGCCACACCACCACCCCCGAAGCCCTACTCACCTTCGTCAAACACCAGCTCGGCAGCGTGAAAACCCCCAAACACCTGGAAATCTGGCCCGACCTCCCCCGCTCCAAGGTAGGCAAAATCCTCAAAACCGAAATCCGCACAACCCTGCGAGAAGCCCCCGAACCCTGAGCCGGTCGAGCCGGCTCACAGCAACTCGACCTCACCGAAGTCGACTGAGTAATCCACGTCAGCCGCCCGCGTCCGGCGCGGTCGAGCAGGGGCGGCGGATCACAGGGTGTGGGGTGGTGCGGAGGGTCCAGGCAGGGGGGCGGTGGTGCAGGGTGATTGTGGTGAGGGGTGGGATGTCTATGCGCCAGAAGGACTTTGCGGGGGCGTCGAGGGTGGTGAGGATGGCGGCGCGGGCGACGGCGGGGTGGGTGATGGCGATGATGGGGTCGCCTCGGTTCTCCAAGGTGGTCAGCCAGGTGTGGGTGCGGGCTAGGAGGTCGGTGAGGGATTCGCCGCCGTGGGCGCGGTAGGTGGGGTCGGTGAGCCAGGCTGTCAGGTCGGCGGGGTCGGTCGCGGTCATCGGCAGGCCTGCCCAGTGGCCGCAGTCGAGGTCGCGCAGGGCGTCGTCGGGGGTGGCGGACAGGCCGAGTGACTGTGCGGTCTGGCGGGTGCGGGTCTCGGGGCCGCAGTAGACGGCCGCGCGGTCGGCGCCGGGGAGGCGCCGACCGTCGCGATCGATCGGAGGCCGAGCGGGTCGAGTGGCTCGTCGGCCGGGAACCGGGCGTGCCGGACGGCGTCGGTGACCGCGTGCGCGACGAGCGTGAGGCGGGTGACCGCGCTCACGCCGCCGGGGCCGGTTCGCCGGATTCGGTGGCCGGGGTCCGCTCGCCGAGCAGGCGCGGGGCCAGCCAGGCGAATCCGACGCCGATGACCAGCCACAGGATCAGCTGGGCGCCGAAGGCGTAGAGCCGGAAGTGGTAGAGGTCGTCGGCGGGGAAGCCGGGGTAGACGATCCTCCCGGCCGGGTCGGTGAGCGGTTGCGGTGTCTCGGTGTCGAAATCGCCGAACGACGCGTTGGCCGAGAGACGACCCAGCGACGGCATCAGCGCCAGGACCACACCCATGACCACCACGAACGACACCGCGGCGGCCACGGTTGCCGCCCAGTCACCCCAGCGCGAGGCGAGCCGGCGGCCGAGCCACACCGCACCCAGCAGGACGACGGCGGTGATCACGATCATCGCCAGGTACAACCCGGTGCGTTCCTCGATGGTGTCGGCGTGCCCGACCGACGGCGGGTTGGCCGGATACTTCAGGAACGGCACGGCATAGAGCGCGAGGAACATGCCGCCCGAGACGAGCAGGGCCAGCGGCCGCGGCGCGATGCGGCCCGCGCGGCGCAGGGCGAGGTAGTAGACGACCGCGAACAGCGCGCCCATCGCGATGCCGAAGACGATCACCCCGAACCCGAGGCCGGCATTGGCCTGCTCGGTGCGGGTGAACAGCTCGGTCTCGCCCATCCCGTGCATCGAATGCCCGGCGGCCTTGTCGAGCGCCTCCTGGGCCTCGTCGCGGCCGGCCTCGTAGTCGATGGCCCGGTCGATGAGGGGTTCGGACAGGATCCGCGCGAACAGGAACGCCAGTAAGCCGCCGAGCGCGCCCAGCAGGACGCCGCGGCCGATGATTCGCTTTTCCATTGTGAGGTCTCGATCCCCGCCTAGTGGCAGGGGAATCCGAGGAAATGGCGGCCGTCGTGCACGAACTCGTGCACATGCATATCGCTGCCGAAGATCGAGACCGCACCCTGGTCGATGCCGATGAAATACAGCGCGAGCAGCGCGAGAACGGTGGTGCCGATCAGCCAGAGGGCCGTGGACGGGACCGCCAGCGATCGGGTTCCGGCACCGGACCGCGGGACGTAGGAGGTGGCCACAATGACTCCTTGCATTCGTGGGGATTGCGCGTCCCCGTCGTCGAGCTGAACCACGATGCGAGGGTCTGACTTGCCCCACACCCGCAGGCGTGGAGGTTCACAGTGGCGCGACCGTCCGGAATTTCACCGGATTCCTCGAGACATCGTCGCTCAACGATACGAACTGTGGGATCGCAGGTCAATCGCGGGGCCGTCGGGCGACGACGGAACGCTGCGGCACCCCGACGTATTCGCTCAGCGGCCGGATCAGGGAATTGGCGGCGCCCTGTTCGATGATGTGGGCGGTCCAGCCGGTGATGCGGCTCATCACGAAGATCGGCGTGAACGCCTCGATATCGAATCCGAGCAGGAAATACGCGGGGCCCGTGGGGAAGTCGAGATTCGGCTCGATGCCCGTCTCCTCCGCCATGGTGCGCTCGAGGACGTCGTACATCCGCACCCACTTCTCCCCGCCGGTGGCGGCGGCGATGTCGTGGAACGCCTTCCTCATGGTCGGCACCCGGGAGTCGCCGTTCTTGTAGACCCGGTGGCCGAACCCCATGACCTTGTCCTTGTTCGCCAGCTTGGCGCGCAGCCACTCCTCCGCGCGGGCCGGGTCGCCGATCTCGAGCATGTCGCGCATGACGGCCTCGTTGGCGCCGCCGTGCAGCGACCCTTTGAGCGCGCCGATGGCGGCGGTGACCGCGCTGTAGATATCCGACAGGGTCGAGGTGACCACACGCGCGGCGAAGGTCGAGGCATTGAAACTGTGCTCGGCGTAGAGAATCAGCGACACCTCGAACGCCTGCACCAGCTCCGGCGCGGGCACCGTCCCGAAACACATGTTCAGGAAATTCTCCGCGTACCCCAGGTGCGAATGCGGCGCGATGGGGTCCAGCCCGTGCCGACGGCGATGATCGGCGGCCACAATGGTCGGCAGCACGGCGAGCATACGTAATGCCTTGGCGCGGTTGGCCTTCGGAGAATTGTCGTCCTCGGCCGGATCCTCGGCGCCGAGATAGCTGATCGCGGTGCGCACCACATCCATCGGATGGCAGTTGTCGGGCAGTTTCGCGACGAGCGACAGCAGCGAACGGTCGACGCGGCGTGCGGCCCGCTCCCGCTGGAGGAACTGTGTCAGCTGGGCGTCGGTGGGCAGCTCACCGTTCCACAGCAGGTAGGCGACCTGTTCGAAGGTGCAGTGCGCGGCGAGGTCCTGGACCGGATAGCCGCGATAGGTCAGCGAGTTGGTTTCCGGCACCACTTTCGAGATGGCGGTGGTGTCGACGACGACACCGGCCAATCCCTTGCGGATGGTGGGGACCGCGGTCTCCGTCATCACTGGTTCCTTCCCAGGGTGAAAGTGACTATGTCGGAATCGAATTCGCTGTAGCGCTCGTACCGGAGGAGTTCGTAGAGGCGGCTGCGGTGCTGCATGCGATCCAGCAGCCCCGATTGCGTTCCCTGCTCGAAGATTTCCCGCAGGCCCGCCTCCGCGGCGAACATGGCCAGCCGCAGCGTGGAGACGGGATAGATGACGGCGTTGTACCCGATCGACTCCAGGGTCCGCGCGGTCAGCAACTCCGACTTGCCGAACTCGGTCATGTTGGCCAGCAACGGAATCGAGACGGCCGCACGGAATTTCTCGAAGTCGGCGGCATTCCGCAGCGCCTCGGTGAAGATCAGGTCGGCGCCCGCGTCCGCGTACGCCCCGGCCCGTTCGATGGCGGCGTCGATACCCTCGATTCCCGCGGCGTCGGTGCGGGCGCAGATCACGAAATTCGGGTCTCGACGGGCGGATACCGCAGCGCGCAGGCGGCGCACCATATCCGCGGTGGGCACCACCGCCTTGCCGTCGAGGTGGCCGCACCGCTTCGGGTTGACCTGGTCCTCCAGGTGCAGACCGGCGATGCCGGCGTCCTCCATCACCGTCACCGTGCGGGCGGCGTTCATCGGTTCGCCGAAGCCGGTGTCGGCGTCGACGAGGACCGGCAGATCGGTGACCCGCGCGATCTGCTGACTACGTCCGGCGACCTCGGTCAGGGTCGTTAAACCGATATCGGGTAGCCCCAGATCGGCCGACAACACCGCCCCGGAGACATAGACGCCCTCGAAGCCGATCTCCTGAATCAGCGTGGCCACCAACGGATTGAACGCGCCCGGTAAGCGCTGGATCGTGCCCGAGGTGAGCCCCGCCCGGAACGCGGCGCGCTTGTCGGCAGCCGATGTCTCCGCGGCGATCAGGCCGGTCATCGGAACAGTCCCTGCGGCGAGCGGGGCGCGCGGGCGAGCACGTCCGGCGCGACGGTGAAGGTCAGTTCCGGCAGCTCACCGGCGGACAACTCGCCCGCGCGCCGGACCACCTCGAGGAAGCGGTCCTGTTCGGCGGCGTCGATCACGCCCTCGGCGAGGGTCCGGAACTTGGCGATGTACTGCTCCCGGGCGAACGGCCGCGCGCCCAGCGGATGCGCGTCGGCGACGGCCAGTTCGTCGACGATCACCGCACCGCTCTTCAGCGTGACCTCCGCCCGCGCGCCGAACGCCTTCTCGTCCGGATCGGTGGAGTGGTAGCGGCGGGTCCATTCCGGGTCCTCGGCGGTGGAGATCTTGTTCCACAGCTCCACGGTGTCGGGACGCCGCGCTCGTTCGGGTGCGTAGGAGCGCTCGTGGTGCCAGACACCGTCCTGCAACGCGACCGCGAAGATGTACATGACCGAGTGATCGAGGGTTTCGCGGGACGCCGCCGGATCGAATTTCTGCGGATCGCCCGAACCCGTCCCGATCACGTGGTGGGTGTGGTGGCTGGTGTGCAGCACGATAGACGCGATCCGATCCAGATCGCCGATGCGCTCGCGCAGGCGTCGCGCCAGGTCGATGGGCGCCTGACTCTGGTACTCGGCCGAATGTTCCTTGGTGTAGGTGTCGAGAATGCCGCGCTTGGGCTCGCCCGGACCGGGCAGCGGTACCGCGTATTCGGCGTCCGGCCCGCCGAGCAGCCGGGCGATGACGCCGTCCTCGCCCTCCCAGATCGGCGACGGCGCACCCTCGCCACGCATCGCCCGGTCCACGGCCTCGACGGCCATCTTTCCCGCGAAGGCGGGCGCGTACGCCTTCCAGCTGGAGATCTCCCCTTTGCGGGACTGCCGGGTCGCTGTGGTGGTGTGCAGCGCCTGCCCTACGGCCTGAGAGATGATCCCGGTATCCAGGCCCAGCAGAGTGCCGATACCGGCCGCGGCCGACGGGCCCAGATGCGCGACATGGTCGATCTTGTGCTCGTGCAGGCAGATCGCGCGCACCAGATCCACCTGGATCTCGTAACCCGTTGCCAGACCGCGAATCAGATCCCGCCCGGACCGCCCGGCGTGCTGAGCGACCGCGAGGATCGGCGGGATGTTGTCGCCCGGGTGGGAGTACTCGGCGGCCAGGAAGGTGTCGTGGAAATCGAGTTCGCGCACCGCGACCCCGTTGGCCCACGCCGCCCACTCCGGCGAATAGCGGCCCTCGGCACCGAAGACCGTCGCGCCGGGCTCGTACGGGTGGGCCAGCGCCTGCGCGCGAGCATTGGCGACGGGACGCCGGGTGAGCGAGGCCGCCGCGACCGCGGCATTGTCGATGATCCGATTGACGATCATCTCCTCCGTCTCCGCGGGGACCTCCACGGTATCCGCGGCGACCTCCGCGATACGCCAGGCGAGATGGTCCTCGCGCGGGAAACTCTCCGCCGAGCGACGGGGTCGGACGAGATGATTCTTCACGGTCGGAAACCTCCCGGAGTTCGGTGACATCGAATTGTTTCGCACGCTACACATGCCGCGTTCAGGCGGAAATACTCAACAAATGCCTAATTTTGCGGAAGCCGACCGGTGAATGTGTGAAAGTTGTGGAAATGGCGATTGGTAGATTGGCCGGGTGCAGAAGATGTATGCGGGTGCGCGGCTGCGGGCGCTGCGCGAACAGCGCGGGCTGTCCCAATCCGCTCTGGCGAAGGCGCTGGAGCTTTCCGTCAGCTACATCAATCAACTGGAACACGATCAGCGCCCGCTCACCGTCCCGGTGCTGCTGCGCCTGAATTCCCGCTTCGATCTCGATACGGCGTTCTTCGCCGCGGATACCGACGCGCGCCTGATCGCCGATCTCCAGGACGTGTTCACCGAGGATCCCGAGGGCGCGACCATCACCACCGCCGAGATGGACGATCTGGTGGCTCGCGTCCCGGCGGCGGCGCGGCTGCTCGTCTCCCTGCACCGGCGGCTGCGCGGGACCACCGAGCAGATGGAACGCGTATCCGCCGGAATCGACGGTATCGCAAGCGATCCCGCGGCCGCGATGCCCTACGAGGA
This sequence comes from Nocardia transvalensis NBRC 15921, assembly GCF_000308875.1. Lineage (GTDB taxonomy): Bacteria > Actinomycetota > Actinomycetes > Mycobacteriales > Mycobacteriaceae > Nocardia > Nocardia transvalensis. The sequence goes on from NZ_BAGL01000124.1 coordinate 63,433, forward strand.
GGTGCGCGACTATTTCTACGACCGCCGCAACCACATTCCGGAACTGGACGCCGCGGCCGAGGATCTGTTCGCGCGCAACGGTTTGAGCCTCGGCGGCCTCGATCTGCAACTCACCCGGATGCTGCGCGAGCAGCACGATATCGCGGTCGTCATCCGCACCGACGACCCGCATCGGCCCGGCCCGAAGCGGGTCTACGATCCCGGCGATCGGGTCGTGACCCTGGCGCGGCGGCTCAGTCCGGGGCAGCGCGCCTTCCAATTGGCCACGCAGCTGGCGTTTCTCACCCAGGCCGCGGTCATCGGCGACCTGATCGCCGCCGCGGACGCCCTGCCCGAACGCTCCCTCGGGTTGCTGCGCATCGGCCTGGCCAACTACTTCGCCGGAGCGCTCATCCTGCCCTACACCGCATTCCGGGACACCGCCGAGACCCTGCGCTACGACATCGAGATGCTCGCGGCGAAGTTCGAGGTCGGTTTCGAGACCGTCTGCCATCGCCTGTCCACCCTGCAACGGCCGGGCCGGCGCGGGGTGCCGTTCTTCTTCGTGCGCACCGACCGCGCCGGGAACATCTCGAAACGCCAGTCCGCCACCGCTTTCCACTTCTCCCGGGTCGGCGGCAGCTGCCCGCTGTGGGTGGTGCACGAGGCGTTCTCGACTCCCGGCAGCATCCGCACGCAGATCGCGCGGATGCCGGACGGGCGCAACTATCTGTGGCTGGCCCGCACCACCGACGAGAAGACGCCCGGATACCTCTCTCCCAAACGGGATTTCGCCATCGGGCTCGGCTGCGATCTGGCCTATGCCGACAAGCTCGTGTACTCCCACGGACTGCCGATCGACGATCCGCGCACCGCCGTGCCGATCGGCGCGGGCTGCAAGGTGTGCGAGCGCACCGACTGCGCCCAGCGCGCCTTCCCGCAACTGGGCCGCCCGATCCACGTCGACGACAACAGCTCCCTCAACATTCCCTACGTGCCGACGACACCCTGAGACTCAGCTACCGAGTCCGCCGACCGGCCACGATCAGTAACGCCGCCTCCGCCGGATACGACTGGCAGGACCACGGCAAGCACGCCCGACACGGCCGAGACCAGCGTTCCCGCCGCCATCAACGCCAGGGCGATGCTCAGGATGCGGCGTTCGCCTCGGCCAGCCACGCGTTGCCTGCCTCGAGGATGGCCGCCTCCTGCGCGCCGAACCGGGTCGGGTACGTGCCGGTTACCGGGTGCCCGGCGGCTTCCAGGAGGTAGGCCAGCGCCGCGTACTCCCGGGGATGCCGGTCCGACAGCGACGTCGAGTCGATGTCCGGGGCGCCCGCGACGCCGAACGGATAGGTGAATCCGCCCATGTCGTAGACGGAGTCACGATGGTCGATGCGCCAGACCCCGTCCCGCCGGCTCACGCGGTCGAGGAATCGGTTGTGAACGGTCGCGCCGATTCCGGTATCGGTGAGTTCGGCGAGGAGGATCGCGTTGGTCTCGACGAACGCCCTCTCACCCGCGAAACGGATGGCGGGCGGGCCGATGAAATGCTTGCTGCGCAGCGGCCCGTGCCCCATGCGGCGGGAGCGGTCGACGAAGTCGCGGGCGGATCCGGAGAACCACAGGATCCGCAGCGTAGCGTCCTCGTGGAACAACCCGGCCAGTTCCTCCCACCGCTCCCTGTCCCGGTGGATCCAGCCCGTCATCAGGTCGCCGATCGCCAGACGGTCGCCGATACGGTTGTCGCTCATGGGTGTCTCCTCCTCGTCGATACCTCCACTGTTGTTGATCGGCCGAGCCGACAACCACCGGTAGACGACATTCCATGCCGGAAACCCGCCAATTGGGTCCCGCCCGGGCGGGGCCCCATTTCTATAACAAGTTCTAGTTCGCTGTGATAGCGTGACCGCCCGGTAGTTCGCCGCCGGAACGGAGGTCCGATGGGGTTTACGCAGCCCGATCTGCCCGTGGTCGACATGGAGCAGTGGAGCCGGGGGACGCGCAGCGAGCGCATCCGGCCGATGACGCGGCACTGGGCCGAGGTCGGCTTCGGCACGCCGGTGGTGATGCACCTGTTCTATGTGGTCAAGATCTGCCTCTACATCCTCGGCGGCTGGCTGTTCGCCCTGGCCACGCGCGGCGTCGACGGTTTCTTCCAGGTCGGGTCCTGGTGGTCGGAGCCGATCGTGTTCGAGAAGGTCGTGCTGTACACGATGCTGTTCGAGGTAGTGGGCCTCGGATGCGGATTCGGCCCGCTGAACAATCGGTTCTTTCCTCCCCTGGGATCGATCCTGTACTGGTTGCGCCCCAACACGATTCGGCTGCCACCGTGGCCGCGATACGTGCCCCTGACGAAGGGGGACAACCGGACCCCGGTCGATGTCGTGTTGTACGCGGCGCTGCTGATCCTGCTGGTGTGGGCGCTGCTGTCGGACGGCACCGGCCCGATACCGGACCTCGACACCACCGTCGGCCTGCTGCCCGTGTGGCAGATCGCCGCGATAGTCGGCGTGCTGGCGGTGCTCGGGCTGCGCGACAAGGTGATCTTCCTGGCCGCCCGCGGCGAGGTCTACGCGAGCCTGACGGTCGCCTTCCTGTTCTCCGGGGCCGATGTGATCGTCGCCGCGAAGCTGGTCTTCGTCGTCATCTGGATGGGCGCGGCGACCTCGAAGCTGAACCGGCACTTCCCGTTCGTGATCTCCACGATGATGTCCAACAGCCCGCTGGTCCGGCCGCGGGCGATCAAGCGCCGGTTCTTCGAGAAGTTCCCCGACGACCTGCGGCCGGGCCGGTGGTCGCGGGTCGTCGCGCATATCAGCACGGCCATCGAGATGTGCGTGCCCGTCGTGCTGTTCTTCTCCGGCGGCGGCTGGCCGACGGCCGTGGCGGCGGTCCTGATGGTGGTGTTCCATCTCGGGATTCTGACCGCCATCCCGATGGGCGTACCGCTGGAGTGGAACGTCTTCATGATCTTCGGCATGGCGACGCTGTTCGTCGCCCACGCCGACCTCGGTCTCGGCGATATCCACAGCCCGTGGCCGGTGCTGCTGTTCCTGGTCCTCGCGGGCACGGTGATCGCGGGCAACCTGCTCCCGAGCAAGATCTCGTTCCTACCGGGCATGCGCTACTACGCCGGCAACTGGGACACCACGCTGTGGTGCGTGAAGCCGTCGGCGTCCGCGAAGATCGGCCGGGGCATCGTCGCGATCGCCAGCATGCCCCAGGCACAGCTGGAGCGGTACTACGGCAAGGACCGCGCGCAGATCCCCCTCTATCTCGGATACGCCTTCCGCGCCATGAACACTCACGGACGCGCGCTGTTCACCCTCGCGCACCGCGCCATGCCCGCGGGCCGGGAGGACGAGTACACGCTCACCGACGGCGAGCGCATCTGCAGCACGGCGATCGGCTGGAACTTCGGCGACGGCCACATGCACAGCGAGCAGCTCATCGCCGCCATGCAGCGGCGGTGCCACTTCGAACCCGGCGAGGTGCGCGTGGTCCTGCTCGAGGCGCAGCCGATCCACCGCCAGGAGCAGCGGTACCGCCTGGTCGACGCGGCCACCGGAGAGTTCGAGCGCGGTGTGGTGCGGGTGGCCGATATGGTCACCCGGCAGCCCTGGGCCGACGACCTCCCGGTCCACGTCGCCGATCCGCGATGACGCCCCCGATCCGGGACGGCCGTACCGCTCTGTTGTCCGGGAATCGATCGCCTGTTACGTTCGGACAGGTGTCCAACGAGGTGTCCCCAGCAGGTGCCGCGGAATTGCCGCCGCAGACCCCGGTGATCGTCGGCGTCGGCCAGGTCTCCGAGCGCATCGGCGAACCCGGATATCGGGCCCTGTCGGCCGCCGATCTGGCGGCCGCGGCGGTCCGGGCCGCGGCGGCCGATACCGGCGGCGACGCCGAGGCCGTGCTCGCGGCGCTCGACACCGTCGTCGCGATCCGCGCGTTCGACGATTCGAGTGCCTTCGCCCGTGCCGCGCTCGGCGCGCCGGACAATGTGGCCCGCGCCGTCGCCGGACGAGTCGGCGCACGCCCCGGCCGGGCGACCCTCGGACCGACCGGCGGGCAGGGCCCGCAACAGCTCCTCACCGAGTTGTGCGGCACCATCGCCGACGGAAAGAGCGATGCCGCAGTACTTTTCGGCGCGGAGGCGATCTCCACCGTGCGGTCCCTGGCGGGCCGCCCCGCCGCCGAGCGCCCCGATTTCGGCGAGCACACCGAGGGCTCGCTGGAGGATCGAGGCTACGGGATCGAGGGAATGACCCCGGCGCAGGCCGTCCTGCATCAGATGGTGGAGCCGCTGGTGTCGTACTCGGTGCTGGAGAACGCCCGCCGGGCCCGCCTCGGCGCCTCGCGCTCGGAGTACGCGCGGGCGATGGGCGCGCTGTTCAGCCGGTTCAGCGCGGTCGCCGCCCGCAATCCGCACGCCGCGGCCCCGGTCGAACGCACGGCGGCGGAGCTGATCGAGGAGAGCGATCGCAACCGGCGGGTCACCGACGTCTACACGCGCTTGTTGATCGCCCGCGAACAGGTGAATCAGAGTGCGGCCGTGGTGATCACGTCGCTGGCGGCCGCGCGGCGGCTCGGAATCCCCGCCGAACGCACGGTATTCCTCGCGGGCCACGCCGACCTGACCGAGCGCGAACTGCTCGCGCGGCCGGATCTCAGTCGCAGCCCGGCGGCCGTAGCCGCCGTCCGGTGCGCCCTCGACATGGCCGGCGTCACCGTCGAGGACCTGGCGGCCATGGATCTGTACAGCTGCTTCCCGATCGCGGTCTTCAACATCTGCGACGGGCTCGGCCTGGATCCCGAGGATCCGCGCGGGCTCACGGTCACCGGGGGCCTACCGTACTTCGGCGGCCCCGGCAACAACTACTCGACCCACGGCATCGCGGAAATCGTTGCGCGCGTGCGTGATCGGCCGGGCAGCCACGGGATGGTGGTCGCCAACGGCGGCATCCTCAGCAAACATTCGGTGGGCATCTACACCACGACGCCCGCCGCCTGGCGCCCGGCGCGCACGGCGACGGTGCAGGCCGAGCTGAACGACGCGCCGGAGGTGCCGGTCGCCGTCCACGCCGACGGCTGGGGAACCCTCGAGAGCTATGTCGTGAAGTTCGACCGCGACGGCTCTCCTGTCGGCATCGTGCTCGGCAGGCTCGACGACGGCAGGCGGTTCCTCGCCAACACCCTCGAGGGTGACAGTGCGCTGATCGACGCGCTCACCGGCGACGACCAGGCCATCGGGGGACGGGTCTTCGTCAGGTCGACCGATGCCGGAAACCGGGTCGCCGTCGATCGGGAACGGATGGACGAGCGGCTGGGCCACGCCGTACCGACCTTGCGCGACAACTACTCTCACGTCCGCGTCACGCGCTCGGAGCACATCCTCGAGGTGACGATCGACCGGCCGCAGGCAGGTAACGCGCTCAACGCCGAGGCGCAGCGGGAACTCGACGAGATCTTCGGGGCGTTCCAGCACGACGACGATCTGTGGGTGGCGGTGCTGTCCGGTGCGGGCGACGAGGCGTTCTGCGTCGGGCACGATCTCGACGAGCTGGCCTCGCCGATGCAGCTGCTGGGGCTGCCGCGTAGCGGGTTCGGCGGGCTGGTGGCGCGCGAGCTGACGAAGCCGGTCATCGCCGCGGTCGACGGCCGCGCGGACGGCGGCGGGCTCGAGTTGGTCCTGGCCTGTCAGCTGGTCGTCGCCGACGACGCGGCGTCGTTCGCGTTGCCGGACACCGGATTCGGGCAATCTCCCGGTCCGGGCGTTCTGGTGCGGCTCCCCCGGACCGTCGGCCGCGCGCTGGCCCACGACATGATCGTCACCGGCCGCCGGATCGATGCGGCCGAGGCGGTCGCGGCCGGATTGGTGGCACGGGTGGCCCCGACCGGCAAGGCGGTCGACGTGGCGCGGGAGATGGCCGCCGACATCGTCGCCCGGTCCCCCGTGGCCATCCGCGCGGCCCTGGCGTTCATGGCCCGCGCCGACCGCGACACCGACCCCGACGGCCTCCTCGGCCGCCCGGCCGACCTCCTCGACAAGCTCATCCCCCACCGGGACCCGGTCGAAGGGCTGGCCGCACGGCGCGAGGGCCGGGAACCGCGGTGGCGCAGGGGGTGACCTCCGTATCCACTGGTGTTGTCCTGCCGTGACTTTCGCCCCTGCCGGTCGATCACGGACGGGCGTGGGATCGAGGGGAAGGAGGTTCACGATGACACGAGATCCTGTTCTGGTGGCCTACGGTTCGCATCGAGGCGGGACGGCCGAGATCGCGCAGTGGATCGGCGAAACGCTCCGGTCCGAGCACCTCGAGGCGGACGTGAGATCCGCCCGCGACGTGCGCTCCCTCGACGACTACGGCGCGGTGGTCCTCGGCGGCGCCCTCTACGCCGGGCGCTGGCACCGCCACGCCCGGCGATTCGCCCGGCGCTTCCTGCGGCAGCTCCGCGAGCGTCCGGTCTGGGTCTTCGGCAGCGGACCGCTGGACGACTCCGCGGATCGCCCCGATCCCCCGCGCATTCCCGGCTCCGGCGCGGTTCGCAAGACCGCCCGCCGCCTCGATGCCCGCGGCGCGACCCTGTTCGGCGGGCGGCTGGCCCCGGATGCCCGCGGCTTCCCCGCCGCGGCCATGGCGAAGAACCACGCCGGCGACTTCCGGAACAGGGAACGCATCGACGCCTGGGCCACCGACATCGCCCATCGCCTCACCCGCCAGACTCTGTAGACCGCGGGAGTAGGGTGGCGGGCCGGCGCCGGTCCGCCCTCTTCGCCACCCGGAACGCTTGCGCTGGAGTTCGCTCCAGCTCCTAGCGTCGAGGGATGACCACTGCACAGCACAAGATCGGGTCGGGTTTCGGGGCTGCCACCACCGCCGCCGAGGTCGTGGCCGGGATCGATCTGTCCGGCAAGCTCGCGATCGTCACCGGCGGCTACTCCGGTCTCGGCCTGGAGACGACGCGGGCGCTGGCCGGTGCGGGCGCGCACGTCGTCGTCCCGGCCCGTCGCCGCGCCACCGCCGAAGAAGCGGTGGGGGCCTTCGAGAATACCGAGATCGATGAACTCGATCTGGCCGACCTCGACAGCGTCCGCGCCTTCGCCGAGCGGTTCCTCGCGTCCGGACGCGGGATCGATATCTTCCTCGGCAGCGCCGGGATCATGGCGTTGCCGGAGACCCGGGTGGGGCCGGGCTGGGAGGCGCAGTTCGCGACCAACCATCTCGGGCACTTCGCCCTGGTGAATCGGCTTGGGCCCGCCTTCATCCCGGGTGCCCGCGTGGTGTCGGTGTCCTCGCGCGGTCACCACTTCGGCCCGGTGCGCTTCGACGATCTCGAATTCCGGCAGGGTTACGACAAGTGGCTCGCCTACGGTCAGGCGAAGACGGCGAACGTCCTGTTCGCGGTGCACCTCGACAGGCTGGCGCGAGATCACGGCGTCCGCGCGTTCGCGTTGCACCCGGGCCGGATCATGACGGATCTGGTGCGGTACCTGGATCGTGCGGAGCTGATCGCCGCGGGAATGCTCGACGAGTCGGGGGCGGTCACGGGCGAGGTGAAGACGCCGGAACAGGGTGCCGCCACGCAGGTCTGGGCGGCGACGTCGCCCCGGCTCGACGGCTCGGGCGGCGTGTATCTCGAGGATTGCGATATCGCCGAGCCCGCACCGGCGGACGGCGCGCGCACGGGAGTCAAGGACTACGCGATCGATCCGGCGCTCGCCGAACGCCTGTGGGCGGTCTCGGCGGAACTCACCGGCGTGAACGCCTTCGTCTAGACCCCGGAGCACCGAGGCGTGGCCGTGTGGGCTGAGATGGGTTGTGCCCATCACGGTTCCGAGTGCGACCATGCGACCTCGCACCCTCGTCCTCGCCGCCACGCTGGTCGCCGGGTGCGTCGCGTGTTCGCCGTCCGAGCCACCGGCAGCCGAGGTCCCGCCGCCTGCCGGTGTGACCGTGCCGCCGGTCGGCGCGGAATTCGATTATCAGATGGGCGGCGCCTACCCGCCGCCGCCCGGAGTACGCGTCGTCACCCGCGATCACGCCGCACGGCCCGCCGCCGGGATCTACAACATCTGTTACGTCAACGCGTTCCAAGCCCAGCCGGACGGTGCGGCCGACTGGGGCGACCTGGTGCTGCGAGATGCCAACGGCGAGACCATCGTCGACGAGGACTGGAACGAGGCCGTGCTCGACCTGCGAACCGCGGACAAGCGCGAGCGCGTCGCGGCGAAGGTGAATGCCTGGGTCGACGGCTGCGCGGCCGCGGGCTATCAGGCCGTGGAGCCGGACAACTACGACAGCTTCACCCGCTCGCACGGTCTCCTGTCCGACCGCGACGCCCAGGCCTACATCCGCCTGCTGTCCGCTCACGCGCACACCGATGGACTGGCCGTCGCACAGAAGAACACGGCGGAACTGGCCGACCGCCGGCGAGAGAACGGCCTCGACTTCGCCGTCGCCGAAGAATGCGGCGACCAGGACGACTGCGGTGAATACACCGCCGCATTCGGTAACCACGTCATTGTCGTCGAATACACCAGTACGGGCTTGACCAACGCCTGCGCCCGCTGGGGCGGCTCGCTCAGCATCGTCCGGCGCGACCGCGAAGTCACCCCCGAGGGCGCCCCCGGTCACCTCCGCGCCGTCTGCTGAGCGGGCGTCCGGCTAGCGTGGACCGGCGTGACCCACAGTCCGATCGAGATCACCGCCGACGTCATCCGCGATCTGCTGCGCGACCAGCACCCCGACCTCGCCGGACTCCCGTTGAGTCCGGGCGCACGCGGGTGGGACAACCAATTGTGGCGGCTCGGCGACGATCTCGCCGTCCGGCTGCCCTGGGCGACACAGTCCGCGGACGCGCTGCTGCGCAAGGAATACGCCTGGGTGCCCACCCTCGCCCCGCACCTGCCGTTGCCGGTCCCCGTCCCGCAGCGTCTCGGCGAGCCCTCCGACCGGTTCCCGCGGCCCTGGATCGTCACCACCTGGGTGCCGGGCTCGCCCGCCGACCACGCACCCGCCACCGACCCCGCCGCAGCGGACGCCTTGGCCGCCTTCCTCACCGCGCTGCACCGGCCCGCACCCGACGACGCGCCGGCCGGCAGCAGCCGCGGCGGACCACTGATCCACGGCACGGAGTTGTTCGAGCGGCAACTGACCGAAGCCATCGGCCTGGGACTGATTCCCGATCCGGATGCCGTCCGCGCGATCTGGGCGGACGCCGTCGACGCGCCCGAGTGGACGGGCCCGGCGCTCTGGCTTCACGGCGACCTGCATCCGGCGAACGTCCTCACCGCGCACGGAACCATCAGCGGCATCATCGATTTCGGCGACCTGTGCATCGGGGATCCGGCGTGCGACCTCGCCGCCGCCTGGCTGTTGCTCCCCGAGGGCACCGCCGACCGCTTCCACCGCGCCTACGGACCGACCGCGGACGCCGCCACCCTGCGCCGCGCGCGCGGCCATGCCGTCGTACGGGCCCTCGTCGGAATCCTGGTGGGAGAGGCGGGAATTCACGGCCGCCCCGGCGGCAAACCGAGCTGGGGCCCGCCCGCACACGCCGCCCTGAGACGCCTGACCGCGTCACTCACCCACTGACTCGGCAGAGCGGGACCGCCTTCGTCACCCGGGCGTCAGGAGAAAGTCCAGTACCACCCGCCCGCGCAGGCCACCGGTCTCCAAAAGGCGATGGGCCTCGGCGGCGTCGCATTCCTCGAGCGCCGACCGTCAACGGGCACCGGGCTGCGGGGCGAAGTGCTGCCGTACCGCCTGCGCGAACCACTCGTCCCGGACTCGCCGGGCGCGGGCGCTGACGGCCGCGCCCGGCACGATCCGGTCGAACCCGTGCCAGCAGCCCGGATAGAGTTCGAAATCGACAGGGACACCGGCGGCGCGCAGGTTCTCGACATAGGCGACGGTTTCGTCGCGGAACGGCTCCAGATCGCCGACGTAGGTGAATGCGGGTGGGAGCCCGCCGAATTCGGTCGCCCGCGCCGGGGCGGCGTACGCGGGCACATCCCGGGTTCCGTACCGGGCGCCCAGATACAGCCGCCACGCCGCGGCATTGGTCACCGAATCCCACACCGGCGCATCGTTGTCGCGCGACGACTCGGTCACCGCTCGATCGTCGATCATCGGATAGATCGGCATCTGGAACGCGAGGGATATCTCGCCCCGGTCCCGCGCGTACAGCGCCAGGGCCGCGGTCAGTCCGCCACCGGCGCTCTCCCCGCCGACCGCGAGCTGATCGCTCCGCACGCCGAGGCGCCCGGCGTGATCGCGCAACCACGTCAACGCCAGATAGCCGTCCTCGAGCGCGGCCGGATACGGCGCTTCCGGACTCAGCCGGTAGTCGGGCGCGACAACGACGCCGCCGCTGCGGGCGACCAGGCGGCGGCAGGTCGGCAGATCCTGCTCGGGACAGCCGAGCGCGTATCCCCCGCCGTGGAACCACACCATCCCCACGACATTCGACGGAGGGTCCAGCGGCTCGCAGACCAGCAGGCGCAACCTTGTGCCGTCACCTCGCTCCACGAATTCCCGCCGCACCCGCAGACCGTCCGGCCGCCACGCCGACAGCATCGGTCTCGTCAGGCGCGTCACCCGGTAGGCCCGCCGCAGACCGGTCTCGCCGTGCCGGGACAGCACCCGCCGCCACCAGATCCCCCACCGGCGCAACTGCGGATCCATCGCCTCCCGGCCGACCGTCATCGACTCGCCTTCCTGCCGCCTCATCGCGGATCAATTATGGACAAATGTCCGGAGCAGTGTCCACCGCGCAGTCACGCGGGTTGCGGCGACCGGCCCGCACCGGCCCGCACCCACGCGACCGCGAAGGAGATCGCGAAGGCCAGATGGACGACGACGAAGATCTTGGCGAGTTCGCGCGCGTCACCGCTGACGACGCCCCACACATCGTTGGCGGCAACGACGGTGAAGCCCACCAGATTCGCGAGCACCACGGTATTGCGGATCGAGGCGGGTGTGGACGCGCGCGCCATCCAGTTCAGCACCGCGATGCCCAGGAACGGCCCGCCGAGCAACCGGAGCAGCGCGAGCAACTGGGGCGAGGCATCGTCGGGCACGGCGCCGACACCGAACTGCGCCGGCACCAGCAGCAGTGAAAGTCCAATGGCCGCAAGGTAGATCGCGGCGATGACGAGAAGTGGCTTGTACATCTGATCGACTCCATAATGGATAGTCCTACTATCTGTAATAGAAAGCTACACTATCCGTTATGGGGATGTCCAGAGGTGAGCCGAGTATGCGGATGGCGGAGCTGAGCCGGGAGTCCGGGATTCCCGTCGCGACGATCAAGTACTACCAGCGTGAAGGGTTGCTCCCGCCCGGCGAACTGACCAGCCCGAACCAGGCCCGCTACGGCGCCGCGCACGTCCGCCGCCTGAAACTCGTTCGCGCGCTGACGGATATCGGCGGGCTGTCGGTCGCCGCCGTGCGGGACGTACTCGCCGCGATGGACGAGCCGGACGCCTCGACCCACGACATCCTCGGGCTGGCACAGCACGGACTTCCCGTGTCGCACATCGCGATCGGCGACGCGGACCGCGCGTGGGCGATCGGCCGCATCGAGGAGATCATCGCCGAGCGAGGCTGGCGGCCGCCGCCGGGCGCGCCGCTGATCGAGGATCTCGTCGGGGTGCTGTGCACCTTCCGTGAGGTCGGGCACGAATGGGTGCTCGACGCGCTGCCCCGCTACGCCGAATCCGCCGAACGCGTCGCCGAGGCCGATATCGACGCCGTCGGGCGGCTCGGATCCACCGACGCCGTGGTCGAAGGCGCGGTGGTCGGTACCGTACTCGGCGACGCCCTGCTGACCGTGCTGCGCCGCATCGCCCACGCCGAAATATCCAGACAGCGCTTCGGCATCGGGGATACGCGGCGCTCGTGATCCCGGCCTACCGCTCAGCGCGGCGAGCTCACCACGGACTCACGCTCCGACGCGCCGGTTACTCGCCGACCGCCGCACACTCCGGGCGGGCGCCTCGGCGACGACGCCGCTCCGGTCGGCGCCGCCGGTGAAGCGGCGGACGATCAGGGCCGAGCGCAGGTGCCACAGCCCAGTGAGCGTGGTCGGATCGCAGCCGGTGAGCTGTGCGATGCGTTTGAGCCGGTAGTCGATGGTGTTGGTGTGGACGCGCAACTGCCGGGCGGTGACCTGGCGATTCAGATCGTTGGCGAGATGACGGGTCAGCGTGCGCAACAGCTCGGGCCGGGTGTCGAGCGGCGCCAGCAGCGCCTGGAGCGCGTCCCGGCCCGGTCCCGGGCGGGTGAGCTGGAAGGGCAGGACCACGTCGTCGAGCCGGTAGAGGCGGGGCGTGGCACGCAGCTGCACGGCGGTCTCGAGCAGTTCGTGCGCCTGGCGGCCGACGCCGGGAATGTCCCCGGCTGCCGCGTCCAGGACCACCGCGACGAAAGAGCTTCCGGCACAACGCGACAGCGTGCCGATCAGGTCACCGAGCCGCTCGTCCTCGACCAGCTCCATCGGCAGCAGCAGCGTGCCGCCGTCGGCGCCGAGGAACGACAGCGCGCTCAGCCCGAAGCGGCGCGCGAGTTCGTCCTCGACCCGGTCCACGGCGATGCGGGGCGCGTCGCCGGAGTCGTCGTCGGCGGGCAAAGCCACGGCCACGACGTGGTACCGGTCGGCGATCTCGATCCCGCAGTGCCGGGCCAGCGTCCCGGCGGGCTCGCCGTGCAGCAGGGCCGTCGCCAGCTGCCGGGCCGCCGCGTGACGGGGATCGCCCGCCCGCAGCCGGCTCGTATAGGCGCGGGTGACGGCGATGTGCAGCGTGTGCAGCACGTCGAGCTGCCGCCGCATCACCGCCATCGCGGCCGCGACGTCCGCGGGCTCGAGCAACCCGGACGCACGGTCGGTGCCCAGCCGGAACCCCTCCTGCACGATCTGCTGCAACCGATCCAGCGAGACGCCCCGATCCGCCCACCGGCGGGCGATATCCTCCAGCTGCGCGACGGCCGGGCCGACCTCCTCGCCGCGGAAGGCGCGGATCGCCAGTTCCCGGCACATGCGCACGACATCGACGGTCTCCGCCGGCCGCGTGTCGGGTCCGGGCCGATCCGGACGGTCCGCGGCGACCCGACTCGGTCGCGATAGCGCCGACAGCTGCTCCACCGAGTCGATCACCGTCACCGAACCTTCCACGTATGATTACTGTTACTTGCAGTGGCAGCATCCTACAGAGGTAGTGAACAGCCGTGCACCGAATTGGCCGATAACCGGATTATTCCCAGGTGAATTCGATCTAGCAGCGGTGCACGCACGTACACAGTCGGCTCGAGCGGCGGCCAAGAGTGGTGGTTCGGCGCGCGGTGATTTTCCGGGTTCGGCGTGAATAGTGACGCGTGGGCGGGGTAGCGCGGGCCGTGGGGCGTGACGAGTAAGCCCGGCCACGCGTATGAACCGGCCGCTGATACGGAGGACTGCGTTGTGAGTACCTATGTGACGACGAACCCGACCACCGGAACCACCGAACGCGAATTCCCGGGACTGGCCGACGACCGAGTGTCCGAGATCGCCGACCGTTCCGCCCAGGGATTCCAGGCATGGCGGACTACGCCCGTGCCCGAACGCGCCGCCGCGCTGGCGCGGACCGCGGATCTGTACGAGAAGCGATCGGCCGAACTGGCGGCGGCCATCACTAGGGAAATGGGTAAACCGGCGCAGCAGGCGGCCGGGGAGGTGCAGCTGTCCGCGGATATCTACCGCTGGTACGCCGAGCACGGCCGCGACCTGCTGACCCCCGAGCAGCTCGATCCCCAGGGCGCCGAGGAATCGCTGGTCCAGACATTGCCGATCGGGCCGCTCGTCGGCGTGATGCCGTGGAACTACCCGTACTATCAGGTCGCCCGTTTCGCCGCGCCGAATCTGTTGCTGGGCAATACGATCATCCTCAAACACGCGTCCATCTGCGCGGCCTCCTCGGCGCTCATCGCCGACGTCCTGCACGAGGCGGGAGTTCCCGGCGACGCCTATATCAACGTGTACGCGAGTTCGGACCAGGTCGCCGAACTGCTGGCGCATCCGGCGATTCGCGGAGTCTCGCTGACCGGAAGCGAAAAGGCCGGCGCCGCAGTCGCTTCGAAGGCCGCCGAGAATCTGAAGAAGTCGGTCCTGGAACTCGGCGGTTCCGACCCCTTCATCCTGCTGGACACCGACGATATGGCCAGAACCACCCGTATCGCGGCGGGGGCGCGCCTGTCGAATGCGGGGCAGGCGTGCAATTCGCCGAAACGCTTCATCGTCCTCGACGAACTCTACGACGACTTCGTGCAGGGCCTGATCGGTGAATTCAAGCGCGCGGTGGTCGGCGATCCGGCGGATCCCGGGACCGAGGTGGGTCCCCTGTCGTCGGTGTCCGCGCGCGACACCGTGGCCGACCAGATCGCCACGGCGGTGCGGCAGGGCGCGACGCTGCATACCGGCGGCTCGCCCGGCGACGGCGCGTTCCTCGAACCCGCGGTCCTCACCGGCATCACCCCGGAGATGGACGCCTACTCCGAGGAGATCTTCGGTCCGGTCGCCATGGTCTACCGGGTCTCCTCCATCGACGACGCGGTGCGGCTCGCCAACGATGTCGGATTCGGCCTGAGCGGGTCGGTGTGGAGCACCGACCTCGCCAAGGCCGCGGAGGTCGCCGACCTCCTCGACGTCGGCATGGCCTACGTCAACGAACACGGAACGACGTTGCCCGGCTTGCCGTTCGGCGGCGTCAAACGCTCCGGTTACGGCCGCGAACTCGGGCGTTGGGGCATGGGCGAGTTCGTCAACACCAAACTCCGCCGGACCGCCGCGCGCTGACCGTCACGCGACGGTGATCGTGGCGCCCGCCTCGAGCATCCGCCGGACGGCGTAGGCCGGATCGAGCAGCCCCTCCGGAGTGTGGATGCCCGCCGGTACGGCGTCCCCGCGCAGGCCCAGCAGCCGCTCGAGGCCCAGGGCGACGCCGAGCGCGGTCAGCGGGCGCTGCCCGTCCGGGTGGAGCAGGTAGCGGCTCGTCTCGAGCGGAGTGCCGTCGGGTCCCGTGCCCTCGAGGTCGATCCGGACTTCGAGGGAGGGGCCGTCGCGGCGGCTGCCGACGGCGAAGTCGAAGCGCACGTTCGGCGCGCCCGTGGCCAGGGCCAGGCTCGGCACGTCGAGGATGGGGATACTCCGGGCGGGCAGGGCCGTGCCGCCGACGCCCGCCACCATCGCGTCCGCCTCGTCACCGGTCAGCCAGGTGAAGACGCCGTCGCGGCGGACGAGTCCCGCCGAGGTCGCCGCCAGGAGGCGTTCCAGATCGGCGACCGCCGCGGGCCCGCCCGCGTCGGTCTCGTCCAGCACCGCGCCGATCCGGATGGTGTCGACCCGGTCGAATTCGCGGGCGACGTCCAGGACCGCGAGGACGACGAGACCGGCCAGATAGTGGCTGGCCAGGAGGACCGGGGCGGCGGCCGGTCGCTGAGCGCCCGCGACGACCTCCGGCGCGATATCCACCAGACCGCTGGAGATGCTGAGGTACGGCACCGCGGTGCGCTGTGCGTAGCGCAGACCGTGCAGGCGAGCATCCCACACCGCCGCGACCACCGCGGAATACGTCTCCCCCGCCGGAAGCCCGAGATCGCCACGCTCGAGATCGAGGGTCACGGCGTCGGCTCCGCCGAGTTCGCGGGCGACCCGCCGCGCGCGGCCGAGGTTCCGCCCGGCGATGGTCAGCGGCAGTTCGGGGTGCCACCGCCGCAGGACGGCCGCGGCCCCCGCGCCCGCCTGACCCGAACCGCCCATGATCAGTACCGAATTCCACTGTCCCACCGCCGATGTCCTTCCACTCACTCAACCTACATTTTGTAACCTACATTTTGTAGCTATACTGGGCGGCGAGCGCAAGGAGGACCGTGAAGACGACATCGGCGCGCCTGTCCAAGCAGGCCCGGCGCGAGCAATTGCTCGAGACGGCCATGGCGATCGTGCGAGCCCAGGGCGCGGACCGGTTGAGCCTGCCGACTCTCGCGGAGGCCGCCGGAGTGAGCAGGCCGATCGTGTACGACCACTTCGACACCCGGCCGAGTCTGCTGCTCGCCCTGTACCGGCGGCTCGACGAACGCCACCGGACCGCCACCGAACGAGCCCTGGCGGGCGCACCGCCGGCGCCGGACGCCATCGCGCGCGTCATGAGCGCCGCGTACTTCGCCTGCGCGACCGATATGCCGGAGTTCACCGCCGTATCCGCCGCGCTCAAGGGAGATCCGGAGATGGAGGCGATCCAGCAGGAGATGCTCGACGCCTACGCCGACGTGATGGCCGCCGCCCTCGCTCCGCATTCCGGGCTCACCGACGCCGCCCTCCGGCTGCGCTGCCACGGCATCCTGGGCGCGGCCGAAGCCATCGCCACCGAAGTGAATCGCGGGCGCACGAGCGCCGACGACGCCGTCACCGCACTGGCCGGCCTTATCGTCGGCAGCATCGCCGCCTCGCCCGCCACGCCGTCGTCGCGTGTGCGGCGCGTAACGTGAACGTTCGATTTGCCAGGTAGCTATCTGATCCCCGCGCGGAATCGCGCGAGGAAGGACGGAACCATGAAGCGAAGCGCGTTGAAGATCGCAGCGATGCCGATCCTGCCGGTGCTGGCGTTCCTGTTACCGGCCGGTCCCGCCGCCGCGGATCCGGTGCATTTCGAACCCGCCCAGGTCAACGGCTCGACCCCGGGGTGCTCGGGCAAGGTCACCGCCGAGGTCTCGGCCAGCCCGGGCCAGCAGGCGCGGGAGAACGCGAATTTCATCGACAGCTCGGCCCGGGTCACCGTGAATTTCACCCCCGACGCCAATCCCCTCGGCTCGATATCCGGATCGCCGGGCGACTGCGAGATCTCCGCCACCGTCACGATGCGGAACCTCGACACGGGCGCGAGCACGACCGATACCCGCACCACCGAGTACGACGGCCACTACGGCTGGCACGCCGCCTTCTTCACGCTCGACGGCGCGGGCCGGGTCGCCGTGCAGGTGAGCACCAACCCCACCCCGGCCGAGCTGACCATCGAGGTCCCCGCGCCGCAGTGACGACTCCGGCCGAATACTTCGGCGACACAACATAATCCCCCATCGGGTCGTCCTCCGACGCCGATCCGGCTGACATTTGCCGCAATGAGAATATGATTTCCACTTGTGACTGCTACCCTCTCACAAGCAAGAATCTCATTCCGGTCGAGTGTCGCCGGATGAATCCCGCCGCGGAGGGACCTATGACCACACTGCGAGTCATCCAATGGACCACGGGGAAGGTCGGCAAGCTCAGCCTGCGCGGCATTCTCGACGATCCCCGGCTGGAGCTGGCCGGTGTCTACGCCTATTCGGCCGACAAGGCGGGCCGGGATGCCGGGGCCCTGTGCGGCCGACCCGATACCGGCGTTCTCGCGACGACCGATATCGACGCCCTGATCGCGCTGGACGCCGACGTGGTGCTCTACACGCCGTTCATGGCCGATCTCGGGCACGCGGTCCGGTTGCTCGCGAGCGGCCTCGACGTGATCAGCACCAATCTGTTCCTCAATCTCGGTGGCATCCAAGGGGATACCGAGGAGAAGCTCGCCGACGCGTGCCGGCGCGGCGACAGCTCACTGTTCATCACGGGTATCAATCCCGGCTGGATCAATTCGATGGTCACGGCGATGACCGCGGTGTGCCGCGACGTGGAGACCGTATCGATCTTCGAATCGGCCGATGTCTCGGTCTACGAATCCGCCGAAACCTGGCAGGCGCTGGGCTTCTCGTTCGCCGAGGCGACGCCGGAGAAGATCGAGATGTCGAAACTGTGGCTGAGCACCTTCCGCGATTCGAATCAGCGCATGGCCGCCGCACTGGGATACCGCCTCGACGACGTGGAGTTCTTCATCGAACACGCCACCGCCTCGACCGACGTCGACCTCGGGTGGTTGCACATCGAGAAGAACACGATCGCGGCCCTCCGCGCGGGCTGGAACGGCAAGATCGGCGGTAGAACCGTCGTCCAGACCACTGTCGCCTGGTATCTGACCAAAGAACTCAACGAGGACTGGCAGTTCGACGACGACCACTACCAGGTGATCGTCAAGGGCGAACCCGAAGTCCGGACCCGCATCCGATTCGTTCCCCCCGACACCTGGGGCAACCACGAATGGGACACCATGACCGCCATGCCCGCCGTCAACGCCGCCTTCGAGGTAGCCGCCGCACCCCCCGGAATCTCCACCCTCAAAGACATCGGCCTGGTCTGCGCACCCGCGGGAATCTGGCACACCCACGCGACTTAGCCACCGCGACAACGGTTCCGAACCGTCGACCCGGAACACCGCGCAGCGAAACCCTTACGCGGCTTCGAACGGCGTGCCGTGGCCGAAGAGTGGGAGTTGCGCGGGATCGGTGGCGGAGGTGGCGCCGAGGATGCGGAGGCAGCGGGCGCAGGTGATCTCGGCGCGGGTGGGGTGCAAGGCGTCGGGAGACCACCCGGCTACACCGGTGTGGCAGATCAGTTCGGGCGCTTCTTCGGCGCCGATCCACCGCCCGAGCCGGACGGCGTGCACGGTGCGGCCGTTGTGGACGACCGCGCGTACTCCCGGATCGCCGAATGTCGCCCGCGCGGCTGCGGCCAGCGGGCCTATATCGGTCATGAACCCGACGATACGGACACCCACCGACAGATATCGCCGCGAAATCGACTCAGGGATGCTTACCTGCGATGGTGTCGCGCCGGCATCCCGAATTCGGATGCCGGCCGCGGCAACCGATCTCAGCTCGCCTTGTTGTACGCCGCCACGACGTCGGCCTGAATACGGCCGCGGCTCGACACGTTGTATCCGTTGCGCCGCGCCCAATCCCGGATCGCCGCGGTCTGTTCGCGATCGGTGGAGGACCGTGCCGCCACCTTGCCCTTACCCTTCGGAATCCGGCCGACCTTGCGCGCCGAACCGGTCCACTCCTCGAGCGCCTCGCGGAGCTTGCCGGCATTCTTCATCGACAAGTCGATCTCGTATTCCGTGCCATCGATGCCGAAACGAACCGTCTCCGTGGCCTTCGACTTACCGTCGTAGTCGTCCACCAACTCGACGGTGACCTTCTTCGCCATACAACCGCCCACTTTCTCTCACACAAGTACGAGAACAACAACTCTAATCCGGATCCGAAACAGAAATCAATTCACGGCCCCATTCCCCCGGAAACAGCGGCTGCTCACATCGGCAAACGAATCCGATAAAGCACCGGCGCAGGAATCGCGCTTTCGGCGATATCCCGGCGGCGGGCACGGCGGAATTCCCGGGCCGGGAGGTGGCCGTCGCGCCCGGCGATGCCGTCGCGCCGGACGCGACGCGCTGGTGGCGCCCGGCGCGGGCACAGGCACAATGAAGGGGATGAGAGCCTTGCAGCCGACGCCCCGCGCCGACGACGACTCCCCCGGGACCCTGGATCGGGTCACCGTCGACGACGTCCGCGCCCTTCGCGAGCAGTTCCTCGACTTCATGCTCGGCTACAAGTTCGCGATCGACGAGATCACGACCAAGATCAACATCTTGCGGGAGGACTTCAACAACACCCACGAGTACAACCCCATCGAGCACGTGGGTTCGCGGCTCAAGTCCCCCGAGAGCGTCCTGGAGAAGGTCCAGCGCAAGAACTATGCGATGAACCTGGCGTCGATCCGGGAGAACGTGCTCGATATCGCCGGGGTCCGGGTGGTCTGCAGCTTCATCTCCGATATCGCCGTGATCAGGGACATGCTGGTCGGCCAGGAGGACATCACGCTCCTGGAGGAACGCGACTACATCACCCACCGCAAGCCGAACGGCTACCAGAGCCTGCACCTGATCGTGTCGATCCCGGTGTTCCGGTCCGATCGCACCGAGCGGATGCCGGTCGAGATCCAGATCCGCACCATCGCGATGGACTTCTGGGCAAGCCTCGAGCACAAGATCTACTACAAGTACAGCGGCGAGGTTCCCCCGAATCTGCAGAGCGAGCTGACCCAGGCCGCCGAGGTGGCCGCCCAGCTGGACGAGAAGATGGAGGCCCTGCACCGCCAGGTCGACCACACCCGCGCTCCGCGCAGCCCGCTCGAATCGCTCGATCTCAGCCGGCTGTACACCCTCGCCACGGACTCCCCCGGCCGCGACCGGCGAACCGGCTGAGCGCGCGTCGATGCCCGGTGACCACCGCGGCACCGGGCATCGAGGCGCGACGACCTACTTGACCGGCGCGACCGGCGGCTGGTTGATCGTGGTCAGGTACTGGACCGCGGCGCCGATCGCGACCGGGGCGGTGATCAGGATCTGGCCCGCGAGGGTGCCCAGCGCGCCGACGGCGACGATGCCGCCGAGGCAGCCGACGGCCGCCGCCGGAATGAATCCGCCGAACAGGCCGACGATCGCCGCCGCGGCCACGGTCGCGCCCGCGATGCCGCCGAGGACGCAGCCGACGGCCCCGCCGCCGAGTCCGCCGATCAGGGTGCCGAGGGTGGCGCCCATGGTGATGGTGCTGGTCAGGCGCGTCCAGGCGGCTTGCTCACGGTCGTAGTCGGTCTTCCACGGCGCCATGTTCTCGTACGGCAGAGCGACCGGCTTGTAGACCGCGTGCGCCGTATCGAATCGCGGGGTCAGGGTCGCGGTGCGGCCGTCGATATCGGCCGCGATCGGGAATTCGAAATCGTCGACCCGGAAATTCAGCGGCGTTCCGGCGAGCACGGTGCCGTCGGCCGCCTCGACCTTGAATACGCCGTCCTCGACGACCAGCGAGCCCGCATCGGTGGTGACGATGGACTGGGTGTCCGTGGCGCGGGCGGTGAAGCCGACCCCCTCGTCCGCCGCGGGCTGGGCGCCGGCCGAGCCGGAGGTGATTCCGACCGCGGCCACCAAGCCCGCGGTTACCGTAACGATTTTCCTCATCTGCGCTTCTTCCTCTGCTCATCCATGCGCTGTGCGGTCTCGATGCGACCCGCATCACTTCCTCGTGGGAAGTGCTGGAACGGTGCCCGAGCGCATCGTTCGAGGTCAATGCGTCCGGTCCGCTCAGCTGACCGCCGTTCAGCGGTGGGTCGGAGGAATTTCGCGGCCGGTTTGCTGAGCGAACCTCATTCGTTTCCCGAACCGGGCGGCTGCTCGATACTGACTCGTCGACGCATTCGATCGACTCCCCCATCGAGGTACGCACGTGATGCCCGAGCACACCGGACACACCACCGGATTCCTCCGACCATCGATATCGGAGGGCATCGCGACGATCACGATCGATCGCCCACCGGCCAATGCCTTCGATCCCGCGGTGATCGCGGAATTCCTCGAGGTGCTGCCGCCGCTCGCGGAGGACCCGGGCGTGCGGTGCATCGTCTTGCGCGGTACGGGAAGATTTTTCGTCGCGGGCGCCGATATCGCCGTCATGCGCGATCTCACCGAGGCCACGCAACGCGCGATGCGGCCGTGGGTCGACGTCCAGCGCATACTCGAGACCGCGCCGAAGCCTGTCGTCGCGGCTCTCAACGGGCATGCCCTCGGCGGCGGCGCCGAACTGGCGCTGGCATGCGATATGCGGGTGATGGCGGAGTCCGCGACCATGGGCTTTCCCGAGATCTCCCTCGGACTGTTCCCCGGTGCGGGCGGCAGTCAGCGCCTGCCCCGGCTGCTCGGCGCGCACCGCGCGGCACTGCTCATGATGGAGGGCTCCCGGCTGTCCGCCGCCGAGGCGCTGCGCGTCGGACTGGTGGATCGCGTCGTCCCCGACGTCGAATTCGACGAGCACATCGGCGCCACCGCACGCGCCCTGGCGGATAAGCCGACCCGCACGATCGGCCTGCTCAAACGCATTGTGCGCGAAGGGGCTTCGCTGCCGCTCGAGCAGGCGCTCGATCTCGAATTCGCCGCCGTCCTCGAGCTGATCCGCACCGCCGACGCGGCGGAGGGCCTGCAGGCGTTCCTCGACAAACGCGCGCCGACCTTCACCGGCCGCTGACCCACGACATCCGAAGGAATCCCCATGATGAGAGTTCTCCGGCGACGCGCCGTGGCCGCGCTGGTAGCGGTGGCGGCGGTCGCGGTCGCCGCCACGGCCTGTACCCGGCCGGCCACGCAGGCCGCGGGTAACGGGGGCGATCTGGTCCGCATCTCGGTCGGCGTCGATCCCTCCTACGCGCCGTTCTTCCTCGCCGACGGCGAGGGACTGTTCGAGGCGGCGGGCCTGAACGTGCGGGTGATCCAGACCGAGGGCGGTGCGGCAGGAGCGCAGAACGTCGTGGCGGGCACCTCGGAACTGTCCGGGAACGCGGACTCGACCGCGCTCACCGTGATGGCCGGGAATCCGGGACTGCGCGCGCTCGGCGTGTACGAGGATTCCGATCGGTACTTCCGGGTGGTGCTCCGGGAGGGCGTCACGCCGAAGTCCGTCAAGAAGATGGGCGTCTTCCCGGGCATCGGACTCTATTTCACCGACCGGTATCTGCGTAGCCTGGGCCTGGACCCGGCCGCGATTGCGCTCGTGACGACCAGTCCTCCCGAGCAGCCCGCGCTGCTGGCGCGCGGCGATATCGACGGGTTCATCTCGTTCGATCCCTGGGTCGCCCGCGCGGTGGCACAGGACGGCCACGTCGCCGGGACGACAGGCGATTTCGGCGCGAAGTACTCGCAGTGGCTCCTGGCGTCCCAGGGCTGGCTGTCCACCCACGAGGAACTGGCCGGTCGGGTGTTCCGTGTGGTCGCGCAGGCGGCGGACATCATCGCGGCGGATCCGGATCGCGCGGCGAAGGCGGTGGCGAAGGCCATCCGCATGGATCCCGCCGAGGCGCGCAATCAGGTGACGCAGATCGATTTCAAGGGACGCGATTTCACGCCCGGCGATATCGAGCAGGCGCGGCAGCTGGTCGACTTCTTTCGCGGTCAGGGCAAGCTCGGCGGTCCGGTCGATCCGGAGCAGGTCCTGCTCAGCGGCTGGGTCGGCCGGAACTCGCAGTAGGCACGGCCCTCCCCGGAGAGCGCACACCACACGAAATGGAGCACCCCGTGGCCGAATCCCCTGTTCGCGTCGTGGAACTGTCGAGCCCGTTCACCCGATTCGCCGGGCGGATACTCGTCGGTCTGGGATACGAGGTCGTCCTGGTCGAGCCCCCGGAGGGCGACCCGACGCGCCGCGAACTCGACGGGTACGCGTTCGCCCACTGGCATGCGGGCAAGCGGTCGATCGTGCTCGATCCGGCGGCCGAGGGCGATCGCCATGCCCTCGGGAATCTGCTCGCGGGGGCCGATGTACTGCTGGACGGCACCGACTATCAATCGGGACCGGTTGTCTCCCAGTATGATTCACTGGTCCACGTCCGCGTCACGCCGTTCGGGGTGTCCGGCCCGCACCGCGCGTGGGCGGCCACGAATCTCACCGTCGCCGCGATGGGCGGCATGATGGCACAGGTCGGCATGCCCGACGGCGCTCCCCTGTCGTTGCCCGAGGGCCAGGCGGAGCAGTTGGCCGGGGTGAACGCGGCGATCGGGGCCCTGCTCGGCTTGCGCGCCAGGCGTTTCGGGCGCGCGCCGTTCGTCGACATCTCGGCGCAGGAGTGCGTCGCGGCGAGCCTGGAGGCGGGCGCCCTGGCATACCTGCACGAGGATCGCGTGCCCGGCCGGCCGGGCCGGGTGCATCCGCTGGTTCCGCACGGATTGTTCACCGCCGCGGACGGCTTCCTCGGCGGCGGGCTCGGCGGCAGTCCCCGGATGTGGGACGAGACGCTGCGGTGGCTGATCGAGGAGGGCGCGCAGGACGACCTCGACGACCCGCGCTGGAGTGATCCGGTCGAACGAAAGACGCACCAGGAGCACATATTCGCGGTGGTGCAGCGCTTTCTGGCGAAATGGCCGAAGGAGGAGTTCGCCGTCCGCGCGCAGGAACGCAAACTGCCGTGGGCCGCGGTCGACGGCCCCGCCGAACTGCTCGTCAATCCGCAGCTGAACGATCGCGACTTCTTCCTCGACGTGGTCGCCGGGACCGAGGTGACCCGCGATCTCGGATTCGGTTTCGCCTTTCCGGAAGGACGGCGGGTCCGCGAACTCGTCGTGCCCGAACTCGGTGCCGATCAGTCACTGATTCCCGAAACACGCACTTCCCCATCAGCTTCCCCTGCGAGCGAAGCGAACTCGGCAAGCCTGGAGGGAATCCGGGTGCTCGACCTGACCTGGGTGCTCGCGGGCCCCTACTGCACAAGGATTCTCGCCGATCACGGTGCCGAGGTCATCAAGGTCGAATCGCGAGGCCGCCCCGACCCGACCCGTTTCTCCCCCGCGATGCACCTGTCGCGCGGGCCGCACGACGATCCCGACACCAGCGGCTACTTCAACGACGTCAACCGGAACAAGCGCAGCATCACCCTCGACACCCGAACCCCGGAGGGCCTGGCGGTCCTCGCCGATCTGATCGCCGCCAGTGATGTCGTGATCGAGAACTTCAGCTCGTCGGTGATGGCGAAGCTGGGATTCGGATACCAACGGCTGCGCGAACTGCGCCCCGATATCGTGTACGTCTCGATGTCCGGCATGGGGCACACGGGGCCGCGCAGCAGCTGGGTATCCTATGCCGACATCGTCTCCGCGAGTACGGGTCTGACGGCATTGACCGGGTGGCATGCCGACGATGTCGTCGGCGTCATCTACGGCCACGGCGATATCGTCGCGGGGCTGCAGGCGGCGACGGCGACGCTGGCCGCCCTCGAACACCGCGACCGCACCGGCCGTGGCCAGCACGTGGATCTGTCCCAGCTCGAGGCGATGGCCGCGCATATGGGCACCGCGGTGATCCGGTCGACGGGGACCGGGCAGACGCCGGAGCCACGAGGGAACACCGACGCCGCGTATGCGCCGCACGGCGTGTTCCGCTGTCTCGGCGCCGACCGCTGGGTGGCGATCGCGGTCCGCGACGAGGCCGACTGGCGAGCCCTGTGCGCACTGATCGAACGCCCGGAATGGTCCGGCGCCGAGGACTTCCGGACCGCGGAGCGACGCCGCGCCCGCGACGAGGAGATCACCGCGGCGATCACGGCGTGGACCAGGACGCTGCCGGCCGAGACGGTCACCGAGGCACTACAGGACGCGGGTGTGCCCGCCGGCACGGTGCAGGACGGCAGGGATCTGGTCGAGGCCGACCGCCATCTGCGTGCCCGCGGCTTCTACGTGCGGCATACCCACCCCCGCGCGGGAGCCTTCCTCCACGAAGGCGTGCCCGTCCGGCTCGACCGCGCCGGTGGCGGGATCCGTTCCGCCGCACCGCTTCTGGGTGCCGATACCGAATCGGTGCTCCGTGACGTCCTGCGGTATCCAACGGGCCGGATCGCCGAGCTGCGTGCGGCCTCGATCCTTTTCCTGAACCGTCACCCCAACCCGAAGGAGTCCCATGCGCGCCGCCCGGCTGCACAGTTTCGGTGAGGCACCCGTCCTCGACGAGATCGACATCCCCGCCCGCACGGCGGGCCAGACGCTGGTGCGCATCGACGCGGCCGCACTCGGCCACCTCGATATGACCGTCGCGAGCGGCACGTTCGACATCAAGCCGTCGCTGCCACACATCGGCGGCACCGACGGCGCGGCGACCGTCGTCGAGTCGGATACGTTCGAGCCGGGGACGCGGGTGCTCGCGCGCGGCGGCGGTATCGGGCTGGTCAAGAACGGGTGCTGGGCGGAGTATCTGGTCGCGGCGGACAAGGCGTTCACGCCGTTCGAGGCCGATCTGCCGCCGGAGGTGGCCGCGACCTTCTTCCTGCCGAGCACCACGGGATACGTCGCCGTGCACGATGTCGCCGAGGTCCGGGCCGGGGACCGCGTGCTGGTGTCCGGTGCGTCGGGAGCGGTCGGCTCGATGGCGGCCCAATTCGCCTTGCTCGCCGGGGCCGGCGACGTGATCGGCGTGGTCCCCCGGCACGACCAGGTCGAATTGCTGCCCGCCGGGGTCCGCCCGGTCGTCGGCCGCGGAACCGAACTGGCCGGGCAGCTGGGCGACGAACCCGTCGCGGAGGTCCTGATCGACACTCTCGGCGGCGATTCCCTTCCGCCGCTGCTCGAACGCGTCGCACCGGGCGGGCGGGCCGCGCTGATCGGCTACACGCTGGGCACCGAGCTGACCCTCGACCTGCCCAACTGGCTGCTGAGCGACGTGAAGATCCTGCCCGTCAATATGATTCGCAAGGGAGCGCGCCAAGCCGAACTCGCCCCCGAGCTGCTCGAGAGGCTCGCGGCGGGTGAGGTCCGGCTGGCGGTACAACAGTTCCCCCTCGACCGGATCGCCGATGCCCTGCGACTCATGCGCGAGGGCAAGGTGGCCGGGCGCGCCGTCGTCGTGCCATGACCGGGGGCGCACCCGAGGCGGGCCTTCCGGAAGCGATGACCATCCCCGCACTGCCGGAAGCGATGACCATTCCCGCACTGCTCGTCCTGCGGGCCGAACAGTGCGGGGACCGGATCGCCGTGCGCGCCGGTTCGGTCGCGGTGAGTTATCGCCGGCTCGTGTGCCGGGCGTCGTCCATGGCGAATGCCTTGCACGCGAACGGGATACGGGCCGGGGATCGAGTCGCGGCGGTGCTGGACAATCGGATCGAGCTTATCGATCTGGTGCTGGGATGTGCCTGGCTGGGGGCCGTCGCGGTGCCGTTGAACGTGGCGTTGCGGGGTGACGGTCTGCGTCACGCGCTCGCCGAATCGGGTGCGGGGTGGGTGTTCGTCGAGCCACACCACGCCGGGCAGGTCGAGGCGACAGGTTTCCCGGGCGTGTGCTGGATCGCCGGTTCCGCCTCGGCCCCGCGGGTGGATCCGGCGGCATCCGAACCGCCCCGCGATCCCGCGCCGGTCGCCGACCTCGATCTCGCCGCGATCCTGTTCACATCGGGCACGACCGGCCTGCCGAAGGGGGTTCGGTGCCCGCATGCCCAGTTCCTGTGGTGGGGTGCGGGAGTGGGGCGTTCGCTCGGCGTCGAGGCGGGCGACGTCCTGTACAACTGCCTGCCGCTGTTCCACACCAATGCCCTCGGGTCACTGTTCCAGGCGCTGGTGTGGCGAGGCACATTCGTTCTCGGAGAACGCTTTTCCGCGACGGACTATTGGCGGCGGGTCGAGGAATCGGGTGCCACCGTCACCTATCTCCTCGGCGCCATGGTCGCCATTCTGATGAACCGCCCACCCTCGCCGAACGACCGGGCCCACCGGGCGACCCGAGCGCTGTCACCCGCCACGCCCGCGCACCTGTACGAGCCCTTCCGCACCCGGTTCGGCATCGATCTCGTCGACGGATTCGGCACCACCGAAACGAATCTCGTCATCGGGTCGCTGCCGGGCCACCGCCGCGACGGCTTCCTCGGCACGGTCATGGACGGCTACGAGGCCGCCGTCGTGGACGGCGGCCGCCCCGCCCCCGACGGCACGCCGGGCGAACTGATGGTCCGCAGTCTGCGGCGCGGGGCCTTCGCGGCGGGGTATCTCGGTGATCCGGTCCCGGCGGAGGGGGCGTGGCTGCGCACCGGAGACCGGGTGATCCGCGATGCCGACGGCTGGTTCCGTTTCGTGGACCGGCTCAAGGACGTGATCCGCCGCCGCGGCGAGAACATCTCGGCCACCGAGGTGGAATCGGTCCTGGCCCAGCACCCGGCCGTCGCCCAGGTCGCGGTCTTCCCGGTCCCGTCCGCCCTCGCCGAGGACGAGGTGATGGCCGCGATCGTGCCCCGAGACGGCGCCGCCTTCGACCCCGCGGACCTGTTGCGCTTCGCCGAACGCCACCTCGCCTACTTCGCGCTCCCCCGCTACCTCGACCTGGTCCCGGCGCTCCCCCTCACCGAGACAGGCAAGGTGCGCAAACAGGAGCTACGCGCCCGCGGTGTCGGCCCGGCCACCTGGGATGCGGAACGCGAGGGCTTCCTGCCGACGCGCCCCCACTGACCGGTCACCGCCCGCACCCGTTGAAGGAACACATCGCCGCGCTGCACGAACTGTCGCGCGGGGCCACCTCACCCGGTGTGTGGGTGCAGCGCATCGCCTGCAAGGTGCGGGTGATGCCGACGCCGGCGGTGCGGAGGGCGCCGGTGATGCGGCTGACGTTGAGGCGGGCGGTGGGTGCGGTGACCGACAGCGCCCCCGCCAGCACGCGCGGGCCGCTGAATACCGGGACGGCCACGCTCATGTAACCGAGCCGGGTCTCCTCCACCTCGACGGCCAACTGCTCCTTGCGCATTCGCTCGAGTTGCGTGCGCAGGACGCCGACGGACATCGTGGTGCGGCTGGTGAGCGCCGTGAAGCCCTGCTCGACGACCTCGTCGAACACCGACGGCGGCGAGAACGCCAGGATGATCTTGCCGGTGGCCGTGCAGTACAGCGGCAAGCGGCCCGCCACGCGCGACTGCTGATTGAGTCCGCGATGGCCGATGATCTTCTCGATATAGAGCACGTCGATGCCGTCGCGCACCGCGAAATGCACCGTCTCCTGCGTGGCCAGCAGCAGATCCTCCATATACGGCAGCGCCGCGTCACGCAGGATCCGCTGCCGGGGCACGAGCTGGCCGAGTTCGAACAACCGCAGTCCCAGCCGGTATTTGGTGCCCGCGCGCTCGAGCAGGCCCCATTCCACCAGCTCACCCGCCAGCCGGTGCACCGACGCCTTCGCGACCCCGCTGCGGCGCGCCAATTCGGTCAGGGACAGATCACTGCACTGGCTGTCGAACGCGTCGAGAATCAGGCGGGCCTTCCCCAGCACCGAGGACATATCGGTCCCGGCCTGCTGGGCCGCCGTGATCGGTACGACCGGCCCGAGTCCACCGGGTCCTCGTGTGGCTGTAGTCAAGGGTGCCTCCTGGCGGGTCGGGCGAGCGCTCACCTGATGTCGTGACGCTACGGGAGAGATGCCGTGAGAGGCACGTCACAGAGTCCGCTCAGCGGACCCGTTCCACGATGTTTACATCGGGCCACGTGACCTCGGCGGATGTCAGAAACTCCCGGGCCGCCGCGGCCACCGCCGGAGCCTCGCGTTCGATGAGCGCGACCGTCCCGTTCTCGATCACGGTACTGCGGACCGAGCGGGCCGCGGTGAGCCCGGCGGTCAGAGCGGGCAGGTTGGGCATCGAGAACGGATCCCGGCCCGCGCCGATCAGGAGGACGGGTCCGGTCACCGCACCGATGCGATCCTCCATGCGGTACCGAGCACAGGCCCGGTGCCCCTCGGCGGGATCGACGCCGGGTGCGAGCGCGTCGCGGACGAACCGGTCCAGCAGCCCCGCGACCGGGGCCGGGTAGTACGGCCGGCGCAGATCCCACAGGGTCCGCAGGTGCGTCCCGTCCTCGCTCTGCTCCGCGCGGTCCACCCCCGCTCCCGACGCATGAGCGGTGCGATATCGCTCGTCCGCCCACGGACACGACGACAACAGCAGCGCGACAACACGTTCCGTGTCGGCGGCCGCCATCTCCAGCGCCACGGCGGCCCCGGTGTGATGACCGAGGACGGCGGCGTGGCCGACGCCGAGCGCGTCCAGCAGCTCCCACGCTCCGCAGGCGAAGACCTCGATCGTCTGCGGCGCGGGCGGTTTCGCGCTCGCGCCGAAACCCACCATATCCATTGCGATCACCCGGTGGTCGACGGCGAGCAGCGGGATCAATTCCCGGAACTCGTCCCAGGACCGCGGCGTCTGATGCAGCAGGAGCAGCACCGGGCCGTCCCCTTGCTCGGCGTAGTGCACCTGGCCGAAAGACGTGTCCGCGTAGGCGAATCGGAGTTCCGCGCCCATCAGTACGCCGCCACCATCGGGGTGTCGACGCCGACCACATCGATCTTCGCGGCCCCGCCCGGATTACCGACCGGCTCGGCGCGGGTCGGCAGGATGTCGAGGAAGAACCTCTTGTTGTCCTCCTTGAATTCCGGTGCGGCCTTGCGATCCACCGTGATCGCCTCGACCGGGCACGCCAATTCGCAGGCGCCGCAGTCGATGCACTCGTTCGGATTGATGTACAGCTTCCGGTCGCCCTCGTAGATGCAGTCGACCGGGCATTCCTCCATGCACGAGCGGTCGGTGTAGTCGATGCAGGCCTCGCCTATCACGAATGCCATTGCCTCAGCCCTCCTGTTCGGTGGAATGTCCGGGGAAGATCTCCGCGTCCGGATCGAGAACGGCCGCCGCATTGTTCACCGCGGTGGCGGCCTCCCCGAAGCCGACCGCGATGAGCCGCACCTTCCCGGGATAGTCGGTGATGTCCCCGGCGGCGTAGACGCGCGGGACGGCGGTCTCCATGCGGGTGTTCACGACGATGTGCCGCGAGTCGATCTCCAGTCCCCACTCGGCCAGCGGACCCAGGTCCGCGGTGAAACCCAGTGCGGCGATGACGGATTGGGCAGGAAGGGTGGTCGTCGACTTCTCGAGTGTGTGCGCGATGTCGACCTCGGCGATCCAGCCGTTGCCGCGCACCGCCGCGATATCCGCGTTGACCAGGACCCGCACCGAGCTGTCGTGCACCTTGGCCACGGTGGATCGGTGGGCCCGGAACTTGTCGCGCCGATGCACCAAGGTGACGGAGTTGGCGATCGGTTCGAGGTGGACGGCCCAGTCGAACGCGCTGTCGCCGCCGCCGACGATCACCACGTCCTTGCCCTCGTGCGCCGCCAGCTCGGGGACGAAATAGCTCAGCCCGCGATCCAGGAAATCGAGCCCCTTCGTCAGCGGCCGGGGCGTGAAAGTCCCGATCCCGCCGGTGATTACGACCGCGCCCGCGGTGATGGTGCGCCCCTTGCCGGTCGTCACGACCGCATTCCCCGACGCGTCGTGGGACAGGCCGAGCGCCTGCTCGCCCAGCAGATAGATCGGCTCGAACGGCGCGGCCTGCGCGAGCAGCCCCTCGATGAGATCCCGGCCCTTGACGGCGGGGAACCCCGCGACGTCGAGGATGGCCTTCTCGGGGTACATCGCGCTCACCTGCCCGCCCGGTTCGGCGAGCGCGTCGAGTACGGCGACGCGCAGGCCGCGGAACCCGGCGTAGTACGCGCCGTAGAGTCCCGCCGGGCCGGCGCCGACGATGAGGATGTCGACGTCGAGCGCGGCGGTCGAGGCAAGGGACGATTCGTTCACAGCGAGAACGCTAATCCGGCTGCGGCCCTGGAGAAATGAACTCGGTCCGGTCAGCAGACTCCGTCCGGATCGAGTGGTGCGCACGCGGGCGGGCCCGGCGGCCACGCGAGGTGGCCGCCGGGCCCGCCGGAGGGAACAGTGATTCAGGAGGCGAAGAGTTCCGGTTCCTCCGCCGCGATCTTCTGGATGATGGTCGAGTACGCGAACCAGCCGACCTTCTCGGTGCCCACCGCCTCGTAGGTCTGGGCCGCGATCTTGTCGTGCAGGGCGACCGGCTCGCCGGCCGCGCGGGCGGCCAGTTCGGCCTGCATCGAGCGTTCCATCGACACGTACCACCACACGGCGCTCTCGACCGACGTGCCGACCGTCAGATGTCCGTGATTGGTGAGGATCACCGCCTTGGTGGCACCCAGCGCCTGCGCGATGCGCCGGCCTTCCTCCTCGTCCAGGGCGACGCCGTGATACTCCTCGTACATGGAATGGTCGTCGTAGAAGGCGCACGCGTCCTGCGTGATCGGGGACAGCAGCCGGTGCAGCGACGAGAACGCCTTGCCCTGCAACCCGTGCGCGTGCACGGCCCCGATCACGTCCGGCCTGGCCTCGTGCACCTTCGAATGAATCACGAACGCGGCGCGATTCAACGGGCCCCGGCCGGACAGGATGGTGCCGTCGGCGGCCACGTGCAGCAGGTCGTCCGGCATCACCGTCGAGAAATGCCTGCCGAAGGGCGCGGTCCAGAACGTATCGGTCAGTTCGGGATCGCGGGCCGTGATGTGCCCGGAGATGCCCTCGTCGAGCCCGAACCGCGACAGGATGCGGTAGCCGCCGATCACCGCGATCTTGCGCCGTCGCCGTTCCTCGCCGACGTCGCCCGAGTGCGGCCGGTCCGGAATCCCGGCCAGTTCGGCGATGGTGGGTTTCTGTTCCATTGCGTCCCTGCCTATTTCACGCCGTACCGGGAGAGGAATCTCGCGGACAGCAGCCGCAGCACCCGGTCGAAGACGAAGCCCATGATGCCGAGCACGATGATTCCGACGAACGTCCAGTCGATGCGGCCGTAGTTGCGGGCCTGCCAGATCATCGACCCGATACCGCGATCGGCGGCCACGATCTCGGCGGAGACGATGGTCAGGAAGCTGTTGCCCATCGCCAGCCGGGCGCCGGTCACGATGCCGGGCACGGCCGAGGGCAGGACCACGGTCTTCATGAGTCGCAGCCGGTTCGCGCCCAGGCTGGTCGCGGCCTGGAGTTTGTTCTCGCTGATCGCGACGGTGGCCGCAATGGTGCTCACCGTGACGATGAAGACGGAGGTGTAGAAGATCAGGACGATCTTCGAGGTCTCGCCGATGCCGAACCAGACGACCGCCAGCGTCACGAAGGCGATCGGCGGGATGAACCGGAAGAACTCGATGTAGGGGTCCAGCAGCTGGCGCACGACATTGACGCGCCCCATGAGGATGCCGATCGGCGCGCCGATCACGACACCGAGGCTCCAGCCGAGCAGGATGCGCTGCGCGGACGCCGAGACGGAGGTCCACAGCACACCGCGCTGCGCCAGCTCGACGGCCGCGGACCACACCTCCCCCGGCGAGGCGATGGTCGTCGGCCCGTACCACCACGCGAGGAAGGACCACACGGCGAGGCCGAGCACGCCCGAGGCCACCCACAGCAGCGCGGTGCGGGTGACCCGCCCCGCCGCGGCGAGCGATTTACGTTGTGCCCGTTTCGCGTTCGCGTTTCCGGCCGGTGCCGCGGGGCTCTGCACAATGGCGGTCATAGCTCGTCCTCTTCGATGCCTTGATTCCGCAACGACGCCACGACCTCGGCACGGATGTCGTCGCGCAGTTGCTCGTACAGGTCGATCACGCCCGGGTGGGCGCGATCGCGCGGGCGGGGCGCGTCGACCTCGTAGATGCTCTTGATGCGCGCCTTCGGCCCGGCGGACATGACGACGACCCGGTCGGCGAGGGTGAGCGCCTCGTCGATGTCGTGGGTGACGAAGACGACGGTGCAGCCGGTGTGCCGCCAGATCTTGTCCAGCTCGATCTGCAGGACCTGCCGCGTCTGCGCGTCGAGGGCGCCGAACGGCTCGTCCATCAGGACCAGCGACGGCTGGTTGGCCAGTACCCGGGCGATCTGGACGCGCTGGCGCATACCACCCGACAGCTGGGACGGGAACTTGTCACCCGAATGCGGAAGTCCCACCATCGCAAGGTATTCGGCGGCGATCCGGGCCTGTTCGGCCTTGCTCGCCCCGTGCATGCGCGGCCCGTAGGAGACGTTCCGGTCGACGGTCATCCATTCGAACAGCGCCTCGGAACTCTGGAATACCATGCCCGCGTGGGCATTACCGACCTTCACGGCGGTTCCGTCGCAGCGGATCTCGCCCGCGGTGGGTTCGATGAATCCGGCCATCGACGACAACAGGGTCGATTTCCCGCAGCCGCTGGGTCCGAGGAGGCAGACGAATTCGCCCTCTCGCACTTGGAGATCTATTCCCGAGACGATCTCCGCGGCCCCGAAACTGATGCCGAGGTCCCGGATGTCGACGGGGACGCCTTTGGTCGCTGTCACATTCATTGCGCACTCTTCTTGTACCAGTCGGTGAGCATCGCCGACTGCAGGTCGGGTTGGTCGGACAGGGCGCCGATCTTCGTGTAGAAGTCGACGACCGACTGCGCCGAGGCGATATCGGCGGCGGTCAGATTCTGGACGCCGAAGTCGATTTCCTGCACGGCGGTGACGGTCTGGTCCTCTTCCACGTTCACCGCGGATCTGGTCGCGGCCGCGGCGGCCCGCGGATCGGATTCGACCAGCTGGGTCGCCTTGTCGAGAACCTCGGCGACCTTGCGCGCGGTGTCCTCGTGCGCGGACAGCCACGGCTGGGTCGTGATGGCCCAGTGGTGGTAGAGCCAGTTGTAGTCCCCGGTCCGGGCGACGACGTGGCCGGTGCCCTGGCTCAGGGCCGTGGCGGGCCACGGCTCCCACAGCACGTATCCGTCGATATCGCCGCGGCCGAGCAGCGCGGGCATATCGGTCGGGGTGGCGGTGATCATCTTGACCGCGTCCGGCCGGACGCCGTGCGCCTCGAGGTACTTCTCGGTGGAGATCTGGCTCAGGCCGGGGACGATGCCGAACTTCTGGCCGGCGGCCGGCGCGTCGATTCCCTTGCGCAGCACGGCTTTGATGTAGTCGCCGGAGACCTCGTAGGAGTACATCGCGCGCAGGGACGGATTCTGGCGCAGCTGCGAGATCGTGGTGGTGTCGGAGCTGCCCGCGACCTGGACCTGCCCGGTGGACAGCGCGTCGACGGCCTCGCCGCCGCGGCCGAACTGCACCAGCTGCACATCCAGTCCGGCGTCCTTGAACAGCCCTTTCCGGTCGGCGACGAAGAACGGCGCGTACGAGGCGTCGATGCCGACCGCGATCCGGAGCGCGCCACCGGCCGCGTCGGCGGTGCTGTGCGTGGCCGGGCGGCTGCACGCGCCGACGGTCATCAGGGCAAGTACTGCCGCCGCGAGGGCGGCGGTTCGGGATCGAGATCGCCAGGCCATGTACGGACACCTTCGTTCTGTGATCTGGGCCGCATTCGTGCGGTGGTGTGAAGCAACTTAGCCACGCCGACCGGGGCTGAAAATCATCTCGGTCCACCGAATGGACCGAGGTCGAGGGGCTTACGTAGACGAAACATCCGGCGACGTCAGAGGGTCCAGCGCGGCCGTTCGCCCGCGCAGACGCGCGCCACGTTCTCGGCGGTCATCGCGTAGATCTTTCGCCGCGCGGTCTCCGACCCGCCGGCGATGTGCGGGCTCAGCAGCACGCAGTCCAGGGTGCGCAGGGGACTGTCCGGCGCGAGGGGCTCGGCGGCGAAGACGTCGAGCGCCGCGCCCGCCATCGCCCCGGACCGCAGCGCGGCGACGAGCGCCGGTTCGTCCACCACGAGACCGCGGGCGACGTTGACGACGAGCGCTCGCGGCGGCAGCGTCGCCAATTCCCGCGCGGAGATCAGCCCGCGGGTGTCGTCGGTCAGGGGAACGGCCACGACCAGCACGTCCGCTACGGCCAGCAGTTCGGCCATCGGGAGGAACCGTGCCGTCGCGTCGGGGCGGGCGGTGCGCGCGGTGTAGACCACCTCGCATCCGAAGGCGGCGAACAGTGTGGCGCAGCGGCGGCCGATCGCACCGAATCCGACGATTCCCACCCGCAGCTCACCGAGATCGCGGCATCCGCGCGTCGGTATCGTCTCCTGCGGCCAGCGCCCGGCCCGCATCTCGTCGTGCGCCCACGGCATCGATCTGCTCAGGCTCGCCGCGGCCACGACCGCCCACTCGGCGACCGACGCCGCGTTGGCTCCCGGGACATTGGCCACGGGGACTCCGGCCGCGGCCCAGGCGGCCACGTCGATGAAGTTCACGCCCACGCCGGGTTGCTGAATCAGCGTGCAGTGACGGGGAATCGCCGCCTCGGCGGCTCCCAGCGGCAGGTCACCGAGCCAGTCGCCGACGACGATATCGGCGTCGGGGAGCAGCCGGTGCACCTCGCGCACGGTGCGCGCCGCCGGGCGGACGACCTGCCCGGTATCGCCGACCGCGGCGCGAATACACGCGCCGAGGGCGTCGTCCTCGTCCGGTGTCAGCAGCACGATGCGCTTCATCGGTGGTCTCAGGCCGACGCCTTGGCCTTCGCCGATGCCTCGGCCAGGAACTCCAGGCTCAGCGGGTTGTAGTGATCCGCCTGCTCGTGCTGCGGCCAGTGACCGCACTCCGGGTAGAGCTGCAACCGCGCACCGGGGATGTCCTCGGCGAGCTTCTTCGCCTCCGGCACATCACCGAACGGGTTGTCGTGGCCCCACACCACCAGCGTCGGCGCCTGGATGCGGGCGAGCCGGTCCGGGCGCAGCAGGTTCCGCTGCCGCACCTCCATCTCCTGCAGCGACAGCAGATTGTGGATGTTGGCGACGAAATCGGGCTGGTGATAGATCCGGTGGCGGACCTCGACGAGTTCCTCGGTGGCGTTCACCGGGTCGTGCATCAGCAGCCGCAGCCGCTGCCGGGTGAGCTCGATGTCGTTGCTGCGCACCGCTTTCATGGTCGAGGTCTTGATGCGGTCCATGACGACGGGGTTCGCGACCGTGCCGCCCGCGGCGAGCAGTTGCAGCGACAGCACCCGCTCGGGCTGCTCGCTGGCGAGATGGGCCGCCACCCAGCCGCCGAGCGATTCGCCCACCAGGTGCGCTCGCCGGATGCCGACGGCGTCGAGGTAGTCGACCAGATGCTCCACGTAGCGCGGGATCTCGTAGGGGTAATCGGGTTTGCCGGTGTACCCGTGCCCGAGCATGTCGATGGCGTGGCATGCGTAGTGCGGCGCGTGCGCGGCCATATTGCGCGCGAACGCCTCGAGGTGGCCGCTGGTGCCGTGCAGGAACACCACCGCCTCCTCGCCCGCGCCGGCCCGCAGCGACCGGGTGGGAATGCCGTTGGCGTCGACGGTCGTCAGGGTGAAGTCGAGTCCGGCCAGTTCGTTCCAGATTGTCATGATCGTGTCCTTCGTGACGATGAGTCGGGGTCGAGGATCGCGACGCCCATGCCGGTGAGCCATTCCGGAATAGCTTCGTAGGCAAGGCGTTCGGCCGGGATGTAGTCGAGGATCGCGGCCATCATGAGCCAGGTGCGCAGTTCCTGCGCGCCGTTCCCGGCCGCGCGCTCGACGTACTCCGTGGTGTATTCGGCGAGTTCCGACGCCTTGCCGGCCGCGAAGAGGTCGAGGAGGTGGTCGTCGAATTCGGGGGTGATGGCGGCCTCGGCGGCCCGGATGATCTCGCGGCGGCGCATGTCGTAGTCCGACCAGTTCTCCCGGCCGTCCAGCCAGGCGCGGACCATGAAGTCCTCGTCCTCGCCGTGCGGGTCACGCCAGTCCGGCCAGGGCAGGCGGTGCGAGAGCCCGCCGGAGGCGATGACGGCGACCCGCTTGTCCGGCCCGAAGCCCTCGATCGCCGCGCGGATCGCGCCCGCGAGTTCCGCGCAGCGCCGGAAGGTGGGCAGCGGTGGCGCGAAGACGTTGACCACCAGCGGAACGATCGGCACGTCGAGCCCGTCGAGCAGATATTGGATCGCGTGGGACTGCCCGTGATCGATCTGCATGCGCGCCGAATACGCGAGATCGAAACGTCCGCCCTCGATCAGCGCATTCGCCAGGTGCCGGGCGAACTCGACGTCGACCGCCTGCGGACCCTTCGGAGTTCCGGATTCGCCGCTCGAAATACATTCCCCCACACCGAGAGTGAAGGCCGGAATGAGATCGAGCCAGAAGCCGCGGAAATGGTTGGATCCGAGGATCAGCACCACATCGGGCGCGGCGGCCGCGATCCGTTCGCGCGCGGTGTACAGCGCGTCCCGGAAGCGTCCGGCCTCCGCCTTGTGGGTGGTCTGCTCCCAGTGGGTGTTCATCAGGGTGCTGTGCGAGGCGCCGACACCCAGCACGATGGTCGCCATCAGGCCGTCCCTACTTCCTCGAGGCTGCGGGTGAGCGTGTCGAGTGCGACACGGACGAGATATCCGGTGAATTTCTCCGCGTCCCGGAGATCGACGGTGTTCATGCCCATCGCGAAATCCACCTCGAACGGAGCGTCCACGACCTTGGGCATGCCGACCCGCACGGTCGGAATCCCGCGGCCGCGCAGGATGTTGGCGTCGGTCGCGCCGCTCGCGTCCCGGAACTCCCGGTGCGGCTCCCCCTCCACCGCTTCCCATGCCTCGATGGCACTGCGGCACAACCACATACCCGGATCCGACCCCTCCCCCGGGATCGCCAGGATCTGCTCCACGTCGATCCGCGCTTCGAGCTCCGCGGCGATCCGCCGGACCGCCGCGACGAGTTCGCGTTTGGCCGCGGTGGGCGTGGTGCGCGGGCTGAGCCGCAGGTCGACCGTCATACGAACGCATTCGGGGGTGAACGACGCGGTGCGCTCCCAGCCGCCGCGGATATTCGCGACCATGCCCTGCGGCAGGACGAGCCCGTCGTCGTGCGCCCGCGAGTACCGCGGGAACCACTCCTCGAGCCGGGCGGCGACCGCCCCGGCCAGCGCCACCGGATTCCGGTACGGCAGCCGGTGCCGCGAGCCCACGTAGGTGTGGCTGCCGTGCACCGTGACCTCGAACCACGCGAGCCCGACCTCCTCCCACGACACCGTCCAGCCCGGCTTCGCGATGAGGGCGAAATCCGCCCACACCCCCTGTTCGAGCAGGAACGAGCAGCCGACTCCCTGACCGGTGTTGCGCCGCGGATTGCCCACGCCGGGACGGGCATTGGTCGGCATCCCGCCGGCGCCGAAGCCCAGCAGCAGGTCCCCGGTGAGCGGCACGCCCGCCGCCCGGATCGCCTCGCCCGCGGCCAGCACGCAGGCGGCGTGGCCTTTGGGATTGGAGGCGCCGAGCCCGACGACGTAGTCCTCGACGGTCGTGGCCTGCGGGACCATATCGGCGCGCAACGATGCACCGGCCCAGGGCAGGTCCTCGGCGGGGTCGCCGGTGGTCACGGTATCGATCGGCGCGTACAGCAGCAGATCCGGGCCGGTGCCGTCGCCGCGTACCCGGCCCCACGAATTGGCCTGCCGCTCATCGAGATACATCGTGTGCGACTCGATGTCGGCCG
This sequence comes from Nocardia transvalensis NBRC 15921, assembly GCF_000308875.1. Taxonomy (GTDB): domain Bacteria; phylum Actinomycetota; class Actinomycetes; order Mycobacteriales; family Mycobacteriaceae; genus Nocardia; species Nocardia transvalensis. The sequence continues at coordinate 102,157 of NZ_BAGL01000124.1, forward strand.
CCGCCATCGTGGCGGTGAGGTGCCGGGCGAGCGGTGCTTCGTCGCCGGTCGGACTTGGGATGTCCACGATCCCGGTCAGCAATTCGCGCAGGCGGTTTCGATCCACCCGCGCGCAGGCCGCTTCGGTCCATCGGCGACGCCGCTCGTCCGGATCCGTCGGCGCGTCGGCTTCCGCGACCGTCATGGCCGGACCTGATGTACCTGAGTGTTGTTGTGCCGAGCGAGGAACCGCCACGCGGCGGGTGCGCCCGCGACGGCCGCGCCGCCCGCGACGAATGCGATCAGTGTCTTGAGCATGTGCTTCCTCTATTCGCTGGACGGGGCGGGCCGCGCGGCGCCGTTCCGGGCGGGCGTCCGCCGCTCACGCGCCTTGGCGACCGGTTGTTTGACGAATTCGACAGCGGCGTCGAGCTTTTCGGCGTACTCCTCCTCGGCGAGATTGCGCCACGCCGTGAGCGAGACGTCGGGCCGGTAGAGCTTCTCCGGCGGCGCGTCGGTGACCTCGACCATCCAGGCGTCCTGTCCGGAGAACTGGCCGTGGAACAGCCAGCGAATAGCGCCCAGATACTTGGCGTAGAAGCCGAGCTTTCTCGCCCCGGTCACGAAATTCACCATCAGGCCGACGTAGTGGTGATTGTCGTCGTCGATGGGCACGTAGAACTCGTAGTGGATGAAGTTGGGATAGGCGATGCGCAGGACGCCGGGCATGGACAGGGAGGCGAAGCCGGGGAACTCCTGCGCCGCGATCACCGGGTTCACCTCGAGTCCGGCGCCGACATTGCCGATCTGCGACACCTTGGTCTCGTTCGGCTTCTTCTTCCACCACCGCTTGTTGGTCCAGGTCCCGACCCCGGGGAATTCGGCCTCCCAGTACACCTCGTCCTGGACCCGGTAGATCCAGCGGCCGTCGCGCACGATGCGGGTGATGTTCCAGGTCGGCATCGGCTTGAACAGCCGCCACAGCGACGTGCGGTGCAGGTATTTCGCGTGCCCCTCGTCGAAACCGTTCTCGCACGCGAAACGCCAGTTGCCCGCGCGGGGCTGGATGCGCCCGCCGATGATGCCCTCGTTCTCGACGAGTTCGCGCGGCAGCTGCTCGTCGAGGGGCGGGGCGGGCTCGCGGGTGATCGGGATGTAGACCCAGACGAGCCCCAGCCGCTCCTCCACCGCGTACGTCTGCACCTCGAGTTTGCCGCAGATCTTCGAATCCGGGCCGTCGGTGATGACCGCGACGAGCTTGCCGTCCGTCAGCCGGTAGGTCCAGCCGTGGTACGGGCAGCTGACCGTGCCCGGGAACTGCTGGTCGCCCTCCGACAGCGGCACCCCGCGGTGCGGGCAGCGGTCGTGCAGGGCGTAGACCGTGCCGCCGTCGCGGATGAGGGCGAGCTTCTCCCCGCAGACCGTGTAGCTCCGCGGGTCGCCCGTGATGTGATTGGACCAGGTGACGGGGTACCAGTACCCGCGGTATCCGCTCCCGGCCGCGTTGTACTTGGGCCAGGCTGTCCAGTCCTGCCGGCCGGCCGCACGCGGTCGCTCCGGCGCCTCCTGCGTGACTTTCGGCGCCTCGACACCAGTCATGTGAAGTCCTCTCGAGACGAGCTGTGTGATACTGCGAATCCTGGGCGAGGCCCGGCGCAGCGCCAACGGATCCGGTTTGCTCAGCAGACCGGGTTCGCGTCGCCGACCACCACGGCCTCGCCGGCGGCGCACAGCACGCCGTCGCCGGTGTGTTCCTCCAGGGCGAGGGTGACGAGCCCGTCCGCGATCGCGCGGACGACGCCGGTCACGACGAGTTCGCATCCGACATACGCGGGCGCGCGGTTGCGCCACTCGACGGAGACCACACCGCGCGGACCGCCACAGAACTCCGCGGCCGCGCGGTGGAACAGCGCGCCGTGCAGCTGGGCCATCACCACCGGTGCGTCCAGGCCCTCGGTCGTGGCGTAGCCAGGGTCGTAGTGGATGCGGTGCGCGTTGTGCGTGGCCGCGCCGAACCGCAGCAGGCGCACCGGGTCGGTCCGCAGGACGACAGGCTCGATGTGCTGTCCGATTTCGGCGTGGGCGGCGGGCGGGTTCGTCATCGGACGATGAACCTTTCGGTGACGTCGGCGAGCCGCCCGGCCCGCGCGGCTCGGTAGACCTTCGACACCGTGAGCAGCAGGAACTCCGAGCCCTCGCGGCCCTTCCGTGCCACGGCATCGAGCGTGCGCCGGACCACGACCGGATCCCCGAGCGGTACCGGGCGATGGCAGAGGACGCTCTGCCCGCCGGCCATCAGGCGGACGTCCAGCCCGTCGGTGCCGGGCACCTCGTCGCGGAACATGCCGTCGTCGCGGTAGTCGCTGTCGACGCCGCCGTCGGGGCCGCGCAGCAGACTCGGCAGGTACAGGGGATGCACCTCGAAGTCCGCCGCGCCGGGATCGAGCAGCCGGGGATCGCGTTCGCCGCAGGCGCGCGCGAACGCCACCGTCTCCGATGCTCGTACCGGCCCGAGTTCGCGGTGCTCGACGGCGCCGACGAGGGCACGGGCCCGGTCTTCGGCCGCTCGCAGATCTGATCGCATGCGCCGCAAGCTAACTCCGCGCGCGGCCGCCGGACCACAGACCGGGACCGTCCAGCGGACCGCGATCCTTCACACCGCGCGCGAGGTGCGGTCAGGTGTGCCCATGGCCCAACCACCGAACAGTTTGTACGCCGACGCGGCGGGCGTGACGTTCCACTACCACGACCTCGGCGCCGGGAGCCCCACGATCTTCCTGCACGGCGGCGGACCCGGATGCACCGCCTGGTCCGACTTCGGGCCTGTCGCACCGCTGTTCGCGCGGGATCGGCGGGCGATCCTCGTCGACATCCTGCAGTACGGCCGGTCGGAGAAGTGCACCATCTCCGGGCCGATGTGGGATTTCCACGCGGCGAAGATCGTCGCGCTGCTCGACGCGCTGGGCATCGAACGCGCCGACTTCCTCTGCAATTCGTGGGGCGGGACCATCGCGCTCAACCTCGCGGCCAAGTACCCCGATCGGGTGCGCGCGCTGGTCGTGACGGGCAGTATGCCGGTGTTCTACGGTCCGCTCGCCCCGCTGCCGGAGAACGGGCACCGCGGCCGGACGGCCCGGGACGTCTATTACGGCGGCGAGGGCCCGACCCGGGAGAAGATGCGTCAGCTGATCACCCGCCTCGAGTGGTTCGACGGGGACAAGCTGCCGCCGGAGACCCTCGACATGCGCTACGAGCAGAGCCTCGACCCCGAGGAGATGGCCCTCGCCGCGGCGTCGGACAATCCCCGCGGCGACTGGCAGGATCTCACCGCGGAACTCGGAATGATCAGCGCGCCGGTGCTTTTCGCGTGGGGAATGCACGACGCCTTCCTCACGCCGGACTACCCCTTGATGCTGGCCCGGATGATCGAGCACGGGCACCTGTACATCATGGACAAGGCGTCGCATCACCTCCAGGAGGAACGGCCGCACGACTTCTACTCCGTGGTCACCGGCTTCCTCGACCAGCGGCATCCGTGACGCGGGTGGTGGCCCCGCCGGAGGGCGCGGCCCGGATCCGGCTCGTGCTGATCCTCGGGGCGCTCACCGCGCTCGGGCCGTTCACCGTCGACATGTATCTCCCGGCGCTGCCGACGCTCACCGCGCACTTCCACACCTCCGACACCGCCGTACAGCTCACTCTCACCGGCACTTTGGCGGGCCTCGCGATCGGGCAGCTGGTCGTGGGGCCGCTGTCGGATATCTACGGGCGGCGCAGGCCGCTCGTCATCGGCACGGCTCTGCATGTCTCGGCATCGGTGGCGTGCTTCTTCGCCCCGTCCGTCGCGGCGCTCGGATTCCTGCGCGCCCTCCAGGGTTTCGGCGCGGCGGCGACGGGAGTGATCGCGATGGCGGTCGTCCGCGACCTGTTCACCGGTCGCGCGGCGGCGGTCGTGCTGTCGCGGTTGATGCTCGTGATGGGCGTCGCGCCCATCCTCGCGCCGTCGGTCGGAGGTCTGGTCCTGGGCGCGATCTCCTGGCAGGGGGTCTTCCTCGTGCTGGCCGGGCTCGGCGCCGGGATGATGGTGCTGGGTGGGTGGGCGATGCCGGAGACCCTGCCGCCCGCCGCCCGCACCGGACGGCGAATTTCCCAGGCGCTCAACGGATATCGCACGCTGATCCGGGATCCGCGGTTCCTGGTGCTCGTGCTGGTGTGCGGGCTCGGCCGGTCGGTGCTCTGGGCCTATATCGCCGGGTCGTCGTTCGTGATGCAGGGCCAGTTCGGGCTCAGCTCGCGGTCCTACGGATTCGCCTTCGCCGCCGGGGCGGTGGTGTTGATCGGGGCGTCCCAGCTGAACGTCGTCCTGCTCGAGCGGTGGTCGCCGCTGCGCATCAGCCTGGTCTCGCTGCTGGTGAGTACGGCGGTCGGCGGGGGCTTTCTGGTCCTGGCTGCCACCGCCACCGGAGGGTTCCTCGGCTTCGCGCTGCCGGTGCTCGCGCTGCTGTGCGCCACCGGCTTCGTGATGCCGAACGCCCCTGCGCTGGCGCTGTCCCGGTACGGCGCGGTCGCGGGCGCGGCGGCGGCGATGGTCGGGTTCGCGCAGTTCGGGGCGGCGGCCGTGGTCGCGCCAATCGTCGGGCTGCTGGGCAATACGAGCCTCGCGGTGGCGATCACGACGACCGTGGCGGCGGCGCTCGGATTCGCCGCGCTGGCGGGGGTTAGCGGACGACGTCCGCCCGCACCCCGCACCACACCCAGCAAGCGAGCGAGTCCCGTAACCGGGTGATCGAGTCTCCCGCGCGCTACGCCGACCGCGCCAGTGAGCCCAGTGTCCGTGTGATCCCGGCGCCGGCGGCCTTCAGCGGGCCGGACACCCGGTCGAGATTCATCCGCGGCGTGGTGGTGGACATCCCGATCGCCCCGACCAGCACCGCGTGCGGCCCGAATACGGGGACGGCGGCGCTCACCACGCCGAGCGACACCTCCTCTGCCTCCACGGCCAGCATGTGCTGCCGGACGGTGCCGAGCTGGCGGTGCAACTGGGGCGCCGACACCGTCCGGCGCGTGAAGGCGGACAGCCCGTTCTCGACCACCTGCGCGACCACCTCCGCGCCGGAGAACGCGAGAATCGCCTTCCCTGTCGCCGTGGCGTACAGCGGCAGCCGGCCCGCGACCCGGGACGGGATGGCGACTGCGCCGTGGCCGGAGAGCTTCTCGATGTAGAGCACGTCGAGACCGTCCCGGATCGCGAAATGCACCGTCGCACCGGTCGCGGCATGCAATTCCTGCAGGTACGGCAGGGCGGCGTCGCGCAGCACCCGTTGCGCCGGCACGAGCGCGCCGAGCTCGAACAGGCGCAGGCCCAGGCGATATCGCGTCCCGGAGCGTTCGAGGAGTCCCCACTCGACCAGCGCGTTCGCCAGGCGGTAGGTCGTGGCCTTGGCGACCCCGCTGCGCCGGGACAGTTCGGTGAGCGACAGTTCCCCCGACTCGGCATCGAACGCCTCGAGCAGCATTCGCGCCTTACCCAGTACGGTGTGCATGGTCGCCTCCACGAACCCAGGCGGTCCACTCTCCGGACCAGATCCATCCACCCTACCGTTGCCAGCCGTTCTTCCGCGGCCGGATTCGCGAGACGAAAGTGGGCGCAGGCAGCAGAGGAGGTCGCGTCAGGCTGTTTGCTGACGAATTCCCGGCATCTCACCGATACGGCCCGGCACCGTCGGCGGCGGTTCGCCGACGGTGCCGGGCACGCCTCAGCGCTGCTTCGCTGCTTGGAGATCGAGGGCGATGTCGGTGATCAGGTCCTCCTGGCCGCCGACCAGTCGGCGTTCCCCGACGGCCAGCAGGATCTCGCGGGTATCCAGGCCGTACTGTTTCGCGGCGGCCTCGGCGTGCCGCAGGAAGCTGGAGTACACCCCGGCGAATCCGAGGGTCAGCGTCTCGCGGTCGACCTGCACCGGGCGATCCTGCAGCGGGCGGACGATATCGTCGGCGGCGTCCTGGAGGGCGAACAGGTCGCAGTTGTGCTTCCAGCCGGAGTGATCCGCGACCGCGACGAACGGCTCGATCGGGCAGTTGCCCGCGCCCGCGCCGTGCCCCGCGAGGGAGGCGTCGACCCGGGTCACGCCCTCCTCGACCGCGACCACCGAATTCGCCACCGACAGCGACAGATTCTGATGCGCGTGGATCCCGATCTGCGTCCCGGGGTCGAGGATGTCGCGGTAGGCGCGCACCCGGTCCCGCACGCCGTTCATGGTCAGCCGACCACCGGAGTCGGTGACGTAGACACAGTGCGCCCCATAGGATTCCATCAATTTCGCCTGCTGGGCCAGCTCGGCCGCCTCGGACAGGTGCGACATCATGAGGAAGCCGCTGACGTCCATGCCGAGTTCGCGGGCGGTGCCGATGTGCTGCGCGGCGACATCGGCCTCGGTGCAGTGGGTCGCCACGCGCACGGAGGTCACCCCGAGATCGAAGGCTTCCTTCAGGTGGGCGACGGTGCCGACGCCGGGCAGCAGCAGAGTGGTCAGCTTCGCGCGATGGACCACCGCGGCGGCCGCCTCGATCCACTCCCGGTCGGAATTGCTGCCCGGACCGTAGGTGAGGCTGTGGCCGGCCAATCCGTCGCCGTGGGTGACCTCGATGGCGTCGACGCCCGCGGCGTCGAGGGCGGCGGCGATCGCCGCCACGTTCTCCGGACTGATCCGGTGACGCATGGCGTGCATGCCGTCGCGCAGGGTGACGTCCTGGATGTAGAGCGGGGCGCCGTCGGTGACGTCGGGGCGGGTGGTGGTCTCGGTCATCGGGCCGTCTCCAGAAGCATGTTGTCGGCGATCCGCTCGGCGACCTGCAGCGCCGCGGAGGTCATGATGTCGAGGTTGCCGGCGTAGGCGGGCAGGTAGTGCGCGGCGCCCTCGACCTCGAGGAACACCGACACCTTCCACAGGCCGGGTCCCTTCTCGACGCCGCCGGTGAGGGTGGCGACCGACTCGGCGTCGTCCAGCTTCGTGAACTGCACGTCCTGCTTGAGCCGGTACCCCGGGACGTACACCGAGACCGCGGACACCATGTCCTGCACGGACTTCCGGATCGCCTCCTGGTCCGGATCGGTGACCAGGGTGAGCACGGTGTCGCGCATGATCAGCGGCGGCTCGGCGGGGTTGAGCACGATGATGGCCTTGCCGTGGTCGGCGCCGCCGACCCGCACGATGGCCTCGGAGGTGGTCTCGGTGAACTCGTCGATATTCGCCCGCGTTCCCGGACCCGCGGATTTCGAGGCGATGGAGGCGACGATCTCCGCGTAGTGCACGGGGGTGACCGCGGAGACGGCGGCGACGATCGGAATCGTCGCCTGGCCGCCGCAGGTCACCATGTTCACGACCGGGGCGTCCAGGTGCTCGTCCAGGTTGACGGTCGGCACCACGAACGGGCCGATGGCCGCCGGAGTGAGGTCGATGAGCCGCTTGCCGTAGGGGCGCAGCGCCTTCTCGTTGGCCAGGTGCGCCTTGGCCGAGGTGGAGTCGAAGACGATGCGGATGTCGTCGAAGTCCGGGTGTGCGATCAGCCCCTCGACACCGGTGTCGACGGTGCTGATGCCGAGCCCGCGGGCGCGGGCGAGCCCGTCGGAGTCGGGGTCGATGCCGACCAGTACGGCGATCTCGACGTGCTGGGCAATCCGGAGGATCTTGATGAGGAGGTCGGTGCCGATATTGCCCGACCCGATGACCGCGGCCTTGATACGGCTCATGGCGTCCTGCTTTCGGGTGTGGTGGTCAGTCGGTGAAAGCCACTGTGGCGGAGCCGATTCCGGATATGTGCGTCTCGTACGTCCCGCCCGGCGCCACGGTGACCATGGGACCCAGCGCACCGGACAGGATGACCTCGCCCGCGCGCAGCGGCGATCCGAAGGTGCGGCAGGTGTTCGCCAGCCAGGCCAGGGCCTCCCAGGGGCTGCCCAGGCAGTCCGAGCCGCGGCCGGTCGAGACCTGTTCGCCGCCGGTGGTCAGGGTCATGGTGACCGCGACGAGGTCGGGGGCGTCCGCGATCGGCAGCGAGTCGCCGAGCACGTACAGTCCGGAGGAGGCATTGTCGGCGACGGTGTCGGCGAACTTGATGTCCCAGTTCGCGATTCGGCTGTCGACGATCTCGAACGCGGCGTGCACTCGCTCCACGAAGCGCGGCGCCTCGGCCGCGGTGATCGCGTCGAGGATGTCGCCGGACAGCGTGAAGGCGATCTCGGCCTCGATCTTGGGCTGGAGCAGCCTGCCGATATCGATCCGGTCGTCGTTCGTGCAGTCGAAATCGTCGAGCAGGACACCGAAATCGGGCTGATCGACGCCGAGCTGTCGCTGTACGGCCGGAGAGGTCAGGCCGGTCTTGCGCCCGACCACGGTCCGCCCGCCCGCCAGCAGCGCGTCGATATTGCGCTTCTGAACGGCGTAGGCCGCCTCGAGATCGTCCGGTCCGATGAGGTCGCGAATCGGCGCGCACGGAATCCCGGTCGCCGCGGCCGTCGCCAGTCGTTCGGCGGCCTCGCCGATCGTGTCGTTCTGCACCGTTGTCATGCCCTGCACGCTATTGGCGGCGAACCGTCGTGAATAGGATGTGTCCCATGAAACGGGACAACTTGTCGCTGCTGCAGCGCTCGGCGCTGGTGCTCGACGCCTTTCCCGGGGGAACCGCCCTGTCGCTGGCGGAGGTCGCCGCCCGCACGGGGCTGCCCCGCTCGACCACGCATCGCGTGCTGACCGGACTGGTCGAGCTGGGGTGGCTGGCCCGCACCGGCAGCAAGTTCGAACTCGGGCTGGCCCTGTTCGAACTCGGCGAGCGCGTCGGCCTGAAGTACCGGTTGCGCACGGCGGCACTGCCGTTCATGCAGGACCTCTACGCGGTGACCGGCGAGACCGTGCACCTCGCCGTCCGCGACGGCCACGACGCCGTCTACGTCGAGAAGATCCACGGCCACGCCGCACTCCCCCTGCCCTCTCAGATCGGCGGCCGCCTCCCCCTGACCTGCACCGCGGTCGGCAAGGCCCTGCTGGGCCCGGCGGAACGGGACGTCCGCGCCCACGTCCTGGACACGCCCCTGCGCAGCTACACCCGCAACTCCCTCACCGACCCGGCCCGCCTCGCCCGCGAACTCGACGCCGTCCGGCGCACCGGCATCGCGATCGAACGTGAGGAGTCCTCCCTCGGCACCTGCTGCGTAGCCTCCCCCGTCCTGCTGGCCGGCCACCCCATCGCGGCCCTCTCCGTCTCGGTCCCGACCGCGGGCTTCAAGCCCGAACTCCTCGCCCCCGCCGTCCGCACAGCCGCCCTGGCCCTCGGCCGCACCCTCTCCCGCACCCCGGCCGACCTCCCGGAAACCGTTGCGGTACACGGCGACTCGAAGCAGACCAGACCGGCGAGGTGAGCACCCGCTACCCTGGCCCGCCGAAACAGCCACTGCCGCAGCGCGATCGGCTGGCCCTGACCGTCTCGCTACGCCGTCGGGTCGGGGCCCAGGGCGGCATCCAGTAGTTCGCCCAGCTGGTCCAGCTGCTCGGGGGTCAGGCCGCCGAGGGACGACTCGATGACCGTCTCCATGATCTTCTGACCGGCCGTGCGCAGGCGTTCGCCCTCATCGGTCAGGCGGTGGCGCACGGCCCGGCCGGGTCCCGGAATTCGCTCGATCAGGCCGCGGTCGGCCATGCGATTCGCCAGGGAGCCGAAGGACTGGTCGGTCTGGAATGTCAGGACGGCGAGGTCGTGGAGCGAGGCGTCCGGCCGAGCGTGCAAGTGGCGCAAGGTATCCCACTGTACGAGCGAGAGCCCCAGCGGCGTGAGCGCGCGATTCAGTGCGCGGTGATGGCGGTACTGCAACCGCTTCACCGCCAGTGACACGTCGGTGGGCCGGTACTTCACGACGGGAATCCTACCGGAAACAGGTTGCTTGTATAAACAAGCTGTTCTAAGGTTCCTGATATAAGGTTCCTTATATTGCTGAGAGAAGGTCCATGAGCATTCCCGTCGCCGCACGCTCCCTCCGGCCCACCCACATCGAAACCCACACGCTGCCAGTCGATTCCATCGATCCGATCGAGGTGACAGTGCAGGATCGCGACCGCACCCGGCCGTTTCTGCTGCTGCACGGCGGCGCCGGTCCCGTGAGCATGGCCGGGTTCGCCGACCTGCTGGCCGAGCGGACTCATTCGCGAGTGCTGCTGCCCACCCACCCCGGCTTCGGCGGCACACCGAAAGCCGAGGGGCTGACCGGCGTTCGAGAGCTGGCCCGCGCCTACATCGCGCTGCTCGAGCGGTTCGACCTCACCGACGTGACCGTGATCGGCAACTCCTTCGGCGGCTGGCTGGCCGCCGAGATCGCCCTGGCCGCCGGCCCGCGCGTCAGCGGCGCGGTGATCGTCGACGGGATCGGCATCGAGGTGCCCGGCCACCCGATGACCGACGTCAGCGGCCTGTCCCGGACCGAACTGACATCCTATTCCTTCCACGACCCGCGCAAGGCTCCCCAGCCCCCGGCCGGATCCGACACGGGGCCGAGCCCGGACGTCCAGGCGCTCATCGGCTACGCCGGCACCGCCATGACCGACCCGACCCTGACCGAACGCCTGGCCGACCTGGATCTCCCGGTCCACGTGGTGTGGGGCGACAGCGACCGCATCGTCGATCCCGATTACGGGAAGGCCTACGCCGCCGCGATCCCGGGCGCCGCGTTCACGCTGCTCCCCTGTACCGGCCACCTCCCCCAGATCGAGACCCCCGAGGAACTCCTCGGCGCACTCCTGGACCTCGGCAACTGACCCTGGATACCCGACACTCCCTGCCGGACAAGGACACTCCCATGAGCACCCACTGACCGTGACCCGCATCGGACACGCCTGCCAGCTGATCGAGAGCGGCGGGATCCGCGTCCTCACCGGCCCGTGGTTCACCGAGACCGCCACCTACCACCACGGCGAACCGGTCGCCGCCGCCAAGGCGACCAGGACCCTCGCCCCTACGCCACCGCCGTAGCCCGCCTCGCCCCCACCATCGACGTCCGCCTGGCCCTACCGGGCACCCCGATCACAATCCCCTGACCCACACACATCCATTGCGGCAGCGGCATTTTCAGCGATCGGGATGAGACGCGGTCACCGCCAGGCGAAGACCGGCTGGCCGAAGTGGGCGACGCGGGTGTGGCGGGCGTGCAGGGCCACTTCGCGGAACTGGTGCAGGACGGCCGCGGTGGGGGCGTGGACGAGGGCGCCGCGGAAGGGCCATTGGACGACGGGTTCCTCGACGGCGGGGTCGCTGACGAAGATCGGGTCCACATCGACCTCGTCGAGGGTGACGGCGTAGACGTGGGCGACCTCGTCGGGATTCGGGTGTATCGCCTCGACGCCATCGCCGATCCACACCACGAACGGTGACATCACGTATCCGGACTTGGTCGCGAAATCATCGAGGCGGCCAAGCACATCATCCCCGGTCAGCTGGACGCCGAGTTCCTCCGACAGCTCGCGAAGGGCCGCCTCGACAGCCGTTTCGCCGCTGTCGAGACGCCCGCCGGGAAAGGCGTACTGCCCGGGGTGGGCGCGGAGCGTCGAGCTGCGCTTGGTGAGGCAGACGACGGGTTCGCCCCGGAGCACTCCGACCGGAATCGCGATGGCCGCCGCGCGCCGGCCATCCAGGGGAATCTCGACGGGCCGGAACTCGCGCAGGGCATCGGTGAGCGTCCGCTGATCCATGCCACTCCTCGCCCGACAATTCGTTTCCTCCACTAACCATAAACCGCGGCATTTCGCACCGCCAGATGATCACTGCCCGCCCGGACGACGACGGTGATCACCAGAACGAACGCGACCAGCGCGCAGCCGGTGCGGGTGACATGGAACAGTTCCCAGCGCCGCAGGATATCGGCGTAATCGTCGGGCGGCGTCCCCACCGCCCAGCGTTTGATCTGCTGATTGATCGGCACGTTCCCCAGACGGGTCACCAGGAACGACGCGATCACCAGCGCGGAGGCGCTCGCCGCGACCCGCCGCGACCACCCCGACGACCGCACCGCCAGCGCGATCGTGCTCAGCACGGCCAGCCCCATCAGCGCCTGCATCACCGGACCGTTGACCCGCATGAGGGCGACATGGAACGTGAACCGGACATCAAGGGGCACTTCGCGAAACGCGTACAGCACGTTCACCGCGCCGTACCCGAACGCCCCGGCCAGCAGGCCGGGAAACAGCAGCGCCGCCGCCCGCACGGACCTCGACAGCATCGAAACTCCCATCGCCTATCGCAACAACATGTTGCGATAGGCTCAGCGTGCCCGATCGCCGCCCATATCGCAACAAGGAGTTGCAATGAGTCCTGCCGCACCGCCCGGCCGCGGGCCGAAGGTCCGCGCGGCCGTCCTCGCCGCGGCCGTCGACGAGCTGAGCGAACGGGGCTATGCCGCATTCACCGTCGACGCCGTGGCCCAGCGCGCCGGCGTGCACAAGACGACCGTCTACCGCCGGTGGCCTGATCGCGATGCCCTGATCGCCGACGCGCTGGACGACAGCGTCGCCGCGGAAATCCCCATTCCCGATACGGGTTCGCTCGACGAGGACCTGCGGACACTGGCACGCAGCCTCGTCGCCTGGATCAACAGCCCGTCGGGCCGTGCGGTCCTCGCGGTCATGGTGCCCGCCGCCGGTTCGCCGGCGCCGCCGGACACCACCCGGCACGCCTTCCGCGACCGCATCCGCCGGGCCCTGCCGATCGTGCCGCGCGCGATCGACCGGGGCGAGATCCCCGCCGGCACCGATCCCGCCGAACTCGTCAAAACCCTTGTCGCACCGATCTATTTCCGCGTCCTCATCCCCCGCGAACCGGTCACCGACGCCACCGCCGACGCGGCCGCCGCAGTCGCCTCGACCGCCGCACGCGCGGGCCTGTTCACCTGAACGGCGTTCCGGCACAACCTGTCTGCCCCTGAAGACGCGGGGTCTCGCCGCTCGGTCCGGCCTACGATGACCGGGAGGACGGCGCGGCCCGGTGCCGTCCTCCTCGGCCCCGGATGTGCGGTCCCGCAACCACATCCAGGAGAAGGGAGCCGATCATGTCGCAGCCGGGCACACCGAGCATCGTTTTCGCGCACGGGCTGTGGGCCGACGGGTCGTGCTACAGCAAGCTGATACCGACGCTGCGGGCGGAGGGGCACCAGGTGGTGTCCGCGCAGAATCCGCTGAACACGCTCGCGGGTGACGTGGCCACCGTGACCCGCGCGATGGGCCGGGTGACCGCCCCGATCATCCTCGTCGGACACTCCTACGGCGGGACCGTCATCACCGCGGCGGGTACCGACGACCGGGTCGCCGGGCTCGTCTATCTCGCCGCCCTCGCTCCGGACGAGACCGAGACCTCGCAATCCCTGGTGAGCAGGTTCCCGACGACCGATGTATTCGGGCAGGTCGAGGTGGCGGAGGGGCGAATCTGGCTGCTACCCGGCGCCACCCGGTACTTCTGCGGCGACCTGTCCGAACAGGAGCAGGCGCAGGTCTGGGCGGTACAGGGCGTCCCGGACGTGGACCTGTTCAATCAGCGGTACGGCGGGGCCGCCTGGCGCACCAAGCCCAGCTGGTACGTCGTCGCCACCCAGGACCACACCGTCCACCCGGATCTCGAGCGCTTCTGCGCCGAGCGGATGGGCGCGACGACCTACGAGATCGACAGCAGCCACGTGCCGATGCTGTCGCATCCGGACTTCGTCCTCGACGTGATCCACGCCGCCGTCAAGGCGGTCTAGCGCGCCCTGCGGGTCGAGTATCCGCGGCGCTCCGCTGGCGTCGAGCCCGGAATCCGCCATGTCACAAACGAATTCGATATCACTTGCTCCCTGGTGGGCCGCGGCCTCGGATACTCGCTGCTGATACAGGAGCCCGATGGGTGTCGGCGACGGTCTGTCGAATTCACCCTCGCCGGGTGATTCGCGCGACCGCCCCGGCTCCTAGCCTTACGCCACGGCCGCAGAACTGCGGCGCTGTCGATCGAGTCCGCGAGGTGAACCATGTCGGTGTGGGAAGTGCTCTGGCTGCTGCTGGTGAGTTTCGCCTTCGTCGCCTACCTGCTCATGCTGTTCTACATCATCGGCGACCTGTTCCGGGACCGGCAGACCTCCGGCTGGGTCAAGGCCGTCTGGATCGTCTTCCTGTTCGTGTTCCCGCTGCTCACCGCACTCGTCTACCTGCTCGTCCGCGGCCGCGGCATGGCCGAACGCAGCGCGGCCGCCATGCAGGCCGCACAGGCCGCTCAGCAGGACTACATCCGCGAGACCGCCGGCACCAATTCGGCGGCCCAGATAGCCGACGCCAAGAAACTGCTGGACGCCGGCACGATCTCGGCGCAGGAATTCGACCGCCTCAAGAACAAGGCACTCGCCTGACCCCGGCCACGGCGGATCCGGGGTGAGAACCGCGCCGGGTGTCACCCGATCGAGAGATCCGCCGTCACCTCGTGGCCGTCGACCGTCAGCACCGCGCCCGCTTGCTGGATGCCGATCCATCACATCATGTCCGCGACCAGTGGGCAGCACGACGCACGGACCGCATCCAGCGGGCGGGCTAGCGGAAGGGGGTGATTTCCGGGAGTCGGCCGTCGCGGACCTTGTTCACCCAGGCCGGGTCGGCCAGTAGTGCCCGGCCCACGGCGACGATGTCGAATTCGCCCCGCTCGAATTGCCGCTGCAGGACGCGGAACCTGTCGGCCTGCGTCTCGTCGATCCGGTCGCCGCGGAAGACGCTGTCGACGCCGACGGAACCGACGGTGATCACGGGCAGGCCGGTGATCTTCTTGGTCCACCCGGCGAGGCTCAGGTCGTCCGCGTGGTCGGTGAACTCGGGGAGCCAGTGCCGCCGCAGCGAGGTGTGGAAGATGTCGACGCCCGCCTCGACCAGCGGTGTCAGCAACTCCTCGAGTTCGCCGGGCGTCTCGGCGATCCGGGCGGTGTAGTCGACGCCCTTCCATTGCGAATAGCGGTAGATGATCGGGAAATCGGAGGCGACCGCGGCCCGGACAGCGGCTACGACGCGGGCGGGAAACGCGGCGCGCTCACGCAGGGTTCCGCCGTATTCGTCGCCGCGCCGGTTGGTCGCGGTCCAGAAGAACTGGTCGAGGAGGTAGCCGTGCGCGCCGTGCAGTTCGATGCCGTCGAAACCCAGCCGCTCGGCCAGAATCGCGGACTCCACATACGACTCGACGAGCGCGTCCAGGTCGTCGGCCGTCGCCGCCCGGCCGACCTGCTGTCCGGTGTACTCGATGCCGGACGGGCTCACGGACGAGACCTCCGGCTCGAGGTCCGGGGTGCGGCCGCGCTCCACGCCGGTGTGCCACAGTTGCGGGACGATGGCCCCGCCCTCCCCGTGGACCGCCTCGACCACCGCGCGCCAGCCGGCCGCGCTGTCCTCACCGTAGAACCGCGGCACATCCGGATGCGGCCCGGCCGCCGGACCCCGGACGTAGGTGCCCTCGGTGATGATCAAGCCTGCACCCCCGGCGGCGTGACTGCGGTAATAGTCGATATTCTCCGCATTCGGGACACCGCCCGGCGATTTCGCCCGCGTCATCGGAGCCATCGCGAACCGATTGCGCACTCGCAGCGATCCCGCATGGAACTCGGTGAACAAATCCTCGAGGTAGCGCGAGGGATCTTCGACCGTTCCCTGTGTCATGGAACACATTCCTTCCGAGACGACAACCGCGAATTCCGCAGGGAACAACCGCGCCACCCCGGTCGTCATTCCGGCGCCTACTCAGCCTGCGCGGCTACCGGTTCGGAGCGTCGCCCACACCACTTTCCCGGCCGGCCAGCGCGGCGAGCACCCCCAGGCCTGCGCGAAGCGGGACACGATGTGCAGCCCACCGGCCTGATGCACGCCGGACGCGCTCTCCCGCAGCACCGCTTCGTGCGGGTCCGCGTCGTATACGGCCACCGTGAGCACACCGCCGCGGAGTTCCAGCCGCAGCCCGATATCGTCGCCGCGGTCCGCGTGCAGCAGGGAGTTCTCGACCAGCTCCGTCGCGATCAACCCGGCGTGGCCGCAGACCTCCGGCACCGACCAGCGCTCGCAGGTCTCGTAGGCGAATCTCCGTGCGCGCCTTGCGCATGCCGGGGAGCGGGCCAGATCGATGAATACGCGTCGCCGGGCCGGCTGCCCGGCGAGACCGGCGACCGCCTCCGCGATCGTGGGAAACACCGGCACGAATCGGTCGACGGAGCTGGACCGCAGTCGATCGCGCAGCGCCGACGAGGACGTCACGAGCACCATCGGGACCGCCGGCCACGTACCGATGCGCATCCAGGCGCTGGAGAACGCCGTCATCAGCGTGTCGGCGGTGACCGTCAGATCGACCAGCGACACGATCACGGCCCGCGGCTGCTCGACGGCGTATTTCACGAGGTCGTCGCTCAGCCGCCGATAGGTGAGCACATCGAGTTCCCCGCAGGGCCGGACGACGGAACAGTTCTCGAACTCGGACCGGATCCACGTGATGCCGACGCCGCCCATCTGCCGCCCCCTCAGCGAACCACCCTGCGAATCATGCTTTCCGGCCCACGCATCCCGCACGCATTCGAATAGAACGATACGCCGACACCGTGAACACCCGCGCGCCAGGCCGGTGCCTTACGCACCTTCGAGTGCCTACTTACCGCCGGGAAGCGACCTGCCCATACTGACCGGAGCTGCCACGCACGACGACCCGGAGAGACAGAGGTAATGAGCACATCGTCCCACGCACTTCCCGGCGGAACCTGGACTCTCGGCGACCTGACCGTCACGCGCTTCGGCTACGGCGCGATGCAGCTCGCGGGCCCCGGCGTCCTGGGTCCGCCCGCCGATCGCGACGGCGCACTCGATGTTCTCCGCGAGGCCGCGGATCTGGGGATCACCCATATCGACACGGCCGGCGCCTACGGCCCGCGCGTCACCAACCAGCTGATTCGCGAAGCGCTGCATCCC
The DNA here is from genome assembly GCF_000308875.1 of Nocardia transvalensis NBRC 15921. GTDB lineage: Bacteria > Actinomycetota > Actinomycetes > Mycobacteriales > Mycobacteriaceae > Nocardia > Nocardia transvalensis. The sequence continues at coordinate 119,118 of NZ_BAGL01000124.1, forward strand.
TATCCGGACGCACTGCACATCGTGACCAAGGTGGGCGCCACCCGCGATCTCCAGGGCGGCTGGCCTCCCGCCCGGCGCCCCGACGACCTGCGCCGCGCCGTCCACGAGAACCTCGAGGATCTCGGGCTGGACGCGCTCGACGTGGTCGACCTCCGGCTCGGCTACGCGCACGGGCCACAGCCCGGTTCGCTCGCCGAACCCTTCGAGACACTCGCCGAGCTTCAGCAGGAGGGCCTCGTCCGCCACCTCGGTGTCAGCAATGCGACGGCCGACCAGGTCACCGAAGCGCGGACGATCGCCCCGATCGTGTGCGTACAGAACATGTACAACCTCGCCCATCGCCACGACGACGACCTGATCGACGACCTCGCCGCCGACGGCATCGCCTACGTCCCCTTCTTCCCCCTCGGCGGCTTCACCCCGCTACAGTCCGCGACCCTCTCCGCCGTGGCCACCCGCCTCGGCACGACCCCGATGTCGATCGCCCTGTCCTGGCTGCTCCACCGTTCCCCGAACATCCTCCTCATCCCGGGCACATCATCGACAGCACACCTCCGCGAGAACATCTCCGGCGCGCGAATCCCCCTCCCCGGCAAGGAACTCGACGAACTGGACACGATCGGCCACTAGCCGTCCGCGTCTTCCGCTGACTCGAGGCGTCAGCCGCGGTCGGGGTCGTGGGCGGCCTGGTATTCGACCTCGAGGGTGCGGTCGTGGCGGCGTTCGCGGACCTTCCACACGATCAAGGCGATCACGATGATCGCGACGACGGCGATCGCCATGCCGCGGCCGACGGTCTTCGCCACGGCCTCGTAGGACTGACCCGCGACGAATCCGAGGGTGACGAACGTGGCGCCCCAGACGATTCCGCCGACCGCGTTGAAGGCCAGGAAGCGGCGGTAGGGCATGCGGGAGGTACCGGCGAGGGCGGGCATCACCGCGCGGAAGAAGGCGGTGAACCGGCCCAGGAACACCGCCCAGCCGCCGCGGCGCGCGAGGAAATCCTGGGCGCGATCGAGCCGCCCGCGGTGCCGGTCCAGGATCGAGGCTCCCAGCAACCGCGGCCCGACGTGCTTGCCGACCTCGTAACCGACGCTGTCGCCGACGATCGCGGCGGCGATCACGACAGCGATCATGGCCCACAGCAGGACGTGCCCCTGGCTGGCGGCGACCCCGCCGAGCACCGCCGCCGTCTCACCGGGAATCACGAATCCGACGAAGATCGCGTCCTCGGCGAACACCAGCGCGGTGACGACGAGATACACCCACACCGGGGCGACATCGAGAATCCGGTGCAGCACAGAGTTCATGGGGGCCACGGTAATCGACGGCATCGGCACCCGTTCCGGTCCCGGCCCACCCCGCGAACCCCTCCGGTACCTATCGACTACCGATGATCGGTCCCAGCCCGTCCGGGACACTGCGCGCGTGCAGCAGCAACCGTCTCCGCCGCAACCCATTCCCGGTCCGGGGGGTGAGGCCGGATCGCCCGCTGTCATCCCACCGTCGCGGATGCCGCACAGTGTCCGGGCGGCGCGGGCGATCATTGTCGTGATGGCCGCGATCGGGGTGAGCGGCACCGTCGCCTGGGCCGCTCTCGGAAACTCGTATGCGGCGGGCGGGAACGTCGTCGGGTACTTCTTCTTCTGGATGCTCGCGATCACCGCGTGCTTCTTCGGGAGCGGACGCGGCGGGGTACGCGTTGCCGCGACCGTGTTCGCCGTCCTGGAAGCGCTGGTCGGGCTCGGATCCGCAGCATTCGACACCGGCGTGACCCACCCCGGCCCGACGGGGCCCGGGCCCTTCTTCGTACGCCTGTCACCCGGACCCATCGGCTCGGTCGCGGCCATCGTCGTCATCGTCCTGCTGTACCGCGCGTCCGCCGGCCGATGGTTCCGCAGACCCACGACTATCGCCGGCGCCCGAGGCGATGTCGCGAATCATGGTGCGACCCTGAGCAATCCAACGTCTGCGACACATTCCGTCCAGGCAACCGAAGGAACAGCGGACAACGGCGTCTACTGCGCATACTGTGGCGCGACACCGGCTGCGCGGGTGGACTTCCGGGGACATCGGGGCCTGTTGATCGTGATGCAGTTCCGCCGCCAACCGGGGCCGTTCTGCCGCGACTGCGGGCTCGCCACGTATCGCCGCATGACCGTGGACAGCGCCTGGCTCGGCTGGTGGGGCCTGCTGTCGGTCGTCATCAATCCCACGACCATGCTGATCAACCTGCCTGCCCGTGCGACGGTGGCCGCGCTGGCGCCACCGGCGCCGGGCAGCCCGCGGCAGCCGATGGATCCGGGCAAACCGCTGCTGCATCGCCCGGCCGCGCTCGGGTTGCTGATACCGGTGACGATCGTCGCGAGCATCGTCACCGCCGTCGCCCTCCCCGCCGTCGCGAGGGACCGCCGCGGCTTGTCGGTCGGTGACTGCGTCGCCACGACCGACGGGACCAGGATGAGCTGGTCCGCATCCCAGCTGATGAAGCTCGACTGCGCGGAACCGCACGCCCAGGCACGAGTCGTCGCACGACTCGACGGGACCGAGGACACCTCCGGGTGCCTGCGCTACGAGGAGTCCGGCCGGTCGTATGTCATCTCCGAGGGCTCCACGACCTTCGTCCTGTGCCTGCACATGCTCTGAACACCCGCTTACGGCTAACTGGCGAGTTTGGCTGTCGCCCAGACGTCGAGGGACGGGCGGTCGGCGGTGACCCACTTGTGGTAGCTGCGCTGGACGCTGTCGAACAGGCCGGTCAGGATTCCGTCGGGGGCGGCGGAGAGGTTCGGCATGCGGCCTTCGACGACGGCGATCTCGAGCTGGCTGTGCGGGGTGATGCACGCGAGGTAGCCGCCGCATTCGACCATCGGCCAGAAGTCCACGCCGGCGGGTGCGTTGTCGGGCATATTGCACCAGTGACCTTCGAAGCGGCGGACGAAGACCTCGCCCACGAAACGGCCGAATCTGTCTATCGCCGAACGGTTTTCGGGGGCCACCACGGCGCGGTAGTCGGGGAAGGTCTCGCGGGCGGTCGCCACCGCGGTCTGCAGTCCCTCGAGCGTCCACGGATCGTCGAGCGCCGCGACTCGCGGGGCATCCTGCTTGAAGAACATCGCGAACGCGGTGTCGCCGCCGGACAACCAGGCGAGGTAGTCCGGCTCGTGTTGATCGGCCGGTTCGCGGCGCTGTTCGGCCTTGGGCAGGACGTTGAGAATCCTCATGTTTTCCTCCTCGTTACCGAGTCAGCAAACCCTCGACAGACACGATCTCCTCCCGTACCGCTCACTTCGAAACGCTGGTGAGCCGGAATTCGAAGCGTACAACCCGAGACACCGGCTCGGCTCGAGCGAGATCAAACAGACACCCGAATGAGATCAGCAATCATCCAGCGATCACAGTCACGCTATTGGGCGGTGTAGCCGCCGTCGACCAGGTGGTAGCTACCGGTGATGAATGTCGCCGCGTCGCTGACGAGGAAAGCGACCAGGCCCGCGACCTCCTGCGGGGTGCCGAGGCGGCCCAGAGCGTGCTTGTCCGCCAGGAACTTTCGGGTGTCGTCGTCCATGGTGTCCGCGAGCAACGGAGTCTCGATGAAACCGGGGCCCACGGCCGTGACGCGAACACCCTGCGGCGCGTATTCGAGCGCGGCGTTCTGGGTCAGGCCGAGCAGGCCGTGTTTGGCGGTGACGTAGGCGGACGAATTCGCGAAGCCCACACTGCCGAGGATCGAGGCCATATTCACGATCGCTCCGCCACCCGCCGCCGCGACGGCCGGCAACTGCTCGCGCAGGCCGTAGAACACGCCGTCGAGGTTGACCGTCAGGACCGTGCGCCAGCTCTCGGCCGAGTACTCGCCGATCGGTGCGGTCTCGCCGCTGATGCCGGCATTGTTGACCGCGATCCGGAGCGGTCCGAGCTCGCCGGCCGCCTCGACGCTGCGACGCACGACCTCGGGATCGGAGGCGTCGCCGTCGAAGGGGGCCGCCGTCCCGCCCGCGCCGCGAATCTCCTCGGCGACATCGGCGGCGTGTCCGGCGTTCAGATCGAACACCAGCACCGCCGCACCACTGCGGGCCAGCTCGAGCGCGACCGCCCGCCCGATGCCGGAACCACCCCCGCTCACGATCGCCGAGCGGTCTGCCACGTCGTATACAGCCATGTCCGACTCCTCTCCGAATGTCAGCACCGGATTTTTGGATTGTTCGCGTCGGAAGCGTCGAGCGAGCGTAGCTAGAGATTAGCTCAGCACGGGTAATCACGTCGATCGCGCGGAGCCCCGATTCCCGGTGTGCAATCGGGTCGGCGCAGCGAGAGGTCCCTATACGCTGGCCGGGTGAAGAGTGAGCGGGACGGGGACGCGGCGGCCGAGGTGCCGCAGGGCGCAACGGAATACGGATCCGTTCTACTCGGTTCGCGCCGGGATTCCCCGGCGCGGCGCCGGGCCCGGGTTCAGCTGTTGCTCACGGTCTCGGTGGTGACAGCCAACGCGGTCGGAGTGGCCGTGGTGCTCCTGCTCGGCACCGTCGGAATCCCCAACCCCGACGTCTTCGCGGCCGAGGTGCGCGACGTCGCGTTCGTCTATCTGCCGATCTACGTGGTGGCCGCGTTCGTCGTGGGGGCGTCGTTCGGCACCGCCGTCGTGTTGCGGATGCTTCGCTGGTCCACCGACACCGAGACGGCCCCCACCCAGGAGGAGGCCCGGTCGGCGTTCCGGGCGCCGTGGGTACTGACGACGATGCAGGCGGTTCTGTGGATCGTCGGCACGGCGTCGATGACCACTCTGTACGGACTGCGCGATCCGGAGCTGATTCCCAAAGCCCTGCTCGTATCGCTGTTCAGCGCCGCGGTCGTGTGCGCGGCGTCCTACCTGCTCACCGAATTCGCGATGCGTCCCTACGCGGCCCTGGCGCTCGCGGCGCACCCGGCGATGCGGCGCCGCGGCCTGACCACGCGCTCGCTGGTGACCTGGCTGCTCGGATCCGGCGTGCCCGTGGCCGGTATCGTGCTCGTGGTCGCGTTCGGCGCTGCCGACGACCGCACGACCAAGCGGGATCTGCTGCTGTCCGTCGGCATCATCGGGGTGATGTCCTTCTGCACCGGCCTGCTGCTGACCTATCTCGGAACGGATCGGATCGGCGCCCCGCTCCGATCGGTGATCCTCGGAATGGAACGGGTGCGCCGCGACGGCCGCACCGAGACGATCGCCGTCTACGACGGCACCGAAATGGGTGAACTACAAGCGGGTTTCAATGCGATGGTCGACGGCCTCACCGAAAGAGAGCGGCTGCGTGACCTTTTCGGCAGGCATGTCGGGCCCGATGTCGTCCGCGCGGCGCTCGACCGGGGCGTCCAGCTGGGCGGCGAAACCCGCGATGTCGGAGTGCTCTTCGTGGACGTGGTCGGCTCCACGACGATGGCCAGCCGTCTCCCGCCTCACGAAGTGGTCGACACGCTCAACCGGTTCTTCGGCGTCATCGTCGCCGCGGTCCACCGCCGCGACGGCCTGATCAACAAGTTCGAGGGCGATGCCGCCCTGGCCGTCTTCGGCGCGCCCACCCCGCACCCCGACCCCGCCGGCGCCGCCCTCGCCGCCGCCGCGGAGATCACCCGCGAACTCGCCGCCGCGGACCTCGGAATCGAAGCCGGCGTGGGCGTCTCGTACGGCGAGGTCGTCGCCGGCAATATCGGCGCCGAGGACCGCTACGAATACACCGTGATCGGCGACCCGGTCAACGAATCCGCCCGCCTCTCCGAACTCGCCAAGCGCGACACCCGCCTCCCCTTGGCCTCCGAACGCGCCGTCACCGCCGCCACTGGCGAACAGCACTGGAAAGCCGTCGACAAGGTCGTCCTGCGCGGCCGGCAAGCACCCACCCAGCTGTACCAGCCCGAGGAGTGATGTAGGCGCTCGAGCTGGAATAGTTTGTAGGAGTACCGATTCCGCCGGAGCTGGAGAGACGAGCGATGGAATCGCTCCCCACTGCCGACAGTACGGCGACGACGCGGCAGCGATACCTCGATCCGGTGCTGGTCGTCGCCGGTGTGCTCGCGGTGGCCGGCGCCGCGCCGATGCCGACGACCGGCCCCTGCTGCCCGACGAGGAATGGACCCGCGGGCCGCATGCGACTGTCCGAGGTGATGGGATCGACCACCTCAGCCATGACACAGTCCCGGGGAGCCTTCATCACTCTGGCTCCGTTCCTGACCGCCTTGCTGGGTCATTTCCTGACATAGCGGGGGTGCACGCTCGCTGCACAGAATCGTTCTGATCGTAAGGATTTCCGCCACGGTCAGGGCTGCTCATGATGGGGGCGGGGACGGGCGAAGTGAGGGCGCATGTACGACATTCGACGTCTGATCCTGTTACGCGATCTGGCGGAGCACACCACTATGCGGGCCGTGTCGGAGTTGCACGGCATCACGACCTCGGCGGTGTCGCAGCAGTTGCGGATTCTGGAGGAGGAGGTGGGTGCGGTGCTCATGCGGCGGGAGGGCAGGGTGCTGCGGCTGACCCACGCCGGCCGGGTCCTGGTCGACCACACCGTGCGGGTGGTGGCGGCGCTGGAGGAGGCCGAGAGCGCGGTGGCGGCCACCGACGCGGCGGTGACCGGCGTGCTCACCCTGGCCACCTTCCGGACCGCGCTGCCGCAGCTGGCCCTGCCCGCCGCGGCGCGGTTGCGTGCCGAGTATCCGGGGCTGCGCGTGCGCCTGGTGACCCTGATGCCGGTGGATTCGGTCCCGGCCGTGCGCCAGCAGGACGTGGATCTCGCTGTGACGTACTCGTATTCGTTCCGGGTGCGCGATCTGCCGCTCGGTCTCGGGTCCGAGTTCCTGATGAACGATCCGCTGGTGCTCCTCGCTCCCCCGGCGCTGCGCGACCCGGTCCGGCAGCACGGCCTGAGCGCGGTCCGCGACGCCGACTGGATCGCCGCGCGCGACGGCGCGCCGTCGATCGTGTCGGTGATATTCGCCTGCCGCGAGGCGGGTTTCGCGCCGCGGATCCAGCATCGCGGGGGAAGTTTCGCGGCCATGGCGGAAATGGTCGACCACGGACTGGGCGTCACGATCGTCCCGGAGATGTCGGTCGACGACCGCCACCGCCACCTGATCGCTTCGGCCATCACCGGCGGGCTCCGCCGGGTCGGCGTCACCTACCGGCAGGCGTCGCTGGAGCGACCGGCGGTCGCGGCGGCCGTCGCGGCGCTGCGCGGCGTCGCGGGAGACGAACGCCTGGCGTCGTAATCGCCGAATCCTCCTCCCGCCTGTGGGCCTCCCCCGTCAAGCGGCGTGGTGCGTACGGACCTCGCCGATTCCGAACCGATCACGCAGCGTGGTCTCGGCGTATTCGTGGCGGAACAGCCCGCGGCGCCGGAGGATCGGGACGACCTCGTCGACGAAGATCTCCAGTCCGGACGGGAACGCGTCGGGCATGAGGTTGAAGCCGTCGGCGGCGCCGGCGCGGAACCACTCCTCGATGGTGTCGGCGACCTGTTCCGGCGTGCCGATGATACGGCGGTGGCCGCCGTCGCCGAATTCCCGCAGAGCATCGCGCAGGGTGTACCGATCGCCGTGGGCGGCGATCCGATCGCGCAGGCCGCGGACGAGCGATTCGCGGAAGCCGAGGGAGGCGGCGAAGGCGTTCGGGTCGGCCGGATCGGCGAGAACCTCCCGGGGGAACGGCTCGTCGACGGGGTAGACGCTGAGATCGTGCGCCAGCTGCTGGCTCAGGCGCGCGGTTTCCTGGCCGGGTTCCTGAAATTCCCGCGCCCGCTCGTAGCGGCCGACGACCTCGGCGTGGGTGCTGCCGATAATGGTGATCAGCCCGGGCAGGATGGCGATATCACCGCGCGGACGCCCGTATCGCGCGGCGGTCTGTTTCACCTGCTCGTAGTGTTCCAGCCCGGCGGCGAGGGTCAGTTCGGCGGTGAAGACGCCGTTGGCGGTGCGCCCGGCGAGTTCCCGTCCCTGCGGAGAGCCGCCTGCCTGCACGATCAGCGGATGGCCCTGCGGCGACGCGCCGAGCGGCAATCGCCCTGCGGCATCGAAGAATTCGCCGCGATGGGCGATATCGCGGCCGTCGATCGCCCCCTCCCACAGCGCGAGCACCACGTCGACGAATTCGTCCGCGCGGCGGTAGCGAGAGGCACGGTCGGGGTTGGCGGTCAGACCGAAATTGCCACCGGCGGCCGGGTTGTAGGTGGTGACCGCGTTCCAGGCGGCCCGCCCGCCGCTGAGATGGTCGAGGGTGAGCAGGCGTCCGGCGAGTTCCACGGGATCGTTGAAGGTGGTGGACAGGGTGCCGATCAACCCGATCCGGCTGGTGGCCGCGGCGACCGTGGCGAGAATGATGGTGGGTTCCAGCGCGCGCCCGCCCGGCCGTCGCAGCGGATCCTCGCGGACGGCGGGATTGTCGGCGAGGAAGAACGCGTCGAGCGTGCCGCGTTCGGCGAGGCGCCCGATATCGGCGAAGTAGTCGCCGGTGGTGTTGGCGGACTTGGGTAATCCGGACAGCTCCCAGGCCGCCGCGCTGATCCCGAGGTCCAGGACATTGATATTGAGGATGACGTGTTCACGTCCCATCACGAAACTCCTTCAGGCCGAGGCGAAGACGGGGCGCAGGCGCCGCGGATCGGGATCCGCGCGACGCGCGACGCCGAGATGGTCACGCAGTGCCGGGGCGGGCCCGCGCAACCGCACCGTTCCCGCCCCCGACAGCGCGGGCACGGTGTGTTCGACGAAGCGGGGAATCGCGGCGAGATCGAGCCGGATCAGGACGCCCGCGGTCTCCCATGAGGCCAATTCGCTGATGCGGGAGACCAATTCGGGATCACGGCCGTCGAGCCGCACGTGGATGGCGACCGTGTCCGGCAGTTCGGACGCGGCGGCGGGATGGTCGCGGGTGGTCACGAAGGCGATATCGGCCACCGCGGCACGGCCCGCGTCACCGGGCCGGTAGTCCCACGCCACCACCGGTTCGCCCTGCGGTGTCGTCGGCACGTTCAGGGGCCCGGTCGTCGCGTACACGCCGGTGTGATCGGCGTAGCGCACCTCCGCTTCGGGTGGCCGGCCGGTGAGGTCTTCGGCCAGCGAGGCGGCGGGCCAGGTGCGCCACAGCGCGCGGGCGGCGGTCACGGCATCGGCGAGCAGGGCGGCCCCCGTGGGCGCGTCCGGCGGCGCCCAGCTGCCGTGCGGCGGACTGCCGAGCGCGAGGGCGTGGTCGGTGCGCGAGGCCAGCCACCCCCCGCGCCCGCGCGCGATGTGGTCGAGCGAGGCGGTGCGCCGCGCGATATTGAAGGGATGGTCACGCTGCGGGGCCGCCGCCACGATCAGGCCCAGCCCGTGCGTGCGGCGGGCGAAGAAGACTCCCGCCAGCGTGGGGTCCAGGGCGCCCGGCGGCCTGCCGGGCGATGCCCGGTCCGCGCCGAGGACGACGTAACCGACGCCCGCCTGGTCGAGAAGTTCGGGCGCCCGCTCGAAATCCGTGCCCACCGATCGGGCCAGCTGATCGTCCGGAACCTCCACTCCGAGAACGACAGTCATCTCAGCCTCGCTTTCCGGATCCGTTGTCGATCCACGCGTTGTAGAACCAGGGCACCGAATTCGCGGCGTTGGCGAAGCCGCGCACCCGCGGGGCGACCGCGAAGATCTGCGTGTCCTCCAGCAGCGGGATGGTGTACGCGTTGTCGATCACATAGTTCGTGTACTCGCGCACGAGTTCCGCGCGGCGGCGCGGGTCGTTCTCGACCAGCTGGGCGCGCAGCAGGCGGTCGACGGTCGGGTCGCCGCCCTTCAGCGCGTACAGGTCGCCGCCCTTGCTGTCGTAGTTCTGCCACAGCCGCACCGGATCGGGCGACGGCCAGCCGTTGCGGCGCAGCCCGACCTGGTCCTGCACGCTCGCCGACGGGTAGTTCGCGAAATCCGTCTGCCGCACCACCAGATCGATGCCGATCCGGCGCAGTTGCCGCTGGATCAGCTCGTACAGGGGCCGGGCGGTGTGGTCGTAGACGTCGACGTAGATGAGCACCGACAGCCGCTGCCCGTCCTTGGTCCGGAAGCCGTCGCCGTCGCGGCTCACCCAGCCCGACGCGTCGAGCAGCCGTTCGGCCTCCCGCGGGTCCGAACGCACCGCGTCGGAGCGGTCGGTGTACCCGGGGAAACCGCGGGTGACGATGTTCTGCGCGGCCCGCCAGTTGTCGGTGTAGAGGGTGCTCAGAATCTCCTGCCGATCGATGCCGTACCCGATCGCCTTGCGCACGGTGATATCCCGCAGATACGGCGCGGTCTGGCGGACGTCGAGGGTGTTGGCCAGGCCGGGCGTCCGGAGCCCGCGCACATCGAATCCCTCGCCGCGCAGCAGCTGCTCGTCCGGTGGCTGGGTGTAGCGGATGGCGTCGGCCTGGCCCGCGCGCAGGGCGCCGACCCGGATGCTGTCCTCGGTGACGGGTATGACCGTGACGGTGTCCAGATAGGCCTCGCCCTGATGCGGTGCGGTGGCGGGCGGCCAGGCGTAGCCGCGGCGCTTGGCGAGGACGATCTTCTTGTCCGGGACCTCGGATTCGACGGCGAACGGCCCGGATCCGATGAGATTGGTGGGCACCGACTGGGTTTCCTTGTCGGCGTCGATCGTCCGGTCGGCGACCAGACCGGCGGTATTCATCGACAGCACCGGGATGAGCGGTGCGTAGGGCTGTTCGAGGACCACGGTCACGGTGCGCGCGCCGGGATCCGCGGTGATGCCGGCGGCCTTGGGCAGCGCCGGATTCCGGATGATGCCTTTGGCCTTGTCGCCGTTGAACTGCCAGTCGAGATTGCGGCGCACCGATTCCGCGTCCAGCCGCTGGCCGTCGCTGTAGCTCACCCCGTCGCGAATGGTGAACCGGTACTCCCGGCCCGACCCGTCGACGGTCCAGTTCTCGGCGATCCAGGGCACGAATCGGAAGGTCACCGGGTCCTGATAGACGAGCCGATCCAGGACCTGATCCTTCACCAGGCTGTTCTGCCAGTAACTCACCTGCACCTGCATCGAGGCCACCGCCTCGGCATCGAGGTAGGTCAGGTGCCCGCCACGGCCGGGCGTGGTGGGCCGCCCGGTCTCGTCGGCGGGCGCGCATCCGGCGGCGATGGCGGTGACAGCGAGCGCGGCGGCCGCGGTCCGGACCGCCCGATCGAGAAGCGTCATGCCGCGTTCACCACCGTCGCGGGCCGCGGGACGGCGTCGAGCAGGCGGCGGGTGTACTCGGCGGCGGGCGCGTCGAAAACCGCACGCGCCGGGCCGGTTTCGACGAGCGCGCCGCCGTGCAGCACGCTGACGTCGTCGGCGATCTGCCGGACCAAGGCGAGGTCGTGGGAGATGAACAGCAGCGTCAGATCCAGGCCGCGTTGCAGCCCCAGCAGCAGGTCGATGATCTGCGCCTGTACCGAGACGTCCAGCGCCGAGGTCGGTTCGTCCAGGACGAGAATGCGCGGATCGGCCACGAGTGCGCGGGCGAGGACGACGCGCTGGCGTTGCCCGCCGGACACCTCGGCCGGTCGGCGCGCGCCGATCTCCGGCGGCAGCCCGACCCGCTCCAGCGCGGCCAGCGCTTGCGCCCGGCGGGTGACGCGGGTACCGATCTTGTTGATGGTCAACGGTTCCGCGACGGATTCGGCGATCGGCAGGCGCGGATCGAGGGCCGCGAGCGGATTCTGCTGGACCAGATGCAGCACCCGCGACCGTTCTCGCCGCAGCGCGGGGGTGGACCAGGCGCGGCTGTCCAGGCGGGCGCCCTCGACGATCACCTCGCCGGAATCGAAGGCGGTCAGCCCTGCGAGAACGCGCGCGAGAGTCGTTTTGCCGGAACCGGATTCGCCGACGAGCGCGTGCACCGACCCGGCCGTCACCGAGAAGCCGACGCCGTCCAGCACGGGAGCGCCGGCGCGGTAGGACTTGGTCAGGTCGCGCACCTCGAGCACCGCCGGGCCGTCGGGCGCGGGCCGCTCGTACTTGTCGGGCGAGAGCGCGGGCGCGTCGCCGATCAGCCGGCGGGTGTAGTCGTCGGCGGGGAATCGCAGGACGTCGGCGGTGGCGCCGGATTCGCGGATCACGCCGTCGGACAGCACCACTACGCGAGTGCTGCGGTGCTCCGCGAGGGCCAGATCGTGGGTGATGAAGACGATGCCGAGGCCGCGTTCGCGGCGCAGATCGTCCAGCAGGTCCAGGATCCGGCGCTGCACGGTGACGTCGAGCGCGGAGGTGGGTTCGTCGGCGATGAGCAGGTCCGGATCTCCGGCGACCGCGATCGCGATCAGGGCGCGCTGCTGCTGGCCGCCGGACAGCTCGTGCGGGTACTGCCGTGCCCGCGCCTCGGGTGCGTCGATGCCGACCCGGTCGAGCAACTCCACCGCCCGCCGTCGCGCCGCGCGCGGGCGTGCGATGCCGTGTGCGACCAGCACCTCGGCGATCTGGCTGCCGACGCGTTTCAGCGGGTCCAGCGAGCCGAGCGGATCCTGCGGCACGAAACCGACCGTGCCGCCGCGTATTCCGCGCCACCGGCGGCGGCCGAGGCGAGTGACGTCCAGGCCGTCGATGCGCACGTTGCCCGCGACGATGCGGCCGCCCTCGGGCAGCAGCCCGAGTATCGCCCGCGCGATGGTGGATTTGCCGGATCCCGACTGGCCGACGACGGCGACGACATCGCCCCGGCCGACGGTGAAACTCACGTCCGAGACGACCGGCCTGCCGTCGTGCGGGCCGGCGGCGGCGTAGTCGACGCTCAGGTGTGACACCGCCAGTAGCGGTTCGGGGGATGCCATGGTCAGCCGACCTTCTTTCGGATGAGGTGGGCGAGGCGGCTCAGCGTCATGACGGCGAGCACGATCGCCAGGGAGGGGAACAGCACCAGGGTCGGATGCGAGTTGATGTAGTTGCGGCCTTCCGAGATGAGCAGTCCCCATTCGGGATCCGGCGGCTGCGCGCCGTACCCGAGGAAACTCAGCGAGGCGATGGCCAGGATCGCGGCGCCGAACTGGAGGGCGGCCAGCGAGAGCACCGCCGAGTACGCGTTGGGCAGCACGTGGCGGAACAGCAGCCGCAGATGCCCGGCGCCCATATGCTCCCCGGCCTCGACGAACGGCAGGTGCCGGATCTCCAGCACCTCCGAGCGCGCCAGCCGGGCGAAGACCGCGACCGAGGAAACACCCACCGCCACAGCGGCGTTCACCGTCCCGAAGCCGAGCGCCACGATGATCGTGATGGACAGCAGCAGGGTGGGGATCGACAACAGCACGTCCACCACGCGCCCGACCACGCTGTCGACCAGCCGCCCGAAATACGCGGCCACGAGCCCGAGCGCGGTGCCCGCGACCAGCCCGATCGCGACCGCGACGAACGAGCCGGAGATGGTCGCCGCGGTGCCGACCACGATGCGGCTCAGCAGATCCCGCCCGATGTAGTCGGTGCCGAAGGGGTGCGCCGCCGTCGGTCCCGACAGCGGCGGCGCGATGTTCTCCTGGAACGCGTCGTAGGGCGCGAGGGCGGTCGGGGCGACGATCATGGCGGCGATCAGCGCCAGGACCACGATCGCCGCGAGGTCCAGGACGCTCAGCGGGAGGCGGCGTCTCGACGGCTGCGGGACGGCGGCGACGGCCGGGACGGCGGTCATGTCAGGGCCGCCTCGGCCGGGCGGGCGACGTCGGTCTGCGGGACATGGTTCGTTCTCCTGATCCGCGGGTCGATGAGCGGGTAGACGAGGTCGACGAGGAGATTGATCACCACGAAGGTGATGGACACCGAGATGACCACCGCCTGGATGATCGGGGTGTCCTGGTTGCGCACGGCGGTCTCGGTGAGGTAGCCGATGCCGGTGCGGCTGAACACCGTTTCGGTGATCACCGACCCGGCCAGCAGTTCACCGACGGTGATGGCGACGATGGTCACGGTCGGGATCGAGCCGTTGCGCACCACGTGCCCGAAGACGATGCGCGGCGACGACAGGCCCTTGGCCCGCAGAACCTCCACGTACGGCCGCCCCGCCGCGTTGGCCAGCCCCTGGATGAGGATCTGCGCGATCGGCGCGGCCACCGGCAGGGCGAGGGGTATCGCCGCGAACAGCACCGACCGGAACCCCTCGTCCCGCACCGCGGACATCCAGTCCAGCCGGAACGAGACCACTTGCAGCACAAGCAGCCCGGAGACGAACGCCGGAACCGACAGGAAGATCGGCGGCAGCGTGCGGGCGGTCTCCCGCAACGGCGCCCACGGCGCGAACACCGCCACCAGGGCCAGGGCGAAACCGATGAGCGCGGCCAGCACGAACGCCGTCGACGCCAGCGCCAGCGTCGACGGCAACGCCTCGCCGAGCAACCGGGACACGGGCTGGCCGCTGTTGAGCGAATAACCGAGATCCCCGGATACCAACCGTTCGAGCGAAATACCGAATTGCACATACACGGGCTGGTCCAGGCGGTAATAGGCGCGCAACGCCGCGGCATCCTCGTCGGAGATCGGATTCTCCGGATTCGCGATCTGCTGTTCGATCGGATCGCCCGGAAGGACGTTCAGCACGAAGAACACGGCCGAATAAGCCAGTGCCACAACGAGTATGGCTTGGCCTATCCGCCGCAGGAGATAACCGGACACCTGCACTGCCGTTCACCCCAGCTGAAGATCGACGGCCGGCGCTTCCGTACCGAGATGCTGCGGCCGCAGCGACCGATGGCCCGCCACCCGGTCGGCCAGCGTCCCGAGCCGGTCCCGCTGGGCCGCCGACAATTCGACCGTCAGGGCGCCCGCGTTCTCCCGGACATACTCGGGGTGGCGGGTACCGGGGATCGGCACGACGTCGTCGCCCTGCCCGAGGACCCAGGCCAGCGCGACCTGGGACGGGCGGACCTCCAGTTCGGCGGCCACCGCCACGACCTCGGCGGCGAGCGCGCGGTTGGTGTCGAAGTTCTCCTCGGCGAAGCGCGGGTGCGCCGTGAGCTGCGCCTTGACGTCGTCGCGCGAGTGCACCGTGCCGGTCAGCCAGGCCCGGCCGAGCGGCGAGTAGGGCACCAGGGCGATGCCCAGTTCCCGCGCCACCGGCACGGTCGATTGCTCGATATCGCGGCTGAACACCGACCATTCGCTCTGTAGCGCCGCGATCGGGTGGACCGCGTGGGCGCGGCGGAGGGTGGCCGGGCCCGCCTCGGACAATCCGAGGTGGCGCACCTTGCCCGCCTCGACGAGTTCCTTCAACGCGCCCACGGTGTCCTCGATCGGGACGGCGGGGTCCACGCGGTGCAGGTAGTAGAGGTCGACGTGGTCCACGTCCAGACGCCGGAGGGACGCGTCGATGGCGGACCGGACGTATTCCGGGCGGCCGTCGATCCGCGCGTCCGGATTGGTGGTGCGGTCCACGGGATTTCCGAATTTGGTCGCGATGGTCGCTTGATCGCGGCGACCTTTCAGCGCCCGGCCGAGCAGGATCTCGCTGTGCTCGGGACCGTAGACGTCGGCGGTGTCGAAGAACGAGATCCCGGACTCCAGGGCCGCGTCGACGACCTCGCGCGCCGCACGTTCGTCCGCCGGCTCCGCGCCGGTCCGGAAGCTCATGAAGCCCAGGCCGATCGGTGAAACCCGTGGCCCGCCCGTACCGAGTTGTCTTGTCGCGCTGTCGGTCACAGTTGTCTCCTGGTGTCGTAGTCGTGAGCGGCCGTCAGCCGGTGTGCTGCCGGAAGTTGTCGCGCAGGGTCGTGCCGGTGTATTCGCGCCGATGGACGCCGCGATCCCGGAGCACCGGAACGATGTGCTCGGCGAACTGCGGCAGCGACTCGGCGAACACCGTGAAGCCGTCCGCGGCGTCCCGGTCGACCCAGCCGGTCAGTTCGTCCGCGATCGACTCGGGTGTTCCGAACACCCGCCGATGCCCGCCGCCGCCGAGCACGAGGAACCGGCGCAGCGTGAGATCGGGCTGCCGCCGCGCCAGATCGACACCGCCCTGCGCGAATCCGATCGAGCGGGTGCCCGCGGTCACCGCGATCTCCGGCGGGAGGGGCCCGTCGAGGTCCGCCGTCTCCGGGTCCAGGCCGAACCGGGCCAGCGACCGGCGCAGCGTATCCGTGCTCTCCAGCGCCTGTTCCGCGTCGTGCAGCAGTCGGTGGACCTCGTCGGTGGTGCTGCCCACGCTGAAGAAGATCCCCGGCAGGACGAGGACGCTCGCGGAGTCGCCGCGCACGCCGCGCGCCTCCTTGTTCAGCCGTTGCCGGTAGTCCCGGGACGCCTGTTCGTCGACGCCGACCGAGAAGACGGCGTCGGCGAACCGTGCCGCGGTGTCGATGCCCTGGTCCGATCCGCCGGCCTGGAAGATCACCGGCCTGCCCTGCCGCGAGCGCGGCAGTTGCAGCGGCCCCGCGACGGAGAAGAACTCGCCGCGATGGTCGATCGGCGAATGCCGCAACCGGTCGAGGTCCCACGCCTCGGTGACGTCGTCGGGCCACGACGCCCAGAGCTTGTCGACGACCTCGGTGAATTCCTGTGCGCGACGGTATCTCTCGGCCCGGGGCGGCGCCTCCTGGCTCCCGAAGTTGCGGGCCACGGCCGGGTCCATCGTGGTGACGACGTTCCAGCCCGCGCGGCCGTGGGAGAGGTGATCGAGCGACAGGATCGACCTGGCCAGCGCGTACGGCGTGCTGTACGTGGTCGATACGGTCGCCACCAGGCCGACGTGCTCGGTCTCGCGGGCGAGCGCGGGCAGCACCACCAGCGGGTCGAGATAGGCGTACCCCTGCCCCCTCGGGGCCAGGCCCTGCGAGTCGGCGAAGAACACCGTATCGACCCGCGCCCGCTCGGCCAGGCGCGCCGAGCGGGCGAAGTCATCGATATCGATGAACGGATGCGACCCGTCCGGAGCCTGGAGGGGCCCCGGAATCAGGTTGACCGCGAAGCGGATATATCGGCTCATGCGCCCAGGAACGGCTGCCCGGACACCCGCTCCGACTCCCGCCCGTCGACACCCCGGGGCACATCGCCCTCCAGGGTGACGCGGTAGAGCACCCGGTCGTGCCCGAGATGTCCCGCGTCCGCGATCGCCAGATGCGCGGTGGCGCGGTTGTCCCAGAACGCGATACTGCCCGGCGCCCACCGGAATCGGACGGTGTACTCGGTCCTGGTCGCCTCCGACCACAGCAGCTGGAGCAGCCGCTCGCTCTGGTCCGGGCTGAATCCGCGGATCTCGCGCGCGCCGCGGGTGAAGCCGGGGCTGACGAACAGCGCCCGCTCGCCGGTCACCGGATGTACGCGGACCGCCGGGTGGTAGGCGACGAGGTTGGCCTCCTCGACCTTGCGGGCGCGCTGGCTCCCCGTGGTCGCGCGGGTCTGGAACTGGTGCTTGATATCGAGGGTGTCGGCGAAATCGCGGAGCTCCTTCGGCAGATTCTCGTACGCGGCAACGAGATTCGTCCACGCGGTGTCGCCACCGTAGGGCGGCAGGATGTCGGCGCGCAGGATCGACGCCGCCGGTGGGTTCACCAGCGCCGTGACATCGGTGTGCCAGCTGTGGTCGTACGAGGTCCGCGGCCGGCCGAGGTTCTTCTCGTACCGGCGGCTGTCGATCGGCAGGATCTCCGGGAAGCCCTCCGGCGGATTCTCCTCGTGCGGATGCGCGGGAGTGACCTTGCCGAACCGCCGGGCGAAGGCCACCTGCTCGGCGTGCCCGATCCGCTGCTCGCGGAAGAACACGACCTTGTACTCGTGCAGCGCGCGCCGGATCTCGGCGACGGTCGCGTCGTCGAGGTCCTCGCGCAGGTCGACGCCGGTGATCTCGGCGCCGATATATCCGGCGACCGGAACGATGTCCAGTCCCAGGCGGGACGCGGGTACAGCCGTCATGATCTGTCTCCTTCTGTGTGTTCCAACGGTTTCGGGATGGACTCGACCAACCCGCGGGTGTAGTCGGTGGCCGGGTGCGAGAAGACCGCCTCGGTGCTGCCGGCTTCGCGCACCTCGCCGCGGCGCAGCACGGTCACCGTGTCGGCGAGCTGCCGCACCACGCTCAGGTCGTGGGAGATGAACAGGTAGCTCACCCCGAGCTCGACCTGCAGATCGACCAGGACCTCCAGGATCTGGGCCTGCACCGTCACATCCAGCGCGGAGGTCGGTTCGTCGAGAACCAGCACCTTCGGGCTCGTACTCAGTGCGCGCGCGATGGCCACCCGCTGGCGCTGGCCGCCCGACAGCCGGCGGATCCCGCGATTCAGGAACGACTCGTCGAGCCCGACGAGGGTGAGGACGTGGACCACGCGATCGCGCCGCTCCGCCCTCGATCCCAGCTTGTAGCGCACCAGCGGCTCGGCGACGAGCTGACCGACCGTGTACGTCGGATCGAGCGACTGGAACGGATTCTGGTACACCAGTTGCAGATTCCGGCGCGCCTCGCGCAGCGGGCCGCGGCCCAGGTGCGAGATGTCCTGCCCGGCCACCAGCACCCGTCCCGCGTCCGGTTCGAGCAGTCGCAGCACGATCCGGGCCAGGGTGGACTTGCCGGACCCCGACTCCCCCACCAGAGCGTGCGTGCGCCCCGCCGGGATGTCGAACGACACCCCGGCGAGCGCCTCCGTCCGGTGCGCGCCGATCCGGAACACCTTGCGCACGTCGGCCACGCTCAGTGCGGGCTCCTCGCCGGCCGGTGCGCGGCGGGCCTTGGCGGCGGCGAAGCGGTCGGGGTCGATGCTCGGGATATCGCCGACGAGCCGGCGCGCGTACGGCGACTTCGGTTCGCGCAGCACCTGTTCCGACGCGCCCGATTCGGCCACCCGGCCCGAGTCGAGGACGACCACCCGGTCCGCGCGCTCGGCGGCGAGGGAGAGGTCGTGGGTGATCAGCAGCACCGACACGCCGTGCTCGGCCTTCATCCGGTCGAGGAGATCCAGGATCGTCTTCTGAATGGTGACGTCCAGCGCGGACGTCGGTTCGTCGGCGATGATCAGGGCGGGACGCTGTGAGATCGCGATGCCGATCAGCACACGCTGCAACTGGCCGCCGGAGAGCTGATGCGGATACGAGTGCAGGGCCCGCTCGGGATGCGCGATGCCCACCGAGTCCAGCAGGTCGACCGCCTGCTCGTGGAACCGCGCGGGCCGCGCGTACTCGGGACGGCCGGAGATCCGGAACGCCTCGAAGATCTGGCGGTCGATGCGGCGGACCGGATTGAGCGACGAGGTGGGATCCTGTGGGACGAAACCGATCTCGCGCCCGCGCAGGCGCCGTATCTCGCGCCCGCGCAGCCGGAGGATGTCGCGACCGCGGAATTCGGCGGCGCCCCCGACCGCGACCCGATGCTCGAGCAGCCGCAGGATCGCGTTCACGACCGTCGACTTGCCCGATCCGGATTCGCCGACGATCGCGACGGTGTGCCCGGCCTCCACATCGAACGACACTCCCGAAACCGTTGGCGCCGAGAGATTCCCGCTGTAGGAGACCGCCAGATCTCGCACCGCGAGCAGGGGTGCCGCGACCGCGGCCTCCGTGGCGCCGGGTCGGACGTCGGTTATCGCTGTCATCTCACCTGTCCCTGCCGATCTGCCTGCTGAGCTGCCCCAATGCCAGGACCGACAGCACCATGACGGTGCCGGGGGCGTAGACGAACCACGGATAGCGGTAGAAGAAGTTCTTGCCCTCGGCCACCAGCAGCCCCCAGTCCGGGGCCGGTGGCGGGTTCCCGTAACCGAGGAACGCCAGCGCGGAGATGTTGATGATGGCCAGGCCGAACTGCAGTACCGCCAGCGCCAGCACCGACCGGTACACATTCGGGAGCACGTGCCGGAACAGCACCACCACCCGCCCGCCGCCGATCAGCAGCGACGACTCGATGAACGCGGTGTGCTTGACGCGCAGGGTCTCGGACCTGATCAACCGCGCGAAGACCGCCACCGAGGAGATCCCGACCGCGATGGCCGCGTTCACGCTCGCGAACCCCAGCGACACCATCACGATGACGGCCAGCAGGAATCCGGGAATCGCCAGCAGGGCGTCGATCACCCGGCCGAGCACGGCGTCGACCCACCGCCCGAAGAACCCCGCGACCAGGCCGATCACACTGCCCGCCAGCAGGCCGATGGCCACGGCCAGCAGTGCCGTCGAGACGGCCGAGCGGGTGCCGAAGATGACCCGGGTCAGGATGTCGCGGCCGAACTGGTCGGTCCCGAACAGATGCTCCCAGGACGGGCCCTGGAAATTGTCGGCCGTGACGCCGACGTAGGGATCCTGGCCCGTGAACAGGCCCGGCACGATCGCCCAGGCCGTGATCACCGCGACGACCAGGACGGCCAGGACGGTGGAGACGCTGCGTGGAGCCGGGAGCGCCCGCCTTTCCGCGATGATCGCTGTGGCCGTCATGTCGCGGCCGCCGTGGTGCGCAGCCGCGGGTCCAGGACGGGATAGACCAAATCCACGACGAGGTTGATGAGCAGGAACAGCACGGCGGCCAGGAATACCGCCGCTTGTAGCACCGGGACGTCCTGTTCGCCGACCGCCTTCTCGACCACGGTCCCGACGCCGGTGCGGCCGAAGATGGCCTCGGTGATGATGGATCCGCCGAGCAGATCGCCGACGATGATCGCCGCGATCGTCGAGGTCGGCAGCGCCGCATTGGGCAGCAGGTGCCGCCACAGCAGTTCGAATCGGCCGAGGCCCTTCGAAATCGCCACCGTCGCATACTGTTCCGCGCGAGCGCCGTCGAGCGCGGTCAGGAGCACCTGGGCGATCGGGGCGGACGCCGGAACGGCCAGTGTGACGGCCGGGTAGATCAGCGCCTCCGGGCTCCGGAAATCGCTCATGACGAAAAGGCCGAGCTGAAAGGAGAAGACGTTGATGACGATCAGGCCGATGAGGAAATTGGGCACCGACAGGAACAGCGACGGGAACGCGCGCAGCACTCCCCCGCCGAACCCGTCCGGCAGGAAGTAGGCGCCGACCGCGAGGGCGAAGGCGAAGACGAGCGCGAACAGGAAAGCCGTCCCCGCCAAGTGCAGGGTGGACGGCACGCCCGCCCACAGCAGCGTCGAGACCGGCAGATTCGAGGCGTAGGACAGGCCCAGATCACCGTGTGCGAGCCGCTCGAGCGCGATCCAGAGTTGTTCCCACGCCGGCCGATCCAGTTTGAAATACACGAGCATCTGCGCGATCTCGTCCTTGGTGTAGCCGTATTCCGGATTGCTCAGCCGTCCGGAGACCGGATCCCCCGGCAGCAGCGTCACGATGACGAAGACGACGATGTAGACGAGAAAGGCCGTGACGAGGGCCTGGCCGATCCGCGCCGAGACATAGCGTGTGTAGTGCGACACCTGATTCCGTTCCCTCTTCACGAGTCGAGCCATGCGTCGTAGAAACTGATCAGCCCCAGGCCGTCGACCCCGAGATCGCGCAGGCGGTCGGCGGCGCCCCACGTCTCCCGGAATTCGTGCACCGGGATGTAGTAGGCGTTGTCGATGACGTACTCCTGCACGGCTTTCGACGCGCCGATGCGGTCGTTCTCGGATTTCGCCTGTGCCAGCGCCTCGAGTAGTCCGTCGAGTTCGGCGCCGGGAGCCATGAACTGATTTCCCTGCGAGCTGTGCCACCAGCGCCACATCTCGGTCTGGCTGCCGGCCAGCCAATGGTTCTCGTAGAGCGGCACATCCGGGTGGGCGGTCACCGTGTTGTAGTTCGAGAAATCGGTTCCGGTGATCTCGAGCCGCACCCCGATCTTGCGCCATTGCTGCGCGATCAGTTGCAGATCCGCCTTGGAGGTGGTGATGAAGACCGAGGGGTAGATCAGGAAACTCAACCGCGCGCCGTCCTTGGTGCGGTAGCCGTCGCGGTCGCGTCCGGTCCACCCGGCCTCGTCGAGCAGGCTGTTCGCCCGGTCCGGGTCGTAGGCGAATCTCTCGCGCAGATCGAGTGTGCCGGGCACGACATCGTTGAACGTCGACTTCGCCTCGGTCCACGCGCCGCTGGGATAATTGGTCGCCAGGATCTCGCGCCGGTCGATTCCGTGCGTGAGCGCCCGGCGGACGCGGACGTCGTCCATATGCGGGGCCGTGAGGCGCAATTGCAGACCCCAGACGCTGCCGAAGAAGGCGGGCGCGATCAGCCGGAGCCCATCGGTGACGAACGGTTCCTCGGTGGGCTGGACGTAGTGGATGACGTCGACCTGACCCGCTTGCAGCGAGCCGATGCGCAGCGAGGGTTCGATCACCTGTTTCACCGTCACCCGCTCGAGATACGCGGGGCCCCGGTGCGCGGTGTCGCCGCGCGGCCAGGCGTAGTCCGCGCGCCGCCGCAGCACCACTTCCCTGCTGGGCGACCAGGATTCGACCACGAACGGGCCGGTGCCGAAGATCTTGGACAGGTCGGATTGATCGGCCAGGCTCCCCGCGACGGTCGCCGGGGCGAGAATGCCGACGGTGGTCCAGGCGCCCAGTTTCTGGATGAAATCGGCGAACGGCGCGGTGAGCCGGATGCGGACCTCGTATTCGCCGACCGCCTCGGCCTTGTCGAAGGTGGTCGGAATATAGGCGGCGCGCGGAATTCCCCGTTTCTTGTCCCCTTTGCCGAGGAGGTTCAGGTTGGCGGCCACCGCCTCGGCGTCGAGGCGCTCGCCGTTGGAGAATGTGACGCCCTGCCGGATCGTCAGCCCGAATTCGGTGCGTTCGTCGTTCTGCGTGAATCCCGTGGCCAGATGCGGGTGGAACTTTCCGGCGGCGTCGTAGTAGAACAGCCGCTCGACGATCTGGTTCCACACCTGCGCGACATGCCAGGATCCCGTGCTCTGCTGCTGATATCCGTCGATCAGTTTCTCGGCGAGGTAGGTGATCTCCCCGCCCGGCGCCGGCGCCGAACCCGCGGGCGCGGAACCGCGGACGGCGTTCGAGGTCCCGCACGCCGCCGCGAGGCCGGCGCCCAGCAGCGCGCCGCCGAGGGTCAGCGCGCGGCGCCGCGACATATCGTGTGCCATGTGCGCCTCAGAAATGCCCGGCCAGCGGCAGGGGTTCGTCGTTGACCCGCAGATTCCCCAGCGATCGCGCCTTGTAGGCCGCGGGATTGTGGGAGAACAGCGTGCGCAGATTGCGCCAATGCCGGTCCAGCCCGGCCGTACCGCGGGTGGCCGAGGCCCCGCCGACATCGAATATCCGGCCCGCGGCGCGCAGCGCGAAATCCTCGATGGCGACCTTGGCCTGGGCGGCCCGGACCGAGGAATCGCTTTCCAGCGCCGGGTCCACGCCCGTGGATCGGGCGGCGGCGAAGGACCGGTCCTGCGCCGCGGCGGCGGCCAGCACGACGGCCTCCGCGGCGAAGGCGGCCGCGTCCAATTCCCCTACCACCGCCAGCAATTGCGGATCGTGGCGCGGTTCGCCGGTATTGGCGAAGACGAAATTCCGTGCCCGGGAACGCACTACGTCGGCGGCGTCGGTGACGACCGAGCGCAGGATACCGGCGGCCAGGGCGTGCAGATAGAGCTGCGGAAAGGCCTGCCGGGGCCGGTCGGCGGCGCGGGGATCGCGGAAGGGCAGCGTTTCCTCGGGAGCCACGGCGACGTCGGTGAAAATGGTTGTGCCGCTGCTGGTGTGGCGCTGGCCGATGCCGTCCCAGTCGTCCACATGCTCCACTCCGGCGCGGTCGACCGGCACGATGGCGCTGAGTACGCCGCCCTCCGGCGCCTTCGCGGTGACCCGCACATAATCGCCGTAGCGCGCGCCGGTGCTGTAGAACTTGCGGCCGTTCAGCCGGTATCCGCCCGGAGCGGCGGTGAGCGTGCTGTCGTAGACGTAATCGCCGACGGGATTGGCGCCGAGTTCGGTGAGCGCGCCGCCGATCAGTCGGCCCGCCGCGACCTCGGCGATCCAGGCGCTCTTGTCGTCGGTGCGCGGTAGCCGGTACAGCTCCTCCACGAACCCGAAGTGCACGCGCAGAATATGCGGGACGTCGGGATCGGCCTCCGCGAGATCGATGAGGAAGGCGAACAGTTCGCCGACCGTCCAGCCGCCTCCGCCGTCCGCGACCGGGACGCGCGCGGCGCCCAGGCGCAGCCGCTTGACCGCGGCGACGGCGGCCTCGGGCGGTTCGGTATCGCCGGCCGCGCGACGTCGGGCGGCGTCGGCCGCGATATCGGCGACCAGTTCCGTGAGTTCGGCCGCCCCGGGCCGCGGCACCGGCGTCACCACAGTCTCGACAGTTGACATGCACTCTCCTCCAGATCGAGCCAGGCGCCGACGGCCGCGGCCGTACTCGTCGGCGGCGTCGGCATTCACCGGAAACGGCGCGCCGTCACTCCGTCGACAGTGCCGTCGACGGGGCACGATTGGATAGCCTTGGAATCATCCGGATTTAGTATTGGAATCATTCTGATTTTATGAACCGTATTCGCCGACAGGCGAATTGCGGGAATCATCCGCATACCGCACCGGTTATCGCAATGGTGAGTATCGGAATAGCGCTGTCACCGTTCGCCCTCGACGCCACCGACAATGCCGTGGACGCGGGTGTCGCCGCCGGCCGCCGGGTGGCCGAATCGGGACTGAGTTCACTGTGGTTCGGGCAGGGCTTCTCCCACGACTCCGTGCTGCTGTCCGCCGTCGTGGGTCGCGAGGTGCCCGGGATCGAGGTGGGAACGTCCGCGGTGCCGATATCGGGGCGGCACCCGCTGCTGGTCGCGAGCCAAGCACAGACCGCGCAGGCCGCGACCGGCGGGCGTTTCACGCTCGGCCTGGCGCTGGGCACCGAGAGCACCACCGAACGGGTCTTCGGAGTCGGATTCGCCCGGGCCATCACCCGGCTGCGCGAGTTCGTCACCGTCCTGAATTCCGTATTCGACACCGGCGCAGTCGATTTCCACGGCGACACCGTCACCGCCGTGAATCCGCTGCCGGCCGCCGTCGCCGGCGCGGCGCCACGGGTGCCGATCCTGGTCGCGGCGATGGGCCCGCAGGCGCTGCGCGCCACCGGCGAACTGGCGGACGGGACGCTCCCGTTCCTGGTGGGCCCCGGCGCGTTGCGCGACCACATCGTCACACCGATCACCCGCGCGGCCGAGGCGGCGGGCCGCCCGCGCCCCCGCATCGCCGTACTGGTTCCGGGCGTCGTCACCGCGGATGTCGAGCGAGCCCGCGCGGCCGCGGCCGAGACCACCGCGTTCTACGACGCCATCCCCTCCTACGCCCGGATGATCGGCCTGTCGGGTGCGTCCCGAGCCGCCGACCTGGTCGTGATCGGCGACGAGGAACACGTCGCCGCACGGGTCGAGGAGTATTTCGCCGCGGGCGCCACGGAGGTCGTGTTCTCCCAGACGAATCTGACGACCCCGGAGGACCAGCACCGCACCTGGCAACTACTCGGCGAGCTGAACCGAGCCTGAGATGTGGTGTTTCCGTTCATAATTGGACGCTGCCGAAACCTGCTGTCCAGCAATCGATCAGGATTTCTCGAGTTACATCTCAGCCACACCGGGTCGGCGGGTTCCGATCTCGTGGCGATTGCACACTCCGGCACCTCGTAACGGGTTACCTAAGCAGCCCCTACGGCGTACCGATGAAGCCCGCCGTCATGGTCGGTAACTTCCTGGCACCCGGTCGACCCCTTCTCGGGCAAATGATCAGCAGGGCTCGGAGTAACCATCATGACTCGTATCGCTCATTTCGTAGGAAGCCTGCCGCCGGATATCGCTACCGACGACCGCGCCGCGCTGCGGTGGTTTCTCAGCCGCAGCACGGGATCGCCGGTCGACGCGATACCGCGCGATCTCGATTCGGATTGGATCCTCGACTACATCCGCGCCCGCGCGCACCACAGCGACACCCTGGAACTCGTGCGGCCGGGCGTCTTCGCCGACTACAGCGACTTTCCCGCCTACCGGGTGCGACGCGGACAGACGCTACTGCCGGAGCACGTCGGCATGGATCGCGCGGACCGGATCGGCGAAATCGTCTCGGCGTTCGAGGAATTGCGCAAGGAATACCCACTGGACTCCGGTACGCGGTTGCAGATAAGCCAGCCGAATCCCCTGGACATGGCCATGTTCGTCTTCGCCGGCGCCGCCGTGGCATCGGGACTCCCCACCGCACGCGCGCTACGCCATTCCGCCGCGGTATTCGGCGCCGTGCGCAGGCTTCCCGTCTTCGTCGACGCCGTCGTTCGCGAAATGGCGGCGGTGTCGGCCCGGCACCGAAACATCGTGTGGCAGATCGAGACTCCGATCGCGATGCTCGCGATGGTCAAAGCCGAGCAACTGCACGCCGCCCGCGTCCTGGGGCCCCTGCTCGCCCGGCAGCTCGCGAGTCTGCTGGCCCGCACGAATGCCGCGGGCCTGGAGACCGTTCTGCACCTCTGCTACGGCGACTACCAGCACGCGAGCCTGCTGGCACCGACATCGCTCGCCCCCGCGACACGGCTGCTCAACGCCGTCGCCGCACGACTGCCCGAACGGCGGATCCCGCTTCCCGCGGTACACATCCCGTGCGGATACGGCGCCGAACCGGCACCCCTGACCGATGAGTTCTACCGCCCGCTGAACGCCCTGGACCCACGGTGGCAGCCGATCGCCGGCGTCGTGTCACCCGATATCGATCACAGCGCTCAGGCCCTGGCACTGTTCGAGAACGCACTCGGCCGACCCGCGCACGGGGTGGCCACGGCATGCGGTTTCGGCCGATGCACCCCCGAAACCGCCGACAATGCCGCCACCGCCACCCTGACCACCGCACGCGCGCGCCCCGCAGCACGTCCGCGAGATATCGCCGGCTGATGCTTCGCCGTGCGGGCCGACCGCATCACGTCATGCGCCTACTGCTTGTGCGAGGCGCGGGAGTTGGCGTAGCGGGTTCCGGCGTTCGATCTCCAGGCGCTGGTCGGGGTCGAAGATGTCGCCGAGTTCCGGGGCGGGGTCGTGAGTGCCGGATTGCGGGAGGGTCAGGGCGCTGAAGGGCCAGTCGGAGCCGAAGACGATGTGGGTGCGGGCGGTGACGGCGAGCACGCTCGACATGGCCGCCGGGGAACCGCTCAATGCGGTGTCGTAGAAGAAGTTCGAGATCTGGGCGCGGGCGTCGAGGAGCGAGGGCTTCGGCCGGTCCTGTGGCCAGGTGCGGCCTATCGCGGTGTTCGCGGCGACGCCCACGCGCCAGGACAGGAACGGCAGGGTGCCGCCGGCGTGGGCCAGCTGGAAGCGGATGTCCGGGTACCGCTGGGTCGTGCCGGTCAGCATCATCATGGTGGCGGCGCGGGTCGTGTCGAAGGTGAACTCCTCGAGGAAATCCGGCAGCGGCAGTGCGGGTTTCGCGGAATCGGGTATCGCGGCGGGGTGCACGAAGACGTAGGCGTTGCGCTGGTTCAGCGCGGCCATCAGTGGTTCGAAGCGCGGATCGCCGAGGTACACGCCGTCGTAGGCGGACAGCAGGATGACACCGTCGAGGTGCAGCACGTCCAGTGCGTAGACCGCCTCGGCGATGGACGCCGGGATGTCGGGCATGGGCAGCACCGCGAACGCGCCGAAGCGGGTGGGGTGGGTCCCGAACAGGTTCGCGGCGTAGGTGTTGCAGTATCGGGCCATATCCTCGGCTTCCTTCCCGGACAGGAACGAGACGCCCGGGTCGGACACCGACAGCGCTTGGGCCTGGATGCCGTAGTAGTCCATGAACGCGATCGCCTGCTCCGGCGACCAGTCCGGCGTCGGATAGCCGCCGATGGTGACGTGACCATGCTCGAGCAGGGCGGCGCGGTAGTCCGGCGGCAGAAAATGCGCGTGCAGGTCGATGCGATACGCCCCGGAGGGCGCGGTCTGCCGCCGGAGCGCGGGGACGGCATCGGCGAGTCCTTTCGACGCGGCGGTCGCGGCGCCACCGGCGACGGCGGCTCCGAGCACACGGCGACGACTGAGACCGGAACGAGCTTGCGGGTCGGTCACGCGTTTCCCTTTCGGACGGAGGCGGCCGCACGGACCGTCGGAGCATCGTTCGGCGCCGGTGCCGCAGAGCACGATTCGACCGGGACCAGCAGGCGGCCCAGCAGTTCGGTGACCAGCAGGTCGCCGTCACCGGCGGCGGAGGCGCCGAACACATATCGGTCCGGTCGCAGCAGGAGTAGTCCACCGTGACCGACACCGGCTCTGGCGAACCACCGAATCAGCGCACCGGTATGGTCCTCGATGTCGGCGTAGTCGTCACCGGCAATGCGTCCACTGCCGGGCGTCCCCTGGGGGCGACCGCCGAGGGGGTACACAGTCACGAAACGAATTCCCAAGGCCCGCAAGGCTTTCAGTTCTGAAACGCCCAGGCGGGCACGCGGATCGACGCCGTACCCGACCAGCGAGAAATCCGGCCCCAGCACATCATCGAAGCGACAGCGACGGCCGTCGTAGGTACGGACCTCGGGTTGCGGGGCGAGCGCACCCTCGACACCGCGCACCCCGCGCCGCGGCAGTCCGAGATACGCGCCGCGCCGGAACCGCGGCGACGGCTTCATCTTCGCGGCTCGAATCCACCCGCCCAGCACCGGTATTCGCACCGCCGTCGTCAGCGCGAGATCGCGGGCCGCGGCGACCAGCGGGTTGCCGACCGAGACCAGCCGCTTGTTCAGCACCGACAGGTAGATCATCGCCTCGGCGTGCGGACGCCGCTCGGATTCGTAAGTGTCCAGAATCTCCAGGGCGGCATGGTTCTTCACGACGGCGGCGAGTTTCCAGGACAGGTTGTCGGCGTCGCGGACGCCGGAATTCATGCCCTGGCCGATGAATTGGGGAGTCATGTGCGCGGCGTCGCCGGCGATCAGGACACGGCCGTCGCGCCACCGGTCGGCCACGACCGCATGGAACGTGTAGACGAGCCTGCGCAGGACGACCACCTCGTCCGGATCGACGAAGCGGGAGATATGCCGGCGCACGGTGTCCGGATCCTCCATCTCCTCCTTCGTCTGCGACTCGGCGAGCATGAACTCGAAGCGGTGATGCCGGTCCGGCTGCGGGCAGGACACGATGGGCAGCTCCGGATCGCACACGAAATCGAAATACGGCAGATGCCGGAACGCGTCCGCGCCGTCGCGGGCCTTCAGATCCACCACCAGCCACCGTTCGGGAAAGCTGGTGCCGGTCATCTCGATACCCAGCCCGGTGCGGACGGCACTGCGCCCGCCGTCGCACCCGACCAGGAATGCCGCACGGACCCGTTCGGCGTCGCGCGGATCGGCGTCGGGGGCGCGTGTGCCGTATCCGGTGCCACGGCATTCGGCGTGCTCGACGGTGACGCCGGTCCGGTCCTGGTCGAAGCGGGTGACCTCCCGGCCGCGCCGGACGGTCACGTGCGGATACCGTTGCAGCGCGCGCTCGAGGGTGTTCTCGAGGTACGGCTGGTACAGGAAGTTCACCACCGGCCAGCCCAGGGGCCGGTCGGTCCGATGGAACTGGACCAGGACCCGTCCGTCGCCGCGCACC
Organism: Nocardia transvalensis NBRC 15921; assembly: GCF_000308875.1. Taxonomy (GTDB): domain Bacteria; phylum Actinomycetota; class Actinomycetes; order Mycobacteriales; family Mycobacteriaceae; genus Nocardia; species Nocardia transvalensis. The sequence continues at coordinate 148,529 of NZ_BAGL01000124.1, forward strand.
CACTGCACGGTCGAGTCGATATTCATCTCCGCGGCGAGTTCGTCTGCGGCTCCGGCGGTTTGGAAGATCCGCATGCCCTCGTCGTCGGTGTAGACCGCGCGGGCCATGCCGTAGAACTCCGGCTCGCGTTCCAGCACCAGGACGCGCACTCCGCGCCGGCCCAGCAGGTTGGCGAGGGTGAGGCCGGTGGGGCCCAGCCCGACGACCACCACATCGACATCGGTGTTCACCGGGAAAGTCCTTCCGCCAGTTGCGGGACGGTGATCTCGGGTGTGCGGGCGGCCCGCAACGCCTGCCGGAATTGACCGAACTTGCCCAGCACGGTCTCCCCCACCGGCGTGTGACCCCAGACGCTGATGCCCTGGTAGGTGGTCGGCTCCCAGGTGGATTCGAGTTCCGGCCCGATCACGACCGGGTTCCAGCCGACCTCCAGTTCGAAGCCCGACGGGGTCACGCAGTAGTAGGACAGCTCGCGGTCGTTGGTGTGCTGCCCGACCGACCACTGCATGCGGAAACCCAGGTCGGTGACGCGCTGGAAGGAGGCGAGCATATCGTCGAGCGTCGCTGACTGAATGTTGATGTGCTGCACCGATGTTCGCAGCGGGTCGATCCGCATGCCGCGTATGCCGGCGATGGCGATCGAGTGGTGCCGTTCGTTGACCCGGAGGAATCGGATCCTCATCCGCAGCCCGGAGACGGTCTCGTCGATGTAGTCGCTGAGCCGGGAATCGAAGACCGTCCGGAAGTAGCCGCGCATCGACTCCGGCTCCCGCGACACGATCGCCACGTGACCCAGCCCCGCCTCGCCGGTGACCCAGCCCGAGCTCCGCATGCGCAGCGGCGCCGGTGTCGTCACCGGTGTCGTGAAGATCTCCTGCGCAATGCCTTTCGGCCCCGCGAAGCGCCACAGCCGTTCGACTCCGCGCAGCGCCGCGTCCTCGGCGCTGCCCTCGGCGACCGGCAGACCGCGGCCGGTCACCCGCGCGACGATGCGGTCGAAGGTCTCGTGGTCGTCGACATGCCAGCCCAGTGCGACGACATCCTCGGCGGGGCCGCGCCGGACGAGGAAGCGGCAGGCCCGCTCGTCCAGCCGGAAGCGCACGGTGGCGTCGTCGAGTTCGTCGACGTGCAGACCGATCGCCTCGGCTCCGAACCGCCGCCAGTCGGCCAGCCGATTCGAGTGCACGACAACGTATCCCAGGTGCACCGCGCCGAATACGGAGTCGGCGCCCGGCCGCGACGGGCCCGTCACGAGTCCGCCCCGAGGAAACCGGCGACCAGGTCGTTGAACAGCTCGGCACGCTCCCACTGCACCCAGTGGCCGGTCCGGGCGGCCAGGTACAGGTCGCAGTTCGGCATGGTCTCGGCCAGCACACGCCCACCGGCCGGGCGGTTGACCTTGTCGTCGGCTCCCCAGACGACCAGCGTGGGATGAGTGACCGCACCCAACCGGCGATCGCGCGTGAAGTCCATCCGCCACAGCGTGCGCAGGGCCAGCGGTCCCGAGGGACGGCGCAGCGGCGGATTCGCGATCACCTCCGGGTCGAGACTGGCTCGATAGCGTGCCTCGATCAGCTCACCGGGCACCGCGCTGCCGTCGTGGACCAGGTACCCGCGGACGAACCGGGCGATCTTCTCGCGGCTCGGCCCCGTCCCCGTGTAGTAGTTCAGCAGTTCGTTCAGCCCCGCGGTCGGCAGTGACCGCGTGGTGCCGACACCGCCGGGACCCAAGAGCACCAACCGGTTCACCGTCTCCGGGCGGTCCATGGCCAGTCGCAACGCGGCCGCGCCGCCATAGGAATTGCCGACCACATGCGCCGCGGCGACGCCGAGTTCGTCCAGCAGGCCGCCGACGGCCCCGGCCAGGTCACCGAATGGATCGGTCCGATCGATCGACTTCGACGAACGACCGTAGCCGGGCATATCCGGCACGATCACCCGGAACCGCCGCGCCAGCGCCTCGACGTTGCGCATGTAGTTCGACATGCCGGACGCACCGGGCCCGCCGCCGTGCAGCAACACCAGCGCGGGTCCCGCTCCCGCCTCGGTGAAGTAGATGTCCCGCGCGCCGACCCGGACCGTCCGCCCGGCGCCGACACCCTCGTCGATGCTCGTCACTGCCACCTCCACGACGTTTTCTGATCAGATCATCAGTTACGATCACATCCCTTGTCAAGCAGTAGTTGATGAAATCATCACCAACCGGAATCGTGACTGATGTTTTCCTCAGATAGACTCGGCGCAGAGCTGACGAGAGAAGGCCCGATGACCTCCGAACCCGCGGTCCGCAACCGCATCGACCGGCGTCGCGAACGCACCCGCAACGCGCTGCTCGGTGCGGCGCAGAAATTCCTGTCCGAGAGACGATCCGCGGTCAGCATCCAGGAGATCACCGATGCCGCCGATGTCGGTTTCGGCTCCTTCTACAACCACTTCGAGTCCAAGGACCAGCTGTTCGACGAGGCCGTGCGAGCGGCGCTGCGGCTCTACAGCGAGATGCGTGACAGCTTCGTCGCACCCTACGAGGATCCGGCCGAGGTGTTCGCGGTGAGTTTCCGGATGACCGGGCGGCTGCAGCGGCAGGTCCCGGAAGTGGTGCGGGTGATCCTGCATTCCGGTACGTCGATCCTGTTGCGCGACGAGGGCCTGGCGCCACGCGCGCGCCGCGACATCATCGCCGCACAGGAAGCCGGGCGCTTCGAGCCGATGGACCCCGATCTGGCGGTCATGGCCGCGGGCGGCACGCTCTTCGGCCTGCTGCAACTGCTCGACGCGCGGCCGGACGCCGACGCCGGCGCGCTCACCGACGAGATGGCCTTCCGTACCCTGCGAATGTTCGGCATGACCAAACGCACCGCCGAACGGCTGTCCTCCACCCCGTTGCCGCCCCCGCCGGAACTTCCGGCATCGATGTTCGACACCGACGGATGAGGGTATGCGCGCGCTACTGATACTGATCGTCGTCCTGGCGATCGCGCTGGTCGCCGGCGACCGGGTCGCCGTCGTGCTGGCGCAGAACGAGATCGGACGCCGGGTCGCCACCGAGTACGACCTCGCGCACCCGCCGAGCGTCCACATCCGCGGCTTCCCGTTTCTGACCCAGGCCGTCGACGGCCACTATCGCGATATCGACGTGCGTGTCGGCGACTGGAGCGACGAGAAGATCTCCGTCCACGACCTCGACATCACGCTGACCGATGTCTCCGCGCCGCTGAACGATCTGATTCATCAGCAGACGTCGAATATCGTCGCGGAGACGGCGACGGCGACGGCCGTGGTCCCCTACGACACCGTGAAGAGCTTCGCGCCGACCGACGTCCAGTCGATAGCGAACGGCCCGCAGGGACTGCGCGTCACCGGAACCTTCCTGGTCGACGGCGTTTCGGTGCCCGCGACGGTCGATGTGACCGTCGCGCCGGCCGACGACGGCATAATCGTCACTCCGGTCGCGGTCCAGTCCGCCGCGGGCGGTCCGGTGATCTCCCTGGCATCGATCCGCCAGTTCGTCACCTTCACCATCCCGCTGCGGCAACTGCCGCTGGGCGCACGCCTGACCGCCATCGAGCCGCACCCGGACGGCCTCCATGTCGCCGCCGTGGCCCACACCGTGCGCCTGTCGAGCCTCGAGCGCTGAAGACTGTAGAGTTCGACTCGTCATGCCATACACAGTGGACTTCGACACCGTCTCGACCACGGGCCTGGAATCCTCACCGGTCGCCCCGGCGCTGGCCGGTCTGCGAGCGAACGAGGCCCGCTACTTCAAGAACAAATACGGCCACGATTTCACCGTCGAGCCGGCGGGCGATGCCCGGCCGACCGTCGACTGGGTGAGCCGGATCCTCGAGGAGGAACGCGGCATCGTCATCGCCTCGCCCCCGCTCGAGGCGTCCGCCTTCCAGGTGGAGGACATTCGCTTCGCCTACGTCTTCTACGAGAGCGGCCTGGCGATCAATGTCATGTACTCGATCGACAGCGCCGGCAAGCGCGCGGTCGGGTTCAAGCTCTCCGACGGTATGGAGATCCCCGCCGAACTCGCCTCGTTCAAATTCGCGAGGCAGAGATCGAAGCTGGCGGGGACCATTCGCGGCTCCTACTTCGTCATCAAGAATCACTACTGACCGGTCGTGGCGAGTCGATGCCCTCGCTGAGTCGCTTCCGAGGCAGGAACAGTGCCGGGATGAGCGCGAGGGTGATCATGGCGGGGGCGATGAAGTAGGTGTGCCGGAACGCCTCGGCCAGGGCCGGGGCCAGGTCGGCTCGTTGCGCAGGGGTCATGCCGTGCAGGTCCTGGAGCCCACCGGCCACCGGTAGCAGCGCGCCCAGGGTTACCGAGGTGACCGCGGTGCCCACGGCCATGGCGGTGGTGCTGATCATGTTCAGGACCGTCGATCCGGCGGGTTGCTGCGACCGGTTCAGCTGACGGGTCGCGGTGGTCAGGACCGGCATCATCGTTCCGCCGCCGCCCGCGCCCATCAGGAGCATGGCCGCCGCGAGGGTCCAGTACGGTGCGTCCGCGTCGAGCTGGATCGCGAACAGCACGAATCCGGTCAGCGCTACCGTGATCGAGACGGGAAGATAGCGACCGGATGGTATCCGGTCGATGAGCCTGCCCGCCACCTGCATCGTCGCCCCCGATGCCAGCGCGAACGGGATGCCGAGCGCGCCGGCGGCCAGCGCCGATTCGCCGCGTACGGTCTGGAAGTACAAGGGCGGCAACAGCATCGATCCGAAGTAGCCGAACGCGAACAGTGCCAGCAGGGCGGCCGCCGTGCCCGTCGTCCGGTTGCCCAGCACCCGCAGGTTCAGCAGCGGCGCGGGTGTGGTCAGCGAGTGGCGGACGAAGGCGGCGATCAGTCCGGCTCCCGCCAGCAGCGGCGCCCACACGGAGGGTGTGGCGAATCCCGCGTGCTCGCCCGCCGCGGTGACGCCGTAGATGAGCAGCGCCAGCCCCGGTGACATGAGGAGCAGACCTCGAATATCCAACGGGCGCGGCGGTTCCGGGGCGTCGCCGGGGATCACCCGGGTGATCAGTATCAGCACCAGCGCGCCGAGGGGCAGGTTGAGGAAGAACATCCACCGCCACGACACCGCGTCGATGAGATACCCGCCGATCACCGGGCCCAGCAGCGGGCCGACCAGAATGGCCAGCCCGAGAGTGCTCATCAGCCGCCCCAGCCGCTCCGGTCCGGCCGCGCGGAGCAGGATCGTCATCGCGACCGGCATGAGCAGCCCGCCGCTCGCGCCCTGCACTACCCGGAAGGCGATGAGCGACTGGATGTTCCAGGCCAGCCCGGCCAGCACCGAACCGAGCGCGAAGGCGGCGACCGCTACCAGGTACAGGCGTTTGGCGCCGACCCTGCCGACCAGCCACGCGGAGGCCGGAACGACCGCGCCGAGTGCCAGCGAGTACCCGGTGGTCACCCACTGGATCACGCTCAAGCCCGTATCGAACTCCACCGACAACGTGTTGACGGCGACGTTCACGATGGTCTGGTCGAGCGTCGCCATGATCGCGCCGACCACGAGGACGAGCGCGATCGCCATCGGGCCGCGGGTGGCGCCCGGCGCGGGAATCGTTTCGGTTGTCATCGCTGTCACCGTCCGTACGGGGTGGTGGCGCGGGCGGTCCGCAATGCGGTACCCCACCAGGTCAATTGGTCCAGCAGTGTCGCCGCGGCGGTGACGGCGTCGTCCGGATCGGTCAGGCGACCGGCGTCGTCGAATCGTCCCCAGGGGTTCGCGAAGCTGACCGTGTCGCGGACGGTGACGGCGTGCAGTTCGGCGAACACGTGCCGCAGATGCTCGACGGCTCGCAGGCCACCGGATATGCCGCCGTAGGAGACGAAGCCCACCGGCTTCGCCTGCCATTCGGCGTGATGGGCATCGACGAGGTTCTTGAGGGAGCCGGGATAGCTGTGGTTGTACTCGGGTGTCACCACCACGAAAGCGTCTGCGCGGGACAGCTTCTCGGTCACCGCCGCCAGCGACGGGCCGCCCCCGGCCGCGCCGAAGGCATGGGGCAGGTCGGCCTCGCGGGTATCGATGATGTCGGTGGCGAACGCGTCTCGGCGACCGGCCTGACCGACGAACCAGTCGGCGACGGTGGTGCCGAACCGTCCTTCCCGGGTGCTGCCGATGACCACCGCGAGACGCAGCGGATCGACCGGGCCCTGAACGTGTTCGACATCGGCATGGGGAGCGGGGCTCGTCATGTGGTTCTCCGTGCTGTGCGGCTACTGTTACCGGCTCAGCGTGCAACCACAACTAATATTGAGGTCAAGCTCGCGGTGATCGAGGCCACATCGAGCCCGGAGCCCTCGACCGGACGCATTTTTATCGATCGATAAACTATCCGGCACCTTCGGCCGACGTCGCCGGGCCGTAGTGGCCCATCAGTTCTTCGACGAAGGCGCGTAATTCGGTGTGCCCCTGCCGCATTCCGACCGCACCTTCGTTGCACAGGATGCGCGCCGCGCCCGTGAGCAGCATCGAGACGACTATCGGCGGGTAGCGGCCGAGATCGACCCCGTGCGAACGCAGGACGAAGGTGACGGCGGCGGTCTCGATGTCGCGGACCCGTTCGGCGTACGCCTTCAGCTCGGCGCCGACCGCCTTGCGATGGTTGGCCAGTGCCATGAATTCGGTGTTCAGCTGGGCGAATCGGGCGTCCGTGTTGATCTCCCACAACACCTGCAGCGGATCGTCGGCGGTGAGGGCCTGGCGCATCCGGTCCAGCGCCTTGTCCCCGCCGTCACGCATGACCGCGACGTACAGGTCGTCCATGGTGGGAAAGTAGTAGTACACCAGGGCGGATTTGACCCCCGCGGCCGCCGCCACCCGGCGCGAGGTCGCCGCGGCGTACCCCTCCTCGCGGATGATCCGAGCGGTCGCCTCGATCAGTCGCGTCCTGGTCCCGGCCTCGTCGGCTCCGGTGGCGCGCTTGGCCGGCATTCAGCGGTGCCTTCCGGAAGCACTGACGCGCAGCCGATGTGCGCGCGGCATCGCATCCCTTGACGGCCCGAAACGGCTGGTAAGCATGGTCCACCCTAACATTTGATCGATCGATCAGTGATAAGGCGAGATCTACGAGTATCCGGCGCACCTGCGCAGCCGAATCCGGTGTTCCGGGAACCGCACTACGGGGTCGTCGCGACAAATTCCAGCCCGGCCGCAAGAACTCCCGCGAGCACATCGCCTTCGGCCGCGGCGCGAGGGGCGCTCCTACGCGTACGAGCCGACCTTCCTCTTGCACGGACTACGAGACCTGCACATCACCTTCACGGTCGTGTGACCCGACGTTGTCAGGCCGCGGCGGGGCGGCGGGCGATCAGGACGACTTCGGTGGCCTGTCCCTGGCCGCGTCCGGGGGCGACGGCGTTGAGGATCTCCCAGCCGGCCGCGCCCAGGCTGTTGAGTTCGGCCTCCATCTCCTGGTAGTTCGGCAGTTTCTTGCGGAACTCGCTGATCGGATAGGTCAGGACCTTGTACTCCCACTTCGTCATGACACGAACGTATCGTCGGTATGTGGCGAAAACCTGTGCACACGTTGACTTCCATCACACTTCCTGTGGGGAAAACCCGGCCGCCGGTGTGACGAAATGAGTGCCGGATGCGCGATGTGCGGCACGGCGCTCGCGGACCGGGGCCGCGGTCGCCGGCGGGTGTACTGCTCGCGCAGCTGCCAGGCCCGCGCGTACCGCCGCCGCGTCGCGCCGCCGGTCCCGCAACCGGCGTCACCGCATCCGCGGCGGCGGCAGATCGTCGAAGCGGTGTGGCGCATCGCCGCCGAGCGCGGCCTGCACGCGGCCACCGTCCGGGAGGTCGCCGCCGAGGCCGGCGTCTCCACCCGCGCGGTGCAGTACCACTTCCGCAGCAAACACGACCTGCTCGTCGCCGCGTTGCGCCTGCTGCACCAGGACAACGAGCACCGGGCCGGGCGGCGGATCACCGCCGATCCGCGGGACCCGGCCGCCCTGCTCCGGGCGATCGTCGACGAGCTGCTGCCACTGGACGCACAGCGGCGCTCCACCCTGCGCGTACTCGCCGCCTACTACGCGCGCAGCCTCACCGACCCCGCCCTGGCAGCGGTCTTCCTCCACGACCAGCACCCCCTGGAGGACCTCGTCACCGCCGTCATCACCCACGCCCAGCACACCGGCGCGGCCCCCTCGACCCTGAATCCCCGCGCGGAGGCCGACATCCTGGTCTCCGCCGCCGTCTCCCTCGGCGGCGACGTCCTCCACGGCACCCGCACCCTCCCCGAGGTCCGCCGCACCCTCGACTACCACCTCGGCAAGATCCTGACCGAAGTGAACGAATGAACGTCGTACCTGCCGCGCGGATGTGGAAATGCTATTCTCGCCTTTGAGAATTGCCGTTCCAGAAGGGATCCCTGATGACAGTGCAGTCGGTACTGGACGAAGTACGTAAGCGCCGCGGGACGGGTGCGGTCATCCCGGTCATCGACCCCGCGACGGAGGAGCAGATCACCGAGTTCACCGATTGCGGGCAGGAGGCCGTCGACGAGGCGGTGGCGCGGGCGCGGGCCTCGTTCGAGGCGGGCGTCTGGCGCGGTCTGCCGGCCCGGGAGCGGGCCAAGGTCCTGTGGCGGATCGCCGATCTGATGGATCAGCACGCCGAGGAGTTCGCCGAACTCGATTCGCTGAACACCGGCATGCCGATGGCGCAGGCGCGGATGATCGTTCCCACCTGCGCCGAGTTCTTCCGCTACTACGCCGGCTGGTGCACGAAGGTCAACGGCAACGCCTACGAGGTGCAGATGGAGGGCGGCGTCTCCGGCTCCTTCGCGGAGATGCACGCCTACACCCTCAAGGAGCCCTACGGCGTTGTGGGACTGATCTTTCCGTGGAACGGCCCGATCTTCAACGCGTGCGCCAAGATCGCCCCGGCCCTCGCCGCGGGGTGCAGCAGCGTGGTCAAACCCGCCGAGGAGACGCCGCTGTCGGCCGTGCTCCTGGAGCGGATCATCGCCGAGGCCGGGGTGCCCGACGGTGTCGTCAACCTGTTGATCGGTTACGGCCACACGGCGGGAGCGGCGCTCACCGCGCATCCGGATGTCGAGAAGATCGCCTTCACCGGGTCGACCGAGGTCGGCAAGCAGATCGTGCAGGCGTCGGCGGGCAACCTCAAGAAGGTCATGCTCGAACTCGGCGGGAAGTCACCGGTCCTGATCTACGACGACGCCGACCTGAACATGGCCATCATGATGGCCTCGATGGGCATCTTCGTGCATTCCGGCCAGGGATGCGTCTGCGGCTCACGGGTCTTCGTCCAGCGCGGCGTCTACGACCAGGTGGTGGACGGCATCACGAC